>NZ_OLMK01000181.1 GCF_900290235.1 Streptomyces sp. MA5143a
CTAGGCTGATCGGCACGGCGGGCAATGTGAGCATGCGCGACGGCGACCGGATCGCGGTCACCGCCACCGGCGCCGTCCTCGGACAGTGCACGCCCCACCAGGTGACGGTATTGGGCCCCGACGGCGGGACACTCGCCGGGAACCTCGAACCGACCTCCGAACAGGCGGTGGCCGTGGCGGAGGCACACGGGGAGCGGCTGTGCCGCGCCTACGCGCTGTGGGCACTGGGATTAGACGCCTGGATACGAGGCGACAACGCCGCCGCCGAACAGTCGACGCGTGCCGGACTGGAGATTCAACGGGGGTTCAACGACCCCATAGGAAGCGCGATGCTGGTGGGCCTCCTTGCCTGGATCGCCGGCTCATACGGCGACCACCGGATGGCGGCCCGCCTGGAGGGCGCGGCACGTTCTCTGTGGCGCGTCCTCGGCACGTCCATCGGCGCGTTCGGCCCTCATATTTCCCGGTTCCAGGCCCGCTTCGAGCAGGAAACCGTGGCGGCCCTCGGCCCGACGGCGTTCGAGAAGGCCATCGCGGAAGGCGGTCAGTACGACAGTCCGGCCTGTGCCGTCGAGTTGGCCCTGGTGGCGTCGGCCGACGCCCAGTGGAGTGCCTCAGTTGGCTCGTGTTCCCTGACGCGCCGGGAACTGGAGGTGGCCGCGCTCGTGGCGGAGGGCATGAGCAACCGGCAGATCGCCTCATCGCTCGACCTGTCACCGCGCACGGTGGACCGCCATATCGAGCACATCCTGGCCAAGCTCGGATTCCGCTCCCGCGCCCGGGTGGCTGCCTGGTGGGTGGCGAATCACCACCCACCAGGCACGCTTCCGTAGCGGAGCGCGGCCGGATCGCACCCCCAGTGGTGAGTCCGTTCG
>NZ_OLMK01000175.1 GCF_900290235.1 Streptomyces sp. MA5143a
GATCATGACTGATACGCAGAAGAAGGACGTCGCCACGGCGCAGCATGCCCGCAGGGCGGATGTGGTGGTGGTCGGTGCGGGGCTGGCCGGTCTGACCGCGGCGCGGGAGCTCGTCGCGGCGGGCAAGTCGGTGGCCGTGCTGGAGGCCCGTGACCGGGTGGGCGGCCGGCTGCTCAACCACGACCTCGGCGACGGTCAGGTGACCGAGATCGGCGGGCAGTATGTGGGTCCGACCCAGGACCACATCCTGGCGCTGGCCAAGGAGGTCGGCGTGGACACCTACCAGGCTGCCATTCCCGGCGAGGCCGTCTACGTCAACGACGGCAAGGCCAAGCGGTTCACGGGGCACACCCCGCCGGACCTGCTCGCGCTGCCGGACATGGGTATTGCCCTGGCCCGGGTCGGCCAGGCCGCGGCCAAGGTGGACCCGGCCGCACCGTGGAAGGCGGCGAACGCCCGTGAGCTGGACGCCATGACCTATGAGACCTGGCTGCGCAAGGCCGAGATCACCGGCGACGCCGTCGACATGATCAGCCTTTTCCTGAACTCCGCCTACGGCGGCGAGGCCCGTGACGCGTCCGCCCTGTTCAGCCTCTGGTACGTCTCGACGTTCGGCAACGAGACCCACCCCGGCACCATGGAGCGCGGCACCGGAACGACCGGTGGCGCCCAGGACAGCCGGTTCGTCGGCGGTTCACAGCTGGTCGCCCAGCGTCTCGCCGAGGAACTCGACGGCCGTGTCCACCTGTCGGCGCCGGTGCGGCGCATCAGCCAGGATGCCACTGGTGTCACCGTGGTCTCCGACGCCGGTGACTGGCGGGCCGAGCGGGTGATCGTGGCCGTGCCGCCGCTGGTGGCCTCGCGGATCGTGTGGGACCCGCTGCTGCCCGCCCAGCAGGACCAGCTTTTCCAGCGGCTGCCGTTCGGCACCCTCATGAAGTGTGTCGCCGTCTACGACAAGCCGTTCTGGCGCGAGGACGGGCTGTCCGGGATGGGCCTGCTGCGCGGCGGCTCCCCGATCCGCGAGATGTTCGACAACACCCCGCCCGACGGTGGACCGGGTGTCCTGATGGGCTTCCTCGGCGGCCGGGAATGGCGCAAGTGGGCCCACCGCCCGGCCGCCGAGCGCCGCGGCGCGGTGCTGCGCTGCTTCGCCCAGGTCGTCGGGGACCGTGCCTTCGACACCGTCGAATACGTCGAGCAGGACTGGACCGCCGAGCAGTGGACCCAGGGCGGCCCCACCTCCGTCGCCGCCCCCGGCGTGCTCACCGACTTCGGCCAGTGGAGGGACCGCCCCCACCACCGCGTGCACTGGGCGGGCGCCGAGTTCTCCCCCTACTGGAACGGCTACATGGACGGCGCGGTCCGCTCCGGCCGCCACACCGCCACCGAACTCCTCC
>NZ_OLMK01000045.1 GCF_900290235.1 Streptomyces sp. MA5143a
TTATCAGAAGTTCTGAGTCGGAATTCCCGCCCGGTCCGGGTGGTTCCTGACGCACAGTTGCGTCGGGTTCCCCCCTGGGCGGAGCCGTAAACGTACTGGAGCGGGGCGCCCCGATGCAAATCGAGGAGCCCCGCTCCCAGTCAGGCGCTGACGGAGGGTCAGACCTCAACCACCACAGGCAGGATCATCGGCCTGCGTCGGTACGTGTCCGAGACCCACTTGCCCAGGGTGCGTCGGATGAGTTGCTGCAGCTGGTGGGGCTCGACGACCCCGTCCTGCGCCGAACGCTCCAGTACTTCGGTGATCCTCGGGACGACGTCCCCGAAGGCGGAGTCCTCGATACCGGAGCCTCGGGCCTGGATGTGCGGGCCACCGGTGATCTTGCCGGTGGAGGCGTCCACGACCACGAAGACGGAGATGATGCCCTCGTCGCCCAGGATCTTGCGGTCCTTCAGGGCCGGCTCGCCGACATCGCCGACCGAGAGGCCGTCGACGTAGACATAACCCGCCTGGACCTTGCCGGAGATCCTGGCCTTGCCCTCGATGAGGTCGACGGCTACGCCGTCCTCGGCGATGACGATGCGGTCGTGCGGGACGCCGGTCAAGGCACCCAGCTCGGCGTTGGCCCGCAGATGGCGCCATTCGCCATGGACCGGCATCAGGTTCTTCGGGCGGCAGATGTTGTAGAAGTACAGCAGTTCGCCGGCCGAGGCGTGTCCGGAGACATGGACCTTGGCGTTGCCCTTGTGGACGACGTTCGCGCCCCAGCGGGTCAGGCCGTTGATGACGCGGTAGACCGCGTTCTCGTTGCCGGGGATCAGCGACGAGGCCAGGATCACCGTGTCGCCCTGGACGATGCGGATCTGGTGGTCCCGGTTGGCCATGCGGGACAGGGCCGCCATCGGCTCGCCCTGTGATCCGGTGCAGACGAGGACGATCTCGTGGTCCGGGAGGTCGTCGAGGGTCTTGACGTCCACGACCAGACCCGGCGGAACCCGCAGATAACCCAGATCCCTGGCGATGCCCATGTTCCGAACCATCGAGCGGCCGACGAAGGCGACCCGGCGGCCGTACTCGTGAGCCGCGTCGAGGATCTGCTGGATGCGGTGGATGTGGCTGGCGAAGCTGGCCACGATGATCCGCTTCCGGGCTCCCGCGAAGACCTGGCGCAGAACGTTGGAGATGTCGCGCTCCGGGGGAACGAACCCCGGGACCTCGGCGTTGGTCGAATCGGAGAGGAGGAGGTCGATGCCCTCCTCGCTCAGCCGGGCGAACGCGTGGAGATCGGTCAGACGGTTGTCCAGCGGGAGCTGGTCCATCTTGAAGTCGCCGGTGTGGACGACCATGCCCGCGGGCGTGCGGATCGCCACGGCCAGGGCGTCGGGGATCGAGTGGTTGACCGCGACGAACTCGCAGTCGAAGGGGCCGATGCGCTCGCGGTTCCCCTCCGCCACCTCGAGGGTGTACGGGCGGATGCGGTGCTCCTGGAGCTTGGCCTCGATGAGGGCGAGGGTCAGCTTGGAGCCGATCAGCGGGATGTCGGGCTTCTCGCGCAGCAGATACGGGACACCACCGATGTGGTCCTCGTGGCCGTGCGTCAGGACGATGCCCTCGATGTCGTCGAGGCGGTCCCGGATGGACGAGAAGTCCGGCAGGATCAGGTCGATTCCGGGCTGCTCCTCCTCGGGGAAGAGCACTCCGCAGTCGACGATCAGCAGTCGGCCGCCGTACTCGAAGACGGTCATGTTCCGGCCGATCTCGCCGAGGCCGCCGAGCGGGGTGACCCGCAGGCCACCTTCGGGCAGGGGCGGGGGCGAGCCCAGTTCAGGATGCGGATGACTCAAAAGACTCTCCTCACCACGCGCGCCACGTGCCTCCGTGGCACGTGGCGCGCGTGACGTTCGTGCATAAGCAGTTGTGTATGGGATGCAGGCACTCGCGTCCTGCGTATTCAGTTGTGAAGTCGGGTGCCGCACTGTGCGATGCCAGGTCGCGCCGCGCGAAGTCTGGTGTTAGAGCTGTACCCCGCCGGCAGCAAGATCGATCTTGAGCTGGGCGGTCTCCTCGGGCGAGAGCTCGACCATGGGGGCGCGCAGCGGTCCGGCGGGCAGTCCCTGGAGGGCGAGCGCCGCCTTCGTGGTCATCACGCCCTGGGTGCGGAACATGCCCGTGAAGACCGGGAGCAGCTTCTGGTGGATCTCGGTGGCCTTCTGGACGTCTCCGGAGACGTACGCCTCGACGAGGCTGCGCAGCTCCGGGGTGACGACGTGGCCCACGACGGAGACGAAGCCGACCGCGCCCACGGAGAGCAGCGGCAGGTTCAGCATGTCGTCGCCGGAGTACCAGGCCAGGCCCGAGCGGGCGATGGCCCAGCTGGCGCGGCCGAGGTCGCCCTTGGCGTCCTTGTTGGCGACGATCCGCGGGTGCTCGGCGAGGCGGACGATCGTCTCGGTGTCGATGGGGACGCCGCTGCGGCCCGGGATGTCGTAGAGCATGACCGGAAGGTCGGCGGCGTCCGCGATGGCCCTGAAGTGGCGGTACAGGCCCTCCTGCGGGGGCTTGTTGTAGTACGGCGTGACGACGAGGAGGCCGTGCGCGCCGACCCGCTCGGCGGTGCGGGCCAGCTCGATGCTGTGGTGGGTGTCGTTCGTGCCGACGCCGGCGAGGATGTGGGCGCGGTCACCCACGGCCTCCAGGACGGCTCGTACCAGGTCCGATTTCTCCGCGTCACTGGTGGTGGGGGACTCACCGGTGGTCCCGTTGATCACCAGGCCGTCGTTGCCTGCGTCCACCAGGTGGGTGGCGAGCCGCTGCGCGCCGTCGAGGTCGAGTGCGCCGTCCGCCGTGAAGGGCGTGACCATGGCGGTGAGGACCCGCCCGAAGGGGGTCTGCGGAGTCGAGGTCGGAGCCATGGGTAACACGCTACTCGTTGCTCAGGGCGCGGTCTGCCCTAGGGGGCCGGGAAAAGTCAGGACAAATGCGGAGCCCGGCACTGCCTGCTCGGGGGTTCAAGCAGTGCCGGGTCCGTTTGATCAGGCTAGATGAACTTCGCGAAATGCCGCAATACGGACACTTCGCTCGGCTGACCCGTACATCTGTGCCTGGCCGAAACACATCTGCTCATCGACGTGTCCGCGCCTCAGGGGGCGACGCGACCGTTGGCGTTGAAGGCGGCGTGGGTCAGCGGCATGAGCTCGGCCCACGCGGCCTCCATCTTCTCGCCGACCATCTCGATCTCCCGCTGCGGGAAGGACGGCACCTTCGCCAGCTCGTGCTGGGTGCGCAGGCCGAGGAAGTGCATCAGCGAGCGCGCGTTGCACGTGGCGTACATCGAGGAGTACAGGCCGACCGGGAGGACCGTACGGGCGACCTCGCGGGCGACGCCGGCGCCGAGCATCTCCTGGTACGCCTCGTAGGCGTGGACGTACGCGTCCTCCGTGATCCGGCCGACCAGCTCCTGCTGGGCCTGGGTGCCCTCGACGAAGACGTACTTGCCGGGGCGGCCCTCCTGGACGAGCTTGCGGGACTCGTCGGGGACGTAGAAGACGGGCTGGAGCTCCCTGTAGCGGCCGCTCTCCTCGTTGTAGCTCCAGCCCACGCGGTGGCGCATGAACTCGCGGAAGACGAAGATCGGGGCGCTGATGAAGAAGGTCATCGAGTTGTGCTCGAAGGGGCTGCCGTGCCGGTCCCGCATGAGGTAGTTGATGAGGCCCTTGGAGCGCTCCGGGTCCTTCTTCAGCTCGTCCAGCGACTGCTCGCCGGCCGTGGAGACGCGGGCCGCCCACAGGACGTCGGAGTCGGACGCGCTGTGCTTGACCAGCTCGACGGTGACATCGCTGCGGAAGCTGGGCTTGAGATCGTCGGCGGGGGTGTCGGTCACGGCTCGAAAGGTCCTTCCCATTGCTGCTCTCGGGCGGCGCCCACTCTACGGGCCGCCACCGACAAGGGGGCGGATGGCCTGAGTTGTACCGCCTTGTGCCTCCCGTCGGCCCCCCGAGAGTGGTGGGCCCGGGGCCGGCTCGGTAGCCTCACCCGGCACAACGTGTGCGTGGATCGAGTGAGGATCAGCCGTGCCCCTGCCCTTCCTGACCGCCGATCGCGCCTTCGACCAGGCGGTGGACGAGGCGCTGCCGTTCGACGACCGCGACCGCTGGCGGCGGCCCTACCGTCCCGGCCCGTGGCGGGTCGGCGCGGCCGCGCTCCTGCTGCTGCTCGCGTCGTACGTGCTGGTCGCGGCGGTCATCATCGCGGCGGCCGAGACGGCGCAGGCGGGCGCGCTGTGCTTCGGGGCGGCGCTGCTGATCATCGCCTGCACCCTGCGGCTGCTCCGGGTCGGCATCTGGGTGAGTGCGCGGGGCGTGCGCCAGGTGAGCTTCTTCCGGACGCGTACGGCGTCCTGGGAGCCGACCGTGTCCGTGCGTACGGTGCAGCAGCCGGTGCGGTGGCTCGGGCTGCCGCGGTCTGTGCAGGGGCAGGCGCTGCTCCTGGTGCGCAGGGACCGGGTCCAGGAGTATGTGACGCCGCTGATGACCAGCCACAACGCCGACTTCCTGGCGCGTACGGAGGCATTCGACCGGGCGGCCGACACGATCGGGGCCTGGGCGGCCGCGTACGGACGCGTCGCGTAGTAGACCGAACGGGTGAGGGGCCGGACCGCGTGTGCGGTCCGGCCCCTCACCCGTCGGCGGGATGTCAGGCGGTCGGGATCGGCTTGCCGTCGTGGAGGGCGATGGCGCGCTGCATCGCCTTGCGGGCCCGCGGGGTGTCGCGGGCGTCGTGGTAGGCGACGGCGAGACGGAACCAGGTGCGCCAGTCGTCGGGGGCGTCCTCGGTCTCCGCCTTGCGCTGCGCGAAGACCTCGTCGGCCGAGGCGCGGTCGATGCGGCCGCTCGGGGTGCGCTTCAACTCGTCGACGGGCAGGCCGCCTTCGGCGTCGAGTTCGGCGGCGAGCTGGTTGGCCCTGCGGACGAACTGGGTGTTCTTCCACAGGAACCAGATGCCGATCGCGGGCAGGACGAGGACGGCGACGCCGAAGGCGATCGTGATCGGGGTGCCGGTCTCGATGAGCATGACCCCGCGGCTACCGACCAGGACGAAGTAGACGACCAGGACGGCTGCCGTGACGGCGTAGGTGATCTTCGCGCGCATGGTGGGTGCCGGCCGATCAGCCCAGGTCGAGGAAGTGTTCGAGACCGAAGGTGAGGCCCGGGGTCTGCACCACGCGGCGGGCGCCGAGCAGGATGCCCGGCATGAAGCAGCTGTGGTGCAGGGAGTCATGGCGGACCGTCAGGGTCTCGCCCTCGCCGCCGAGCAGCACCTCCTGGTGGGCGAGGAGGCCCCGCAGGCGTACCGCGTGGACGGGGACGCCGTCGACGTCGGCGCCCCGCGCGCCGTCCAGGCCCGTGGCCGTGGCGTCCGGTGCCGGGGCGGTGCCGGCGGCGCGGCGGGCCTCGGCGATGAGCTGGGCGGTGCGGGTGGCGGTGCCGCTGGGGGCGTCGACCTTGTTCGGGTGGTGCAGCTCGACGACCTCGACGGACTCGAAGTAGGGCGCGGCGATCTGCGCGAACTTCATGGTGAGGACGGCCCCGATGGAGAAGTTGGGCGCGATGAGCACACCGGTCTCCGGGGAGCCGTCCAGCCAGCCCTTCAGCTGCGCGAGACGCTCGTCCGTCCAGCCCGTGGTGCCGACGACCGCGTGGATGCCGTTGCGGACGCAGAAGTCGAGGTTGTCCATGACCGAGGCGGGCGTGGTCAGTTCCACGGCGACCTGGGCGCCCTGCTCGGTGAGGGTCTCCAGCTTGTCGCCCCGGCTCAGAGCGGCGACCAGTTCCATGTCCTCGGCGGCCTCGACGGCCTTGACCGCCTCGGAGCCGATACGGCCCTGGGCACCGAGGACCGCCACGCGCAGCTTGCTCATCTGTCTTGCTTCCTTCTGGGCCTTGTGGGAGGGGTCAGGCGACGGTGTCGTGGAGTCGGGACGCCTGTTTGTCCTTGAGCGGGCCGATCACCGACAGGGAGGGGCGCTGCCCGAGGACGTCGCGGGCCACGGCCCGGACCTCGTCCGGTGTCACCAGGGCGATCCGGGTCAGCATCTCGTCGACGGACATCTGCTCGCCCCAGCACAGCTCGCTCTTGCCGATGCGGTTCATGAGGGCGCCGGTGTCCTCCAGGCCGAGGACGGTGGAGCCCTTCAACTGGCCGATGGCCCGGTCGATCTCCTCGTCGGGCAGTCCGTGCTCGGCGACCTGGTCCAGCTCGTCGCGGCAGATCTTGAGCACGTCGTGGACCTGGGAGGGGCGGCAGCCCGCGTAGACGCCGAAGAGGCCGCAGTCGGCGAAGCCGGACGTGTACGAGTACACGCTGTAGGCGAGGCCGCGCTTCTCCCGGACCTCCTGGAAGAGGCGGGAGGACATGCCGCCGCCGAGCGCGGTGTTGAGGACGCCGAGGGCCCAGCGGCGCTCGTCGGTGCGGGCGAGGCCGGGCATGCCGAGGACGACATGGGCCTGCTCGGTCTTGCGGCCGATCAGCTCGACGCGCCCGGCCGTGCGGAGGCTGCGCCGGCCCTCACGCGGGGCGATCGGGGTGGCGTCGGTCCGGGTGAGGGCACCGGCCTTCTCGAAGGCCGCGCGGACCTGTCGTACGACCTTGTTGTGGTCGACGTTGCCGGCGCAGGCGACCACGAGGTGGGTGGGGTCGTAGTGCTTCTTGTAGAAGCGGCGGATGCGGTCGGCGGTGAGGGCGTTGACCGTGTCGACCGTGCCGAGGACGGGGCGGCCGAGGGGGGTGTCGCCGAACATGGTGTGGGCGAACAGGTCGTGCACACAGTCGCCCGGGTCGTCCTCGGTCATCGCGATCTCTTCGAGGATGGCGCCGCGTTCGACGTCGACGTCCTCCTCACGGATCAGGGAGCCGGTGAGCATGTCGCAGACGACGTCGATGGCGAGGGGCAGGTCGGAGTCGAGCACGCGTGCGTAGTAGCACGTGTACTCCTTCGCGGTGAACGCGTTCATCTCGCCGCCGACCGCGTCGATCGCGGACGATATGTCGAGCGCGCTGCGCCGGGTCGTGCCCTTGAAGAGCAGGTGCTCCAGGTAGTGCGTGGCGCCGTTCAGAGCGGGCGTCTCGTCGCGCGAGCCGACGTGGGCCCAGATGCCGAAGGTGGCGGACCGCACCGACGGCAGGGTCTCGGTGACGATGCGCAGGCCGCCCGGGAGGGTGGTCCTGCGGACCGTGCCGATGCCGCCGGCGCCCTTGATCAGGGTTTGGGTACGGGCGACGGCCCGCGCCTCCGTGGAGGTGCGGGCCGTCGCCTTGGAGCTACGCGACGTCACTTGTCGGCGTCGTCCTTCTTCTCGTCCGAGCCCTCTTCGCCCTCGATCACGGGGATGAGGGAGAGCTTGCCGCGGGAGTCGATCTCGGCGATCTCGACCTGGACCTTGGCGCCCACACCGAGGACGTCCTCGACGTTCTCCACGCGCTTGCCGCCGGCGAGCTTGCGGATCTGCGAGATGTGCAGCAGACCGTCCTTGCCCGGGAGCAGCGACACGAACGCGCCGAAGGTCGTCGTCTTCACGACGGTGCCCAGGTAGCGCTCGCCGACCTCCGGCATGGTCGGGTTGGCGATGCCGTTGATCGTGGCGCGGGCGGCCTCGGCGGCCGGGCCGTCGGCGGCACCGATGTAGATGGTGCCGTCGTCCTCGATCGTGATCTCGGCGCCGGTGTCCTCCTGGATCTGGTTGATCATCTTGCCCTTGGGGCCGATGACCTCGCCGATCTTGTCCACGGGGATCTTGACGGTGATGATCCGCGGGGCGTTGGGGGACATCTCGTCCGGGGTGTCGATCGCTTCCATCATCACGTCGAGGATGTGGAGGCGGGCGTCACGGGCCTGCTTGAGGGCGGCGGCCAGGACGGAGGCCGGGATGCCGTCCAGCTTGGTGTCGAGCTGGAGGGCGGTGACGAACTCCTTGGTGCCGGCGACCTTGAAGTCCATGTCGCCGAAGGCGTCCTCCGCACCGAGGATGTCGGTGAGGGTGACGTAGTGCGTCTCGCCGTCGATCTCCTGGGAGATCAGGCCCATGGCGATACCGGCGACGGGGGCCTTCAGCGGCACACCGGCGTTCAGCAGCGACATGGTGGAGGCGCAGACCGAGCCCATGGAGGTCGAGCCGTTCGAGCTGAGCGCCTCGGAGACCTGGCGGATCGCGTAGGGGAACTCCTCGCGCGTCGGCAGGACCGGGACGAGGGCGCGCTCGGCGAGGGCGCCGTGGCCGATCTCGCGGCGCTTCGGGGAGCCGACGCGGCCCGTCTCGCCGGTGGAGTACGGCGGGAAGTTGTAGTTGTGCATGTAGCGCTTGCGCGTCACCGGCGACAGGGTGTCGAGCTGCTGCTCCATGCGGAGCATGTTGAGGGTGGTGACGCCCAGGATCTGGGTCTCGCCACGCTCGAACACGGCGGAGCCGTGCACACGCGGGATGGCCTCGACCTCGGCGGCGAGCGTACGGATGTCCGTGACGCCACGGCCGTCGATGCGCTTCTTCTCCTTGATGACGCGCTCACGGACCAGGGACTTGGTCAGCGAGCGGTACGCGGCGGAGATCTCCTTCTCGCGGCCCTCGAACTGCGGGAGCAGCTTCTCGGCGGCGAGCGCCTTGACGCGGTCCAGCTCGGACTCGCGCTCCTGCTTGCCGGCGATGGTGAGCGCCTGGGCGAGCTCGTCCCTGACGGCGGCCGTGAGGGCCTCCAGGACGTCGTCCTGGTAGTCGAGGAAGATCGGGAACTCGCCGGTGGGCTTGGCGGCCTTCGACGCGAGGTCGGACTGGGCCTTGCAGAGGACCTTGATGAAGGGCTTCGCGGCGTCCAGACCGGCGGCGACGACCTCCTCGGTCGGCGCCTCGGCGCCGCCCTTGACCAGCTGGATGGTCTTCTCGGTGGCCTCGGCCTCGACCATCATGATCGCGACGTCGCCGTCCTCCAGGGTGCGGCCCGCGACGACCATGTCGAAGACGGCGTCCTCGAGCTCGGAGTGCGTCGGGAAGGCCACCCACTGGCCGTTGATCAGCGCGACGCGGACGCCGCCGATCGGGCCGGAGAAGGGCAGACCGGCCAGCTGCGTGGACGCGGAGGCGGCGTTGATCGCCACGACGTCGTACAGGTGGTCGGGGTTGAGCGCCATGATCGTGGCGACGACCTGGATCTCGTTGCGCAGGCCCTTCTTGAAGGACGGGCGCAGCGGGCGGTCGATGAGGCGGCAGGTGAGGATGGCGTCCTCGGAGGGACGGCCCTCGCGGCGGAAGAAGCTGCCGGGGATCTTGCCGGCGGCGTACATCCGCTCCTCGACGTCCACCGTGAGGGGGAAGAAGTCGAGCTGGTCCTTGGGGTTCTTGGAGGCGGTGGTGGCCGACAGCACCATGGTGTCGTCGTCCAGGTACGCCACGGCGGAGCCGGCGGCCTGCTTGGCCAGGCGGCCCGTCTCGAAGCGGATGGTGCGGGTGCCGAAGGAACCGTTGTCGATGACGGCTTCGGCGTAGTGGGTCTCGTTCTCCACTAGCGATCTCTCCGTTACTTTGTCGTCTTTTGTCCCGCGCTGTCCGTGTGACAGGGGGACGGTGGCGGAGAAGCGCTCCGTGCGGTGCGGGCCGGTCTTCGATCGAAGCACCCGGGGTTCGCTGCCCCGGGGGCCACTACCGAGGACCGGCGGCGGCGTGGTGCGCTTCTCCTCGTTCGGTCGCGTGCGGTCACCCGTCCCGGGTGTCCTCACGCTGTGTCGTACATATGGCGTTGTGCTACCACACTACAAAGGGGCGGTGACACTCCGCACGTTTCCATACGTAGGGCAAGGGCCCGTACGTACGGCAAAGGGAGCGGCCCCCGATCGTTTCGGGAACCGCTCCCTTCACGGCGTCCTACTTGGCGCCGGCCGCACCGCGGCGGATGCCGAGGCGGTCGACCAGCGTACGGAAGCGCTGGATGTCCTTCTTGGCCAGGTACTGCAGCAGACGGCGGCGCTGACCGACCAGGATCAGCAGACCACGACGGGAGTGGTGGTCGTGCTTGTGGGTCTTGAGGTGCTCGGTCAGGTCCGAGATACGGCGCGAGAGCATCGCGACCTGGACCTCGGGGGAGCCGGTGTCGCCCTCCTTGGTACCGAACTCGGCGATGATCTGCTTCTTCGTAGCGGCGTCGAGCGACACGCGATACTCCTTCTGAGTCTCTTCGATGCCACCGAGCGCCCCTGGTCTTCGTCTCAGGGGGACTTCTGTGACTCGGGTGGCGGGATCCGTCGGCGCTGCCTCGCGGGGTCCCTGGAGGGAGTCCGCGGGGTGCGTACACAGACGGCCGTCACACAGCGTACCAGCACGCCAGGACGGTCCTGCCCGGGGCCCGGTCGATGCGGGGTGCGCGGTCAGCCGGTCAGTGACCGGACCTGGGTGAGGACGCCCAGCACCGCCAGGCACAGCGGGATCAGGGTGAGCAGCACGAACGCCTCGGCGATGTCGAGGAGGCGGCCCCAGAAGGGGGAGAGGCCCTTCTGGGGGACGATCAGGCCGATCGCGGTGAGCAGCGCGGCTCCGGCTGTGATGGCGGCCGTGAGCCAGATGGTGCGCAGGTCCAGGGCGCCCCGGTCGGCGTGGAGCGTGAACTCCGTCAGGGCCTCGGCCGGCGGGTTGAGCGCGAGGCCGACCAGCAGGAGGGCGAGGGCCGCGACACCGGCGACGAGGGCGCACACCACCTGCGAGGTGTAGCGGAACAGGCGGGCGCGGATCAGCATGGCGAGCCCGGCGGCGAGGCCGAGCAACCGGCCCCACAGGTCGTCCGCGAAGCCGAGGACGGCGGTGGAGGCGACCACCACGGCGGAGGTGCCGCCGACGAGGCCCAGCAGCATCTCGTGGCCGCGCCGGGCCTGGGCGGCGATCCGCTCGGCGTCCAGGGGCTCGGTGTCCGGGCTCTGGGCGGGGTCGAGGTCGAAGTCCTCGTACGCGGCGGAGCGCGGGGAGGCGTAGCCGATCGGCAACCGGGCGAAGCGGGCCGACAGGCCGGGGAGGAAGGCGACCAGGCCGATGGCGACCGGGGCGCACACCGCGGCGGTGTCGGTCGCGGAGGCGTCGGCGAGGATCGCCACGAACGTGGCCACGGCACCGACCGCCGCCGCGAAGGTGGTGGCCACGAAGGCCGCGTCCCCACTGGGGGTGAGCGCGACCAGGGCGACGGAGGCGACCAGCACCGCCACGCAGCCCAGCATGAACTGCAGCTTGCCCGGCCCCTGTCCGGCCGTCGGGTCGATGATTCCCGAGCCCGCGAGGAAGAGCAGGGGCAGGGAGGCCGGCCCGATGGCCACAGCGGCCACCCGGTCGGCGTACACACGGGCGCGCACGGCCGCGTACGCGCTCAGGAGTACGCCGAGGCCGCCCGCGAGGATCCCGGGCAGGCCGTTCATGTCGTGGCGGACCGGGTCGGCGTACCAGAGCACGAAGGCGGCGAGCAGCAGGAGCAGGGCGCCGCCGATCAGTCCGGCCACGCGCAGCAGGTCGTCGCTCCACAGGTGACGGTCGCGGACCACCGCGGAGGCGACCGCGTCGGAGACGTCGTCGTGGACGGCCGGGGGCAGCGACTCGGCGAAGGGGCGCAGGCTCAACACCTCGCCGTCGAGCACGCGTTCGTCGGCGAGCGAGCGGGCGCCGTCGATGGTGGTGCCGTCGCGGCGCACCAGGTGGTAGCCCGTCGGAGTGCCCACGGGCTGGGTCTGGCGCGTCAGGCGCAGGATCTCCGGATAGATGTCCGCGATGGTGATGTCCACCGGGAGGGCGACGTCGATGCGGCTGTCGGGTGCCACGACAGTGACTCGGCAGAACCCGGTCGTCGCGGTCGTACTCACCTTTACTGACCCCCTGCTTCGCGGATGCGTACGATGCGGGCGTCACCCTACCGGTAGGTGCCGTCAGTGGTGACAAGTAGGATCCCCGCCTAGCGGAGGGTGACCGTCACCACGGGGGTGCCGGTAGGAAACTGCTCGGCCGCATAGGGGGATTGACTCACCGGTGAGCCAGATCGTCATCAAGCGCCCACCGCGTACCCTGCCGCCCGAGGTGCCCTGCGACGAGCTGCGCCTGGAGGCTCCTCCCGAGCTGCCGCGGGGTCAGCAGGAGGGCATGCTGATGCAGATCCTGCCGACGCTCGGCATGGGCTCGTCGGTGGTGTTCTACTTCGCCTCCCCCAACGCCCATCCGTTCATGCGGATCATGGGTGTGGTGATGCTCGTGTCGACGGCCGCGATGGTGATCGCGCAGATCGTCCGGCACCGTCGCGGTACGCAGGGGCAAATGGCCGATGTCCGTCGGGACTATCTCAAATATCTCGCGCAGACCCGGCGTACGGTGCGCAGGACCGGCTTGAAGCAGCGTGACGCCCAGCTGTATCTGCACCCTTCTCCCGAGCAGTTGTGGTCGGTGGTCGCCGAGGGCAGCCGGGTGTGGGAGCGCCGGGTCGGGGACGCGGACTTCGGGCAGGCGCGGATCGGTCTGGGACCGCAGCAGTTGGCCTCTCCTCTGGTGGCTCCCGAGACCGCGCCCGTGGACGAACTCGAACCCCTGTGCGCGGGCGCCATGCAGCGGTTTCTCGCCGTGCACGGCCAGTTGGACGGGTTGCCGGTCGCGGTGTCGATGCGGGCGTTCTACCACGTGACGGTGTCCGGGGAGCCGGAGTGCGCCCAGGCCGCGGCGCGCGCGCTGGTCGCCCAGCTCACCACCCTGCACTCCCCCGACGATCTGTTGTTGGCCGTGGTCGCCGCGCCGAGCGCGGTCGGCCGCTGGGACTGGACCAAGTGGCTGCCGCACAGCCAGTTGGCCGGGCAGTTCGACGGCGCGGGCACCCGGCGGTTGTTCGGTGACGACCTCGGTGAGCTGGAACAGCTGCTCGCGGCCCGCCTCGAAGGCCGCCCGCGGTTCAGCCGGGACGGCCAGCCGGTCCTGGACCAGCCGCACATCGTCGTCGTCCTCGACGGCGGGATCGTGCCCCCGACCTCCGCTTTCGCCGCCGCCGAGGGCCTGCAGGGCGTCACGATCATCGAGGTGGTCCCCGGCGAACTCGACCAGCCCCGGGGCGGTCTCTCCATCGTCGTACGACCGGACCGGCTGTGGCTGGACACGGGTGCCGAGGTCGCCTACGAGGGCACTCCCGACGGGCTGTCCCTGCCCGCCGCCGAGGCGCTCGCCCGGCAGCTGGCCCCCCTGCGGATGGGTGGCGGGAACGACGACGAGCCGCTGCTCGCCAACCTGGACTTCACCGATCTGCTGAGCCTCGGTGACGCCGCCTCCGTGGACGTCACCCGCGCCTGGCGGCCGCGGTCGACACCGGAGCGCCTGCGGGTGCCCATCGGTGTCGGCGAGGACGGCCGGCCCGTGATGCTGGACCTCAAGGAGGCCGCGCAGGACGGTATGGGTCCGCACGGTCTGTGTGTGGGCGCGACCGGCTCCGGCAAGTCGGAGCTGCTGCGCACGCTGGTCCTCGGCCTCGCCGTCACGCACTCCTCCGAGACGCTGAACTTCGTCCTCGCGGACTTCAAGGGCGGCGCCACCTTCGCCGGCATGTCGCAGATGCCGCACGTCGCCGCCGTCATCACCAACCTCTCCGACGACCTGACCCTCGTCGACCGCATGGGCGACGCGATCCGCGGTGAACTCCAGCGGCGCCAGGAGCTGCTGCGCTCGGCGGGCAACTACGCCAACATCCACGACTACGAGAAGGCGCGGGCCGCGGGTGCTCCGCTGGAGCCGCTGGCCTCGCTCGTCCTCGTGATCGACGAGTTCAGCGAACTGCTCACGGCCAAGCCCGACTTCATCGACATGTTCATCCAGATCGGCCGCATCGGCCGCTCCCTGGGTGTGCATCTGCTGCTGGCCTCGCAGCGCCTGGAGGAGGGGCGTCTGCGCGGTCTGGACACGTATCTGTCGTACCGGATCGGTCTGCGGACGTTCTCAGCGGCGGAGTCGCGCGCGGCGCTGGGTGTTCCGGACGCCTACCACCTGCCGTCCGTGCCCGGTTCCGGATATCTGAAGTTCGGCACGGACGAGATGATCCGCTTCAAGGCGGCGTACGTGTCGGGTGCGTACCGCTCCGGTGATCCCGTGGTCTCCGGGGACCGGACGCCGATCGAGCGTCGTCCCGCGCTGTTCACGGCCGCGCAGGTGCCGGTGACGTACGCGGCTGCGGACCCGGCGGCGCAGACGCCGACCCCGGCGCGCCAGGAGGACGACGCCCTGGCGGACACCGTCCTCGACGTCATCGTGCAGCGGCTGGAGGGCCAGGGGGTGCCCGCCCACCAGGTGTGGCTGCCGCCGCTGGACCAGGCTCCGACGCTGGACCAGTTGCTGCCGCCGCTGGCCTCGACGGCCGATCGGGGTCTGCAGGCCGCCGAGTACGCCCGGCTGGGCGGGCTGACGGTCCCCCTCGGTCTGATCGACAAGCCGTTCGAGCAGAAGCGCGAGGTGCTCTACCGGGACTTCTCCGGCGCGGCCGGCCACATGATGGTCGTCGGCGGCCCGCAGTCCGGCAAGTCCACTCTGCTGCGCACGTTGATCGGCTCCTTCGCCGTGACCCACACGCCGCACGAGGTGCAGTTCTACTGCCTCGACTTCGGCGGTGGCGGCCTGTCGTCCCTGGCGGACCTGCCGCACGTCGGCGGGGTCGCCTCCCGGCTGGATCCCGAACGGGTCCGGCGTACGGTCGCGGAGGTCGCGGGCATCCTCAACCGCCGCGAGCAGTTCTTCCGCGCAGGCGGCATCGACTCCATCGGCACCTACCGGCGTCGGCGCGCGGCCGGTGAGCTGCCCGGCGAGGCCTGGGGCGACGTCTTCCTGGTCATCGACGGCTGGGGCAACTTCAAGGGCGACTACGAGGGCCTCGAAGGCATCGTGCACGACATCGCGGGCCGCGGCCTCGGCTACGGCATCCACGTCGTCCTCTCCGCCTCGCGCTACATGGAGGTGCGGTCCGCGCTCAAGGACCAGATCCTCGGCCGACTGGAGCTGCGCCTGGGTGACGTCATGGACTCCGAGTTCGACCGCAGGGTCGCGGCGAACGTACCGGCGGGTGTGCCGGGCCGTGGCCAGGTGCCGGAGAAGCTGCACTTCATGACGGCGCTGCCTCGCATCGACTCCTCGTCGGACGCGGACGGCCTGTCGGACGCCACGGCTCAGCTGGTGCAGGCGGTCAAGGGCAACTGGCAGGGTCCCGCGGCGCCGACGGTCCGCCTGCTGCCCCGCAGGCTGCCGGCCGACCAGCTGCCCAAGGGCTTCGAGTTCCCGCAGCACGGCATCGCGATCGGCATCGACGAGGCGAACCTCGAGCCGGTCTTCGTCGACTTCGACACGGACCCCTTCTTCCTGGTCTTCGGGGACAGCGAGTCGGGCAAGACGAACCTGCTGCGTCTGATCGCGAAGCAGGTCGCCGAGCGCTACACGCCCGCGGAGGCCCGGATCGTCGTCGGCGACTACCGCAGGACGATGCTGGAGGCGGTCTCCGAGGAACATTTGCTGGAGTACGCGCCGATGGCGTCCGCGATGAACGTCCACATGGACGCCATCCGGCAGTTCATGGAGATGCGCGCGCCGAAGCCCGACATCACACCGCAGCAGCTGCGTGACCGCAGCTGGTGGAACGGACCGCAGCTGTTCGTCATCGTCGACGACTACGAGCTGGTCGCCACCAACTCCGGGAACCCGCTGTCGGTCCTCGTCGAGCATCTGCCCTTCGCGCGTGACGTGGGCGTCAAGTTCATCATCGCCCGCAACGCGGCGGGGGCCTCGCGGTCCATGTACGAGTCGTTCATGCAGCGGGTGAAGGAGCTCGGCGCGCAGGGGCTCGTCCTGTCCGGCGACCCGATGGAGGGCGACATCCTCGGCAACGTGCGGGCGCGGCCCATGCCTCCGGGGCGGGGCACGTTCGTGTCGCGGAAGCGCGGAGCCCCTCTTATCCAGGTGGGCTTGCTTCCGCAACGCCATTAGAGTGGTGAACAGTGACCAACACTGTTGGGTGAAGCCTTGGTTGACGTGAGCGAACGGGGCGAACGGGGAGCACGGGGAGGCTGCTGAAGTGAGTTCGGACGGGGGCATGGGCGGGGGCGCTGCGGACACCGGCAAGTCCTTCGACAGCTTGTACGGCGTGAACCCGCAGATGGCGCTGGACATCCAGCACGACGCCATGAAGCAGTTCAAGAAGCGTGTCGACAACCTGCTGATCGAACTGGGCAAGTCCGAGGCCGCACCCGACAAGGTCGGCCAGGACCGTCTCACCCGGGCCCAGTTGGGATCCGCCGAGTTCAAGGAAGCACAGTTCCTCTACGAGTCGTACGCCATCGTCCACGACGAGTTGGAGAACCTCTCCAAGGCGCTCAGCGCGCAGATCGAGGGCGTGGGGCTGGCCGTGCACGCGTCACGGGTGGGCTTCGAGAACCTGGACGACGACATCAAGGCGCGGATGCGGGAGGTCAACACGGAGGTCGACAAGTACTACGACGTCGACCGTGATCCGTATGCCCGGTCGAAGGCGGAGGAGCAAGGCACTCAGCAAGGCAATCAGCAGGCCTCGCGGCAGGGAGAGCCGGCCGCGGAGGCAGCGGAGGTCAGCGAAGGGGAGAAGGGCCTGTAATGAGCGAGCAGCCCGAGCGGAAGCAGCCCACGCCCCAGCACACCGACTTCGAGTCCATGACCCACGCGCAGCTCGCTGCGATGCTCGACTCGGCCAACTCCGAGGGCGCCTACGACCTCGCGGCGAAGCTCTCCAAGGCGGCCTCGACGATCACCAAGATCGGCGACGATCTCATGACGTACGTCAAGGGCCTGGAGTGGCAGGGCGAGGCCGGCGACACGTTCCGTGAGTGGGGCGGGCAGACGGCGAGCGCCACGCTCCACCTCGGGGAGTACGCCGAGGTGGCGTCCCGGTGGATGGGCATCGTCTCCCGGGCGATCGCGGAGGCGAAGGCGGTCATGCCGGACACCTCCGAGACC
Organism: Streptomyces sp. MA5143a; assembly: GCF_900290235.1. Taxonomy (GTDB): domain Bacteria; phylum Actinomycetota; class Actinomycetes; order Streptomycetales; family Streptomycetaceae; genus Streptomyces. The sequence continues at coordinate 17,004 of NZ_OLMK01000045.1, forward strand.
ACGGCCGCGCAGGCGGACCTCCGCACCGCACAGAAGTCCCTCGCGTCCACGAAGGAGCCCGGGGCCCGCAACGACCCGGACTCCCGGCAACTGGCCCAAACCGCCAAGTCCGACGCGACGGCGGCCCAGGGGCGGATCGACGCGGCTCGTTACGAGGCCGTGCAGCAGATGCGGAAGCTGGCGCAGACTTATCAGCAGTCGGCGGCGCAGGTTAATTCGGTTACGCCGCCTACGTTTGTGCCGCCGGCGGAGCGCCTGGACGACCGGTGGAGAGAAGCTGAGTACGTATCCCCCATCGGCTCCCAAGGAGCATCCGGCGGCCCGGCCGTGTTCACACAAACCGGGACCGGAAGAGTCACCAGTCCGCATGCCACCACGCAAGTAGCTCCGCATGGCCAGGCTCAAGAGTCGGCCGACCGCTCTGAACCGGTCTCCATGGGAATCGACGGCTTGTCCACGCTTCCCGATGCATCCACGCCGAGTCTCCCTACCCCGCCTTCCAACGGCCCTGCCCAGCGTGCTGAGGCCCCGCCTGCAACACAGCCCAGTCCTATTCCTCATTCCTTCAACGGCGGCAGAAAGCAACCGGGCCAGTCCAATCCCGGGCGGGTTCCTTCGACCACGAGGCCTCCGCTTCTGCCTGGGCAGGGGCCTACCAGCGGCGGTGGGGCCCGCATGCCACGCGAGACCGGAATCGTGGGTGGCCGTCCCGTGCCACCCACTTCCGGTCGTACGGGCGGCCTTCCGCGCGGAACGGTCATCGGCGGCGACGGCACACAGGGCCGTACGCCGATGGGACGCGGTGTGACTCCTGGGATGCCGGTTGGCAACCCCAATGTCCACCAGAGTGGCGTAGTCGGAGGACGGCGTCTTGCCTCTGAAGGCGGCGGAGTGATGGGCGGTCGTCCAGCGCAGCCGGGTCGCTCCGGGCCCCGCCCGTTCACGCCCGGTGGAGCCGGTCTGGTGCGTCCCTCCGGTGCCCCCGATCCGACACACGGTTCGGCGGTCGGCCGCGCAGGAAAATCTGCTCACCATGCCCCTGCCTCGGACACCCGTAGAGATCGGCCACAGGGGGAACGACCCGACTACCTCGTCGAAGACGAGGAGACTTGGAATCGCGGCAATCGCCGCACCCTTCCACCTGTCGTCGACTGAGGCCAAACAACCTTCCAGGAAGGCACATGCTCTCCAGTGGTAAGCGAACACTGCAGCCATTCTCGGCAATATCGGCTGCTCTCGGCCTACTGCTGGTAGGCATCACTGAATCCCCCGCTCACGCTGAGTCGATCCGCGAGCGACAGTGGCACCTCGACGCCATGCATGCCGAAGAGATGTGGAAGGTCACCACCGGCCGTGGTGTCACCGTAGCGGTCATCGACACCGGCGTCGACGATTCCCTGGCAGACCTGAAAGGTCAGGTTCTGGACGGCAAGGACTATTCAGGCCTAAAAGGGGATGAAAATACCGACATTGACGGCCATGGTACGAACATTGCCGCACTTATCGCCGCCACCGGCGGGCGAGGGAGCTTGAATGGCTCATATGGCCTTGCGCCGGGGGCCAAAATCCTACCCATCCGTATGGCACTCAACAATGGCGACAGTTTCGAGAATGCTAAATCCGGAGCCACGTATGCCGCACAAATTTCTACAGCAATCCGATATGCAGCAGACTCCAAAGCCCAAGTAATCAACATATCTGGCGGAAGCTTCCAAGACGACGCAAACACACCGGAGCTTTCCTCAGCCGTCAAATATGCCCTCACGAAAGGAAAGTTGATTTTTGCTGCTGCCGGCAACGAGGGCGATGGGGCCAATATCCCCGGTTATCCGGCAGCCATACCCGGAGTGGTTGCTGTGGCATCGATCAATGAAAAGATCGAACGAAGCTCTTTCTCCCAGTGGGGACCCCAGATCGATGTTGCCGCTCCCGGAGAAGACCTGCTTAGTGCCTGCGCAGGCGGTACCCAGATCTGTATGTCCGATGGAACCAGTGGCGCCGCAGCGATCGCGTCCGCATCCGCCGCTCTCATCTGGTCGAAGCATCCGACCTGGACAAACAATCAGGTTCTGCGTGTCCTGATCAACACGATGAAAGGCAACGAGAAAAAGTGGACCTGGAACAACGCCATCGGTTACGGCATTGTCCGTCCACGCATCGCGCTGCAGAACCCTGGTGACCCCGGGCCCGCCGACGAGTGGCCGCTCCCGGACCTCGCCGCCTCCGAAAAGTCGGCATCTCCGTCACCTTCTCCCGATACTTCGAAGGCCGACAGTGATGCTTCCGGCGAGAAGCAGGACACGACCAGCGAGTCCGCCCCCACCACTTCCGAATCGGATCAGAGCAACATGCTTCTCTGGATCGCCATGGGTGTCGGCGCTGCGGCTGTCCTCGGCGCGGCGATCGCCTTCTTCGTTGCCCGCGGTCGTCGTGGTCGCGGCACAGTCCCGCCCGCTCACCCACTGCCACCCACGTACAACCAGCCTCTCCAGCCCCCTTACCCCGCCTTCGGCCCACCGCAGGGGAACATCGCCGGCCCGCCCCCTGAGAGCGGGGGCGGGCCAGGTCAGCCTTCCTGACAACGGCAGCACGAAGGGAACAACGGTGTCATTCGAAGAAGCGTGGGGTCAGGCGCGCACTGCGGCTACGGCACGGCAGAACGCAACCATGCGGCTGAACCAGGCAGCCGCCAGCGGCGGTGGGAACAGCGGCGCATCCGACTACAAGGTCACCTCACCAGACCTCAAAGCGGTCGGTAACGAGGCACAGGAACTCTTCCACCGGCTTGAGGTTGACGGGTTTCATGCCGGAGCCCAAACGGACGTGGCGGCAAAGAGCTTGGCCGCGCAGAAGTTCAAGACGGGGTCTGCCCTCTGGACGGCTTGGGACACATGGCGCTCCCAGGTCGAAGCCCTGTTGAGTGCTTGCGCGCACATCCACAATCATCTGGAAGACACGGTCATCACCCACCGGAATCATGAGGAGGAGTTGGCCACCAACCACTCCTTGGCCACGCTCGACAAGCACTTCAAGTGAGGGCCTGAATGCTGACGTTCGATGAGGTGCTCCACGTCGGATTGACGGGCCTCGACTCCGCAGTCACTGATTGGTCGGCGACCATCAACAAACTCAGGGAACTGGAGGAGACGGCTGAGAACGGACTTCGGAACAAGGCCGACAAGGCCGACTGGGCGGGCGAGAACGCAGGGATCACCAAGTCGTTCGTCAAGAAGACGGCCAAGGAGTTCAGCGACGCCGCGAAGGTGGCGGAGAGTATTCGCAACGTTCTCCGTGATGCCCTGTCCGAGTTCAAGTCCGCACAGAAGTCGCTCGAGGATGTAATCAAAACTGCGCCGGGTAAGGGTATCCACATCGACGCCGAAGGCATCGTGAGTTACCTTGTGCACCCCGACCGGCGTAGCAAGAGTTATGACGGGCCCAAGCCCACAGAAGCGGATTTCGAAGCCGTGAGGGCCACGATCAAGGCCGCCATCGACAAGGCGAACGAAGCCGACGAGATCGCTTCCCGCGCTCTGCGCACGCTGGTGGGGAAGGACAAGAACAACTTCTCCGGCACGGAGTACAGCGGGCTCAAACAAGCCGCGAAGGCGCAGGACGCGGAGGACGCGAAGAAGGCGGCAAACATCGTCAAGAAGGGTGACGACGCCACACCCGAAGAGATCGACCGGCTCAACAAGTACTTCAAGGACAACAAGGACGACCGATACTTCGCCGAGCAGTTTGCCGTCCGAGTCGGGGTGAAGGGCGGGATCGAGTACTGGGCGGATTTGGGCGACCCGAGCGACGGCTCCAGGCTCGGACTGGACCACGCCAAGAAGATCAAGGAGCTCCAGGAAAACTGGAGCATGACTCTGGCCACGGCGTCGCACTCGAACAGCGAGGACATGACCAGATGGAAGTCCGACATGATCAAGTCGGGCGACGAGGTATTCCGCACGCGTGGAACATCCGTCTACGGATTCCAGGTCATGAGTAACCTCATGAGGGACGGCGTATACGAGACAAAGTTCCTGAACGACTATGGTAAATCGCTCTTTGCTGCCGAGCAGAAAATGACCAGGGGTAACGCGAGTAATGCCGACCTGGCCTGGAATCCTTCTTTCTCGACATCGCATCTGAATTGGGACGGGAAGGATCTCGGCAGGGACCCCATGAATGGGTTTATGGAAGCACTGGGCCACAACCCCAAGGCTTCAACTGAATTCTTCAACAGTAAATTGGACCTTACTCCAGAGAACCATGACGACAACAAGAATGTCAGCGCCTTCAAGTACTTCACCGAGGAGCGTGACTGGCCGGAAGACAATACGAAGGACGGATTCAGCAACAAGTACGGCTACGACAGTCTGGGGCACGCACTCGAATCGGCAACAATCGGAAACGCCTACGATACTCCGGCTGGCGAATTCAAGGACGTTCGCACCGAGGATAACGCTAAGGTCATGCAGAAAGTTGTCAATTTTTACGGCAGCGAACCGAAGTATATGCACGAACAGGGCATCGCAGACAGCCTTTCACGAATGGGCTCTGCCTATATCGACGAATTCAATAGGTCTCTTGAGCAAGAGGATGTCAGCTCGGAGTACGCGCAGCCGGACTCACCCTTCGGAGCTTTCAAGGACGGTCATTCCCGCTTCGGCGAGGAGTACGACAATAAACTCTTGTTCACGCGCGGAGACACCGTCGATTTCATGGGTATCGTAGCGCAGAGCAAGGAAGGGCATGCACAAATGTCGGCAGCTCAGTCCATCTACACTACGAGCGTCATGGACGCTCACGGACCAAATCCTGGGTCGCAACAACTCAAGGATACAGATCTCACAGACCTCAAGACTGCGTTGCGTATCGGGAGCGAAACGCACGGCATCCTCGACTATTCACGCATGGGCCAGATCGACAAGGACTTCGAGAAGGATACTGAGGAACGCGCCAAGGCAATCGCCGAAACCACAGAATGGGTAAAGTTCGGAACAGGGGCGGCCATCGCAGGTGGCGTGGTAGCAGTTACCGGTGGATTCGGCGCTGCTGCTGTCCTCGCCCCACTCGCAGTGGAGACAGTGGGTGGCGGCCTCTCCACCTACCTTGGGATGGAGACCGACGACCTGGCCGAGCAGTACGAGAAGGACGGTCGGGAACTCATGAAGGAGAAGTCGGACAAGCTGAGCGATGAGGCGCTCCTCCTGGGGGAAGCCAACGCACAAAAGCCCAAGGAAGCTTATGTCCAGGCTCCTGGATGGAGTCAGGAAAATCGCAACTTCCTGGAAGAGGAACTAACGAAATACATCAAGGATAGTCGTTCACACGCCAGAGACGATATCCTCCCCGACCCCTATGAAAAGGAAGACTGATGAAGTCCACTGCGAGACTAGTGGCGATCACGGTCGCGCTTGCGGCTGCCATCAGTGCCTGCTCGGAAGAAGCAGAAAGCACGGCTGGCAGCGGTCTCAAGGGTGAGGCTGTTTGCGACTCGTTCGCCACCGACTCGACTGTCGCCGCGGCGCTTGAAGAGGTATCTGGCACCGACACCTTTACTCAAGACGGGTCGGAGCCCGACAAGACCCTGGCATCGCTTCGGGCTGCCGACGGCGAACTGGAAAGTGGCGAGACCTCGGGGTCGCCCTTCTGCAGACTGCAGTCGCCAGCTGACGGGAAAACAATCCTCTCAGTCAATTTCCGAGAGGCGCTGACTGTCGACAAACCCGATAAGGAAGACGAGAAACATTTCACGTTCTACAATACCGGAGAGTCTGGCCTCGCATCGGACCGTACCGCTTCCCTCTACTTCCGTTGTCGAATGAAAGAACCGAACAAGTCCATCATCATCAATGGCAGCCTGGAGCGGGAGAATATGGTGGATGCAACCGAGAAAAAACTGTCCCGCGATCACATCATTCTACTGAACGCGGCGGCGCACAAAGTCGCATCTGAGTTGGGCTGCGAGGATTCTGGTCTAACTAAGGGAACCCCTGTAGCAACTTCGGGAGTCTACGCCTGACGCAACGTCCCGTTCACGGATGGCGGTCACCGGCCCTGGCCGGACGCCGCATTCGCATTCCGCTGAGGCCGTAAAGAGTGGTCATGCCTTGGGCATACCACCGCCCCTCGCACATCCCAGTGATCTATCACCTGCTCGGCCTCGTCCGGGGACGGCCGGTCTCCTGGGCAAAAAAACCGACGCGGCCTTATGGCCGTAGCCGCGTACGTCAGCGGCTACGCGGGATCCAACACAGGCTTGGCGGGAAGCCCTCCGCTGTTCTCGCAGCGCAGGTGCTTGGCCATGGCGAGCGAGACGGAGTGCGCCACGGTCGCGTAGGCCTCCTTCAACGCCTTAATGTCACCCTCAGGTTCATGAAACGGATCCCGGTGCTCCACGCCGATGACGACGTGGGCCACTGTCGTCGGGGTGGAGAGCCTCTCGCTCTGGCACGAGAAATAGATGTACGCCTGGTCCTCTGCTGCCAGGGCTTCCTCCCCCATCTTCAGCACGGTGAACTTCGGGGCCGCCGGCTCGTCCGTCGGGCCACTGTCGTCCAACCTCCAGGTGATTCTGAGGTCAAAATCCGGTGTATCGCGGGGTGTGAAGACACGACAGGCATCCATGGTCGTGGTGGGGGCGAACGCCTCCACCAGGTCCGTCGCGGCCTGCGCGATGGTGTACCTCTCTGCCGACGCCTCGAATCGCGACGTCCCCGTGATCACCTTCAGTGCCTTGGACGCGTCGGCGGATATGGCGTCTCCACCGCAGAGTTGTGTCCCGGTGACAACCTTGTAGTCGTCCGGAACTCCGTCCCCATCCCGTCCACACCCCGTGGCACCGAGAAACAACGAACCGGCCACGGCCGCGGAGAGGAACCCCCCGCGTACCAACCTACGACTCATCACTGTCCGCATCCTTACGTGTCCTCGGCTGTCCACCGGCCTCAGCCGGTCTCCGGGGCGTTGCCCTGCTGGTTCTCCCGGTCGTTGCCGACTGAATAACCGAGCAGCATCGATTCGTAGAGGTCCTGCGCGAATACACTCTTGTCGGGGTCGATATCGTGATGCGCCAGGAAATCCGCCATCGGGGCCTCGGCCATGCTCTCACCGGCGGTGTAAATCGCCTTTTTCTCGTCGTCGGTGAGCTCTTCCATCTTCTCCTTGTGCTCATCCACAGATTTTTCGGACATGTCGCCGACCATCTGACCGATGACCTGTTCGGCAGCACCGGCGGCGGTATCCGTCGCCAGCGGGATGAGCACCGCGGCCGTGCCCACGGCCGCGGTCGCGGGCAGGAAGGCGACGCCCGCCGCAATGCCCACCGCGGCCCCGAACTGGACCCAGCCCGCTCGCTTGGCGACCGCCTTCTCGTAGTCTTCGTGGGTCTTGAGGTTCGTTGCCTCCACCTGGTCGGCCCGGGACTGGTCGAGCATGCCCTGTGCCTCGGCACCCACGCGTACGGTCGCCCTTGCCTTGGCAGCCGCCTCATCGTCAATCTTTCCGTCCGGGCCCACTGCTGCTTCTAGCACGCTACGGGTGTAGGCCTGCTCCGCGGCCGAGACCGTCGCGTACGCGTCCGGGTGCTGACCCAGGGTGCTGAGGAAGCCCCGGACGATACTCCGCCCGTTCCCGTCCCCCGTGTCCGCGAAGTCGATGTGCCCCCCCGGGCTCGTGCCCGGCGCGAACACGCTCTCCGGGTGGTTTTTGGCCAGCGCCCAGTTGATGTCGTCGATATAGCCGCCGCCCATGACGCCCAGGCTGTCGGACAACGCCTCGTGGTGCTCCTTCAGCAGACCCGGGTCCGCGCTGTACTTCTCCATGACCTTCTGCATGATCGCGGCGTTGTCCGCGTCCCGCACCACATCGGCGTCCGGGTGCCCGGCCGGGTAGCCGAGGGTCGCTGCCTCCAGGGCGCGGCCAAAGGCGTCGGGCATGTGGTTGAGTGATTCCTTGCGTTCCTTCTCGTCGAGCGAGTTGACGTCGGGGAAGGACTCCCATTTCTCGTTGCCGAAGAAGTCGAAGTAGTTGCCGATCTCCTTGCCGTCCTTGTCCTTCCCGAGGTCGGCCGTGGCACCGCGGTCGATCGTGCCGTCCTCGTTGTAGGCGGTCGGCGGGTCGGTGAAGAACTTCTTCGCCGCGTCGGGACTGTTGCCGAGCGCTTGCAGCATGGCGGTGGCGGGATCATAACCAGCCCCGTTCACGCCGGAGGGGTTGAACGGGTTCTTGAACGGACTGTTCACCACCTTGTTCCCGGCGAACATACCCGGGTCCTTCGCGTGCAACTGCGCCACGTGTTCGGCGATCGGGTTGAGGAACTTCGCGTCGTAGTTCCCGTACCGCATGATTCCGCCGAGCAGCTGGTATCCGAACGGGCCGACGTAGTCGTGCTTGGACAGCGGAATGCGCTCCGTACCCAACTTGCGCAGCTCCGGGCCCCACTTGTCGGCGAACTGCTTGTCGTTGGAGGCCGTGGCCAGGTTGAGTCCGAGATTCTCCTGGAGCTGCTGGACGTCCTTGAGGCGCTGCGAATCGACCTTGTTGTACTCGTACGTGTCCGTGGAGAGCTGGCCGAAGAACGCGAGCGACTTCTCGGGGCCGAGCTTCTCGTAGAACTCCTTGGCGAACTCCACCGACTTGCTGTTGTCCTTCAGCAGCTCGTTGAGCTCCTGCAGTTCGTCGTGTGTGAGGTCCCGGCCCTTGCCGGCCAGAGCGGCGGCGCGGGCGGCTTCCTCCTGGTCCAGCTTCGTGTACGTCGGGGCGCTGAAGTCCTTGCGGTCGGTGACGTTGGCCTCAAGCGTGTTCTTGAGGGTGAGGTCGGTGTCGTTGCAGCTCTCGACGATGAGGTCGATCTTCTTCTGCCACGCCTCGATGTTCCGCGCCTCCTGCTGCAGGGGCTCTTTGTAGTCAGGGTCGTGCAGTGCCCCTGGAATCTCGGACAACGGCTTCCGCGCCGTCACCTTGCCCTTGCCGTCCACGTGGATACCGGCCGCGGGCCCCTCGTGGTCCCGGATGTTGATCAGGTCGTCCTTGGCCTTCTTGATGGCTGCGTGACCCTCTTCCAGGATCAGCTTCACGCCCCTGGCCTCGGCGGCGGCGTCCGCGAACTCCTTGGCCGTCTTGCCGATGAACGCCTTGGTGACCCCGGCGTTGACGCCCTCCCAGGACGCCTTGTCCGCCTTCGCCTTCATCCCGTCGGTGGCGTCGGTGGCGAGCTGGTCCAGCTTCTTGGCCATCGTCGACCAGTCGTCGACGGCGGTCTTCAGCTTGGCCACCGGGGCGTCGATGATGTCCTCGTACTTCAGCATGCCGCGCGCTCCCCCGAGCCCTATTTCATGTACTTGGTGAGCTCGGCCACCCGCGTCAGATCTCCTTCGATCTTCACCTCGTCCTTGGCGTGCTGGGCCTTGCTGTAATCGAGGTGGTTGGAGATCTGCGAGCAGGCGTCGAGCAGTGTCCTCAGGTGGGTCTGCCAGTAGTCGTGCACCTTCAGCACGGCCGAACCGCTCACGAAGTTCCCGTTGGTCAGCGCCGTCGCCGCGTCGAACGTGGCGGGACGGGCGAGGTCACCGTCCTTCGCCAGCCTACCCAGCAGGTCGTACGCCTCGTTGCCGATGGCGCCGAGGTCGTCCCGATTGACCACCAGGTCGGGCCCGCCAGCGCCTCCGCCGCCCTCGGCCGGAACCCTGTTGAGCTGCATGGCAGTTCGCTCGGCCGCCGCCGCACGCAGTTCGGCCCATTCTTGCTCGAACATTATGAATTCCCCCGAGTCCGTCCTGGCAGGCCACGCCACCATGCTCGCGCGGGCCACCGACCTGATCACCTGTCTCTGATCACCCAAGCGCTGGCCACAGCACCACGGGGGAGGCAGCGCATCTCGCCGCCTCCCCACCCCTCAGCCGTGTTTCAGCTCATCAGCATGCGGATGCGCTTCGCACCGTCCAGGTCCGTGCCCTGGTAGCCGATGACCGACCTGTCCAGGAGGCTGGCGATGACGTTGAGCTGCTGGGCCATGGCCTGCATCTCGGTGGTGTTCTTGCGCTGGATGTCTCCGTACGCCGTCTTCGCCTCACCCTCCCAGGTCTCGGCGACGCGCTTGACCTCCTGCATGAGGACTTCGAGTTCCTGTGTGAGGTCCGTGGCGGTCTTACGGACGTCGCTCGCCGCCTGGGTGACCGTGGCGTAGCTGATCGCTGTGCGGTCGAATCCGGTGCTCATCGTGGGTCTCCTCCGTGGCTCAGGCGAGGCTGGTGATGCTGTTGCGGGTGGTGTAGGCCTGCCCGTGCATGCTGGCGTCAGCCTGGGTCTGGGACTCCGCGGAGTTGTCCACCTTCCGGATTTCCGCGATGCGCTCCTGCTCGTGCTCCTCGAACCCGTTGACGGCCATGCGCATGACCTCTTCCAGGTCGACGAGGTTGTCCTGGAGCTTCTTCAGGTGGACGTTCACCTCGCGCTGCACCCTGTCGTACTCCTGGCTGGCCGCGCCTTGCCAGCCGCCCTGAATCATGTCCACGACGGTGTTGAGTGAGGTCACACGACGGCTCACCTCGACGTGGAAGTTCTGGATCTTGTTGGCGAGCGCGATGAGTTGGTCGTTCTCGCGTTTCTGGTCCGCCGAGATGTCACTCACAGGTTCTTCACCCTCCTCTTGAAGTGACGGCGGCTGCGACCGCCGCGACGCGTCCATCGAGGCCGGACGCCCAGATGGTCCAGGCGGGCAAGAATCACCGCGAACGCCACGCGACGACGCGCGGCCACAGCGTTACACCGCCCCCGTGCCGTACCACCCACGTGATCTCGCATGTGATACCGCATGCCACTTTAGTCACTTGACGAGATGCTTCCAACTGCAAAGTTGCGACGGGGTAGTTCAGACGCGGATGGGGGTGCGAATCGCGGAGTGTTACGCGTTCCTGTTCCGTCTGTCGGTCACAGGTGTGTCACCGCGCAAGTACTGTGAGTCCGTTGGTTCGTACGTCGGGAAGGGACCGCGCCGTCATGGCCGATGGGCTGGACAAGGACGCCGAGAAGGCACTCAGGGAACGCAAGGAGCGCGAGAAGGACGAGTTGTACGCGCTCGACATCTCGGGGGTGGAGTGGCACAGCGCGCCCGGCACCGAGGAGCACGACGAGCGGGTGGAGATCGCCTACCTGCCCGGGGGTGCCGTGGCCATGAGGTCCTCCCTCGACCCGGACACCGTCCTGCGGTACACCGAAGCCGAGTGGCGTGCCTTCGTACTCGGTGCGCGGGACGGGGAGTTCGACCTGGAGCCGGCGCCTCACAACGGCGGGCTCGACCACCTCGGTCAAGCGAGGGGTTAAGGGGTCGAGGCCTCTTCTGCCTCGGGGCCCGCCGGGTCCGGTGCGCGATGCGCGTCGGACCCGGCGGATCGGCTCACGCGTCGGTCCCCCGGTGCCGACGGCGGCGTAGATCGCGGAGCACGACGGCCGTGCCGGCGATGACCGTGACCACGGCGGCGGTGACGCCGAGGACGTACGTGGCGTAGCGCTCGTCGCGTTCGTGCGGGGTCTCGGCGAGGGAGAAGCGGGCGGTGTCGGGGGCCGGGGCCTTGGAGACGCCGGGATCGGGGGTGGGTGAGGAGGGCGGATCGGCGAGGTCGGAGTCCTGGACGGCACGCACCGGGTCGACGATGCCCCAGCCGACGAAGTTGTCGTGGCCGTTGACGGCGCGTTCGGCGGTCTGTTCTATCTGGGTCACGATCTGGGCGGTCGTCCAGTCCGGGCGCTTCTCCTTGAGGAGCGCGGCGACTCCGGCGACGAACGGGGCGGAGAAGCTTGTGCCGTTGTCGGAGCACTGGCCGCCGCCCGGGACCGTGGACACGATGTCGACACCGGGGGCCGCTACGCCCACGAACTCTCCCGCCTGGGAGAAGGAGGCCCGTTCGTTGTTGCGGTCGGAGGACGCCACCGCGAGGACGCCGGGGAAGGCGGCCGGGTAGGTGTTCTTGTACGTGCCGTCGAGGCCGTCGTTGCCCGCGGAGGCGACCACGACGACTTTCTGGGCGATGGCGGCGCGCACCGCCTGCGCGAGCCGGGACGTGCCGGACAGGGGTTTCGTCGTGTCCTGGGAGATGTTGATGACGTCCGCGCCCTGGGCCACGGCGTACGTGATCGCCTCCGCCATGGAGTCCGAGTCGCCGCTGTTCTCGGCGTCGTTCTGGCGGATCGGGATGATCGTGGCGTTGGGGGCGAGGCCCACGAAGCCGGTGTCGTCGTGCGGCCGGGCCGCGATGATGCCCGCGACCTTCGTGCCGTGGCCCTCTCGGTCGTTCGTCGGATCGGCGCCCTTGCCCTTGGCCAGGAAGTCGCGTCCGGCCGCCTTGTCGACGGCCCCCTTCAGCTGCGGGTTTCTGTCGTCCACCCCGGTGTCGATGACCGCGACCCGGACACCCTTGCCCTTGTCGGTGCCCTGCCACAGCTCGTCGAGGAGCACCCGCTGCAACGCCCAGGGGGTGCCCTTGACCGGCTTGGCGGGGAACGTGCACTCACCGCTGCCGTCCAACCGCACGGGGGGCGCCACCGCGGCGGGCAGGCCGAGTCCTGGCCCAGCCGACTCGGTCACCGCGCCGGACAGGTGGACCGGCCCGGAATCGGGCGGTGCGGTGGTGCTCAGCACGGCCAGGGGCATGGCCAGGAGCACGGCCGCCGCGGCCGTCAGGGTTGTCTTCTTCGGCGACACCAGTACGTCGCTCCTGTCCTTCTGTCGTGTGAAGCCGCTGCGGGGGGTGTCGCGAGTGTGGTTCGTCGCGGGCACGCGGTGCGATGGGGACGGGGTCGCGCTCAGGAACCCTGCGGCTGGCGTGCGCTGTTGGTGTCGAGTCGGGGGCCCTTGGCCAGGAACTCCGACCAGACCAGCGGGACCTTCGCCGGGCGGACGTTCTGGTAGCCGAGCTTCACCTGGGCCTCGCTCGGCTCCGGCGTACCGTCCGACGTCTTCTGCTTGCCGTCCGCGCCGACGCCGGACCGCTCGCTGTCGCTGTCCCCGTTCGCCTGGACGGCGTACCGCAGGCCGGTGTCCGTCACCAGGAAGAGCGAGCCCGAGTCGCTGTCGGTGCCCTGGATCTGCGTGTAGAGCAGTCCCGTTCCCGGGGTGACGTACGTGCTCGTGCCGCCCGCGGCGATCTCGGCGGGGTACTCGGTGCCCGCCCAGGTCTGCAGGGTGGTGTCGTTGTCCTCGTCCACGTCCCGCAGGACGCTGCACACGGTGTTGCGGCCGGAGTCCGCGGAGGCCGAGTTGACCATGGAGGCGCGCCGCGTCGGCCAGTTGTCCCGCTGACCGGCGAAGGAGGCTGTGTCGGCGGTGAAGTCCTGGAGGCCCACCCGGGCGGCCTCGCTGTTCATGTTGAGGACGGCGGTCCTGGGCGAGTTGATCAACAGCCAGGCGGTGAACTCGCTGACGGGCTTCACTCGGCCCGGCAGTACGACGTGGTACTTCTCGCCCGAGCCCGTCTGTGTCACGAGCACCATGCCGACCCGGTTCTCGTCGTCGGAGAGTTGGCCCTGGACACCGGCCGGGGAGCCGACGCCGGAGGGGAGTTCGGGAAACGAGATCGGATCGCCCTTGTGCAGGGTGTCGATCCATTCCTTCGTGACGAGCTGCGGCTGCTTGGAGCCGACGAGCGCGTCCGTCAGCTTCCCGTCGTCCGCTTCCGTGGCCGCGACCGGCACGGGGTACGCCTTCCCCGCGGCGTCCACCAGATAGCGGTCCCCGGCGCGGGTCCTGACGTACAACACCTCGCCGCCGGAGAGGCGTTCGGAGCCGTCCGTCCTCTCCATGTCCCGGTCGGCGAGGACGAACGTCGCCTCCTGGACCGTGCTTCCCTTGCCGCCGGGCTGCTCGCACACCGCCCACCGCTTGGCCTTGCCCGCCTCGTCGGCGGTCGGCAGCCGGTCGGGGGCGTAGGGGATGCCGAGGATCGGGCCGCGGGGCGGCTTGCCCGAGTCGAGGATCTTGTCGCTGATCTGGACGACCTGGTAGTCGGCGCCGTTCATGAGCAGCCGGGCGGAGGCCAGGTTGAGGACGGGGTGCAGGCGGGTCGTCCCGTCCGTCTTGAGGACGACGTAGCGCGTCGTGGACTGCTTGCTCACGATGACCCGGGTGCCGGGCTGGTTCCAGTCCTTGGGGGCGGTGGGCTGGAACATCCCCCAGGCCCCGAAGACGCCCAGAATGACGGCGCCAGCGATCAGGCTGGGCACGACGGCCCGCAGCGGCTTGGGCGCCCCTTCCTCCGAACCCCAGGGGGACGGCTGGAGGAAGGCCGCGAGCGTACGTCGCTTCGCGAACGTGTAGGCGTTGAGTTCGTCCCGCCGTGATGCCATGAGTGCCTGTTTCTCCCCGTACCGCGTCCCGGGGGCGACGCCCCCGCCCTCCGCTGTGAGACCGGCCCCTACTATGCCCGTTGAACCCATGCGCTTGTGGGGCGGGTAGGGTTCGTTCCACATCGAGGCCGCTGCCGAGTAGGGCGTTTCAGATGACTACGGGGGGTTTGCAGCAATGGCTTCCGCAAGCCGGACGCGATCACGGTCGCGTACACAAGCGGCCGACCCGCGTTCCGCTCATGCCGCTCGTACCGCTCCTTCCGTCGCACCCTCGGCCTCGCCCGCGGTAACGGCGCCTTCTCCCAGTCCGTTCGCACCGCATCTCAAGGCGGGGTCCGGGCACTTCGGGGCTTTCCGGTTGCAGCAGTTGCTGCTGGTCGAGGCGGCCGCCGCGGTACTGCTCGTCGGTTGGGCGGTGCACCCTCTCGTTCTCGTACCCGCGGTCGTCGTCGCGATCCTGCTGGTGCTGCTCGCCGTCGTACGTCGCAGGGGGCGCTCGTTGCCCGAATGGCTGGCAACAGCACGGGCGTTGAAGTCACGGCAGCGCAAGGCGGCCGAGACGGTGATACCGCCCGGGACCGAGCCGGGACTCGCGCCCGCGGTCGAGTGCGACCCGACGCTGCGCACGTACGCGTTCGGCGGACGGGACCGGCGCGGTGTCGGGATCATCGGAGACGGGACGTTCGTCAGCGCGGTGTTGCAGGTCGAGGCGGACGCGACGGCGTTGCGAGCCGACCGGAGCCGACAGCCGTTGCCGCTGAACCTGGTGCGGGACGCGCTGGACGTCGACGGGATCCGGCTGGAGGGGGCGCAGATCGTGCTGCATACCCAACCGGCGCCCGCGATCCAGTTGCCCCAGCAGTCGGTGGCCGTCAGCAACTACGCGCCGTTGCAGGCCCAGACGGGTACGCCGGCCATTCGGATCACCTGGATCGCGCTGAAGCTCGACCCGGAGCTGTGCCCGGAGGCCGTGGCGGCGCGCGGCGGCGGTCTCCTGGGTGCGCAGAAGTGCGTCGTACGGGTCGCCGACCATCTGGCCAGCCGGCTGACCGGTGCCGGGTTCCGGGCGACCGTGCTCGACGAGGAGGAGCTGATCGCCGCCGTCGCGACCTCCGCCTGCGCCAATCCGCTGGTGACGGCGGAGGCCGGGCGTACGGACACTCCGCAGCGGCGGACCGAGGAGTCCGGGCGTAGCTGGCGGTGCGACAACCGGCGGCACACCACCTACTGGGTGCGGCGCTGGCCGCAGCTGGGCGGGCAGGGGACCTCGCTCCCCCGGCTCGTGGGCGCGCTGACAGCCGTGCCCGCGCTCGCTACGACCTTCAGTCTGACCCTGGCCCGCGGGGAGCGGCAGGACGTGACGCTCACCGGGCATCTGCGGGTGACCGGACGCAGCGACGACGAACTCGTCGCGGCCCGCCGCGCGTTGGAGCACGCCGCCCGCGAGACCGGCACGGGGCTCGCGCGCCTCGACCGCGAGCAACTGCCGGGTGTCCTCGCCACGCTGCCTCTCGGGGGTGCGCGATGACGGTGACGACCGGCGCGGGTGCGCAGGCACCGGGTCCACAGCCGCAGGGGGCCCAACCCCAGGGGGCCCGGCCGCAGGGCGCGTATCCGGCGGGTTCGCCGGGGGGTTCCGTCTCGGGCGGGGCCTCGACCGGGCCGTCCGTCGGGGAGCGGGTGCGTGAGCGGGTGCGCTCCGGTCTGGGGCTCATCGGGCCCCGGCACGGCCGGCACACACTCACCGCCGGGCAACTCGACACGCTGGCGCTGCCCATCGGGGACGACGGGGTCGTCATCGGGGTGGACGCCGAGGGCCAGCCCGCCGTGCTGGGCGTCAACCGGCCCACTCCGTACGACGTCGTCCTCATCGGCGGTTTGTGGACCGCCCAGGTCCTCGCCCTGCGCGCGGCGGCGACGGGTGCGCGGGTCGCCGTGGAGACCGGGCGGGCGCAGTTGTGGATGCAGATGGTGCACGCCATGGGCGGCGGCCAGAACGGTATGACGGTGTACGACGTCGGCCGGGTGCCGCCGCAGGGCGCGTCGGCGGGCAACCCGGTGCTGGTGGTGCGTGACTGCGGTATGCGCCCGCCACGCGGCCGGGTGGTCTCCGGGCCCTGGCAGTCGGTGCTGACGCTGCTGCCGTATCTCAGCCCGGTGGCCCCGAGACTCATCCGTCAGGCGCGGCTCGTCGGCGTACAACGGGTCTCGCCGGACGAGGCAGCCGAGTTGGGGCGCACGATGGCGCTGCCCCGGGGGGACGTGGAGTCGCTGCCGACGCTCGCCGACGGCGTCACCCTGTGGTGCGCCGACCGCGACCGGCAGTACGTGATGACCCAGCCGACCGACGCGGAGACGGGTTTGCTGGGGACGCCCCGACGGATGGACTGAGGGTGCGCGCCCGGTCCGGGGCGCGTCCTCGGCGTGCCCGCCGGGTACGCCTCTCAGGGTCCTCCGTGGTGTGCGTGTCGGGTGAGCGTGTGTGAGGTATCCGTGTCGGGTTCCGCGTCAGGTGCCTCGCGGGAAGTCCGTCTCTGAGTGTCTCGTTCTGCTTGCTTTGCGGTAATGACCGGATGGGGCAGTCCCGTTGAGGGTGCGGGTGTCACCTCCGGGCAGGGTGTGACGGAACGGGCGGCCGCGGAGGGGCGGACGGGCCTGCCGTCGTCACGCTCGTGGTGATTAGGCTGGGACCGGGGGCGCACATCACGACGTTCAGGACGACACGGCTCGAACGACGAGAACGGTCGGCCCCGGTACGACTTTGAGGGTGCTCGACCACACCAGGAGGAATTGTGAACAGCGATCGGGACGGGATGCGCGGGGGCTGGGCCACGCCCGGCGATGACCAGTCCGACGCGGAGTCCGCCATCGAGACGACGGGCGAGTTCACCATCGACTACGCACCGCCTGCCTGGTACACGCAGAACGCCTCGCCGCAAGGGGCCGGTTCGGACCCGGGGCCGGGGGCGGGGACGAACGTGGGGGCCGGTGCGGGTGCCGATGCCAGTGCGGGCGGCGCGGGTGCGGGTGCGGGAGGAGCCGCTCCGGTGGCCGGGCCCGTGACACCTCCGCAGGCCCCGGCGTCGAGCGGCGCCTATCCCCCGCCGTGGCCCCCGGTGGCCGCCGCGCCCACGCCGGCCCCGGCTCCCGCCCAGGCGCCCACTCCTGTCCCCCCTCCCGCACCCGCTCCGGCCGACATCGACAGCGGTGACATCGAGAGCGGCGCGACCATGCGGATCTCCGCCGCCGCGCTGAAGCGTGACATCGCACAGGTGGACACGCCTGGGGAGGTCGCTGCCGCTGCCCCCGGTGGGGGTGCGGAGGCCGCCTCGGACGCGCATGTGGTGGGTGACGGGGCCGCGGGCGCCGACGCGAGTGCGGAAGCACCCGAGGTCCAGGCCGAGGCTGAGGGCGTGGCGGTCGTCGGCGCAGGTGACCTGGACGGTGATCGTGGCGCCGAGGGAACCGCTCAGAGCGGTTCCGGGACCGACGGTTCGGTCGAGAGCGCTACTCAGGGGCAGGGTCAGGGTCCGGGTCCGGGTCCGGGTCCGGGTCCGGGTCAGGAGGGTGCCACCAACGTAGCCGGGGCCGACGCCGAACCAGCCGATGCGGTGGAGGGCCGGTCCGAGCCGGGTGATGTGAGCGCCGAGGGCTCGGCGGGTGCCGACGTGTCCGGCGAGGACGGCCCGAGCAGCGAGACCACGGAGGCTGCGACGGCCGCCGAGGTGCCCGGCGAAGCCGGTGGCCCGGAAGCCGAGCAGCCCGGTGACGCCGTCACCCCGGACGCCGCTGCCGGACAGGCCGAGCCGGCGAGCGCCGCCGCCCCGCAGGACACCCCTTCCGAGGGCGCCACCCCGCAGGTGCCCAGCCCGGACACGGACGAGCCCGCCAGCACCACCCCCGTCACCGCGAACGCCGAGGGCACGGCCCCGCAGAACGCACCGGCCGCGCCCGTCTCGCCGGACGCCTCCGCTGCCGTACCGCAGACTCCTCCCGCCTGGACTCCCCCGCCGGCCCCGCAGGGCGGGCTGCCTCCGCTGCCGCCCGCGTACCAGCCCGCCGCGCCCACCCCGCCCGCACCGGCCGCGCAATGGCCCACGTCCGCGCCGTCGGCCCCGGCCGCGCAGGCGTTCCCGGAAACCCCGGATCCCGCGCAGTCGGCGGTCCCGCAGCAGCCGATCCACCCGCAGGCCCCCCAGGGTGCGCCCGCGGCCTGGAGCGACGCGGCCGATGCAGCACCGGGTGCGCCTGGCACGCCTGGTTCACCGTCGGCGCCAGGTACGCCCGGTACACCCGGTGCCCCGACGGCGCAGGGTGCGCCCGCCGTCCCGGGCACCCCCGGCACCCCCACCGCTCCGGGCACCCCCACCGCTCCGGGCACCCCCGGCACCCCCACGCCCCCGCAGCCCCCGAACGACGTTCCGCCCCCGGCGGGTTACGGCTTCCCGCCACCCCCGGCGCAGCCCGGCCAGCCGGCCCAGCCCGCCCCCGGCTACGGCTTCCCCCAGCCGCCGGCACAGCCCGGCCACCCGGAACAGCCCGGACGGCCCGCGCACCCCGCCGCCAACTACGGCTTCCCGCAGCCCCCGGCCCACCCCGGCGCCCCCGCACCGTCCGCGCCCCCGGCTCAGCCCACCCCCGGCTACGGCTTCCCGCCCGCCGCCTCCGCGCCGCCGCAGGCGCCCGTACCCCAGCAAGGCGGCTACGGCTTCCCCCAGCCGCAGGCACAGCACGACACCCCGAACGCCCCCGGCACCCCGAACGCCCCCGACGGCGCGAGCACGCCGGGTGCCCCTGCGGCCACGCCGACCCCGACCACCCCTCAGCCCCCGGCCCCGCCCGCGGGCTACGGCTTCCCGCACCCCGGCGCACCCCAGACTCCGGGCAGCCCCGCCGGTGCTTTCGGCGCACCCCATGCTCCGGGCGCCCCTGGCGCCCCCCAGAGCGGCTACGGCTTCCCCCAGCCCGGCGCGCCCGCCCAGCCGCCCGCTCCCATCCCCGGCCAGCCCGGCCCGGCAGGCCACGGCTTCCCCCAACCCCCGGCCCAACCCGGCACCCCGAACACCCCCGGCGCTCCCGGCAACCCCGATCACCCGGCCCGGCCCGGCCAGTTCGGTGATCCCGGAACCCCCGCCCACCCCCAAGCCCCCGCAGGCGCCCCCACCGCCCCCGTCGACCCCCGTACCGGTGTCGCCTGGCCGCAGGCCGTGCAGCACGATCAGCGGCAGCCGACCAACCCCGGTGTGGCGCCGCTCGGTTACACGGCGGCCGTCGAGCTGTCCTCCGACCGGCTGCTCAACAGCAAGAAGCAGAAGACGAAGAGCAGCCGGCCGGCGTCCGGCGGCGGACGGTTCAAGCTCGGGGGCAAGAAGGAGGAGGCCGAGCGGCAGCGGAAGCTCCAGCTGATCAGGACCCCCGTCCTGTCCTGCTACCGCATCGCGGTCATCAGCCTCAAGGGCGGCGTCGGCAAGACCACGACGACCACCGCCCTCGGCTCCACACTCGCCAGCGAACGCCAGGACAAGATCCTCGCGATCGACGCCAACCCGGACGCGGGCACGCTCGGCCGCCGCGTCCGCCGCGAGACCGGCGCCACCATCCGCGATCTGGTCCAGGCGATCCCGTACCTCAACTCGTACATGGACATCCGGCGGTTCACCTCCCAGGCCCCCTCGGGTCTGGAGATCATCGCCAACGACGTCGACCCGGCCGTCTCCACCACGTTCAACGACGAGGACTACCGGCGTGCGATCGACGTGCTCGGCAAGCAGTACCCGATCATCCTGACCGACTCGGGCACGGGTCTGCTCTACAGCGCGATGCGCGGAGTGCTGGACCTGGCCGACCAGCTGATCATCATCTCGACGCCGTCCGTGGACGGCGCGAGCAGCGCCAGTACGACGCTGGACTGGCTCTCCGCGCACGGCTACCAGGACCTGGTGGCGCGGTCCATCACGGTCATCTCGGGTGTGCGCGAGACGGGCAAGATGATCAAGGTGGAGGACATCGTCCACCACTTCGAGACGCGCTGCCGTGGCGTCGTGGTCGTACCGTTCGACGAACACCTCGCGGCCGGCGCGGAGTTGGACCTCGACATGATGCGGCCGAAGGTGCGGGAGGCGTACTTCACGCTCGCCGCGATGGTCGCCGAGGACATCGCACGGCACCAGCAGTCGCACGGTCTGTGGACGTCCGACGGCAACCCGCCGCCGGTGGCCGCCCCGCCCCTGCCGGGCCAGCCCGTCCCGGGCCAGCAGCCCTACCCTCCCCAGGGCCAGCCCCATCCCGGCCAGCCGTACCCCGGCCAGCCCTATCCGGGTCAGGCCCCCCACCCCGGCCAGGCTCCCCAGCCCCACCCCGGCCAGCCGCTCTACGGCCACCCGGCGCCGGGCGGGCCGTACCCGCCCCAGCAGGGCCAGACCCCGCCGCCCGCCGCACCCCCGCAGCAGTAGCGGGAGCAGGTTCAGGGGCAGACCGGAGCAATGGAAAGGCCCGTACCGTCCTCGACGGTACGGGCCTTTCCGTATGGGGCTACTTCCCCTCGTACGCCGCGATCAGTTCACGGCACTTCTTCACGTCCTCCGCCATCGCCACGAGCAGCGCCTCCAGCGACTCGAACTTCGCCTGTCCCCGTACGAACGCGAGGAAGTCGACGGCCACATGGAGCCCGTACAGATCGAGGCCGACGCGGTCGATCGCGTACGCCTCGACCGTGCGCTCGGTGCCGTCGAACTGCGGGTTCGTGCCGACGGAGATCGCGGCCGGCATGGCCTCGCCGTCGACGTGCAGCCAGCCGGCGTAGACGCCGTCGGCGGGGATCGCGGTGTGCGGGAGGGTCTCGACGTTGGCCGTGGGGAAGCCCAGCTCACGGCCGCGCTGGGCACCGCGTACGACGACGCCCTCGACGCGGTGGGGGCGCCCGAGGATCTCGTGTGCGCCCTCGACGTCGCCCTCGGCGATCAGCCGCCGGGTCAGGGTGGAGGAGAAGGGCTCGCCGCCGCCCGCCTCACCGCTGACGTACAGGTCGACGACCTCCACGTCGAAGTCGTACGTCTTGCCCTGCTCGGCGAGGAACAGCACGTCCCCGGCGGCCTTGTGGCCGAAGCGGAAGTTGGGGCCCTCGACGACCGCCTTGGCGTGCAGCTTGTCGACCAGGACCTTGACCACGAAGTCGGCCGGCGACAGCCGGGAGAACTCCGTCGTGAAGGGCAGGACCAGCACCGCGTCCACACCCAGCTCGGCCATCAGTTCGGCGCGGCGGTGGTGCGGGGCGAGCAGCGGCGGGTGCGTGCCGGGGCGCACCACCTCGCTGGGGTGCGGGTCGAAGGTGACGACGACGGAGGGAACACCCAGCTCGCGGGCGCGTTCCACGGCGTGCCGGAGGATGAGCTGGTGCCCGCGGTGCACCCCGTCGTAGGAACCGATGGTGACGACGCTGCGCCCCCAGTCCTCGGGGATGTCCTCCAAGCCACGCCAGCGCTGCACTGTGACCGCTCCTCGTCGAACCTGTGTCCGTGGTTGCCTCTACGCAGGTCTAAGGGTGCCATGCCCGCGGGCGTCGGCCCGCATCGGCATCCGGCCTGTGACGGGGAGCACGGTCGAGGCACCCTTCTCAGGCGGGCACGCGCACCCCCGGTTCGCCCGCCAGGTTCTCGATCATCCGGCGGGTGCTCGGCCCCACCACCGCGGCCCATTCCCGCGGTGTGCCGCTGAGCCAGCCCGCCACCAGCTCCGCGAAGCCGGGGAGGTGACGGGCGAGGTCGACGAGCGCCCAATCGAAACGGGTCGCCCCTTCGGGCGTACGGACGAGGAGCCGGCCGACCCGGTGCACCAGCTCCCCGGTGTCCGCGGCGTGCGCCTCGGTGCCGCGGCCGGTGGGGACGCGGGAGGCGGCCACGGCCCGCAGCAGCGTGTCCAGGACGGACGGGTCGCGCTCGGTCGCCATCAGCAGGTCGAGGAACTCACGGCGCAGCGGCCCGGAGGCGGCGGTGCCCGGCTCGGCGAACACGGTCGCGAGGGCCGCCCGCACCTGGACGGGCCCGTCGACGATGAGCCCGCTGATCAGCGGAAACAGTACGGCGCGGGTCCCCGGGCCGTGCTCCAGCCGCCGTTCGACGTACGCGGCGGCATGTCCGGCCGTCTCCGGGCGCAGCTCCACGATCTCCCGTACGAGGCCGCTGACGCGCCGGGCGAGCGCGGGAGTGGTGATCTCGGCGAGGGTGCGCAGGGCCCCGCCGTCGGCGCCGGGTGCCCGCAGCCGGGTGCGGAAGGCGTCCAGCACGGGGTCGGGGTGGCTGGGCAGGGCGGCGACCAGCGCGCCTGCGGGCAGCTGCGGGTCACCCGCCGCGAACCGCTCCAGCGCCCGCGGAAGGTATCGGGCCCTGGTTCCCGGGTCGCGGACGAGCAGCGCGAGCGCTCCGCCGTGCAGGGTGAGGTCGGCGGGGCGGGCCAGCAGGGTGAGGGCGGCGTGGCGGAGCAGTTCGCGGTCGGCGTCCGTGCGCGTGTGGGGCGCCGACCGCAGCGCGTACGCCAGGGCCGCCACCCGTCGCGCCGGACGCTCGTCGTGCGCCCACCGGTCCACGGCCCGGCACACGGCCGACGGCTCCTCCTCTGCCAGTACGGCGAGCAGCTCGTCCGCGCGCCGGTGCGCGCTGTCCACGAGCGTCTCCGTCAGGTCGTCGAGGGCCCCGCTCCGGTGGGTGTGCAGCAGTGCCTGCGCGGCTGTGGCCACGGTGGCGTCGGGCGTGGCGACCAGCGGGGTGTTGTCGTGGAACCAACGGGTCAGATGCGGGGGCACGCCGGTCGGGTCGGCGGCGAGGAGGCGGGAGACCGCGTCCAGGTAGCGCGGACCCTCGCCGGTGGCCGGGTCGGCGACGACGAGGCGTCGCAGCAGGTCGAACCGTTCCGGCTCGGGCAGCGGCAGCGATTCCCAGAAGCCGGGCCCGAACTCCTCGGGTACGCACCTGCCCTGGGTCCGCCAGGCCCCGATCCGCTCGGCGAGGAACCGCAGGACCCTGGTGTACGGGCTCGCGTCGGGCACCCTCAGCAGGACGTCGGCGAGGAGATGGGTGGCCCACCAGGTCGGGTCGTCGGGTGCCGTACGGCCCGGCGGGAGCAGCGCGTCCAGGGCGTCCAGCAACTCCTCCAGCCGCCCGGCGAGTTCGGTCGGCCCCTGCTGACGGCCGAGGAGCAGCAGGGCGTGGACGACGGGGCCGATGCGGTGGCGGGGCACCGGGAGGTTGCGCGTGGCCCGGCGTGCCTGGCGGCGGACGCGGGCCTCGGACGGCATGGTGCCCCAGCCGCGGCGGGCCTCGTCCTGCGCGATCCAGCCCCGGTGCACCAGCGCGTGCAGGGCGGCGTCGAGGTCCAGGTGGGCGCCCTGGATCCAGTCGGCCAGCTCCTCGTGCGCGAAACGGTAGCCCTCGCCCGCCGGGACGAGCAGCCCCTCCGTGAGCACGGCCGAGGCCCAGCCGACGGTACCGCCGAGCCGCTCTCCCGGCACCGGACCCCAGGGGAACACCGCCTCGAACGCCGCCCGGCCCAGCTCGCCCTGCCCGGGCCCCAGACACCGCCGCGCCGCCTCGTGCACCTGCCCGGAGACCTGTGCCGCGAGCCGCCGTACGGCCGTCCCCCGCATCCCGTTCGCCGCGGCGAGCCGTACGGCGATGCGCAGGCACATGAGGTCGAGATAGGCGCCGAGCACCTCGTCGCGGTCCGGCGCCGACGCCCGGCCCGGTCGCTCCTCGCCCCGGCCGCGCACCCGCGTCCGCCCCGGCTCCTCCGCGCCCCCGCCGCCTCCACACACGTCGGCGCCCGCGCCCGCCGAGGCACCCGCGCCCCCCGACGCGCCCCCGCCCATGCCCGCGGGGCCGTCCGTGCCGTCCGTGCCGTCCGTGCC
>NZ_OLMK01000059.1 GCF_900290235.1 Streptomyces sp. MA5143a
GGTGTGCTGGATCTGGAGGACGCGGCGAAGCTGGTGGCCGCGCGTGCCCGGTTGATGCAGGCTCTGCCGGCCGGTGGCGCCATGATCACCACGACGGCTCCGGCTGGGACGGTCAGGGGGTTGCTGACCGCGCGCACCGCCGTCGCCGCGTACAACAGCCCCGCCAACACGGTGGTCTCCGGGGACGCGAAGGAGATCGCGGCGATAGGGGAGGCCCTCACCGAACAGGGCCACCGTGTCCGGGAGCTGACGGTGTCCCATGCCTTCCATTCGCCGTTGATGGACCCGGTCCTGGAGGAGTTCGCGGCCGTCGCCGAGACGGTGACGTACCGTGAGCCGGGCATCCCTGTCGTGCCCGCCGGGGAAGGCGACCCGCTCACGCCGGGCTACTGGGTGCGGCACATCCGTGACTCGGTCCGTTTCGAGCAGGCCGTCCGTGCCCTCGCCGGCCAGGGCGTCACCACGTACCTGGAGCTGGGCCCGGCCCCGCACCTGACCTCGGCCGTCAACGACACCCTCGACACCACGGCCTGCGTCCCCACCCTCCGCGCCGACGTCGCGGAACCGCACGCCCTGTTCACCGCCCTGGGCACCCTCCACACCCGCGGCACCCCCCTGGACTGGTCAGCGCTCCTGCCCGGTGGCAAGCACGTCGACCTGCCCACCTACGCCTTCCAGCACCAGCGCTACTGGCTCGACGCCACCCGCGCCGCCACCGACGCGACCGATCTCGGACTCTCTGCGCCCCAACACCCCCTGCTGCGCGGCAGGCTGGACCTGCCCGGTGCCCAAGGGGTCGTCCTCACCGGACACCTCACCCGTCAGTCGCAGCCGTGGCTGGCGGACCACACCATCGCCGGTACGGTCCTGATGCCGGGGACCGGCTTCGTCGAGCTCGCCCTGTACGCCGCGCAGGAGACCGGAGCGGCGGGCATCGACGAACTCGTCATCGAGGCACCACTGCCGATCCCCGAGCGCGGCGGCCTGCACCTACAGGTCATGATCCAGCCGACGGAAGGCGGCGACGACGGCAGCGGCAGCCGTGCCGTCAGCATCCACTCCCGGCCCGCCGACGCCGACCCCGACGCCGTGTGGACCCGCCACGCGAGCGGCACCCTGACGGCGACCGCTACGCCCGGCGACTTCGACCTCACGGCCTGGCCGCCCGAGGGCGCGGAGCCGCAGCAGGTGGACGGCATCTACGACCGGGTGACCGGCGCGGGCTACGACTACGGCCCCGCCTTCCAGGGCCTGCGCGCGGCGTGGATCCGGGGCGAGGAGACGTTCGCCGAGATCGAGCTGCCCGAGGACCACCGCGAGGCGGCGGCGGAGTACGGGATCCACCCCGCCCTGTTCGATCCCGCGCTGCACGCGATGGCCTTCAGGACGGGTTCGGGTGACGCGCCGGGCCGAACGCTCATGCCGTTCGAGTGGAACGACGTACGGTTGCACGCCACCGGGGCCACACGGCTGCGGGTGCGCATGACGTCCCCGGGCGGCGACCGCGTCACCCTCCAGCTCGCCGACAGCACGGGCGCCCCCGTACTGTCCGTCGAAGCGCTCGCGCTGCTGCCGCTCTCCGACGACCCGGTCCCGGCCGGATCCGCGTCGGACTCCGGCTACCGGCTGACATGGGTCGAACTGCCGACGGAAACGGCCGACGCGTCCCTCGACGCGGTCCGTGTCGCGTCGGTCGACGACATCCGGTCACTGGCAGCGGGCGAGGCTCCCCCGACCGCGCTGTTCGAACTCGCGGCCGGCACCGACGAGCCCGACCCCGCCGCCGTCCAGGTGCTGGCCGCGCACACGCTCGCCGTTCTCCAGGCATGGTTCTCCGAACCCGCCCTCGCCGACACCCACCTCCTCGTCGTCACCCACGGCGCGGTCACCACCGGACCCGACGAGACGGTCACCGACCTCGCCACCGCCGCCGCCTGCGGTCTGATCCGCTCGGCACAGAGCGAGAACCCCGGCCGCATCACGCTGCTCGACACCGACACCCACGGGGAAGCGATCCCGGCAGCCGTACTCACCGCCGAGGAACCCCACCTCGCCCTCCGCGACGGCACCCTCCACGCCCCCCGGCTCACGAAGACCACCGCCGCGCGAGCGGCGGCCCTCCACACCACCGGCACCGTCCTCGTCACGGGTGGCACCGGCTCGCTCGGCCGTCTCCTCGCCCGCCACCTGGTGACCGGGCACGGCGTCCGCGACCTCCTCCTCGTCAGCCGCAGCGGTCCCGACGCCCCCGGAGCCGACGACCTCCACGCCGAACTCACCGCCCTCGGCGCGAACGTCCGCATCGAGTCCTGCGACATCTCCGACCGCCAGGCACTCGCGCGGCTTCTCGACACCATCCCGCGGACCACGCCGCTCAGCGCCGTCGTCCACACGGCCGGAGTGCTCGACGACGGCGTGGTCACCACACTGACCCCCGAGCGGCTGTCGACCGTCCTGCGGCCCAAGGCCGACGCGGCCTGGCACCTGCACGAACTGACCAAGGACCACGACCTCGACGCGTTCGTCCTCTTCTCCTCCCTCGCCGGACTCGTCGGCGGCCCCGGGCAGGGCAACTACGCCGCCGCCAACGCCTACCTCGACGCCCTCGCCCACCGCCGCCGCGTGGCCGGACTGCCCGCCACCTCCCTGATCTGGGGCCTGTGGGAGCAGAGCGGCGGCATGACGGACCACCTGGACGGTGTGAGCACCCAACGCATGTCCCGCGGCGGCATCACCGCGCTCACGCCGGAGGAAGGGCTCACCCTCTTCGACAACGCGCTGGGCAGCGCCGACGCCACGCCCGTCACCACCAGGCTCGACCACGCGGCACTGCGCGCGCAGGCCGGCGAGGGAACGCTGCCCCACCTGTTCAGGGGCCTGGTACGCCGCGCGCGCCAGGCCGGGAACTCCGGCAACGCGGCCACCGGCGCCACGGCCCTCACCGCCCGGCTCCTCGGGCTGGGCGACGACGAGGCCCAAGGGGTCCTGCTCGACTCCGTCCTCGGCGAGGCGGCGACCGTTCTCGGCTACGCCTCGGCCCACGACCTCGACGCCCAGCACGCGTTCACCGACATCGGCTTCGACTCCCTGACCGCGGTGGAGCTCCGCAACCGGCTGACCACCCTCACGGGGATCCGCCTGCCCGCGACCCTTCTCTTCGACTACCCGACGCCGACGACACTCGCCACCCACCTGCGTGTGCGGCTCACCGCCGACGCGGCGACCGGGCCCCGCGCAGCGAAGGCGAGGAACAAGAGGACGACGGGGGTCCCGGTACGGCTGGACGAGCCGATCGCGATCGTCGGCATGGCCTGCCGCCTGCCCGGCGGCGTGACCTCACCGGACGACCTGTGGGAGCTCGTCGCATCGGGACGGGACGGCGTCACACCCTTCCCGGACAACCGAGGCTGGGACCTCGACACCCTCTTCGACTCCGACCCCGACCAGCCGGGCACCACGTACGTCAGCGAAAGCGGGTTCCTCCATCAGGCGCCCGCCTTCGACCCCGTCTTCTTCGGGATCTCGCCGCGCGAGGCGCTGGCGATGGACCCGCAGCAGCGGCTGCTGCTGGAGACCGTGTGGGAGACCTTCGAGGACGCGGGCGTCGACCCCGGCACCGTACGGGGCACGGACGTCGGCGTGTTCGCCGGTCTGATGTACCACGACTACGCGGCGGGCATCCGGCGCATACCGCCGGAGATCGAGGGATTCCTCGGCCTCGGCACCACCGGCAGCGTGCTGTCCGGGCGGGTCGCGTATCTCTTCGGACTCGAAGGCCCCGCCGTCACGGTGGACACCGCGTGCTCGTCGTCCCTCGTCGCCATGCACATGGCTTCGCAGGCCCTGAGGTCGGGGGAGTGCTCGATGGCGCTCGCGGGCGGTGTGACCGTGATGGCGACGCCCGGTGCGTTCACGGAGTTCTCGCGTCAGCGCGGGCTCGCGGCGGACGGCCGCTGCAAGTCCTTCGCCGCCTCGGCGGACGGCACCAGTTGGGCCGAGGGTGTGGGCGTGGTGC
>NZ_OLMK01000121.1 GCF_900290235.1 Streptomyces sp. MA5143a
GTCCGCGACCGGAATGCCGAAGTCGGGGGTGCCGTCGGCCTTCCAGTAGATCTTCTGCACGCGGGTGCGGCGGTTGGGGTCGTTGAGCGGTGAGCCGCTGATGTTTTTGTAGCTGCGGTCGTGGTAGACGAGGATGTCCGACTTGCCGTCCTGGGAGACCGTGAACTGGTTGTGCCCGGGGCCGTACTGGCTGGTGGCGGCGAAGCTGGCGAAGACCGGGCCGTCGTTCTTGGTCCATGACGAGGCGCTGAGCAGGTCGGCCGAGGCGGACGCGGTCAGCATGCCCATGCAGTAGTTGGCGTCGGTGGCACTGGCCGAGAAGGTTATGAAGACCTTGCCGTTCTTCTGGATCACGGCCGGACCCTCGTTGACCGTGGCGCCTCCGGCCTTCTCCCAGGCGGCGGTCGGCCGGCTGAGCAGGACCGGTGTGCCGGTGATGGTCCACGGGTTGGACATCTGGGCGATGTAGAGGTTGGTGCCGAGGCCGAACACGGGCGGGTTGTCCTGCGCCCAGACGAGGTAGCGGGTGCCGTTGACGGCGAAGGTGGTCGGGTCGAGCGAGAACGTGTCCAGGGGCAGTGCGATGCGGCCCTTCTCCGTCCAGGTGCCCGTGATCGGGTTCGGGTCCGCGCACTCCAGGACGTAGGGCCGGATCCTCCATATGTCGTTCGCGGCGCCGGCGGAGAAGTAGATGTACCACTTGCCGTCGATGAAGTGGATCTCCGGGGCCCAGATGTAGCCGCCCATCTCACCGGTGGCGTGCTTGGTCCAGATGGTCGTCTCGGTGGCCGAGGTGAGCCCCTGGATCGTGGTGGCCCGGCGCAGCACGATGCGGTCGTACGCCGGCACGGTCGCGGTGAAGTAGTAGAAGCCGTCGGTGTGCTTGAAGATGTGCGGGTCGGCCCGCTGCTCGGCGATGGTGTTCGTGTACGTCACACCGGGCGACGCGGGGACGGCGGCGCGGGCGGTACCGGCAGAGATCCCGGTGAAGGTGGCGGCGGCCGAACCGGCCATGAGGCCGAGGACCGTGCGGCGGGTGAGCGCAGGTCTCATGGGGGACTCCCTCTGGTGCTCGCGGGGCGGATGGAGCACCTGCCTCCACGCAGTGCGAGATATCGAACATCGTTCGCAAACTCGACCAGAAGGTAAGTTCTGAGCCTGCCCCAGTCAACACTTCCGTCACGCGAAGTCTTTCTGTGCACTCCTGTTCGGATCCATGGCAGGGAAGGGGATGCTGGCGCTCTCCCGTGCCGTGCCGTGTCCACCGCCGAGCTGCGAGCGTGGCGTCACGAGTCCTGTGAGTGCTGCCCGGATAACGGGTGTGACAGGAACTGATCGGAACTTACCAGTCAGTTCCATTGACGGGCGTATGGCTGAAACTTATCTTTTCCCTCGCGGTTCGAAGTTACGCACGCAGTTCGGGATGTCGAACAGTGTCGAAGGGGGCAGTAGGTGTTCAGCACCCGTCGCTGGTCCACCAGTGCCGCGTTCTGGCGACCCCTCCGGCGGGAGGCGGGCGGGTGGCGCCCTCCCGGCCGGCGGCGGTGCCCCTGCGGCTGGTCGAATTTCCGGGACCCGGCGGTCCCGGCCGCGCTCAACGCCGGTGGTGGCACCCTTTCCTTCTTCGGTCCCTCCGTCTTCGCGCCCGACGTCGACAAGGTGGCCGTCGCGCCGCTCGACTGCTGACGCGGCGCCGGCCGGGGTCCGACCCGGCCTCGGCGGGCTTCTCGCCTCCCTGGATCCCACTCCTTCGCCTTGTCCGTTCATTCGAACGACGTACGAAATGCCGAACAGAAAGACGATAGATGGTGAACGCCGAACACACGCAACAGCCGCAGTCCGACACCTACGTCATCGGAGTCGACTACGGGACCCTGTCCGGACGGGCCGTCGTGGTGCGCGTGTCCGACGGCACCGAACTCGCCTCAGCCGACCACCCCTACACCCACGCCGTCCTCGACCGGGAGCTGCCCGACGGGACCCCGCTGCCGCCCGACTGGGCCCTGCAGGTGCCCTCGGACTACATCGACGTCCTGCGTACCGCCGTACCGCAGGCGCTGGCTCGGGCCGGTGTGCGGCCCGAGCAGGTCATCGGGATCGGTACGGACTTCACCGCCTGCACGATGCTGCCGGTGCTCACCGACGGCACCCCGCTGTGCGAACTGCCGCACCTCACCGGCCGCCCGCACGCCTACGTCAAGCTGTGGCGCCACCACGCGGCGCAGGCCCAGGCCGACCGGATCACCGACCTGGCCGCGGAGCGCGGGGAGCCGTGGCTGAAGCGGTACGGCGGGAAGATCTCCTCGGAGTGGGAGTTCGCCAAGGCGCTGCAACTGCTGGAGGAGGACCCCGAGCTCTACGAGCTGACCGACCGCTGGATCGAGGCCGCCGACTGGATCGTGTGGCGGCTGTCCGGCACCTACGTCCGCAACGCCTGCACCGCCGGTTACAAGGGCCAGTACCAGGACGGCACCTACCCTTCCCCCGAGTACCTCGCCGCGCTCAATCCCGGCTTCGCCGACTTCGTGACCACCAAGCTGGACCACCCCATCGGTCAACTGGGTGACCTGGCAGGCACATTGACGGCCGAGGCCGCCGCGTGGACGGGGCTACCGGAAGGCATCGCGGTCTGCGTCGGCAACGTCGACGCCCATGTGACGGCGCCCGCCGCCACGGCCGTCGAACCGGGCCGGATGGTGGCCATCATGGGCACCTCGACCTGCCACGTCATGAGCTCCGACCAGTGGGCCGAGGTCCCGGGCATGTGCGGGGTCGTCGACGGCGGCATCCTGCCGGGCCTGTGGGGCTACGAGGCCGGACAGAGCGGCGTCGGCGACATCTTCGGCTGGTTCATCCGCACCGGCTTCCCCGAGTCGTACGCCAAGGACGCCGCCGCGCTCGGACGGAACGCGCACGAACACCTGACGGCCCTCGCGGCCGAACAGGAGATCGGCCGGCACGGACTGATCGCTCTGGACTGGCAGAGCGGCAACCGCAGCGTCCTGGTCGACCACGACCTCAGCGGAGTCCTGGTGGGCCTGACCCTGTCCACCCGCCCGGAGGACGTCTACCGGGCGCTGCTGGAAGCCACCGCCTTCGGCACCCGCACCATCATCGAGACCTTCGAGACCGCCGGCGTGCCGGTCCAGGAACTGATCATCGCGGGCGGCCTGACGAAGAACGCGCTGCTCATGCAGATCTACGCCGACGTCACCCGCCGTCCCCTCGGCGTGATCGACTCCGCCCAGGGACCCGCTCTCGGCTCTGCCATGCACGCGGCTGTCGCGGCGGGGGCGTACCCGGACATCCGGGCCGCCGCCCAGGCCATGGGCAAGGCGCGTGCGGGCGTCTACCAGCCCGACCCGGAGCGGGCCGCGGCCTACGACCGTCTCTACGCCGAATACCGGCTCCTGCACGACTACTTCGGGCGCGGCGCCAACGAGGTCATGCACCGACTGCGCCGGATCCGCGCCGAGGCGTCCGCCTGAGCGACTCCCTGTGCCCGACGGCCCCCGCCTCCTCGGTGGTCGTCACCCTGAAAGGAAACCCTCATGAACACCAGCACCACCCCCTACCGCGAGCACGAGATCTGGTTCCTCACCGGAAGCCAGGGCCTGTACGGCGACGACGTCCTGCGTCAGGTGGCCGACCAGTCCCGGAACATCTGCGAGACCCTCGGCCGCCCCGACAAGCTGCCGGTCAGGATCGTGTGGAAGCCGGTCCTCACCAACGCCGAGTCGATCCGGCGGATCTGCCAGGAGGCGAGCGCCTCCGACACCTGCGTGGGCGTGATCGCGTGGATGCACACCTTCTCGCCCGCCAAGATGTGGATCGGCGGACTCAGCGTCCTGGACCGGCCGCTGCTGCACCTGCACACCCAGTACAACCTGTCGCTGCCCTGGCCGAGCATCGACATGGACTTCATGAACCTCAACCAGGCCGCGCACGGCGACCGCGAGTTCGGCCACATCGAGTCCCGTGTGGGCATCGACCGCAAGATCGTCGCCGGGCACGCCACCGACCCGCGAGTCATCCGACGCGTCTCGGCCTGGGCCCGCGCCGCCGTCGGCCGCCACACCTCGCGCACCCTGCGCCTCGCCCGCTTCGGCGACAACATGCGCGACGTCGCCGTCACCGAAGGCGACAAGGTGGAGGCCCAGCTGCGGTTCGGCTTCTCCGTGAACACCTACGCCGTCAACGACCTCGTCGCGGTCGTGGACGCGGTCGAGGACAAGGTGGCGGCCGAACTCGCGGAGGAGTACGTCGAGTCGTACGACGTGGTCGCGGCGCTGCGCCCCGGCGGCATCCACCACGACTCCCTGCTCTACGCGGCCCGTATCGAGGCCGGCTTGCGGACCTTCCTCACCGAGGGCGGCTTCACCGCCTTCACCACCAACTTCGAGGACCTCGGCGGCCTGCGCCAACTGCCCGGCCTCGCCGTCCAGCGGCTGATGGCCGACGGCTACGGCTTCGGCGGCGAGGGCGACTGGAAGACCTCCGCCCTGCTGCGCACGATGAAGGTCATGGGCGCCGGGCTGCCCGGCGGCACCTCCTTCATGGAGGACTACACCTACCACCTCGGCCCGGGCACCCCACGCGTCCTCGGCGCCCACATGCTGGAGGTCTGCCCCTCCATCGCATCCGCCCGCCCCCGCTGCGAGATCCATCCCCTCTCCATCGGCGGCCGCGAGGACCCCGTCCGCCTGGTCTTCGACGCGGCGCCCGGAGAAGCGGTCGTCGTCGGCCTCTCCGACCTCGGCGACCGGTTCCGGCTGACCGCCAACGCCGTGGACGTCATCAGCCCCAGCGAGCCGCTGCACCGTCTGCCGGTGGCCCGCGCCGTGTGGAAGCCCCGCCCCTCTCTCGCGGAGTCCGCCGAGAGCTGGCTGCTCGCCGGCGCCCCGCACCACACCGTGCTCAGCTCGGCCGTCGACAACGAGACACTCACCGACTACGCCGCCATGTCCGGCGTCGAACTGCTCACCATCGACGAGACCACCAGCATCGAGCAGTTCGCCAAGGAAGTCCGCTGGAACGCCGCCTACCACCGCCTCGCCCAGGCCCTGTGAAGACCATGAACCGGATGCGCACCCAAGGAGACAACGACCGATGACGGTACGAGTCCGTGACGGCCTGCGGCAAGAGGTGCTGGACGCGAACCTGGCCATCCCTCAGGTCGGCCTGGCGACGCTGACCTGGGGCAATGTGAGCGGCGTCGACCGTGAGGCGGGCGTCTTCGTCATCAAGCCCTCCGGCGTGCCCTACGAGGATCTCGCCCTCGACCACCTGGTGACCGTCCGCCTCTCCGACGGCGAGGTGCTCGACGGAGACCTGCGCCCCTCCACCGACACCGAAACCCACCGCTGCCTCTACCTGGCGTTCCCCTCCATCGGCGGCGTCACCCACACCCACTCCACCCACGCCGTCGCCTTCGCCCAGGCCCGCCGGGAGATACCGGTGCTGGGGACCACCCACGCCGATACCTTCAACGGCCCCATCCCCTGCACCCCCGACC
This sequence comes from Streptomyces sp. MA5143a, assembly GCF_900290235.1. GTDB lineage: Bacteria > Actinomycetota > Actinomycetes > Streptomycetales > Streptomycetaceae > Streptomyces. The sequence continues at coordinate 5,516 of NZ_OLMK01000121.1, forward strand.
TCACCGCCGAGCAGTGCGCGAAGGACTACGAGTACAACACCGGCCGCGTGATCGTGGACATGCTTCAGGAGGACGACCAGAAGGCCGTGGAGGTACCCGCAGCCATGGTCGCGGGCCACGGCCCGTTCACCTGGGGCGCCACCGCCCGCAAGTCCCTCGAACACGCCATCATCTGCGAGGCCGTCGCCGACATCGCCCTCCACACCCTGGCCCTGTCTCCGACCGCCCCGCCGCCCCCGCACCTCCTCGACCGCCACTACACCCGCAAACACGGCCCCGACGCCTACTACGGCAACCCCACTCCCGCACCGGCCGGCCAGTGAAGGGGTTCGCGTCCAGCGAGTTCGCCTTCAGCTTGTCGCGGCAGCAGGTGGATGTTCAGCAGCGATTCCAGATGCACCACGGAGGCCGGCTCCAGGTCTCCGCCGTCGCCTGGCCCAGATTCCTCCAACCGTCGCCCGTCCGGACCGATGCTGACCTGGCCGGCGGTCGAGTCGGACGTTGCGGTGACCCGCCGTGTTTCCGCTGGTGGAACGGCCGGACAGCGGTGGGAAATGTGCCGGGGTCGCGGCCGGTTGAACAGCTTCCGGGGCGTCGCCCGTACTTCCGGGAAAGGAAGGAAGCCCGGTGTCTCAGCGAAGGACGGCCATGGTCGAGGCGCGTGTGTCGACGGACGAGTCGATCGCCGGCAGGTACCGGCTCATCGACGTCGTGCACCGTGAGACCAACCGGGTCAGCTGGCGCGGTGAGGACGTGCGAGAGGGGCTTCCGTGCCTGGTCACCAGGGTCGGTCTCCCCGCCCACCTGGGCCAGGAGGAGGCGGTGCAGGCCGCGGACCGCGTGGTGCGTATGTCGGAGACGATGGCGCGGGTCAGCCCCGGCCGGGTGGCCCCGGTCCTTGACGCGCTGACGGAGGCCGGTTCCTTATGGACCGTCACCGAGTGGATCGACGGACTGCCGCTCGATCAGCTCGTCGATGAGGAGGGTCCGTTCGATCCGGCCATGGCGGCCACCGTCGCACTCCAGTTGCTCGACGTGCTGGAAGCCGCGCACGGCGAGGGCATCACGCACGGCGAACTCAGCCCGGGGCAGGTGTTCCTCCGGGCGCACGACCACGTGGTCGTCACCGGCTTCGGGCTGGCGGGGGCAACCCTCGTGCCCAGGCTGGCGGCACCGTCGTACGCCTCTCCCGAACAGGCCCGGGACGAGCGCATCGGTCCGGCGGCCGACCTGTGGGCCCTGGGCGCCATCCTGTACACGATGCTCGAGGGAAGGCCGCCGTACCGGGACCCGGACTGGTCGGCGAGCAACCCGCAGGGCGCGACCGGGCTGCCGCTCGGGAGCACGCTGCGGGAGGGCCCGCTCGCAGCCACCGTCCAGGGGCTGCTGCGCGAGGACTCCTGGGAGCGGCTGACGCGGACCACGGTGCGCCAGAGCCTGAACCGCGTGCTGGAACAGGATCCGCACGCCGTCGTGGCGGCGTCCCGGCTGCGGCGGGCCTGGGGCGCGGCCCGGCGCCTCGGGCCACGGCGGAGCGGACGTGCCATGGCCGCAGGGACGGCGCTGGCCGTGGTCATGGTGGCGGTCGCAGCCCTGGCTGTGACCCACCGGCTGCCCCACACCGAGGAGACGGCGGGCGGGGGCGCGCAGACCCGGCCGCCGGTGTCCACCGCACCCGCTGCCGAGGACGCCGGTGAGCCGGTTGACGCGACCCCCCGCCCGTCCGACGCTTCCTCGGGCACCCCTTCCTCTCCCGCTCCGACGGCCTCCGCCGCTCCGTCCCCTCCCGCCGCGTCCGTCGACGCGCTCCCGGAGGGGTACCGGGTCTACCGTGCGCCCGAGGGGTTCTCCGTGGCCCTGCCCAACGGCTGGAAACGGCTGAGCACCCGGAAACAGGGCGATGTGGCGTACCGGGTCACGTTCGGGTCGGACGGCGACCCGCGCACACTCGCGGTGACGTACAGCACGCGGGCCGGTTCGGACCCGGTCGCCGTCTGGCGCGACGACGTTGAGCCCGCGCTGCGCCTGCAGGCCGGCTTCCAGCGGATCGGCGCGATCGAGGCGACGACGTACCAGGGATACGAGGCTGCCGACATGGAGTGGTTCTCGGACACCGACGGCCGACGGGGCCGCACCTTCGGGCGGGGCTTCCTCCTCGGCGGACACCGCAGTTTCTCACTGCGCTGGACGACGCCGTCCGCCGACTGGGACAAGGCCGCCAATCGCCAGGCCCTGGAGACGTTCCTCGTGACGTTTCGTCCGGACCCGGCCCCCTGAGGCCGGCGGCCCGGCCAGTCGCCTGCCCGGCCGGGAGAGCGCGACCGGCCCCGCCGATCACGACCTCCCGGCCGCGTGCCCGTTACCGAGGTATGTCCCTGGCCGCGACCATCAGTCCGGCCCGTTGCGCGGGCTGCACTACGGCACGGCGCGGTTCGTCCAGGCTCATGGGGCCGACGGGGACCTGTGCGTCGCGGATCGCCTCCACCAGGGGCGCGTGGCGGGTGCATTGCGCGTAGAAGTCGGCGCGTTACCCAGGTTCCTCGGGTCCTCCTTCAACTCCCCGTACAGGGCACCCGGGCTGAGGCCGGCCATGGCTCCCAGTCGCACGGCGCACTCTTCCAACGGTCGCGCCCCCGGCGTCAGTACGACGACCGTCGTCGATGCGGTGTCCTCAAGGCGCGGCACCAGCCCGGCCCGCAACAACGACGACTTGCCCGACCCCGACGCCCCGATCACCATGAGTATCTGCTCAACGCCGCCACCAAACCCGCCCAGTACATCCGCTGACTCCGGTCGGGGTGGCTCGGCTTCCTGCCCCCCCTCGGTCCGCAGGGCCCGTTTGGCCTGCACGGTCCGCTCGGCCCGCAGGGCGTGATCAGCGGATGCGGCGCCGCATGGCGCCCGTCAGCGCTGGTCGTACACCAGGAGGCCGTCGTCGCGCAGCCGGGCACCAGGCGTCGGCCGGTGTTCGGCCAGCCGCCCGTCATGGGCCAGGTGGAACACCGGGGTCCCGCGCGCGAGTACGGCGAAGTCGGCGATGATCCGCCGGTGGCAGCGCCACCACACCGCCTCCGCACACATGACCGTGGTGCGTACGCCCGCGGCCTGCGCGAGGAGCTCGTCCATCGCCGCCACGAACTGCGGGTCCCGCGTGTACCCGGCGTATCCCCGGAAGGAGGCGTTCTGCCAGAAGGTGTCGGGTGAGTCCGGCGCGACCCTGCGGAAGCCCCCGAGTCGGGGTTCCCACCGGTAGGCGATCCCCTGACGCGGCATCCACTGCTCCAGTGCGCCTCGGTTCGTGTCCGGGTTGTGGCGGCTTCCCGGAGCGGTGCGGACATCGACCACCGCCAGCACCTCGGCGCCGTCGAGGAGGGCGGCCATCTGTTCTCTGGTGGCGGTGCTGTGCCCGAAGGTGAGCAACTGCCCGCGGCTCTGCTCCGTGCGGTTCACACGTCGGCCGGGTCTGGCGGCGGTGAGGCGCACCGCCGCGTCGTTGAGCCCCTGGAGGCTGTGGCGGGCTGGGGGGAGACGATCAGGTCGCCCCCGCGCCCCTTCCCGGTGGTCTGGCGCAGGGTGTGCTCCTGGCCGCCGTCGACGGTGGTGGCGCTGCGCCCGCCGGGCGTGGAGGCGGCCCGTTCCAGTTGCTCGCGAGCTTGTGCGTCCGGGGAGATCTTCTGCATGGGTGCGGTCTCCAGGTATGTGTGGCGGCATCCATCCGCCGGTGCGCTGTTCGAACAGTCCCACACGGCTGGACGCGCTGCCCCGCGGAGGATGCCGTGGTCGGCCTTCCGGCGAACACGTTCATGCAGAGCAGCAAGACGTTGATGAGCGTCGAGCGGACGCGGGAGCCGGGTTCTTCAGCCAACCGCCGTGCGGGGACCGCCGGAACTCGGCGATCATCCGGTGCCGGGCGGCCGGCAGCCTGAGGCCGCGTGCGGGACGGGCGATGGGGGGCGAACTCGTCGGCGATGCCGGTGGCCGGTCCATCGGCCCACCGAACACCGCGCCCGGCGAGTCGGCCCGCCGCATGAAGGCACTTTTCGGTGCGCGATACTCTCCCGATGAGTTCACGCAATGTTCCGGGCAACCGGCCGATCACGATCCGGAGGGCCGTCGCAGGGGACGCCAAGCGGCTCACGCGGCTCGTGCGTGGCTCAGGTGCCTACGAGGGCAAGTACGCGGCGGCGGTCGCGGGCTACCGGGTCGGTGCTGATTACATCGAGGCCCACCGCACCTTTGCGGCTGTCAGCGCCGACGGAGACGGGGGACGGGTCCTCGGGTTCTACTCCCTCGTCCTCGCTCCACCGGAGCTCGACCTGCTGTTCGTCGCCGACGACGTGCAAGGACGGGGTATCGGCCGGCTGCTCGTCGCGCACATGCGGTCCGAGGCCCGTGCCGCCGGGATCGAACGCCTCAAGGTCGTGTCGCATGTTCTCGCCGAGGGCTTCTACCACCGCGTCGGCGCGGTGCGGACAGGGACCGCGTACGCGAACCCGCCCGCCGTGCCGTGGGACCGTCCCGAATTCGAGTTCCGCATTCCTGTGGGATGACACCGGGTGCCGGTGGGCGGGGCAGCGGCTCGGCCCGCCTGGTGGCCGGTGGGAGCCAGTCGCCCGACCGCCGCCGTGACCCGCCGCCGCCGTGACCCGCTGACGCGGTACCTGACCGCCGGGTTCCGTCCCGCTCGACAGGGCCGACGGACGGATCCCGGCGGATGCCGGCGGATCCCGGTCGACCCTCCGTTCACTTCGGCGCCCGCCACCGGGCGAGAGGCCGCTCCGGTGACTGGGGCCGGCCCAGGAACCCGGTGCGCGCGGCCCGCGCGAGGGCGCGTCGCGGCGGTGTCAGGCCGTGGCCAGGTGACGGGTGTCGCCGAGGTGGACGAGCTGACGGTTGTGGAAGAAGTCGTCCTCGCGGAGATGGGTGATGCTGCCGGACGGGGCGCGGAAGTTGATGTAGCCGAGCGACTCGACGGGGAGTCGGGACCAGGCCGCCACCACGAAGGTCAGCGCGAAGCCGTGCGTGACCACGATCTGGTGCTCGGCGTCGAGACGCAGGACGTCGTCCATCGCGGCGTAGACGCGCATCGCGAAGGCCGTCTTGGTCTCCGCGCCCTCGACGCCCTCGTGGTGGTCCATCCGATTGCCCGTCGCCGGGGGCGGCAGGAAACGCTTGTCCAGCCACTCCTGCGGGCGGCCCTCCGCCTCGCCGTAGGACTTCTCACGCAGCCGGGCGTCCCAGACGGGAGTGACGTCGAACCGCCCGGCGATCTCCTCGGCCGTGCTGCGGGTGCGAAGGAGGTCGGAGGCGGTGACGTCGACGTCCGCACCGGCGGGGATGCTGTCGCGCAGCGCGCGGGCGATCGCCGCGGCGTCCTTCCGGCCCTTCGCGGTGAGGTCGGAGTCGTGCCAGCCGCCGACCAGTCCGTCGACGTGATGACTCGCCTCGGGGTGGGTGACGACATAGATGTTGCGCACCGTGGTGTGCCTTTCTGCTGGGACGTGGCGTGACGGGCCGGATCGGGCCCGCGACTCGCGGGACGGTACCGCAGGGCGGTCAGGCGGACGTGCCGGGGAAGGACAGTTCCAGCACCATCAGGCCCCACAGCAGTCTCGCCCGGTCGTGGCCCGCCGAGTGGGCGGTGAGGACGTCGCGGACGGCCGTCTCGCTCAGATAGCCGGCCGTGCACAGGCGGGGCCGGGTCAGTAGGTCGGTGGTGAACTCCCACAGCTTCCCGCCCGGACGCAGGAAGTGGGCGACGGGGAAGGTGAAGGGCTGCTTGGCCCGGCTGCGGACCTCCGCCGGGACGAGGTCGCTGCCCGCGTCCCACAGGACTCCCTTGCGCCGGTCGCCGTCGATCTTGGCCGGGTCGGGGGTACGGCGGGCGAACGCGGTCACCGCCGGCTGACAGTAGGGCACCCGGCCCTCGACCGAGTGGGCCATGGACAGGTGGTCGAGCTTGCGCAGGTTCAGGGCGGGCAGCTTGTGCAGCCGGTCGAACGTCAGCACCTGCTCCAGGCGCGAGGGCGCGGCCCGGTCCAGCAGCTCCCGCGCCTGCCGGCGGCTGCCGCCGTGCTCGTCGAGCAGTGCCCGGTAGTCGGGCGTGAACAGGCGACGGTACTCGGCGTGGGGGATCAGGGAGAGACGGTCCAGGTAGCGCTCGCGCCAGCCGTCGTCCGTCGCGGCGAGGGCGGTGCTGTAACGCCGGTAGCCGCCGAACTGCTCGTCGGCCCCGTCACCGACGAAGCACACCCGGAACCCGGCGGCGGAGATCTCCCGGAACAGCACGTACGCACTCAGGGCGTGCGGAGTGGCGTTGGGCGTGCCCAGCGCGCGCACCATGGGCGGCAGCAGGTCGGGCACCTCCGCCTCGCGCACCTCCACCACCTCCAGGGGAATGCCCGCGTGCTCGGCGGCCACGCGCGCGTACCTCTCCTCGTCGGAGTCGTGTGTGCCCTCGTGGGTGACGTGGAAGCCGGTGACGTCGGACCGGTGGGCGGACAGCAGGCCCGCCAGGATCGCCGAGTCGAGGCCGCCCGACAACTGGAGGGCCACCGGTGACTCCTGCTGGCACATACGGGCCGTCTCCCGGTCGAGCAGCTCACGCAGGGCCCGCGGGCCGTGTGTCCCGTCGGGCGTCACCGGAGCGGGAGCGGGTGCCGCGCGCAGAAGGGCGCGACGGCCGTCGTGCTCCAGGCGCTCGCCGGGCCGGAGGGTGCCCACGCCCCGGTACCAGGTCGCGCCGCCGGGCAGGCACTGCCAGTTCAGATAGTGGTCCACCGCTGCCGGGTCCAGCGGGAGGGCCGCTCCGCACAGCGCGGTCAGGCCGTCGGGCTCGGAGGAGAAGACGACACCGTCGTCCGTGATCCGGTGGTACAGACTCTTGACGGCGAGCGGGTCGCACCACAGGCGCAGCCGCCGCCCCGCCCGCAGGTCCACCACGGCGATCGCGTACATCCCTTCGAGCCGGTCGACGAAGTCGTCGCCGTACAACTCGTAGCAGGGCAGCAGGACCGAGCCGTCCGAGTCGCCCTCCACGGTCACCCCGTGCGCGGCGAGTTCGTCGCGCAGGGCGCGGAAGTTGTAGATCTCGCCGTTGAAGACGAGGGCGATCGTGCCGTCGGCGTTGGTGAACGGCTGCCGGCCGTGGGCCGGGTCCTGGATCGACAGGCGGTTGCAGCCGAGGCCCCACCCGTCACCGAGCACCCGGTCCTGCTGGTCGGGACCGCCCGGCAGCTGGGCGTCACGGGCCCGGTCCAGCGCGGCGGGGCCGAGGTCGGCGCCGAAGTAGCCGTAGATGCGGCACACGAGCGGGTCTCCTTGGAGCTGACGTGGGGCCGGGTGGGGACGATGACGTGCGGGACAAGCGCGATCAAGCGGGCCCTCAGGCGGACTTGTTGTCCTCCCCGGACGGTGCGACGCGGCCCTCGGCCCAGGAGCGCAGCGGCAGCGCGTGGCCGGCGGCGCGGCGCCGCGTCATCGCGGCCAGCAGGTCCCGCAGCGGTGGCACGTCGGCGGCGGCCTCACGGGCGCGGAAGCAGTACTCGTTGGAGATCTCGGCGTTCCAGCTCATCGTCTGGTGCAGTTCGCCCTTCAGCAGGTCCATGAAGTCCGGCCCGCTCACGAACGCGTCGGCCCCCTCGCGGCCCCGGCGGATCTCGGCGAACGCGACGTCGATGAGGTCGAGCCACTCCAGCACCGCGTCGGCGGCGGCCTCGGGGTGCTGGACGCCGTAGGCGTTCAGATGCCGGAACCGGTCGGTGACGGGGGCCAGCCGCTCCGGCAGGCGGGCCAGGAACCGCGCCAGGTACTTGGGGTTGCGGTTGGTGTTGCCGTAGACGTGCGTCAGGCCTCGGAAGGTGTCGACGCCGAGTTTGCGCGCCGCGATCAGAGCGGACTCGTGATCCCCCTGCGCCCACATGCCGGCCAGGTCCCGGAAGTCGGGGTAGCTGCCCACGGCGGTGCGGAACGCGGTGTAGGCGACCTCGCCGGGCCTCACCAGCCGGGCGACCTCCTCGAAGGCGGGCGCGTTGGTGAGCGGGACACCGTACGTGAGGCGGGACAGCAGCCGGAAGTCGACCGCGGACGCCGCGAACGCGGACGACTTGCGGGCCCGGGTGCGCAGATACGCGTACAGGTCGGCGTGGGCGGCCAGCATGTCGGTGACCTCGCCCACGGTGCGGTACTCGACGTCCACACCGAGCAGGCTCTGCGGCAGGTAGTCGAAGCTCGCCCTCACCCGGTCCCCGCTGGTGTAGTACCGCATGTGCCGCTCCCTGGGGAACGACTCGCGGTGGAAGCGCTCGTCCTTCTCACGCGCCAGCACGCAGAAGTCGAAGTCCGACGACGGGGTGCCGGAACCGTCGACGAGCGAGCCGGACAGCACGAGGATGTCGTCCGGTGCCAGATGGATGTGGTCGAGCACGTCCCCCTCGTCGAAGTCGTCGAGGGCGGTGACTGCGGCGATGTGGGATCGCAAGGAGAGCACGTCCGCTCTGTCCCTTTCTGCCTGGTGTCGGTCAGGGGTACGTCCGGGGAGGTCGATGCGCCCGCACGGTCGGGGGGCGGGTACCGCGCCGGTGGCGGGCCGCTCGGTCCGCGCGCGGCCGGCGGATAGCGTGGATCCGTGAACTCCACTGCCCCGTACGCCTCGACGGCCGAGCCCCGGATGCGCCACTCGGTCCGCGCACTGATCCTCGACGAGCGGGAGCGGCTGCTGCTGTGCCGCTTCGCCCTCACGGACCGGACCGGACGGCCGTTCGTCCTGTGGGCGGCGCCCGGCGGTGGCATCGCCCCCGGGGAGACACCGTCGCAGGCCCTCGAGCGCGAACTGGTGGAGGAGGTCGGTCTGGTACTCACCGACGAGGCACCGCACGTCTGGCACCAGGAGATCGTCGACCCGGCGATCGCGCCGGGCCACGACGGCGTCGTCAACGACTACCACCTGGTGCGTACCACCGCGTTCACCCCGGCGGGCGCGCTGGGCGAGGCCGCGCTCGCCCGGGAGAACGTGCACGGCACGCGGTGGTGGAGTCTCGACGAGATCACCGGCCACGACGGCCCCGACCTGTTCTCGCCCCGCGACCTCGGCACGCCGCTGGCCCGGTTGCTCGCCGACGGGGTCCCGGACCGGCCGGTCCCACTGGGCCTGTGAGCCGTCGGCCGCGCGCCGCCGCCGGCTGACGGCGTACGAAGGCACCCGCGCCGCCCTCACGCCGCGGGCACCTCGGCGCGCAGGTGCGCGCCGAGCTGGTCGACCGCGCGGCGCACGTCCTGGAACACGTACCGGAAACGGAACGTGGGCAGGGCGGTCAGCGCGCCGCGGGTCCGTCGCAGGGTTCCCGGCTCCGGCTCGTGGCCGAAGATGTTGAGGTGCTTGTTCGGCGTGTCCAGGACGTGCCGGTCGAGCCGGGTCCGCCGCTCCCGCGGGTCGACAGCGGACAGCCCGGCCTCCTCGGGGGCGTCCGCCAGACTCAGATGCACCAGCGCGTCCACCCGGGCCGAGTGCCCGAGCTTCGTCTCCAGCAGATCGGCGTACTCCCAGGGGTAGATGAGGGCGGTGCCGTGCCGTTCCACGCCGGAGGCGCGCAGGCTCGGCAGGGTCGCGTTCGCCGGGTGCGTCAGCCCGTCCAGGGCGGCCCGCGCACCCTCGGGTCCGAGCAGCAGGTCCAGGGTGTCCAGGCGCACCGACACCGACCGCGGCCAGCCCACGCCGAGCACGCCGTGCCCGGAGTCGTCCGCCGACAGGCTCACGTCGTCGTTGCACACCATGACGCCCTGACCGGCGAGGACGGCCGCCATCACGAAGGAGGTCTTGCCCGCGCGGCTGCCGCCGACCAGGGCCACACCCAGACCGTTCAGCTCGACCAGACCGGCGTGCAGGAACAGCATGCCGCCGCGGGCCGCCGCGGAACGGTGGACCGCACGGGTGGCCCGCAACAGGGACTGGCACGCCCAGGCCGGGCCCTCGGGAGCCAGATGGAACACCTGCCGTTCGGCGTGGTCGACGGCGTACTCGACGGTGGGCTCGCCGAGCGCGGTGACCCGTTCGGGCACGGCACCGGGGCTGGGCGGCATCCCCTCGCCGATCCGCCAGTCACCCGGTCCCGCGGTGCCCGGCTCCACCGTCAGATAGGGGCGGGCGAGCCGGTCGATCTCCGCCGCGACGGACGGTCCGCACATCAGGCCGGTGGTCGCGAAGCGTGAGCGGACCACGTACGGGCGCGGCGCTTCGGTCGGTCGCATGCCGGGCTCACCTCCAGGTCAGGGTGGGGCCCGTGCCACGGGCCGGTGCGCACCGCGTCTCGCGGCGGCCCGCGACCCCTGGGTGGGGCGGCCGCGAGGCCGCGCGCAGGGACCGCTCGACCGATCATGGCAATGCGGCGGGCAGGGTGTCCGGGGCGATTCCGCTGGGCGGAACACCGCCGGGCCGAGGCCCCGGTGTCACCCGCGTCCCCGGCCCGCCCCCCGGGGCGGCACCCCGCCGCCGGACTCGGCGGCCGGGCCCACGAAGGGGCCGCGGGTGTCCCAGCCGAGTTCCGCGCCGCCCCGGAAGAACCGGCCGTTGGCCTCGGCGGCGGGCCGGTCCAGCAGCCGGACGAGGTCCTCGGCGACGGGGCCGGGATCGAGCGGCGCGTCCCCGGTGCCCATGTCGGTGCGGATCCAGCCAGGGCAGTACGCGAACGCCGCGAGGTCGCCGTGGCCCGCCTCGAAGTGGCGGGCCACGGACAGGACCAGCGCGTTGAGGGCCAGCTTCGACGAGCGGTAGGCGAACGACGCCCCGTCGGCGTCCTGGAGGCGCCCCATGCCCGAGGACACGCACACCACCCGCCCCGATCCGCGGGCCAGCATGGGCGGGGCGTACCGCTGGACCACACGGGCGGCACCGAACAGGTTCACCTCGAAGGTGTCGCGCAGGTCCGGCTCCGACAGCGCGAACAGGTCGCCGTACCCGCGGCGCGGATCGTCCACGTAGATCCCGGAGTTGTGCACCAGGACGTCGATCTCCTCGCCGGCGAACAGGTCCGGCGGCAGCGGGTCGCGAAGGTCGGTCGCCCGGTAGTCGTCCAGATGTCCGTGGGCCGGCGCGGGGGCCAGGCCCACGCCCAGCACACGGTGGCCGGAGGTCTTCAGGGCACGGCACAGATGCGCTCCCAGGCCGCGGGAAACGCCGGTCACCAAGGCAGTCGGCATGGCCGTGAGGGTAACCCCCGCAGGTGCGGCGCGGCGTCAACACCTGTTGTGGGTAGGGTGGTTGGACCGATCTTGACGCGTGGAGAGGGAGGCGCCCCATGGGGGGACACCGGCTGTTGGTCACCGGGCCGAGCGGAGCGGGCAGCACCACCTTGGGACGTGCCCTCGCCACCCGCTGGGCGGTGCCGCACGCCGACGTGGACGACTACCTGTGGCTGCCGAGCGACCCGCCCTACACGGACAAACGGCCCGTCGAGGAGCGGCTGGCACTGATGCGGGCGCTGTTCGTGCCACGGGAGGCGTGGGTGCTCTCCGGGACCCTGCGCGGCTGGGGCGACCCCGTCATCGCCGAGGCGGACGCGGTGGTGTTCCTCACCATCGACCCCGACACCCGCATGGACAGACTCATGGCCCGCGAGCGGGTGCGCTACGGGGACACCATCGAGCGGGGTGGCAGCCACGAGGCCGCGCACCACGACTTCATGCGGTGGGCCGCGGGGTACGAGAGCGGCGACACCCCCGGCCGGCAGGCGAAGGACGAGCGCTGGCTGGCCACCCTGGACTGCCCGGTGCTGCGCCAGGACAGCTCCCGGCCCCTGGAGGAGCTCGTCGCCGACGTCACCGGCTGGCTGGACGCCCAGCCCGCCGCCGGCCCCCGTACGGCATGAGCGCGGCAGCGGCGCCGGACGCCGTGCGAGCCGCCGCGCGCGTCGCCGCAGGGGCCGCCGAGAGCCTGACGGGACGCGGCCTGAACGCCTCGTACCGGCTCGTCGAGGCGGGCGTGCCGTACGCCGTGAAGGTGCACTGCGCGGAGCGTTCCGGCGCCGTGGAGGCCGCCCGGATCCGCCGCGTCGACGCCCTGCTGCGCGGCACGCCCTGGTACCCGCCGCTGCTGGACCTGGCCACGGTGCGCAGGGACGGCCGGGACCACCTGGTCGTGGTGCGGCCCTACGCGCCCGGCGTCGCCTCGGACGACGCGCGCGCCCAGGTGCCCGACGTGATGGAGGTGCTGGCGGAGCTGACCGAGGGCGCGCGGGACACGGCCGTCGACGACGCCCTGGTCGGCGACTACGCCACGCCCTGGCTGGCGGACGCCGAGCGGGAACGGGCCCGGGTGGCACCCCTCCTGACGGGCCCGTGGACGGAACTGGGGCGCGCCGTCGACGCACGGCTGCCCTCGACGCTGGCGGGCGCCGCGCGGCTGACCCGGGCGGGCGCCGTGGTGGTGCTCCACGGGGACCTGCACGGCCGGAACCTGATCACGGACGGAGCGGGCCGCTTCACCGTGATCGACTGGGACGAGACCGGTTTCTCCCGGCGGCCCGCCGACGCGGCCAAGGCGCTGTGGCTGTCGTGCCGGCAGGGCCGCGGCGACTTCGTGCTGGACCCGGCGGCGTTACGGGACTTCCTGCGGGCGCTGCGCGGCCGGGTCGGCGTGCCGTACGGGCAGGCCGCGGACGTGGCCCGGCTCGGCGCGGTGTGGTTCCTGCCGCGGCGCGAGCACATCGACCTGCTGACGCGCCGCGGTGCCGAGCTCGGCCCCTGGTACCTCGGCTGGATCGGACGGTTCTGGGCCCGCTACGCGGAGAACGCCGCCCTGGTGGCGGCGACGGCGGCGGAGCTGGACGCGGCGGTGCGCGGGGGCCGGTGAGGACGGCCGCCCGCGCACCACTGCCTGAGGTCACCTGCGCACGGCGGCCCGGAAGTCGTCGGCGAGCCGGGACACGTCCGAGGCACCGGTCAGGGTGCAGCGCACTACCGGCAGCTTGCCGAGGTCGGTGAGGAACACGTCGAGGGACGGGGGCTCCGCGCGGTCGCGGACGGGCACGCCGAGCCAGTCCTCGCCGTACAGGTTGTCGTCGAGGGAGAAGCAGTTGCGGCGGACCACCTCGGCCGTGTGGTCGGGGTCGGCCGTCGCGAAGGCGTAGTCGGCCGTGAGGTCGACCGTCGGGAGGACCACCCCGGCGAGTTCAGCGCGCGGCACCACCGGTACGCCGAGGTGCCGGTGGACCTCCCGCGAGCTGAGTTTGAGCTTGTCCTCCCCGTGCAGCCGGTCCCAGTCCGAACCCGGCGGCGGGAAGCCGGCGCGGACGGGCCAGGACGCGAAGTCGGTGATCCCCATGACGTCGAGCGAGCCCTTGTTGATCGCCAGCGGCAGCGGGCAGGCGGTGACCTCGTACTCCTCGGCGCGCCGGTCGAGGTGCATCCGGTCGTTGCCCATCCACCCGGCGTCGGGCAGCAGCCGGGCGAGCGCGACCGCTGTGGTGGACTTGCCCGCGCCGGAGTCGCCGATCACGAGGTAGGCGCCGCCCGCGTGGACGAACGCGGAGGAGTGCAGGACGAGGGAGCCCTCTGCCTTGGCGACGCGGGTGGCGACGTCCCGGACGATCCGGGTGAGCCACCGGTCGCCGAGTCCCGTCGGCGGCCTCACCAGGGTGAGGCGGTCCTCGGTGCGGACGAGGACGGCGTCCTCGTCGATGTTGGCGTCCCGCAGGGTGAACACGGTCCAGGTGGAGCCGTCGTGGCGGGGCTGGCGGTGACCACGGGTCAGTTCGAAGTCGCCGGCGGTGCCGGACGCGGCGGCGTCGTCCAGGAGCGCCGCGATCGCCGCGGGCTCGCGGACCAGGTCGACGACGGTCAGGTCGGGCGCCGGCGCGTCCTCCGCCGGGGTGACGCCCAGCATGCCCGGCGGCCAGAAGGTCTCCGAGACCAGGGCGTCGGAGCCCCCGGAGGCGGTGATCAGCCGCAGGGTGTGGCCGCGCACCCGCAGATGGCGGGCGACGGCTCCGGCGGGCAGTGCGGTGGTGGCGTCGATGACGCGCATGGGCGCTCCTCGCGGGACGGTACGGGCAGGGGGTGGGAGGGGAGGGCGGTCACTCCATCGGCAGCAGACGGGGCTTGCCCTGCCGGAAGACCGTCCACCGGCGGAAGCCGATGTCGCGCAGCACGCGCACCACGTCGGCGTACTGGTCGCAGATCCGCTCGGGCACGTGCGCGTCGGAGGCGAAGGTGACGGGGACGCCGAAGTGGTGGGCGCGCTCCAGCACGTCGGTCTCCGGGTACCAGCCGCCGTGCTGTTTGGTGTTGCCGGAGGTGTTGACCTCCAGGACGGCCCCGGAGTCGCGGATCGCCCGCAGCATCTCGTCGGCGGCGGCGGGCGCGGGCACGGCGCCCAGACGCGGGTGGTTGCCCTTGAGGGCGTCCACGTGGCCCATCACATGGAACAGGCCGGTGCGCGCGCAGTCGGCGACGGTGCGGAAGAACCGGGCCTTGACGGCGGGCAGTTCGTCGTCGTCCAGTCCGTCCCAGCGGCTGGTGTCGAAGATGTCCTTGCCCTCGAACATGTGCACGGAGCCGATGATGTAGTCGAAGGGGTGGCGGGCCAGTTCCCGCGCGTACGGCTCGGTCGCCCCGGCCAGGTAGTCGGCCTCGGTGGACACCAGGACCTCGATACGGCCCGCGAACTCCTCCTTGAGGGCGAGGGCCTCCGCCACGTACGCCGGGAACTCCGACTTGGGCATCGCCACCCGCGGCAGCGCGTGGTCCTCGGCGGCGGCGAACATCGGGGTGTGGTCGGACAGGCCCAGGACGTCGACGCCCATCTCCAGGGCCGTGGTGACGTAGTCCCGCAGCGAGCCGGTGGCGTGTCCGCAGCGCTCGTGCTGGGTGTGCAGGTCGATCACCGTCACACCGCCAGGTATCCGCCGTCGACGGGCAGATCGGCGCCCGTGACGAAGCTGGCCTCGCCGGAGAGGAGGAACACGATGGGGGCGGCCACCTCGGCGGGGTCGGCGAACCGGCCCAGGAGGAACTTGCCGCCGTGCTCGGGGGCGGCCTCGGCGGTGGCCCGGTCCAGACCGAGGGCCTCCTTGTGGTACCGCTCGTTGTTGGCGTTCCACACGGTCCCGGGACTCACCGAGTTGACACGGACCCCGCGGGGCGCGAGGTCCTGTGCCACGCACCGGGTGAAGCCGAGGACGGCGGACTTGCCGGTGTTGTACGTGAGGTAGCCGCTCTGCGCGATGTGCGCGGAGATCGACGCCATGTTGACGATCGCCGCGTCCGCGTCCCGCTCCGGCAGGCGCGACACGAACTCCCGTGTCGCCAGGGACAGGCCGATGATGGTGGGGTCCAGGGCGGCGTGCCAGTCCGACGCGGTCGCCTCGATGCCCTTGAACACGAAGCCGGCCGCGAGGTTCACCAGGAGCGTCGGCGTGGGCCAGTCGGCGGGCAGGCCCGAGAACGCGGCCGCGAGGGCGTCCGCGTCGGTGACGTCGCCCACCGCCAGCGCCACGGCATGGCCCTGCCCGCGCCAGCGGGCCACCGCGGACTCGCCGTGCTCGGCGCTCTTGTCGTAGACGAGGACCCGGCAGCCCTCGGCGCACAGCCGTTCCACCACGGCGGCGCCGATGCCCTGGGCGCCGCCGGTCACGACGGCGGTGCGTCCGGTCAGCCCCCTGGTGCCGCGCGGTGTGGTCTCCCGTGAGGCGGTGGTGGTCATGACCTCTCCTTTCGTCCGGCCGTGGCCTGTCGGGCGGTCCAGTGCCGTACGCGCTCCACGACCGCGCCCCGGGTGAGGTTCTCGGTGGCGCCGTGCGGCGAGAACGTCCCGTCGAAACCGACGACGGGGTCCGTCCCCGTGCCGGGGTCCGCGTCGCCGGGCAGGTCCGGGCCGGCGGGCAGGTCCGCGTCGGCGGCGAGGGCGGCGAGGGCCGCCCGCGGCACCCCGGCGGCGGTGAGGGTCCGTCCGAAGGCGGTGTCCCCGGGGCCGCGCCCGTCCGGCGCGGCGAAGTACCGCCACACCTGCAACATGGCCTCCAGGTGCCCGGCCGACAGGTGCACCGCGTTGCGACCCTCGGACAGCGCGACGTCGTGCCGCCGGGCCAGCGCGCCGAGCGAGCCGCGCAGGGACGCGGGGTCGGCGGAGCCCGGATGCAGCGCGCCGAGCAGCCCGCCGCGCAGGTCGGCGATCTCACGGGAGCTGTGGCACTCCAGCAGACCCACCAGGGCTCCCGGCACGCGGTAGCTCTCGGTGAGGGCGGGCAGGAAGCCGTTCAGCACGGCGACGAGCCGCCCGCCCAACTCGACCAGCGAGGCGTACGAGCCCGAGCCCAGTTTGTGGATCCCCGCGGCCCGGCACCGCTCCTCCAGGGCCTCGGGGCTCAGGCCTGCGTCGCGGGTCATCGCCTCGTACGCGCCGAACGCGGCATCGTCGTCCGCGCCGGGCAGCAGGGTGAGCAGCGCCCGGCGGGCGGCGGTGGTGAGGGCCGCGGTGCCGTCGGCGGCCACGCGGTGCAGCCGGGGGTAGTGCAGCAGCAGGTGCCCGCGACGGACGAAGTCCGCGGCGGGCAGGACCGCGGCCCGCAGCACCAGGACGCCGTCGGCGGTGAGGACGTCGACGGCGGTGGCGAGTGCCTCGTCGGCGAGGTCGGGGGTCATCACCTCGGGCTTGACCAGGACAGCGAAGTGGCTGCCCGTCTCCGGGGGGCCGACGGACGCGGGTCCGGTGTCCCGCCGCTCCCCGGTCTGCCGCGCGGCGGCGGCCAGGGCACGGGCCCGCGCGACGGTCACCACAGGGTGATGCCCTGCTCGATGAGTTCCGCCGTGAGGGCGCCGGACCCGGCGACGGCGGCCTCGACGAGGACGCGCACCTTCTCCTCGTCGGCGTCGGGCGCGGTGACGACGACCTCGTCGGGCCGCTCCAGCGGAGCTTCCTTGGAGGTGAAGATGTGCACCTGTGCGGGACCGCCGCACTGCTCGTGCACCTGACGGGCGAGCCGCATCGCCATCACGTTGTAGATCTTGCCGGTGTGGTCCAGCGGATTCTTGCCCGCGGGTGCCTCGATGCTCATGGGCCGCATCGGGGTGATCAGGCCGTTGACGCGGTTGCCGCGGCCGACGACCCCGACGTCACCGGTGTCGGCGACGGAGCCGAGCGCGGTGAGGTAGGGACGGCCGTTGCGGTCCGTGGCGTTCATCAGCATGGTGAAGTCGTCCAGGCCCAGGGAGCGGGTGTACTCCTCCAGCTCCTTCTGGATCACGGCCTTGCGTGCCCAGTAGTGGTCCAGGGACTCGATGCCCGCGGCGAGGAAGGGCATGTTGACCACGAGGCTGAAGGTGTCGCCGCGGCGGCTGCCGAACACCTTGACGTCCCAGCCCGAGTCGGGATGGCGCTTCTTGAAGTCGGAGCCGTTGATCAGGTTCTCCAGCCCCATGACCGCCGTCTCGAGCCGGGACAGCGGCGCGTAGCCGTGCAGCAGATTGGTGTCGTTGGACACCAGACCGGGGGCGTACAGCGGTACCAGGTCGTCCGGGGTCGCCGGCTGGTAGCGGGAGACGCCGCGGCCGGAGCCCTGGTGGTCCACGACGCCCAGTTCCAGCACGAGGTGCCGGTCGGGGTCGAATCCGGTGGTGACCTCCGCGAGGACGTCCGCGGCGGCCTGGAACATCAGCTCCCGCACGGGGATCTCGGTGGATCCGACGCGGAAGGCGCCCTTGCCGAAGACCTTGACCCGGTACGGCTGGGTGAGTTCGCCCCGCCCGTAGTCGATGTCGGCGCCGCCGCCGTACAGGGTGACCTTGTCGAACCAGTGGTGGGCGACGCCGCCGAACTGGTCGAGGCAGTACCGCGCGTAGGTGCGGGACATGCGTTCGGCGATGGCGTCGCACATGGTGTCGGGGTGGCCCACCCCCTTGCGTTCGACCAGTTCGTAGGGCAGGTCCTCGACTGACTGATGGTGCCGTTCGATCGACAGCATGGTCCGTCCTTCTGGTGGCGGGGCGGGCGGGGGCGGGGTGCGGGTCAGGAGGCGAAGTCGAGGAAGGCGGCGCGCGCCTGCGACTCGGGGAGGCCGTTCGGCGGGCTCTTGAACAGCATCGGGGCGGGCCCGTGCACGGCCCCGGAGAGATTGCGGTCGGCGGCGGTCTTCGCGGCGCGGACGGCGTTGGCGATGACACCGGCGGCGTTGGGGCTGTCCTCGACGGTGAGTTTGACGTCGATCTGCACCTCCGAGCCGAGGACGGACGTGGCCCGCACATTGGCGAAGCACAGCTTCGTGTCGGCGAGGTGCCCGATGAAGCCGGTGGGTCCGGCCACGCCGCTGACGTCGGTCATGCCGGCGGCCCGCAGCGCGTTGGCCTTGGAGGTGAACTTGGTGGCGGAGCGGGTGGCGTCGGCCAGGTTCAGGAAGTCGGTGTTGCCGCCGACGTTGAGCTGGTAGGTGCTGTCCAGTTCCAGACCGCGGCCGAGGAGCAGCTCGATGAGCGCGGTGTGCAGCGTGGTGGCACCGACGTGGCTGCGCAGGTCGTCGCCCAGCAGGGGCACGCCCGCGTCGGCGAAGCGGGCGCTGAGCCCCGTGTCACGCGCGACCACTTCCGGCGTGCAGTTGACCACGGCCGCTCCCGCGGTGAGGGCGGCCTCGGCGAACATGCGCACGGCCTGCGCGGCGCCGGTGGGCAGGGTGATCACCAGGACGTCCACGTCATGCTCGACCAGGGCCTTCGCGACACTTTCGGAGGTGGCGTCGCGCGCCGCCCCGGCCGGTGTGATCACCTCGCCCAGCGGCCCCGCGAGCCCGTCGAGCAGCGGCGCCGCGAGGACGGGCGCGTCGCGGTCGGCGCCCAGGTCGGTGAAGCGGGTCGCGGAGACGGTGGGCGCCTCGAAGGCGGCGGCCAGGGGACGGCCGACCTTGTCGGCGTCGACGTCGAACGCCGCCACCACCCGCACGTCGGCGAGCCGGTATCCGCCGACGGTCCGGCACATCAGTCCCGGCAGCGACACCTCGGGGTCAGCCTGCGCCTGGGCGACGAACTGGCTGAAGCTCCACGCGCAGTTGCCGGTACCGGCGAGCGCGACACGGATGGCCTTCATCTGGAGGGTTCCTTTCTGGCGAAGACCGGCCACCGGCCGGCCGGGACGCTCGCGCCGCACGCCCGCCGTGACGGGCCGCGCGGACGCGGACGGGACCCGGCGCCGGAGCCGGGCAGAGGGGTGGTTCAGGCGCGCCAGGGCCGGGGAGTGCGGCGGGCGGCGGTCTGGTGGGTCGAGGCCCAGCGGCGGATGGAGCGGAACAGTGTCCCGGTGGTGTCCTCGACCTGGTCGGTGACCGCGAAGGGCTCGGTCACCGAGAGATAGCCCTGGTAGGCGCGGAAGGCGGTGACGCGCAGCAACTGGGTGCGGTCCAGGTACTCCTCCGCGAAGGGCAGGTAGAAGCGGTTCCACTGCTCGGGCGTGACGTAGGGCAGCCCCTCCAGGAGCGGCAGACCGTGCTCGGCCCGCCAGTCGTTGAGCGCCTCACGGACGGTGTCGAACGCCTCGGTGACCCGCTGTGCCCGGTCGCCGCGCCCCAGGACGGACAGCCGCACCCCGTCCGGGGGCCCGCCCGCCACCAAGCGGGTGACGTGCGCGGCGACATCGTCGGTGCTGACGATGTCCAACAGCGCCTTGTCCTCGGCGACCAGGGCGGGCACGGCGCCGCTGCACAGGGCGGCGGGCAGCCAGAAGAACCCGCTGTAGCGGTCCAGGCCGCCGTCGGCGCGGGCGCCCATGGCGATCGGGAACCGCACGATGTCCGCCCGGTCCCGCTCGGCGTGCAGTAGGCGTTCTGCGGCGGCCTTGGACCACTCGTAGGAGTTGCGGTAGGCGTCCGGCGAGGCGGCGGTGACGTCTCCCTCCAGGCCGGTCGCGAAGGAGGACGACAGATGGACGAGGTGGGTGCCGGCGTCGGTGAGGGCGAGCACGGCGCGCAGTGTGTCGACGTTGGCCCGTGCCGCCTCGTCGCCCGGCAGGTTCCAGCGGGTGTCGGCGGCGCAGTGCACGACGGCCCGCCACGGTCGGCGCAGCGCGTCGGGCGGCTCCTCCTGTCCGACCTGCCAGGCGTGCTGCCCGGGCCCGGGGCCGCCCTTGCGGCTGACGCCGTGGACGGTGTGTCCGGCGGCCTCCAGGGCGCGCCGGACGGCGCTGCCGACGGCTCCGGTGGAGCCGGTGACGAGGACGGGGGCGCCCGCGCTCACGGCGTGGCCGTGATGCGGCGCTCGATGGCGCGCAGCATGTGCTCGGAGTTCTCCCGAAGAGCCTTGCTGGCGACGGGGTTGAGCATGTCGGCCAGGAGCGGGATGCCGATCTCGAAGGTGACCGAGAAGGTCACCAGCGAGGTGCCGTCGCCGGTGTCGTCGACGCGCCAGTAGCCGGTGAACTCGTCGAGGTCCCCGGAGGTCTGGGAGAAGGACATCACCCGGGCCTCCTCGTCCAGTTCGTCCTCCTCCACCCACTCCAGGACGGAGCCCTTCAGCAGCACCGACCAGGCGCTGGTGCGCACGCCGTCGGCGTCCTCGCCGAGGACGGTGACGGACTCGACGTTCTCCATGTAGGCGGCGTAGTCCTCCAGCCTGGTGACGGCCCGCCAGGCGTCGGCGACCGGGGCCTCGATGGGCAGTTGGACCTCGACATGGGGCATTCCGTGCGTCTCCTTCGAAGAGTGCGGGACCGGCGACGGGTGGCGGTGGGTCAGCCCGCCGGGTCGAAGGTGATGTCCCGGCCGGTGCAGTGGGCACCCACCGCCTCGTCGCACGTGAGCAGGGAGGGCGGGTGGTGGTGGACGGCGAGGGAGTCCAGCAGGAGGTCCGCGGCGGGGTGGCCCCTGCCGTACAGGCGGCCGCCGAGCACGGGGGTGAGCGCGGCGAGGACGCGGTCCCGGGTCTCGCTGAGCGAGGCGCGCAGACCCACCGCGCAGGCCAGGGCGGCGTGCCCGCTCACGGCCCCGTCGGTGAAGTCGGCGGCGAGTTGGCGGCAGGCGCCACCGAGCGCGAGCAGTTCGCGGGTGGCGCGGCCGAGGAGCGCGGTGCGCGGTCCGTAGGTGCCCGCGCAGGTCATCTGCCGGGCCGCCTGGTCCAGGAGCGCGCTGAGCACTCCGTGGTACGTGGCGGTCAGCAGCACCGTGAACCACACCATGCCGGAGACGACGGTGTCGTCGATGACGTCGGCGGGGCCGCGGTGGAAGACGAGCCGGTCGTCGACGTCCACGTCGCGCAGTACGAGCCGGGCGGTGTCGGAGCCGGTCATGCCGAGCGAGGGCCATTCGCCCTCCACGGTCAGGCCCGGCGAGGTGCGCGGCACCAGCGCGAGGATCGTCTCGTCGGTGCCGGTGACACGGGCCGTGAGGCAGACGAGGGTGGCGGTGGTGGCGAGCGAGCAGGGGTACTTCACGCCGGTCACCCGGTATCCCTTGCCGAGCGGTACCGCCTCGGAACGGCTGCTCATGAAGTTGGGGCTGCCGCCCGGCTCGGCGAACGCGGAGGCCACCAGGGCGCCGGCCTCGGCGATGCCTTCCAGCAGCATCCAGCTGGTGTCGCGGTGGCGCTGCCAGTAGTCGGCCATCAGTCCGACGGTGAAGGCGTGCATGTTGAGCGCGACGGCCGCCGACGGATCGCTCTGACCGAGGGCGCGCTGGGCGGCGGCCACCTCGGCGAGCCCGGCCCCCGCCCCGCCGAACTCGCTGGGGATCGGCAGGGCGGCGTAGCCCTCGGCGGCGAGGGCCCGGATGCGTTCGGGGCCGTCGGCGCCTTCGCGGGGCGGACCGGGGTGCAGCGGGGTGCGCCAGCCCGCGTCGAGCAGCGCGCGGTGCGCGGGAGGGGTGTCGGCCGGGGGCACGCTCATGCGACGGCTCCGTGGGCTGCGGGCCGGAGTGGGGCGAGGAGGTACACGGGGGCTCCTTCCGCGTGGGCGCGGGGAGGTGGGGGGCGCCGGGGTCGCGGCGCGGACGCGGCCGCTTCGAGCGGCGCCATCGGACACGTTAGGAGCGCGGTCCGTGGAATTCAGCGGGTGTTTCTTTGTGCGGAACGCCGTTTCGTGAGGGCGGGACGGGTGGTGTGTTCAGCACCTGAGGAGGGCGTACAGCGGCCGCGGGTCGGGGGCCGCCGGGTCGACGCGGACGGTGTCCCAGCCGAGGGCCGCGGCGGGCGCGAGGTCCAGTTCAGGTGAGTCCCCGACCATGACGCGCCGGGCGAAGGCGCCGTCCCCGATGTCATGGAAGACACGCGGGTCGGGTTTCTTCGGGCCGCCGTCGGCGGTGAACACGCCCCGGTCCCACACCTCGGGGGCACGCAGGCGCTCCAGGAGCCGCCGCATGAGCGGGGACGGCAGATAGCAGTTGGACAGCAGCCGAACGGTGTGCCCGGCGTCCGCGACGCGCCGCAGGGCCTCGGCCACCGGCTCGCACAACCGGTACTGCCCGGGGTCCTCGCAGCCGAGGGCCCGCCACAGTGCCCGTTCCTGCGCCGCGGCCTCGCGGGGGACGCCGTGTTCACGCAGGGCGGCGTCGAGCAGATCCATGGTGGCCGGCTGGGGCGCGGACCGGTCGGACATGGCGGCGTAGAGCGTGCCGAAGACCGACCGCACGACGGCGCCCGCCTCGCTCGGGTCGAGATCCAGGGTCCGGACCAGGGTCGCGGTCCACACGTCGGGGCCGGGCAGCGGTGCGGAGGTGACGAGGGTGTCGAAGCAGTCGAATACCACGACGGCGGCCATGGGTGCCTCTCTGACGGGCTGGGGCGGAGCCGGGACGCACGGGCGGGCGCGCCCCGTCGAGTGGGCTGGGGCGGCCCCCGGGTCCACGACGGGCTGTCAGGACCAGGAGAGCTTGCGCTGGTCGGCGCGGAAGAAGACCAGGGTGATCGCGGTGAGTCCGACGGCGAAGGCGCACAGCGCCGCGGCGGGCACCAGGACGTCCGCGACGCCGCCGCCGTCGAGGATGACGGTGGTGAAGCCCCGCATCGCCCAGTAGCTGGGGACACCGGGCGCCAGCGGCCTGGTCCAGTCGGGCAGCGTGGCGTGCGGGGCGAGGGCGCCGCCGAGACCGGCGAAGAACAGGGCGAGCAGGTTGGCGAGGACGCTCAGCTGGGCGATGGTGCGGCACACCGCGGTCAGCGCCATGCCGACCATCACCACGCACAGCGACAACGGCACGGCCACCACCAGCAGGGCCGCCCAGGAACCGCGCACCCGCAGGTCGAACAGCAGCACGCCCGCACCGAAGACGGCCGCCAGCTGGAGGAGGGCGACCAGCAGGGGCATCACGACGCGGCCCGCGACGAGTTCGCCGGAACGGGCGCCCGCGGCGCGCAGCCGGTCCCAGGTGTTCCAGCCGTGTTCGCGGAAGACGGCGAAGCCGACGATGTTGACCAGGAAGAACAGGAACATCACCGCCATGCCGGGCACGCCCTGCTCGGCTCCGTTGGCGTCGCTCTCGCCGTCGGCGCGCAGCGCCGCCCGGAACAGGGGCTGCATGAAGACCATGATGAGCAGCGGCATGACCGTCCGTACGATCAACGGCGCGGGGTCGCGCAGCAGCAGCCGGCAGTCCTGCCGCACGAGGGCGACGACGCGGCCGAGGGATCCGTCACGCATGGGGCACCGTCTCCGCGGTCCGGGGGCCGTCCGCGGGCGGACCGTCCGAGGTGTCCTGTGCCCGGGTCGAGGACGGTCCCGCCGGGCTGTCGTCCCGCGCCGTGTACCGGCGTCCGGTCAGGTGGAGGAAGACGCTCTCCAGGCTGGGCCGGACCACGTTCAGGTTGGTGAGCCGGGACGTGTCGTCGCCGAGGGCGGCGAGGATCTCGGGCAGGGCGAGGTGCGGTTGGTCGGCTCGCACACGCAGCGTGTCGCCGTCGGCAGTGACCGGCCACGGCAGCCTCGCCTCGGGCGGGGCACCGTTGAAGGTCAGCTCCACCCAGCCGCCGCCGTGGCTGCGCACCAGGTCCTGCAAGGACCCCTTGGCGATCAGCCGCGCGTGGTCGAGGACGGCGACGTCGGCGTCCAGTGCCTCCACCTCGGCGAGGTAGTGGGTGGAGTAGCAGACCGCCGTGCCGGTGGCCACCAGGTCCCGGACGAAGTCGATGAGCCGGGTGCGGGTCTCGACGTCGACTCCCGCGGTGGGTTCGTCGAGCAGCAGCAGCCGCGGGCGGTGCAGCAGGGCGACCGCGGTGTGCACACGCCGCTGCTCGCCGCCGGAGAGCCGGGCGACCTGCCGGTCGAGCAGGGCGGTCAGGCCGAGCGGCTCGGCGACGTCGTCGGTGCGACGGTGCACGTCACGTCCGCGCAGCCCCGCCAACTCGGCGAAAAAACGTAAATTTTGACGCACCGTCAGCGGTGGGTACACGCCGAGGTCCTGAGGGGCGAGACCGAGACGGTGCCGGGCGCGTGCCACCGGTTGCCCGCACACCCGGACCTGGCCCGTGTCCGGTCGCAGCAGCCCGGCGGTCAGCGACATCAGCGTCGACTTGCCGGCCCCGTTGTGGCCGAGCAGGCCCACGATCTCGCCCTCCGCGATGTCGAGGCTCACGTCGTGCAGGGCGACGGTGTCGCCGTACCGCTTGCCGACGCCGCGCAGCGACAGGACCGGGGGGCCGGCCGGGTCCGGCGCGCGGTCAGTCGGCACGGCGCTTCCAGGCGTCCGGGAGGAGGTCGGGCAGGGACGCGCGGCGCAGCAGGGGCTCCCAGGTGCGGGCCAGCTTGAAGCCCTTCATCATGCCGCTGCCGGAGCGGACGTCGGGCAGCGGCTCGGTGTACCCCAGCCGCGCCTCGGTGGCTGCGATGTGGGCGCGCAGGCGCTCCAGCCATGCCTCGGAATCCTCGTCGGTGACGTCGCCGCCCTCGGCCGCGAGCCGCAGTCCGTCCCGGACCTCGTCGGCCGGTACGCCGGCGAACGGGTCGAAGGCGACCTCGTCGCGCCCGTAGGTCAGTTCACCCTCGGTGCGCAGCCCCCGCACGGACAGGGACAGCTGTACGAGCTCGTAGGCCATGAGGACGGCCGTCTCCCGCTGTCCGGCGGCGACGGCGCCCTCCACGTCCTCCAGGCGGGCCCGGCAGCCGAGCAGCAGCCGGGCGGCGCCATGGGCGCGGAAGGCGAGCAGGCGCCGCAGGTCGGTCGGGGCGTCGCCGTCGAGCGGCTGCGTCCGGCTCACGCGGGCACCTCCGGGTCGGGGTGGGCCAGGGCACACCACAGCAGGTTGTGAACGAACAGCCGCAGCAGGTCCTCCGGGGGCCCGGTGCCGGCGGGGCCGGACCAGACGACGGCGTCGCCGTCGCCCGGCGGCAGGCCGACTCCGGGGGTCTCGACGGTGCGCAGCTGCCAGCGGTCCACCACGGTCCGGTCGTCCAGCGGGGTCGCCGTGACACCCGTGGCCCAGCGCAGCACCGCGTGCAGTCCCTCGGGGGCGCCCACGAGACGTTCGACGGCCGCCAGCGAGCGGGGCACGTCGATGTCGGGGGCAAGAGCGGCACGCAGGACGGCGAGTCCGTCGGTGTCGCCGAGGACCTTGAGTTTCTCGCCGGCCCATTTGGCCGCGAAGTAGATCTCGCCGGCCGCGGCGGCGCGCGCGTTGAGGGCGGCGGTGACCGCCTCGCGGGTACGGACGGCGGCGGCATGGGGCCTGTGCGGCAGCAGCCAGCGGGCCGCGAGGGCCAGACGGTGCGCCTCCACGGTCCACCACTGCTCGATCGCCCCGGCCAGCCAGGCGGCACGCAGCGACGTGTGCCACTCGTCCCACGGCGGTTCGGCGGTGAGGGGGAGGCCCAGCGCGAGGCGGCCGACGGTGTTCAGGGCCCGGCGCCGGTGGTTCCAGGCGTCCTCGGTGACGCTGTCGAACCGCGGCCACGGGTGCGTGGCGAGCGCCGCGGTGGTGTCCCGGACGGAGCTGGCCCGGCGGATGTTGACGTCGATGAGGGAGCCGTGCTCGTGGGACTGGATCGGGAAGCGGGTGAGCCGGTCGTTCTCGACGAGGACCAGCAGATCGAGGTCGCTGCGGTGGTTGCCGAACCCGGCGAGCACCGACCCGGCGGCGACGGCCAGCAGCGGTGCGCCCACCCCCTGGTCGGCCTCACCGCTCACCGCCTCTCGGGTCAGGCCGCGTTGCTCCAGGAACGTGTCCAGGCGCCGGGCGAGGGTGCCGACGTCCGGGAACGCGGTGGCGCCGGCTGACGTGGTTGGCATGCGGTCGAGCACCTTTCCGCTGACGGACGGGGGGCGGGCCTGATGACGGTCCGTGGGCGGCTCCCGACGGACTCCGTCCGGCCCCGCCGCGGGCAGTGGCCGAAGGAGCGGCGGCGGGCCGGGGCCGGAGTCGGGGCGGCCATGGCACGGCATCCTGCCAACGCCCCGCCGGGTGGACGAGTGGGTGTTCCGGCAGCCGGAACACGGCTTTCCCTCGCGACCGGCGACGGGCTACAACTGCCCCGGGGCGGTGTGCCGAACGCCCTCGCCGCCGCCGGATCCCACATCCGCCGCGGGCCTCCCCGGCCTGGCGTTCGGATCGCCCCGGGCCGCGGGTCGCGGCGCCTCACGGCCGGGTGTGATCCACCGAAGCGTCACCGACGACAGGGCCCGGCGCGTCGCGGACGCAAGGGACGACAGACGCGGGACGACAGACGCGGGACTACAGACGCGGGACGACAGAGCGGTCGACACAGACGAGAGGACGGGCCTCCATGACAGCGGTCACGGGCCAGGAACCGGCACGCGGCGCGCTCGCCGCCGTCCGCGCCCATCTGTCGCCACAGCTGGCCCTGCTCTACGGCATGAACGGCACGGGCGCCGTGGAGGCCGACGGCGCGGGCGCGCGACTGCGCCTCTCCGACGGCCGCCGTCTGCTGGACTTCGGCAGCTACGCGGTGACGCTGCTGGGACAGCGTCATCCGGACGTGGTGCGCGCGGTGCGCCGGGAGTTGGAGGCGATGCCGGTCTCCACCCGGGTCCTCGGCAACCCGACCACGGCCCGCTTCGCGCGGGCGGTCGTGGACTGGGCGGAGCCCGACCGTCTGACGAAGGTGTGGTTCGGCCTCAACGGCTCCGACGCGGTGGAGGCCGCGCTGAAGCTGGCCCGCCTGGCGACGGGACGCACCCGTGTCCTCGCGGTCGAAGGGGGCTACCACGGCAAGTCCCTCGGCGCCCTCGCGGCTACCTGGAACCCCCGCTACCGGCGCTCGTTGGAGCCGCTCCTGACCGGGGTGACCCATGTGGCGCCGGACGTCTTAGCGATCCCGCAGGCGTTCGCGGGCCCCGAGGTCGCGGCCGTCCTGGTCGAGCCGGTGCAGGGCGAGGGCGGGGTGCGTCCCCTGGACCCGGACTTCCTGCGTGCGCTGCGGGACGCCGCGCACGCGCACGGCGCGTTCGTCGTCGCCGACGAGATCCAGACGGGCCTGCGCCGCTGCGGGCCGAGGCTGGCCGGCGCGGACAGCGGTCTGCGCCCGGACGCGGTGCTCCTCGGCAAGGCCCTCGGCGGCGGGGTGCAGCCCGTGTCGGCGGTGGTGGCCACACCCGAGCTGTACCGGCCGCTCACCGAGGACCCGTTCACGCACACCACGACGTTCTCCGGGCACCCCCTGGGCGCTGCCGCGGGCATCGCCGCGCTGGCCGCCGTGGAGGAACTGGCACCACGCGGCGACCGCCTGGCCGCGTTGCTGGCCGCGGGGCTGGAGGGTCTGGCGCGACGGCACCCGTCGCTCGTCACCGAGGTGCGCGGTCGGGGACTGCTGTGGGGGGTGGAGTTCAGCTCCGCCCCGGTGGCCGGACACGTCCTGATGGAACTGGGCCGTGCCGGCCTGGTGGTCTCCCCGTGCCTGGGCCGCCCGGAGGTGCTGCGCCTGCTGCCGCCGCTCGTCGCCACGGACGAGGACGCCGACGAGGCGCTGTCCGTGCTGGAAGCGGTGTGCGCCGCGGTGCCGGACGAGTTCCGTGCCCGCGCACCGTCGTGAGCCCGACGTCATCACCGTCCCGCGCGGAGGCCGCCCCGGCACACCGCTGTCCCGCCAACGTCCCCGCTCCCGTCGCCCCTCTCCGAGGAGGAATCCCCGTGCCCGTCACCGGATCCCCGGCGCCCCGCGCCCGTGTCGCCCTGCCCGCCGGGGAGGAACGGTGAGCGGTGTACCGGGCCGGGGGGCGCATTCCGCGGAGGTCCCCGAGCAGCGCGAGACGCAGTACGCCTACCACCGTGAGCTGTTCCCGGCCCTGCACGACTGGGAGCGCACCGAGCGGTCGATCGTGGAGTTCACCGGCGAGACGGGTCCGAGCGGACTGCTCGGACTCGACCAGATGGGTCATTTCGGCCCGCAGGGCTGCGACTTGGTGGCCGACGCCGTGCGGGACCGGACCGTGCGGGCCGCGTGGTCCGCGCCCGTGGCGGTGTGC
The DNA here is from genome assembly GCF_900290235.1 of Streptomyces sp. MA5143a. Classification (GTDB taxonomy): domain Bacteria; phylum Actinomycetota; class Actinomycetes; order Streptomycetales; family Streptomycetaceae; genus Streptomyces. Next base: position 33,886 of record NZ_OLMK01000121.1, read on the forward strand.
GAGCTGGGCAGCGGGTTCGGCGGCGCGCTGCGCTACACCGTGGACCGGCTCGCGTCGGTCGGCGTACCGGTGCGGCGCGCCTTCGGCGTGGAGCTGGTCGCCGAACACGTCGCGGTCAGCCGCCGCATCAGTGAACGGCACGGCTTCGCCCGGGTCACCGAGGTGTGCGCGTCGGCGACCGAGGTTCCCCTGCCGGGTGGCTCACTCGACGTGGTGGTGGTGACGGGGTCCATGCCGCACTTCCCGGACCCCGGGGCGGTCCTTCGGGAGGCGGCGCGACTGTTGCGGCCGGGCGGAGCGCTGGTGCTCACCGAGGAGGTCAGCCTCACCCCCGCGTCCGCTCCTCCGTCGCCGGAGTTCCGCCGCACACACCCGGAGGGGGTCTTCTTCACGACGCCGCTCCCGGACCGGCTGCGGCAGCTCGCGGAGGCCGGGTTCGCGGACGTGGCACGGCGGGATCTGACGCCGTGGGCGGTGGAGCTGCTCGCGGAACGGCTCAAAGTGGTGCGGCTGTTCCGGGGCAGCGTCGCCGGCATCTACGGGGAGGCCGCGACCGACCTGATCCGGGAGACGCTGCTTGCCGCGCGGGCCGAGTACCGGGCGGGGCGGTTGCTGCCGAGTCTGATCACCGCTGTTCGGGCGGCGGCCGGGGGCCAGGTCTGATCACCGCTGTCCGGACACGCGGGACACCCGCTGCCGGGTGCCCCGAGTGCGGGGCACCCGGCAGCGCGTCAGGACCAGCGAGCCAGCTCGGGGGTGCGCTGGAGGGCGCGGGAGGCAGCGGCGGCGGCTGCCTGGAGGTGAGAGGCGGCCTGGGTCTCACGCAGCCGGCCGGCGGGGGAGGAGACGGCGAGGGCGCCGATCACCGTGTCCGGTGACAGCAGGAGGGGAGCCGCGAGAGCGACCGTCTCCGCCCTTCGCAGAACGACGAGGTCCTTCCGGCGCTCGCGGGTCGGTTCCTCGCCGCCGAAGGTGCCGAGGACCGCGTCGTTCCCTTCTGTATGGTTCGACGGCGTGTTGTGGAATCTGAGTATCTCTCCGGCGGCGTTGGTGGAGATGGAGACCTGTTCTCCGAATTCTCTTTCGCTGTCGTGGGAGAAGTAAACAGAATCGACCAGTCCCGCGCTGCCGTCGAGAGCGTCGGACATGAACACGTACGCGCCGCCGCGGGTGAGGCGGTGCAGCCGCTCGACGAACGGTCGTGTCACCCCCCGCAGTTCCATCTGCCTCGGTACACGGGCGCCCAGTACGAAGAGGGAGACGCCCAACCGTAACCCGTTCTCACCGCGTTCCAGCATGCGCTCCTTCAGTAATTCGGCGACGATGCGATGGGCCGTTGCCTTGGGCATGTCGGCACGTCGTGCGAGTTCGGAGAGGGGGAGCTCCCGTTCGTGCGGGCGAAAGCAGCGCAGGATGCTCAGGCCGCGGGCGAGCATGGAGCGAGAACTGTTCTGGTCGGACAACGAAGCCTTCTTCCGGGACGTGGGGAGAGGGGTGCGACACCCTGTGAACCTCTCGGGGCGACGCCCCGAGAGGCCGCTCGGACGGCCGCCGGAAGCCGGTCCTTCTTCCCTCCTGGTCCTGGTCGACCGTCGCTCGGGACGACACGCACCAGTACCCCCGCATCACCAGAATGGTCAGTTCCGGACGACTCGTCGTGAACCCTGCGGGAAGCTCTCCCGAAGGAACGATGTACTCGGAATTCACTTTACCAGCGCGGAATTCGAGCAGAATGTGCAACGGAGCGAGAACGAGCCAAAGCGAAGAAGGTGGCGGGAGGTTGTTTGAGTGCGACCATGCCCTTCTCACCAACAGGCGGACGATGGTCGCCCGGCCTTGACCGAAAGCCAAAGAGCGCATGCGAAAGGGAATCGGCCACTTCCGGGGAGGGGTCGCCGGGCGTGTTCCCCCGATTATGTGCACCAACGTTCCCTCAGGAGTGCCTGATGTCTGCCCGCAAGGCCCTTGCCGAAAATACCCGGGGCTGTCGGTGCGACGGGTTCACTCCGTGCCGCCCGCACCGAGGGAGCCCGAACGGCGAACGGTGCCGCCGGGGGCGCCGGATGGGCCGGGCTCGCCTCACCAGCCCGTCAGCAGGAGGTGGTTGAGGAGCAGTGCCAGGGTCGCCTGGGCGGTCAGCCAGGCGCGGGGGCGGTCGAGGAAGGCGCCCGCCGCGAGCAGCCACATCGCGAACGGCAGCCAGATCCGCTCCGTCTCCGCCTTGCTCATCCCGGACAGGTCCGCGACGAGCAGCATGAGCAGGGCCGAGCACACCAGCAGCCCCAGACGGCGCTCGACGGCGGGCAAGGCGCCCCATCGCGCGAGGACGGCGCCCGTGCGGCGCAGACCCGCCACTGTCGCCGGGCCCACGACGAGGACCGTACAGGCGAGATTGGCCCACACCCAGTAGCCGTACGGGCGGAAGCCGCCCGCGCCCTGGTGGTAGCGCTCCACCAGCAGGCGGTACGCCTCCCACCAGTCGAAGCCCACCACGGTGAACGCCGCCGGGACGACGCAGAGTCCCCCGATCACGTACGGGAGGACCGCCCGCCGCCGGGAGCCGAGGAACAGGACGGCCGCCACCATCACGGCGAAGAGCGTGAGGCCGTACGACAGGTAGACCGTGAGACCGAGCAGGAGCCCGGCGGCGAAGGCGGTCGTCCGCGGCCGGTGCCCGGTCACCGCGAGGGCCAGGAACGCCACGGCCCAGGCGGCGACCGCCGCGAAGTACCCGTCCGCCGACGTCCCGGCCCACACCGCCGCCGGGGACAGGACCAGGAACGGGGCGGCGCGCCGCGCCAGGGCCTCACTGGTGAGCGTCCGTACGGTGACGAGAACCGCGGCCGTGGTGGCCGCCCCCACCGTGATGACGAGGACGCCCGCCCAGGCACCGCCGCCCAGGCCGATCCGGTCGAGGAGGACGAAGGTGAGCGTGGCCCCCGGCGGGTGGCCCGCGACGTGCGGGGGCCAGTGGTCGGGTGAGCCGAGCAGGATGTGCCGGGTGAAGTCCCGCAGGGTGCGGGGGATGTCGTCGAAGCGGTCGATGACCTGGAGGTACTCGTACCGGGTCGTCAGCCGACGGGCGATTCCACGGTGCCAGCCGTCGACGAGGGCGAGGGAGAACGTCCACGCCGTGGCGGTGGCCCACGCGGTCCACAGCAGGGGCCGCCAGGGCAGCCGGGCGGCCAGGGCCGGGCCGTACGCCACGACGGCGACGGCCACGGCCGGCGCCGCCGGCGTGCCGGGGCCGACGTGGGGCAGCCAGTTGGCGTACAGGGGCGGCCACCCCACGTGCAGGACGTCCTTGGCGCGCTTGACGGCGACGCCGACCAGCGCGGCCGTCACGACGAGCAGCGCGGCGGCGGCGACGGCGTACAGGTCGCGGCGGAGATCGCGGTTCACGCTCCGAGACGTTAGGCCGGACAGCGGCCGGTGCCCGCCCGACGGGCGCGGACGTCAGCGTTTCGTCATGAGTCGCGCACCCCCGCACCGGGTCCCCCGGGCCTAGCGTCGGGGGCATGGAACGGTCCCCTTCCTCGCCCGCCTTCTGGCGCAGTCCCCTGCGCGGTCCCTGGTTCACCTCCCTCCTCGGCGTGGTCCTCCTCGCCGGGATCACCGTGCTGTTCGTGACGGGACTGCTGTCGTACGCCGCGTACAACCCGGATCTGTCGCCGGTCAACGACAAGACCCCGGACAAGGGCGTCCTCGGCTTCTATCTGTTCCCCTGGCCGACGGACCCACCCTGGCTCTACCGACTCACCCAGGGCGTCCACGTCACCCTCGGGATCGCGCTCGTCCCCGTGCTGCTGGCCAAGCTGTGGTCTGTGGTGCCGAGGCTGTTCCAACTGCCCCCGGCGCGGTCCGTGGCCCACGCCCTGGAGCGGCTCTCCCTGCTCCTGCTCGTCGGCGGTGTGCTGTTCGAGTTCGTGACCGGTGTGCTCAACATCCAGCTCGCCTACGTCTTTCCCGGCTCCTTCTACCCCCTGCACTTCTACGGGGCCTGGGTGTTCTTCGCGGCGTTCGCCGTCCACGTGGTGCTGAGGGCGCCGACAGCCCTACGCAACCTGCGCCGGATGCGCACCGGTGACGAGGAAGGGGCCGCGCCTCCGGTGTCGGCCGAGGAACCCTCGCTGGTGTCCCCGAGTCCGGACGAGCCCACCGTGTCACGGCGCGGTGCCGTGTGGCTGGTCGGGGGCGGATCCCTGCTGCTGCTCGGGACGACCGCGGGCCAGAACTTCGACGGCCCGGTACGACGCACGGCCCTCCTCGCCCCGCACGGTGGCGCCGACCCGGGCAGCGGACCGAACGGCTTCCAGATCAACAAGACGGCCGCGGCGAGAGGGATCAGCGCGGCGGAGACGAGCGAGGAGGCATGGCGCCTGGTCGTCACCGGACCTTCCGGCACCGTCCGGCTGAGCCGCGCCGAACTGGCGGAACTGCCCCTGCACAGCGCGGCACTGCCCATCGCCTGCGTCGAGGGCTGGTCCACCTCCGACCAGTGGTGGCGGGGCGTACGGCTGCGGGACCTCGCCGCACTCGTCGGACACGAACCCGAGACCGCCCCCGACGTCCTGGTGGAGTCCCTCCAGCGGCACGGCGCCTTCCGCCGCGCCGCCCTGCGCGCCAACCAGGTCCGCGACCCCCGCTCCCTGCTCGCCCTGGACGTGAACGGCGAGCGGCTGTCCCCGGACCACGGCCACCCGGCGCGGATCATCGTGCCCGCCGCGCCCGGAGTCCTCAACACCAAGTGGGTGGCACGGATGACGTTCGGAGAGCTGTGATGACCACGTACCGGCTGCCGCTCGGCAGCCCCCTGCAACTGCTGCTCCTGGCCTGCTCGTTCGCGCTCGCCGGGTACGCCGGGGTGCGGCTGCTCGCGGACGACTGGCTCGGCGTCGCGCTGTGGTTCGTGGGAGCCGCGGTGGTGCACGACCTCGTCCTGCTGCCGCTGTACGCGGCGGCGGACCGCGCGCTCGTCCGGGCGGCGGACAGGGCCGGGTCCCGCGCGGGGGCGGCGGCCACGCCGCCCCAGGGAGGGCGGGCGCGCGTCATGTACGTGCGGGTGCCCGCCGCCCTGTCCGGGCTGCTCCTGCTGGTGTGGTTCCCGCTGATCAGCGGGCGGGTCGCGGACCGCTACGCCTCCGCCACCGGGATGTCGGCCAGTGGCTTCCTGGGCCGCTGGCTGCTGATCACGGCGCTGCTGTTCGGCTGTTCGGCGCTGCTGTTGGTGCTGCGGGCCCGCAGGGCGACGAAGGACCGCCCGCCCGCCGTCCACTGATCGGCGGCACGCCAGCCGAGGGGGCGGGCGTGCCGCAGCAGTGCAGGGGTGCCGAGTCGCGCCCACGGGAACGCAGCCTCGGCGCCGGCGTCGGATCCGGCGCCGCTCACCAGGCGGACCTCGGCCCGCTCGTCCACATCCATCGGCACCGTCTCCGCGATCAACAGACCACCGGGGCACAGCAGTCGGGCCAGTCGGCGGAGCAGGGCGGCAGGGTCGCCGCCGATGCCGAGGTTGCCGTCGAGGAGCAGCGCGGTGTCCCAGCGGCCCTCGCCGGGCAGCGGTTCGAACACCGAGCGGGTGAGGGCCTGGCCGCCGAGCCGCCGGGTGCGGGCGACGGCGGCCCGGCTGACGTCGACGCCGAGCACGGGCCGCCCGCGGGCGGCGAGTTCGGCGACCAGCCGCCCCGGCCCGCACCCGACGTCGAGGACGGCGCCCTCGCACCGTTCCAGGACCTGGAGGTCCACCTCGTCGGCGCGGGCGCACCACCGTTCCACGTCCAGGGGCAGCATCCAGCCGTCGCCGCGGCGCAGGAACAGCGGGCCCCGGCCGGCGCGCAGGGCGTCGGCGTAGGGATCGCAGGCCCAGGCCGGGTGGTCCGAGGGCCGGGCCGGGTCCGAGGGCCGGGCCGGCCGCCGTATGGTGTCCTGCCTCTGCCCGCTCATCGGCCGCTGACCGCGCGCAGCCGGGCCAGTTCCGCCGCGAACCGGCCGTGCGGCGCGACCGCGGCCACGGCCTCGGCGTCGTCGGCCGTGTCGACGTCCCTGAGGACCGGCAGGTCGCGGACCCGCAGACCGGCGGCGGTCAGCCGGGCCCGCTGGACGGCACCGGTGGCGGACGTCGACATGGGCACCCCCCTCAGCAGCTCCGGGTCCGGTGCGGTGAGCCCGAGGGCCCAGAACCCGCCGTCCCGCGCCGGACCGAAGTACGCGTCGCAGGCCGCCAGGTCCACGGTCAGCAGCTCCGGGGTGATCTGCGGGGTGTCCATGCCGATGAGCAGGGCGGGGCCGTCGCAGTCGGCGAAGGCGGCGGCGAGCCGTTCGTCCAGCCCGCCGTCCCGCTGCGGTACGACGTCGAAGCCGGGCGGCAGCCAGGGGCCCGGCTCCCCGTCCAGGACCAGGACACGACGGTCCGCGGGGGCCGCGGCCACCGCGTCCAGGGTGTCCACGAGGGCGGCCTCGGCGAGCGCCGCCGCCTCGGCCGGGCTGAAGGGCGGGCACAGCCGGGTCTTCACGCGGCCCGGCCTCGGCTCCTTGGCGATGACGAGGAGCGTGGTCATCGGCGGGCCCCCTCCGCCTCGGCGGGCGCCGGAGTCTCGTTGAGGACGCGGCTCATGTCCCGCACCGCCTGCCAGGTGCCCCGCCAGGTACCCGTCACCTTCGAGGCCCCGGTGCGCGGCCGGTACGGCACGTCGTGCTCGGTGACGCGCCAGCCCGCGTCGGCGGCACGCACCACCATCTGGAGCGGATAGCCGCTGCGCCGGTCGGTCAGGCCGAGGGCGAGGAGCGGTTCACGGCGGGCGGCGCGCAGCGGGCCCAGGTCGTGCAGGCGCAGCCCCGTACGGCGGCGCACCATCCGGGCGAGCGCCAGATTGCCGGCCCGGGCGTGCGCGGGCCACGCGCCCCGGCCCTGCGGACGTCGTCTGCCGAGCACCAGGTCGGCCCGCCCGTCCGCGACCTCGGTGACGAAGGGGACGAGGAGGGACGGGTCGAGGGAGGCGTCGCAGTCGCAGAAGCACACGATGTCGGCGGTCGCGGCGGTCAGCCCGGCATGGCAGGCCGCCCCGAAGCCACGGCGCGGTTCATGGATCACCTGCGCGCCCAACGAGCGGGCGAGGTCCGCCGAACCGTCGGTCGAGCCGTTGTCCACGACGAGGGCGCGCCAGCCGGCCGGGATCCTGGCCAGCACCCAGGGCAGGGCCTCCGCCTCGTCCAGGCAGGGCAGCACGACGTCGACGCCGGAAGGCGGGGGAGAGGTAGTCACGGCTTTCACCCTACGAGGACGAACTTCGCACAACGGGCGCCGTCTCCTTACGAAACGCGGACGTCGACGGCCCCCGCACGGTCCGCGCCGCCCGAACGCCCGGCGAGGTGCGAGGCTGACCGCATGGAACAGCAACCGAGCCCACCGGCGGCTACGCGCGTCCTGGTGGTGGACGACGATCCCACGGTCGCCGAGGTCGTCACCGGATACCTCGACCGCGCCGGATACGCGGTGGACCGCGCCGACGACGGCCCGGCCGCGCTGGCCCGCGCCGCCGCGCACCGGCCCGACCTGGTCGTGCTGGACCTGATGCTGCCCGGCATGGACGGCCTGGAAGTGTGCCGTCGGCTGCGGGCGCGCGGTCCGGTCCCGGTCATCATGCTCACCGCGCGCGGCGACGAGGACGACCGCATCCTGGGCCTGGAGGTCGGCGCCGACGACTACGTCACCAAGCCGTTCAGCCCGCGCGAGCTGGTCCTGCGCGTCGAGTCCGTGCTGCGCCGCGCCCGGCCCGCACCCGACGTCCGGCTCCTCGGCTCGGCCGGTCTCCGCCTCGACCCGGCCGCCCGCCGCGCCACCCGCGACGGCACCGAACTCGCCCTGACCCTGCGGGAGTTCGACCTTCTCGCCTTCTTCCTCCGCAAGCCGGGCCGCGCGCACAGCCGCGAGGACCTGATGCGCGAGGTGTGGGGCTGGGACTTCGGCGATCTCTCCACGGTCACCGTCCACGTCCGCAGGCTGCGCGGCAAGATCGAGGACGACCCGGCGCGACCGCGGCTCATCCAGACGGTGTGGGGCGTCGGCTACCGTTTCGACCCCACGCGCACGCCCGCCGACGGTGAAGCGCGGCACGCCCCGTCCGAGGGCGGGAAGGACTGACGATGCGCGACACGCTGCTCATCGCCCTGTACGCGTTCCTCGGCGCCGTCGCGTCCGGCGGGCTGGGCGCGCTGGCACTGTGGCCGCTGCGCCGCCGTTCGCTCACCGCGTCGCTCGCCGTCGTGGCCGCCGTCGCCGTGACCGCCATGCTCGCCGGCACGCTCGCCGTCGCCTGGGCGATGTTCCTCTCCCCGCACGACCTGACCGTCGTCACCACGGTCGTCGCCATGGCCGCCGTCGTCTCCCTGGTCACCGCGCTGCTCCTCGGGCGCTGGGTCGTCGCCCGCAGCCGCGCCCTCCAGATCGCCGCCCGCTCCTTCGGCGACGGCGGCGACTTCACCGCCCCCGACGGCCCGGCCACGGCCGAACTCGCCGCGCTCAGCGCCGAGTTGGCCGCCACGAGTGCCAAGCTCGCCGCGTCCAGGGAACGCGAGCGGGCCCTGGAGTCCTCCCGGCGTGAACTCGTCGCCTGGATCTCCCACGACCTGCGCACCCCGCTCGCAGGTCTGCGCGCCATGGCCGAGGCGCTGGAGGACGGGGTCGCCGCCGACCCCCACCGCTATCTCCGGCAGATCCGTACCGAGGTCGAGAGCCTCGACGGCATGGTCGGCGACCTCTTCGAGCTCTCCCGCATCCACGCGGGCAGCCTGACGCTGACCTTCTCCCGGATGTCCCTGTACGACCTCGTCGGGGACGCCCTGGCGGGCGCCGACCCACTCGCCCGCGAACACGGTGTGCGGCTCGCCGCCGTGCGCGTCGAACCCGTGCCGGTCGAGGTCGACGGCAAGGAGATGAGCCGGGTCCTCGCCAACCTGCTGGTCAACGCGATCCGCCGGACCCCCGCCGACGGCACCGTCGCGGTGGCGGCCGAGCGGTCCCCGGACGGCGTGGTGCTCTCCGTGACCGACGGCTGCGGCGGCATCGCCGAGGAGGACCTGCCCCGGGTCTTCGACACCGGCTGGCGCGGCACCCACGCCCGCACACCCCCGGCCGGCGCGGGCCTCGGCCTCGCCATCGTCCGGGGCATCGTGGAGGCCCACCAGGGCCACGCCTCCGTACGCAACATCCCCGGCGGCTGCCGTTTCGAGGTGGTGCTGCCCGCGGCCGCTTCCTGAAAGCGGGCAGCACCACCGGTCCAGGGGGCCTACGCGCCGCGCATCCCGGCCCGGGCGAACTCCCGCATCCCCTCGGCGAACCCGACCTCCGGCTTCCAGCCCAGCTCGGCCCGCAGCCGTCGCGAGTCGGCGGTGATGTGCCGGACGTCCCCCAGCCGGTACTCCCCGGTGACGACCGGTTCGGGTCCGCCGTGGGCGGCGGCCAGCGCCCGCGCCATCTCCCCGACGGTGTGCGGCTCGCCGCTCCCGGTGTTGTACACGGTGAGCGCGCCGGTGGCCGTGTCCGCCTCCAGCGCCGCCGCGTTGGCCGCCGCCACGTCCCGGACGTGGACGAAGTCCCGCCGCTGACGGCCGTCCTCGAACACCCGGGGCGCCTCACCGCGTGCGAGCGCGGAACGGAAGAACGACGCCACCCCCGCGTACGGGGTGTCCCGCGGCATCCGGGGCCCGTACACGTTGTGGTAGCGCAGTGAGACGGCGGTTCCGCCCGTGGCCCGCGCCCAGGCCGCCGCCAGATGCTCCTGGGCGAGTTTCGTCGTGGCGTACACATTGCGCGGGTCGACCGGCGCGTCCTCCTCCACCAGCCCCGGCGACAGCGTGGCCCCGCACTTCGGGCACAGCGGCTCGAAGCGCCCGGCGTCCAGATCGACGGTATCCCGTGGCCCCGGCCGCACCACGCCGTGCCGCGCGCACGCGTACCGTCCCTCCCCGTACACCACCATCGACCCCGCCAGCACGAGCCGCCGCACCCCCGCGTCCGCCATGGCGGTGAGCAGCACGGCGGTCCCCAGGTCGTTGCGGGAGACGTATTCCGGCGCGTCGGTGAACCCCGTGCCCAGACCGACCATCGCCGCCTGATGGCACACGGCGTCCACACCGTCCAGCGCACGGGCGACGGCATGGCGGTCCCGTACGTCCGCGCCCGCGTCCGCCGCCACGTCGAACACGACCGGCTCGTGGCCGTGTTCCGCCAACGCGTCGACGACATGGGACCCGATGAATCCGGCACCGCCGGTGACCAGTACTCGCATACGGCCCACGCTAGAACCGGCCACCGGCCGCATCCCAGGACCACGCCGCGCACGTCACGCTTCCGTAAGACGGCGACGGTGGGACGACGACGGTGGGACGACGACGGTGGGACGGCGACGGTGGGAGGACGACGGTGGAGGACTGACCGACGGGCCAGTGCAGGAAGGGCCTGCCTCAGCGGCGAGGCGTGACCGCCGTGCGGGCACCGTCCGAGAAGCGGACAATACGAGCATGGGGCGTCGGCTCTCCGATGTGAGCGCACCAGCGCGGCTGGCCGGACCGGACGAAGGCATCGGCCAGGACGAACTGGCGCTGGCCGCCCGCAATCACGGCCTGCCGCTGGAGGCCCTGCGGTACGACCTCACTCCGCCCGGACTGCACTACGTCCTCACCCACTACGACATCCCGTACGTCGCCGACGAGGCGTCCTGGGAACTGACCGTCGGGGGTGGCGTCCGCCGGCCCCTGCGTCTCACCCCGGCGGATCTGCGCGCGTACCCCGCCGTCACCCTGCGTGTCACCCTGGAATGCGCCGGCAACGGGCGGGCCCTGCTGACGCCCCGGCCGGTCAGCCAGCCATGGCTGGTCGAGGCGGTCGGCACCGCGGAGTGGACGGGAGTCCCGCTGCGGCTGCTGCTCGCCGACGCCGGGGTCGAGGACGGTGCCGTCGACGTCGTCTTCACCGGCGCCGACCACGGCGTGGAGCGCGGCGTCGAACAGGACTACCAGCGCGCCCTCCCCGTGGACGTGGCCGTCGGCGACCGGGCCGACGTGCTGGTCGCCCACTCGATGAACGGTGCCCCGCTGCCTCCCCAGCACGGCCGCCCGCTGCGCCTCGTGGTCCCCGGCTGGTACGGCATGGCGCACGTGAAGTGGCTGCGCGACATCACCGTGACCGACCGTCCGTTCACCGGTTTCCAGCAGACCGTGGCCTACCGGCTCCGGCAGCAGCCCGAGGAGGAGGGCGAACCGGTCACCCGCATGGCACCTCGCGCCCTGCTGATCCCGCCCGGCTTCCCCGACTTCATGTCGCGGGCGCGGGTCGTCCGGCCCGGCGTTCTGGCCTTGGAGGGCCGCGCCTGGTCGGGGCGGGCGCCGGTGTCGCGGGTGGAGATCAGCACGGACGGCGGACGCGGTTGGGGCGAGGCCGAGGTCGAGCCGGAGGGCGCGCATCGCTGGGCCTGGCGCCGGTGGCGCTTCGCGTGGAGGGCCGTGCCCGGCGACCATGTCCTGATGGCACGGGCCACCGACGCCGAGGGCCGCACCCAGCCGCTGGACCAGCCCTGGAACCGGGGCGGGTTCACCAACAACCTGGTCCAACGGGTACCCGTCGTGTGCCTGGGGTCCGGGAGCTGAACGGAACGGACGGAGCGACTCAGTCGCCGGTCCCCTCCGCGAGGGTGTGTGCGACGAGGGCGTTCGCGTGGCCGTGACCCAGGCGGTGCTCGGTCTTCAGCCAGTTCACGAGTTCCATGTGCTTGGTCAGCGGCGAGGAGCGGATGAGGTCCTTCCACTCCGCGATCGGTCGGCCGTACTTCTTCTCGATGGAGGGGAAGTAACTGGCAGGGCCCTTCACGGTGGCGGTCATGTCGATGATCCTGTCTGTCCGTTGCCTTGGGAGCATGTCGTCGCCGGTATGACCGAGCGGCAGCGGTCGAATCATCGGCCGACGCGTGTGCTCCGCGTCACCTTGCGCGTCCTGTGCGGGGCGACGGCCGGACAGCCCCGTCAGCGCCGGGAGTTCATGAGCGACGGGGTTTCATCGCCAACGGCGGCTGTGCGGAGCCCGGACCACCACCCGGCCGTGGATCTTCCGGCCGACCAGTTCCACGCGCAGGATCACCGGGGTGTCCGAACTCGCCGGAGCGGGCCGGTGCTTGACCTTGCTGTGCGTCAGTTGCAGTCCGTCGGTGTCGACCACGATGCCCGGCCTCGTGATCAGCTTCAGGGTCTTGCCCATCATGTTCAGGTCGATGCGCAGAGTGTCGTGAGTGATCACCGCGTCGGTGAAGTCGAGCGTCACCGCGCAGAACGTCACCGCGAGGTGCAGCCTCCGCGGCACCACCCAGCGGCCCAGACGCTCGACCGGGCCGCTGTGGACCTGCTCGATCCGCACCAGGTCCTTGGCCTCCGCCCCGGCCGCGCCGGCCATGGCCGACGCGGGCAGGTCGGCGGTGAGCGGGGCCAGATCGCCCAGGGTTCGCGCCGACAGGGCCGCTTCCAGGCGCTCGTCGAGCTCCTCGGCGGTCAGCAGGCCGTCGCCCGCGGCGACGCGCAGCACGTCCACCACCCGGTCGCGGTCCGCGTGGGAGGCCCGCACCTCGGGCGACGACACGGCGCCGAGGCGCTTCCAGGTGGGTGAGATCTCTCCCGGCATGCTTCCGTCCCGCTCCCCGTCGAATGCATCGATGCGACGCGGCCCGCGACGCGAGGCCAAGGCTAGCGCTATATCGCGATATGGATCCAGGGGTTGCCGCGTGTCCCGGCGGGTGGCGGGGCGCCAAGTCAGTGGCGGGTCGAGGAAGTCCGGGCCACCGTCAGGGGTCCGTCAAGGATGCCCGTACGGCCGTAAGGGACCCGTCAAGAGCGGCCGTTTCCCACCCGAACGGCGTTCTCCTCTAGGTGTCCGACGTACTTCCGCACCTCATCCAGGAGTTCGCGATGGCCGATATGGCCTTCGTCGTCACCACGATCGCGGTGTTCGCGCTGGTGGCTCTCGTCGCCAGGGGGGTGACGAAGCTGTGACCGCCGAGAACGTCGTCGGCCTGGTCGTGGCCGTCGCCCTGCTGGGATATCTCGTCCTCGCCCTGCTCTTCCCGGAGAGGTTCTGACCAGCGCCATGGGTCCCGTACTCGCCGGTGTGCTTCAACTGCTCGCGCTCGTCGTGGCACTGGGGCTCGCCCACCGCCCCCTGGGCGACCACATGGCCAGGGTCTACTCCTCCGACCGGCACTGGCGGGTCGAGAAGTGGATCTACCGGGCCGTGGGCGCCGACCCCGGCACCCAGATGCGCTGGCCCGCCTATCTGCGCGGAGTGCTGGCGTTCTCGGCCGTCGGGGTGCTCTTCCTCTATCTGCTTCAGCGACTCCAGGGCGTCCTGCCCGGCTCGCTCGGCTTCTCCGCCATCGACCCGGACCAGGCGTTCAACACCGCCGCGTCGTTCGTCACCAACACCAACTGGCAGTCGTACTACGGCGAACAGTCCATGGGCCATGTCGTGCAGACGGCCGGTCTCGCCGTGCAGAACTTCGTCTCCGCGGCCGTCGGCATCGCCGTCGCCGTGGCGCTGGTCCGGGGCTTCGCCCGCTCACGCACCGGTGAACTCGGCAACTTCTGGGCCGACATGGTGCGCGGCGTCACCCGCATCCTGCTGCCGGGCGCCTTCCTCGCCGCGATCGTGCTGGTGGCCTGTGGCGCCCTCCAGAACTTCTCCGGCATCCACGAGGTCGGCCAGTTCCTCGGCGGCTCGCAGCAGTGGAACGGGGGAGCGGTCGCCTCGCAGGAGGCGATCAAGGAGCTGGGGACGAACGGCGGCGGCTACTTCAACGCCAACTCCGCCCACCCCTTCGAGAATCCGACGCCCTTCACCAACCTCTTCGAGATCTTCCTGATGCTCGTCGTCCCGTTCTCCCTCACCCGCACGTTCGGCGTGATGGTCGGCTCGGTGAAGCAGGGATACGCGATCCTCGCGACCATGGCCACGATCTGGCTCGGCTTCACCGTGCTGATGATGTGGGCCGAGTTCGCCCACCACGGCCCGGCGACGCAGGTCGCGGGCGGGGCGTACGAGGGCAAGGAGGTGCGGTTCGGCGTGGGCTCGTCGTCGATCTTCGCCGTCTCGACCACGCTCACGTCGACCGGCGCCGTGGACTCCTTCCACTCCTCCTTCACCGGTCTCGGCGGCGGCATCACCATGCTGGGGATGATGCTGGGCGAGATCGCGCCCGGCGGCACCGGCTCGGGCCTCTACGGCATGCTGATCATGGCGGTCATCGCGGTGTTCATCGCCGGTCTGATGGTCGGCCGTACGCCCGAGTACCTCGGCAAGAAGATCGGAACCCGCGAGATCAAGCTGGCGGCCTGCTACCTCCTGGTGACCCCCGCGCTGGTGCTCGTCCTCACCTCCGTCGCCATCGCCCTCCCGACCCCCGCCCACTCGATGACCAACAGCGGGGCCCACGGGTTCTCCGAGATCCTTTACGCCTACACCTCGGGCGCCAACAACAACGGCTCGGCCTTCGCCGGCCTGAACGCGAACACCGAGTGGTTCAACACCACGATCGGACTCGCGATGCTGCTCGGCCGTTTCCTGCCGATGGTGTTCGTCCTGGCGCTGGCCGGCTCGCTCGCCGGGCAGAAACCGATCCCGGTGACCGCGGGCACCCTGCGCACCGAGAAGCCGCTGTTCACCGGCCTGTTGGTCGGAGCGATCCTCATCATCGCCGGTCTGACGTACTTCCCGGCGCTCGCGCTGGGCCCGCTGGCCGAGGGGCTGGCGTCATGATCACCCGTACCGAAAGCGAAGAGATGTCCACAGCCACCCCGACCCGGGCGCCGCACGGCGACCGACCCACCGGGCACAAGACCCCCGAGGGCCGGGTCGGCGCCGGCCTCTTCGACCCCGGGCAGCTCATCAGGTCGCTGCCGGACGCCTTCCGCAAACTCGACCCACGGGTGATGGTCACGTCGCCCGTGATGTTCGTGGTGTGGATCGGCTCCGTCCTGACCACGGTGTTCTCCTTCACGGACCCCGGCGACTGGTTCGGCTGGACCATCAGCGCCTGGCTGTGGCTGACGGTCGTCTTCGCCAACCTGGCGGAGGCCGTCGCCGAGGGACGCGGCAAGGCGCAGGCCGACACCCTGCGCAGGGCCAAGACCGACACCGTCGCCCGACGGCTCCTCGACGGCGGCGCGGAGGAGCGGGTCCCGGGCACGGACCTGCGGATCGGTGACCTCGTGGTCTGTGAGGCGGGTGATGTCGTCCCCGGTGACGGCGACGTCGTCGAGGGCGTCGCGTCCGTCGACGAGTCGGCGATCACCGGCGAGTCGGCTCCGGTCATCCGCGAGTCCGGCGGCGAC
The DNA here is from genome assembly GCF_900290235.1 of Streptomyces sp. MA5143a. GTDB lineage: Bacteria > Actinomycetota > Actinomycetes > Streptomycetales > Streptomycetaceae > Streptomyces. The sequence goes on from NZ_OLMK01000121.1 coordinate 49,252, forward strand.
CGGTCCGCGGTCACCGGCGGCACCAAGGTCCTCTCCGACCGGATCGTCATCAGGATCACGACGAGGCCCGGCGAGACGTTCATCGACCGGATGATCAACCTCGTCGAGGGCGCGGCCCGTCAGAAGACACCCAACGAGATCGCGCTGAACATCCTCCTGGCGTCCCTCACCATCGTGTTCCTGCTGGCGGTGGCGACCCTGCCGCCGTTCGCCGACTACGCGGGCACCCATCTGACGACGGTCGTGCTGGTGGCGCTGCTGGTCTGCCTCATCCCGACGACGATCGGCGCGCTGCTGTCCGCGATCGGCATCGCCGGCATGGACCGGCTGGTCCAGCGCAATGTGCTCGCCATGTCCGGGCGCGCCGTCGAGGCCGCCGGGGACGTGTCCACGCTGCTGCTCGACAAGACCGGCACCATCACGCTCGGCAACCGCCGGGCCGCCGAGTTCGTGCCGGTGAGCGGCGCGACCGAGGCCGAGGTCGCCGACGCCGCCCAGCTCTCCTCGCTGGCCGACGAGACCCCCGAGGGCCGGTCCGTCGTCGTCCTGGCGAAGGAGCGGTACGGGCTGCGCGAGCGGCACCGGGGCGAGTTGGCGCAGGCCGAGTGGATCGCCTTCACCGCGCAGACCCGCATGTCGGGTGTCGACGTGGACGGCCGCAAGGTCCGCAAGGGCGCCGCGGGCGCGGTCACCGCCTGGGTCCGGGAGCGGGGCGGGACGGTCGCCGAGGACGCGGAGAGCGCGGCCGACCGTATCGCCGCGGCCGGCGGCACCCCGCTGCTGGTCGCCGTGGAGGACACCGACGGCGCCCGCGTGCTGGGCGTCGTCCACCTCAAGGACGTCGTCAAGGACGGCATGCGGGAGCGGTTCGCGGAACTGCGCCGCATGGGCATCAGGACCGTCATGATCACCGGTGACAACCCGCTGACCGCGAAGGCGATCGCCGAGGAGGCCGGCGTCGACGACTTCCTCGCGGAGGCCACCCCCGAGGACAAGATGGCCCTCATCAAACGGGAGCAGGCCGGCGGCAAGCTCGTCGCGATGACCGGCGACGGCACCAACGACGCGCCCGCCCTGGCCCAGGCGGACGTGGGCGTCGCCATGAACACCGGGACGTCGGCCGCCAAGGAGGCCGGCAACATGGTCGACCTCGACTCCGACCCGACCAAGCTGATCGAGATCGTCGAGATCGGCAAACAGCTCCTCATCACGCGGGGCGCGCTCACCACGTTCTCCATCGCCAACGACGTCGCGAAGTACTTCGCGATCATCCCGGCGCTGTTCGCGGCCGTCTACCCGGGCCTCGACAAGCTCAACATCATGGCCCTGTCCTCGCCGGACTCCGCGATCCTGTCCGCCGTCGTCTTCAACGCGCTGATCATCGTCGCGCTGGTGCCGCTCTCCCTGAAGGGCGTGCGGTACCGGCCGATGAGCGCCGACAGGATGCTCCGCCGCAACCTCACCGTCTACGGCATCGGCGGACTGATCGCCCCCTTCGTCGGCATCAAGCTCATCGACCTGCTCCTCTCCCTCATCCCGGGGCTGTGATTCCTGAAAGGCCGCCTGACCGCCATGAACAACTCCGTATCGAACACCGGCCGGTTGCTGTGGGCGGGGCTCAGGGCCCTGCTGGTGCTGACCCTGCTCACGGGCGTCGTCTACCCGCTGGCCGTCACCGGCGTCGCCCAGGCGCTGTTCCACGACAAGGCGAACGGCTCGGAGATCTCGTACGACGGGAAGGTCGTCGGTTCCTCGCTGATCGGCCAACAGGGCTACAGCCTGGACTACTTCCAGCCCCGGCCGGCGGGCGGTCTCGGCGAGAACTCGGTCAACACCCGGTACCGGCTGATCCTCTCGGGCGCGACCAACCTCTCCGCCGACAACAAGAAGCTCGTCGCGTCGGTCGAGGAGGCGAAGGCGAAGGTCGTCGAGGACAACTCCGTGCCCGGCTACACCGTCGAGCCCTCCCAGGTCCCCGCCGACGCGGTCACCTCCTCCGGCTCCGGCCTCGACCCCGACATCTCCCCGGCCTACGCCGACCTTCAGATCCACCGGGTCGCCGAGAAGAACGGCCTGACCGTCGCCCGGGTGCGGAAGCTGGTCGACGAGCACACCGAGGGCCGCACCCTCGGCTTCATGGGCGAGCCCCGGGTGAACGTCCTGGAACTCAACATCGCGCTCAAGGAACTCCTGGCCGAGAGCTGACCACCGCAGCCGACAACAGGAAGGCGCTCACCGATGACCCGGGTGCTGGTCGTGGAGGACGACCCCCAGCTCGTACGCGCGCTCGTCATCAACCTGCGCGCCCGCCACTACGCGGTCGACGCGGCCCCCGACGGGACCACGGCACTCCGGCTGGCGGCCGCACACCGGCCCGACGTGGTCATGCTCGACCTGGGGCTGCCCGACATGGACGGCGTCGACGTCATCAGGGGCCTGCGCGGCCGAACCCCCGCCCCCATCCTCGTGCTGTCCGCGCGGACCGCCTCGCAGGACAGGGCCGCGGCCCTCGACGCGGGCGCCGACGACTACATCACCAAACCGTTCGCCATGGACGCGCTGGTGACCCGGCTGCGCGCCGCCGCCCGCCGGCCGGAGGCCACCCCCGTCCCACCCGGCGTGACACGGGTCGCGACGGACGGCCTCACCGTCGACCTGGTCGCCAGGAAGGCCACCAGGGACGGCCACGACATCCGCCTCACCCCGACCGAATGGCATCTGCTGGAGATCCTGATCACCAGCCCCGGCCGCCTCGTCCCGCGGCAGGACCTGCTGCGGGAGGTGTGGGGGCCGCCCCAGGGCGACCGGACCCCCTACCTGCGGGTGTACATGGCCCAGCTGCGCCGCAAACTGGAGGCGGACCCCTCCCGGCCCCGTCACCTCGTCACCGAGCCGGGGACGGGCTACCGCTTCGAGACGTGACCGCCCGCCCCACGGCCGGAACCGCGCACGACAGCAGACGAGAGCAGAGACGAGACCATGGCACGCGGGAAGCTCAGGATCTACCTCGGCGCGGCACCGGGCGTCGGCAAGACGTACGCCATGCTGTCCGAGGCGCACCGCAGGACCGAACGCGGCACCGACTGCGTGGTGGCCTTCGTGGAGCACCACGGGCGGCGGCGCACCGAGGTCATGCTGCGCGGTCTGGAGGAGATCCCGCGCCGCGAGCTGGAGTACCGCGACACCGTCTTCACCGAGATGGACGTCGACGCGGTCCTCGCACGGCGCCCGCGGGTGGCGCTGGTCGACGAACTCGCCCACACCAATGTGCCCGGCTCCCGCAACACCAAGCGCTGGCAGGACGTGGAGGAACTGCTCGCGGCCGGGATCGACGTCATCTCCACCGTGAACATCCAGCACCTGGAGTCACTGGGCGACGTGGTGGAGTCGATCACGGGAGTGCGGCAGCGGGAGACCGTGCCGGACGAGACGGTGCGCCGCGCCAACGAGATCGAACTGGTCGACATGGACCCGCAGGCACTGCGGCGGCGCATGGCGCACGGCAACGTCTACAAGCCGGACAAGGTCGACGCGGCGCTGTCCAACTACTTCCGCCCCGGCAACCTCACCGCCCTGCGCGAGCTGGCCCTGCTGTGGGTGGCCGACCGGGTCGACGAGTACCTGACGGAGTACCGCAGCGAGCACCGGGTGTCGACGATATGGGGCTCGCGGGAGCGCATCGTCGTCGGCCTGACCGGCGGTCCCGAGGGACGCACCCTCCTGCGGCGGGCGGCCCGGCTGGCGGAGAAGGGAGCGGGCGGCGAGGTCATGGCCGTCTACATCGCCCGCAGCGACGGGCTGACCTCCGCCTCGCCCAAGGAACTGGCCGTCCAGCGCACCCTGGTGGAGGACCTGGGCGGCACCTTCCACCACGTCGTCGGCGAGGACATCCCGGCGTCGCTGCTGGACTTCGCACGCGGGGTGAACGCCACCCAGATCGTGCTGGGGGTCTCGCGCCGCAAGAGCTGGCAGTACGTGTTCGGACCGGGCGTGGGCGCGACCGTGGCCCGCGACTCGGGCCCCGACCTGGACGTCCATCTGATCACGCACGACGAGGCGGGCAAGGGGCGCGGACTGCCGGTGGCGCGCGGCGCCCGGCTCGGCCGGGCGCGGATCGTCGCGGGCTGGCTCGTCGGCGTCGTGGGGCCCGTCCTGCTCACCCTGCTGCTCCAGCTCGGGCCCGACGCCGGCCTGGCCAACGACATGCTGCTGTTCCTGGCGCTGACGGTGGCTGCGGCCCTGCTCGGCGGCCTGTACCCGGCGCTCGCCTCGGCCGTGGTGGGCTGCGTGCTGCTGAACTGGTTCTTCACCCCGCCCTTCCACACGCTCACGATCGCCGACCCCGAGAACATCCTCGCCATCGTGATCTTCGTCGGAGTGGCGGTGGCGGTGGCGTCCGTCGTGGACCTGGCGGCCCGGCGCACCCACCAGGCGGCCCGGCTGCGCGCGGAGTCGGAGATCCTCTCCTTCCTGGCCGGCAGCGTGCTGCGCGGCGAGACCAGTCTGGAGGCGCTGCTGGAACGCGTCCGGGAGACCTTCGCCATGGAGTCGGCGGCGCTGCTGGAACGGACGAGCGACGTCGACCCCTGGATACGCGCCGGCAGCGTCGGCCCGCGCCCCGCCGGGAGCCCCGAGGACGCGGACGTCGACATGCCCGTCGGCGACCACATGGCGCTCGCGCTGTCGGGGCGGGTGCTGCCCGCCTCCGACCGCCGGGTGCTGGCGGCCTTCGCCGCCCAGGCCGCCGTGGTCCTGGACCGCCAGCGGCTGCGGCAGGAGGCGGACCGGGCCGAGGAACTCGCCGAGGGCAACCGCATCCGCACCGCTCTGCTGGCCGCCGTCAGCCACGACCTGCGCACCCCGCTCGCCGGGATCAAGGTGTCGGTGTCGTCGCTGCGCTCGGACGACGTGGAGTGGTCCGAGGAGGACCGGGCCGAGCTGCTGGCGGCGATCGAGGACGGCGCCGACCGCCTCGACCACCTGGTGGGCAACCTGCTCGACATGTCACGCCTTCAGACCGGCACCGTCACCCCGCTCATGACGGAGACCGACCTGGACGAGGTCGTCCCCATGGCGATGGGCGGCATTCCGGACCCCGGGGTGGCGGTCGTCCTGGACGTGCCGGAGAGCCTGCCCATGGTCGTCACGGACAAGGGACTCCTGGAGCGGGTCGTCGCCAACGTCGTCGAGAACGCCGTCAAGTACAGCCCCCGGGGCGAGCCGGTCGTGGTCGCGGCCAGCGCCCTGGCCGACCGGGTGGAGGTCCGGGTCGTGGACCGCGGTCCCGGCGTCCCCGACGAGGCGAAGGACCGCATCTTCGAGCCCTTCCAGCGCCACGGCGACGCCCCGCGCGGCGCGGGGGTCGGCCTGGGCCTCGCGGTCGCCCGCGGCTTCGCCGAGGCCATGGGCGGCACCCTCACCGCGGAGGACACCCCCGGCGGCGGCCTCACAATGGTCCTGACCCTCCGCGCCGCGGGAACGGGCACCGGACCCCGGCAGCCCGTACCGGCGGCGACCGCGGAGCCGCACCACCTGGTACCCACCGAGAGGCAGAGCTGATGACCCGGGTGCTCGTGATCGACGACGAGCCACAGATCGTGCGCGCGCTCGTGATCAACCTCAAGGCGCGCAAGTACGACGTCGACGCGGCGTCCGACGGAGCCACCGCCCTTCAGCTCGTCGCCTCGCGCCACCCCGACGTGGTCGTCCTCGACCTGGGGCTGCCCGACATGGACGGCGTCGACGTCATCAGGGGCCTGCGCGGCTGGACCCGGGTGCCGATCATCGTCCTGTCCGCCCGGCACACCTCGGACGAGAAGGTCGAGGCGCTCGACGCGGGCGCCGACGACTATGTCACCAAGCCCTTCGGCATGGACGAACTCCTCGCCCGGCTGCGGGTGGCGGTGCGCCGCGCCGAACCCACCGCCGGCGAGGACGTCCTGGTGGAGACCGCCGGGTTCACCGTGGACCTGGCCGCGAAGAAGGTCGACCGGGGCGGCGAGGACGTACGCCTCACCCCGACCGAGTGGCAGCTGCTGGAGGTCCTGGTGCGCAACACCGGCCGCCTGGTCAGCCAGAAACAGCTGCTTCAGGAGGTCTGGGGCCCGTCCTACGGCAAGGAGACGAACTACCTCCGGGTCTACATGGCACAACTGCGCCGGAAACTGGAGGCGGACCCGTCGCACCCCAAGCACTTCATCACGGAGCCGGGGATGGGCTACCGCTTCGAGCGATGACGGCCCCGCCGGACCCCGCCGGACCCCGCCGGACCCCGCCGGTAGTGTCGCGCCCATGACCGTCGCTCGCTCCGCCGCCCTGTTCCTCGTCGCCGCCCTCCTGGAGATCGGCGGGGCCTGGCTGGTCTGGCAGGGCATCCGCGAGCACAGGGGGTGGGCCTGGATCGGCGCCGGCGTCGTCGCGCTCGGCCTGTACGGCGTCGTCGCGACCTTCCAGAGCGACGAGAACTTCGGCCGGATCCTCGCCGCCTACGGCGGCGTCTTCGTCGCGGGCTCCCTCGCCTGGGGCATGGTCGCCGACGGCTACCGCCCCGACCGGTGGGACGTCGTGGGCGCGCTGGTCTGCCTGGCGGGCATGGCCGTCATCATGTACGCCCCACGCGGCCACTGACGCTCCCCGGCACGGCTCACAGCCAGTCCCGGTGCTTGAACACGACGTACAGGCTGACGCAGACCAGGGCCATCAGCACGATCGCGAAGGGGTAGCCGAGGACCCAGTGCAGCTCCGGCATGTGGTCGAAGTTCATGCCGTAGACGGTGCCGATGAGGGTGGGCGCGAAGAGGATGGCCGCCCAGCTGGAGATCTTCTTGATCTCGTTGTTCTGCGCGTGGCCCGCCTCGGCCAGGGCCTTCATCTCCTCGTTCTGCGCCTGGGTGACGAGGGTGGCGTTGACGGTGAGGATGTCGCCGAGCGCCTGCCGGAAGCCGTCGACGCGTTCGGCGACGGTGGTGGCGTGGTCGGCGACGTCCCGCAGATAGCGCTGCAGCTCCTCGTTCGTGCCGTACTTCGCGAAGCCGGCCTCCAGGCTGCGCATGATGGTCAGCAGCGGACGGGTGGCCCGCTGGAAGTCGACGACCTCGCGGGACAGCTCGTAGATACGGCGGGACACCTTCGGGTCGCCGCCGAACACCTCGGTCTCGATCTCGTCGATGTCGTTCTGCAGACCGGCCACCACCGGCGCGTACCCGTCGACGACGGCGTCCAGGATCGCGTACAGCACCGCCTCCGGGCCCATCGCCAGCAGGCCCTGGTCGGTCTCCAGCCGTTTGCGGACGGCACCGAGGTCGGGGACCTGGCTGTGGCGGACGGTGAGGACGAACTCCGGGCCGACGAAGATGTGGATCTCACCGAAGTCGACCTCCTCCGTCTCGTCCAGATAGCGGGCCGAGCGCAGGACGACGAACAGCGTGGCCCCGTAGCGCTCCAGCTTGGGCCGCTGGTGCGCGACGATCGCGTCCTCCACGGCCAGCTCGTGCAGCCCGAACTGGTCGGCTGCCTGCCACAGCTGCTCCGGGGTCGGCCGGTACAGCCCTATCCAGGCCATCGTCCCGGGCGCGCCGGGCAGCTGCTCGTAGATCTCCGCCAGGGACGCGGGGGCGTCGACGCGTCGCCCCTCGCGGTAGACCGCCGCGTCCACCAGACTCCGCTCCAGCGGCACCCGCGGCACGTCGTCCGGTTCCGTCCACGCGTCCAGCGCGTGCTCCGGGGCCGACTCCGTACCGCCGCGGCCGGCGTGGCCCGCCGAGCGCAGGGGCCACTTCCCGGCGCGGGCCGCGCGTACGCGCCATTCGGACATGACGCCACCTCCGGAAGGAGTACCCGAATCTGCTGCGCGGGAGGTGCCGAGCGGGTGCACCTCGCCCGCCGGGGCCGGTGAGGCCAAGGGGACGGCGACAACGAGACTAGGTGCTGTGGTGCCGCCGCGCGACGCGGCGGTCCGCCGCGACGGCCTACGAGAGCGGACCGCCGCGCGCCGCGGGACACGCTGACCACCGCAGGGGTGCCGTCTCAACCCACGCGTGTGTGGCCCGCGTCCTGGCGGAGGCGCAGCATGGTGGTGTGAGGCGGGCGGTGCGTCTCGTGATCCTCGGTGGCACCGCGACGCACGGGTACAAGTCGGGGCAGGGGCCTACCCGTGCGACGAGGAGCGGAGGACGACGTGGACTGGGGTCTGTTCGCCCAGCGGATGGCGACGATGGCGAGGGATCTCCTCGCGCAGGAATCGGTGAAGGGGACGCTGGAGCGGATCACGGCGTCGGCCACCGAACTGGTCGACGGCTGCGACGCGGCCGGCATCCTCGTCCTGCACGACACGAAGGTGGAGACCCTCGCGCCCACCCACGATCTGGTCACCGAGAGCGATGAGTGGCAACAACAGCTGGGGGAGGGGCCCTGCTTCGACGCCGCCCACAGCTCGGAGGGCGAGCGGGTCTTCCGGATCGCGGACCTCACCGCCGAGCAGCAGCGCTGGCCCGCCTTCGCGCCCCGGGCGCGCGCCCTCGGCGTGGGCAGCATGATGGGCTTCCTGCTGTTCACCGACGACGAGGAGTTGGGCGCGCTGAACCTGTACTCCCGACGGCCCGGCGCGTTCACCGAGGCCAGCGAACTGGCCGGCTGGCTGCTGGCGTCCCACGCGGCGATCGCCTTCTCCAGCGCACGCACCCACGCCCAGATGGAGCAGGCGGTCGCCACCCGCCATGTCATCGGGGAGGCCATGGGCATCCTCATGGGCAGCCGGCACCTCACCGAGGAGGAGGCGTTCGACGTACTGCGCCGCTATTCCCAGGAGAGCAACGTCAAACTCCGCGAGATCGCCCGCCGCGTCTGCGAACAGGGCAACCTCGGCTGACCTCGGGGCGTCGGCTCCCCCGGCTCACTGCTGAACAGGAGGAGCCTGAACCGGGTCAGCCCCCTGGGGGAAGGCCGCTGAACCCGGTCTGCCCACCAAGTCCCCCCTCTGGGCGCCCCGACACCTGCCGGAGACGGTCGGGTCAGGCGGTGGTCCGGACGAAGCGCAGCGTCGCCGTGATCGTGGCCAGGCCGCGCATCATGCCGAGCTGGTTCCAGCCCATGCCGAACTGCTCGCGGTCGACGGTGAACTCGGTACCCAGGGTGACCCCTTCGGCGGTCGCCTCCGTCAGACGCGCCGTGAGGGACAGCGGCCTGCTGATGCCGCGCACGGTCAGTTGGCCGACGACGCCGACCGCGTCGCCGTCCCGGAGTTCGGCGCTGCGGACGGCGAAGGTGATCTCCGGGTGGTGGTCCACGTCGAAGAAGTCGGCGGACCTCAGGTGCTCGTCGCGCTTGGCGCTCCTGGTGTCCAGGGAGGCGGCGTCGACGGTCACGACGCCCACGGCGGAGCCGTCGGGCCGGACCTCCCCCTGGCCGCCGACGGTGCCGAAGGCTCCCTTGACGGTGACCAGGCCCCACATCGTCCGGTGCTGAATGGCGACGGTGGAGGCAGTGGTGTCGAGCTGCCACAGTCCGGTTTCCACGGCGACGGTCATGGGGGTTCTCCTGTCGAGCGGTCATGAGGGGAAGTCATGACCAGGTGGTCGTCCAAATTTGTATGACTGAAGCTAGCCTGTTATTCGAACTTGGACAACCCAGTCTTCCAAAAATGGACAACAGGTACACTGGGCCCATGGCCGACCACGACAAACACCCCGCCCACCTGCCCGAATGCCCGTCCGCGCGGGGGAGCGACGGCCTTCTGCCGGCCGAGCTGCACGGCTGGATGCTGCTGCTGGGCGCGACGGGCGCGGTGGAGCAGCGGCTGCGTGCGGTCGTGAAGGAGCGGCTCGGCGTCTCCCACGACGAGTTCCTGATCCTGTGTCTACTGGCCACCCGGCCGGAGGACGGGCTGCGCATGACCCGGATCGCGGAGCTCCTCGGCCGTCCCAAGACCCGGCTCACCTACCAGATCGCCTGCCTCCAGCACTCCGACCTCGTCACCCGCGCCTCGGTGTGCGGCGACAAGCGCGGGATCCAGGTCGCGCTCACCGAGAAGGCGCGGCGGCTGCTGAAGGAGGCCTCCGACGCGCTCGCCGGGACGGTCACCGACGCGCTCGGCGAGTTCATGGGGCCCGCGCAGCGCGAGGCGCTGAGAGGACTGCTGCCGGACCTGGTCGCCGAGCGCCCCGCCGAGTCACCGGACCCGGCCTCGGCGTGACCCGCGCCGGGGGCCGCGGCCGGGTCGGTTCGTGAGGGGCGACCCGCGCCCGGACCTGTGGCCGGTTCAGTTCGCGCGGGCGCGCGGACGGCGGAGCATCCGGGCGTCCTCGAAGCCGACCGAGCGTGCCGCGGCGTCGACCGTGGCGCCGTGGCTGATGAGGTGCTCGGCGCGCTCCGGGCGCAGGGTCGTCCGCGGCTCGTGGCCGTTGCGGCGGGCGTAGACGACCATGTCGCGGGCGACCCGGGCGGCGACCGCCGGGCCGGGCCGTGCCGGCCCGCGACGAGACGCAGGGCCAGATCGAAAGCAAAGATCCGGTCAGCCGCTCCGGGTGACCGCTCCGTCAGGAACCCGGCAGCCACAGGTCGGGGCCGAACACCTCGTAGCGGATGGCGCGGGCCGGTGTCCCCGCGGCCAGCAGCTGACCGCGCACCGTCCGCATGAAGGGCAGCGGCCCGCACAGGAACACCGTGGCGTCCTGGGCCAGTTCGAGACCGTCGAGATCCATCAGACCGCTCCGGAACTCCGTACCGGCCCGCTCCACCTGTTCGGCCTGCCGGGTCGGCTCGGCCGGTTCGGGGTGTTCGTACCAGACGACGGCGCGGGCACCCGGGAGCCGGTCGACGAGCGCACTTGTCTCGGCGCGCAGGGCGTGGTCGGCGGGGGAGCGGTCGGCGTGCAGCACCAGCACCGGGCGGGTCGAGCCCGCCGCGGCCAGATGCGCCAGGATGCCGGTCATCGGCGTACAGCCGATGCCCGCGGAGACGAGCACGACCGGGGACCCGGTGTCGGCCGGATCGTCGAGGAAGACATCGCCGAACGGCGCCGACAGGGTCAGTTCGTCGCCCGCGGACACCCGCTCGTGCAGCAGGGTGGAGACCTCGCCGTCCGGCGTGCCCTCCGCCGCGGCGACCCGCTTCACGGTGATCCGCCGCAGACCGTCGCCCGGGTCGCAGGAGAGGCTGTACTGCCGTACCTGGCGCACACCGTCCGCCATACGGACGCGGACGCTCACGTACTGGCCGGCCCGGGCCCGCGGCGCGGGTCCCCCGTCGGCGGGGCGCAGCAGGAACGACACCGTGTCCGGGGTCTCCGTACGGCGCTCGACGACGGTCCACGGCCGCCACACCTCGCCGGGCGTCACGCCCGCGTCCTGGTACAGCCGGGCCTCCCGGCCGATCAGCGCGCCCGCCATCAGCCAGTACACCTCGTCCCAGGCCGCCGCGACCTCCGGGGTGACGGCGTCGCCGAGCACCTCGGCTATCGCGCCGAAGAGGTACTTGTGGACGATCGTGTACTGGTCGTCGGTGACCCCGACCGCCGCGTGCTTGTGGGCGATCCGGTCCAGCAGTGTGTCCGGGCGGGTGTCCGGGTCGTCCAGCAGCGCGGTCGCGAACCCGGCGATCGACCCGGCCAGGGCCCGGCGCTGCGCGCCGCTCGCCTGGTTGCCGCGGTTGAACATCCCGTCGAGCAGCTCCGGACGGTCGCGGAACATGGCGCCGTAGAAGCGGGTGGTGATCTCGTCGAGCGCTCCGGCGACCGCGGGCAGGGTGGCGCGGACGACGGCGGCGGACTCTTCGGACAGCATGAGGCCTCCCAGGAGTGGGCGGAAGGGGTGAGGTCGGGCGCCGCGTCCCCTCGGGCGCCGGTCCTCTGTGTACCAGGCGACGGACCGCGTTTCGGCGCCGTTCGCCCGCTACCGGCGAAGTGGGGACCAATGGCCCCATCGAGTCGGGAGCATCGGCCCAACGGGTGCGGCCGACGAGGGGCCGGGCGGCCCGGGAACGGCCTCCGACAAGCCCTGTCGCGGAACCGTCGTCCGGTCAGCGCGTGCCGAGTTCACGGCCGGTGACCATCTCGGACGCGATCCGCACGAAGACCTCGTTCCGCGCGGGCATCCAGGAGGCGGGGCCGGTGCGGGACAGCCGCCCGTGCTCGGCGGGATCGGTCACCACGTCGGCCCGGCCGGTGACGACGACGCTCCAGCCGGACCGGGTGACCGGGTCGAACTCGTCGCCCTCGAACGCGACCACGACACCGTCGATCGCCCGCACCAGGTCGGAGCCGGCCGACGTGCACAGCAGCACGGCGTCGTCGTTGCCGAGGGCGAAGTTGACCGGGAGCACCGCGGGCAGCGCGCGCCGGGTGTAGACCACCCGCCCGACCGGCACCTTGGCCAGCAGTCTCAGGCACTCCTGCCGGTCGAGCACACGAAACGCATCGTTCTGAACCATCAGCCCATCGTCCGTACGACACCCGAACACGGGTAGGGCCGGTCGGCCCGTTCTCCAGCCCGTCCGGCCGGGGTCCCCCGAGGGGCGGCCCCTGTCTCGTTCAGCTCGGCCGACGCTCGCCCGGGGTCGGCCGGTCCAGGTGGGTGGCGAGGACGGCGGCCTGGACGCGGCGTCGGACGCCCAGTTCGGCCAGGAGGCGGGAGATGTGGTTCTTGACGGTCTTCCCCGACAGGTAGAGCCTCTTGCCGATTCTCCCGGTTGGTGATCCCTTCGCCGATCAGGCCGATCGGCCCCCACCGGCCCATACCCTCCGCGCGTGGCGTGCCCGAGCGCCGCGCCAGGGGCCGCCGGGCCCGCCGTCCGGGCCGTCCGGCCCTGTCGGCGCGGCCCTTCGGCATCCGGCGCGGCCGGCCGCGGTCCGCGAGAGTGAGGGACGCGAGGTCGAGCGACGCCGGGTCGCGGTCCGGCCACGGACGAAGGGGTGCGTCTCCATGGCCGTACGCCACCACATGCCCGTACGCCGGCCCCCGCCGCGGTCGAGCACGGTGGCCCGCCGTTCGGAGCGCCGCCGTTCAGAGTTTCGCCGCGTGGTCCGGGACGTACGTCCGCAGATCGCGCGGAGGGCGCTGATAGCCGGTCGACGCGGGACGCTCGGGCAGTTCCAGCACCGGCGGCGGGACCTCGTGGTACGGGACCGAGGCCAGCAGGTGGGCGATCATGTTCAGCCGGGCCCGCCGCTTGTCGTCGCTCTCCACCACGAACCAGCGCGCCTCGGTGATGTCGGTGTGCACCATCATCTCGTCCTTGGCCCGCGAGTACGTCTCCCAGCGGGAGATCGACTCCAGATCCATCGGCGACAGCTTCCAGCGCCGCAGCGGATCCTCCAGCCGACGGCGGAACCGGTCCTGCTGCTCGGTGTCGCTCACCGAGAACCAGTACTTGCGCAACAGGATCCCGTCCTCCACCAGCATCCGCTCGAAGATGGGGCACTGTCGCAGGAAAAGTTGGTACTCCTCCTCCGTGCAGAAGCCCATCACGTGCTCGACCCCGGCCCGGTTGTACCAGGACCGGTCGAACAGCACGATCTCCCCGGCCGCCGGAAGGTGCTGGATGTACCGCTGGAAGTACCACTGGCCGCGCTCGCGCTCCGTCGGCTTCGGCAGCGCGGCGATCCGGGCGACACGCGGGTTGAGGTGCTCGGCGACCCGCTTGATCGTGCCGCCCTTGCCGGCCGCGTCCCGCCCCTCGAAGATCACGACCAGTCGGGCGCCCGTCGCCCGCACCCATTCCTGGAGCTTCACCAACTCCGTCTGCAGACGCAGCAGTTCCTCTTCGTACGCCGCACGCGGCAACTTCGTCGCCTTCTTGCCGGCCATGCCGCCTCCACCGCCCTATGACCCCCGTCGATGAGTTCCGGAGTCACCCATGACCAAGGTCGAACACCAGAACGTCACCGTACTTTCCGACGACGAGCTGCGCACCCTGGACGCCCACTGGAGGGCCGCCAACTACCTCGCCGCCGGACAGATCTACCTGATGGCGAACCCCCTGCTGGCCGAGCCGCTGCGGCCGGAGCACATCAAACCGCGGCTCCTCGGCCACTGGGGCACCTCGCCCGGCCTCAACCTCGTGCACACCCACCTCAACCGCGTGATCAAGGCGCGCGGACTGGACGCGCTGTGCGTCTGGGGCCCCGGCCACGGCGGGCCGTCCGTGCTCGCCAACTCCTGGCTGGAGGGCAGCTACAGCGAGATCTACCCCGACGTCCCGCGGGACGGGCGGGGCATGGAGCGGCTGTTCCGGCAGTTCTCCTTCCCCGGCGGGGTTCCGAGCCATGTCGCCCCGGAGACGCCCGGCTCCATCCACGAGGGCGGTGAACTCGGCTACTCGCTGGCCCACGCGTACGGCGCCGCCTTCGACAACCCCGGCCTGCTGGTCGCCTGTGTGATCGGGGACGGCGAGGCGGAGACCGGGCCGCTGGCGGCCGCCTGGCACTCGAACAAGTTCCTGGACCCGGTGCACGACGGCGCGGTCCTGCCGATCCTCCACCTCAACGGCTACAAGATCGCCAATCCGACCGTCCTCTCCCGTCTCCCCGAGGGCGAGTTGGACGCACTCCTGCGCGGCTACGGGCACGTCCCGATCCACGTCACCGGCGACGACCCGGCGCAGGTGCACCGCGCGCTGGCCGCGGCCCTCGACGAGGCGCTCGACCGGATCGCCCTCATGCAGCGCACCGCCCGTGAGGACGGTGTCACCGAGCGCGCGCACTGGCCGGTGATCGTGCTGCGCACCCCGAAGGGCTGGACCGGCCCCGCCGAGGTCGACGGGGAGCCCGTCGAGGGAACCTGGCGCGCCCACCAGGTCCCGCTCGCCGGCGTGCGGGAGAACCCCGACCACCTGCGGCAGTTGGAGGCGTGGCTGCGCTCGTACCGGCCGCAGGACCTGTTCGGCACCGACGGGCGGCCCGTCCCCGACGTCCTCGCCTGCGTTCCCGAGGGCCCCCGCCGGCTCGGCGCCACCCCGCAGGCCAACGGCGGTCTCCTCGTCCGTGACCTGCCCGTCCGCTCCCTCGACGACTTCGCCGTCCCGGTGGAGAAGCCCGGCACCACCCTCCACGAGCCGACCCGGGTCCTCGGCGGCCTCCTGGAAGCGGTCATGAACGACACCCGCGCCCGCCGGGACTTCCGCGTCGTCGGCCCCGACGAGACGGCCTCCAACCGACTCCAGGCCGTCTTCGACGCCAGCGGCAAGGCATGGCAGGCCGGGACCCTGCCGGTGGACGAGCACCTGGACCGGCACGGCCGGGTGCTGGAGACCCTCTCCGAGCACACCTGCCAGGGCTGGCTGGAGGGCTACCTCCTCACCGGCCGGCACGGCCTGTTCTCCTGCTACGAGGCGTTCGTCCACATCGTCGACTCCATGGTCAACCAGCACATCAAGTGGCTGCGGACCTCCCGCGAGCTGCCCTGGCGGGCCCCCATCGCCTCCCTCAACTACCTGCTCACCTCCCATGTGTGGCGGCAGGACCACAACGGCTTCTCCCACCAGGACCCCGGCTTCGTCGACCACGTCCTGAACAAGAGCCCCGAGGTCGTACGGGTCTATCTGCCGCCGGACGCCAACACCCTGCTCTCCGTCGCGGACCACGTCCTGCGCAGCCGGGACTACGTCAACGTCGTCGTCGCCGGGAAGCAGCCCTGCTACGACTGGCTGTCCCTGGACGAGGCCCGCGCCCACTGCGCGCGCGGCGCGGGCATCTGGGACTGGGCCGGCACGGAGAACGGCGACGAACCCGACGTCGTCCTCGCCTGCGCCGGCGACGTCCCCACGCAGGAGGTGCTGGCCGCCGCGCAGCTGCTGCGCCGGCACCTGCCCGGACTGGCCGTGCGCGTGGTGAACGTCGTCGACATGACCCGGCTGCTGCCGAGGGAGGAACACCCGCACGGGATGAGCGACTTCGAGTACGACGGGCTGTTCACCACCGACAAGCCGGTGATCTTCGCCTACCACGGCTACCCGTGGCTGATCCACCGCCTCGCCTACCGCCGCACCGGCCACCGGAACCTGCACGTCCGTGGCTACAAGGAGTCCGGCACGACGACCACACCGTTCGACATGGTCGTCCGCAACGACCTCGACCGCTACCGCCTCGTCATGGACGTCGTCGACCGCGTCCCCGGCCTCGCCGTGCGCGCCGCCGCCGTACGGCAGCGGATGGCCGACGCCCGGACCCGCCACCACGCGTGGATCCGAGAGCACGGCACCGACCTGCCCGAGGTCGCCGACTGGGCCTGGAACGTCTGACGGCCGCAGAGCTCAGCGGGCAGGGGCGGGCACCGGGCCCGTCGGCTCCCCGGGCAGCCGGGCCCCCACCTCGAACACGTCGGTCAGGCCGGTGCAGCGCAGCAGCCGCAGGAAGCGCGAGTCGTCGGTGACCAGGCGGAGCCGGCCGTGCCGGTCCCGCGCGCGGTTGCGGGCCCGGCACAGCACACCGAGCCCGGAGCAGTCGATGAAGTCGACCGGGCGCAGGTCCAGCACCAGGTCGGGGTGGGGACGGGAGGTCAGGGCGTCCAGGCGGGCCGCGAGCGCGGGAGCCGTCACGACGTCTATCTCGCCCCGCAGGGTCACGACGGTCGCGCCGCCGGAGGTGTGGTGCGTGCGGTACGGCGCGGACCCGGTGTCGTTCTCGTCCATGAGACGAGACAAGCCCTGGTGACCGGGTCGGCGGTAGGGCCGTTCGGTCCCTCTTGTACCGGCCCGAACGGGACCGGCGGCCCGCACGGTGGCCCGGTCGGTCCCGTGCGAGGTCCGCGTCCAGCGGACAAGCTGGATGTGGGGGACTTTCCCGGCATGCGCAGAAGGACGGTGAGGAGCGTCATGAAAGGCTTCGTCTTCCACGGACCCGGGCAGTCGGCCTGGCAGGACATCCCGGACCCCGCGCTCAAGGACCCGACCGACGCGGTCGTACGGGTCGACGCCGTGACCATCTGCGGCACGGACCTGCACATCCTCAAGGGCGACGTCCCCGACGTGCGTCCCGGCACGGTCCTCGGACACGAGGCCGTCGGCGAGATCGTCGAGGTCGGCGGCGACGTCCGGACCGTACGCCCCGGCGACCGCGTCCTCGTCTCCTGCATCAGCGCCTGCGGCCGCTGCCGCTTCTGCCGGGAGAGCGCCTACGGCCAGTGCCGGGGCGGCGGGGGCTGGGTCCTCGGCCATCTGATCGACGGCACCCAGGCCGAGTACGTCCGCGTCCCCCACGCCGACCTGTCCGTCCACGTACTGCCCAGCACGGTCGGCAACGAGGACGCCGTGCTTCTCGCGGACATCTTCCCGACCTCCTACGAGGTGGGTGTGCTCAACGGGCAGGTGCGGCCCGGGGACACCGTCGCCGTCGTCGGGGCCGGCCCCATCGGTCTCGCCGCGATCGCCACGGCGCGGCTGTTCGCCCCCGAGCGGATCGTCGCCGTGGACCCGGCGGCGGCCCGGCTGGAGGCCGCCAAGCGGCTCGGCGCCGACGCCGTGGCCGACGCCCGCGAGGACCCCGAGCAGCTCGTCGCCGACCTCACGGACGGACTCGGCGCCGACGTGGTCATCGAGGCGGTCGGGCTGCCGGAGAGCTTCGAGGCCTGCACCCGCATGGTGCGCCCCGGCGGCCACGTGGCCAACGTCGGCGTCCACGGCAAGCCCGCCGTGCTCCACCTCGAAGACCTGTGGATCAAGAACGTCACCCTCACCACCGGCCTGGTCGACACCAGCTCCACCCCCACGCTGCTGCGCATGGCCGCCGCCGGGCGCCTGCCCACCGCGGACCTGGTCACCCACACGTTCCCGATGAACCACATGGAGGAGGCGTACGACGTCTTCGGCCGCGCCGCCGACACCGGCGCCCTGAAGGTCGTTCTCGGCGACCTGCCGCACCGGGAGGTCGCCGTCCGCGCGGCCTGACCCCCGCTCCGCCCCGGCCCGCCGAGGGCCGCCGGCCGGTACGGAGAACGGAGCGACACCGCGGGGGATCGGTGCCGCTCCTCGTTCCATTGTCCCTCCGACCCCACCTGTCCCGCACGGGCCGAAGGTCCCGACCTCGGGGCCCGTCCCGGCGTCGTTCGCCTGCCCTTCGCCGCAGTCGGAGCTGCCCGCCCGGTCCCCGCCCGGTCCCCGCCGGGTCGGCCGGATTCGCTACCGTGCCACGCCGCCGACCATTACGTTGGCCACAGGGGCCGGGCCGGTGGGGCCCGCGGACAGGGGACCGGAGGAACCGTCAGGTGGGAAGCTCGGAGGAGGCCCGGGTACGGCTGCCACAGCTGCGGCTGGACGAACTGCTGGAGGAGCTCCAGGCCCGCCTGGACGCCGCCCGCGGCACCCGGGACCGGGTGCACAGCCTGCTGGAGGCGGTGCTCTCGGTGGGCCGCGAGCTGGACCTGGAGCAGGCCCTGCGCAGCATCGTGGAGGCCGCCGCCGTGCTGGTCGACGCCGAGTACGCGGCCCTCGGGGTCATCGGCCCCGACGGCAAGCGTCTGTCCGCCTTCCACACCGTCGGCGTGAGCGAGGAGCAGATCGCCCGGATCGGCCCCTTCCCGGAGGGCCACGGCATCCTGGGCGAGCTGATCCGCCACCCGGAGCCCCTGCGCCTGGCGAAGCTCTCCGACCACCCGGCGTCGTACGGCTTCCCGCCCCACCACCCGCCGATGAACACCTTCCTCGGCGTCCCGATCCGGGTCCGCGACCAGGTCTTCGGGAACCTGTACCTCACCGAGAAGCGCGGCGGTGCCCAGTTCGACGAGGAGGACGTCTCGGTCACCCTCACCCTGGCCGTCGCGGCGGGCGTCGCGATCGACAACGCCCGGCTCTACGCGGAGTCCCGGCTCCGTGAGCGCTGGCTGCGGGCGAACGCCGAAATCGTGCACCGTCTGATGGCCGGCGGCGACCGCACCGAGGTCCTCGGCCTGATCGCCGACCGGGCCCGCGAGATCACCGGCGCCGCCCTCGCAGGGGTCGCGATGCCGATGGAGGAGACGGACTCGCTGTCCGTCGAACTCGCCCTCGGCCAGGAGGCGGAGACCTTGAACGGTCTGGTCCTGCCCGTGGAGGGCAGCCTCCTCGGCGAGGCCTTCGCCGGGGCGACCGCCGTCACCAGCCCGGACGTCGTCCACGACGTACGGGTCTCGGCGGGGACACCGGGCTTCACCGGCCTCGGACCGGCCGTCGCCGTCCCCGTCGGCACCGGCGAGAGCGGCGTCCGGGGTGTGCTGCTCCTGGTGCGGGAGGCGGGGCGGCCGGCGTTCACGGAGAAGGAGATCGACCTCCTGCGGGGCTTCGCCGCCCAGGCGGCGATCGCGATGGAGCTCGCGGAGCGCAGGCTGGAGGCCGAGGAGGTCGCGGTCCTCAAGGACCGTGACCGGATCGCCCGGGACCTGCACGACCTGGCCATTCAGCGGCTGTTCGCCACCGGGATGACCCTGCAGAGCGCGGGCCGGTTCATCGAGCACACCGAGGCCTCCGAACGCGTCTCGCGGGCCGTGGACGACCTGGACGAGACCATCAAGATCATCAGGTCGACGATCTTCGGCCTGCGCACCCGCGACGGAGCCGCGGGCACCGGCCTGCGGGCCCGCACCGTACGGGTGGTCGGGGACGCGGCGCCGGTCGTGGGCTTCGCCCCCAGCGTGCGCATGGAGGGCCTGCTCGACACCGACGTACCCAAGGAGATCGCCGACCACGCGGTGGCCGTCCTCTCCGAGGCCCTCACCAACATCGCCCGCCACGCCCGCGCCGACCGCGCCGAGGTCGTCCTCGCCACCGACGGGAACGAGTTGCGTCTGTCGGTCACCGACAACGGCGTGGGCGTCCCGGCCGGGGGCCGCCGCAGCGGGCTGCGCAACATGGCCGAACGCGCCGAGCAACTCGGCGGCGGATTCGACCTCACCCAGCCCCCGGGCGGAGGCACCGCCCTGGTGTGGTGCGTACCGCTCAAGCCCGTCTGACCTACGGCGCCGGACGGAGCGTCGCCCCGTCGCCCCGCACCGCCACCCCGCCCCACACCCACCGCGGGCCCGCCCCCCGGCCCCGTGACCGTTGCCCCTACGTCGACCCTCCGGAGGTCGTACTGCCATGCGGGTCCATCACCTCAACTGCGGAACCCTGCTCCCGCCCACCGCCCGGCTGGTCTGCCACGTCCTGCTCGTCGAGGCGCCGAACGGCCTGGTCCTGGTGGACTCCGGTTTCGGACTGCGCGACATCGACGAACCCGGACGGCGCCTCGGAGGATCACGCCGGCTGCTCAGGCCCGTGCTCAGGGCCGACGAGACGGCGGCCCGCCAGGTCGAGGCCCTCGGCTTCAGCCGCGAGGACGTCCGGCACATCGTCCTCACCCACTTCGACCTGGACCACATCGGCGGACTCTCCGACTTCCCCGCCGCCCAGGTGCACACCACCGCGGCCGAGGTCCGCGGGGCCATCACCTCCCCGTCCCGGCGGGAGCGGAACCGCTACCGGCCCATCCAGTGGGCGCACGGCCCGAACCTCGTCGAACACACCCCGGACGGCGAGGCCTGGCGCGGCTTCGCCGCCGCCAAGGAACTCGACACCATCGCCCCCGGCATCGTCCTGATCTCCCTGCCGGGCCACACCCGCGGCCACGCCTGCGTCGCCGTCGACACCGGTGACCGCTGGGTCCTGCACGCCGGCGACTCCTTCTTCCACCGCGGCCTCATCGACGGCCGCACACCGGTGCCGCGCGTCCTGCGGGCCACGGAAGCGCTGCTCGCCCACGACTTCCCGCGGGTGCGCGCCAACCACGCCCGCCTGGCCGAGCTGTACCGGCGGGGCGACGCGGACCTGACCATCGTCAACGCGCACGACCCGGTCCTGTTCGAGAAGGCACGCGCCGGGCATCCCGGCGGCCCCGCCGCTGGCCGCTGAGGCCCCCTCTTTGACCGCGAGGACCAGTTCCTCCCGCGGCGCCGCTCCGTAGGTTCCCTACAACCCCTCGGCGAGGGGACCGCGAACGGCCGGACAAGGGAACTGGTTCATGGAAACAAGCCGGTACGACACATGCGTGATCGGGGCGGGGCCCGCGGGCCTGGCGGTCGCCAGGGCCCTGTCGGAGCGGAACCTGCCGTACACCCACCTCGAACGGCACACCGGGCCGGGCGGCATCTGGGACATCGACAACCCGGGCAGCCCGATGTACGAGTCGGCCCACTTCATCTCCAGCAGAACCCTCTCCGGCTTCGGCGGGTTCCCGATGCCCGACACCTTCGCGGACTACCCGCCGCACCGCCAGATCCTGTCGTACCTGACCTCCTTCGCCGACGCCTACCGGCTGACCGAGCGCATCGAGTTCGGCGTGGAGGTCGAGCACGTCGAGAAGAACGCCGACGGCACCTGGACCGTCACCCGCACCGACGGCCGACGGACCACGCACAGCCAGGTCGTGGTCTGCACGGGCGCCCAGTGGCACCCCAACGTGCCGGAGATCCCCGGCCACTTCACCGGCGAGGTCCGCCACACCGTCGGCTACCGCAGCGCGGAGGAACTGCGCGGCAAGCGGGTCCTGGTGGTGGGCGCCGGGAACTCCGGCTGCGACATCGCCTGCGACGCGGCCCGCAGCGCGGACCACGCGGTGATCAGCATGCGCCGCGGCTACTGGTTCATCCCCAAGCACCTCTTCGGCCGGCCCGTGGACACCATCGCGAGCGGCGGGCCGCACCTGCCGATGTGGCTGGCCCAGCGGGTCTTCGGCACCCTCCTGCGGCTCGTCAACGGCGACCCGACGCGCCTCGGCCTGCCGAAGCCCGACCACAGGCTGTTCGAGACGCACCCCGCGATCAACTCGCTGCTGATCCACCACCTCCAGCACGGCGACATCACCGCCCGGCCGGGGATCGCCCGCACCGAGGGCCGCACCGTCCACTTCACCGACGGCACCCACGACGACTTCGACCTGATCCTGCTGGCCACCGGATACGTCCACAAGGTGCCGGTCGCCCAGAAGTACTTCGGCGACGAACAACACCCCGACCTGTATCTGTCGTCGTTCTCCCGCGACCACGAGGGCCTGTTCGGCGTCGGCTTCGTCGAGACCAACTCCGGCGCCTACCAGCTGTTCGACACCCAGGCCCAGCTGATCGCCGGGTACGTCCACGACGCACGGCACCGGCTGCCGAACGCGGAACGGTTCGCCCGCATGATCCGCACCGACCGCCCCGACCTGTCCGGAGGCATCAAGTTCGTCGCCTCCCCCCGCCACACCGGCTACGTCGACAGCACCGCCCTCGTGAAGCACCTCTCCAGGATCGCCGCCGACATGGGCTGGCGCACCGCGGGCCAGCCCCCGGCCGTGCGGTCCCCGCGACACTCGGAGGCGCTGTCATGAGCCGCTACGACTTCCACGACAAGGTCATGCTGGTGACCGGGGGCGCCGGCGGGATCGGCAGCGCCCTGTGCCACCGCTTCGCCACCGGCGGCGCCCGCTGCGTCGTCGTCGACCTCGACGACGGGCGCGCCCGACGTGTCGCCGCCGAACTGCCCGGCACGGGCCACACCGCGCTCGCCTGCGACCTGACGGACCGGACCCAGGTCGAGCACCTCTTCGCACAGGTCGCCGACGTGTACGGCCGACTGGACGTGCTGGTCAACAACGTCGGCATGACCAGCGCCGAACGCTTCGACGTCCGCAGCGTCGAGAGCATCGAGCGGGAGATCACCGTCAACCTGACGTCGCCGCTCGTGACCACCAGGATCGCCGTACCGCTGCTGCGGGCCGCGCGGGACGCCCGCGTGGTCACCACCGTCTCCCTCGGCGGGATCTTCCCCCTGGGCGAGACCCCCATCTACACGGCGTCGAAGTTCGGGCTGCGCGGCGCGATGCTCGCCATCGGCCTGGACCTGCGCGGCAAGGGCATCCTCGCCGGGTCCGTCCTGCCGTCGGCGACCGACACCCGGATGCTCCGCCAGGAAGCCGTCGACGGCGGGAACTCCCTCCAGTTCCAGGACGTGCCCCAGCAGCCCGCCGACGTGGTGGCCGCCGTGGTGAGCCTTCTCGACCGGCCCCGGCTGGAGGCGTACCCCCGGCCCGGCGAGTCCCGGCTGGTGCGGCTCGCGATGCTGGTGCCGAACCTGCTGCCCAGGATGTTCCCGCTGTTCCGGCAGCGCGGCGAACGCGGCATGGCCCGCTACCTCGACGAACTGCGCCGTCGGGGACTCGCCCGGCAGGTCGACGGACGCTGGGAACTGGTGGAGGAGGCATGACCGTCGTCGAGAACACCGCCGTGCTGACCGTCGTCGACCCGGCCACCGGGGAGCTGATCACCACGGTGGCCGCCACCAGCGCCGAAGGGGTCGCCGAGGCCGCCGAGCGGGCCCGCCGGGTCCATGAGTCCGGGGTGTGGTCGCGGCTGCCCGTCCGGGAGCGCGCCGCGGTCCTGCTGCGCCTCGCCGACCTGATGGAACGCGACACCGGGATCCTCGCCCGGCTGGACAGCGAGGACGCGGGAAAGCCCCTCACGGAGTGCCTCACCGGTGATGTGCCGGGCGCCGTCGAGTCGATCCGCTGGTTCGCCGAGGCGGCCGACAAGGTCTTCGGCCGCCTCTCCGCAGGCGGACCGGACGCCCTGGGCCTGGTCACCCGGGAACCGGTCGGGGTGGTGGCGGCGATTCTGCCCTGGAACTATCCGCTCGCCATGGCCGCCTGGAAGGTCGGCCCCGCCCTCGCCGCGGGCAACTGCCTGCTGGTCAAGCCCGCAGAGGCGACCCCGCGCTCGGCCCTGCACCTGGCCCGACTCGCCGCCGAGGCCGGCCTGCCCGACGGCGTCCTCACCGTCCTCACCGGCCATGGCTCCGTCACCGGAGCCGCCCTCGCCCGCAGCCCCCTCGTGGGCGCCCTGTCGTTCACCGGTTCCACCGCCACCGGACGGCGCGTCCTCAAGGACGCCGCCGACAGCAACTTCAAACGCGTGTCGCTGGAGATGGGCGGCAAGAGCCCCCAGGTGCTGATGGCCGACGCCCTGTCCTACGGCGACGAACTCATCGACCACATGATCGAGTCCGCGTTCCTCACGATGGGCCAGAACTGCACGGCCGGCTCCCGTGTCCTGGTCCACCGCGCCATCGCCGACGAGGTGGTGGAGCGGTTCACCACCGCCGCGCGGCGCCTGGTCATCGGCCACCCGGCGGACCCCGACACCCAGGTGGGACCGCTGATCGACCGGGCGGCGTTCGCCCGGGTCGCTGCGGCGGTCGACGCCGCACGGGACGGCGGGGCCCGCGTCCACACCGGCGGCCTGCCCCACGGCCTGCCCCGGCACGGGGCCTACTACCCGCCCACCGTGATCACCCGCCCGCCCGAGGGCAGCGACGTCCTCACCAGGGAACTGTTCGGCCCGGTCGTCACCGTCCAGACGTTCACCTCCGAGGAGGAGGCGATACGCCTGGCCAACGCCACCGAGTACGGGCTCGCCGCGTCGGTCTGGACCCGCGACCTCGACACCGCGCTCCGTCTCGCACGGGGCGTCGAGGCGGGCGTGGTGTCCGTCAACGCCTACAGCGAGGGCGACATCACCACACCCTTCGGCGGCTGGAAGCAGTCCGGCTTCGGCGGCGCGGAGAAGTCGACCGACGCCTTCCACCAGTGGACACGTGAGAAGACGGTCTGGATCCGGACGCGCTGAGATCCGTCCGAAGGGCCCTGGGTGAACCGGACGTCGAGCGGGCGCCGGGACCGACGTGAGCCGGACCGTCAAGCGGGCGATCCGCCGGCCGCCCCCCGGCGCTCCAGCAGCCTCGCCCGCAACTCCACCGGGGTCACACCGTGCCAGCGCCGCACCGCCCGCCGGAGCGCCCGCACGTCGGCGAAGCCGGCCTGCCGGGTGATGTCACGCAGCGTCGACTCGGGCCGGGAAAGCAGCTGTTCGACCCGCTCCCGGCGCACTCCGTCGACGAGCGCCTCGTACGTGGTGCCGCACTCGGCGAGCCGACGGCGCAGGGTGCGTTCGCTGGACGCGTGCCGACGGGCCTGCTCCACGAAGGAGGGGACGTCCGGGAGGCTCTGCGCGATGGAGACCTCCAGCACTTCCAGGAGGTCCTGTTGGTCACGGCGTGACGCCAGCTGCGAGTCCAGCAGCTCCAGCGTGGACGTATAGGTGATGGAGTCCCGGCCCGGCTGCGTCGCCCGCACCCAGCGGGCCGGGAACACCAGGCGGTTGCCGGGCGCGCCGAAGCGCAGCGGGCAGCGGAACAGCTCCTCGAACCGCCGTGTGTCGCGCGGCGCGGGGAACGCGAAGTCGACGACCTCGGGGGCGAACGAGGCGCCCACGTTCAGGCGGGTGAGGGTGGCGGCGCTGGCGTACGCCTCCTCGATCAGGAACACGGCGACCGCGGGGTCCAGCGCCGGGTCCGGCAGGTCGGCGCGCAGCACATAGCCGTCGTCCTCCCAGCGGGCCGACCACACCAGCATCGCCCCCGACAGGTTCTGGTAGCGCAGGCCCGTCTCGATGGCCTCCTGGAACGTCTCGGCGGCCATCATGGCGAGACCGAGCGGCCCCCACGCGGTGAGATGCTGCGCCGCGCCGACCCGCAGTCCCAGGTGTTCGTCCCCGGTCCGTTCCAGGGCCCGGCGGATGACGTCGCTGCCCTGCCGGTAGGAGACGCGCAGCGCGGCGGACCGCATCACCGTGGCGTCCAGCCCGACCTCGTCGAGCACGGGCCGCAGATCGACACCGTCCTCCTCGGCGACCCGCGCGAGATACCGCAGGATGTTCGGCGCGATGGTCGCTGAGGTACTGCGACTGGTGCCCGAGCGCGTCGCCGCGGCGGAGGTCGCCGGGTCGGGAGCATCGTGCATCGCGTTCCCTCCCGCCCGGACCGTCCCTGGCCTCACTGTAGGCAACGGGGCCTCAGCCTGTCGCGGGCGTGGCCGCTCAGTCCCCCCGCCCGGCCCCCAGGACGGCAGGTCGCTCAGGGCGAGCGATGACGGTGGTCCCCGCGGGCGCCGTCCGTCCGTGCCTCCAGGGCGCGCACCACGGCCACCATGTCCTCCCCGCCGAAGCCCTGCTCGACGGTCTCGCCGTAGAGCGTGTGGCAGACGTCGAGGAGCGGGGAGGCCAGGTCGGCCTCGCGGGCGGCCTCCGCGATCAGACGGTTGTTCTTCAGAACGTCCGCGGCGGCGGCCTGCACGGCGAAGTCACGGGTCAGCAGCTTGGGTCCCTTCATCCGGGAGACGGCGCTGGCCATCGGCCCCGCGTCCAGCACGTCCCGCAGCAGCCCCCGGTCGAGCCCGTGCCGGTCGGCGAAGTGGAACGCCTCGGCGAGCCCGGTGACCAGCGTGATCAGGAACAGGTTCACGGAGAACTTCATCAGCAGCGCGCCCGGAACGGCGCCGCAGCCGAACGTCTCCCGGCACAGGGGAGCGAGCAGGGGCCGTACGGCCGCCACGGCCTCCTCGTCACCCGCGAGCATCCCCACCAGCTCGCCCCGCTCGGCGGGAACACGGGAGCCGGAGACCGGTGCCTCGACGTACTGCCCGCCGGACGCGCGGATGTCGTCCCGCAGACCGGCCGAGTACTCGGCGGAGGTCGTGCCCATGTGGACGACCGTGCGTCCGGCGACACGGGCGGCGAAATCGGGGGTACCGCGGCCCAGGACCACGTCGACGGCGGCCTCGTCGGCCAGCATCAGGAACACGGTCCCGGCCCGCTCGAACACCTCACCGGGGCCGGCCGCGACCTCGGCACCCGCGCCACGCAGGGGCGCGCACCGCTCCGGCGTGCGGTTCCAGACGACGACGGGTGTCCCGGCACGGGCGAGGTTGAGGGCCATGGGCTGCCCCATGACCCCGAGCCCGATGAAACCGACGTCCACGACGCACTGCCTTCCCGGCCCGCGCACACGAGCCCGCCGCCCCGCACCCGACTATGACAGCGGTCATAGTAGCCCCCGCTATGACAGCGGTCATAGGGTGGCGTCGTGGGGGACGAGGGAGGTCGGGGCATGGCGCAGTCCGTACGGGGGCCGCGGGAGCGGATGGTTTTCAGCGCGGCCCAGCTGATCCGGCGCGAAGGGGTCGCGGCGACCGGGATGCGGGAGGTCGCGGCCCACGCGGAGGCGCCGCGCGGCTCGTTGCGGCACTACTTCCCCGGCGGCAAGGAGCAGCTGGTCAACGAGGCCGTGGCCTGGGCGGGCCGGTACGCGGGCAAGCGGGTCGCCCGCTTCCTCGCCGCGCTGGACGAGCCGACGCCCGGTGGGCTGTTCGCCGAGATGGTGCGCCAGTGGACCGACGAGTACGAGACCGCCGGGTTCGCGGGCGGCTGCCCCGTCGCCGCCGCGACGGTGGACTGCGCCGAGTCCACCGCGTCCACACGGGCCGCGGCCGCCGCCGCGTTCGCCGGCTGGACCGGCCCGGTGGCGGAGGCGCTGACGGACATGGGGGTGCCCGAGGAGCGGGCCGGAGCGCTCGCCACACTCATGATCAGCGCCCTGGAGGGGGCGATCCTGATGGCCAGGGCCGAGCGCGACGTCCGCGCCCTGACCACCGTCGCCCGGGAACTCGGCCCCCTCCTCGACGCGGCGGTGCGCGAGGCCGACTGACCGCCCTACCCGAGGGCCGCCAGGAACTTCCCCAGCCGGGCGATGCCCTCGCGCAGGTCCTCGGCCGACGCCGCGTACGACAGCCGCACATGGCTGTCCGCCGTGCCCACGCCGAAGTCCCGGCCGGGGGTCAGCGCGACATGGGCCTCGCGCAGGGCCCGTTCGCAGAACTCCCACGAGGTGAGCCCGGTGCCGCTGACGTCGAAGTAGACGTAGAACGCGCCGTCCGGTGGCACGGGGACCGGCAGCCCGATGCGGCGCAGTCCGTCGAGGACGAGCGCCCGCCGCTCGGTGAACTCGACCCGGCGGGCCTCGCACACCGCCAGGGACTCCGGCGTGAAGCAGGCGAGGGCGGCCAACTGGGCCGGTGCGGACGCGCACAGGAAGTAGTTCTGGGCCAGGCGCTCCAGCGCCGGTACGAGCGGCTCGGGCACGACGCACCAGCCGAGCCGCCAGCCGGTCATCCCGAAGTACTTCGAGAAGCTGTTGATGACGACGGCACCGGGGTCGAACGACAGGGCGCTGCGCGGCGGCCGTCCCTGCCCGTCGTGGTCGCCGAGGTCGAGGTAGATCTCGTCGACGAGACGCCACGCGTCCCGTTCGCGGGCGGCCTCGCAGATCGCCGCGAGTTCGCCGGCCGGCACCGAGGTGCCTGTCGGGTTGGACGGCGTGGCGACCATGACCCCGCGTGTGCGCTCCGTCCAGCCGGCCCGCACCGAGGAGGCGGTCAGCTGGTACCGGCCCTCGGCGGTGGTCGGGACGAGGATGACGCGGGCGCCGAGGCTCTCGACGATCTGCCGGTTGCACGGGTACGCCGGGTCCGCGATGAGCACCTCGTCACCGGGGTCGACGAGCGCGGCGGCGGCCAGCAGCAGCGCCGCCGAGGCGCCCGCGGTCACGACCACCCGGGCCGGGTCGACCTCGACGCCGTGCTGGTCCGCGTAGAACCCGGCGATGGCCTGCCGCAGCGCGGGCAGCCCGAGGGCCGCCGTGTAGGTCAGGGGGCGCCCGTCCATGGCCTCCCGCATCGCGTCCAGCACGGCGGGCGGCGCCCCGAAGTCCGGTTCCCCGAGGCTCAGTTTGACGACATGGTGCCCCTGGGCCTCCAGGGCGGCGGCGTGCTTGCCGAACTCCATCGCGTAGAACGGGGCGACCGCCCGGGCGCGCTCCGAGATCCGTACGTTGCTCATACCGGGACCCTAAGCGCGCCCGCCCCGGCCGACACAGCCCCCTGCCCGTCCGGGGCCTGTCCGGCGGACTCACCGGACAGGCCCCGTATCCGTGGGACGCTCAGCGCTTGAGCGTGAAGGTGAAGTCGCCGGAGAGCCTGCTGTTCAGCCGGACCGCCGAGACGAGCTTCCCTTCCTCGATCAGCCGCTCGACCTCGGCCCGCGACAGACCGCAGCCCTCGCCGATCAGCCGTACCGGTCGCACGGGGATCGGCGCCGCGAAGCGGACCGACACGTCGATCACCTCGCGGTCCGGGAGATCCGCACCGCCGGTGTCGAGACGCCAGGCGCCGTCCCAGTCGAGGGCGACGCGATGACGGCGCCGTACGACCGGGTCCCGCAGCACCTCGGCCGCCAGAGCGGGATCGTTGGCGTGCATCCGGTCCAGGAGCTCCGGTCGGAGGGAACGCACCTGCGTGCGCTCCAGGACCGTGAGCTTCGCGGTGTTCCCGCACCTCGTGCAGAGTACGAGGAGCCAGGCGTCGATGAGCTTGTGGTTCGCGTTGACACGGAACTTGCCGTTCGCCCGGAAGCGCTCCGACGCGCACGCGGAGCAGCGACGCACGACGAGCGGCAGGCAGGTGGGCATGACTACCCAGGTGGTGAGCACAGAAGTACACCGGTTTCAGTGAGAAGTCCGCAGCAGGAAGCAGCACGGCGCACGGACAGGCGCGACGCGCGACAGATCAGCAGTCGGGAGGTCTCACACGGTGTACAACGGCACGTCCTTGATCGGGCGACTCGGGTCGGCAGCACGGTAGCGGCGCGCGTCGGCGTCGTTCCACCGATTTACGCGCGCCGCACCGCACCGGCCCGACTACCTCCCGGCCAGCGGGGTCACCCCGATCCGGTCGATGACCGGGGCGTACGGCGACCGCTGGTCGTACTGGTTGTAGGTGTCGCCGTCGAAGTCGGGCAGTTCCTCCGCGGTGAAGGTGAGCCGGTTGGCGCCCTTCCTCAGGGTGACGGGGACGGTCAGGTCCCAGAAGTTGTTGAAGTGGAAGGTCGTCGGGAACAGGATCCGCCGGCTCGCGCCGCCGTTGATCGAGAGGTCGGCGTGGCGGGCGATCGGGTCGGGGTTGTAGTGGGTGGCGGGCGCCTGCTCCGCGTTGGAGTAGCGGATGGTCAGCGCGTGCCGGCCGGGCCGCTCGGCCACGACGTCGAACGTCAGCGCGTTGCCCCTGCCGTCGCCGATGTCGGTGACCGCCTTGCCGTTCGAGGCGAACGAGTAGGCGTCGGTCACCTTGGCGGCCCCCGTCACCGTGCCGTCCTCCGCCTGGTACACGCGGGTCTTCAGGGAGCCGGTGGACAGGGCGACCCGGAGCCGGTCGAGGGCGAGTTCACGGGCGGCGCCGGTGACGGTGATCTTGTTGATGCCGCCGGAGAGGAAGACCCGCACCCGGTCCGTGCCCTTCCCGGCCCCGCCGACCTCGGGCACGTCGAGTCGCTCGCCGCCCAGCGAGAGGCCCGCCCGGCCGCCACCGAGGTGGTCGACCGACACGGTCGTCTCGCCGTCGCGGGGCGCGTACACCCAGAACGTCGCCGAGTCGCCCTTCGCCAGGGGCACCGTACCGGGACCCGAGGTGCCGAGCCGGCTGTAGTCCGGCCGCGTCCCGGAGAGCGAGGCGTACGCGGCCTCGTAGATCGCGGGGGCGGTCACGTTCTCGTCGCGCAGGGCGAGGTCGATCTTGTCGATGATCGCGTCGCCCTTGGTGACCCCCAGTTCGGGGTCCCGCGCGGCGAGCGTGATCCGGTGTGTGCCGGCGGTCAGTTCCACCGTGGTGTCGGTGTGGCCCCAGACGACCCACTTGTAGCCGAGCGGCAGCCGCAGCTCCCGGGGGTCCTTCCCGTCGACCCGCAGGAAGACATTGGTCGGGCCCTGCTCCTTCACCAGGTCGTACCGGTTGTACGAGTTGGCGAAGACGCTCAGGTCGTAGGTGCCGTCCCGCGGGACGTCGACGTCGAAGGCGAGCACCCCGTCGGAGCCGGTGCGCAGCCCGCCCACGTTGTAGGCACCGGACGTCGCGAACCTGCCCACGTCCGAGGGCGTCCCCTCGGGGCCGTTCCGGGAGTAGCCCTTGCCGGTGTAGGTGGCGTCCTCCGCCTCGTAGGTGCTGCGCCAGCCCACCGACGGCGCGGCCGGTTCCCCGCCGTTGCCGCCGGGGGAGAGGATGACCTGGTACGCCGACATCTCGTTCATGCCGGTCATCGGCAGGGTCACCGAACCGTCGGCGCCGACCGTCACCTCCCGGTCCGAGAGCCGCAGCGGCTGCGCCGAGTCCCCGACCTGGCCGGTCCACGGGATCTCCTGGACCGTGGCCCGCACGGTCGTCCCGAACAGCGCGGGGTCGATGTTCCGGAACACGATGTCCGCGGCGCCGCTCTGCCCGCCGAAGAGGGCCCGGGACTGCTTCTTCTCCTCGTCCAGGGTGGCCACGCCCTGGAGCGTGTACTGCTGGTTGGGGTGCGGGGCGGTCACCTCGACGGTGTGCCCGGACATCTGCGCGTAGGCGTGGAACAGCCACCACTGGCCGTTGCCCTTGTTGGCCTCCACGGCCGAGTCGTTGAGGTTGCCGTCGATGTTCCAGTACGCCAGGTCGGCGTCGATCTTGGACTCCTCGATGGCGGAGACCCACTGGACGACCTGGCCGGGCACCGACAGGTGGTAGTTGTGGCCGTACTCGTTGACGTTGACCGGCAGCGGGCCGACGCCGATCTCCTTTTCCCACCGCCGGTAGGTGGCCACGCTCGTGCGGACCTTGGCGGGTGAGGACAGCTCGTGCCAGGTCATGACGTCCGGCACGACGTCATTGGCCTTCGCGTACCGCAGGAAGCCCTTGATCTGGTCGTAGAGGACCGAGGTGTTGGGGCCGGCGATCCGCGCCTCGGGATCGAGGCCCTTGATGAGCCGGTAGGTGTCCTTCCAGGCCGCGAAGAAGTGCTGCGGGTCGTCGAGCCAGGAGACCTTGTCGTAGCTCCACTCGCCCGTGCCGAACATGTTCCCCTCGGGTTCGTTGAAGGGGACGTAGACGACATGGTCCTTGTACGCGCCCATCGTCTTGACCTGGGCGACCTGCTTCCTGATCTTCTGCTGGAAGTCCGCGAGCCGGGCGGGGCCGTCGGCACCCGGCCACTGGTAGGGGAAGCCGCGGTAGATGTCGGTCATGTAGATGTAGACGTCCTTGCCGCCGGAGTCCACGAACGGCGGGAGCATCTCCAGCGCGTCGGCGCCCGGGTGCTGGGGGCCGTCCTGCGCCTTCGTCGACACCGTGCGCAGGCCCATCCCCTCGATGAGGTTGCGGCTCGGTACGCCGTCGCCGTAGACGCCGTACAGGGAGCCGGAGGCGCCGCCGTGGAAGGCGCCGGTGTCGGTGCCGAGGTCGATGACGAGCCGTTCCGGCGCCGCCGCGCCGGCGCTGCCCGCGGCGGGCCCGGCGAGCAGGGTGGCAAGGGCCGTGACCGCGGTGGCACCGGCTGCCGCGGCTCGGGTTCTGCTGCGATGACGTCGCACTGAGGTCTCCGTGAGGTGATCCGCCCAGGGCCGAACCGGTTCGATGGGATGCGGGGTGGGGGAGCCCGGCATCTCGGAGGTCGAGTCGAGGATCGAAAACAGGTGTGCGGCTCTGTCGAACCGGTTCGCCGGAACGTAGCATCGCCGTATGCCTCCAGCAATACTCCCGGCAGGGATCCGCATACCGGCCGCGCGGAGTCGGCGCGAGGGGTTGACAGTGCGCGGGGCGGCTCCTACCTTCCCTTCACGCGAACCGGTTCGACGAGCGGTTCGCCCTCGAACCGGTTCGATGAGGGAGTGCCCGTGAACATCGGTGAGATCGCCAAGCGGGCGGGTGTCTCGCGGAGCACGGTGTCGTATGCGCTGAGCGGCAAGCGTCCGGTGTCGGACGAGACGCGTGAGAAGATCCAGCGGGTCATCGACGAGCTCGGTTACCGGCCCAACGCGAGTGCGCGTGCTCTGGCCAACGGGCGGACGAGCACGATCGGTCTGGTGTTCCCGCCGGCTGGGAACCACTACACGGGGATGCAGCTCGACTTCATCGGCAGTGTGGTGGAGGCCGCGGCGGCTCATGACTATGACGTGCTGCTGTCGCCGAGTGGTGTGGACAGTGACCGTTCGTTCCAGCGGTTGCTGGGGGAGCGGCGGGTCGACGGGGCGATCCTGATGGAGATCAGGTTGGAGGACGACCGGGTCGATCACCTGGCCGAACTCGACTTCCCCTCCGTCACCATCGGTCGCACGGCCCGGCCCGAGGGGACCTGGTGGGTGGGTCTGGACCACACCGCGCTCGCGGCGGCGTGCGTCCACCATCTCGCCGACCTCGGCCATCGCCGCATCGCCTTCGTCAACCGGCCCGAGCAGCTGTTGCGGGCGGGCT
>NZ_OLMK01000097.1 GCF_900290235.1 Streptomyces sp. MA5143a
CCCTCGCTGCACTTCGGCTGGTCGCTGTGGTGCGGGCTGACCATCGCGATCGTCGCCCCACGGTGGTGGATGAAGGCGCTCGGCCTGCTGCACCCGACGTTCACGGTCGCCGCGATCGTCGCGACCGGCAACCACTGGGTCCTCGACGCGGTCGGCGGGGCCGCGGTCGTCGGCGCGGGCTTCGCCCTCACCCACCTCCTGACCGGACCACGGGCAGCCCCGGGCACGGACGAGGACGACGGGAAGACGGACGACGGGGCCCCGCGGACCGCCACAAGCGGCCCACGCGACCCCGTCCGTGGCTGACCGTCAGCCGATCCACAGGTCGTACGTGGCACCGTCCCTGGTGTCGTTCGCGGAGATGAGCCGGGGCTCCCAGCGCCAGCCCGTGCTGGGCTTGCGGTGGTGGAACTCCACCGAGCGGCCGGCCACCCACCAGTAGCCCTCGGCCGTGGTGCAGCCCTTCGGCGCGATCTCCCAGAACCGGGAGCCGACCCAGTCGCCGTACTGGTTCTCGCCGACGAAGAAGAACTTCACGGTCTCGTTCGAGCCGCTGCAGACCCGGAGCTGGACGTTCTTGGTGCCGGCGAAGGCCGTGCCCGGGACCGCCAGCGTGCCGAGGACGGTGCCCGCGACGAGTGCCGCCGCGGCGATCTTGCGCTTGAGGCTGCGCATGGGAGGACCACCATTTCTGAGTGAGCGGGAGTTCTGAGTGAGCGGGAGTTCTGAACGAGCGGGAATGCGGGGGTCGACGGGGGATCAGCGCAGCAGGCCCCGGGCGCGCAGCCAGGTCCTGGCCGCCTTGCCGGGAGCCTCGCCCGCCTCGACCGACGCGGCGAGCGTGGCCAACTGCCCTGTCGTCAAGGGGTCATTGACGCGGGCGAGGGCCGCCCTGCCGGTGGCGTCCACGGCGGGTGCGCTGATGAGCGGGAAGACGTGCTCGGGCGGGACGACGGACTCGGGGTCGCCGAGGACGACCAGTCCGCCGCGGGCGAGCGCGGGGTCGCCGCTGCGCAGCACCAGCACGTCCGCCGTCCGTGAGGTCCCCGCCGGGGTGAGGGTGACGCCGTACGCCTTCTTCAGGGAGGCGGCGGACGGGGCGCCGGGGTCGCCGGAGGCGGGGCCGCCGAGGGTGAGACGGTCCTTCGCCGCGCCGAGGTCGTCGAGGCCGCGCAGCCCGTACCGGTCGGCGGTGGCCTTGGTGACCGCGACGACGAGCCCGCGCTGCGCCGCGGCCGCCGGCAGGGCGACGATCCCGGGAGGCAGCGCCATGCTCAGCGTCGCCTCCATGTTGCCGGGCATCGTCTGGCCGCCCGGCAGGGCCCGCAGCATGGTGCTCTCGTAGGCGGGCGCGATGCTGATCTCGCCGTCCACCACGGCCTGGGCGGTGTGGGTGGGGGACGCGTACGCGGTGTCCGCCGTCCGTACCTTCTGCCCGGCGGCGGTGAGGAGTTCGCGGTAGATCGCCGCGACGACCCGGCTCTCGGGGGAGCCGTCGGTGCCGATCACGGCCGGCTCGCGCTCCGCGTGGCCGGCGCGACTGCCGCCGGCCGGTCCGCCGCAGCCGGAGAGCAGCAGGAGCGAGCAGACCGCGAGGACGAGAATTCCGAGCGGGGAATGAATTCTTTGGATCCTTGATATCACGGAAGAATTCCTCGCATCACGCATGAACATTCCTACGACGAGCGTTGCGGCCCGTTCAGCAGTGCGCGCCGATTTCGGCGGAGGTCATCTTCCGGTCCTTGAAGTTGACGTATCCGAACTTCGGGTTGTCCTTGTTGAAGCCGGACTGCTGGAAGTCGTAGATGTACCAGACGTAGTGGTCGTAGTACTTGTTCTTGAACTGGATCTCCCACCAGCCCTTTGCCTGCTGCTTCGACGTGCCGCGTTCCAGCCAGCCGACGCTGCGCGGCGAGATGTTGATGGTGTTGGACTCGGTGTCCGTGTGGGAGTTCTCCCAGGTGTGGCTGTAGCTGGTCTCGACGGAGGCCTCGAAGACCAGCGAGAACTTGTACGTCGCCGAGACGGAGACACCGATCGTGTTGGCGGCGGTCGTGGTGTCCGACCAGTCGATACGGTGCTGGTTGGTGTTGGTGCCGCAGTTGTAGGCGGTGCTTCCCACCTGGTGCTTCGGGCCGGTGTAGCCCCAGTAGCTCTGCGGGTGGAAGTTGCAGAGGCTGGCCCAGTTGCACGCCTTGAGGAGTTCGGCCTGGGTGGGGCCGGCGGCGAATGCCTGGGGGGCCGCGAGCAGGGAGGCACCCATGGTCAGAGCTGCGAGGGTCCCGGCGGTGCGGAAACGCCGAGTCGAACCGTTTCCGCGGTGCGCGAATGCCATTGATTGCTCCATGAGGAGGGGCGGAGTTTTGGGGGTGTCCGCCGACTGCGCACAACTATCGGGCGGAGATCGTGTCCCCGTCAATAGAGGATAAGGAGGGCCGGTCAATTCTGAGGGAATCCTGAATTTTCTGTCCGTGCAGCAAAACAAGCGCTGTCCGGAATTCCAAGGATCTCGGATTCCGGCAGCGCTTCGGCTTGCCCAGCATGCTCTCAGCCTTCTCTCAGAGTCCGGTCAGAGAATCATCGGAGGCGGTTCACAGTTCGGGGGAGGAATCGTGGTCGTGTGCCGCCCCGGTACGCCGACAAGGCCGCCCCCCCGTCCTCGGGGGACGGGGGGGCGGCCTTGTGGGGTGCGGTCACGGGGTGGGGCGCCGGTTCGGTGCCCCGTCGTGGGGATGGGTCAGTCCACGTACCACTTGCCGCACTTGGTGATGCCGTCGAACTCCCCGCAGGCGCGGGCGGCGTAGTTGGAGTTGTAGACGGACTGGGTGCGGCTGCCGGTGTAGGGGCCGCACATCTTCCAGCCGTCGCGCTTGGCGTCCCCGTCGCTGACGATGCCCTTGAAGTCGGGGAACGAGCGGAAGCTGCGGTCGACCCACAGCCGGTCGCCGGCCCTGCGGCCGGACTTGATCTCGGCGCGGCTGTAGCGGTCGAGCGCCGACTCGTTCTGCAACTCGAC
Source organism: Streptomyces sp. MA5143a (assembly GCF_900290235.1). Taxonomy (GTDB): domain Bacteria; phylum Actinomycetota; class Actinomycetes; order Streptomycetales; family Streptomycetaceae; genus Streptomyces. Next base: position 3,017 of record NZ_OLMK01000097.1, read on the forward strand.
GCGGCGGCCCCGGAAGTCGAACGAGGCACCGGACTCGACGGCCCGGAAGCGGCCGATGACGGCGATGCCGTCGCAGTCGTCCTCGGTGGCCGAGGCCGCCGACGCGGGGACGAAGACGATGGCGCCGCTGCCGATCAGCACGGCCGAGGCCGCGATCGCGCGGCCCATGCGGGACTTGTTCACGAGGGTTCCTTCGGTGTGTGACGCATGAACGGATGGGAGCCGGTGCCACGCTGGACGGGCGGGGACCCCCGGTGAATGAGGCGCGCCGTCGTCTCGGTTCCCCCGACGACGGCGGCGACGTCCACAGGTTCAGGCAGCCGGGAACCCTCGGCAACAGCGACCGCCGCGCCGGGACGGTGGGACCGTCCCACCCCCGTTGACCTGTGCGAACGGGGAGGCTCTGGGACGCCGTTGGGACGCGCGGGCGCGGGGGACGGGCCGACGGCGCCGGGAGGCCGTCGGCCCGAGTCGGGGGCGGGGGTGTCAGCCCGCGCTGACCTGGAGGTGTTTGACCCCGTTGATCCAGGCCGAGCGCAGCCGGTCCGGGTCGCCGACGAGCCGCAGGTTCGGCAGGGCTTCGGCGATCGCGTGGAAGATGAGGTCGATCTCCAGCACCGCCAGGGACTTGCCGAGGCAGAAGTGCGGGCCACCGCCGCCGAAGCCCAGATGCGGGTTCGGGTCACGGGTGATGTCGAAGGTGTCGGGGTTGTCGAACACCTCGGGGTCGTGGTTGGCGGAGGCGTAGAAGATGCCGACGCGGTCGCCCTTCCTGATCCGCTTGCCGCCGAGTTCGGTGTCCTGGGTGGCGGTCCGCTGGAAGGAGTTGACGGGCGTGGCCCAGCGGACGATCTCCTCGGCGGCCGTCGCCGGGCGCTCCCGCTTGAACAGCTCCCACTGGTCGGGGTGGGTGAGGAAGGCGTGCATGCCGTGCGTGATCGCGTTGCGGGTGGTCTCGTTGCCCGCGACCGCCAGCATCAGCACGAAGAACCCGAACTCGTCCGAGGCCAGGCTCCCCTCGTCCTCGGCGGCGACCAGCGTGCTCACGATGTCCTTCGCCGGGCACTGCTTGCGGTCCGCGGCCATGTTCATGGCGTACGCGATGAGTTCGGTGGCCGACTCCTGGCCGACCTCCTCGGTGATGGCGTACTCCGGGTCGTCGTACGAGATCATCCGGTTCGACCACTCGAAGATCTTCGCCCGGTCGTCCTGCGGGATGCCGATCAGCTCCGCTATGGCCTGGAGGGGCAGTTCGCAGGCGACCTGGGTCACGAAGTCGAAGGGGCCGGGCTGGGCGAGCGCCTCGCGCGCGATGGCGTGGGCCCGGTCGCGCAGGTTGTCCTCCAGGGCGCGGATGGCCCGAGGGGTGAAGACGCGCTGGACGATCTGTCGTACCCGGGTGTGCTCCGGCGGGTCCATGTTCAGCAGGATCAGCCGCTGCGCGTCGATCGCGTCCCGCTCGATGTGCTCGTTGAACCGGATGATCGCGGTGTTCAGGAACGACGAGTACAACTCGGGGTGCGTGGAAACGTACTTGACGTCCACGTGCCGGGTCACGGCCCAGTAGCCCTCGTCGCCGAAGCCCGCGAGGCCCGGTGCCTGCGGGACCCAGTGGACCGGTTCCGTGCGGCGGAGCTCGGCGAACTCGGGGAGGGGCACACGATGGTGGAGGAGATCCGGGTCGGTGAGGTCGAACCCGTCGGGCAGCGCTGGACAGGGCATGGTCGACTCCCGTCGCTCAGACGGTCTCCGACGGACCGTCTCTGACGGGCCATCAGTTATCCGGGTCGCCGTGACCGTAGTAACGCGTTCTACAAGTCGCAAGGGCTACGGCGACCCGAATCCGTCGGGCCCGGTCAGTCGGGCAGCCGGTCCAGCAGCCACGCGCCGAGTTCCGGGGTGATGGCGGTGTGCGCCGTCGTGTCCGAGGAGCAGAGGAAGTCGTCGGCCTCGGACTCGTGCGGGTCCAGGTCGTCGACGGCCGCGTACAGGTCCTTCTGCTGGTCGAGGTCGCGGATCGCGAGGGCGCTGACCGTGGGGACGAAGCAGATGTGCTCGTGCCGCAGGTCGACGTCGGCGCCGAACCTCCGCAACATGTCGGCGAGGATGCCGTACGAGCGCAGGGTGCCGCCGGGGGCACCGTCGAACTCGGGGAAGTCGCTCGTCAGCACCGTCCGTTCGGCCGGGGGGAACCGCCGTTTCAGCTCGGCGACGACGATGTCCTTGCCCTGCGCCTGGGTGTGAAAGGCCGTCCCCGGGTAGATCCGCTCCACCTTCAGCGCGGTCCCACCGGGCGGGATCGCGAGGCCCGTGCCGTCCCCGCGGCCGTTGGCGAGCGCCAGTCTCCTCGGCACGGTGGGCCAGCCGCCGACCTTGGACAGCGCGGTCAGGAACTGCGTGCGCTCGACGGCGATGGCGGTGTCGCCGGTCACCGGGTTGTAGTGCCGCCACAGCATCTGCCGGGCGGCCGGGCTGTTCATCTGCCGGGCGAACGGGTTCGGCACCGGGACGAAGTGCGAGAACGCCTGGAGGCCGACGGGGACGACGGCGCCGCGGTGCGGGGTGTCGTAGGAGAAGTACACGGCGGTGCGGTGGTCCATCCGCTGCGTCTCCAGCTTGGCGAGGGCGTAACGGGTGACCAGGCCGCCCATGCTGAAGCCGCCCACGGTCAGCCGCGTGTCCCCCGACTGCTCCGCTCTGGTCCGCAGGATCGCGGAGATCGCGGCGTCGGCGTTGTCCAGGAGGGAGGCGCTGCGCTCGTCGAAGCCGAGCAGGATCACGTCACGGCCCCGGCGGCGCAGCTCGCTCAGCAGCGGGTAGGCGCCGCCGTCGAGGCCGGCGTAGAGCCGCTCCAGTTCGCTCCTGCCGAGGTCGAAGCCGTCGGCCATGAGCACCGGCCGGGTGATCCCCCGGTTGCCCTCGCCGTGGAAGACGTGCGCGAAGCCGTGCGGCAGCTCCCACCGCGCGTCCGGTTCGGGTGCCGTGTACGTCCGGGGTGCCGTCGGTTCGGCGCTCACGGGGGTGGCGAGGGTGAACTCCCCGACGCTCCGCTCCGCCTGCTCGTGCTGTTGCTCGGACAAGTGGTCGTCTCCTTGTGCGGGGTGGCGCGGACCCCCACATCGCAGCAGCGCCACCGAAGGCCTGCCACGTGACACCGGGCGCTTCATCCGTACGAAGGGAGTGGGAGTGAGGGGCGATTACCTTCGCGGTGTCACCCCCGCGGCCCAGTGGCGCGCCGTGAGAGCCGGGGTGACCTTCGGGTTCCCGCGCGCGTGGTGCGCCCGCGCACGGCGGAATCCGCCCGCGGATCGCGTGTGCGCCGTGCACGACCCTTGCGGCGATGAGTGTCGCATCGGCACGCTGTCAGGAGAACTAGAACGCGTACTAGTTCTGCGTGGCGGGCCGGGCCGGGACGCCCCGCGCCGCGCGGGTAACCGTTGAGAGGATCCCCATGGCCGCGGAACCCGTGATCGTCGAAGCCGTACGCACCCCCATCGGCAGGCGCGGTGGCGCGCTCGCCAATCTGCACCCCGCCTATCTGCTGGGCGAGACCTACCGCGAACTCCTCGGCCGCACCGGCATCCCCGCCGACTGCGTCGAGCAGATCGTCGGCGGCACGGTCACCCATGCCGGCGAGCAGTCCATGAACCCCGCGCGCACGGCCTGGCTGACCATGGGCCTGCCGTACGAGACGGCCGCGACGACCGTCGACTGCCAGTGCGGCTCCTCGCAGCAGGCGTCGCACATGGTGGCCAACATGGTCGCGGCGGGGGTCATCGACGTCGGCATCAGCTGCGGCGTCGAGGCGATGTCCCGTGTCCCGCTCGGGTCGGGCTCCAAGCACGGCCCCGGCAAACCGTTCCCCGACGAGTGGAACGTCGACCTCCCCAACCAGTTCGAGGCGGCCGAACGCATCGCCCGCCACCGGGACCTGACACGGGAGGACGTCGACGCGCTCGGCCTGCTCTCGCAGGAACGGGCCGCCGTCGCCTGGGCCGAGGAACGCTTCAAGAAGGAGACGTTCGCCGTCCAGGTCCCCACGACCGAGGAGGAACAGGCCGCCGGGCAGGGCATGTGGCGCCTCGTGGACCGCGACGAGGGCCTCAGGGACACGTCAGCGGAGGCGCTCGCGCGCCTGAAACCGATCATGCCGACCGCCGTCCACACCGCCGGCAACTCCTCCCAGATCAGCGACGGCGCGTCGGCGATCATGTGGGCGTCGAAGCGGATGGCGCGGGCGCTGAAGCTACGGCCGAGGGCGAGGATCGTCGCGCAGGCCCTCGTGGGCTCCGACCCCCACTTCCACCTCGACGGCCCGATCGACGCGACGAAGGCGGTGCTGGGCAAGGCGGGGATGTCGCTCCGCGACATCGACCTCGTCGAGATCAACGAGGCGTTCGCGTCGGTGGTGTTGAGCTGGGCGCGGGTCTTCGAGCAGGACCTGGGGAAGGTCAACGTGAACGGCGGTGCGATCGCGCTCGGTCACCCGGTGGGGGCGACGGGAGCGCGGCTCATCACGACGGCACTGCATGAACTGGAGCGCACGGACAAGGAGTTCGCCCTGGTGACGATGTGCGCCGGGGGAGGACTCGCCACCGGGACGATCATCCAGCGGCTGTAGAGGCCCAGCCGAGGAAGGTGGTGAACGCGGCGGGGCCCAGGGTGAGATGGGGTCCCGCCGGGTTCTTGGAGTCTCGGATGAGGAGGGTGGGGCTGGGGGAGGAGGCGGGGGTTGCGGCGATCTCTACGCAATCACCGCCCTGGTCGCCGCTGTGCGACGACTTGCGCCAGGTGAGGGGGCCGAGGGGGGTGCATTCGACGCAGGAGCCGCCGGTGTCCGTGCTGTAGCTCGACTTACGCCATTGGGCGCTGGTCAGGCGAGGGATGCTCCCCATAGCGTTCCTCCATCACGTGCCGGATCAGCTCCACCGAGTCCTTGACGGACAAAGCGGCAGCTTGCAGATGATCGTAACGGAGCATGCGGTTCTCGACCGCGTCTGGATTGGCGGTCGCGTGGCCCGTTTCGTAGTCCTCGCTGTACACGATGGTGGGGTCGTTCGAGAAACGGAAGATGTCGAACGCTCCTGGGAAGCCGGCGTGGCTTCCGGCGGCGAACGGTAGTACCTGGATGTTGACGTAGGGGTTCTTCTCGCAGGCCAACAATTTCAGCAGTTGGCCTCGCATCACGTCAGGACCGCCAAGCCTCTGGTAAAGCACGGCCTCACCGAGTACCGCCCAGAACACCGGCGGCTTGTCCTTCTCGAAGATGCGCTGCCGTGCCATCCGCGCCGCGATGCGATTGTCCAGGTCACGGTCGTTCACAGCGCTGAACACGGCACCCGCGTAGGCTTCCGTCTGAAGCAGGCCGTGCACAAGTAGCGGTTGGAAGACGTGGATCGCTGTGGCTCGTGCTTCCAGCTCCGCCACCTGTTGAAACCAGCTCGGGAGTTGGCTGCGCATCACCAGCGTCAGGAGGCGCGACAGCAACCCATCGGTTCCCAGCGCCACGTCCGCCCGTTCGCTGAACTCCAGCGTCGGAACTTTCCTCGCCGTCTCGATCTGGCCGATCAGCGATGCCGTATAGCCCAGGATGCTCCCCAACTGCTTCTGTGTCAGGCCCGCGGCCTCCCGGCAGCGCCGCAACTCGTAGCCGTAGTAGTCGAGCGGTGAGGCGCCGGGGTCGAGGGTGTTGATCTGGGTCATCGTGCTGTCCCCTCGTTGAAGCTTGAACTCACTGTTGTACGGGTTGTGTCCGTTCTGTCGCCGACAGTAGTTGCGCCAGGTCACCCTTGTGGGGTGAACGGATACATTCCCCCCATCGTTCTGGGCGCTCGTCCCGCCCAGCACCGGATGTGCTTCACCGTGGGTGAGCACTCCGCGCATCACGTCCGCCGCATCGTCCGCTCCTACCTCGACGAGTGGGAGATGCCGGACCTGACCGACGCGGTGGAACTCGGGGTCACGGAGCTGCTCGCCAACGTCGTACGGCATGTCCCGGACCGCCGCTGCACCCTGCTGTTGCTGCGGTCGCCGGCCGGGGTCCGGGTGGAGGTGACGGACGGGTCCGACCAGCTCCCCGTCCTGCGCACCGACATGTCGCCCTACGCGGAGGGCGGCCGGGGGCTCGTGCTGGTCGACGCCGTGGCGGACAAGTGGGGTGTGGGCAGGTGGCGCGACGGCAAGACCGTCTGGTTCGAGTGCCGGTGCGGCGGAGAGGAGCGGTCCGCGTGAGCGGCGCGACGGGCGGTGCCCGAGACGAGTACGGCACGGGCGTTGCCGTCGTCGAACAGGTGGAAGAAGCACCAGGCGCGGGCCAGGTCGAGGGCGGCGCGCAGGCGGACGGCGCGTACCGGGGACCGCTGGTGGTCGTGGGCGTGGATGTCCTGCACCGCCCCGTCTTTTATCGGGGTGACCGGTACGACTGGGAGGCGTTCGTGCGGGCCGGTGGGAAGGAGCCCGTGCGGGGTGACTGCACGTGCGCGGTGCCGGGGGACCGTCTCGCGGAGGGTCTGCCCCATCCGTAGGTGGTCCGGGGCGGCGGCCGGGCGGGGCCAACCGGATTTCCCCACGGGGGGCGGGCCCGTGCGCGGCGCCCGCCTCCTTGTGCCCGTAGGGCGGTGTCAGCTCCCGACGGTCCTGAACGTCGTCGCCGTGCCGTGGTCGCCCAGGCCGGTGAGGACCTGGAGCTTCTTGATCGGCTTGGTGCCCGCGCTCTTGAACCGGGGTGTGGCGGTCCAGTGGGTGACGGCGTCCAGCATGTTCGCCTCGGGGGCGAACTTCGTCGCATCGGCCTTCACCGTGAACGCGGCGTTGAAGTTGGTGCCCTTGTGGCCCGCCTTCCGGCCCTTGCCGGTGATCAGGCCGCCCTTGCCGGTCTCGTAGGACAGCGTGGTCGTGGCGCTGGTGACCGGGATGTCGAAGATCCGCTCGGTCGCCGTCACGGACAGGCTGACCGTCTTCGTGGACTTCGCCGTACGGGACGCGGCGACCGTGGTGCTCGTGAAGGTGACGTCCTTGTTGTAGCGGACGGTCTTCGTCTTCGCCTTGCTCGGGATGGCGCCGGTCTGCGTGACACCGAACGCCTTGAACACGCGGGCGTTCTGTAGGTAGCCGACGAACGCCCGCTGCTTGACCACGGGCAGCCTGCTGAACGCCTTCAGCGTCGGGCCGCCGCCGGGCGCCCTCTTCAGCCATGTCTTGTAGGCGTCCACGGTCAGTTGCGACGGCGCGGCGGGCGCGGTGTCGGCGGCGAGCGCCTGGCCGGAGCCGCCGAGCAGGGCCACGGAGGCCGCTGCGGCCACGACGGTCGCGGTGATGCGGTTGCGCACGATGGGATCTCCTCGTCACACGGGTCGCCGCACCGCCCGCACGGGCTCATGTCCCGTGCGCGGTACGGCAGTTGCCCGGAAGTCGTCCTGGGGTCGCAACGAACGTACGGGCGGGCGGGGAGCGCGCGGAATTGTCTCTTGGGGCAGCGTCCACAGGGGCAGTGGCGGCCGCGCGACGGCCGGTGCGTCACGCCGGTGACGGCGGGTCCGGGGCGGGACGGGTGCTGCGGAGATAGGCCAGGACGGCCAGCACCCGGAGGTTCACATGGGCGCGCTCATGGCTCTCCGGGTGGGGCAGGCCCAGCTTCTGGGAGATCGCCGTGACCCGCTTCTCGACCGTCTTGAGGCTGTAGCTGAGGCGGCTCGCGATGGACGTGTTGGAGTGGCCCTCCGCCATCAGCGCCAGCACCTGCCGTTCCACGGGGACCAGCGCGGCCAGCGGATCGGTCCTGCGGGGGCGGGTCAGCACGCGCTGCACCACCTCGGGGTCGACCACGACCTCCCCGGAGGCGACCCGCTTGATCGCGTCGACGAGCCGGTCGGTGTCCCGCACCCGGTCCTTGATGAGGTACCCCACCCCCTGGTCGGCCGCCTTGAGCAGCCGCATCGCGTACGACGTCTCCGCGTAGTGGGACAGCACGAGGAGCCCGGTGCCCGGATGGTCGGCCCGGATCCGCTCGGCGGCCCGGAGCCCCTCGTCGCGGTGGTCGGGTGGCATCCGGATGTCGAGGACGGCCACGTCGGGCGGGTCCGCCGCCACGGCGTGCAGCACCTCCGGAAGGGTGCCCGCCTGCGCGGTGACGGTGAAGCCGCGCGCGGCCAGCGTCTCGGCCAGCATGTGCCGCAGTAAGCCGGAGTCCTCGGCGATCACGATCCGCATGGCAGCTCCGCGACCAGCCGCGTACCCGCGCCGCGCGGGCTGTGCACCCGCAGCCGCCCGCCGAGGGCGCCCACCCTGTCCTCCAGCCCCCGCAACCCCGTGCCCCCGGCGGGATCCGCGCCGCCGGTGCCGTCGTCGGTGACCTCGATGACCAGCAGACCCCCGGCGCCGTCGTCCACCCGGACGCGTGCCTCGGTCGCCCCTGCGTGCTTGTACACGTTGCTCAACGCCTCCGTGACGATGAAGTACGCGGTCCGCTCCAGGTGTTCGGGCAGCCGCCGGTCGGGGATGTCCGGTACGACCGGCAGCGGCGCCCGTTCGGCCAGGACCTCCACGGCCGCCGCCAGGCCCTGCTCGGCCAGGGCGGGCGGATGGATGCCCTCGGCCAGCGCCCGCAGTTCGCGCAGGACCTCGGTCAAGTGGGCGGAGGCGGCGGCCAGATCGGAGTCCGCCGACCCGGACGGCCGCTGCCCGACCGGCGGGGCCCCGGCGGCTCGGGCACGGTCCACCAGCATCGAGATCACCAGCAGTTTGTGCTGCACCCCGTCGTGCAGATCCCGCTGGATGCGCCGGCGTTCGGCGTCGGCCGCCAGCACGAGCCGCGCCCGCGAGGCCCGTACCTCCGCCAACCGAGCCCGCTGCGCCGCCAGGAGACGCGCGTTGTCGAGGGCCAGCCCGGCCGCCGCCAGCACGGTGTCCACCAGCGGGCGCTGCTCGCGCAGCGCCGGATCGTGGACGAGCAGCGCGAGCAGCTCACCGCGCCGGACGACCGGGGTGACACAACTGCCGTCACGGGCGAGGCCGTCGGCGTCGGCCTCGGCGGCGACCCCGTCCGCCCGTACGTAACGGGCCGTCCCGTCGCCTTCCGACGCCGACTCCCCACGCGGGAACCACAGTTCGAGCCCGGGATCGCCCAACGCCTCCGCGAGGGCCTCCTCCACGTGCGCCGGTTCCGCGGACTCCTCCAGCCGTACGACGAGGTCCGCCACCCGGACCCGGGCCATCCGGACCCGTACCAGACCGGCGACGAGCGCGACCGGTGTGACGATCAGACCCAGCGCGTACCCGAGGAGCGCGAACTGCTGGACGTCCGGCGCCGCCCGCAGCATCGCCGCACCCGCGCCGAGCACGACCACACCGCCCAGCGCGAGCATCGTCAGCCACACCGGCGCGTAGGCCCGGCGGACCGGCCGCCCGGCCGTGGACCAGCGGCGCACCACCAACGCCGCCGTCAGCACGGTGAGCGCGGCGACGGTCACACTGCCGATCGGCGACCACACCGAGTACGGTGCCGACGGGTCGCCCCACTGCTGCGGCTGCGGGGGGTACTCGGCGGCGTACCGCACGATCTGCGTCCCCACCGACGCGATGTACAGCAGGGCGACGACCGGCCGCTCGTGGCGGTGGTAGAGCCGGCCCGCCGGCAGGGCCAGCACGAGGTGGCCGATCGCGGCGTACGTGAGGTGGTAACAGCAGAAGCCGATCGCGAACAGGGCCCGGCTGTCGGCGAGTTGGAGATCGCCGAGGTACCAGGTGAACCCCACCAGCGTCATCAGCCGCCCGGTGCCGTTCGCCGGCCGGCGCACCCGCAGGACCGCCCCGCACACCACGAACGAGGCGCCCGCCGACTGCACCGGCAGCCACAGCCAGAGCGGATACGGGGCGCGGTGCCAGGTGGTGACGATCGCCGTCGAGGCGACCAGCACACCGGCCACCCCCAGTACGAGGGGCACGACCGGCCGGCGTGGCCGGTCCGGATCCCGGCTGTCGCTCCCCCGTGGCCAGGAGGGGACCGGTGTCGGGACGACTCCTGCCGCTGGCATACGCCCATTGTGGCCGCCCCCGGCCCGCCCTGTCCGCAGAGAGGAGGGAAAACCCGCCGTGGGAAGGAGGGTTCACCCGGCAGTGCCACGCCGGACGCGCTGCGAGCCTGGAGTGCGGAGGGGAGGGGAGAGCGGGGGACGACGGGGACGGGTGCGCTCCGCGTACCGCGTATCCGGAGGGCGGACCGATGCCAGAACCGCCGGTGGAGGACCCGAGGAGTGGTCCCGGGGGCCCGCGAGGGGAGCGGGGCGCCGGGTTCAGGGAACTGCTCGCTCCGGTCCTTCGAGGCGGGGAAACCGTGCGGACCTGCTGCCAGGGGGAGTGCGGCGGGTTCGCGGGGCGGGGGAGCCGACCCGTCGTCCTGGCGCTGACCGGGCGCAGGTTCATCCTGCTCGACCTCGGGCCGCCGGGCTCGGAGAGCGGCCCCGGCACCGGCTCGGGGTGGGCCGATCCGGTCGGCCGTGTCGTCGTCGAGTCGTTCCGTCAGGGGAGGAACGGTTCGAGCAGGCTCCGGCTGCGACGGCTGGCCGTACCGGATCGGCTGGTCCGGATCAGGGTCGGGGTGGAGTGGCGTGCGGAGGTGGCGCTGATCGCGGCGGCACTTCCCCGGGCGACGCCCTTCACCCTGCCCGACTGACCCGGCGGAGAGGACGAGGGAAAGGCGCGGGGGACGAGGTGAAGACGCGGGGGGACGGGGGAGAAGCGCGGGGGACGGGGGGAAGGCGAAGGCGGCGGCCCCGGGGATCGGGGGGCCGCCGCCTTCAGCTGTGATCCGGCTGGTCGCCGTGGCGGGTCAGTACCGCGTGGCGCATCAGTACCGCGTGGCGCGCATCAGTACCAGTTGTTGGCCTGCCAGAAGTTCCACGCGCCACACGGGCTGCCGTAGCGGTCCTTCATGTAGTCCAGGCCCCACTTGATCTGCGTGGCGGCGTTGGTCTTCCAGTCGGAACCGGCGGAGGCCATCTTCGAACCGGGGAGAGCCTGGACCAGGCCGTAGGCACCGGAGGACGCGTTCGTCGCGTTGGGGTTCCAGTCGCTCTCGTGGTCGACGATGTTGGAGAAGCAGGTGTACTGAGCGGAGTTCGCGATCATCTTCTTCGCGGTCGCCTGGGCCTGCGCGGCCTCCGAGGACGCGGCCTGCGCGGGCACGGCGGCGAGCAGCGCACCGGCGGTGGCGGCGACGACGGCGGTGCCGGCGAGGGCCTTCTTCGGGGAGGCGATGCGGCGGAGAAGGGTGCGAGTCACGGGGAACCTTTTCTTCGGGGACGTTGACGTCGCGGGCATGCCTTCACCGCATGCGATGCGGTGGGGGCGTACGTCGGCGCCGAGCCCGTGTGGGTGGTCGGCGCCGTGCGACTCGTCCACAGAAGCAGCCGGGGGGACCTGTCCGCAAACACCCCTTTTGCTAGTTGTGGCCGTATGCGGGGGGAGGGGGTGCTCTGTGACCTGGCTCTCAATCCGCAGGTCAGCTGCCATTGCGACGTGGTCATGCCACGCTTTTCGATCTACGGCCCCGCTTCGTATGTGACCTGCGCCCTGTGGGGTGCTTCACCGCGCACCCGACGCTCCGTGTACGGGGCCCGACTCCGCGTTCAAGGAGTGGGCGGGTCGAATGTGACCGCGCTCTCGAAGGCGGCCCGGCGCGTGGCCCGCCGCAGCGCCCGCAGCACCGGGGCCCCGAGCGTGAGGGTCAGGGCGACGGTGACCACGGCCCGGCCCAGGTCCCAGCCGAGGGAGGTGGCCAGGCAGTACGCGAGGAACCGGGCGAGGTTGGCGGCGGGGGAGGCGTCCGCGTGGAACGCGATGTTCGAGGCGAGCGCGTCGATGAAGGGCCAGCCGTAGAGGTTCATGACCGTGCCGTAGGCGAAGGCCGCGACGAAGCCGTACGCCGCGAGCAGCACGAGTTCGGCACGGCCCCGCAGCCGCCGGGCGCCCGGCAGCAGCCCGGCGCCCATCGCGAACCAGCCCATCGACAGCATCTGGAACGGCAGCCACGGCCCGACACCGCCGGTCAGCAGCGCCGACGAGAACATCGTCACCGCGCCGAGCGTGAAGCCGAACCCCGGGCCGAGGACGCGGCCGCTGAGCACCATCAGGAAGAACATGGGCTCCAGCCCCGCCGTCCCCGCCCCGATCGGGCGCAGCGCGGCGCCGGTCGCCGCGAGCACCCCGAGCATCGCCACCGCCTTCGCGCCCATCCCCGCCTCGGAGATCGTCGCCGCCACGACACCGACGAGCAGCACGAGCAGACCGGCGAACAGCCAGGGGGCGTCCTGCGCGTGCGCGCCGACCTGCGACTCGGGGGACGCGAAGAAGGGCCAGGCGAAGGCGGCGACCCCGATGAGGCTGACGAGCGCGAGGGCGAGGAGGGAACGGGGGGAGAGGGGGACGGGGCGGGGGCGTGGGCGGGCTGGGTGTGGGTGTGGGTGGGGGCCGGGGCCGGTGGGGCGAGTGCGGTCGGCCGGGTCGGCCGGGTCGGTCCGGTCGGGCAAGTCGGTCGGGGGTGGGGGGTTCGTCACGGTCGCCCCCGCTCGGCCCCTCGCAGGGCGGTGAGGGCGTGGCTCACCTGGGTCGTGGTCAGCCATTTCTGCGGAGCCAGGATCTTGGTGACCTGCGGGGCGAAGGACGGGGAGCCGACGACCACCTCGGCGGTCGGGCCGTCGGCGACCACCTCACCGTCGGCGAGGATCAGCACGCGGTCGGCCAGCTCCGCCGCCAGCTCCACGTCGTGCGTGGCCAGCACGATGGCGTGGCCCTCGGCGGCGAGCCCGCGCAGGGTCGAGACCAGGCGGGCCTTGGCCGCGTAGTCGAGCCCCCGGGTCGGCTCGTCGAGGAGCAGCAGCGGGGGCCGGGCCGTCAGTACGACCGCGAGGGCGAGCGCCAGCCGCTGGCCCTCCGACAGATCACGGGGGTGCGTGGCGTCCGTCACCCCGGGCAGCAGCTCGTCCACCAGCCGCCGGCACGTGCCCGGCTCCGCGCCCGCGTCCCGGTCCGCCGCCGCGCACTCGGTCGCGACGGTGTCCGCGTACAACAGGTCCCTCGGCTCCTGCGGTACGAGACCGACCCGGCGTACGAGGTCCCTCGGCGCCGTCCGGTGCGGTCGCGCCCCGCCTACGTGTACGGAACCGGCTGTCGGGGGCACCAGGCCGACCAGGGCGGACAGGAGGGTGGACTTGCCGGCGCCGTTGCGGCCCATGAGGGCGAGGGTCTCGCCGGGGGTGACGGTGAGGTCCACGCCGCGGAGAGCGGGGACACTGCCGCGCCGCACCGCGAGCGAGGTGACTTCGGCGAGGGCGGAAGGGTGTGCGGGTGCGGTGGCCGACTCGGGCGGGCTGACGGGGTCCGGGGCCGGTTCGCGGGAGAGGAGGCGGCGCAGTCGGGGGAAGGCGGGTGCGGGGGAGGGGACGGGGTGCTGGGGGGTGGGCCGGGCGCGCGTGGTGTCTGGCTGGGCGCGCGGTTGCCCGCGCCCCTGGGCGGGGGTGGTGTGGGGCGGGGTGTGGGCGGCCAGGCGGGCTCGTAGGGGTTCCGCCCTGCGGCGGGCGTCCCGCACGGTCAGGGGAAGCGGCGTCCAGTCGGCCAGGCGGCCCAGGGCCACCACCGGGGGGTGGACGGGGGAGACGGCCATCACCTCGGCGGGCGTGCCCAGGACGGGGCGGGCACCCGGCGCGGGGAGGAGGACGACCCGGTCGGCGTACTGGATGACGCGTTCGAGGCGGTGCTCCGCCATCAGGACCGTCGCGCCGAGGTCGTGGACCAGACGCTGGAGCACCGCCAGGACCTCCTCCGCCGCCGCCGGGTCCAGCGCGGAGGTCGGCTCGTCCAGGACCAGGACATCGGGGTGCGGGGTCAGCACCGAGCCGATGGCGACACGCTGCTGCTGGCCCCCGGAGAGCGTCGCGATGGGCCGGTCGCGGAGACCGGCGAGGCCGAGGAGGTCCAGCGTCTCCTCCACCCGCCGCCGCATCACGTCCGGCGCCAGACCCAACGACTCCATGCCGTACGCGAGTTCGTCCTCGACGGTGTCCGTGACGAAGTGAGCGAGCGGATCCTGCCCCACCACACCCACCACGTCGGCCAGTTCGCGCGGCCTGTGGGTATGGGTGTCCCGGCCGGCCACCGTGACCCGGCCGCGCAGGGTGCCCCCGGTGAAGTGCGGCACGAGGCCGTTCACCGCGCCCAGCACGGTCGACTTGCCGACGCCCGACGGCCCGACCAGCAGGACGAGTTCACCCTCCGGAACCTCGAAGTCGACCCCCTGGACGGTGGGTTCGGCCGCGCCTTCGTATGTGACGGACACGTCCTCGAAGCGGATCATGCGTCTTCCTTGCCGGGGTCGGTGACTGTGGCAGCGGCGGCGGTCGTGGGGGTGGCGGGCGCGGGGACCTTCGCGGGGGTCGCCGGGGCCGGGGGACCGGGCACCGCGAACGACGGCAGCAGGCCCACCAGGAGCGCGGCGGCCGGCCACAGCGGGAGGTCCGGGGCGGTGAGGGGGACGACGGTGGGGTGCAGGGCGACGGGGTCGTACGCCTCGCAGAGGACCAGGAGGACGGCGACGGCCGCGCCCGACGCGCCCACCAGGGACGCCCGTACGCCCCACGGGTCCGGCCGGTAGCGGGTCCGGGGCGAGCGGCGGCCGCCCAGACGCAGGCCCGTGAGCGCGGCGGCCAGGCCGGTGAGCAGGACGGGGAGACCGTAGGTGCCGCCGGCCGCGGTCAGTACGCCGTACGTTCCCGCGCAGACGCCCAGCAGTCCGCCGAGGGTCAGTGCGGCCGTCGTACGGCGGACGCGGGCCGGGACCTCGGCGGTGCGGCCGTACCCGCGTGAGTCCATGGCGGCGGCCAGGGCCACCGACCGTTCCAACGCGCCCTCCAGCACGGGCAGTCCGACCTGGAGCAGCCCGCGGATGCCCCGGTCGGGCCGCCCGCGCAGCCGCCGGGCGGCCCGCAACCGCTGTACGTCCGCCACCAGATGCGGGGCGAACGTCATCGCCACCACCACGGCCACGCCCGCCTCGTACAGGGCGCCCGGCAGTGACTTCAGCAGCCGGGCCGGGTTCGCGAGGGCGTTCGCGGCACCCACGCAGATCAGGAGCGCGGCCAGGCGCAGCCCGTCGTACAGCGCGAACAGCAGGCCCTCCGCGGTCACCCGGCCGCCCAGGCGGATGCCCTGCGCCCAGTCGGGCAGCGGGACTTCGGGGAGCGTGAGAAGGGTGTGCGTGCCGGGGACGGGCGAGCCCAGCACCACGGCGAAGGCCAGCCGGATGACCAGCACCGCCAGGCCGAGCTTCACGAACGCGGTGTACGAACGGGCCCACGGGGCGTCCGTCCGGTGCGTCGCCACGACGTACCCCGCCACGGCTATGAGGAGGGCCAGGAGGAGGGGGTTGGTGGTGCGCGACGCGGCGGTCCCGAGCCCGAGGGCCCAGAGCCACCAGGCGAGGGGGTGCAGGTGGTGGGTGCGGTGCCTGTGGTGCGGGGAGTCCGTGGGGCGGGTGCCCCGCGGGTCCCCCGCACCGCAGGCCGACGGTCCGTGGCTAGCCACGGCGGCGTCGCCCGGCCTGCCACGCCGCCGCCGCGCCGAGCGCCGCGACCGCGCCGACCCCGACGAACAGGCCGACGGACGGGCCCTTCTCGTCGGACGTGCGGGCGTTGTCGGAGGCGGCCGAGTCGTCGGTCGCGTCGGAGGTGCCGGTCGCGTCGGACGTGCCGGATGCGTCGGGGCCGTCATCGGTGATCGCCTCCCCGCATCCCTTCCGGGGATACCCGGCGATCGCGCACAGCAGCGCGTTCGTGTCGTACCGGAGCGGCTTCGCCACGGCGGCCAGCGCGTCGGCGGTGGTCGCGTCCGACGGCACGCGCGCACAGGCGGTGCGCGCCGGCGGGGGCGTCTCACCCGTCGGCGCGTCCGCGGCGGTGCCGAAGTCGAGGACGAGCGCGATCCGCTTCTGCCCGTCACGGGCGGCCGTACCCGAGCAGATGGCGTCGAAGCGGGCGGCCCCGCGCGGCTCGGCGGCGTCGTCGGAGCCCTTGCTGACGGCGAACCGGAAGCCCTGGACGTCCCCGTCCGAGGGCCGCGCCGTCGACGGCCCCTGCGTGGCGTACACCCAGCCGGAGCCGTCCGCCCCCCGGTCCCAGAACGACCAGTACCGGTAGGCGGCGGCATGGGCCGGCCCGCCCAGCCCCACCAGCACGCACAGCAGAAGCAGGGTCGCCGCCGACGCGGCCGTGACGCGCCCGCCGGTGCGGGTCATGCCCGTCGCCGCTTCCGGGTGAGGCGCGTCAGCGCGGCCCCGGCGAGCGCGGCGAGTCCGAGTCCGGCGCCCAGGACCACTCCGGTCGCGACGCCGCCGTCGTCCCCGCCGCCGTCGGCGGTGTCGTCGCCGGGCACGCTGCGGTAGTCGGCCACGTCCCGCGCCGGGCCGGTCTCGGTCAGCCGCGCCACGAGGTCGGCGCCGCCGAAGTCGCGCGGGTCGGTGCCGGCGGCGTGCGCGGCGAGGATGAGCTGGGCGTACGCGGCGGGGCCGGACTTCGCCGCCCAGGGCCCGTAGTTCTTCTCCAGCCAGGCGAGCGGCTTCGCGGTGGCGTCCTTGTCCCCGGCGGCGGCCAGCGCCACGACCGCGTCGGCGGTGTTGCCGAGGTCGGGCTGGTCCTCGGCGCCCGCGAGGGCGGACTTCAGGTAGCCGTCGGAGGTGAGGGCCCCGGCGAGGTACACGGCACCGTTGTGCGCCGCGTCCTCGGGCGAGGTACCAACGGCACAGGCGGAGGCGCTCCCGGAGTCCCTCCCGGAGTCCCTCCCAGAGTCCCCGGTCTTCCCGGCGTCGACGACGAACCCCTCTCCCAGGCTGCCGACCACGGCGGCGGCCGTGGCGTCGGCGTTGGCGGCGAGCCCGCCCTTCTTGTCGGGCTGGTAGGCGAAGGCACCGCTGCCCTCGGTGCCGGCGGCGCAGGGGAGGGAGAGGGCACGCAGGGCGTCGTAGGGGGAGTGGCCGGCCTTCTTCTGCCCGCCGGGCGTCCCGCCCACGGCGGCCAGCGCGCCGATGACGACGGACGTGGAGTTCGCGTCGCTGGGCCCGCCGGTGGTGAAGCCCCAGCCGCCGTCGTCGTTCTGGTTGGCCTTCAGCCAGCCGACGGCCCGCTCGGCCTGCGCGTCGTGCCCGCCGACGGCGGCGAGCGCCTGCACCGCGGCGGCCGTGCTGTTGGTGTCGACGGCGGTCTTGGTGTCGCACGGGGCGGTGGGGTCGGGGCGGTACGCCGCGAACGCCCCGTCGGCGCACTGCTGGCCGAGCAGCCAGTCGACGGCCCCGGCGCCGGGCTTGTCGCCCACGGCGTCGAGGGCGACCAGCGTGAGCGACTGCCGCCAGACACCGTCGAACTTGGGGTCCGTCGACCCGTAGAGCCCGGTGGGTATCGCCTGCGACGGCGACGCGGACGGCGCGGCGGGGGCGGTGTCGTCGGCGAGGGCGGCCGGTGCGAAACCGGTACCGAGTCCGGTGCCTACCCCGGCTGTGGCGGCCAGTACGGCGACGACCGCGGCGCTGCGGCGGACATTCATGATCGGCGGTGCCTCTCCCTGACGGGAGCCGGGCGCCACGGCGCGACGCCGGGCGGCTCGGCTCCGTATTCCTCGACGGTGCCGTGCACCGGCGGACGCCGGTGACGCGAGCCGGTCACAGTTCCGCACAGGGCAGTCCGACTCGCCGATCGCACGGACGGCTTCGGCTCACGGTTGCGGGTCAGTGCCGGATTTGCACCGGCTTCCCCCTGTACGGGCGTGACGACCCGGCTACTCTACCTGCCGGTAGGCAACAGCCCGAGGGCCCCCTGCGCTGGGGGGTTTGTGAACTGTTCAGGGTTGACTGCGCACAAGCGTCTTCTCCCGCATATGAGTGAGTGTCCGGGCGGTGGCGGTCCGTGGCCGGCTGCCACCACCTCGGATGCCGCCCGGCTCACTGAGGAGCAGTGGCGCACCCGCTGGCAGGCGGAGCGGCGGTTCCTTAAGCCTGACGGCGAGCGCGCGACGGTGAGGTTCGCGCACCGGGGTGAGCAGTGGGCCGACCGCAGCTGGCATTTCTCGGCCTGGCCGCCGCCCTCTGCTGCTACGAGCGTCCCGTCCGCCTCACCACGTAGGACACGGTCTGAAGCAACGGCGTTGTCATCCCTTCGACAGAGGGCAACGGTCATGCCGGGCCCGGAGGCCGGCGGCCCTCTCGCAGGACCGCGAAGAACATGACGGGGAGGCCGCTGGTCCTCTCTGCGCCCTTACGCGTCACCAGGAAGCGAGGGCGGCGGCTGATCGAGGCCGTTGAGGGCGGCAAGGGCAGGACCGTTCGAGTTGCCGGGCGCCGCCGTCGTCGTTGCGCGCGGCGCGGTGTCGGGTGGCCGTCGGCCCGACCCGCGGTGATCACCGGCGCCCGGGGAACAGCGGAGCTGCGGCCGGCACGGAGGGCCGCCGTCAGGTCATGAGCGCGTCCCGGGTCGCACCCAGGGCGGCGAGCACGTCCTGGGCCGCCTCACGGAGGACGGCCTCGTCCGGCGGGACGGAGGTTTCCAGGGCTGCTTTGATCGTGTGGCCGAGCAGGTCCGCCCGATGATCCGGGCGGACGTCCTCGCCCGGGACGGCGAGGCCCCCCGTGATGAATCCGGTCAGCACCGCGTCGATCGTGTAGGTCTGGTCCGCCGCCGGGGCCGTGACGGCCATCAGCCCGTGCGCGCGCCATACCTCGACGAGGCGGGCGAGCAGGGTGTGGAAGCCGAGTTCCTGGATGACGGGACGGCCGGCCGGGGTGACGGCGAGCGCGCCGAGGATGTCGCTGTCTCCGGCGTGGATGGCCCGCGTGACGGGGTTGCGGGTGTGCTGCAGGAACACCTCCCGTACTACCTCGCTGGGCAGGGCGGCAGCGGAGTCTTCTCTGATCTCGGCAGCGAGGACGCCGAGTGCCTCGTCGAATTCACGCCGCAGCAGTTCGGCGAACAGTATCTGTTTCGTCTTCCAGTGGAGGTAGACGGTGCCCTTCCCGATACGGGCGCGGCGCGCGATCTCATCCACGGTGACCCGCTTGTAGCCCCACGCCAACAGCAGTTCGCGCGCGGTGGCCAGGATGCGCTCGGCGCGTGCGTGGTCGGCCTGCGGGGAAGCGGCCGAGCGGTCCAAGGTCATGAGCACAGCATCCCACCCCCATCACTGGATGACCAAATTTCGAATCTGGTCATCCAGTACCAATCAAGGGTATGGTCGAGGCATGACCTCTTCGTCACTCCCCCCACAGAGCGCCCGTCGCGCCCTCATCGTCGGATCCGGCATCTCCGGGCTGGCCGCGGCGCTGAGCCTGCACCGGGCCGGCTGGCAGCCCCTGATCGTCGAGCGGGCCCCCGAGCGCCGCACCGGCGGCTACTTCGTCCGCTTCAACGGCCCCGGCTACACCGCCGCCGAACGTCTGGGCATCCTGGACTCGCTCCCGGACCGCCGCGACCCCGACGGGCGTATGTTCGAAGTCGATTCCCGTGGCCGTCTCACACCGGGCCTGACCTTTCCCGAACGCGTCAACGGCACCCCGATGCGGATGCTGCTGCGCAGCGACCTGGAGCGTGTCCTGTACGAGGCCGTGAAGGACCTGGTGGAGATCCGCTACGGCACCGGGCCCGCGACCATCACCCAGGACCGCGACAAGGTAACGGTGACCCTCACCGACGGGTCCGTGGAGAGCGCGGACCTGCTCATCGGGGCCGACGGCATCCACTCCACCGTCCGTTCACTGGTCTTCGGCCCCGAGGACCTCTACCGCAAGGACTTCGACCACGTCGTGGCCGCCTGCCTCATGGACGGCCCGCTGTCCGGTCTGCAAGAGGGCGACAGCGCGGTCGCCACCGCCCCCGGACGCTCCGCCTGGATCAACAGCTATCGCGACCACCCCCCGGTCGCCTTCCTGCTCTACCGCACCGACTGGCCCGCCGCCGAGATCCGCAAGAAGCCCTCGGCCGCCCTGCGCGAGGCCTTCGCCGGCTTCGGCGGGGACCTCGTGCCCGCCATGCTGGAGGCGATGGACCGCTCCGAGTCCGTCCTGTTCGACCAGGTCAGCCAGATCCACATGAGCCGCTGGAGCCAGGGCCGGGTGGTCCTGCTCGGTGACTCCGCCTGGTGCATGACCCTGCATTCCGGCCAGGGTTCCGGCATGGGCATCGCCGGCGGCGAACTGCTGGCCCGGCTGCTCACCGAACACGGTGACCTGCCCACCGCCCTGGGCAGCTGGGAACAGCAACTGCGTCCACATGTCACCCGCCACCAGAAGGAAGCCCTGCGGATGCGGCACTTCTTCATGCCCGCCAACAGCTTCGGCCGCGTCGCTCGCAGCACCCTGATCCGAGCGATCTCCACCCCGGCCGGCGCCAGGCTCGGCAAAGCCCTGATGGGCTGACCATCGCACGAGAAGGAAGACATGCGATGACCCAGACGACCGCGACGTCCCGCCGGTGACCGGCCTGGCCGACATCACGGAGTTCTACCGGAACTTCTACTCCGAGATGGCCGACAGCAAGCATGGTGGACCACCACGGTGCTCGGCGACGGGATACTCGAAGTCCGCTTCCTAGCGTCCTGGCGCACCACCGACGGGCACCTCGCGTCCCAGGTCGCCGTCGAGCACGCGACCGTCGACGCGAACGGGCTGATCACGCAGCTGTGCCGCGTTCGATGGCGATCCGGGCGACGATCTCCCCTGCGTCGGCAGAGACGGAAGGCCGAGGGACGGCGCGCTCGGCAGTGAGCGTCGCCGTAGCGATTCCGGCGCGCTGGGCCGCGCTGGGCAGTTGTTGGACGGTGATCCCGGCGTCGGTGAGAATGCTCAGGTCGAGCCTCCAAGTGATGACTGAGCGGCGCCTCCACAGCGCAAGGGCGGCGTCGATGTGGCGGCGGGCCTTGATGCCGTCCATTTTGGTGACCTTGGTCAGGTGGGCGAAGGCTTTCGATTCCAGGCCGCGGACCTGGGCGTACCCGTAGTGGGTGACGGTATGGCAGTCGGTGCACAGGCAGATCAGCCGCTTCAGGTGCCGGACGCGGGCCGCGTCGTCGTATGAGGCGGCCGAGCGGTTCGCTCGTGATGAGACGTCCGAGGTGGTCGCCAGAGAGCTTCGGGTGACATCGCGGTCGGTGCGACGTTGGCGGCGGATTGGGTTGAGGGCGGTGCGGACGCCCTGCGCTCGAAGGGGCCGGCCTCGGTGGAACGGCTGAGCTCCCGGCGATCGAGGTGTGGAAGGCCGAGGTGTGGTCGCGGGTAGAAGGACCGCGGCGGACCTGGGCGCCCACGTCTGCTTCGAGGACGAGGCAGGCCAGGGGCTGAAGCCGCCCAGGGGACGCACCTGGGCACCGCGCGGAGCCCGGCCGGTGGTGCGGGTGCGCGGACGCAGCCGGGGACGGGTCAACATCGCCGGCGTGGTCTGCTACCGCGCCGGACACCGCTCCCGGTTCTTCTTCAAGCTGCACATCTGGCACGGGCGCCGGGGCGAGCCGAAGGCGTTCTCCTGGCGCCAGTACCGCGGCCTGATCGTCATGACTCACATCCAGCTCGGCACCCCGGTGGTGTGGTGCTGGGACAACCTGACTTCCAGATGCCTTCGTACGCACCAGAGTTGAACCCGGCCGAGGGGATCTGGTCGCTCCTCAAGGGGCACCTGGCCGACGGTTGTCTGCCACCACCGGTCTGACCATGGACGTCGACGCGGTCAGACCACCGGACTCCGCGAGTTCAACCTGAGTAGATATATGGCCATGGCTCAAAATCATCCCTTTGGCGCAATTTAGATCTCAGGATGCACACATGTTCTTCAGGCGGGGTGGCCGGGTGGGGTGAATTGTGCAGAAATGGCCGATATAAGATATTAAAACTTCAAGGAGCCTCTGGATCTTCGGCTTTCATTGTGCAACTCTGAATTCCAGGGAAGCCCTCCCCTCGAATTCCGACGAGGAGGGCTGAGGTAATTTGCCGTGGGTTTCGTTCTGGAGCTTGCGGCCGACGGTGGCGCGGTCGAGCGGCGGAGAGCCGGCCCACTCAACGAGTTTCTGAAACGATCGCCGGCATATACCCTTCCGGGCACAGACAGAAGGATACTAGCATGATCACAGATGAAACTGAGATGGAGAGTTGGCTCAGGGAATTCCTCGGAACCTACAGCGGCGTGGCCGGCTCTGTTCATGTGCGCCAAGGCGACGGCGTTGCGCTGGCTGCCGCCGTCAACCTGCCGCCGAAGGTGCGGGAAGTTACGGCGTTTGTGCCTCGGGGCAAGGGCATGGCGGGGCTGGCCTTGGAGCGGGGGGTGGCGGTGCAGTCCTGCAATATCCAGACGGATGACAGCGGTGTTGTCCGACCGGGGGCGCGGGCGGTGAATGCTCAGGCCGCCGTGGCGATACCGGTACGCGACGAGAACGGGGACGTCGCGGCCATCGTAGGTATCGCATTCGCGGGCGAACGGGCAGAGTTCCTGGATGCGGAATTGCAATCGATGGAAAACCATGCCCGAGCACTTCTTGACAGGGTTCAAGGCGTCTTTCAGTAACGGTGGGCGGGGCGGGGATGCTCTGCACGGTTTGGGCGAAAAGGTCGAGATCTGGTTCAGGGTCCGCCTGGCAAGCCATGCGACGACGCGTCACCTTCACCGCACCGTCACCCGCCTCGCCAGCGGGATCAACAACTACGTCAGCGCTTGGAACACCGGCGCGAAACCGTTCGCCTAAACCGCTGGGCTCACACCGAGGTCCGCCAACCTCACCGACAACGACAAGGCAAAGGAATCGATTAGTGGCACTAGATGGGGTGAACTCGGTGGGTTCCGCGGCAATCCTGGAGATGAGGAAAAGGGCTGGCGACTGGCTGCTGAGGCATCAGGGCTCATCCGGAGCGTGGGGGTTGCGTCTCAAAGCCGGCGGGCCGGATCCGAGCGTTTTCATCACCTCTTTGTCCGGATTGGCACTATTGAACATTGATCGGGCGGCCGCCGAACGGGCCGCCGAGTGGCTGGCGGGCGAGCAGTTGGAGAACGGGGCATTCGGTGAGGGAGACAGCCGACGCCTGTACCGTCCTGCGGCCACCGGTATGGGGACGTGGCTACTGTGCGCCGTGGACAGGGAGCGATACGCCGCCCAGATCGCCAAGGCGGTCGATTACTTCAGGGGGTGTCAGGAGAAGGAGGGAATGCACCGCGGTGGTATCGGCGCGGGGAGGACCGGGGTGTTCGGCACCCCTGGCCATCCGAACCGAGAAGTCACCATGGGTGGGCCCTCCATAACCGATACCATGTTTGCTACGGCGGCTCTGCGGCACGCGGGGGTCGCACCCAGCGACCCCCTCTGGAGGGAGATGGTGGAATACGTCCATTGCTGTCACAACACTCCCTTGATCAACAATCGTCCGGATGTCCAGGAGTATCTCGCCGACAACAGGTTCTGCCTTTCTGGCGATGGAGGAATACTTGTAACCCTGGACCGCTACCGGCGGCCGCCCGAGGCGCGGGAAGCGGTGGGTCAGAATCTGACCCCCATCATATCGACCGGACTCGCCACACTGCAGGGAATGTTTATCTATCTCGGGGCGGGACTGTCCCATTCGTCACCGGAGGTGACGACCACTCTCGACTGGCTCCGTCAGTACTACACCGTCAGTGAACACGCGCAATACGCCGACGCACTCAACTTTGATTTTGACCAGTCACCGCGCTGGCCTAAGGGGCATCCCGGTATGACGGTCACCGATGATCCCGACACGCAGGGTTCCAGCGTGCCCGCGACCCGACTGAAGTCCTCCAGGGGTTTTCGTTTCGTCGATCGTGGCGATACGGTGGAAATCGTTCCCGACCGACATGGCGACCCGAGTCAAGCGGGCCTGTACCTGTACCTGTGGCTCATGGCGGAATGCCTAAATGAATTGGAGATCAAAACGCTGCTCACCGCCGACGGCCGCGAGCATTTCTGGGTCAACGAGATGGCTTCCCACTTGCGCTCACTGCAACGTCCCGACGGGTCCTGGAGTAACAGCAACCCCCAGTTCATGGACAATGATCCCGCCCTCGGTACCTCGCTCGTTCTCAACAGTCTCAATGTTCTGGTGCCTCGGTTTTGAAGTTACTGATGACGGCTCTTCGAGGTGAGGCGGGGTTGAGGTGTTCCCGGTGGCGGCGGGTGGGTAGTCGCTGGTTTTCGGGGTTGCGGAAGCCGTAGGCGTCACGGGCGACGGTTTTGATGACGCGGTTGGTCCCTTCGGAGCCGGCGGTGGTAATGCCGGTGTGCAGGAACGCGAGGATTTCCGGTCACCAGGTCTCGATCGTGGTTGCCAAGTGAGCGTTTGGTTAGCTTTTCGGATGGTTCACGCTGTTTTCCAGCGGCCAGATACGAGCACTGGACCAAGCGATCTGCCGGAAAAGTGGCTTCTGCGGCAATCGGCAGACCAGATGTGCGCCGGGTTCCGACAGCCAGAGCGTCAAAACCTCCGCCACCGTCCCCCTGACCGGCCAAGGCACCGACCCGGCCAAGAAAAATCATCGGTCGCAAGCGGCACATCGTCTCCGACACACTCGGCCTCCTGCTGGCCGTCGCCGTCATCGCCGCCAGCGTCCACGACTCCGCCGCCGGCACCCAAGTCCGCGAGCGCCACCCCACCATCACCAAAGCCTGGGCCGGCAACGGCTACAAGACCAAAGCGTCGAACACGCCGCCGAGATCGGAATCGACCTCGAAATCGTCCAGCGCGACCCCGCCCTCCGCGGCTTTCACGTCCAGCCCCGCCGCTGGGTCATCGAACGCAACTTCGGCTAGCTCATGCACCACCGCCGCCTGGCCCGCGACTACGAAACCCGCCCACACCGATCAGCCGCCATGATTCAGCTCGCCGCCATCAACCTCATGACCCGCCGCCTCACCCACGAAGCCACCACCAACTGGCGCGACAGCTAAACCAAATGAAACGGACAAGCAAGAACCAGACGCTCGCTTAGGGAGGGTAGGTTCGGGAACATGCGGACGGGGAGACTGCTGGGCGCGGGGCGCACGGCGGACGTGTACGAGTTGGAGAACAAACGGCCGAGGACGCCTCAGCACGGAGAGGCCGCCCAGGGGGCTGGCGTTCACGGGGCCGACCGCGGGGCGGACGTTCAGGGGGTCGACCGTGGGGCGGATGCTCACGGGGCCTGGGTGCTGCGCCGGTACCGGGACGGTCGGGGTGACGCGCGGGCCGAGGCCGAGATCATGGAGCACGTACGGGCTCACGGCTACCCCGTCCCACGCGTCCGCGCGGCCACCCGCACCGACCTGATCCTGGAGCGCCTTTCGGGCCCGACCATGCTGGAGGCGATCGCTGCGGGTGCCCTCCCGCCGGCGGCGGCCGGAGCCGAGCTGGCCCGCCTTCTCCACGCGCTGCACGCGCTCCCGCCCCGTCGCTCCACCGACCCGGCGACCCGCGTCCTCCACCTCGACCTGCACCCCGAGAACGTCCTCCTCGCCCCGGACGGTCTCGGCGTCATCGACTGGGCCAACGCCGAGGAGGGCCCGCCCGGCCTCGACTGGGGCATGTCGGCGGTCATCCTCGCCCAGGTCGCGGCCGACACGGCCGACCCCCGCGCCCATTTGGCGCACACGGTCCTCACCGGCCTCCTCACCCACCAGTCGAGCAGCGGCCCCTCAACCCTCACGGACGAGGGCCTGACGGAGGCGATCACCCGCCGGTCGAAGAACCCGACGATGAGCACGCGAGAGATTCGACTCCTCAACCAGGTGAAGGAGTTGATCCGTTCAGCCGGGGCCCGCGTAGGCACTACGGATTCTTGATGACAGTGAAATCAAAGAAGAAGTCCGGGTGTGCCGCGATGATCGCAAGAGGTCGGCCCACTCGCGGCGTGCTTCGAGGTTTCGGCGCGGCTCGACATCGTCCCCGATGACCAGCGCATTGCGGACGGCTCGGCTGACAGGAGTATCGCGCAATCCCAGAACCAGTTCGCGCAGACGTCGGCAGGCGTCTTCCGGCTCACCTTCGGACCCGAGCATGTGGACGAGTTGACGGTGGCGGTCGCCCCGCAGCTTGTCGGCGGTCAGACCGTCGTCCTTGCGGAACGCAGCATCCCATGTGATCCAGGTGTCATGGCATGTCACATGTGTGTCAGTCGCCGTCTGGCATACGGCTGGCATGGACCGAGATCCCTTGCCGGATGACCGTTGACGCACGTGATCCATTCAACGTGCTCGCCAACGGCAGGACGGGGACAACAAGATGAACCGACGAGTCAGCAGAATTCTCGCCCGCACCGTGGTGCGCATCATCTGGGATATCGGATCGGGCATCACAACAGACGGCTCGACCTCCGACCACATCGCGATGGGCTTTTTCGGCCTGATCTTCCTGGTGGTCAGCGCAATGGGCCGCATCACGCAAGAGCGAGAGCGAGAGCAAGAGCAAGGGCAAGGGCAAGGGCAAGGGCAAGAGCAAGAGCGTCGAGCCGTGTGCCGCGTCTGCGGGGCGGCACGGGGGCGTTGCGTGAACAGGCACTACCGCCGCCGCTGAACCCGGTCTCACGCCGCCACGTACGTCACCGGGTCGGTCCCCGGTACCGCCTCCGCCCGGCCTTGTTTCACCAGGCGGCGCAGGTGGGCCTCCGCCTCCGCGACGGCGATGTTCCGCGAGCTGTACGGGATCTGGGCCCAGGGGCGGTTCCACTCCATGCGTTCGGCGAGCTGCCACGGAGTGAGCGGGGTGGTGAGGAGGGAGCGCAGGTCGCCGAGGCGGGACTCGTGGTGCGTGAGCAGCTCCCGCACACGGGCCGAGGCGTCGGTGAACGGGTACTGGTGGGCCGGGAGGACCTCGGCCGGGCCCAGCCGGGCGACGCGTTCGAGGGAGTCGAGGTAGTCGCCGAGCGGGTCGGTCACCGTCGTGTCGTCGGGGTCCTCGTACAGGCCGATGTGCGGGCTGATCTCGGGGAGGAGGTGGTCGCCGGAGAACAGCCGCCCCCGGCCCGGCAGTTCGGCCGGGTGGTCCTCCTCCAGGTGCAGGCAGACATGCCCGGGGGTGTGGCCGGGCGTCCAGATCGCGCGGAGGCGGCGGCCGGGCAGGTCGAGGAGTTCGCCGGGGACGATCTCGCGGTCGGGGAGCGCGGGGGAGAGGCCGGGCAGCGTGCGGCGACCGTGCGGGGCGCGCAGCGGCGCCACGTGCTCCACGGGCGCGCCGGCCGCCGTCAACTTGGCCGCCATGTACGTGAACCAGCGCTCCGGCCGCGTCTCCCGCGTCCGCCGTACGACCGCCGCGTCCGCCGCGTGCATGGCCAGCCAGGCGCCGGACGCCTCCCGCACCTTGCCCGACAGGCCGTGGTGGTCCGGGTGGTGGTGCGTGATGACCACGCCGGTGATCTCCCCGACCGACGTCCCGCACGCGACGAGGCCCTGGCACAGGGTGTCCCAGGAGGCGGGGTCGTCCCAGCCGGTGTCGACGAGCACGGGTCCGCGATCGGTGTCGACGACGTACACGAGCGTATGGCCCAAGGGGTTGTCCGGGATGGGGACCTGAAGGGACCGGACGCCGCCACCATGGTCGTGCACCTGCGTCATGGGCTCCCCAATCGCCGCCGTCCGGCCACTATAACTAGAACAGGTTTCGATGGGAGGCCGAGTCAACCGTCCCTCTCCACCGTCCCCGTCCGGCGTCCCCGTCAACCGTCCCCAGACGTGCGTCCGCCGCCCCGACGCGTAACCCGGGACCGCCCCGCGCGGAAGGCGTACTTCGCGGACTTCGAGTCCCTGACGACCTGAGGCCCGGCCCACCCCGTGGACTCATCGAACGGGAGCTGGTATCAGTTCCCGTAGCGCCCTATCTGATGCATCGTCAGAAATTGGCTCCGGGGAGGCAGTCGGCCATGACCGAGCTCGTGGAACACGGACAGCTGTTCATCGGCGGGGAGTTGACGGACCCCCTGGGCACGGACGTCATCGAGGTGGTCTCGCCGCACTCGGAGGAGGTCATCGGCCGCGTACCGCACGCCTCACGGGCGGACGTCGACCGGGCCGTGGCCGCCGCGCGGAAGGCGTTCGACGAGGGGCCGTGGCCCCGGACGACCCTCGACGAACGCATCGAGGTCGTCGCCCGCATCAAGGACGCCTTCGCCGTGCGCCACGAGGAGTTCGCCCGCCTCATCAGCGCACAGAACGGCACCCCGTTCACCTCCAGCGTCATGGTGCAGGCCCTCGCCTCGATGATGGTCTGGGACGCGGCGATCACCACGGCCCGGAACTTCACCTACGAGGAGCACCGCGACGGCGTGCTCGGGAAGATCCTCGTGCGGCGCGAACCGGTCGGGGTCGTCGCGGCCGTCGTCCCGTGGAACGTCCCGCAGTTCACCGCCGCCGCCAAACTCGCCCCCGCGCTGCTCGCGGGCTGCCCCGCGATCCTGAAGGTCTCGCCCGAGACCCCGCTCGACGCGTATCTGCTCGCGGAGATCGCCGCCGAGGCCGGCCTCCCCGAGGGCGTCCTGTCGATCCTCCCGGCCGACCGCGAGGTCAGCGAGTACCTCGTCGGGCACCCGGGCGTCGACAAGGTCTCCTTCACCGGCTCGGTCGCCGCGGGCAAACGCGTCATGGAGGTCGCCGCCCGCAACCTCACCCGCGTCACCCTGGAACTGGGCGGCAAGTCCGCGGCGGTGATCCTGCCGGACGCCGACGCGCAGACCGCCGTCAACGGCATCGCGCCCTTCGCCTGGATGATCAACGGCCAGGCGTGTGTCGCCCAGACCCGCATCCTCGTCCCGCGCACCCGCTACGACGAGTTCGCCGAGGCGTTCGCGGCCGCCGCCTCCGCGCTCAAGGTCGGCGAACCCCTCGACCCCACCACCGAACTCGGCCCGCTGGTGGCGCGGCGGCAGCAGCGCCGCAGCCTCGACTACATCCGCATCGGCCAGGAGGAGGGCGCCAAGATCCTCACCGGCGGCGGCCGGCCCGCCGGCCTCGACCACGGCTGGTACGTGGACGCCACCCTCTTCGGCGACGTCGACAACTCCATGCGCATCGCCCGCGAGGAGATCTTCGGCCCGGTCATCTGCCTCCTCCCGTACGGCGACGAGGCCGAGGCCGTACGGATCGCCAACGACTCCGACTACGGCCTGAGCGGCAGCGTGTGGACCGCCGACGACGAGCGCGGCGTCGAGATCGCCCGCCAGGTCCGTACCGGCACGTACTCCGTCAACACCTTCAGCCTCGACATGTTCGGCCCCTTCGGCGGCTACAAGAACTCCGGCCTGGGCCGCGAGTTCGGCCCCGAGGGCTACGGCGAGTACCTGGAGCACAAGATGATCCACCTGCCCGCCGGGTACCAGCCACCCGCCGATGCCGCCGATGCCGCCGATGCCGCCGATGCCGCCGATGCCGCCGATGCCGCCGGGGGAGAGGGGGTGGGCTGATGGGCGACCGCTGGCACGTGGAGGTCGACCGGGCGATCTGCATCGGCTCCGCCCAGTGCACGCACCTCGCCCCGGACGCCTTCCGCCTCGACACCGCGATGCAGTCCCACCCCGTCGAACCGGACACCGAGGCGGGTGAGCGCATTCTGAAGGCGGCGGAGGGCTGCCCGGTGGAGGCGATCTCGATCACCCTGCTGGGCAACGGGGAGCCGGTGTTCCCGCCGGAGGAGTAAGAGGCAGGAGGAGAGTGGAGTAAAAAATCCCGGTTGGGGGGTTGCATCCCCCTATGGGCGTTCTATTCTGGAATTCGGCCTACGGGACGAGTGAGGGAGTTCGACCGGAGTAGCCGACATGGGCGTGAGGCGCAGGTCTCCGCAGATGCCGACGTCGACGGTCGGGCTGAGAGGCCGGAAGGTCGCTGGTAGAGGACCGGACGGCGACCCCCAGAACCTGATCCGGGTCATACCGGCGCAGGGAACCCGTCTCGTAGGTCCTTCATGTGCTGGTGGGTCTTCATCCGCCCCGGTGCCCGCGCGGCGCCGGGGTCATTTCGTGTCCCCCGGTGCCGTCAGGTCGATCAGACGGCAGACCGTCTCGATGTCGATCTTCACCTGGGCGATGGAGGCACGGCCGGAGAGCCAGGTGATGAGGGCCGAGTGCCAGGTGTGCTCGATGACGCGGACGGCGGAGAGCTGCTCGGGCGTGGGGTGCTCCAGCCCCATCGCGTCCAGGATGATCGCCGTCGTCTGGTGGGAGACCTGGTCCACCTCGGGGCTGACGCTGCGGTCGGCGAACGTGAGCGCGCGGACCATGGCGTCCGCGAGGTGCGGCTCTCTCTGGAGCGCCCGGAACGCCCGCATCAGGGTCTCCGCCACCCGCTCCGCGGCCGTCTCGCCGGTCGGCGGCTTCTTGCGCAGCGTTCCGTGCATGTGCTCCAACTGGTCCTGCATCGTGGCGACCAGCAGATGGATCTTGGAGGGGAAGTAGCGGTAGAGCGTGCCCAGGGCGACCTGCGAGGACTCGGCGACCTCACGCATCTGCACGGCGTCGAAACCGCCCCTGCTGGCCAGCTGCGCGCTCGCGTGCAGGATCCGGCGCCGACGGGCCTCCTGCCGCTGGGTGAGGGGCGGCGAGTCCGGCCGCGACTCCGGTCGCGGTTCCTGTCGCGCGCTACTGGCGTCCACCTTGGCTTCCGCAGGCATGGGTACCGTTCCGTGACAGTCGGTGAGGGCGTGCGATCCGACAGCATGCCAGGGCGCGTGCCGTGGCGTGAATCACCTGATCCACCGCTCACCGCGGCCCTACCTGCCGGTAGATTCAGTGCTCCTTGAACGATCAAGTCTGTAACTTGTTCTAGATTACCGTCCCGACGTAATCTCACCGGACAACACAGGCAGAAGGGGGCCCGAGAGTGACCGCTGAGGCCAGTGAGGCGGGGCATCACGCCGGCCCCGCCGCCGACGGCGGACCACCGCTCAACATCGCGCTCCTCACCTACAAAGGGAACCCGTTCTGCGGGGGCCAGGGCGTGTACGTACGGCACCTCTCGCGTGAACTCGCCCGCCTCGGCCACCGGGTCGAGGTCATCGGCTCCCAGCCCTACCCCGTCCTCGACGAGGACGCCGTTCCCGACGCCGGACCGGGCGGGCTCTCCCTCACCGAGCTGCCCAGCCTCGACCTGTACCGGCAGCCCGACCCCTTCCGCACCCCGGCGCGCGACGAGTACCGCGACTGGATCGACGCGCTCGAAGTGGCGACGATGTGGACCGGCGGCTTCCCCGAGCCCCTGACGTTCTCCCTCCGCGCCCGCCGCCATCTGCGCGCCCGGCGCGGCGAGTTCGACGTCGTCCACGACAACCAGACCCTCGGCTACGGTCTGCTGGGCGAGGTGGGCGCGCCCCTCGTCACCACCATCCACCACCCCATCACCGTCGACCGGCAGCTGGAGCTGGACGCCGCCGAGGGCTGGCAGCGCCGTATGTCCGTACGCCGCTGGTACGCCTTCACCCGGATGCAGAAGCGCGTCGCGCGCCGGCTGCCGAGCGTGCTCACCGTCTCCGGCACCTCCCGCCAGGAGATCGTCGACCACCTCGGCGTACGCGGCGACCGCATCCACGTCGTCCACATCGGCGCCGACACCGACCTCTTCTCGCCCGACCCGTCCGTCGCGCGGATACCCGGCCGGATCGTCACCACCTCCAGCGCCGACGTGCCGCTGAAGGGCCTCGTCTTCCTCGTCGAGGCGCTGGCGAAGGTCCGCACCGAGCACCCGGCCGCCCACCTGGTCGTCGTCGGCAAGCGGCCCACCGAGGGCCCCGTCGCCCAGGCCGTGGAGCGCTACGGCCTCGACGGCGCCGTCGACTTCGTGAAGGGCATCTCCGACGCCGAGCTGGTCGACCTGGTCCGCTCCGCCGAGGTCGCCTGCGTGCCCTCCCTGTACGAGGGGTTCTCGCTGCCCGCAGCCGAGGCCATGGCCACCGGCACGCCCCTGGTCGCCACCACCGGCGGCGCCATCCCGGAGGTCGCCGGACCCGACGGCGAGACCTGCCTCGCGGTGCCCACGGGCGACGCGGGCGCCCTGGCCGCCGCGCTGAACCGGCTGCTCGGCGACCCCGACCTGCGGGCCCGGCTCGGGCACGCGGGCCGCGAGCGGGTGCTGCGCCGCTTCACCTGGGCCAAGGCCGCCGAGGGCACGGTCGCCCACTACCGCGAGGCGATCGCCCGCGCCGAGGGGCGCCCGGCGGGGGCCGCCGCGCGCACCGCCCCCCGCGCCGTACCGGCGGCGGACCACACCGCCGACCGAGTCGTCGACGCCCACGAGGCCGTCGAAGAAGCAGTTGAAGCAAACCGCGAAAGCGCCGACCGCGAAAGCAGGGCCACGTGCTGACCGTCGACTTCTCCCGGTTCCCGCTCGCCCCGGGGGACCGCGTCCTGGATCTCGGCTGTGGAGCGGGCCGGCACGCCTTCGAGTGCTACCGGCGCGGCGCCCAGGTCGTCGCCCTCGACCAGAACGGCGACGAGATCCGCGAGGTCGCCAAGTGGTTCGCGGCGATGAAGGAGGCCGGCGAGGCCCCCGAGGGCGCGACGGCCACGGCCATGGAGGGCGACGCCCTCGCGCTGCCCTTCCCCGACGAGTCCTTCGACGTGGTGATCATCTCCGAGGTCATGGAGCACATCCCGGACGACAAGGGCGTGCTCGCCGAGATGGTCCGGGTGCTCAGGCCCGGCGGCCGCATCGCGATCACCGTCCCGCGCTACGGCCCCGAGAAGGTCTGCTGGACGCTGTCCGACGCGTACCACGAGGTCGAGGGCGGCCACATCCGCATCTACAAGGCGGACGAACTCCTCGGCAAGGTCCGCGAGGCCGGCCTCAAGCCGTACGGCACCCACCACGCGCACGCCCTGCACTCGCCGTACTGGTGGCTGAAGTGCGCGTTCGGCGTCGACAACGACAAGGCGCTGCCGGTCCGCGCGTACCACAAGCTGCTGGTCTGGGACATCATGAAGAAGCCCCTGGCCACCCGGGTCGCCGAACAGGCGCTCAACCCGCTGATCGGCAAGAGCTTCGTGGTGTACGCGACGAAGCCGCACCTGCCGCGGATCGCGGACGCCGACGGCGACGCGGGGACCGAGTCCGGTGCCGGTGCCGAGGCCGGGGTGGCCGCCCAGTGACGACGCCCCGGACAGAACACCTGGTCCTGCCCGGGGTACTGACCGCCGAGCAGGCCGCCGCCACCGTCCGCGGGATCCTCGCGACGCAGCGGGAGGACGGCGCGATCCCCTGGTTCCGCGGACACCACCTGGACCCCTGGGACCACGTCGAGGCCGCCATGGCCCTCGACGCGGCCGGTGAGCACGAGGCCGCCGAGCGCGCCTACACCTGGCTGCTGCGGCACCAGAACGAGGACGGCTCCTGGTACGCGGCGTACGCCGACGGCGACGCGGCCGATGTCACCGACCGCGGTCGGGAGACCAACTTCGTCGCGTACATAGCCGTCGGCGTCTGGCACCACTACCTGGCCACCGGCGACGACACGTTCCTCGATCGCATGTGGCCCGCCGTGCACGCGGCGATCGAGTGCGTGCTGCGGCTCCAGCAGCCCGGCGGGCAGATCGGCTGGAAGCGCGAGGACGACGGCACGGCCGTGACCGACGCCCTGCTGACCGGCTCCTCGTCCATCCACCACGCGCTGCGCTGCGCGCTGGCCATCGCCGAGCAGCGGGAGGAGCCGCAGCCGGACTGGGAGTTGGCCGTGGGCGCGCTGCGGCACGCGATACGCCGGCACCCCGAGCGGTTCCTCGACAAGGACCGCTACTCGATGGACTGGTACTACCCGGTGCTGGGCGGCGCGTTGACGGACGCGGAGGCCAAGTCCCGTATCGAGGAGGGCTGGGACCGCTTCGTCGTCCCCGGCTTCGGCGTCCGCTGCGTCGTCCCCAACCCGTGGGTGACGGGCGGCGAGTCCGCCGAACTCGCCCTCGCGCTCTGGGCGATGGGCGAATCCGACCGGGCCCTGGAGATCCTCCAGTCCATCCAGCACCTGCGCGACCCCGCGACCGGTCTGTACTGGACGGGTTACGTCTTCGAGGACGGGGCCGTGTGGCCCGAGGAACTGACCTCGTGGACGGCGGGATCACTGCTGCTTGCGGTGGCCGCGCTCGGCGGCGACGAGGCGACGTGCGCGGTGTTCGGCGGGGAGCGGCTGCCGCGTGGTCTGGACGACATAGAAGAGTCGGACTGCTGCTGAGGTCCGGCCTCGGGGTGGGGTGGTTGCGCTTCGTGGCCGACAAGCGGGTCGTCCGTGGCCGCTCGCGCAGTTCCCC
>NZ_OLMK01000020.1 GCF_900290235.1 Streptomyces sp. MA5143a
CCGCAGCGGCGCCGGACGTCCGGGCCCCCGCACCAACGGCACCGGGCGCAGGCCCGCCAATCCGCGGCTGCTGCGTCAGCGGCTCGTGGTGTTCGTCGTGGTGACGCTGCTGGCGGCACTCGGCATCGCCGCGGCCCAGGGGTGTCAGGGTCCGGCGCGCGGAC
Organism: Streptomyces sp. MA5143a; assembly: GCF_900290235.1. Classification (GTDB taxonomy): domain Bacteria; phylum Actinomycetota; class Actinomycetes; order Streptomycetales; family Streptomycetaceae; genus Streptomyces. Next base: position 165 of record NZ_OLMK01000020.1, read on the forward strand.
TCGGCGTGGACGAGGTGCGGCACGAGCGGACGGTCCTGGAGCCGGACGGCGACTGACCGTCGCGCGGCCCCCGGGGACGGACTGGTTCGGGGCCGCGACCGCTTCGTACAGCGCGGCCCCGCGTGCCGGTGGTTGGTCGCAGCCGCCCGGCCGCGCCGTCACGCCTGCGGTCGGCCCGTCGCCACCGCGTAGAACGCCACGGCCGCCGCCGCGCCCACGTTGAGGGAGTCGACGCCGTGTGCCATGGGGATGCGGACCCATTCGTCGGCGGCCATCAACGCCTTGGTGGAGAGGCCGTCGCCCTCGGCGCCGAGCATCAGGGCGACACGCTCCATCCTGTGCGGGGCCGCCTCGTCGAGGGACTTCGCCTTCTCGTCCGGGGTCAGGGCGAGCAGGGTGAAGCCGGCGTCGCGTACCGCGTCGAGACCCCTCGGCCAGGCGTCCAGGCGCGCGTACGGCACGGAGAAGACCGCGCCCATGGAGACCTTGACGCTGCGGCGGTAGAGCGGGTCGGCGCAGTCCGGGGAGAGCAGGACCGCGTCCATGCCGAGGGCGGCGGCCGAGCGGAAGATCGCACCGATGTTGGTGTGGTCGTTGACCGACTCCATGATCACGACGCGGCGGGCGGAGCCCAGCAGGTCCACCGCCGTCGGCAGCGGTCTGCGCTGCATGGAGGCGAGGGCGCCGCGGTGCACGTGGTAGCCGGTGACCTGCTCGGCGAGCTCCGGGCTGACCGCGTAGACGGGGGCGGGGAGCTCGTCGATGACATCGCGCATGACGTCGACCCACTTGGCGGAGAGCAACATCGAGCGCATCTCGTACCCGGCGTCCTTGGCCCGACGGATGACCTTCTCGCCCTCGGCGATGAACAGGCCCTCGGCGGGTTCGCGTCTGCGGCGCAGTTCGACGTCGGTCAGGCCCGTGTAGTCACGCAGGCGCGGGTCGGCGGGGTCCTCGACGGTGATGAGTTCGGCCACAGGGTGATACTGCCTTGTCCTGGGTGTGGTGCCAACGGCTCGGTACGGGTTGGGTTACCCGCGGTTACTTGCTGGGGTTCGGGCCCACGGTCACGACCTCGCCGATGACGATGACCGCCGGCGGCTTGATCTCCTCGGCGACGACCGTCTCGGCGACCGTCGCGAGGGTGGCGTCGACCCGGCGCTGCGCCGCGGTGGTGCCCTCCTGGACCAGGGCGACGGGCGTGTCGGGGGACTTGCCGTGCGCGATCAGCGTCTCGGCGACCCTGCCGATCGTGCCGACGCCCATGAGGATCACCAGCGTTCCGGTGAGCCTCGCCAGGGCAGGCCAGTCGACCAGGGAGCGCTCGTCGTCGGGGGCGATGTGCCCGCTGACCACGGTGAACTCATGGGCCACGCCCCGGTGGGTGACGGGGATGCCGGCGGCGCCCGGGACCGAGATCGAGCTGGAGATGCCGGGGACGACCGTGCAGGGGATGCCCGCCTCGGCCAGTGCCTGGACCTCCTCCATGCCGCGGCCGTAGACGAACGGGTCGCCGCCCTTGAGGCGGACGACCGACCTGCCCTTCCGCGCGTGCTCGATCAGGGCGTCGTTGATGGCCTCCTGAGCCATGAACCGGCCGTACGGCAGCTTCGCCGCGTCGATCACCTCGACGCTCTGCGGCAGTTCCGCGAGCAGGTCGCGCGGGCCGAGGTGGTCGGTGATGACCACGTCGGCCTCGGCGAGGAGACGGCGGCCCCGCACGGTGATCAGGTCCGGGTCGCCGGGCCCGCCGCCGACGAGGGCGACTCCGGGGGTACGGGTGCGATGGTGCGGGGCGACCAGGGTGCCGTCGCGGAGGCCCTCGACCACGGCGTCGCGGATCGCGGCGGTGTGGCGGGGGTCGCGGCCCCTGGCGTCGCTGGTGAGGACGGCGATGGTGACGCCCTCGCTGGTCCCGGTGGCCGGGGTCCAGGCGGTGGCCGCGTCGGCGTCGTCGGAGCGGACGCACCACACGCGGTGCCGCTCCGCCTCCGCCGAGGCCAGGGTGTTCGCCTCGGTGTCGCTGGTCGCGATGAGGGCGTACCAGGCGTCAGCGAGGTCGCCCTCCGCGTAGGGCCGCTTCTCCCAGGTCAGTTCACCGGCGTCGACCATGGCCTCCACCGAGGGGGTGGCCGTCGGGGAGACGAGGAGGATGTCGCCGCCCGCGGCGATCAGGGCGGGCAGACGACGCTGGGCCACCTGGCCGCCGCCGAGGACGACGACCTTGCGGCCGGTGAGGCGGAGGCCCACGGGGTAGGCGGGATGTTCGGCCATGAGGGTGCGGCTCCTCTGGTGGCGGCGGTGCGGGACGGAGCCCCTGCGGCGTTGGAGCGGCCCCTGACGTGCGATTTTATTGCGCGGGCGAGGGCGTGGCGGGGGCGGGGTGGGATATCTCTCCCCGGCCCCGCCCCTTTCCGTTCAGCCCCGGCGGCAGGTCTCTACTTCTCGGTGACGCCCGCCGAGTCGAAGGTCGCCACCTCGTGCATCGCCCTCGCCGCGCTCTGGACGACCGGCAGGGCCAGGAGGGCGCCGGTGCCCTCGCCGAGGCGAAGGTCGAGGTCGACCAGGGGACGGAGGCCGAGCTTCTTCAGGGCCGCCACATGGCCCGGTTCGGCGCTGCGGTGGCCCGCGATGCACGCGGCGAGGACCTCGGGGGCGATGGCGCGGGCGACCAGGGCGGCGGCGCCGGCGCTGACACCGTCGAGGATCACCGGCGTACGCAGGGAGGCGCCGCCGAGGAGCAGACCGACGATCGCGGCGTGTTCGAAGCCGCCGATCGCGGCCAGCACGCCGATGGGGTCGGCCGGGTCCGGCTGGTGCAGCTCGATGGCCCGGCGGACGACCTCGGTCTTGCGGGCGAGGGTCTCGTCGTTGATGCCGGTGCCCCGGCCGGTGACCTCGACGGGGTCGGCGCCGGTGAAGACCGAGATGAGGGCGGCGGACGCCGTGGTGTTGGCGATGCCCATCTCACCCGTGAGCAGGGCCTTGTTCCCGGCGGCGACCAGATCGCGGGCCGTCTCGATGCCGACCTCGATGGCCTTCTTGGCCTCCTCGCGGGTCATCGCGGGACCGGTGGTCATGTCGGACGTACCGGCGCGCACCTTGCGCGGCAGCAGACCGGGGGTCGCGGGCAGGTCGCTCGCCACCCCCACGTCCACGACGCACACCTCGGCGCCCACCTGGTTGGCGAAGGCGTTGCAGACCGCTCCCCCGCCGAGGAAGTTGGCGACCATCTGGCCCGTGACCTCCTGCGGCCAGGGGGTGACGCCCTGGGCGTGGACGCCGTGGTCACCGGCGAAGATCGCGACGGCCGCGGGCTCCGGGATGGGCGGCGGGCACTGGCGGGACAGGCCCGACAGCTGCGCGGAGATGATCTCCAGCATGCCGAGCGCGCCGGCCGGCTTGGTCATGCGCTTCTGCCGCTCCCACGCCTCGCCCAGCGCCTTGGCGTCCAGCGGGCGGATCCCGGCGACGGTCTCGGCGAGCAGGTCGTGCGGCTCCGCCCCGGGCAGGGCGCGACGGCCGTACGTCTCCTCGTGGACGACCCAGGACAGCGGGCGGCGCTTGGCCCAGCCCGCCTGCATCAGCTCGGGCTCCGCCGGGAACTCGTCGACGTACCCGACGCACAGGTACGCCACGACCTCCAGGTGCTCGGGCAGGCCGAGGGCGCGGACCATCTCGCGCTCGTCGAAGAAGCTGACCCAGCCGACGCCGAGGCCCTCGGCGCGGGCCGCGAGCCAGAGGTTCTCGACGGCGAGGGCCGAGGAGTACGGGGCCATCTGCGGCTGGGTGTGGCGGCCCAGGGTGTGCCGACCGCCGCGCGTCGGGTCGGCGGTGACCACGATGTTCACCGGGGTGTCGAGGATGGCCTCGATCTTCAGTTCCTTGAACTGCTTCGCCCGGCCCTTGGGCAGCGACTTGGCGTACGCCTCACGCTGACGCTGGGCCAGTTCGTGCATGGTCCGGCGGGTCTCGGCGGAGCGGATGACGACGAAGTCCCACGGCTGGGAGTGGCCCACGGACGGCGCCGTGTGCGCGGCCTCGAGGACGCGGAGCAGGACGTCGTGCGGGATGGGGTCGCCGCGGAAGCCGTTGCGGATGTCGCGGCGCTCGCGCATGACCTTGAGGACGGCCTCGCGCTCGGCGTCGTCGTAGGGCGGCGCGGCCGGGCCGGCGGGCTGCCCCGCGTCTGCCTCCTCGGACACCTCGTCCACCGCGGCCACGCTCTCGTCGGCTGCTTCCACTGCCTCGGCCTCCTCGCCGTCCTCCTGGTCGGCGGCCCTGGTGTCCAGGTCCTCCGCGTTCTGGGTGACGTCGGGACGCTCCGGGGCCGCGGCGGCGACCGGCTGCGGTACGACGATCGTCTCGGCCTCGGAGTCGCGGGGGGCGGGGACCGTGGCGACGGGTTCCGCCTGCGGCTCCTGCTCCGGTGCCTCGTCAGCGGCGGTCTCGCCGGGCGCCGCCGCGGTGGCGGGCGTCGACCGGTCGTCGGCGGACAGCGGCGGTACGACCATGCCCTGGGGCGGGGGCGTGGCCAGGTGCGGGGTGGTCGGCACCGAGCCGTCCACCGGCACGAACTCACCCATCGGCTGCTCGGTGCCGGGCGCCTGGGCCGCGTCGGCGGCGTGCGGGGCGTCGGCCGGGGTCCCCGCCGAGGGCTGGAGGACGGCGCCCTGGGGCGCGTCGAGCGGGGAGGGCGTCACGGCCACGGGGGCCTCGGCGGCCACGGCGTCGGCGACGACCGGGCCGGTGGGCTGCGCGGGGGCCTCGGCGGCCGTGGCGGCGACCGGCTCGGCGGGCTGCGCGACGGCAGACTCGTCGGCGGGCGGCTCCTCGACGGCGGACCCCTCGACGGCGGACCCCTCGACGGTGACGGGCTCGGCGGGAACGGCCTCGTCGTGCTGGTCCGGCTCCCGCGTTTCCACGGTTACGTCTTCGGCCTCCGGCTCGGTCTGCGACGGAGGGGCGGCCATCTCGGGGGCCTGCTCGGCGGCGTCCGCGGCGGGGGCGACCGGCTCGGTGGCCTGAGGGCCCTGTGCAGGGGGCTGCGGGTGCTCGGACTCGGGCTCGGACTGCCCGGACTCCGGGGTCGGTGCCTCCTCGGCGGTTTCCCGGGCGGCGGCCTGCTCGGCGGCGGGCTTCTCCGCGACGGCAGCCGACTGCTCGGCCTGTGCGGGCTCCGCTGCCGAGGGCTCGTCAGGCTGGGGCTCGGCGGGGGCGGCTGCGGCCTCGGCAGCGACCGGCTCGGCGGTGTCGGCCGACCGCGGCTTCTCGGTTGCCGCTGCCGGGGCCTCGGCCGCCTGCGGCTCCTGCCCCTCCTGCGGTTCCCCCGGCCGCACGGCGCCCTGGGCGTTGGGCGCCTCGGGCAGCGGTTGCGCGTCCTCGGCGGGCGAGGCCTCACCGGCGGTCTGCTCGGCCGACGCGTCGGCCGCGGGCTGCTCGCCCTCGGCGGCAGGAGACGGCTGCTCCTCGGCGGGGGCGGCCGTCTCGGCGACCGGAGCCGTGGGCGCCGTCTGTGCCTCGGGGGCAACGGGCGCCGCCTCGGGGGCGGAGGTCTCGGCGACCGGCTCGGCGGCGTCGTCCGGCGCGGCCTGCGGTGCGGCGGCACCGGACTCGGCCTGCGGCGGGGCGGGGGCGTCGATCGGCTGGGCGGCGTCCTCGTTCTGCTGCGGGACCGGGGAGACGTCCTGGGCGTCGACGGGCGCCTGGGCCTGGATGGGCTCCGGGCCCTGCGCGGCGGGCGGGAACGGCGTGGCCTCCGGGGCCTGGGCCTCGCGGGCGACCAGGGCGTCGAGGGCGGACTCGGTGGGAGTCCCGGCGGCGGCCGACTCGGCAGCGCCCGGAGCGACGGCGGCGAGCTCCTCCGGTGCCTGCGCGTCCGGTGCCGACTCGGCGGGCTCGGGGCTCTGGGGTGCGTCGGCGGCGGGTTCCGCCACAAACTGCGCGTCGGTGGCGTGTTCCGCCACAAGCTGAGCGTCGGTGGCGGGCTCAGCCACCGCCTGGGCGTCAGCGGCGGGGGCACCCGTCTCCGCCTCGGCGGCAGGCACCTCCTCCACGACAGGTTGAGCCTCGACGACCGCCTGGGCCTCGGCGGCCTCGACGACCGGCTGGGCCTCAGCCGACTCGGCGACGGGGTGAACCTCGGCAGCCTCCCCCGCCGGCTGGGCCTCCGCAGCCTCCGGCACAGCCACCACCTCGACCGGCTGGGCCTCCGCGACCTCGGGGACGACCGGCACCTCGGTCGGCTGCGGGGCGGTGGCCTGGGCGACGGCCTCCGCGACCTGCACCTGACCGGTGGCGAACTGGGCGACCGCGGCTTCCTGGGCCTGGGCGTAGGCGGCGTCCTGGGCGTCATGGAGGGCTTCGGCGTCCTGCTCCGCCTCCGTGGCGGCGCCGGGCTGCGCCTCCTGCGGAACGACCGTTTCTGCAGCCTGCCCCTGGGCGACGGGCGCGGGCTGCGTCGTCACGGCCGCGGGCGCAGGGGTGCCCCACGGGGTCACGCCTTGCGGGGGCACGTCGAGGTACTCGGGCCCGGAGGTGGGCGGACCGGGGTGGCGTACGGCGGAGGGCGGGACGGGGGCTCCGGCGGGGCCGCGGTCGGCGAGGGAGCGGACCGGGCTGGCGGAGGCGTCCGGGGTGGGCGGGCCGAGGTGCAGCGGTCGGCGGGCCACCGGCGGCTGCGGCACCGCGGTGGCGACGGGGTGGCGTACCGCTCCCAGGTCGATCGAGCCGCTGTCCCGGCCGGACGTCTCGTGCGGGCCGGGCTCGTGGACGACCTGGACGACGGGTTCGGGGGCGGGCGGGGGCACTTCGTTGCCCCATGCGCCCTGGGCACCCGGCAGCAGCAGCTCGTCGTCCTCGACGGGGGTCTCGGAGAGGTAGGTGTACGCACCCGGCGCGGCGACGCCCGGCTGTTCCACCATGCCTGCGCTCTCCGGCTGCCCCTCGCCCGGGACCTGGCCGGTGTCGGTCATGCGTACCCCTCGCCCATCGGTTAGTGCCTCTATGCCAGCTGGCCCGGAACGGCGCACCGACCGTTCCACATGTGGAGAACGAGCGTGCGTGCCCAGCGGCACGTGACGACCCGCCTGCATGTCGACAAAGCCATTCGGTGAAACCGTTCAACGGCCATTGTCGCGGTCGTCCCGCCGTCGCGACAGCTTGATCGGCGACGGTCCACTGTGGACTGCGCCACGTTGCGCGTCCTCCGGTTCCGCCGTACCACACACGCCCTCAAAACGGGCGCGCTTTCCGGACATTGACCGACGAAGTATCGGGTGCCGGAGTGCGGTACGACAGTCGGCCAGCCTACCGCGCCGGTACGACAACCGGATCACTGGGAACGATCGGGCAAAGTCCCGCTGAGCAGGAACGCGACGCTCCGTTCCCGCTCCGTCCAGGCCCTCGTGTCGAGTTCGACGGACTGGACGAACTCGCACCGAACGTCGTAGCCGTGCTCGGTCAGGTCGCGGCCGACGCGCTCGGCGGCGGGGCGGGTGAGGGCGTGGGTGACGATGCACCGGGGGCGCCGGTCGGCGACGGCGGAGACCACCGCCGCTCCCCCGCCGCCGACGCGTACGACGTCGGGTTCGGGGAGGTTCTCCAGGATGTGCGGGGCGATGCCGTGGACCACCTGGAGCTGTACGCCGAAGCGGCGGGCGGCGAGGGTCGTCCGGCCGCAGGCCCCGGGGTCGCGGTCGACGGCGATGACACCGGCGCCGCAGCGGGCCGCCTCGGTGGCGAAGGCCCCGCTGCCGGATCCGATGTCCCACACGAGGTCACCCACGCGCGGTCCGAGGCGGGCCAGTTGGGCCGAGCGCAGCAGCTCGCCCTCCCCCTCGCCCAGGGCGCCGCCGTAGACGTCGGCGGGCAGGGACCAGCCGCGGGGTCCGGCGCCGGGGTCGCGGCCGGCGATCCAGCCGCCGTCCTCGGTGGTGCCCGCCGGGCCGATGACGATGACGAGGTTGGGGTCGCGCCAGGTGTGGTCGGCGGCCTTTTCGGAGGTGACGACGGTGACGCGTTCGCGTTCGGTGCCGAGTTCCTCGCAGATCACGAAGGTGCGGTGCACCCCTTCGAGGAGCAGGCCGAGTTCGGCGGGGCCGGCGCCGGGTGAGGTGAGCACGGCGACCTTGGTGTGGGCGCGGCACACGTTCACCGCGCGCCTGAGCGTGCGGCGGTGCGCGACGACCACCTGTGCGTCGTCCCAGGGCATTCCGGCGCGGGCGAAGGCGGCGGCCACGGAGGAGACACCCGGGACGACCTCGACCTCCAGGCCGAACTCGGGGGCCCGGAGCGTGCGGACGACGCCGAAGAAGCCGGGATCGCCGTCGGCGAGGACCACGGCGGTGCCGCGGTGGGCGGCGATGCGGCGGGCGGCTAGGGCGACGCTGCCGAGCCGGATGCGTTCGGCGGCCGGGGGCACTTCGGGCAGGGCCAGATGGTGGGCGGCGCCGGCGACGAGTGTGGCGGCGGCGAGGGCGGAGCGCGCCGCGGCGGTCAGGGGGGAGCCGTCCCAGCCGATCACCGTGACCCGGTCGGCCATCGTCGTCAGTCTCCAGAAGGTTTTCGCAGCTCGTCAGGGAAGCCCGCACGGGGTCCCGTGAGCGTACCTGGTGACGGGGCGGGGTCCGGTGGCCGGGCTGCGGCCGTTGTGCGCCCGTGGGTGGTTCAGTTCCAGTCCGAGTACGCGCCGAAACCGCCGCTGTCGGCGAGTTCCTCGCTGACGCCCTCGATGTCCTCCGGGAGGAGGCTCCACACGATGTAGTCGGTGCGGACCTCGGTCCAGCCGTCCTCGGGGGTGCGGGCGCGCGCTATACAGGCGTTGCGCAGGACGCCCTCGCTGATACAGCCGATCTTCTGCGCGACCTGCTGGGAGGCGGTGTTGTCGGCGGCGGTGCGCAGCTCGATCCGTTCGAACTTCTGCTCGCGGAACAGCCATTGGGCGGTGGCGAGGGCCGCTTCGGAGGCGTAGCCCTCACCGCGTGCCCAGGGGGCGACGACGTACGACAGTTCGGTGGACCGGACGTGCCAGTTCGTGCCGGTCAGCTGGATGACGCCGACGAGGCGCTGGGTGAGGAACTCGGTGACGGCGAGGTCGAGGCCGCGGCCGGAGGTGCGTTCGGCGGGCGCGTACTCGGTGATCCAGGTGCGGGCGCCGGCCTCGGTGAAGGGTTGCTGGACGTCGGTCCAGGCCATCACCTGCTCGTCGTTCATCATCTCGGTGAGCGCCTGGACGTCGTCCTCGTCGAACGGGCGCAGGACCAACCGCTCCGTGCTGATGGAGATGTCGGGAAAGGTGCTCGTCATGCGCCGCTCCGTAACCTTCGAAAACCTTGGGGGGCTGCTGAACTGCCCAGCATGCAGCATGAAAGCACTGAATCGCACCACGGGGCCCACTCCCTGTGAGGGAGCGGACCCCATGCGTGGCGATACGCCGTATACGTGCCGCCGATTCGACGGGACGGCTCAGAAGGACGGGATGACCGAGCCGTTGCTCCACTTCTCCTCGATGAACTTCTTCACCTCGGGGGAGGTGAGGAGCTTCGCGAGCTTCTTCACGCGCGGGTCGTCCTCGTTGCCCTCCTTCACGGCGAGGAAGTTGCCGTTCGGGTTGCCCTTGGCGGGCTCCACGGCGAGGGCGTCGTCGGCGGGCGACAGGTCGGCCTCGATGGCGTAGTTGCCGTTGATGACGGCCGCGTCGACGTCCTCCAGGGAGCGCGGGGTCTGGGCCGCCTCCAGCTCCTTGAACTTCAGCTTCTTCGGGTTCTCGGCGATGTCGGCGGGGGTCGCCGCGTTGTCGGCGCCGTCCTTGAGCGTGATGATCCCGGCGGCGTCGAGGAGCTTGAGCGCCCTTGCCTCATTGACCGTGTCGTTCGGGACGGCGACGGTGGCGCCGGTCTTCAGGTCGTCCTTGCTCTTGACCTTGGCGGAGTAGAGGCCGAGCGGCTCCAGGTGCACGGTGACGACGGGCACGATGTGGGTGCCCTGCTTCTTGTTGAAGTCGTCGAGGTAGGGCTGGTTCTGGAAGTAGTTGGCGTCCACGGAGCCGTCCTCGGTGGCCGTGTTCGGCAGGACGTAGTCGGTGAACTCCTTGACCTCCAGGTCCAGCCCGGCCTTCTTCGCCAGGTTGTCCTTGACGAAGGTGAGGATCTCGGCGTGCGGGGTGGGGCTGGCGGCGACGACGAGCGGTCCGCTGGTGTCGGACGCGGTGTCGGCCGCGCCGGAGCCGCAGGCGGTGAGCCCGAAGGTGAGGGCTCCGGCGGCGAGGACGGCGGTGGTGAGCTTTGCGGTGTTACGCACGAAAAGTGCCTTTCCTTTTGGGTGGAGCTGTCCCGTCATGGGTGGGACGGGAAGTCTGCGGGTGCCGGGAGAGGTACGTGGAGGTCAGACCTTGGTGACCTCGGGGGCGGCGGCCTCGGCCTTCAGCAGCCGGAGCCTCGGGGCGGCTCCCGAGCGGCCGCCGCGGCGGTGGAGGGCGCGGGCCGCGTAGTCGCCGGCGAACTGGATGACGGAGATGACGACCGCCAGGACCGCCACGGTGATCCACATGAGGTCGGTCTCGAAGCGCTGGTAGCCGTACCGGATGGCGATGTCGCCGAGGCCGCCGGCGCCGACGGTGCCGGCCATGGCGGAGTAGCCGATGAGGGCGACGACGGTCGTGGTCGCGGAGGAGATCAGCGAGGGCAGCGCTTCCGGGACGAGGACCTTGCGGACCACGGTCCAGGTGTTGCCGCCCATGGCCTGCACGGCTTCGACGAGCCCGTGGTCCACTTCGCGGACGGCCGTCTCGACGAGGCGCGCGAAGAACGGGATGGCGCCGATGGCGAGCGGCACGATCGCGGCCTCACGGCCGATGGTCGAGCCGGTGATCCAGCGGGTGAAGCCCATGAGGGCGACCATGAGGATGATGAAGGGCATCGAGCGGGCTATGTTCACGATCTGCCCGACGACCTTGTTGGCGAGGACGTTCTGCAGGAGCCCGCCGCGCTCGGTGAGGACGAGCAGCAGGCCGAGCGGGAGTCCGCCGACGACCGCGATCAGTGTGGACCAGCCGACCATGTAGAGGGTGTCCCAACACGCCTGCTCCAGCAGGGGCCGCGTCTCGGTCCAGTTCACTTGGCACCTTCCTTCGCGAGTACGGACTCCTGGCCGGCGCGGCCGAGCACGTCGATCTGGAGTCCCTGTTCGCGCAGGAACCCGATGGGGACGACGTTGTCCTCGTAGCGGCCGGGCAGCTCGATGCGCATCCGGCCGATCTGGAGGCCGCCGACGGTGTCGATGGCGGCGCCGAGGATCGAGATGTCGATGTTGTAGGTGCGGGACAGCTGGGAGATGACCGGCTGGGTGGCCGCCTCGCCCTGGAAGGTGACGTCGAGGACGGTGCGGTCGTCGCCGGACGCCTCGCCGGTGACCGGGAAGAGCGCGGAGGCCAGCTCGGAGCCGGGGGTGGCGAGGAGTTCGCTGACGGTGCCGGACTCGACGACGCGGCCCTTCTCCATGAGGGCGGCCGAGTCGCAGATCGACTTCACGACGTCCATCTCGTGCGTGATGAGCAGGACGGTCAGGCCGAGCTGCCGGTTGAGGTCGCGCAGCAGCGTCAGGATCGAGCGGGTGGTCTCCGGGTCGAGGGCGCTGGTGGCCTCGTCGGAGAGGAGGACCTTCGGGTCGCCGGCCAGGGCGCGGGCGATGCCGACGCGCTGCTTCTGGCCGCCGGAGAGCTGGGCCGGGTACGCCTTGGCCTTGTCGGCGAGGCCGACGAGGTCGAGCAGTTCCAGGGCCTTGCGGGAGCGCTCCCTGCCGGAGGTGCCGAGGATCTCCAGCGGCAGCTCGACGTTGTCCTGGACGGTGCGCGTGGACAGCAGGTTGAAGTGCTGGAAGACCATGCCGATGCGGCTGCGCGCCCGGCGCAGCTCCCGGCCGGCGCGGGGGCCGCGGCCCGCGAGGGCGGTGAGGTCCTGGCCGTCGACCGTGACGGTGCCGGAGGTGGGGCGTTCGAGGAGGTTGACGCAGCGGATCAGCGAGGACTTGCCGGCGCCGGACTGGCCGATGACGCCGTACACCTCGCCCTCGCGTACGTGCAGGTCGACTCCGTCGAGGGCGGTGACCTCGCGGCCACGGCCGCGGTAGACCTTGGTGAGGCCCGATGTGGTGATCACTGGGTTTCCATCACTGTCGAGTACGCGGGCGTGGATGTGCCCGGGTACGGGAGACAAAGGTGTGCGCGGGGCATCAAGGTCACGTACGGCGTGCGGCGTACGGACGTGCCACAGGTGCTCGCTTCGGGGCGCGAGACTCAAGGGGTGGTGCGGGGGCCCTCTAGAAGGCGCACATTCGACACATACAACGAGCACCGGGCGTCATGGTCGCCTCGGTCGCACAGATGCGGCAGCTCGTCGTGGTCATGAGATCAGTAAAGCAGACGTATACCGGGGGCGAGAGACGGCTGTCCGCATTACGGACAGCTCAGGTCGGCGGAGAAGCAGGTCAAGCGCGTGCTGTCCACTCCCTGGGCACCGCTGACTGTGGTGAAGGCCACGGCGCCCGGCGGAGACGCGTTCTCGCGCGGGGCCGGGCGCGGCGGGTGTTTTTCGCCGTAATAGGGTCGCGGCATGCTTGTTGCCCTGACGGTGGCGACCGCCGTCGCCGCGCTTCTGCTCGCCGCGTGGTGCGGCTGGGCCGCGTATCGGGACCAGCCGACCAAGGACTGGCACTTCATCGGCATGGCCGTGGTGACGGTGCTGACCCTGGTGCAGCTGGTGGTCGGGGTCGTGCTGCTGGCGCGCGGCGAGAAGCCCGAGCAGGGCACCACGATCTTCGTCTCCTATCTGCTCGGCTCCTTCGCCTGCGTCCCGGTGGCGGGGTTCATGTCCCTGGCGGAGCGCACCCGCTGGGGCAGCGTGACCGTCGCGGCCGGCGGTGTGGTGCTCGCGGTGCTTCAGGTACGGCTCTACGACATCTGGGGAGGCTGAGGTGACGGCCACGGACGGCACCCCGCGCGAAATGAACGACGAACTGAACGACGACCTGAACGACGAGCCGAGGGAGAGGAAGCGGGCCCGCCTCATCAGCGGGCCCGGGATGCTGCTCGTCTGGCTGTACGGCGTGATGGTCGTCGGCGCGGTGTCGCGGTCCGTCGTGCAGATCTCCACCGAGTTCGAGCACGCGCCACTCGCCTACTCGCTCTCCGCGGTCGCGGGTGTCGTGTACGGCTTCATCACGTACTCGCTGGTGCGGGGCGGGGAGTTCGCCCGGAAGGCGGCGCGGGTGTGCTGCGCCGTCGAGCTGGCGGGCGTGCTGATCGTGGGGACGTGGACGCTGGTCGAGCCGTCGGCGTTCCCCGACAAGACGGTGTGGTCGGACTACGGGATCGGCTATCTGTTCATCCCGGTGATCCTGCCGATCACCGCGATGTACTGGCTGCGCGAGAGCGCGCGGCAGAAGGACGCCGCCTGACGTGCGTCAGGCCGTGGCCACGTACGCCTGGGCCGGCTTCTCCAGGATCACCATCGGTACGCCGTCGCGTCCCTGGCTGGTGCCCACCGCCTCGTAGCCCACCCGGCGGTACAGCCGGAGGTTGCCCTCGCTGCGATGACCGGTGCTGAGGCGGAACTTGGTGGCGCCGCGCTCCTCCGCGAGGGCCGACTCGGCCGCTCGGAGCAGTCGGGCGCCGATGCCGTGGCCCTGGAGGCGGGGGTGGACGCAGAGCTTGCCGATGGAGGCGGCACCGTCCTCGTCGAGGGCGCCGCGTACGGAGCCGACCACCTCGTCGCCGAGGCGGGCCACGAACACACAGTCCGAGGTGACCTCCGCGCGGACCGAGTCGAGGCTCTGGACGAGCGGATCGATGCGGTAGTTGCCGTACAGCGCCGCCTCGCTCTGGAAGCACAGGTACTGCAGCCTGAAGATCTGCTCGGCGTCCTGCTCGGTCGCCACCGAGATGGTCACGCTCATGCCCATGTGTGCACGCCTCCCGCTCACCTGCTCACCTGTTGTCCCCCACTCCTATCCCCGCGGTTCGCGTGCCGCAACCTCCGTCGTCAGCATTCGCCGAAGACAACCCAGGCATCTGGAACGTTCCGGACCGAGGCTGCCCTGTGAGATACCCAACTCGCCCGCGATCTCGCGATAGGTGAGGTCCCGTGGTGACAGCAGGGCCGCGAGCAGCCGGGGGCAGCGGCCGGGGAGTCGGCGGACGGCGGCGTACAGGGCCCGGCGGCGGGCCGCGGTGAGCGCCTGCTGTTCCGGACCGGGCGCGTGGACGTCCACGGGCTCCGCCTTGTAGGGCTGTTCGGCTCGGGCCGTCCGGCGGCTGAGGCGGGCCTCGAAGCGGACGGCGCTGCGCAGCCAGCTCTCGGGATCGGTCGGCGGGCCGTCGGCGTCGAGCCGTTCCAGCAGACGCAGCCAGACCGCCTGCTCCAGGTCCCCCGCCTCGGCGCCGGCGGCGTACGCCTCGGCCGACGCCTCCGCGACGAGCAGGGGGCGGAGGGTGGTGAGCATGTCGGGTGTCATATGCGCCGGGACGCCGCCGCCCCGGCGGAGGGTTGCCGGGGCGGCGGAGTGTCACCCCAATCGGGGCATGCGGCGCCTCCGTTGACGCGGGGCGCGTCGGAGCGGGAGGGGGCGCGGGGGCGCGGGTCAGTCGCCCACGAAGTCCGCGTGCGCCAGCAGGCCCGTGTCCGTGTTGTCGGTGAAGATGCCGTCGATGCCGGTGTCGAAGTACACCTTGAACGCGCCGAAGGCATCGCCGTAGGCGTTGGCGTCGGTGCCCTTGCGAAAGTCGGCGGGCAGGAAGCTGTTCTCGTTGCGCATGGTGTAGGGGTGCAGGATCAGGCCCTTGGCGTGCGCGTCCGCGACGAGCGTGGTCGGCGTGGTGAGCCTGCCGCCGGAGTCGCGCGGGATGATCAGGTCGAGGGTGGGGCCGATGCCGTTGGCGTAGGAGGCGATCCAGGCCAGTCCCTCGGGCTTGACCAGGTCGGCGACGGTCCGCGGGTCTCCGGCCTCGACGAAGTCCCAGGGGCGGGTGGCGGCGCCGGACAGCAGGACGACGAGAGGGCTGTCCACCAGGCGGTCGAGGCGCTGGATGCTGCTCGGCTCGAACGACTGGAGGAACACCGGCGCGTTCTTGCGGTGGCGGTCGTACTTGCGCAGCAGCTTGGCGAGCGGTTCCTCCAGGCCGAGGCCCAGCTTGCGGAAGTAGGTGGGGTGCTTGGTCTCGACGTGCAGCCAGATCCGCCGGCCGCGCTTCCTGCCCTCCTTCTCGGCCCAGCGCAGGACCTCCTCGAAGGTGGGGATCTCCCAGCGGCCGTCGTAGAGCGTGTTCTCCTGCCGGGTGCCGGGGATGCGCTCCTTGGCGCGCAGGGTCTTCAGTTCGGCGAGGGTGAAGTCCTCGGTGAACCAGCCGGTGTAGGAGACGCCGTCGACGACCTTCGTGGTCTTCCGGTCGGCGAACTCGGTGTGGGACGCCACGTCGGTGGTGCCGGTGATGTCGTTCTCGTGACGGCACACCAGGTGGCCGTCCTTGGTGGGTACGAGGTCCTGCTCGATGACGTGCGCGCCCATGTCGAGGGCGAGCTGGTACGAGCCGAGCGTGTGCTCCGGCCGGTAGCCGCTGGCCCCACGGTGCGCGATGATCGTCGGCACCGGCAGGCTCCGGTAGCCGCCGTGCGACGACGTGCCGGCCACCTTCGCCTCCTCGGCCCCCGCCGTTCCCGGCAGCCCGAGGACGGCTCCGCCCGCGCCGAGCACCGCGGCCCCGAGCAGCGCCCGCCTGCCCGTCCCGCGCCCCTGCCCGCTCGGGTCCTGCGACTGACGCGACTCCTGCGTCCCCATGTCGGCTCCTCCCACCGCTGTGCCCTGCACCTGTCAAACCGGGTTGATCGTAGGTGCCCTGAGGTGACCGGTGGGAGACCTGGGACCGAACACACGGGTGACGCCTCGTGTCGTACGAGTGGCGGAATTTGACGGGGTGTCGGACGCGGGGCGCGATGTCCGTCACACGGTCCGGGGCGGTGACGACCCGCCATCCGGGCGATACCGCAGGTAAAGCTATGTCAACAGTGCGTATCCACTCGGTGAAGCCGATGTGCGCGGGCCTCGGACGCGGGAGTATCGTCCTCACCTGCACAGACTTGTTCCGGAACGCTTGACATGGGAGGGCCCGTTGTCCCGCTTCGCGCTCATCAAGGCAGTGCTCGGACCGATCATGCGCCTGATGTTCCGCCCCCGGGTGGAGGGTGCGGAGCACATTCCGGGGGACGGCCCGGTGATCCTCGCCGGCAACCATCTGACCTTCATCGACTCGATGATCCTGCCGCTGGTCTGCGACCGGCAGGTCTGCTTCATCGGCAAGGACGAGTACGTCACCGGCAAGGGCCTCAAGGGGCGGCTGATGGCGTGGTTCTTCACCGGCGTCGGCATGATCCCCGTCGACCGCGACGGAGGGCGCGGGGGTGTCGCCGCGCTGATGACCGGGCGTCGCGTCCTCGACGAGGGCAAGGTGTTCGGCATCTACCCCGAGGGCACGAGGTCGCCCGACGGGCGTCTGTACCGGGGGCGTACGGGTATCGCCCGGCTGACCCTGATGACCGGCGCGCCCGTCGTGCCGTTCGCGATGATCGGCACGGACAAGATCCAGCCGGGGGGCGCGGGCCTGCCCCGACCGCACCGGGTGACCGTGCGGTTCGGTGAGGCGATGGAGTTCTCCCGCTACGAGGGCATGGACCGGGACCGGTACGTGCTGCGGGCGGTGACCGACTCGGTGATGACCGAGGTCATGCGGTTGTCCGGGCAGGAGTACGTGGACATGTACGCCTCGAAGGCCAAGGAAGCGGCGTAGAGAACCCGACCCGCCGCCCGGTCGGGCGACAGGGTCCCGGTGTGCGTTGATCTTCCGCGCGGCAGCCGTGTGCTGCCGCAGACGGTGCGGGGCGGCTCCCTGACGGGGCCGCCCCTCGGGCATACCCGTCGTCACACCACCAAAGATCCGCACCAGGACCGCGCAGCAGCCGCTCACCCGGGACGCGTTCGGCCGGCTCGCCACCGCCGATCCGGCCGTCCTTGGCCTCCATCTGATGCGGCCGTGACGGGAACACGGAGGGGCTCGTTCGGGGGCGTGCGCCCGAGGTCGGCTCCCGCCGCGCATGAGCCGGGGCGGGCGTGCGGGGCATCGTGTGGGCCGGGGCGTCGCCGGGCCCGCCGCTCATGGCCCCGGCGACGCCTCGGCTGTCCCGGCCGTCGTGCCTGTCCCGGCCGTCGTGCCTGTCCCGGCCGTCCCGGCGGGAGCTACGCCTTGCTGTCGAGCCGCTGCCCGCGCAGCATGAACCAGGCCGCGGCAGCCGTCACCAGCAGGACCGCCGCTCCGACGCCGGCCGCGAGGGTGAGGCCCTCGACGAAGGACTCCCGGGCGGACGCCAGCAGGGCCTGGGCGCTGTCCGACGGGAGACCGCCGGCCACCTCCACCGCTCCGCCCAGCGACTCGTGCGCCCCGGCCGGGGTGCCCGCCGGTGCCGCGAAGCCCCGGTAGACGCCGGTCACGATCGAGCCGAGCAGGGCGATGCCGAGGGCCGCGCCGAGTTCGTACGCCGTCTCGGAGACCGCCGAGGCCGCCCCGGCCTGTTCCTTGGGGACCGAGGAGAGGATGACGTCGGCGGTCACCGTGAAGGAGAAGCCCGCGCCGACGCCGACGACCAGGAGGGCGGTTCCCAGCAGCGGATAGCCGGTGGACTCGTCGATCACCGTCAGGACGCCCAGGGCCAGGCCGATCGCGGCCAGGCCACCGGCGACGACGGCCCGTACCGAGTAGCGCCGGGCGACCCGGCCGGCGACGAGACCGGCCACGACCGCGCCCACGGCGGCGGGGAGTTCCGCGAGGCCGGCCTCGAAGGGCCGCCTGCCCTGGACGAGCTGCAGATACTGGGAGAGGAAGAACACGAGGCCGGACAGGCCGAACACGGTCAGCAGGTCGGCGAGGACGGCACCCGAGAACCCGCGGTCACGGAACAGCCGCATGTCCAGCAGCGGCTGCGGCAGGACCAGTTGGCGGCGTACGAAGAAGAACAGGGCCGCGACGCCGAACAGGCCCGCGGCGAGCGCGTTGCCGTCGACGCCGTGACTGGCGATCTCCTTCACGGCGTACACGACGCCGATCATGCCGACGAGGGACAGGCCGACGCTGAGCAGGTCCCACGGGCCGGGGTTGGGGTGGCGGGACTCGGGGAGCAGCTTGCTGCCGACGACGACCAGCACGATCATCACGGGCAGGTTGATCAGGAAGACCGAGCCCCACCAGAAGTGCTCCAGCAGGAAACCGCCGACCACCGGGCCGACCGCCGTGCCGGCGGAGGCGGTGGCGCCCCAGATGCCGATGGCGAGGCTGCGCTCACGCGGGTCGTGGAAGAGGTTGCGGATCAGCGCGAGGGTCGCGGGCATCAGGGTCGCGCCCGCGACACCGAGCAGCGCCCGCGCGACGATCATCATCTCGGGCGTCGTCGCGTAGGCGTTCAGCACGGATATCGCGCCGAACGCGGTGGCGCCGATCAGCAGCAGCTTCTTGCGGCCGATGCGGTCGCCGAGGCTGCCGGCCGACACGAGCAGGCCCGCGATGACGAACGAGTAGACGTCGCCGATCCAGAGCAGCTGGGTGCCCGAGGGGTTGAGGTCCTCGCTGATGTAGGGGGTCGCGAGGCCGAGGACGGTCGCGTCGACGGCCACCAGCAGCACGGCGAGCACGAGGACGGCGAGCGCGAGCCAACGGCCCGGCCGCTTCACCGCCTCGCTCGTGGACGCCGGCCGCAGGGTGCTGGTCATGATTCCTCTCTCCGTACCGCTCCGCCGAGCAGCAGCTCGGCGATCATGTGGGTGAAGTCCTTGCCGGCGACCCGGCCCTCCGAGACCGCCCAGGCGCCGGAGGCCAGCAGGCCGTACAGCGCCTCGGTGAGCCAGGCCGGGGTCAGGTCGATGCGGAACTCGCCGGCCGCCTGGCCGCGTTTGAAAAGGGCCGCGACGCGGTCGTCGATCCTGGTCCAGCCCTTGTTCTGCGCGTCCCCCTCGAACAACTGGCTCTCGGTGTAGAGGAAGGCGAGCAGGCCGGCGGCCGGTTCGATCTCGCGCACGAGGCGGCGTACGGCGTCGTGCGCCGGGCCGTCGTCGAGGCGGGCCGCGTCGAGCGCGGTGTCGCACTCCGCGATGCAGAGCGCCTCCAGTGCCAGGACGAGTGCGTCCCGCCCCGCGAAATGGCGGTGCAGCGTGGCCCGGCTGATCCCGGCGGCCCTGGCGACCTCGTCCATGGTCGCGGTGGATCTGCGGGTCAGCAGGGCCGCGGCACTGCGCAGCACATGGTCACGATCGACAGCCATGAGACAACCATAGACCACATGAGACATGATTGTCTCAGCGCAGGCACACGTGTCTCATGTCTCACGTGTGGGTGCCCCTGGGTCGGCGCGCCGCTCGGCCTACGTGCTTCTCGACCGGCGCGCCGCTCGGCCCGTGCAGGTCAGTGCCAGGGCAGGCTGGCGCGCTTCTCCCAGTAGGCGCGGGGCTCCTCGGCGAGTGTCGCGAGCCGGGTCAGCTGGCCCTCGTCGAGGTCCACGACCGCCGCGTGCAGGTTGGAGGCGAGCTGGTGGACGGTGGCGGCGCCGGACAGCACGACGCCCACCCACGGTTGACGGAGGATCAGCGCGAGGGCGACCGCGTCGCAGCCGAGGGACGTCTCGGCGGCCACGGCCCGCAGCGCCTCCGGGGCGTGCGGCTCGGCGAGCCTGCCGTTGGCCATGCCCTCCTTGACGATCACGGTGAGCCCGGCGTCGTGCGCCTCGGCGAGGGCGGGGGCGGCGGAGGTCTCCAGCGCGTTGTACGTCGACTGGACGGTACGGAAGAGGGGCTCGCCGTCGACCGTCACGGCGAGGGCGGCCCGGATGGCGTCGGCCTGCGCCGGGCCGCTCGTGGAGAAGCCGATCGTGACGCCGCGGGCGGCCGCTTCCGCCAGCTTGGCGTGGAGTTCCTTGTCGGTGAGGGCCGGGCTGTCCGGGGTGACCGAGTGGATCTGGTAGAGGTCGAGCCGGTCGCCGAGCAGTGCGGCGGTCTCGGCGCGCTGCCGCTCGTACGTGGCGACGCCGTGGTCCTTGACCTCGTGGTGCTCGGCGTCAGTGGTCCAGTCGGCGGTGTAGGTGTAGCCCCATTTGCTGCCCACGACGATGTCGTCGAGGTCGGGGCGGGCCTTCAGCCAGTCGGCGAGGAACTCCTCGGAGCGGCCGTAGGAGCGGGCCGCGTCGATGTAGCGGACGCCCTGCGCGTAGGCGGCGTCGAGGAGTTCGTGGGTGCGGGTGCGCAGCGCGTCGACGCCGCGGTCGGGGCCGAGGTCCTCGTCCCGGCCGAGGTTGATGTAGCCGGGACGGCCGACGGCGGCGAGGCCGAGTCCGAGGTGGCAGGTGGGGGTGGTCGCTGAGGCCAGTCGGGCGAAGGGCATCGCGGGCTCCGTTCGGTCGGCTCCTTACGGCTTCCGACCAACGTAACCCGCGATGACCTTGGTTGTGCGGTGCGGGGGCACCGGCGCCGGTGTCAGCCCTGCTTCGCCGTCGCCCAGGCGTGCTGGACGGCCAGGTTCTCCTTGACCTCCGCCAGCTGGGTGGCGACCGCGGAGGGGGCCGTGCCGCCTCGGCCGTTGCGGGAGGCGAGCGCGCCGGGGACGTTCAGGACCGTGCGGACCTCGGGGGTGAGGTGGGCGGAGATCTTGGCGAACTGGTCGTCCGTCAGCTCGTCGAGCTCCTTGTTCTCGGACTCGGCGACCTTGACGCACTCGCCGGCGACCTCGTGCGCGACCCGGAACGGCACGCCCTGCTTGACCAGCCACTCGGCGATGTCGGTGGCGAGGGAGAAGCCGGCGGGGGCCAGCTCCTCCATGCGCTCGCGGTGGACGGTGAGGGTGGCCATCATCCCGGTGAAGGCGGGCAGGAGGACCTCCAGCTGGTCGATGGAGTCGAAGACCGGCTCCTTGTCCTCCTGGAGGTCCCGGTTGTAGGCGAGCGGGAGGGCCTTCAGGGTCGCCATGAGACCGGTCAGATTGCCGATGAGGCGGCCGGACTTGCCACGGGCCAGCTCGGCGATGTCCGGGTTCTTCTTCTGCGGCATGATCGACGAGCCGGTGGAGAACGCGTCGTGGAGCGTCACGAAGGAGAACTCCTTCGTGTTCCAGATGATGACCTCCTCGGCGATCCGGGAGAGGTTCACCCCGATCATCGCGGTGATGAAGGCGAACTCGGCGACGAAGTCGCGGGAGGCCGTGCCGTCGATGGAGTTGCCCGAGCTGCCGTGCTCGAAGCCGAGGTCCTTCGCGACCGCCTCCGGGTCGAGGCCGAGGGAGGAGCCGGCGAGGGCGCCGGAACCGTACGGGGAGACCGCCGTGCGCTCGTCCCACTGGCGCAGCCGCTCGGCGTCCCGGGACAGCGACTGGACGTGCGCGAGGACATGGTGGGCGAACAGCACCGGCTGGGCGTGCTGGAGGTGGGTGCGGCCGGGCATCGCCACGTCCGGGTGGGCCTCGGCCAGGCCGACCAGCGCGTCCTGGAGTTCGGCGATCAGGCCGGCGATGACGCGGGCGTGGTCGCGCAGGTACATGCGGAAGAGGGTCGCGACCTGGTCGTTACGGGAACGGCCGGCGCGC
Source organism: Streptomyces sp. MA5143a (assembly GCF_900290235.1). GTDB lineage: Bacteria > Actinomycetota > Actinomycetes > Streptomycetales > Streptomycetaceae > Streptomyces. Next base: position 21,823 of record NZ_OLMK01000020.1, read on the forward strand.
AGCTTGCCACCGAGGTCGGGGCCGAGGCGCTCCAGCAGACCCCGCTCCAGGGCGGTGTGCACGTCCTCGTCGGCGATGGTGCCGACGAAGGAGCCGTCGGCGACGTCCGCCTCCAGCCGGTCGAGGCCGGCCAGCATGTCGGTCAGCTCGCCGTCCGTGAGCAGACCCGCCTTGTGCAGCACGCGCGCGTGGGCGCGGGAGCCCGCGATGTCGTAGGGCGTCAGCCGCCAGTCGAAGTGGACGGACGCGGACAGCTTCGCCAGGGCCTCGGCGGGACCGTCGGCGAAACGGCCGCCCCAGAGCCGAACGTCACCGCTGTTGCTGCTCACTTGCGCTGCTCCTAGAGAGGTGTGGATCTTCCACGTGCGTCTGCCGCGGCCTTCGGCGACCGACGGTTGCTATGCATGATTATGCAGAGTCCTGCATGAATCGTCAATGTGAGAGAAGTTCAAGAGAAAAGCAAGAAGCCTTGAACACTCGAAACCGCTTACCCGTACCTCTCCCCGAACGCAGGCGCCGCGTCAGATCACACCGACCACACCCGACCCGAGTGAGGCATCCGCATGTCCAGGGCTCTTCCGAAGTACAACAAGCGTCGCGTAGGGATCATCGGCGGCGCCGCCGCGGTCGTGCTCTCCGGAGCGGTCATCGCGGGTTCCGCTCTCGCCGGTGAGGGTGCCAACAACGACGGACAGGACGCCGCGTCCCCCGGCACCATCGCGTGCCCGGCGGTCGAGGGCAGCCTGCCCGCGATCCCCGCGTCCGCCAAGGCCGAGGTCGACCGCAACCTCGCCCTGCTTCAGACCCAGATCCAGGAGGCCAACAAGCGCCTCGTCGACACGGTCGGTCAGGGCGGCCCCAACTTCGTCCAGAACGCCATTCTCGGCCCGCTGGAGGACAAGCGCGTCGCCGCGCTGAACCGCATCGAGACCGCCATCGGCCGCGCCGCCGCCAAGCCCGAGGGCCTGGAGAAGCTCGCCCCCTGCCAGCTCAACCAGGGCGGCGCCGCGGGCGCCGGCGACCAGGCGGGCGCGGGCGAGGAGGCCGGAGCCGGCGCCGAGGCCGGAGCGGGCGACGCCGGTGCGGGGAACGACGCGGGTGCCCCGGGCACCATCTCCTGCCCGGCGGTCGAGGGCAGCCTCCCCGCGATCCCCGCGTCCGCGCAGGCCGAGGTCACGCGCAACCTGGAGCTGCTTCAGACCCAGATCCAGGAGGCCAACAAGCGCCTCGTCGACACGGTCGGCCAGGGCGGCCCCAACTTCGTCAACAACGCGATCCTCGGCCCGCTGGAGGACAAGCGCGTCGCGACGCTGAACCGCATCGAGACCGCCATCGGCCGCGCCGCCGCCAAGCCCGAGGGCCTGGAGAAGCTCGCCCCCTGCCAGCTCAACCAGGGCGGCGCCGCGGGCGCCGGCGACCAGGCGGGCGCGGGCGAGGAGGCCGGTGCGGGCGAGGAGGCCGGCGCCGAGGCCGGTGCGGGCGAGGGCGCGGGCAACGCCGACAACGCCGGTGCCGAGAACAACGCGGGTGCCCCGGGCACCATCTCCTGCCCGGCCGTCGAGGGCAGCCTCCCCGCGATCCCCGCGTCCGCGCAGGCCGAGGTCACGCGCAACCTGGAGCTGCTTCAGACCCAGATCCAGGAGGCCAACAAGCGCCTCGTCGACACCGTCGGCCAGGGCGGTCCGAACTTCGTCAACAACGCGATCCTCGGCCCGCTGGAGGACAAGCGCGTCGCCGCGCTGAACCGCATCGAGACCGCCATCGGCCGCGCCGCCGCCAAGCCCGAGGGCCTGGAGAAGCTCGCCCCCTGCCAGCTCAACCAGTAGTCCTCCGGCTCGGCCGGAGTGACCTCCTGCGCTCCTGATCGGGGGCGACAGGGGCCGTGGCCGCCCCGCGCGCCGGCCGGGGCGGCCACGGAAGACCCGGTTCCGGGTGGATCCCCGCAAGGGGACCCACCCGGAATTCGCGTTCCCGCACCTGATCAACCTCCCCGACGCCGTACCCGCTTCCCCGCGAATTCCTTAGACAGGCGAAGTTTTTCCGTCAATAATCGTTAGACATGGGAAAGACTTACGAGCGCATCGACGGCCGCCTCCGTACCTTCATCGAGGCGCAGCCCCTCTTCTTCACGGCCTCGGCGCCCCTGTCGGCCGACGGCACGGTCAACCTCTCCCCCAAGGGCCTGCGGGGTTCGTTCGTGGTCCTCGACGAACTCACCGTCGCCTATCTGGATTTCGCGGGCTCCAACGCGGAGACCATCGCGCATCTGCGGGAGAACGGCCGGATCACCCTCATGTGGTGCGCCTTCCAGGGCCCGCCCACCATCGTGCGCGTCCACGGCAAGGGCGAGGCCGTCTTCCGTGACGACCCACGCTTCCCGGAGCTCCTGGCGCACTTCCCCGACATCGACCCCGCCCAGCACGGTCTGCGCGCCGTCATCGTGGTGCGGGCCGAACTCGTCCGTGACAGCTGCGGCTACGCGGTTCCCTTCATGGCGTACGAGGAGGACCGCGATCTGCACGGGCGCCGCTTCGCGCGCGAGGACGACGACTCGCTCACCGCGTACTTCCGCTCCAAGGAGCACATCGAGAGCAGCCTGGACGGACTGCCCGGGCTGCCGTTGCCACTGCCGCCGTCGGCCGGCTGAAACGGAACATCCCGTTCGCCGGGCGGTTTCCCCACCACGTTGAACACACGGCACTCCCTGCACGTACGTGTGGGCCAAGGGTCCAGCCCACCACGGAGGAACCGTGTCCACGATCGCCGGAGGTCGCGCCGCGCGCCGCCAGACGATGCGCCGCATCCGACCTCGCCGCTCCCCCGCCGTCCCGCTGCTGATCGCCTTCTGGGCGGGCGCGGCGGCGGTGGTGTGGCTGTGGTGGGACAACACGCCCTCCATCGCGGATCAGGGCAGCCAGATGGTCAACGCCGGCCGGATCACCGGCCTGCTCGGCGGATACCTGATGGCGCTGGTGGTGCTCCAGATGGCGCGGGTGCCCGCGCTGGAACGCCGGGTCGGCTCCGACCGGGTCGCCCGCTGGCACGCGATGACCGGCCGCTACACGCTCTGCCTGGTCGTCGCGCACGTCGTCCTCACGATGTACGGGTACGCCCTCCAGGCCGGTCTGACCCACACCGCGATCCTCCAGCAGACCATCGACTCCATCAACCAGCTGCCGGACATGGGCAAGGCCGCCATCGGCACCGGTCTGCTGGTGTTCATCGGGCTGATCTCGATCGGCCCGGTCCGCAAGCGGATCCCGTACGACCTCTGGTACCACACCCACCTGCTGACGTACGCGGCGACGTTCCTGACGTTCTGGCACCAGATCACCACCGGCAACGAGTTCGCCGCCACCCCCGAGGCGAAGACGGGCTGGTACGCGCTGTACGGATCGGTGACCGCGCTGGTCGTCTGGTACCGGATCCTCACCCCGATCCGGCTGAACATGCGGCACCGGCTGCGGGTCGAGGCGGTCATCGAGGAGTCGCCCGGCATCGTCTCGGTGCTGATGAGCGGGCGCAAGCTGCACCGCATGGGCGCGGAGGCCGGACAGTTCTTCCGCTGGCGGTTCCTGGCCCCCGGTATGCGGTTCAGCTCACACCCGTACTCGCTGTCGGCGGCGCCGCGCCCCAACATGCTGCGCATCACCGTCAAGGCGATCGGCGACCACAGCTCCGCCCTGCGTGACCTGGAGCCCGGCACCCGGGTGTGGGCCGAGGGCCCGTACGGGGCGCTCACGGCCGCCAAGCGCAGCCGGGGCAAGGTGCTGCTGGTGGCCGGTGGCGTGGGCATCACGCCGATGCGGGCGCTGTTCGAGACGTTGCCCGGCGCGGCCGGTGATCTGACCCTGCTCTACCGGGCCAACAGCACCCAGGACCTGGCGCTGTGGGACGAGCTCGCGCAGATCGCGGAGGAGCGCGGGGCGCGCCTGATGTACGCGGTGAACAGCCCGGAGGGCGAGCGCCCCGACATCTCGGCGGACTCCCTGCGCCGGAAGATCCCGGACATCGAGCGCCACGACGTCTTCCTGTGCGGTCCGCCCGGGTTCGCCCAGGGCGTGTACGCGGCACTGCGCGGGGCGGGTGTCCCCACCCGCCGTATCCACCACGAGTCGTTCGAGATGTGAGCGACGGCCCGCGGGCCGTCTCCCACTCTCCACGGGGCCGTCCCCCACCGACCCCTGCCCATGGGACTGCCCCACGGGGCTTCCCCCTACCTGCCTTCTCACTTCAGGAGCTGAAGGAGCGATGAAGAAGAGCCACCCCATCCGGCGGACCCTGCTCGCCACCGCCGCCACCGTGTCCGGCATCGTGCTGCTGCTGTCGCTGAAGCCCGCCTCGGACCCGGCCGGATCGGTACAAGCCGGAGCGGCCGGGGGCGCTCCGTCGGCCCAGGGCGGGGTGGTGGCGGGCGCGCAGACCCTCACGGGCACCGCCGTGCAGACGGACTACGGCCCGGTCCAGGTCCGTATCACCGTCGACGGCGGCAAGATCACCCAGGCCGACGCCGTCCAGAAGCCCAGCGGCGGCCGGTCCACGCAGATCAGCGGCACCGCGATCCCGAAGCTCAACCAGGCCGCCGTGGCCGCCGGTTCCGCCGACATCGACGCCGTCTCCGGCGCCACCTACACCAGCGACGGCTACAAGAAGTCCCTCCAGTCCGCCCTCGACCAGGCCGGCAAGGCGCAGGGCTCGGGCGGGCAGACGCTCACGGGTACGACCGTGCAGACGGACTACGGCCCGGTCCAGGTCCGTATCACCGTCGACGGCGGCAAGATCACCCAGGCCGACGCCGTCCAGAAGCCCAGCGGCGGCCGGTCCACGCAGATCAGCGGCACCGCGATCCCGAAGCTCAACCAGGCCGCTGTGGCCGCCGGTTCCGCCGACATCGACGCCGTCTCCGGCGCCACCTACACCAGCGACGGCTACAAGAAGTCCCTCCAGTCCGCCCTCGACCAGGCCGGCAAGGCGCAGGGCTCGGGCGGCGAGGGCTCGGGCGGCGGGGCCGAGGCGGGCGGCTCGCAGGACGCGGGCGGCGGCGCGGCGGACTCCGCGGCCGGGAAGTCGACGGGCACGCAGGTGCTCACGGGCTCGGCCGTCAAGACGGACTACGGGCCGGTCCAGGTCCGTATCACCGTCACCGACGGCAGGATCACCAACGCCGAGGCGCTCCAACAGCCGAGCGGCGGTCGCTCCACCCAGATCAGCGGCACCGCCATCCCCAAGCTCAACCAGAACGCCGTCGCGGCGGGGAGCGCCGACATCGACGCTGTCTCCGGTGCCACCTACACCAGCGAGGGATACAAGAAGTCCGTGCAGTCCGCCCTCGACCAGGCGGGCTGATCCGGTGGCCGAACCCGCCGGGGCCGCCGCGCCCGCCCAGCTGCGGCACGCCGAGGAGGTCATGGGCACCGTCTTCTCCTTCGACGTCCGGGGAGGCGAGCCGGCGGCGATCAGGGCCGCGCTCGACGAGGCGGTGGCCGGGCTGCACACCGTGAACGAGGTGTTCAGCACCTACCGCGAGCAGAGCCAGATCTCCCGGCTGGCGCGGGCCGAGACCACCATCGAGGAGTGCGACCCGGAGGTCGCGGAGGTGCTCGGACTGTGTGCCGAGGCGGAGCGGGTGAGCAACGGCTGGTTCAGCGCGACCTACGAGGGCCGCTTCGATCCGACCGGCCTGGTGAAGGGGTGGGCGACGGAGCGGGCCGCTCTGCGTCTGGTCGAGGCGGGCGCGGCCGGGGTGAGCGTCAACGGCGGCGGCGACGTCCAGCTGTGCGGTGTGCCCGGCCCCGACCGGCCCTGGCGGGTGGGTGTGGCCGATCCGCTGCGGCCGGGTGGGCTGGCCGCGGTCGTCACCGCGGCGGGCGCGGACCGGTTGGCCGTCGCCACCTCGGGCACGGCCGAACGGGGCGCCCATATCGTCGACCCGCGCACCGGGAAGTCCGCGGTCACCGACCTGGTGTCGGTGACGGTGGTCGCTCCCCGGCTGACCTGGGCGGACTGCTGGGCGACGGCGGCGTTCGCGATGGGGTCGCGGGAAGGTCTGGCCTGGCTGGAGTCACTGCCGGACGTGGAGGCCCTGCTGATCACGGCGGGCGACGAGGTGCGGTGCACGGGAGGGCTGGCCTCCCGCCTGGGATGACCGGGGCACGCCTGGGATGACCGGGGCACGCCTGGGATGACCGGGGCACGCCTGGGATGACCGGGCCTGCCTGGTGTCACCGGGCAGACCTGGACCGCACCGTCCCGCCGTCGCCGTCAGTGGCCGTTCTGGGCCAGCCGCAGCAGATGGTCCGCGAGGGCCTGACCGCCCACCGGGTCACGGCTGATCAGCAGCAGCGTGTCGTCGCCGGCGATGGTGCCCAGCACATCGTGGAGCTCCGCCTGGTCGATGGCCGAGGCCAGGAACTGGGCCGCGCCCGGCGGCGTACGGAGCACCACCAGGTTCGCGGAGGCCTCCGCGGAGATCAGCAGCTCCGCCGAGAGCCGCCGCATCCGCTCCTCCTTCGCGGACCCACCGAGCGGTGCCCGGGGCGTACGGAAACCGCCCTCGCTCGGCACCGCGTAGATGAGGTCGCCGTCGGTGTTGCGGATCTTCACCGCGTTCAGCTCGTCCAGGTCCCGGGAGAGCGTCGCCTGGGTGACGCTCAGCCCGTCGTCGGACAGCAGCTTCGCCAACTGGCTCTGCGAGCGCACCGGTTGCCGGTTGAGGATGTCCACGATCCGCCGGTGGCGTGCCGTACGGGTCTGCGGCACCGCGGGCCCCGCCTGGTCGTGCTCCTGCGCCTGGCTCATCGTCGTCCCATTCCCCGGATCATCCGTCCCCCTTGGTCGCGTCCAGGACACCGGGCAGCGCCCGGAGGAAGGCGTCCACCTCGGCGTCACCGATGTTCAGCGCCGGCATGAGCCGTACGACATCGGGGGCGGGCGCGTTCACCAGGAGACCGGCGTCCTGAGCCGCCTGCTGCGCCTGGGGCGCGAGCGGCTCGGTGAGCACGATACCCAGCAGGAGGCCCGCGCCACGGACATGGGCGATCAACGGGTGGCCGAGGGACTCGATGCCCTCCCGCAGCCGCTCGCTCTGCCGCTTCACGTTCTCCAGCAGGCCCTCGGCCCGGATGGTCTCCAGGACGGCGAGCCCGGCGGCGCACGCGACGGGGTTGCCGCCGAAGGTGGTCCCGTGGTGACCGGGCCGCAGGAACTCCGCGGCCCGGCCGAAGGCGACGGTCGCGCCGAGCGGGAGTCCGCCGCCGAGGCCCTTGGCGAGGGTGACGACGTCCGGCAGGACGCCCTCGTGGGCCTGGTACTCGAACCAGTGCCCGGTCCGGCCGACGCCGGTCTGCACCTCGTCGAGGACCAGCAGGGAACCGGTGGCCGCGGTGATCGCGCGGGCCGCCTTCAGATAGCCGGGGGGCGGGACGACGACGCCGTTCTCCCCCTGGATCGGCTCGATGATGACGAGCGCCGTCTCCTCGGTGACCGCGGCGGCCAAGGCCTTGGCGTCGCCGTAGGGCACGTGGGTGACGTCGCCGGGCAGCGGGTGGAAACCGGTCTGCTTGCCGGGCTGGCCGGTCAGGGCGAGGGCGCCCATGGTCCGGCCGTGGAAGCCGCCCGTGGTGGCGACCATATGGGTCCGCCCGGTCAGCCGGCCGATCTTGAAGGCGCCCTCGTTGGCCTCGGCGCCGGAGTTGCAGAAGAAGACCTTGCCGTCCCGGCCGAAGGTCTCCAGGAGCCGTTCGGCGAGCGCGACGGGCGGCTCGGCGACGAACAGGTTGGAGACATGTCCGAGAGAGGCGATCTGCCTGCTGACGGCCTCGACGACCGCCGGGTGGGCGTGGCCGAGGGCGTTGACCGCGATTCCGCCGACGAAGTCCAGGTACTCCTTGCCGTCGGCGTCCCACAGGGTGCTGCCCTCACCGCGGACGAGGGGCAGTCTCGGGGTGCCGTAGTTGTTCATGAGCGAGCCCTGCCACCGCTGGGTCAGCTCTGCGTTGCTCGCGGTCCCGGTCATTCGGCGTCCCCCTCGGTCACGGCGTCGGGCACGACCATCGTGCCGATGCCCTCGTCGGTGAAGATCTCCAGCAGGATCGAGTGCTGGACCCGGCCGTCGATGACGCGGGCGGTATTCACGCCGTTGCGCACGGCGTGCAGGCAGCCCTCCATCTTCGGCACCATGCCGGAGGACAGCTCCGGCAGGAGTTTCTCCAGCTGGGAAGCGGTGAGGCGGCTGATCACCTCGTCGCTGTTCGGCCAGTCCTCGTAGAGGCCCTCGACATCGGTGAGGACCATGAGGGTCTCGGCGCCCAGCGCGGCAGCGAGTGCCGCAGCCGCCGTATCAGCATTGACGTTGTAGACATGTCCGTCGTCCTCGCTCCGGGCGATCGACGAGACGACCGGGATGCGGCCGTCGGCGAGCAGCGCCTCGATCGCACCCGTGTCGATGTCGGTGATCTCGCCGACCCGCCCGATGTCGACGCGTTCGCCGTCGATCTCCGGCTGGTGCTTGATGGCGGTGATGGTGTGCGCGTCCTCGCCGGTCAGACCGACGGCGAGCGGTCCGTGCTGGTTGAGCAGGCCGACCAGTTCGCGCTGCACCTGCCCGGCGAGCACCATGCGTACGACGTCCATGGCGTCCTCGGTGGTGACGCGCAGCCCGGCTTTGAACTCGCTGACGATGCCGTGCTTGTCGAGGGCGGCGCTGATCTGCGGGCCGCCGCCGTGCACGACGACGACGTTCAGGCCGGCGTGCCGCAGGAAGACGACGTCCTGGGCGAACGCCGCCTTCAGCTCCTCGTCGATCATGGCGTTGCCGCCGAACTTGATGACGACCGTCTTGCCGTTGTGGCGGGTCAGCCAGGGCAGGGCCTCGATGAGGATCTGGGCCTTGGGGAGAGCGGTGTGTTTCCGCGTGGTGCTCATGAGGAGTAGGCGCTGTTCTCGTGGACGTAGTCGGCGGTGAGGTCGTTGGTCCAGACGGTGGCGGTCTCGGACCCGGCGGCGAGGTCGGCGACGATGTGCACCTCGCGGTAGCGCATGTCGACGTTGTCGCGGTCCTCTCCGACGCCGCCGTTCTTGCAGACCCAGACGCCGTTGATGGCGACGTTCAGCCGGTCCGGCTCGAACGCGGCCTTCGTGGTGCCGATCGCGGACAGCACGCGGCCCCAGTTGGGGTCCTCGCCGTGGAGGGCGCACTTGAGGAGGTTGTTGCGGGCGATGGAGCGGCCCACCTCGACGGCGTCGTCCTCGGTCGCGGCGTTGACCACCTCGATCCTGATGTCCTTGCTGGCGCCCTCGGCGTCCCGGACGAGCTGCTGCCCGAGGTCGTCGCAGACGGTGCGCACGGCCTCGGCGAACTCGGCGTACTCCGGGGTGATCCCGGAGGCGCCGGAGGCGAGCAGCAGCACGGTGTCGTTGGTGGACATGCAGCCGTCGGAGTCGACCCGGTCGAAGGTGACCCGGGTGGCCGCCCGGAGGGCCTGGTCGAGGGTCTCGGCGTCGACGTCGGCGTCGGTGGTGAGGACGACGAGCATGGTGGCGAGGCCGGGGGCGAGCATGCCCGCGCCCTTGGCCATGCCGCCGACGGTCCAGCCCTCGCCCTGGGCGACGGACGTCTTGTGCACGGTGTCGGTGGTCTTGATGGCGATGGCGGCCTTCTCGCCGCCGTGCTCGGACAGCTGGGCGGCGGCCGTGTCGACACCGGGGAGCAGCTTGTCCATGGGGAGCAGGACGCCGATGAGGCCGGTGGAGGCGACGGCGACCTCGGCGGCGTTCAGGCCGAGGACGTCGGCCACCTTCTCGGCGGTCGCGTGGGTGTCCTGGAAGCCCTTGGGGCCCGTACAGGCGTTGGCGCCGCCGGAGTTGAGGACGACGGCGGAGACCTGGCCACCCTTCAGCACCTGCTCGGACCAGAGCACCGGCGCGGCCTTGACCCGGTTGGAGGTGAAGACGCCCGCAGCGGCGAGGCGGGGCCCGTTGTTGACCACGAGGGCCAGGTCCGGGTTGCCGTTCTCCTTGATCCCGGCGGCGATCCCGGCCGCCGTGAATCCCTGTGCTGCCGTCACGCTCACGGCGCCACTCCGATCGTCGTCAGCCCGGTGGACTCGGGGAGCCCGAGGGCGATGTTCATGCTCTGGACGGCACCACCGGCGGTGCCCTTGGTGAGGTTGTCGATGGCGCTGATCGCGATGATGCGGCCCGCCGCCTCGTCGTACGCGACCTGCACCTGAACAGCGTTCGAACCGTGGACGGACGCCGTGGCGGGCCACTGCCCCTCCGGGAGGAGGTGGACGAAGGGCTCGTCGGCGAAGGCCTTCTCGTACGCGGCGCGCGCGGACTCGGCGGTGACGCCCTCCCTGGCCTTGGCGCTGCACGTGGCGAGGATGCCGCGGGACATGGGCGCGAGGGTCGGGGTGAAGGACACGGAGACCTGCTCGCCGGCGACCCCGCCGAGGTTCTGGATCATCTCGGGGGTGTGGCGGTGGCCGCCGCCGACGCCGTACGGGCTCATCGAGCCCATGACCTCGCTGCCGAGCAGGTGCGTCTTGGGGGCCTTGCCCGCGCCGGACGTCCCGGACGCGGCGACGATCACGGCCTCGTTCTCGGCGATACCCGCCGCGTACGCGGGGAAGAGGGCCAGGGTGGCGGCCGTGGGGTAGCAACCGGGCACCGCGATGCGCTTGGACCCCTCCAGCGCGGCGCGGGCGCCCGGCAGTTCGGGGAGGCCGTAGGGCCAGGTCCCGGCGTGCGCGGAGCCGTAGAACTTCTCCCAGTCGGCCGCGTCCTTCAGCCGGAAGTCGGCGCCCATGTCGATCACGAGGACATCCGGGCCGAGCTGCTCGGCCACGGCGGCGGACTGCCCGTGCGGCAGGGCCAGGAACACGACGTCGTGTCCGGCGAGGACCTCGGCCGTGGTCTCCTGGAGGACCCGGTCGGCCAGCGGCAGCAGGTGCGGCTGAAGGGCGCCGAGGCGCTGACCCGCGTTCGAGTTGCCGGTCAGGGCGCCGATCTCGACCTCGGGGTGCGCGAGCAGCAGGCGCAGCACTTCGCCGCCCGCATAACCGCTCGCTCCCGCCACCGCTGCACGTACCGCCATGGAAAACCCTCCTCCTGGATGGCATGACTATACGTTTCGCTGCACGTTTATGCAATCAGTGATCACGGGGGCACGCCTTCGCGTCGGTGGGGGCACTGCGGGCGAGTGGTGCCGTCGTGAGCGGGACGACCGGGCGCCGACGTGATCTTCGACGACGCGATGACCGCGTCCGTGGTGGAGACCGCCGACGCGATCGGCAAGCCCGTGCTCTCCAACCCGTGCTCTCCAACCCGTGCTCTCCAGCGACCAGCGCGTCTTCCACCACTGCACCCGGCCGTCCACCATTGATCCTTGCCGTCCCCGGCTGAACCACAGGAGCCAGCATGCCGAGGTTCGCAGCGAACCTGTCCATGATGTACACCGAGTACGACTTCCTCGACCGCTTCGCACCGGCCGCGGCCGACGGCTTCCAGGCCGTCGAGTACCTCTTCCCCTACGCCCATGACGCCGCCGAGCTGCGCCGCCGGCTCGACGACCACGGCGTGGAGCAGGTGCTCTTCAACGCGCCTCCCGGAGCGTGGGAGTCCGGGGAGCGCGGGACGGCGGCGCTGCCCGGACGCGAGGCGGAGACCCGTTCCGGGGTCGACCGGGCGCTGGAGTACGCGGCGGCGCTGGACTGCCCGCGGGTGCACCTGATGGCCGGACTGGTGCGACCGGACGCGACACCGGCGGAGTGGGCCAGGCACCGGGGCACCTACCTGACCAACCTGGCCTGGGCCGCGGAACGGGCCGCCTCCGCGGGCGTCGACATCCTGATCGAGCCGATCAACGGCCGCGACATGCCCGGATACTTCCTGAGTACCCAGGCCGAGGCCCATGGCGTGACGCGGGAGGTGGGCGCCTCGCATCTCAAGGTGCAGCTCGACCTCTACCACTGCCAGATCGTCGAGGGCGACCTCACCACGACGTTGCGCCGCGACCTGCCGACCGGCCGGGTCGGTCATCTGCAGATCGCGGGTGTGCCCGACCGGAGTGAGCCCGACCGGGGTGAGTTCAACGTCCGCCATCTGCTCGACGTGGTCGACGAGCTGGGCTTCGACGGGTGGATCGGTTGCGAGTACCGCCCCCGCGCCGGCACGAGCGAGGGTCTTGGCTGGCTGAACGACTACCGCGGCCGCCGAGGCGACAGCGCGTGAGGATGCCGTCGCGGCCGGAGGGCGCGGGGCAACCGGCCGCGGGAGTCATCGAGCGGTGTGTCCTCGGGGCAGGCTGCCTCCCCAGTGGTCTCCACGGGTGAGAGCAACGTGCGCCATCGGGCTCAGGACACGGTCACGTAGATCTTGCGCACGGTTTCGATGGTCTTCCAGACACCCACGTAGCCCGGCTTCATGACAAAGCTGTCGCCGGCCTTGTAGATCACCGGCTCGCCGCCCTCCGGCGTGAGTTCGACGACGCCGGAAAGGATGTGGCAGAACTCGAAGGTCTCGCCCTTGATCGAGCGCGTCTCCCCGGGCGTCGCCTCCCAGACTCCCGTATGGATCGTTTCCCCGCGGGCGTCGTCCTGTGCCCAGGTCTTGTACGTCGGATCGCCGGAGATCAGGCGTCCCGGCAGCGGGCCGGACTCCTTGGGCACGAAGGAGGGATCGGTGTCGATGGTCTTCAGGAGCGACATGCTTGTTCCTCTACTGCTATGGCCCACGGAACTGCTTATGGCCCACGGACCGACAAGGCTCTGGAGACGTCGAGTGTCCCCGGCATTCCGCACGGAGCCCATGCATGAACTGTCCATTGCGGACACCGTGTTCGGACGTTGTGTCAAGGACACACGGCGGAGGTGGGTGGATACCCGGCCTTGCACCGGTCCGGACGCATGAAGTTCAGGCCCTCGATGGTCCGCTTTCCGAGTTCAGACGTCTCGGTGGGGCCGGCCACGGCAGACTGCGCGCATGCGACTCCCCGCCGAGGCCGTCGCCGCCACCGCGCTGATCGAGGTCGTCAGGATCTCGGCGCTTCCGGTGAAGAAGGGCGACCCCTATCCCGGCCGTGTGGTCGCGCACTGGGCCGGGGCCGAGGTCGCGGACGCCCTGGCGCTGATCGAGGAACTGTCGGGGGGCGAACAGCACCGGTGCGGGTTCTCTCCCGGGTGGAGCGTCCGGGCCTACGGGGACGCCCTCGACACGGCACTGTTCGAAGCCGCGTTCTGCTTCACGTGCCAGGAGGTCCGCATGCACGGACCGGCCGTGCCACCCCCGCTGGCCAAGCAGTTCTTCGACCCGGCGGCCCCACCGGCCCGGACCCTGCTGGCCCGCTTCCGCGCGGTGTCCGCGCGGACAGAGACCTGAGGGCCGGTCCCGATGTCAGCGGGGTGCCGTACCTTCGGGCCATGTCGATCACAGCCCGCCTGCGCGACTCGGTGCAGTTGCCGAACGGTGCATCCCTGGTCAACGGCTTCGCCCTCGACAGCCGAGCCGACCGCCCGCATCGCGCCCTCCTGAGGAACGGGCCCACACTGGAGGTCCACGACCTGGCCGGGCTGTTCACAGATGACCCTGCGCCGACCGCCGTCTTCCCGCTGCCCTGGCCCGGCTGGCGCGGGGGCGTCCACTCGGTGAGCGCCGACGCGTCGTTCGCGGTGTTCTCGGGCCAGCGGGCGGTGCGGGCCGTGGCCCCCGGCGGAGCGACGCTGTGGGAGTACCGGCACGGCTGCTGGAGCCCCCTCCTCGGCCACCCGCACACCGGGGACGAACAGGAGGTGTGCGACGGGCTGGAGCACGGGTCCTGCCGCGTATCCGACGACGGCCGGCTCGTCTGGGCACATGTCGTGGCGCCGGAGGAGCACGGCGGGCAGGAGTACTGGGCCGTCCTGGACGCGCGCACCGGGAGTGAGCTGGCCCGGCTGCCGCTGGACAGCGCGGCCTCCGGCTCCCACCACGTCTCCCACCCTGACGGCGTCCACATGGGGCTGAGCATCGGCATGGGCCAGGACGGCCTCCTGCTGCACTGGGCCCGCTGGGACGGCGAGGAGCTGACCGCCTGGGACCTGAACGAGACCCTGGACCGCGACCTGACGGATGTCCACCCGGCGCATCCCGGCTTCCTGACCGCCGAGCACCACGGCACGGACCTGCGGCTGCACGCCCTCGACGGCACGGTGCTCGCCGAGGGAGCAGCGGCGGAGGCCGGACCGGAGTCCCGTGACGAGGCGGACCTCGACGGCGCATACGACGAGGACGACGAGGGCGACGAGGGCGACGAGGGCGACGAGGGCGACGAGGGCGACGAGGGCGACGAAGATGAAGACGACCTCGACGACGAGGACGAGTCGCCCTGCTGGGACCACGGCGGCGGCTTCGTCGACGCGGACACCGTCATCGCGTCGACGATCGACGCCGCCGACGACCCGGCGGAGGGCCGCCACTGGCTGCTCGACGCGCACATCCTGGAGATACGCGGCGCGATCACGTACCCCACCGGCCACGTCGACAGCTATGTGCGCCCGCTCGGGGACGGGACCTGGCTCACCTACGACGACACGAGCGGCACGCTCGCCCGCTGGAGCGAAGCGGCGTCATGAACGCGAGCTCCGGCCGTCCCCGCGTCACGGCAGGTCCAGGACCGCGTCGATCAGGGACCGCATCTCCTCGTCGAACAGGATCGTCCGGTAGTCCCCGTGGGGCGCCAGTCGCCGGTCGGTGTCCCGCACCCGGCGCAGCACCGCACGGGTTTCGTCGGTGACCGTGCCGATGGCGACCAGGGCGCGCAGCGCGTCGACGAAGTAGCCGTAGGAGTCGTCGCCGTCGGCCAGGGGCCGCAGGTACTCCCCGAGGACGGACACGCTCGGTTCCGCCTCGCCCGTGATCGACGCGAGCGCGATCGCGGAGCGCAGTCGCAGCCAGCCGTCGCCGCGCTCCATGAGCTGTCGTACCCGGTCGGCGTAGGGCGCGGCAGCCGGCCCGAAGTGACCGATGAGGTGGACGGGACCGTAGAAGGGCTCCTCCTCGGTCAGCACCGCCTCGCCCACGAGCCGCAGCGCCGATGTGCTGTCACCGTCGAGGACCGAGGCGGCCCACGCCACCTTCTGGTGGTTGGCCGGGTGGTCGAGGACGGTGGCGCGGCGCACCTCGGGTGCGGCGGACGCCGCGGCCGGTCCCATCGCCACGAGCGCGTCGATCGCGCTCAGCGAGTACCGGGCGTCGTCCAGCAGGGTCACCACCTCCGGCAGGGCGGGCGCGGACGCCTCACCCCACGCGGTGAGGACGCCGAGCAGGCAGCCGGTCAGCCCGCCGCCCTTGCCGTCCTTGCGGAGCAGTGCGCGGATGTCCGGCACCAGGCTCTCCGCGTGCGCCGCGAGCGGGGTCAGGACGTCCTCGACCTCCGGCAGGCGGGGGTCGCCCGAGCAATAGGCGCGCGAGTACTGCCCCTCGTAGGGCGCGTACAGCCGGGCGACCAGGCCCGGCAGGGCGCGTGGGTCGCCGATGCGGGCCAGGGCCCAGCGGGCGTGATCGCCGACGGTGCCCTCCAGGAAGTCGGGCTCGTCCTCACCCCGGTCGTCGAGGAGGGCGGCGAGTTCGTCGGCGTAGGGGGCCGCGCGGCGGCCCAGTACCGCGAGGAGGTGGGCGGCCAGGTAGCGGACGCCGTCGTCCCGGTCGGCGAGCAGCGCACCGGCGTGCGGCAGCAGCCGCTCGGCCACGGACGGCCGGAGGACCAGCAGCCGCCACGCCTCGTGGAGCGCGATGCGGCACAGCAGGGCGTCGCCGTTGCGGCGGGCCGCCTCGATCAGGTCGAGGACGAAGTCGAGCATCGTCGGGGGTACGGGGGCGAACAGGCCCACCGTCCAGGAGACGACGTCCTCGCGGGTGAAGGCCGTCTCGACATCGGAGACGTACCACGCGGCCTCGAACAGCGGTCGTACCGCCGGGTCGGTGAGGATCTCCGTCAGCAGGCCCTGTTCCCGCACCGGTGCCTCGGGATCGAACGCGGCCCAGGCGTGCACGGCCGCGACCCGCAGGACGGGGTCGTCCGTCCGCAGCACCTCGGTCACCACCGCCCGTACCAGGTCCGCCGCCTCCGGGCCGGCGGCGCCTGCGGCCGCCCCCAGTTCCAGCAGGACGGCGGGCCGCACTGTCGGGTCCGTCTCCGCCCGCCAGCGGTCCAGCAGCGGGCCGACGTCCCCGGCGAGGGGGAGGGCCTCCCTGCGCAGCTCGGGGTCCGGGTCCGCCAGCAGCGCCAGGAACACCGGCCGCTGGAGCCGCCATGCCTCGTGCCACGCCTCGTCGACCTGGTCCGGCTCGGCTTCGGCCGCGAACCGGGCGAAGCTCACCAGAGTCCCGACGAGTGCGCGGCGCGCGCCGCAGGCCGGATCGCCGGCGAGGGCGGCGACGAACGGCAGCGCGGCGGTCCTGATGGAGGGCAGGCGTCCGGTGCCGGACGCGAAGCAGTCGTCCAGCGGGTAGCAGTCCTCCTCGGTCGCCGACTCGCCCTTCAGCGCGAGCCTTCGCAGGACCGCGCGCGTCGTCGTCGTCCGATGCTCCCACACTGGCTCCAGCCGCTCCCACGGCACGTCGTCCAACGCCTCCACCGCGAAACCCGCCACCCGCGCCCCCCATGACCTCGTGCCCCGTGTTCATCCGTGGTCCCGGCCATCATGCTGTCACCAAGCACAGTCGCCGCCGAACGACTTTTCGACCAGCCGATCGCGGCCACAGCCGTCCGCCGGGGCATGGATGCTCCTGTCGCTGTCAGACCCCCGTGTCACACTGCGTCGCATGTCTCTCGCCGGTCTCACTCTCGACGCATGGCGCTCCTTCGCGCCGGCCATCGCGCGGCAGGTCGCCCAGGAGGCGGCCGCCCGGGTGGGAGGCCGGTTGGTCCGCGTCGACAGCGTCGAGCACCTCGGTGCCCCGCTGAACCGTGCCCTGATCGAGCGGGACGGGCAGGAGTTCGCCTTGATACCGGGCGGCCGGGTCACGCTCGGCTTCGACGCCGCCGCCTGGCGGCCGACGCCCGAGCAGTCGGCGGACTACGCCCGGAGCGTGGCCGAGGGATACGGGTACGACAGCGACCTTCGGGGACACCTCGCGCAGGTGCTCAGTCCCCGCCGTGACGTGGTGCTGGACACCGTGCTCATGGCGGTGGAGGGCGAGCATCTGACGGAGCCGCCCGCGGAGACACCGGCCGTCCTGGCGGCGCGCGGTCTGCGCATGCCCACCTCGGACGAGTGGGAGCACGCCTGCGGTGCCGGGGCCGGCACCCTGTTCCGCTGGGGCGACGACTGCCCCCTGGACCGCGTCCCCTACGACGACCCCACGGGCCCCCAGCACGAACCGAACGCCTTCGGCCTGCGCATCGCGTACGACACGTACACGACGGAGCTGACGAGCGACCCCTCGGTGGTGCGCGGCGGCGACGGCGGCGAGTCCGTGTGCGGCGGCTACGGCCATCTGCTCGGCTGGCTGCCCCTGGCCACGGCGAACGTCAACCCGTCGATGGCGGAGTTCGTGTACGGGGAGGACGGCGAGGACCTCTACGAGGACTTCACCGTACGGCCGGTGCTCACCCTCTGAGAGCGGCCCGCCGCCGTGCCTCCGGCTGTGTCCTCAGGGGCGTTCCGCGGCCCGCTCCGCGTTGCGCTTCTTGATGCGGGCGCCTTCCTTGCGGACCTCGGCCTGGGTGGCGCGCTCACGCTGGAGCCACTCGGGGCTCTCGTCCTTCAGCGCCTCGATCTGCTCGGTGGTGAGCGCCTCGGTGACACCGGCGCGGGCCAGTCCCGCGATGGAGACGCCCAGCTTGGCGGCGACGACCGGGCGGGGGTGCGGGCCGTTGCGGCGCAGCTCCTGAAGCCAGGCCGGTGGGTCGGCCTGGAGCGCGTTCAGTTCGGCGCGCGAGACGACGCCCTCCCGGAACTCGACGGGGGTGGCTTCGAGGTACACACCCAGCTTCTTCGCCGCGGTCGCGGGCTTCATGGTCTGGGGTGCGGTCTGGTGCGACGTCATGGTGTCCAGGGTATCGAGCATGTGCGCCAACGCTGACCACGCCCGGAGAGCGGGGGCGACGGCCCGGCCCGATAGCCTGGTCGTGTGACAGGTTCGGATGCATCGCCCTCGTTCCGGCTCGCGTACGTTCCGGGAGTGACGCCCACGAAGTGGGTGCGGATCTGGAACGAGCGGTTGCCCGACATTCCCCTCACCCTGGTCCAGGTGTCCGCCGCCGAGGCGCTGGGCGCTCTGCGGGGTGGCGAGGCGGACGCCGGGTTCGTCCGGCTGCCGGTGGACGGGGCCGACCTCAGCGCGATCCCCCTCTACACCGAGGCCACGGTGGTGGTGGTCCCCAAGGACCATGTCGTCGCGGCCGTCGACGAGGTGTCCACGGACGATCTGGCGGACGAGATCGTGCTGCACCCCCTCGACGACACCCTCGACTGGGAGCGCCCGCCGGGGCAGCCGGCGTTCGAGCGCCCGGCCACCACGGCGGACGCGATCGAGCTGGTGGCGGCCGGGATCGGGCTCCTCGTCGTGCCGCAGTCACTGGCCCGCCTGCACCACCGCAAGGACCTGACGTACCGCCCGCTGACCGACGCCCCCGAGTCCCGGGTCGCCCTGTCCTGGCCGCAGGACGCGACCACGGACATGGTCGAGGACTTCATCGGCATCGTGCGGGGCCGCACGGTCAACAGCTCCCGGGGCCGCTCCAAGCCGGCCGAGGACAAGCAGCAGCCGAAGCCGAAGCGCCAACCCGCCGCCGGCACCCGCCGCCAGCCCACCACCGGTAAGCCGACCACCCGCAACCCCCGATCCGGCTCAGGCGGCACCCGAACGTCGAAGAGCGGCGGCAGGCCAGGAAAGCCCCGCCGCCGCTCGTAACCCACGAACCGCGGCCCTCACGTTGGACCGCAGCCCCCTGGATCGGGCCGCAGGCCCGAAAAGGGGCGCGGGGAACTGCGCGACCAGCCCCCACGCACCGGCGGCCGGACCTCAAGCCCAGCGGCCTCCCTTCCTCACCGCTTCTTGATCCGCAGGAACGTCACCGAGTTGGCCGGAAACGTATAGCTGAACTTCCTCGCCACCCCACGGAACGTCGACGTCACCGGCGCGACCGGCGTGGCCGTCTCCGTGTTCACGGCATCCGGCGCCGCCGCGAGCGTGGTCACCCGCGCGGTCCCCCGCACCTTCGCACTCCCGAGGTCGACGGCCGTACGCGCCGCGACCGGCTGCGCGTTGACGACCTTGACGATCAGGTCACCGGTCCTGGCGTCCCGTGTCACCACCTGCCGGAACGGCTCCGCCGGCTTGTCGTCGGTGAAGCTGCCCCACTCCTGGCCGTCGAGCAGCAGGGTCACCTCGCGGCCCCGCACCTTGACCTCGATGTCGTACGCGCGGCCCGTCTCGATCGTCCCCGGCTTGGAGATCAGCGACGACTTGCCGCCGTCGACGGCCTGCTCCACCGCGCTGGTCGTGTTGTTCCAGCCGCCGAGGTTCCACCAGTAGTAGTTGCCGGTGTCCTTGACGCCGAAGGCGACGAGGAAGCCCTCCTTGCCGGACTTCTTCGTGGCCTTCACCTTCAGGTCGTAGTCGTGCCAGGAGGGGTCACCGGCCGAGACCATCGTGTTCTCGGCGGCCACGTCGGTCTGCACGTACTGCCCGTCCTGCACGGACCAGCTGCCACCACCGGTGTGGGTCCACTGCGAGGCGTCCCCGCTGAAGTCGTCGCTGAGGAGGGTCGCCCCGTCGGCGCCCGTGACCCTCACGTCGTCGTACGCGGCGGTCGTGGCCCAGGTGGACAGGCCCACGGCTCCCGAGATGGGGCCGCTGACCGCGGGGGTGCCGGTGGCCGTCGAGGGGACGACCCGGTCCCCGACGTTGTTCATGAACAGCTTCTGCATCTGGTAGTTGGCCGACCCCCAGGACGCGTGGTTGTTGAACCAGATCATGTCGGGGCTCCACTGCACGTAGTCCTCGTTGGCGAGGAGCGGTGCGTAGGAGGCCAGTTTGACGACGTCGGCGTTGCGTTCCAGGCCGGTCATGAACGCGGCTTCCGCGAGGGCGTTCTTGAAGGCGTTGCCCCAGGAGGCGTATTCGCCGAGGAAGACCTTCGGGCCCTTGCGGTCGTAGGAGTCGTAGCGGTCGTTGTTCTGGAGGAACCACTGGGGGCTGTTGTAGTAGTGCTCGTCGACCATGTCGACGTTCGCCTCGCGGTTCAGCTTCCACGCGGTGTCGAAGGTGCTGCCCGAGTCGTCGGGGCCGGAGTTCGACACGACCTTGATGTCGGGGTACTTCGCCTCGATGGCGGCCCGGAACTTCTGGAAGCGGGCGAAGAACTCGTTCGGCAGGTTCTCCTCGTTGCCGACGCCCAGGTGGGTGAGGTGGAAGGGTTTCGGGTGGCCCATCCGGGCCCGCACCCGACCCCATTCGCTGGTCGTGGGCCCGTTGGCGAACTCGATCAGGTCGAGGGTGTCCTGGATGTGCCGCTGGAGCAGGGCCTCGTCGTCGGTGGCCTTGTTCTGGCCACAACCGGTGACGAGGGCGGGCACGACGGGCAGCGGCATCGCGCCGATGTCCTCGGCGAACTGGAAGTACTCGTAGTAGCCGAGGCCGTAGGACTGGTTGTAGCCCCAGACGTTGGCGTTGGTGGCCCGCCGCTCGACCGGACCGATGGTGTCCTTCCACTGGTAGGCGCGGGTGCGCTCCCAGTTCGAGGCCTCGCTGTAGTCCTTCATGGAGCCGGTGTTGACGAGGCAGCCGCCGGGGAAGCGCAGGAAGCCCGGCTTCAGGGCGGCGATCTTCTGGGCGAGGTCCTTGCGCAGACCGTTCCGGCGGCCCTTGTAGGTGTCGCGGGGGAAGAGGGACACCTCGTCGAGGGCGGCGGCACCGGAGGTGGCGACGGCGAGGCGGCCGACGGAGCTGGTCCGGGTCGCCTTCAGCACGACGCGGTACTTCGCCCAGCCGCCGGCCGCGACGGCCACCCGGCGGGCCTTGGCGAGCGTGCCGTCGGCGTCCTTCAGGGTGACGGTCAGGGTCGTACCGCTCGCGGCCCGCGCCCACACCGAGAAGTCGTACTTCTTGCCCTTCTCGACGCGGATGCCGGTGTTGTAGCCCGTGTTCGTGACGGTCGAACCGGCGCCCAGGGAGAGGTGGACGCGGTTGCGGTCGTTGAGCCGGCCGCTGTCGTTCAAAGCCTGGGCCGAGCCGTCGACCGTCCAGGAGGTGAGGGGGGTGTACGCGCGGTTGTCCGCGGTGGAGTACTCGAAGGACCGGTTCTGGACGAGCTCGGCGTACAGGCCGCCGTCGGCGGCCCGGTTGATGTCCTCGAAGAAGACGCCGTACATCGTGTCGTCGATCCTGGCGCCCTGGGCGGTGGGGTCGACGGTGATCCTGTAGTCGCTGACGTCCTCGGCGTGGGCGGGAGCCGGGACCGAGGCCGCCGCCACCAGGAAGGCGGTGGCGGTGAGACCGAGTCTCCAGCGGGTGCGGGTGCTGCGTGACATGGATACTCCGCGGCTCGTGGTGGGGGGTCAGAGAGTTGTTCGAAATATCAGACAATGATCAGCGCATCGGACGGCAAGATAGGGAGGAGGCCGGAAGGCGTCAATGGGGCGTGCGGCCACCCCTGTGACTCAAGGGAGGCCCGGTATGGGCGAGTTCCGGTCAGTGCCCGATGTGCTGGTCTATCTGTCCGGGAGCTGGCGGGTCACCCGCTCGGTGCGGGATCTGGCGAGCGGTGCCACGGGCGAGTTCTCCGGGACGACGGTTTTCGGCCCGCTGGACGGCGGCGGGCTGCTCCACCGGGAGGCCGGGATCTTCGTCTGGCAGGGCGTCCCCCGCCCCGCCGAACGCACCCTGCGCTTCCTGCCGGGCCCCACCCCCGGCTCGGCGGACGTCCGCTTCGCCGACGGCCGCCCCTTCCACGACCTGGACCTGACCTCGGGCCGCTGGCGGACGGACCACCCGTGCGCCGCCGACCTCTACCGGGGCGAGTTCGAGGTGTACGACGAGGACCACTGGCGGACGACGTGGCGCGTCGGCGGCCCCACGAAGCAGCAGCTCCTGGTCACTGACTACACACGGACCGGGCACCCCGGCCACCCCGGGCGGACGGCGTGACGCCGCCCGCGCGCCGCGGTCGGTCTAGGCTGCGCCCAGCCGCAGGTTCCAGCGGCCCGGCAGGCCCGCGACGGTGAGCGTCGACAGGGGGCGGACGTCCATGTGCCAGTACGTCGACGGCGGCGCCTTGAGCGCGTAGACGAGGGCGGCGCGGAGCACGGAGGGCTCGGCCACGGCGACGATTCGGCCGCCGTCGTCCTTCGGCCGGGTGTCGAGCCAGCTCCCTATCCGGGCGATGAAGGACAGAAGGGACTCACCGCCGTGCGGGGTGCAGTGCGGGTCGGCGAGCCAGGCGTCCACCGCCGAGGGCTCCCGGGCCATGGCCTCGCCCAGGGTGAAGCCGCGCCAGCGGCCCATGTCGCAGTCGCGCAGCGCGGGCTGCGCCAGCGGCGCGTACCCGAGGGCGTCGCCGGTGGCCCGGCTGCGGGGCGTCGGCGAGCAGTAGCGCAGCTCGGCCGCCGCCAACGGCACCAGTTCGTGGGCGGCGCGCTGCACCTCGTCCCAGCCGGCCTGGTCCAGCGGCCGGTCGTCCTCGAAACGCTCAGCGAGCAGCGAGGAGCAGCGCGCCGCGGCGACGAACGTGACCCGAAGTTGCATGCGGTGATCGTGGTGGCCGAAACTGAGCAGGTCAAGAGGTGTTACCCATAGGTTACGAGACACCGTCGGACCCTCACGGGCCACGGCCCACGCCCTTCGCCGCAAGCCACTCGCGCCCTTCATCGGAAGCCGCCCACACCCTTCGCCGGAAGCCACCCGGGCGCTCCCCGGAAGTCACCCGCGCTCCCCGGAGGCCCCCCTCCCGTCTCACTCGGACACGAGAGCCATCCACCGGTCCGGTTCCACGAGGGGGCGGAAGCCGAGCTGCTCGTAGACGGTGTGCGCGTCCTTGGTTGCGAGCAGGACACGGCGCAGCCCGAGCGGTTCCAGGTGGGTACGGACGGCGCCCACCAGTGCCTTGCCGATCCCCTTGCCGCGCAGGGCCGGATCCACGTACACGTCGCAGAGCCAGGCGAAGGTCGCCGCGTCGGTCACGACGCGCGCGTACGCCACCTGCTCGCCCGAAGTCGCCTCGTACACACCGAAGTTGAGCGACCCGGCGATGGCGCGCTCCTGCTTCTCGCGGGGCCGGCCGAGAGCCCAGTACGCGTCGGAGGACAGCCAGCGGTGGACACGTCCGACGTCGAGTCGGGTCGGGTCGGTGGAGATCTCGTAGCCCTCGGGCAAGGGGAATGCGTCGTTCATGGCTGGACGTTCGCAGGTCAGAGCCCCGCTGTCGAACCGTTTACCGCCGCCCGCAGCCGCCGGACACCCTCGACGATCTCCCCCGCCCCACTGACACCGGCGAAGCTCAACCGCAGATGCGCGGCCGGGGGTTCGGCGCTGAAGTAGGGGCGACCGGGGGTGACGGCGACCCCCTCGCGGAGGGCGGCGGCGACCAGCGCGGACTCTCCCCCGGAGCCGAGGGCCCGGTCGGTGCCGCCGGTGCCGTCGGGGAGGCGGAGCCACAGGTGGTAGCCGCCGGAGGGGATGTGGGGCAGAGCGAGTTCGGGGAGGTGCAGCCGCAGCGCGGAGGTCATCGCGTCCCGACGGTTCTTCAACTCTTTGGACACCGCCCGCAGATGGCGGGGCCAGGCGGGCGAGCCGACGAGTTCGAGGGCGGCCTCCTGGAGGGGGCGCGGCACGAAGAAGGTGTCGACGACCTGGATGGCGCGCAGCCGTTCCAGGACCGGTCCGCGGGCGGCCAGCGCGCCCACCCGGAAGCTGGGCGAGGTCGCCTTGGTCAACGAGGACACATGGACGACGACGCCGTCCGGGTCGTCGGCGACCAGCGGCGGCGGCAGCGGGCCCGCGTCCTCGTGCACGAGCCGGCGCACGAAGTCGTCCTCGATCACGAAGGCCCCCGCGTCGCGCGCGATCCGCAGCACCTCGCCCCGCCGCTCGGCGGACAGGGCGGCCCCGGTGGGGTTCTGGAAGAGGGGCTGGCAGACGAAGACCCGGGCGCCGGACGCCTTGAACGCGTCGGCGAGGAGGGCCGGCCGCACCCCGTCCGGGTCCACCGGCACGGGGACCGGCCGCAGACCGGCGGCCCGGGCGATGGCCAGCATGCCGGGATAGGTCGGCGACTCGACCAGCACCGGCGCGCCGGGCGACGCCAGTGCCCGCAGGGCCGTGGTGAGCGCGGACTGGCCGCCCGCCGCCACAATCACCTCGGCCGCCGTGATCGCCCCGCCGATGCTCCGCGCGAACCACTCGCGCAACTCCAGGACGCCCTCGACCGGGGGCCTCGCCCAGACGCCGGGACGGCGCCCGGCCCGTGACAGGGCGGCGCCCATGGCCTGTTCCGGTTGCAGCGCCGGGTGCAGATAGCCGCCGTTGAACTCGATCACGCCGGGCGGCGGGGAAGCGAGGGAGACCAGGACGCCCGAGGCGTCGACCGTGCGCGGGGTCGGCTCGGCGGTCCCGTCCGCGCTCAGCGCGACCTCCTGCCAGGAGGTGTCCCCCACCGCCGCCACCCCGCTCTCGCACGGCCGCGCCCGGAACGCGCCCGCACCGGGCCGCGTCACCACCAGGCCCTCCGCGGCCAGTTGGGCCAGGGCCCGCGAAACGGTCACCGGGCTCACCCGGAAGCGGTCCACGAGCGCCCGACTCGACGGCAGCTTTCCACCGGGTGAGTAGCGGTCCAGCTCCTTTCTGAGCCGTTCCGCCAGTTCTGCGACGCTGCTACGCTCTTGCATGAGAGCACAGAGTAGCGCTATCGACCAGCGAAGAGTAGCGGTCGGCACCGGTCCGGCCGAGGTGCCGCGTTCCGTGGGTCGCCGCGGCACCCTTCAGGCGGCCCTCGGGGTGGTCGCCTTCTCCCTCACGTTCCCGGCGACCGCCTGGGGCCTGGAGGGCTTCGGCCCCTGGTCCCTCGTCGCCGTGCGCAGTGTCCTCGCGGCCGTCGTCGCGGGCAGCTGTCTGCTGGCCCTGCGGGTGCCGCTGCCCGGCCGCCGGCACTGGGCGGGGCTGGCCGTGGTCGCCGCGGGAGTGGTCGTCGGCTTCCCGCTCCTCACCACGCTCGCCCTGGAGACCTCGACCACCGCGCACGCCGCCGTGGTCGTCGGGCTGCTTCCGCTGACCACCGCCCTGTTCTCGGCGCTGCGCATGGGCTCGCGGCCCTCGCGCACGTTCTGGTGCGCGGCGCTCGCCGGGGCCGTCGCCGTCCTCGCGTTCACGGTGACGCAGAGCGGCGGCGCCCTCGGCACCGCCGACCTCTACCTCTTCGCCGCGCTCCTGGTGTGCGCGGCCGGCTACACCGAGGGCGGCAGGCTGGCCCGGGTGATGCCCGGCTGGCACGTCATCGGCTGGGCGCTGGTGTTCTGCCTGCCGTTCAGCGTGCCGGGCGCGCTGCTGGCCCTGTCGTACGAGCCGGTCCAGCTGACCGCGCACAGTGTGACGGGGCTGCTGTGGGTGGCCGCCGGGTCCCAGTTCCTCGGCCTGGTCGTCTGGTACCGGGGCATGGCGGCCATCGGCATACCCCGGGCCAGCCAGTTGCAGCTGGCCCAGCCCCTGCTCACACTGGTGTGGTCGGTCCTGCTGCTGGGCGAGCACCTGACAGTGGCCGCCCCCCTGACGGCCGCGGCGGTACTCGTGTGCATCGCCGTCACCCAACGGGCGCGGGGCTGAGCGGAGTCCGGGCAGGATCCGATCGGACCGGCCCGCCGTAGACTCAGGCCACGGACCGATGCTCCCGCGCCTGGTGAGGAGGCCCCGAAGATGCGTGCAACCGTGGGCGACCAGCTTGTCCAGCACGGCAGGGTGGTCGGGCAACACGACAAGGTCGGCGAGATCGTCGAAGTCATGGGCCAGGAGGGCAATCCTCCGTACCGCGTCCGGTTCGAGGACGGGCACGAGGGTGTGTGCTCGCCCGGCCCGGACACGGAGATCCGGCACAGGGAAGCACGGCGGTAGACCGGCGGAGCGGACCGGCGGTGGCTCAGCTCGGTGGCTCCGCCGGCTGCTGGTAGTGGTCGGCGACCACGCGCGCCATCGCCCCGATCTTGTCGACGGTCACCTCCTTGGCCGAGAAGAACACATGCCCGCGCACCTCCGGGATGTCACGGGCCAGTGACAGGTGCCGGGACAGCTCGGCCGGGTCCTGCCAGGCGGCGGGCTGCGCCGGGTCGCCGGCCTTGTAGAGGGCCTCGCCGATGTAGAGGCGCGTACCGGTGTCGCGCGCGGTCTCGGCCCACCAGGGCAGCAGCTTGGCGTAGTCGGCGGCGGCGAAGCCGATGTTCCAGTACAGCTGCGGGACGAGGTAGTCGATCCAGTTCTTGCGGACCCACTTGCGGGTGTCGGCGTAGAGGTCGTCGTACGTCTGCACGCCCGCCCGCGTGTCGGAGCCGCGGGCGTCGGTGGCGGCGTTGCGCCACACCCCGAAAGGGCTGATGCCGAACTGGGTGCCGGGCCGGACGGCCTTGATCTGCGCCGCCATCTCCTTCACCAGCTTGTCGATGTTGTCGCGCCGCCAGTCGGCCCGGTTGGGGAAGCTCCCGCCGTGGGTGTCGTACGCGGCGTCGTCGTCGAAGACCTGACCGGCGACCGGGTACGGGTAGAAGTAGTCGTCGAAGTGCACCGCGTCGACCGGGTACTTCCGTACGGCGTCGAGCATGGCCTTCTGGACGAAGGCGCGCACGGCGGGGATGCCCGGGTTGTAGTAGAGCTTGCCGCCGTAGGGGACGACCCAGCCGGGGTTCTCGCGGGCCGGGTGGCCGGCGACCAGACGGCTCGGGTCGGTGTGGTTGGCGACCCGGTACGGGTTGAACCAGGCGTGCAGCTCCAGCCCCCGGGCGTGGGCCTCCTCGACCGCCGTGCCCAGCGGGTCCCAGCCGGGGTTCCTCCCCTGGGTGCCGCTGAGGTACTGCGACCAGGGCTCGTACGGGGAGGGCCAGAGCGCGTCGGCCGTGGGGCGGACCTGGAGGATCACCGTGTTGAGGCGGCGCTCCACGGCGGTGTCGAGGTGGGCGAGCAGCTCGGTGCGCTGCTGGGCGGCGGTGAGGCCCGCCTTGGAGGGCCAGTCCCGGTTGCCGACGGTGGCGAGCCACATGCCGCGCAGCTCGCCGGAGGCCCGCCTGCGGCGGTCGGGACCCTGACCGGCGAGGGCGGTGCCGGCCGCGACGCCGCCCACCGCCACGACTGTGGTCACCGCGGTCGCCCAGAACGCCCTTCGTGACATCCGTGGCTTGCGATGCATCCTCGTACCTCCGCGTACGCTTCGTGCCCGCCTCGTCGCGGACCGTTCGTGGGGCCAGCCTTCCATGTGGTACCCGCGATACTGATCGGTAGCGGCCGCAGGTAACGTGCAGGTTTGGCGCAGGCCCCTACCCCGGGTATCCGCCAGCCACGTAGACCAGTGAAAGGGACGATGTGACGGACTTCCCAACGGGAGATCTCGCGCGAGTCGGAGTCGTGGGCTGCGGCCAGATGGGAGCGGGCATCGCCGAGGTGTGCGCCCGCGCCGGTCTGAACGTCAAGGTCGCCGAAACCACCGGCGAAGCCCTGGAGATCGGCCGTACCCGGCTGTTCAACTCCCTGTCCAAGGCGGCCGAGCGCGGCAAGATCAGCGAGGAGGAGCGGGACGCCACCCAGGCGCGTCTGAGCTTCACCACCGACCTCGGGGAGTTCGCCGACCGCGATCTCGTCATCGAGGCGGTCGTGGAGAACGAGCAGGTGAAGACCGAGATCTTCCAGGTGCTCGACCAGGTGCTGACCCGCCCCGACGCCATCCTCGCCTCGAACACCTCCTCAATCCCCCTGGTGAAGCTGGCGGTCGCCACCTCGCGCCCGGACCAGGTCATCGGCATCCACTTCTTCAACCCGGCCCCGGTGCAGAAGCTCGTCGAGCTGATCCCGGCCCTCACCACCTCCGAGGGCACGCTCAGCCGGGCGCAGCTGTTCGCCGAGAAGGTCCTGGGCAAGCACGCGGTCCGCGCGCAGGACCGCTCGGGCTTCGTGGTCAACGCGCTGCTCGTGCCGTATCTGCTCTCCGCCATCCGCATGTTCGAGTCGGGCATCGCCGGCCGCGAGGACATCGACAACGGCATGGAGCTGGGCTGCGCCCACCCGATGGGCCCGCTGAAGCTGTCCGACCTGATCGGCCTGGACACGATCGTCTCGATCGCCAACTCGATGTACGAGGAGTACAAGGAGCCCCTGTACGCCGCTCCCCCGCTGCTCCAGCGCATGGTCGACGCGGGCCGCCTCGGCCGCAAGACCGGCTCGGGCTTCTACACGTACCCCTGACCTGTACGACACGTAGGACTGACCCGCGCGACAAGAGAGAGACCCGCTTCCCCGAATTCCCGGGAGCGGGTCTTTCCGTCGTCCGGGAGCCGGCTTACGGGCGCGACCTCTGGCCCGGTTCGACCGCGAAACTCCCGGAGCTGATCACCGCCCTGGACGACGCAGGCTGCCGGCATGTGGTCAACGGCAGCCTCACCTTCGGCCGGCGATCAAGCATCACCACCCGGCCCGCCGGCGTCCGCGCGGTCTTCAGCCTGCCGGCACGCGATCACCAGGTGCCGCACCGGGACCGGCACCACCTCTCCGTACCGCACAGGCACACGGCTTGACATCCCTGAGTCAGCGTCGCGTCTCCTCCGGCCGAGCACGCCGCCACGACTACGGAACGTGAGAAGCAGCTCCCCGTACGGGCCCGGCGCCGGAAAGGGCGCCGGGCCCGTCGCATTCACACACCGTGTGCGCGACGGACACGCATATGCCGCTCGCACACGCTCCCCACTCGCCCACCAGGCGAGTTGACTTGCCGTGCGCATGCAAGGGATGTGACGACTACCGAGACGACTACAGAAAGGAGCGGACTCGTGGCCATCGACCCCGAGCATCCCGTGGTCCACGGTGAACTCGCAGAGTTACGCCGCCGCCTGGACGTGGCGCACGCCCACGTCGAGGGAGGGCTCACCCTGCTGAGTCACCGTGCCGAACAGACCGCCAAGGAGCTGGACGACCTGAGCACACGGGTCGTCACCCTGGAGCACTCCCGCTGGCCGCTGCCCGCGGTCGCGGCGCTCGCAGCCGTGGGAGCACTGGTGGTGGCCATCTGGCAGGCCGTGGGCCGCTGACCGGCACGGGTGGGACGCCCGGAGGGATCAGCGCCCCGCGTCCTGCCCGAGCCTCAGATGGTGCAGGAGAAGCAGTGCGGCCGCCATGTTGGCGGCCGGGACCTCGCCGCGGGCGACCAGGTCGGGCACGAGCTTGAGGGGAACCCATTCCCTGCGGTCCGACTCGAAGTCGTCCACCGGGTGACCGACATACGCGCCCTCGTCGGCCCAGTAGATGTGGTGCCGGGCGTCGGTGAGCCCGTTGGAGGGCTCGACGCTCATCAGGTGGTGCAGCGGTCCCGGCCGCCATCCGGTCTCCTCCTCCAGTTCCCGGGCGGCCGCGTCGGCGATGCCCTCGCCGTCCTCGACGACGCCGGCCGCCAGCTCCCACCCCCAGCTGTCGGTGATGAAACGGTGCCGCCACAGCAGCAGCACCTCGTTGGCCTCGTTGACCACGGTGGCCACGGCGACGGGCCGCAGCCGTATCAGGAAGTGATCGAGATGCCGCCCGTCCGGCAATGCGACATCTGCGAGATTGACGCTGAACCAGCGGTTCGAATACACAGTTTGTTCGCTCTGTTTCGTCCACTGCACGGTTCTGCCACCTTCCGCCGAGTAAGTGGCAATATCGCAGCAGGAGCGTGGTGACAGCAGGCGCACAGGCGGTGCACGGCCGGACCGTGGACGCGGTGTCAGAGCGGTACGCGCAGTGCCCCGTCGATGAGTTCGGCGGCCTCCGTGGTCCCCGCGCAGCCGTTTCGCACGAGATGTTCGCGTACCGCCCGCAGTCTGTCGCGCAGGCGCATGGACTCCATTCCGCGCGCCCGCTCGGCCATTTCCACGGCGGTCTCGACCGCCTTGTCGGCGTTGCCCTGCCGTAGTTCGATCTGGCTGAGCATGGCGAGCCGGTGCACCCGGCCCCGGTCGTGCGCCGGGGTGTCGACGGCCGCCGCCGCGTGCTCCGCCGCGGCCGTCAGATCGCCGAGGCTGAGCAGCGCCTCCGCCACCTGCACATTGACCAGGCCGGGTTGGACATAGCCGGTCTCGTCGGGTTCATGGCCGCGCCGGATGCGCTCGGCGGCCTGTTCCGCCCGCCGGATGCAGGACAGCGCGCTCGTGCCGTCACCGAGATGCGCGTACGCCTTGGCCTGCATCGCGTACAGGTCCGCGGCGAGTGCCGGGGTGATGTGCTTGCCCGCGGCCCGCAGCGCGGCCTCGGCGAAGGCGACGGCCTGCCGGTACTCCCGCATGAACAGCGACTGGTTGACGAGCAGCGCGATCACATACGCGCCGAGTCCCCGGTCCCCGCTGGCCTTGGCGAGCCGCAGCGCCTGGTGGAAGTAGCGCTGCGCGAGCCCGTGGGCGTCGGAGTCGTACGCGCAGATGCCGGCGATGGCGACCAGTCCGCCGGTGGCCCGGTGGAGTTGGCGTCCGGTGGCGTCGGTGTAGCTCCCGCGCAGCAGGGGCGCCGCCTCCGCGTTGAGGAATCCGACGATACGGGCGCGGGTCGCGACTCCGCCCGCCTTGCGGTACAGCTGCTCGTAGTGCGATCGGGCGGCGCGCAGCATCTCGATGTCGGCCAAGCTGACGCGGTGCCGTCCGCCGCGTGAGACATCGACGTCCTCCGGCGGGTTCTCCCACTCCCACACCGGCATCACGGCGGGTGTTCCGGTGACGGCGGGGGCGCCGAGGACATGGGGGCGCTGCTGTTCGTCGGAGCGCCACAGGGCGGTGGCGCGCTCCACGAACCCGGAGAGCCCGGCGCCGTGCTGGGAGGTCGCCTCGCCCGGCACGCCGAGACCGATGTCGTCGAGGGTGACGGTCCGGTGCAGCCGCCCGGCGAGCACTTCGCAGATCAGGTCGGGCACCTGACCACGCGGCCGCTGCCCCTTCAACCACCGGGCCACGGCGGTGTGTTCGTATCTCAGCGCCAGACCGCGTGTCCGCCCTGCCTGGTTGACGTGTGCGGCGAGTCCGGCGTGCGAGATACCGGCCTCGTCGAGGATCGCGTCGAGCAGGGTGTTGGGCTGCATGAAGGGCCCTCCGGTGGCTCGTTGCCGGCGTGTGGCAGCGTAGCGCGTCCGTCTTCACACGGGGTGTGAAGGGAATGCCCGAATTCGGGCTGTACGCGCGCTGTTGCGGAGAGTTGTTGGCCGCTTGACTGGAATGCCTCGTAAGAGGCCGACTGGGCCACCGGCTCCCCCTCGTACAGCGCGGTGGCCCCGTCGGGACGAACGGACCGAGGGCGCTCGGCGGCTACGGCCCGGGGACGACGGGTGGGGTGTCGGCCGCGGGGCCGGGCGGTCCGATCGTGCAGGTCCCCGCGGATCGGTAAGCGGCGGCGGCCCTCACGAGCCGGTCGTTGCGGATGATCAGTATCGCGACGTCGTCCTTGGGCCGTCCCCTGGTGTGGCGCAGGAGTTGGGTGAAGACGGCGCGCAGGACGGAGTGCGGCGAGATCGGGCGGCCCCGCACGGCCTCCGCCAGGGCCGCGGGCAGCGGGAAGAAGCGGCCTTCGTCGTCCCTGGCGTCCTCCACGCCGTCCGTGTGGAGGAAGAGCGCCTCTCCGGGGAGGAGCCGGCCGCACGGGGTGGCGGGCAGTTCCGCCGGCAGCGGGAACACCCCGAGCGGGGGCAGTGGGTCGGCGCCGACCATCGGTTCCGCCCGGCCCGCGCTCAGCAGATACGGCCAGGGGTGCCCGCAGTTGAGGGCGTGGACCTCGCCGTCGGGGGCGATCTCCAGCAGGAGTACGGTCACGAACTCCTCGGTGTCCTCGGCGCGGGCGCGGTCCCGCAGATGCCGGGCGAGGGCGCGGTCGAGGCGTGCGAGGACGCCGGTGAGCTCGGCCTCGTCGTGGACGGCCTCGCGGAAGCTGCCGAGCACGGCGGCGACGGTGCCGATGGCAGAGAGGCCGTGGCCCCGCACATCGCCCATCACGACGCGCACGCCGTGTTCGGTGGCGATCACCTCGTAGAGGTCGCCACCGACGGTCGCGCCCCGGTCGGCGGAGAGCTGCGCGGCGGCGGTGGCCAGTCCGTCGATCCGGGCGGGCAGCGGCCGCAGCAGTACGCTCTGCGCGGCACCGGCGATCCGGCGCGCCTGCCGCACCTCCTGCCGCATCACCTGTCTGACCTGGAGTACGAGCCCGGCGCCGACCGCGAGGAACACGGCGCTGTTGGCGAGCCGGGCCCCGAGCCCGTTGTTCCGCGCCATCGGGCAGGCCCACTTGTAGGTGACGGCCGTCGCGCCCCACACCGCCGGCAACCCCATGGCGAGGGCCTGTCGGACAGACCGCCGGTCGGACGGGCGGCGCCTTCGGACCCATGCCCGTGGAGGTGCCCCAGTCCTGATTCGAATCATGCCGTTGGCCCCCCATCAGGCCCTGACAGCGGTACGGCCCAGAGAGGCCGGTCCGATTCTGTCGACCGAATGCCCCGTTCGGGCCAGATCGCCCGAAGTTCTCACTCGAATGAGTGAGAAGAAGGGAGGGGGACGTGAAAGGAGGGCGGGGAACCGCGCGACCAGCCACGGACCACCCGCAGCCGCCGAACACGCGCAGCTCCCCGCCCCTTCGGCGCCCTAGGCACCCTCAGCACCCCAGGCACCCCAGGCACCCCAGGCACCCTCAGCACCCCAGGCGCCCACGGCGCCCTAGCTCCGCAGAACCGCCCCCGTACGCTCACCGGCGAGAGCGACCGCCGCGTCGCGCGCCGCGGACGCCTCGTCCACGGTCAGCGTCCGGTCCCCGGCCCGGAACCGCAGCGCGTACGCCAGCGACTTCCGCCCTTCGCCGAGCTGCTCCGCGTTCTCGTAGACGTCGAACAGCCGGATGGCCTCCAGCAGTTCACCGGCGCCCTCGCGCAGCGCGGCCTCGACCTCGGTGTGCGGCACGAACTCGTCGACGACCAGCGCGACGTCCTGCGTGGCGACCGGGAACGAGGAGATGCTCGGCGCCTGCGGGGTGTCGTCCCCGACCCGCTCCAGCACATCCAGGTCCAGCTCGGCGGCGCAGGTGCGCGCGGGCAGCCCGAGGGCCTTCACGACACGCGGGTGCAGTTCACCGGCGTGGCCCACGACGCGCTCGGCGCCGTCGACGACGACCACGAACTCGGCGCAGCGGCCCGGGTGCCAGGGCCCGTACTGGCCCTTGCGGACGATCAGCTCCGCGCCGGCCTCGCGGGCGACGGCGCGCCCGGCCTCGACCGCGTCGGCCCAGTCGGCCGGACGGCCCTTGCCCCACCAGCCGGCCTGCTCGCGGGCCCCGGCGAGGACGACCGCGACATGGCGCGGCTGCTCGGGCAGCGCGGCGTCCAGCGTCGCGATCTCCTCGTCGGTGGGCCGGCGGTCGACCGGCAGCGCGACGGCGACGCCCTGCTCGGCGCGCGGCTGGAAGACCAGCCCCGTCTCGAAGAGGGCGAGGTCGTGCGAGCCGCGGCCGTCGTTGCGCCGCAGCGCGCCGAGCAGGCCCGGGAGCAGCGTCGTACGGAGCGCGGGCTCCTCGTCGCTCAGCGGGTTGGTGAGCCGGACGACACGGCGGGCCGGGTCGTCGGCGTCCAGCCCGAGCTGGTCGAAGACCTGCTCGCTGATGAACGGGTAGTTCGGCGCCTCGACGTACCCGGCGCCGGCGAGCGCCCGGCCGACCCGGCGGTGCAGCCGCTGCCGGTGGGTGAGGCCGCGGCCCGACGGGGGCTTGGGCAGCGTTGAGGGCAGGTTCTCGTAGCCCTCCAGGCGGATGACCTCCTCCGCCAGGTCGTTGATGTCGGCGAGGTCGGGCCGCCACGACGGCACGGTGACGATCAGCTCGTCCTGCCCGTAGACGTCGCAGCCGACCTCCTGGAGGCGGCGTACGACGGTCTCGCGGCCGTAGACGACACCCGCGACCTTGTCGGGGTGGTCCGCCGGGACCGCGATGGTGTGCGGCGCGGACGGGGCGATGACCTCGGTGACGCCCGCGTCGGCGGTGCCGCCCGCGAGGAGCACCAGCAGGTCGACGGTGCGCTGGGCGGCGGCGGACGCGGCCAGCGGGTCGACGCCGCGCTCGAAGCGGCGGGACGCCTCCGACGACAGCTTGTGCCGGCGGGCGGTGCGCGCGATGGAGACCTGGTCGAAGTGGGCGGCCTCGATGACGACCTCGGTGGACGCGTTCACGCCGTCCTCGGTGGCATCGTGGTCCGCGATCTCGGTGTCGGCGCCGCCCATGACGCCCGCGAGGCCGATGGGGCCGCGGTCGTCGGTGATGACGAGGTCCTCGGCGTGCAGCTTCCGGGTGACTCCGTCGAGGGTGACGATCTTCTCGCCCTCGGCGGCCCGGCGGACACCGATGGTGCCCTGGACCAGGTTGCGGTCGTAGGCGTGCAGCGGCTGGCCCAGCTCCATCATCACGTAGTTGGTGATGTCGACGGCGAGGGAGATCGGGCGCATGCCGACCTTCTGGAGCCGGCGCTTGAGCCAGATCGGGGAGCGCGCCTCGGGGTCCAGACCGGTGACGGTACGGGCCGTGAAGCGGTCGCAGCCGAGCGGGTCGGAGACCTGCACAGGGTGGCCGAAGGCGTTCGGGCCGGGCACGTCGAGGAGCGCCGGGTCGCGCAGCGGCAGACCGTAGGCGATGGCGGTCTCGCGGGCGACGCCGCGGATCGACAGGCAGTCGCCGCGGTTGGCCGTGACGGCGATGTCGAGGACCTCGTCGACCAGCTCCAGCAGCTCGATCGCGTCCTTGCCGACCTCGGTCTCCGGCGGCAGCACGATGATGCCCTTGGTGCCGTCGTCGCCCATGCCCAGCTCGTCGCTGGAGCAGATCATGCCGTGCGAGTTGCGGCCGTAGGTCTTGCGTGCGGAGATCGCGAAACCGCCGGGCAGCTCGGCGCCCGGGAGGACCACGACGACCTTGTCGCCGACGGCGAAGTTGCGGGCGCCGCAGACGATCTCCTGCGGCTCGCCCGTGCCGTTGGCGGTGCCGACGTCGACGGTGCAGAAGCGGATCGGCTTCTTGAACTCCGTCAGCTCCTCGATGGTCAGCACCTGGCCCACGACGAGGGGGCCCTTGAGGTCGGCTCCGAGCTGCTCGACGGTCTCGACCTCGAGGCCGGCCGACACGAGCTTGGCCTGGACGTCACGGCCGGTTTCGGTCGCCGGCAGGTCGACGTACTCCCGCAGCCAGGAAAGCGGGACCCGCATCAGATCTCCATCCCGAACGGCCGGGTGAACCGGACGTCACCCTCGACCATGTCTCGCATGTCTTCGACGTTGTGGCGGAACATCAGCATCCGCTCGATGCCGAACCCGAAGGCGAAGCCGCTGTACTTCTCCGGGTCGACACCGCAGGCGGTGAGCACCTTGGGGTTGACCATGCCGCAGCCGCCGAGCTCGATCCAGCCCTCGCTGGAGCAGGTGCGGCAGGGCCGGTCGGGGTTGCCGACGGACTCGCCGCGGCAGACGTAGCAGACCATGTCCATCTCGGCGGACGGCTCGGTGAACGGGAAGAAGTTCGGCCGCAGCCGGGTCTTCATGCCCTCGCCGAACAGCGACTGGACCATGTGGTCGAGCGTGCCCTTGAGGTCGGCCATGGTCAGGCCCTCGTCGACGGCGAGCAGCTCCACCTGGTGGAAAACCGGGGTGTGCGTGGCGTCCAGCTCGTCGGTGCGGTACACCCGGCCGGGGCAGATCACGTACACCGGCAGCTCGCGGTCGAGCAGGGAGCGGATCTGGACGGGCGAGGTGTGGGTGCGCAGGACGACACCGGACTCGGTGCCGCCGTCCGGCCCCTTGACGAAGAAGGTGTCGGCCTCGCCGCGGGCCGGGTGGTCCGGGCCGATGTTGAGGGCGTCGAAGTTGAACCACTCGGCCTCGACCTGGGGGCCCTCCGCGACCTCGTAGCCCATGGCCACGAAGACGTCCTCGATGCGCTCCGAGAGGGTGGTGAGGGGGTGGCGGGCGCCGGCCGGTACACGGTCGTGGGGCAGTGTGACGTCCACGGCCTCCTCGACGAGGACGCGCGCGTCGCGCTCGGCCTCCAGCTCGGTCTGGCGGGCCGCGAGGCCCTTGTTCACCGCGCCGCGGGCCTGGCCGACGAGCTTGCCGGCGGCGGCCTTGGCGTGCGGGGGCAGGGCGCCGATCTCGCGGTTGGCGAGCGACAGCGGGGAGGTGCCGCCGGTGTGGGCGACCTTGGCCTCCTGGAGCGCGTCGAGGGAGTCCGCGGCGGCGAAGGCGGCGAGCGCCTCGTCCCGCATGCGCTCGATCTCTTCCGGTTTCAACGCCTCGACCTCTACAGGGTCGTACGACTTATTCGGTGCCGACATCTCTTCCCGTGCTTCCGGTTGGCTGGCTGAAGGTCCCCGTCACACCGACTCGTGGACGAATCGTCTCCGTCATGGGACGCAAAGGTGCCAAAGGCCGAGTCTAACGGGGTTGAGGTGTGCGAACGCGCCCGCGGGGCGGCTAGGCCAGATAGGCCGGGGCCCCCACGGGCAACGTAAATCGGAACTCGGCGCCGCCGCTCGGGGCGCGTCCGACGGTGATGGTGCCGCCGTGGGCTTCGACGATGCCCTTGACGATGTACAGCCCGAGGCCGGTGCCACCGCGCTTGCTGCCCCGCCAGAAGCGGGTGAAGACGCGGTTCATGGACTCCTCCGGGATACCGGTGCCCTCGTCGCTCACCGTGACCGACGTACCGGTGTCCTCCCCTTCGCGGGGGGACGCCGTGGGCGTGACGTCAATCGTGACGGTTCCCTCGCCGTGTCGCACCGCATTTTCCAGCAGGTTGCTGAGCACCTGGTCGATCTTGTCGGGGTCGGCCCACAGGTCGGGCAGGGGCTGCTCGATCCTGAGCAGGAACCGGTCGGCGGGCTGTCCCGCCGCGACGTACGCCTGGATGTGCCGGCCGACGGCCGCGCCTATGTCGACGGGCTGCCTGCGCACCTCCAGCCGCCCGGAGTCGATGCGGGAGATGTCGAGCAGCTCGGCGATCAGCCGGGTGACGCGGTTGGCGTCGGCGTCGACGGTCTCCAGCATCAGCTTCTTCTGGTCGTCGGTGAACCGCTCCCACTTGGCGAGCAGGGTCGCGGTGAACCCCTTGACCGAGGTGAGCGGCGAGCGCAGTTCGTGGGCGACCGTGGCGATCAGTTCGGCGTGGCTGCGTTCGGTGCGGCGCCGGGCCTCGGTGTCGCGGAGGGAGACGACGACGCGGTGGACGGGTCCGGTGGGTTCGGCGCGGATGTAGCGGGCGGACACGAGGACCTCGCGGGCGCCGGGCAGCAGCAGGTTCCGCTCGGGCTGTCCGACGCGGATGGCGAGGCCCCCGTAGGGGTCGGTCAGCTGCCACCAGCGGCGGCCTTCGAGGTCCTCCAGGGGCAGCGCCCGCTCCAGGGGCAGTCCGAGGGCGTCGGCGGCGGGGACGGCGGTGATCCGGGCGGCGGCGGCGTTGAAGCAGATCACGCGGCCCTGTTCGTCGGCGACGACGAGTCCGTCGGGGAGGTCGTCCGGGTCGATGCCGAGTCCGGCGATCTCGGCGTGCGGCGCCGTGGGTGTGGCGCGCACACCGCGTCCCCCCAGCGTGCTGCTCGTGCCGACCCTCATCCCCGTACCCCACCTCTTCCGTTGTGCAGTGGGCCCCCGAGCCCGTCACCCTACTAGCTGGGAGTGACGGTGCGGCACCCTCCGAAGGCGCGCTGTGCACGGGCGGACGCGTAGAGACATACGGCGGCGGCGGTCGCGAGGTTCAGGCTTTCCGCCTTTCCGTGGATGGGAACCCGTACGACGGCGTCGGCGAGCGCGCGGGTCTCCTCGGGGAGCCCCCATGCCTCGTTGCCGAACACCCAGGCCGTGGGCCCGCCCATGGTGCCCTTGTCCAGTTCGTCGTCGAGGTCGTCCTGCCCTGCGCCGTCCGCGGCGAGGATGCGTACCCCGGCGTCCTTGAGCCCCGCGACGGCCTGCTCGACGGGCACGCCGACGGCGACGGGCAGGTGGAACAGCGACCCTACGGAGGCCCGGACGGCCTTGGGGTTGTAGAGGTCGACGGACGCGTCGGTGAGGACGACGGCCTCGGCGCCGGCGGCGTCCGCGCACCGCAGGACGGTGCCGGCGTTGCCGGGGTCGCGGACGTGGGCGAGGACGGCGACGAGCTGGGGGCGGGCGGCGAGGATCTCGTCGAAGGGGGTGTCGAGGAAGCGGCAGATCCCGACGAGGCCCTGCGGGGTGACGGTCGTGGAGATGTCGGCGATGACGGTCTCGTCGGCGAGGTGCACGCGGGCGCCTGCGGCGCGGGCCTCGCCGATGATGTCGGCGTAGCGCTCCGCGGCGTCGACCGTGGCGAACAGTTCGACGAGGGTGGACGTGCCGTCGGCCGGCGCGCGGTGCGCCGCCGCCTCCCGTACCGCCTGGGGGCCCTCGGCGAGGAACAGCCGGTCCTTCCCCCGGAAGTTCCGCCTGGCCAGCCGCCGAGCGGCGGCGACCCGGGCGGAACGGGGGGAGATCAACTCGGGGGCGGCGGACATGGATCACCTTCGGGTCGGGCGGGGGATGGTGGAGGGGCGCCTTGGAACTCGGGGGTGCGGGGTTCGTCGGCGGGTGCGGGTGGTTCGTGGTTGTTCGCGCAGTTCCCCGCGCCCCTGAAAAGCGACCGGGGCTGCGCCCCGTGCTTTTCATGCAGGGGCGGGCCGCAGGCCCGTTCCCTTCAGGGGCGCGGGGAACTGCGCGAGAAACCACGAACCACCCGCACCCGCCAGAACAACCCGCACCCCCGAGCTATGAGGCGTAACAAACACCCGGACCCGCAGGCCTCGAAAGGCCCACGGGTCCGGGGTTCACATCAACATCCGGCTCAAGGCCAGCGCAGCGTCACGCGGCCTTCGGCGCGTTGACGTCCGCCGGCAGCGCCTTCTGCGCGACCTCGACCAGCGCGGCGAACGCGGTGGCGTCGTTGACGGCCAGCTCGGCGAGGATCTTGCGGTCGACCTCGACGTTCGCGGCCTTCAGACCCTGGATGAGGCGGTTGTACGTCATGCCGTTCTGGCGGGCAGCGGCGTTGATGCGCTGGATCCACAGCTGACGGAAGTCGCCCTTGCGCTTCTTGCGGTCGTTGTAGTTGTAGACCAGCGAGTGGGTGACCTGCTCCTTGGCCTTGCGGTACAGGCGCGAACGCTGACCGCGGTAGCCGGAGGCCTGCTCGAGGATCGCCCGGCGCTTCTTGTGGGCGTTGACTGCCCGCTTGACGCGTGCCACTTTTTAACTCCTTGTAGCGGGGCCGTGGTTGTCCTCACACGGCCCGAAATCGATTGGGTCCCGGTCCTGACGTACGGCGCTGAGTGATCGACGGACGATCAGCGCCGCTTCGTCACTTGCCGAGAAGCTTCTTGATCTTCGCGGCGTCGCCCGGGGCCATCTCGGCGTTGCCGGTGAGGCGACGCGTCACGCGGGACGACTTGTGCTCGAGCAGGTGGCGCTTGCCGGCGCGCTCACGGAGCACCTTGCCGGAGCCGGTGACCTTGAAGCGCTTGCTGGCACCGCTGTGCGACTTGTTCTTCGGCATAGCGCCGTTCTCTCCTCGTCAGTGGCGCTCCGGTGCCCGGTCGCTAAACCGGGCACGACGGAACGTCATTTCTATCGGTTGACACCCCGGACTCGCGTCCAGGGCTTCCCCCGGACTCGCGTCCAGGGGACTTACGCCTCGGCAGGCTCCTCGGCCGGCGCCTCGACCTCGACGTGCTCGGCGTCGGCGGCGTTCTGCGACTTGCCAGGGTTGGCCTTCGCTTCCGCCTTCCGCGCTTCCTGAGCCTGACGGGCCTCGGCCATCGCCTCGGTCTTCTTCTTGTGCGGACCGAGGACCATGATCATGTTGCGGCCGTCCTGCTTCGGGTTCGACTCGACGAACCCGAGGTCCTGGACGTCCTCCGCGAGACGCTGCAGCAGTCGGTAGCCCAGCTCGGGCCGGGACTGCTCGCGACCACGGAACATGATCGTGATCTTGACCTTGTCGCCCTGCTTGAGGAACCGGACGACGTGACCCTTCTTGGTGTCATAGTCGTGCGGGTCGATCTTCGGCCGGAGCTTCATCTCCTTGATGACCGTGTGCGCCTGGTTCTTGCGCGCCTCACGGGCCTTCATGGCCGACTCGTACTTGAACTTCCCGTAGTCCATGAGCTTGCAGACCGGCGGACGTGCGTTCGCGGCCACCTCGACCAGGTCGAGGTCGTACTCCTGCGCAAGCTCCAGGGCCTTGGCAAGCGGAACAATCCCGACCTGCTCGCCGCTGGGACCGACAAGTCGCACCTCGGGAACGCGAATCCGGTCGTTGATGCGGGGCTCGGCGCTGATGGATCCTCCTCGGTAGCACCCCACGACGGTCTGGCGGACCGCCGCGTCATGTCTGGTTGACATAGGGACCAACCATCAGGAGCCATGAAAAATGCCCCGGACGGGACGCAGGCGAGGCTCCAATGACTGCCGGAGCACCGCCGCGATGGCCGCGGGGCGCGATTCGGACGACTCCACCGTCCGTACGGAACGGTGGGGGCCGTCTGACCGGTGACCTGCCGTCCCGGAGGATGGTCAGGTGGGAGTTCGGAGCCTCCACTTGCGGGCCGGGCACACAGGTGTCCAGCCGGTCGTAGACCTAACCATAGCGGGTTCAAACCTGGGGTGCCAATCGGGGCGCAGCGGACTCCCGCAGGTGGGAGCGTACGCGCCGGGGCCTATCGTGTGGGGCATGAGTGAGACCCCTCCTGAGTCCCCCGAGTCCCCCGACTTCGACTCGATGACCCGCGACATCGCCGAGGTCCCCGCGGTCGAGGTGATCGTGACGGTCGCCGTCAATCTGATGAGCGCCGCCGCGGTGAAGCTGGGCCTGACCGAGGAGGGCGACAAGTACAAGGACCTGGACGAGGCCCGGAAGCTGGTGCACGCCCTCGCCGGTCTGCTCGACGCGTCCACGACGGAGATCAGCTCGTTCCACGCGGCGCCGCTGCGCGACGGTCTGAAGTCGCTCCAGCTGGCGTTCCGCGAGGCGTCGGTCGTCCCGGACGACCCGGGCCAGGGGCCGGGCGAGAAGTACACCGGGCCGGTCTACGGCTGAACCTGACCCTTCACGTACAGGGGCTCGCCCGGAGGCGTGGTCCCGGCCGGCAGGAGTGCCAGGTCGAGGCCGCGCACCAGGCGGGCCCTGAGTGTTTCGTCGGCGGCGAGCCGTGAGGCGACCGCGCGGGCGGCCTCGGCGGGGGCGGCGGCGGGGTCGAGGACCAGGGCGAGGGTGCCGTCCGACCGTCCGGGCCCGAGGTGGGCGCGGAGCACGGAGGGCTCGGCGGCCACCGCCGCGCGCACCGCGGCGATGACGGCGGGGTCGGCGAGCGGGTCGGCCGTCGTGCGTCCCTCGGCGAGCGCGAGCAGCGCGGACCCGGTCAGTTCGAACGGCACGGGCCCCGCGAGGTCCAGGACGAGGGTGTCGGCGTTCTCGTGCGCGGCGGCCTGGAGGGCCTGATGCGTCGGTACGGCGACGGGGCGGGCGTCGGGGTCCCAGCGGGCGAGGGAGTCGGTGGAGGTGAAGGCGGGCAGGGCGGTGCGGTGGCCGGCCTTCAGCGTGGGTACGGCCATGTCGCTGGTCTTCTCGCGGCGCAGCCCGTTCTCGTCCTCCTCGACCTCGCCGAGCACGGCCACGACGGGCACGAGCAGCCGGGCGTCCTTGAGCGCTTCGAGGACGGGGCCGACGGCGGTGCGGTCCTCGGCCCAGGCGGTGAGCGCGGCGCTCAGCCGGGGGTCGGCGGAGCCGTCGTCGTCGGAGTAGCCGGGGTCGGGGATGTTCTTGTTCGCCACGGTTGTCGACCCTATCGGGGGAGGTCTCCGGGGCGTTCGCCGGGCAGGAAACGTGACCGTCACCCCACTCACAGCTTTCTCAGTCTGTCCTGACCTGGCTCTAACATCCGCCTAACCCACCGCACAGCACGGCCCGCCACCATCGCGGCATGCCTCCTCGCAGAGCCCGTCGCCTGGCCCGCCCGGCCGTGCGCCGCCCCCTTCTCCGTGCCCTCCTGGCCGCCGCCCTCCTGGTGTGCGGGACCGCCGCCGGGACCCTGTACGTGACGGCCCGGGCCCAGGACGGCCGGGGCGCGGCCGTATCGTCGGCGGCGTCATCGTCGGTATCGCCCTCGGCCTCCGCTTCCACCGCGCCGGGTGCGGACGCGGTCGCGGAGGAGGGCTCGGTGGAGAGTGTGGCGGCGCCGGAGGCGGACTACGACGCACGGCTCTCGAAAGCGCTGGTGGAGGTACCGGTCGAGGACGGGGCGGCCTTCTCGGTGGCCGTACTGGACACGGAGTCCGGGGACGGCGCGGTGTACGGGGACGGGCGGTTCGAGACCGCGAGCATCGTGAAGGTGGACATCCTGGCCGCGCTGCTGCTCCAGGCGCAGGACGCGGGCCGGAGGCTCACGGCGCGGGAGAAGGCGTACGCCGCCACGATGATCCGCGACAGCGACAACACGGCCGCGACGGCGCTGTGGAAGGCCATCGGTGAGGCGAAGGGCCTGGACGCGGCGAACGAGCGGTTCGGGCTGACGGAGACGGAGGGCGGCGACGGCCTGTACTGGGGCCTGACCCGCACCACGGCCGCCGACCAACTGCTCCTGCTCCGCCAGGTGTTCGGGGGCGACGAGTCGGAGTTGAGCGGGGCCTCGCGGACGTACGTGCGGCGGTTGATGGGGCAGATCGCGGCGGGCCAGGACTGGGGGGTGTCGGCGGCGGCAGCGGACGGCTCCACGGATTCCTCCGGCGTGGGGTTCGCGTTGAAGAACGGGTGGTTGCCGCGTACGGCCACCGGGCTGTGGGTGATCAACAGCGTCGGCTCGGTCACCGTGGACGGGCGGGACCGCCTGGTCGCGGTGGTGTCGCACGGCAACACGACGAAGGCGAAAGGGATCGCGCTGGTCGAGGCGGTGGCCAGGGCCGGGGTGTCGGTGTTCTCGCCGTAACGGCCGGTTCGGGCACCGGACGACGTCCGCGAGGGGCGCGCGGCGGGCTGCGCCCCCGTCCTGTCAGATCAGGAACTCGTCCGGTCGTCGGCGGTCGCCGCGCCAGATGACGACGGCCGTGATGAGCAGGGCGACGCCGAGGCCGCCGGCGGCGGGGGCCGCCCAGCCGGAGGCGGTGTCCTCCTCCTTCACCTGGTCGGGGCCGGGACCGAAGTACTTGCGGCCGTACGCCGCGGAGGTGAGGTCGTCGGGCCTGAGCCTGCCGCCCTCCCTGATGGCGGCGGCCGGGTCGACGAAGCCGAACCCGCGGGAGTCGTCGCGGCCGCCGACGGGGGCGTCGCGGGCGGTGTCCTCCAGAAGCCGTTTCACCTGGGCCGGTGTCAGTCCGGGGTGGGCCGCCTTGACGAGGGCGGCGGCGCCGGAGACGAAGGCCGCGGCGGCACTCGTGCCCCAGCCCTCGTAGTACTTGCGGTCGGGGTCCGCGATGACGACGTCGA
Organism: Streptomyces sp. MA5143a; assembly: GCF_900290235.1. GTDB lineage: Bacteria > Actinomycetota > Actinomycetes > Streptomycetales > Streptomycetaceae > Streptomyces. The sequence continues at coordinate 65,500 of NZ_OLMK01000020.1, forward strand.
CGCCGGGCGCGCTGACGGTGGCGTACCAGCGGCGGGTGGAGAACGGGGCGCGGTTGCCGTCCTCGTCGACGGCGGTCACCGCGATGACCCCCGGGTAGGCCGCCGGGTACGAGACGTGGTCGCCCTTCTTGCCGCCGTTGCCGGCGGAGGCGACGACGACCGAGCCCTTCTTCAGGGCGTACTGGACGGCCGCGTCCTCGGACGGCTCGGGGTGGGCGGACTCGGAGTCGTCGCCGAGGGAGAGGTTGATGACGTCGGCGCCCTGGTCGGCGGCCCAGCGGATGCCCTCGGCGAGGGCGTTGCCGCGGGTGTTGCGGGCCTTGGAGCGGGCGGAGTCGCCGTCCTCCAGGATCACGCGGACGGGCAGGATCCGCGCCTCGGGGGCGATGCCGAGGACACCGTCGCCGTTGTTCACGCCGTGGCCGTGTCCGGCGATGATGCCGGCCATGGCGGTGCCGTGCCGGGCCCAGGAGCGGTCGCCCCGCGAGGCGCCGAAGCCGACCAGGTCCCTGGTCGGGAGGACGTTCCCGGCGAGGTCGGGGTGCTCGTCGTCGACGCCGGTGTCGAGCACCGCGACGGTGATCCCCTCCCCCTTGGTCGTCCGCCATGCCTCCTCGGTGTGCATCGCGTCGAGCGCCCACTGCTGGTCCCGGATGCCGTCGGCGTGGGCCGCGGTGGCGGGGAGGAGGGCCAGGGAGAAAGCGAGGGGGAGAGCGAGGAGGGCGGTGCGCCGGGGGTGGCGGGCACGGCGGGTCCGCGCCGGTGTGCGGGCGGCGGGCGCGGGGTCCCCGGCGGTGGCGATGGTCGCGGTCGGTGCCGGCTTCCCCGGCTCGGGGTACGACGTCACGCGGGTCGGGGCCTTCTGTGGGTACGCGGCGGTCGAGGAGGGGCGGGCCTGCCGGACGCCCTCGCTCGCGTCGGCGCGGCCGGCCTCGCCGGTGTTCCCGTTCTGCTCGGCGGTCATGAAGGCTGCTCCGAGGCGGACGCGGCGGTCTTGCGCAGGCCTCGTTCGACGCGGTCGGCGAGGCCCTGGGCCTCGTGACCGAGACCGGCCTGGGCGGGGGCGGTGGTCGCGTCGGACCGCATCGCGTCGTCGGCGGGCTGCGGTTCGGTGATGGTGCGGCCGTCGGCGAAACCGGACACCGCGTACACGACGACCGGGACGTCCGTGAGTACGGAGATGGTCCAGGAGGCCCGCTGGCCGTCGCCGAAGCCGGCGGCGACGGTGCCCTTGGCCGCGTACGGGCGGGGCATCAGGTCGGTGCGCCGGTCGAGGCCGTCGCGCGCGAAGTGGGTTTTGAGGGTGGCCATGCCGGTGGCGTCGGCCTTGGTGAACATCAGGCCGACGGTGGTGACGTTGCTGCGGGTCGCGTCGGTGTAGGTGGCGCGCAGCAGGCGCAGGCAGCCGACGGGGGCGAGGGCCTGGCGCAACAGGGGGTCGAAGGCGTCGGCGCAGCCGCTGTCGGGGGCGACGGCGACGCGGGTCCAGGTGCGGTCGGTGCCGCCGGGGCCGGCGCCCTCTCCCTGCACGGTGGGCGGGAACAGTTCGTCCACGGGTACGCCGTGCCAGAGGGCGCCGGCCGCGGCGAAGCCGACGCGGGTGCCGTCGGGGCCCGGGTCGCCGGTCAGCCAACTGCCTGCCGCCGCGCCGCCGATGAGTCCGACGCCGAGCACCACGCAGGCGGCCATGGCCGCGGCGCGGGCGCCGGTCGGGCGGGGCCTGCGCCGTACGTCGCCGTCCGACTCGGCCGAGGTCCATGGCGAGGTGTCGGGCTCGGCGAAGGTCACGTAGGGCCGCCCGGGGCTGCCGCCGAGCGCGTCGTCGATGGCGTCGGCGGACCGCCGGGAGGCCCCGGAGGGCGGCTGCCAAGCCCCCGGATGACCGGGATCCCCGGGCCGCAACCGCCGCCCGGCCTCGGCACCGCCGTCCCGGTCGGAGCGTGCTTCGGGCGTACCCGGCTCCGAAGTGGCGGCACGTGCGACGTGACGCGGCGTCGGCGTGGTGAGCCTCGTGGGGCGGGGTGTGGAGGTGGGCGGGGTGTCGGGGAAGCGGGCCGAGGCGGCGGGGGGTGGTGGGGTCGCGCCGCTCGCCGCGGCGGTCCTGCGGAAGTCGGAGAAGCGCGGGTGCTCGGCACGGTTCCGCGCAGCCGGGCCGCCGTCCGTCTCGGAGCCCTGCCAGGGTTCCCCGCCGGGGAACAGGCCGGTCCCCGGCGAGGGTCGCCGGCCGGGGACCGGGCCGGACCCCTGCGTGTGTGCCGGCGTCGAGCCGGCCGGCTCGCCGGAACCGCGGTGCTCGCGTGTCGTCCTGGCGGCGTCGGAGCCGCGCGGAGGCCGTTGCCCGTCCGCCGGGTCCCGTCGCCGGTCGTCCCCGGGGGCGCCCTGGGTCGTGAAGGGTGCCGAGGAGGGGCGGGGCGGGGCGGTGGGCCGTGCGGGCACCCCTGTGGTGGGCGGTCGCTGCGGCCGCCGGGGCGCGGCCGGTGTCTCCCCGGTCGACGGCGCCCGGCCAGGCCGCGGCGGCAGGGTCGACGCGGAACCGTTCGAGGGCCGCGCCTCGCCCCCGCGTGGACCGGCAGGCACCGATCCGTCAGGGCGCCCCGACGACGCCCCGCCGAAAGCGCCCTCGGCGAAGGCACCCCTCGCAGAGGCACCCCCGGCGAAGGCGCCCCCCGCAGGGGCACCCCGGTCGGATGCGTTCCCGTCGGATGCGTTCCCGTCGGACGCGTCCCTGTCGGACGCGTCCCAGGTCGAAGCGCGGGCACCGCCTGAACCGGAGGTGGTGTTCCCGGCGGGCGGACGGCCGACGGGACCGGCCCCGAAGAACGGGCGCGGTCCGAACGAACTCTCGCCCGTCATGGGCGTCCTGGACGGCCGTCCGCCGTTGGTTCGCGCGTCGGAGGCGCTGTCGCTCGTGGGGCGTGCGCCGGAGCCGCTGCCGAGGAAGGGGCGTGCCCCCGGCGCACCACTGGGACGGGTGCCGGAGGCTCCGTCGCCGGGCGGGCGTCCGCCTCGCGGGGTGTCGGCGGTGGGGGTGGACTCGCGGCGCGGCGGCGGGGTGTCGGTGGAGGGCACGGTGGTCTGGGGTGGGGTGTTCGGCGGCGCGGGGATGTGCGGCGGTGTGGAGGGGCGCCTCGGTGGGCGTGGGGGGATGGAGGCGCGACGCGCTTCCGTGCTCATGCACCCCCCGTTTCCTCGTGCCCGGGCCGACCCGGAACCCTCCGGGTCCCGGTCACCCGTGGAGAGCGACCGGCACGCATGCGACGGTTCGCTCCCCTGGGCATGCGCCACACCACGGGCCGACGGCACCCGTGGTCACACCACACGCAAGCCATACCCGTGGCAGCGGATCGGCATCCCCGTCGAGGTCGTCCCCTGCGTTCGCGTCACTCTACGGGTTGCCCGGGGTCGAGCGGGAACCAGTCGGCGGCACCGGGGCTTTAGCCCGGAACGTCCCCCTACCCTGCGGTAATCATGTCTGGCAGGCTTCGTTCATGACTGCGCGCGCCGCCGACCGGGCCCGCTACGACCGGGCCACCGCTCATCTCGACGCACCTCTGGCGATCGTCGACCTCGACGCCTTCGACGCGAACGCCGACGACCTCGCCCGAAGGGCCGGCGGCAAGCCGATCCGCGTCGCGAGCAAGTCCGTTCGCTGCCGGGCGCTGCTGGAGAGGGTCCTGGCCCGTGAGGGCTTCCAGGGCATCATGTCGTTCACTCTCGCCGAGTCCCTGTGGCTGGCCCGTTCCGGGTTCGACGACATCCTCCTCGCCTATCCGTCCGCCGACCAGGACGCCTTCGCGGAACTGGCGGGCGATCCCAAGCTCGCCGCCGCCGTCACCGTGATGGTCGACGACCCCGCCCATCTCCAGCTGATCGAGAACTCGCGGCGCGGCGGCACCGAAGTGGTGCGCGTCTGCCTGGAGTTGGACACCTCGCTGAAGCTTCTCGGGGGCCGGGTGCGGATCGGGGCGCGGCGTTCGCCGCTGCACTCCCCCGAGCAGGTCGCCGAAGTGGCGCGGGCCGTCGCCGAGCGGCCGGGATTCAAGCTGGTCGGGATCATGGCGTACGAGGGCCATATCGCCGGTGTGGGCGACTCGGTGGCCGGGCGCCCCCTCCGTTCGCGGGCGGTGCGGCTGATGCAGGCCACCGCGAAGAAGGAGCTGGCCGCCCGCCGGGCCGAGGTCGTCCGTGCCGTACGGCGGGTGGCGCCGGACCTGGAGTTCGTCAACGGCGGTGGCACGGGCAGCGTGCAGCACACGGCGGCGGAGGGCGCGGTCACCGAGATCGGCGCCGGGTCCGGGCTCTACGTGCCCCGCCTCTTCGACAACTACACGTCGTTCAGCGGGCGTCCGGCCGCGCTGTTCGCGATGCCCGTGGTCCGGCGCCCGGGGGTCGGTGTGGTCACCGTGCTCGGCGGCGGGTACCCGGCCTCCGGTGCCGCGGGCCCGGACCGGCTGCCGGTGCCGTATCTGCCGGAGGGGCTGAAGTACGACCCGCAGGAGGGGCCGGGCGAGGTGCAGACCCCGCTGCTCGGCGCCCCCGCGGACGATCTGCTGCTCGGCGACAAGGTGTGGTTCCGGCACGCCAAGGCCGGTGAGCTGTGCGAGCGGTTCGACGTGCTGCACCTGGTGGAGGGCGACGAGGTGACGGCGACGGTCCCGACGTACCGGGGCGAGGGCCACACCTTCCTGTAGGACCCGGTGGTGCGCCCGGGCCCGCGAGGTCATCGCGGGCCCAGGCTGCTGCCCACTCCCCCGCCGGTCTTCTCGTCGCCGACCGCCCGGATACCCCGGACGATCCGGTCGATGTCGCCGACGGGCGGGCCGTCGTCGCCCGCGTCGACGGCGAACCGGACGAGGACCGGTGCCTCGGAGCCCACGCTGGACGGGAAGACGAGGGACTGGACGTACCCGCCGGGCCCGGCGTCGGTGGTGACCCGCCAGCGCACGAAGTAGCCGGCGCGCCCCGCGACGGCGACCGAGCCGGAGCCGACGACCTCGTGGCCGGTGACGCCGCCGTACGGGCGCCGGTCCAGGTCGTCGCGGTCGTACGCGTCGTTCGCGGCGTCCTCGATGTCGTTCTCGGCGAGGGCCTTCGGGGACGTCACGTCGCTCTGGGTGACGGTGCGCGAGTAGACCCAGCCGCTGCGGCACAGGCCGTCGTCGCCGGGGCAGTCGTAGGTGCCGTCGGTGACGAGGACGGCGTCCTCGTCGGCGTCCTCGCCGTCGGTCCAGCCGTCGAGGACCGGGAAGGTGATGCCGTTGAGGTCGTCCACGACGACGGACGCGTCACCGCCGGCCCCGGAGCCGGAGGGGGACGAGGACGGGGCGGTCGGGGACGGGCTGTCGGTGCCGCCGGACGACGGGGCGGTGGGGGCCGTTCGTGTCTCCTGGCCGCCGTCGCCGCCCAGGACGAGGACGCCGCCGGTGACCGCGCCGGCGACCAGCACGGCCCCGGTGGCGGCCAGCGCGATCACCTTGGTGCGCCCGGGGCGCTTGGGCGGCCGGGGCTGGGCCGGGAGCGGGACGGGCTGGTCCGGCTGGCGCCGGTGGTCGGTCCACGCGGACCCGTCCCACCAGCGTTCGGTGAGCGGGTAGGACGGGTCGCGGTACCAGCCGGGCGGCGGCGAACTGCTCATCCCGGCACTTTAATCACACCGGCACGGTGGGTGTTCCTGGTGCGGTGTTGCCGGTGCGGTGTAGCCGATGTCCTAGAGCGGGGTGACGTAGGCGCCCGAGATGCCGCCGTCGACCAGGAAGTCGGTGGCGTTCACGAAGGACGAGTCGTCGCTCGCGAGGAAGGCCACGGCGGCGGCCATCTCCTCGGCCTCCGCGAACCGCCCGACCGGGATGTGCACGAGGCGGCGCGCGGCCCGCTCCGGGTCCTTGGCGAACAGCTCCTGCAACAGCGGGGTGTTGACCGGGCCGGGGCACAGGGCGTTGACGCGGATGCCCTCCCGCGCGAACTGCACGCCCAGCTCGCGGGACATGGCGAGCACACCGCCCTTGGAGGCCGTGTACGAGATCTGGGAGGTCGCCGCGCCCATCCGGGCCACGAAGGAGGCGGTGTTGATGATGGAGCCCTTGCCCTGGCGCCGCATGTACGGGATGGCCGCCTTGCAACACAGGTAGACGGAGGTGAGGTTGACCTCCTGGACCCGCTTCCATGCCTCCAGGCCGGTCTCCAGGATGGAGTCGTCGTCGGGCGGGGAGATGCCCGCGTTGTTGAAGGCGATGTCGACGCTGCCGTACGTGTCGTACGCGGTCTTGAACAGCGCCTCCACCTGCTCGGCGTCGGTGACGTCGACCTTCACGAAGATCCCGCCGACCTCCTCGGCGGCCGCCTTGCCGCGCGCCTCGTCCACGTCGCCGCAGACGACGTGGGCGCCCTCGGAGGCGAGGCGGCGGGCGGTGGCGAGGCCGATGCCGCTGCCCGCGCCGGTGATGACGGCGGTACGGCCGACGAGTCGGCGGCAGATGGTGTCCTGGGGCTGGGTCACAGTGCGGGGCCCTCCGTGCTGATGAAGACGTTCTTGGTTTCGGTGAAGGCGGTCAGGGCGTCCGGGCCGAGTTCACGGCCGATTCCGGACTGCTTGAAGCCGCCGAAGGGCGTCCAGTAGCGGACGCTGGAGTGGGAGTTGACGGACAGGTTGCCCGCGCGAACGGCCTGGGAGACGCGCAGGGCGCGACCGACGTCCCGGGTCCAGATGGAGCCGGACAGGCCGTACGGGGTGTCGTTGGCGAGGCGGATCGCGTCGGCCTCGTCGTCGAAGGGGAGGACGACGGCTACGGGGCCGAAGACCTCCTCGGCGGCCACGCGCGCGTGCGGCTCGACACCGGTGAGGACGGTCGGCGGGAACCAGAAGCCGGGGCCCTCGGGGGCCTTGCCGCGGATGCCGGGCGCGTCCGGGTCGACGTAGGCGCGGACGCGGTCGAGCTGGACGGCGGAGATCAGCGGGCCCATCTGGGTGGCCTCGTCGGCCGGGTCGCCGACGCGTACCGACTCGATGCCGGGGGCGAGGAGGTCGAGGAAGCGGTCGTGGACGGAGCGCTGCACGAGGATGCGGGTACGGGCGCAGCAGTCCTGGCCGGAGTTGTCGAGGAACGACATGGGGGCGGCGGCCGCCGCCGCTTCGAGGTCGGAGTCGGCGAAGACGATGTTGGGGCTCTTGCCGCCGAGTTCGAGGGTGACGCGCTTGAGGAGCGCCGAGCCCTTGGCCAGTACCTGCTTGCCGACGGCGGTCGACCCGGTGAAGACGATCTTCGCGACGCCGGGGTGTTCGACGAGGGCGTTGCCCGTGACGGCGCCGTGTCCGGGCAGTACCTGGAACAGGTCCTCGGGGAGTCCCGCCTCCCGGGCCAGCTCCGCGAGGCGGAGGGCGGTGAGCGGGGTGGTCTCGGCCGGTTTGAGGAGCACCGCGTTGCCCGCGGCGAGCGCCGGGGCGACGCCCCAGGCCGCGATGGGCATCGGGAAGTTCCAGGGGGCGATCACGCCGACCACGCCGAGGGGTTCCAGGATGGTGACGTCGAGGCCGCCGGGGACGGGGATCTGCCGGCCGGTGAGCCGTTCGACGCCGCCGGCCGCGTAGTCCAGCAGGTCCCGGACGTTGCCGGCCTCCCAGCGGGCGTTGCCGATGGTGTGGCCTGCCTCGCGGACCTCCAGGAGGGCCAGTTCCTCCAGGTGCTCGTCCACGGTGACGGCGAACCGGCGCAGCAGCCGGGCCCGGTCGGCGGGGGCCAGCGCGGCCCAGGCCCGCTGGGCCTTCGTCGCCAGGGAGACGGCCGCGTCGACGTCCGCCGGGGTGGCCGCGGGGACGGTGGCGACGACCTCCTCGGTGGCGGGGTTCAGTACCTGGAGCTGCTGCTCGTACTGCGGGGACTGTCCGGACAAGGATGGGCCTTTCCGCGGGGCGTGGTTCACAGGCGTTCGAAGGAGCGGCGCAGCTCCCAGTCGGTGACGGCGGCGTCGAAGGCGGCGAGTTCGACCCGCGCCATGTTGAGGTAGTGGGCGACGACCTCGTCGCCGAAGGCGGCCTTGGCGATGGGGCTGTTGCCCCACAGCTCGGCGGCCTCCCGCAGGGTGGTCGGCACATGGGCGTACTCGCCGGTGTACGCGTTGCCCTCGCACACGTCCGGCAGTTCCAGCTTCTGCTCGATGCCGTACAGCCCTGCCGCGACGAGCCCCGCGACGGCGAGGTGCGGGTTGACGTCGCCGCCGGGGAGCCGGTTCTCGAACCGCATGGAGCGGCCGTGGCCGACGACCCTGAGGGCGCAGGTGCGGTTGTCGTACCCCCAGGCCACGGCGGTCGGGGCGAAGGAGCCCGGCTGGAACCTCTTGTAGGAGTTGATGTTGGGCGCGTAGAGCAGCGAGAAGTCACGCAGGGCGGCGAGCTGGCCGGCGAGGAAGTGCCGCATGACCTGCGACATCCCCTGGCCGTCGGCCATCACGTTGGCGCCGTCGGCGTCCGCGAGGGACAGGTGGATGTGGCAGGAGTTGCCCTCGCGTTCGTTGTACTTGGCCATGAAGGTGAGGGAGACGCCCTCCTGGGAGGCGATCTCCTTGGCGCCGGTCTTGTAGACGGCGTGCTGGTCGCAGGTGACCAGGGCGTCGTCGTACTTGAAGGCGATCTCGTGCTGGCCGGGGTTGCACTCGCCCTTGGCGGACTCGACGGTCAGCCCTGCGGCCGCCATCTCGTTGCGGATCCTCCTGAGGAGGGGCTCGATACGTCCGGTGCCGAGGACGGAGTAGTCGATGTTGTACTGGTTGGCCGGGGTGAGGCCCTTGTACCCGGCGTCCCACGCCTGCTCGTAGGTGTCCTTGAAGACGATGAACTCGAGCTCCGTGCCGACCTTGGCGGTGTAGCCCAGTTCGGCGAGGCGCTCCAGCTGGCGGCGGAGGATCTGGCGGGGGGCGGCGACGACCGGTGAGCCGTCGTTCCACGCGAGGTCGGCGATCAGCATGGCCGTGCCCTCGTTCCAGGGCACCCGGCGCAGGGTGGACAGGTCCGGGTGCATGGCGAAGTCGCCGTAGCCCCGGTCCCAGGAGGACATCGCGTAGCCGTCGACGGTGTTCATCTCGGTGTCGACGGCGAGGAGGTAGTTGCAGCCCTCGGTGCCGTGGGCGAGTACCTCGTCGAGGAAGAAGCGTGCGGCGAACCGCTTGCCCTGAAGTCGCCCTTGCATGTCGGGGAAGGCCAGGACGACAGTATCGATCTCGCCGCCGGCGACGAGGGTGTGCAGTTCCTCGACGGAGAGCGGGGGTGTGCGGTCTGCCACGGGAAAGCCTCCTAGGGGCTTCTTCGGCCATCCGGGAGCCATAAGGTATTACCCGGAACCTTTTATGGGAAGGGGGTACCGCCACATGTCGCGGACAGGGGCGGGTCCAGAGAGTCCGTGGGCCGACGACCGGCTGGCGTCCGTACTGCGTCCGGTGCGGGCGGGCAACGGCTTCGAGGAGGCCCTGGAGCAGATCCTCCAGGTGGTCCGGCTCGGTCTGGTGCCGGGCGGCGAGCGCCTGCCGGCCGAACGCGACCTGGCGGAACGGCTCGGGATCAGCCGGGTGACGCTGCGCGAGGTCCTGAAGGTGCTTCAGGATCAGGGCCTGGTCGAGGCGCGGCGCGGTCGCTACGGAGGAACGTTCGTGCTGCCGCGCGCCGAGACCCCGGGCGAGGACGAACTGCGTCGGCGGCTGAAGGACATCGACGTCGAGGACACGCTGCGTTTCCGCGAGGTGCTGGAGGTGGGCGCGGCCGGCCTGTGCGCGGCGCACAGCCTGACCGACGAGCAGGCCGAGCGGCTGCGTGCGGCCCTGGCCCGTACCCGTGACGCACCCCTCACGGAGTACCGCCGGCTGGACACCCTGTTCCACCTCACCCTCGCCGAGCTGTCCGGTTCCCCGTCGCTCGCCGCCCAGTACGCCGGCGTGCGCGCGGGGGTGAACGACCTGCTCGACTGCATCCCCCTGCTGGTGCGCAATCTGGAGCACTCGCAGCAGCAGCACTCGATCCTGGTGGAGGCGGTGCTCGACGAGGACGCCGAGGCGGCGCGGGAGATCATGCGGGAGCACTGCGCGGGCACGGCGGCCCTGCTGCGCGGCTTCCTCGGGTGAGACCGACAGGCCCGGCGGGCACACCCGGGTGGGGACATGGATTTACGACCGCTTAACGCAGGGGTATTGCTTTTCAGTCACCCACCCCACAAAGGTATGGATCCATTCCTTTGAGTGGGGAGAGTGCCCATGTCCCTGAGAGCCACGGACACCGCCGACGCGGCGGACGACTACCTGGAGCGCCGAACGCTCCGCCGGGGCAGCGCCGGCTGGGTCCTGCTGACCGGCCTCGGCGTCGCCTATGTCGTCTCCGGCGACTACTCCGGCTGGAACCTCGGCCTGGCGAAGGGCGGCTTCGGCGGTCTGGCGATCGCCACGGTGCTCATGGGCACCATGTACGCCTGCATGGTCTTCGCCCTCGCGGAACTCTCCGCGATCCTGCCCACGGCGGGCGGCGGCTACGGCTTCGCCCGCCGGGCGCTCGGTCCGTGGGGCGGCTTCCTGACCGGCACGGCGATCCTGATCGAGTACGTGCTCGCCCCGGCCGCCATCGTGATCTTCATCGGCGAGTACGTGAAGTCTCTGGGCCTGTTCGGCATCACGTCGAGCTGGCCGGTCTACCTGTTCTGCTTCGCGTTCTTCATCGGCATCCATCTCTGGGGTGTCGGTGAGGCGCTGATCGCCAGCTTCGTCGTCACCGGCATCGCGGTCCTCGCCCTGATCGTGTTCGCCCTGGGCGCGCTGCCCGACTTCAGTGTGTCCGCGCTCGACGACATCCCGGTCGACACGGGCGCCTTCGGCGCGAGTTCCTGGCTGCCCATGGGGCTGCTGGGCATCTGGGCGGCGTTCCCGTTCGGCATGTGGTTCTTCCTGGGCGTCGAGGGCGTCCCGCTGGCCGCCGAGGAGACCAGGGACCCGGCCCGTACGCTGCCGAAGGCCATCCGCTGGTCGATGGGCGTCCTGGTGGTGCTGGCCGTGATCACGTTCTTCGCCGCGGCCGGGGCGCGTGGCTCGGCCGCCATCCAGGACGCCGGCAACCCGCTGGTCGAGGCGCTCCAGCCGGACGGCAAGGCCACGGCGCTCAGCCGTTTCGTGAACTACGCCGGCCTGGCGGGCCTCGTCGCCTCGTTCTTCTCCCTGATCTACGCGGGGTCGCGCCAGCTCTTCGCGCTGTCCCGGGCCGGCTACCTCCCCCGGGTCCTGTCCCTCACCAGCGGCCGCAAAGCCCCGTACCTGGGGCTGCTGGTGCCGGGCACGATCGGCTTCGCGCTGGCCGCCGGCACCGGGGACGGCGGCCGGATGCTGAACATCGCCGTCTTCGGCGCCACCATCAGCTACGCCCTGATGTCCCTGTCGCACATCGTGCTGCGCCGCCGGGAGCCGGGGCTCGAACGGCCCTACCGCACGCCGGGCGGCATCCTGACCTCCTCGGTCGCCCTGGTCCTCGCGTGCTCGGCACTGGTGGCGACGTTCCTGGTGGACGTGACGGCGGCGCTCATAGCGCTCGGCGTGTACGCGGCGGCGGCCGCGTACTTCGGGCTCTACAGCCGCAAGCACCTGGTGGCGAAGGCGCCGGAGGAGGAATTCGCGGCACTGGCCGCCGCCGAGGCAGAGTTGGCACGGGACTGACTCGTTCCGTTCCGCAGTTCCACGCATTTCATCAGTCAGGAGCACGTGTGACCAGGCCGCTGATCGGTGTGAGTACGTATCTGGAGTCCGGCGCGCGCTGGGGCGTCTGGGAGCTGGAGGCCGCGTTGCTTCCGGTCGGCTACCCCCGGCTCGTGCAGGCGGCGGGCGGCGTCGCCGCGATGCTGCCGCCGGACGACCCGTCGTACGCCGCCGCGGCGGTCGCCCGTGTCGACGGCCTGGTCATCGCGGGCGGCCCCGACGTGGACCCCGTTCACTACGGCGCGGAGCGCTCCCCGCGCTGTGGGCCTCCCGCACCCACGCGGGACGCCTGGGAGCTGGCCCTGATCCGGGCCGCGCTGGACTCCGGGACACCGCTGCTGGGCATCTGCCGGGGCATGCAGCTGCTGAACGTGGCACTCGGCGGCACGCTCGTCCAGCACATCGACGGGCATGTGGCCGAGGTGGGGGTCTTCGGCCGTCACTCCGTGAAGCCGGTGCCGGGGACCCGTTACGCGGAGATCGCGCCCGAGGCGGCCGATGTGCCGACGTACCACCACCAGGCCGTGGACCGCCTCGGAGAGGGCCTGGTGGCGTCGGCGTTCGCCACGGACGACGGCACGGTGGAGGCGATCGAACTGCCGGCCCCCGCGTGGGTCCTGGGCGTCCAGTGGCACCCGGAGATGGGCGAGGACCTGGGAGTGATGCGGGCGCTCGTACGAGCCGGGTCCTGACGGCGGCCGCCCGCAGAGGGCCTGGGGACGCGGAGGCCCTGAGGCCACAGAGGGCCTGGGGACGCAGAGGGCCTGGATGTCCCGGGGCGAAGCCCGGGGCATCCAGGGGCGCGGGGAACTGCGCGACAAGCCACGACGCACCCGGCGGATGAGGTCGACCGTCCCCCGCGGGCCCGTCGTGGCTGGTCGCGCGGTTCCCGGCGCCCCTGGATGCCGGGGCTGCGCCCACGGCATCTCACCGTCAGTCGGCGGCCGGCGTGCCGCCCCGGGTCAGCCCCAACAGGTCCCGTGCCGGTCCCGCCGGCCGGTGGCCCGTCGGCCAGACCGCCCGCAGCGCGCGCCGGAGGCGGACCCCGTCGACGGGGATACGGACGAGCCGGCGGGCGGACAGCTCCTCCCCCAGCGCCAGCTCGCTGAGAACGGCCGGCCCCGCCCCGCTGAGCGCGGACGACTTGACCGCCGTGGTGGACGACAGCTCGATCAGCGGCCGGGCGAGCCCGCCCAGCGCCGACTCCAGCACCTGCCGTGTCCCGGACCCCTTCTCCCGCAGGATCAGCGGCGTCGACGCCAGCTCCGCCGCGTCCAACGGCCGGCGCCGACGCGCCCAGGGATGCCCGGGCGCCGTCACCACGATCAGATGGTCGTGCGCTATCACGACCGCGTCGAGCCCGGCCGGCACCGTCGGCCCCTCCACGAACCCCAGGTCCGCCTCGTCCGCCAGCAGCCGCTCCGCGACGATCGTGGAGTTGCCCGCGAGCAGCGACACCGCGGTGTCCGGCCGCTCGGCCCGCAGGGCGATCAGCCACCCCGGCAGCAGATACTCGGCGATGGTCATGCTCGCGGCGACCCGGAGCCGCGAGTCCCGCCGGTCCCGCAGCGCCTGCGCCCCCACGTCGAACGCCTCGGCCGCCTCCACGATCCGCCGGGCCCAGTCGGTGACCAGCGCCCCCGCGTCGGTGAGCCGGGAGCCGCGCGGCGACCGGTCGACCAGGGCCACACCGAGCTGCCGCTCCATGGAGCGGACCCGGCTGCTCGCGGCGGGCTGGGTGATCCCCAGCTCCCGCGCCGCCCGCCCGAGCGAGCCCAGCCGGGCGACGGCCAGCAGCAGTTCGAGGGCCCCCAGATCCGGCACCCGATGGGCCAGCCCGCCCCGCGGCTCCTCCAGCTCACTCATAACGCCAGCTTATGTCCCCATACACACGGACTCCCTGGTGGCCCCGCCGGGACGACGAGACGCTCACTCCATGGTCACCCCAGTCCACCGCGTCCTTCCGCCCCCGCCGGCCACCCCGGCTCGCCCCACGGACGCCCCCGCTCCCTCCCCGGCCGACGACCCGGCAGGCCCGCCCCTGGCCACCATCGGCCCGGCGGAAGCACTTCCCACCGCCGCCACCGTCCCCATCTCCCCGGCGCGCCTCTCCCCCGCCCTCCGAGCCGCGCCGTTCCGCCACCTCGGCCCCCAGTGGTACGCCCCCGTCATGGGCACCGCGATCGTCGCCACCGCCGGTGCCGGGCTTCCCGGGGACCTGCCGGGCGTCCGGACGGTGTGCGCGGCGGTCTGGGCCCTCGCGCTGCTCGCCCTGGTCGCCGTACTGGGCGCCCGAGCCCTGCACTGGCGCCACCACCGCGACCAGGCCCGCGCCCATCTCCTCGACCCCGCTGTGGCCCCCTTCTACGGCTGCCTCTCCATGGCCCTGCTCGCCGTGGGCGGCGGCGCCCTGGTCGTCGGCCGGGACTGGATCGGCGTGCGGGTGGCCCTCGCGCTGGACGCCGTGCTCTTCGGGGCCGGCACGCTCGTCGGGGTCGGCGCGGCGGTCGTCGCGCCGTATCTTCTGATCGTCCGGCACCGGGTGGAGCCCGGCCGGGTCACGCCCGTCCTGCTGCTTCCCCTCGTGGCGCCGATGGTGTCCGCCGCGCTGGGACCGCTCCTCGTGCCGTACCTGCCGCCCGGTCAGGCCCGACAGACCCTCCTGTTCGGCTGTCTCGCGCTGTTCGGGCTGAGTCTGCTGGCCACGCTGCTGGTGCTGCCGTTGGTCGTGGCGCGACTGCTGACGGCCGGTCCGCTGCCGCTCGCCGTCACTCCGAGCCTGTTCCTGGTGCTGGGGCCGCTCGGCCAGTCGACCACCGCGGCCGGCAACCTCGCGGACGCGGCGCCCACCGCCCTGCCCACGCCGACGCCGGACGGGCCCGCTCTCGCCGTCCTGTACGCGGTGCCGGTCATGGGTTTCGCGCTGCTGTGGCTGGCCCTGGCGGGGGCGCTTGCCGTGCGGGCGCGGCGGCGGGGCATGGGGTTCTCGATGGCGTGGTGGGCGTTCACGTTCCCGGTGGGCACGTGTGTGACCGGCGCGGAGGGCCTGGCCCGGCACACGGGGCTCGTCGCCTTCGAGGTCCTCGCCGTCGCGCTGTACGCGCTGCTGCTGGCGGCCTGGACGACGGCCGCCGTCCGTACCGTGCGGGGGCTGGTCAGCGCGGAGCTGCTCGCAGGGCCTCGCCGAGCACCCGCGGCGCCTCCGCCAGCGACGGCCCGTACCAGGTGAGGTGGCGACCGCTCAGCAAGGCGCAGGGCAGGCCGGGGAACGCCTCGGGGCCGTCGTCGGCGGTGAAGCGGTACGGCTCGTCGGGGAGGACCACGATCTCGGGGGCGGCGGCGCGCAGTTCCTCGACGGGCACCTTGGGGTAGCGCTCGGTGTGCCCGCCGTACAGGTTGTCCACGCCGAGGCGGGCGAGGACGTCACCGGCGAAGGTGTCCCGGCCGAGCACCATCCAGGGCCGTCGCCAGATGGGCACCACGGCTCTCGTCCGGCGGCCCGGGTCCGGCAGCCGGGCCCACGCCGCCTCGGCCTCGTCGAGCCAGCCGGGCCGGGACGGGACGCCGCAGGCGCGCAGGACGCGGTCCAGTTCGGTGAATGCCTCGGGGACGGCGCGCACCTCGGTGACGAGGACCTCGACGCCCGCCTCGCGCAGGGCGGTCAGGTCGACGGCGCGGTTCTCCTCCTCGTTGGCGACGACCAGGTCGGGGGCGAGCTTCACGATCGTGTCGACCGCGGGGTTCTTGGTGCCGCCGATCCGTACGACGTCGAGATCACCCGGGTGGTCGCACCAGTCGGTGGCGCCGACCAGCGCGTCGGGGAGCGTGGCCGCGACGGCCTCGGTCAGGGACGGGACGAGGGAGACGACGCGCCGCACGCCGTCACTTCCCCTTGCGGTGCCGGTCCTCCAGCGCCTCGATGTGGTCGGCGACGGCGACCACGACCACGCGGGTGTCGGGGACGGTGGCCCGCCAGCGGTGCCGTACGCCACCGGACATGTACAGCGTGTCGCCGCGGCCCAGCCGGTGGGCGCGGCCCTCGGCCTCGACCTCGACGGCGCCCTCGACGACGTACATCAGCTCGTCGTTGCGGTGCTGGACCTCGCGGCCCTCGTCGTGGTCGCCGGTGAACTCCATGGCGTGCAACTGGTGGTGACCACGTACCAGGGAGCGCGTGCGGGAGACGGGGGGCGTGAGGGAGTCGTCCTCGGCGCGCACGACATCGACGCTGCACGCCGGGTCGGCCGCGGCGAGCAGTTCGACGGCGGTGGTGCCGAGGGCGTCCGCGATGCGTTCCAGGGAGGGCTTGCTGGGGCGGGCCCGCTCGTTCTCGACCTGGCTGAGGAAGGGAACCGACAGACCGCTGCGCTCGGCCACGGCCGAGAGCGTGAGCTCCAGTGCCCGGCGCCGCCGCCGGACGGCCGCGCCCACCCGAAGGGGCTGCTCTTTGTGGTCGCCCATAGCTCCGGCTCCCTCCTTCGCTCGTCGCTCTTGGTCCGGGGTCTTCGTTCACGGGTCGGGCCGAGGGCGCCTACGGCTCCGAGTACGGATGGTCGACGGCCCGGCACTCATCCGGCGCGGTTCTCCTGATGAGTTCTCTGCACCCTACGCATGTTCGGCAAACCGTTTCACGCGCCCGTCACATCCCCGTAAACCCGGTGAGGGGCCATGCTCACAGTTCACGCCAGTGAGGGAGCCGCCGCGACCGCCCGGCCGGGAGCGCGGCGTGATCACGTCGACACGGCCCGTCACCGGTCCGGGCGGTCCGCAGGACCGTAGTTGACGCTGGGTCGCGCACGAGTGCCGGTACCGGTCGCTGAGTTCGAGCCCGGCCCGGCCGCGCGCCGCGGAGCGGTTGTCCGGATCTTTCCCGTACGCCAGTACGTGACCACCCCGCCCGTTCGGCACGGGCGGGGCGGTCACGTCCGGATGGCCTGCCGGCGGGCCCCGGCGATCCGGTTCGTCGGCCGGAGCCGGTGAACCCTTGCGTCACGGCACTAGTGGGCGCCGGCGACCGGGGCGAGCTTGTCGACGATGCCCGGGTTCTTCTTCAGCCAGGCCCTGACGCCGTCCTCCTGGTGGCCCTTGCCGGCGTCCTCGATGGCGCCCTCCAGCGCGGTGAGCTGTGCCTCGGTGAGCTTGAAGTCCTTGAGCCACCGGGCGACGCGCGGCTCCTCCGCGGCGAAGCACTTGCGGCCGAGGGTGTGGATGCCGTCGCCCGAGCCGAAGGCCTTCCTCGGGTCGGCCAGCTTGGTCAGTCGGTACTTGTCGTAGGCCCAGTGCGGCGACCACAGGGTGACCGCGATCGGCTCCTTCTCGTTCACGCCCTCCCACGTACGGGTCGCGGCGGTCGCGTCAGGGGCCCGCGATCGGGTTACGTCAGGGGCCCGCTGTCGGCGCCGTACGGCATGATGCGGGCGTGACTGGACGCCTGATGCTTCTCGACACCGCCTCCCTCTACTTCCGCGCCTACTTCGGTGTGCCGGAGTCCGTGAAGGCCCCGGACGGCACCCCGGTGAACGCGGTGCGCGGGCTGCTGGACTTCATCGACCGCCTGGTGAAGGACCACCGGCCCACGGACCTGGTGGCGTGCATGGACGCGGACTGGCGGCCGCAGTGGCGGGTCGACCTGATCCCCTCCTACAAGGCGCACCGCGTGGCCGAGGAGCGCGAGGCGGGGCCGGACGAGGAGGAGGTGCCGGACACGCTGTCGCCGCAGGTACCGGTGATCGAGGAGGTGCTGGACGCGCTCGGCATCGCGCGTGTCGGCGTCGCCGGGTACGAGGCGGACGACGTCATCGGCACGTTCACGGCGCTCGCCAAGGACCCGGTGGACATCGTGACCGGCGACCGCGACCTGTACCAGCTGGTCGACGACGCGCGCGGCATCCGCGTGCTGTACCCCCTCAAGGGGGTGGGCACCCTCCAGCTGACCGACGAGGCGCTGCTGCGCGAGAAGTATGGGGTGGTCGGGCAGGGGTACGCGGATCTGGCGCTGCTGCGCGGCGACCCGAGCGACGGTTTGCCGGGAGTGCCCGGCATCGGTGAGAAGACGGCCGCGAAGCTGCTCGCGCAGTTCGGTGACCTGGCCGGGATCATGGCCGCGGTCGACGATCCGGCGGCGGCGCTCACGCCGTCCCAGCGCAAGCGGCTGGACGGGGCGCGTCCGTACGTGGCGGTCGCGCCGAAGGTGGTGCGGGTGGCCGCGGACGTACCGCTCCCGGACGTCGACACCGTCCTGCCGAAGGCACCGCGGGACGCGGCCGCGCTGGAGGCCCTTGCCGCCCGCTGGGGGTTGGGAGGATCGTTGCAGCGACTGCTCACCACGTTGCAGGGGTGACGGCAGCCGGGCGGGGTCGGTGGCGGTGCGGGGTCGTGACGGTGCGGGGGCCGGGCCGGTGCGGGGGCCGGGCAGGTCCTGCGCTGCTACCGGCCGAGCCTGTGGTGCGGGTGGGGCCTGCGCCGGAGGGTGAGGTGACACATCGATGGTGAGGACGCTGAGGCGTGACTCACATCGCGAAGTTGTCGTCCCCTGGCCGAGCATGGGGTGAATTCCGGGGGGAGATGATAACTTAGGTAAGCCTTACTAGGTTTTCGGGAGGCCGACATGGCAGAGCGTCCGGTACGCAGGAGCCCCAAGCCCCACTCCGCGCGAGTCGTTCGCACCGAGCGGCTCACCCCGCACATGCAGCGCGTCGTCCTCGGTGGCGACGGTCTCGCCGAATTCGCCACGCGGGGCAGCACCGACCATTACGTGAAGCTCCTCTTCGGCCCGGACGGCGTGACGTACCCGGAGCCGTTCGATCTGGAGCGGATCCGCGCGGAGATGCCGCGGGACCAGTGGCCCGTGACCCGGACGTACACCGTGCGCGCCTGGGACGCCGAACTGCGCGAGCTGACCCTCGACTTCGTGCTCCACGGCGACGAGGGTCTCGCCGGCCCCTGGGCGACCCGCGTCCAGCCGGGCGAAACGGTACGGCTCCTGGGCCCGGGTGGCGCGTACGCGCCGAACCCCGAGGCCGACTGGCATCTGCTCGCCGGGGACGAGAGCGCCCTGCCCGCGATCGGCGCCTCGCTGGAGGCCCTTCCCGACGGTGCCCGCGCCTACGCGTTCATCGAGGTCGCCGGCCCCGAGGAGGAGCAGAAGATCGACTCCGACGTGGACGTGGTCTGGCTGCACCGCGGTGACCGGCCCGTCGGCTCCCTGCTCGTCGAGGCCGTACGCGCGCTGGAGTTCCCCGAGGGCCGACTGCACGCCTTCGTCCACGGCGAGGCGGGGTTCGTCAAGGAGCTGCGCCGACTGCTCCGTGTCGAACGCCAGATCCCCCGCGAGGACCTGTCCGTCTCCGGCTACTGGCGCCTCGGCCACAACGAGGACGGCTGGCAGGCCACGAAGAAGGAGTGGAACGCCCGCGTGGAGGCGGAACAGGACGGCGCGACGGCGTCCGCCTGAGGCGACTGGATCGGGGGCGACCGGATCGGGGGCAGCCGCAGCTTGCGTGGACGGCCGGACACGGCGGCCCCAGTCCGAAGTGACCGCCCGCTCCGCCTGCCAACTGCTCCGCCTGCCAACTCCGCCTGCCGACGCACCCCGCCTCCGGCGTGCCCGCGGGCTGGGCCGCAACCCTGCGCCGACGCTGACGCACCGCGCTTGCACGCGCCCGCGACCTTGGGCGGGCGCCGTACCGCAAGTTTGCACAACCGCCCTTCACCCTTCACCGTCGGCCGGACCCACCCCCGTGCGACAAACCGCCAGGGCCGCCCCGTGACGGCCACCCGAACGGACCCGGGAAGGCACCCGGGGAGGCACCCGGGAAGGCACCCGGGAAGACAACGGCGGGACGGGCTCAGATGGCATGCGTCGCCGTGTCGACGAACCGGGCCAGCGCGGCCGCGAGTTCCTCCAGGCCGGAGCCCGCCGGGCCGCCCGGTTCGGTCATGTAGACGTCGCGGCGGATCTCGATCATCAGGGCGGTGACCCGTGGGTCCTTCCCGTAGTACTTCAGCGGCACGTACGTGCCCCCGAACGGGCTGTTGACGCCCGTCCCGCCGAACCCCGCGAACGCCTCCTCCGCGAGGCCGAGAAGCTCGGGCGGCGTATGGAACGGGTCGCTGCCCAGGCAGACCGGCGGCCGGGGCCCGTCGCCGTGGAGCTCATAGGGGAGGCGCTCGCTCGGGTACGAGTGGACGTCGACGACCACCGCCCGCCCTACGGCTTCCAGACGCTGCGCCACGGCGTCGGTCATCGCGGCGGCGTACGGCACGAAGTAGGCGTCGACGAGGGGCCGTCCGTCGAACCCGTCCGGACGGAGGGCCTCCCGGTGCGTCGTTCTCGTGTAGACGGCGCCCATCCCCACGGCCAGCATCTCCTCCCGCTCGTCGGGAAACCGCTCGGGGTCGACGACCAGCCGCGAGAGCCGGTTGACGAACCTCCAGGGCGTGGTTCCCGCGCGGGCGGCGGCCCGCTCGGCGATCCGGTCCGTGTGCGCGTCGGTGATGTGGTCCAGCTCCCGCTCCAGCGCGCCGTCATCGAGGACGATCCCCTCCCGTACGGCCGCGGGTATCACCCGTGAACCGTGCGGCACATGCAGGAGCACCGGGGACTCCGGCACACCAGGAAAGAGCCGATGGGCGGGCGACACGTCGTTCATCCACGGCTCCTAGCGGCGGGGTGACCCAGAGAGGCCGTTCAGCATAGGCCGACGAGATTCCCGGCCGCGGCACTCAACACCCGGCCACCGCGGGCCAGACCTGCCACCGCACACCACACCCGCCTGCCGCGCTCACCCCAACCACCCCCGATCCGCCCTCCCGTGAGGGTTTGGGCGCGTCGCGGACACGGTCGTGTGACACGCACGACACGGGGCTCCCCTAGCTTCTGTCCCCTCATTTCTGTCACCCGACAGGAATTCGCGCCACTGCCGTGCGAACGCTCGTGCCGCTTGTTGCGAAAGCAGGTTGCCGCCATGACGAGCACCTCCCCCGCCAGCCTCCGCCCCGACCCGTCGCACTCCCCCGACGACACCTCACTGACCGCGTTCGGCTACCGCCAGGAACTGCACCGCAGTCTGGGCAGGTACGCCTCGTTCGCGGCCGGCTTCTCCTTCATCTCCGTCCTGACGACCGTCTTCCAGTTCTTCGCGTTCGGGTTCGCGTTCGGCGGCCCGGTCTTCTTCTGGACCTGGCCGGCCGTGCTGCTCGGCCAACTCCTGGTCGCCGCCTGCTTCGCGGAGCTGGCGGCGCGCTATCCGATCTCGGGCGCCATCTACCAGTGGTCCTCGCGGCTGTCGAACGCCACGTTCGGCTGGTTCGCCGGCTGGATCATGGTGATCGGGCAGATCGTGGTGGTCGCGGCGGCCGCGCTCGCCCTGCAGATGGTGATGCCCGCGATCTGGTCCGGTTTCCAAGTGGTGGGCGGTGACCCGGCGCCGACCAGCGCCACGGGAGCGGCGAACGCGGCCGTGCTCGGCGTGGTTCTGCTGGCGCTCACCACCCTGGTGAACGTCCTGGACAACCGGGTGCTGTCCGTGGTGAACCGGGTGGGGGTGACCGCGGAGATCATCGGGGCGATCCTGATCGTCGTCCTCCTCCTGACCCATGCCGAGCGCTCCCCCGGCATCACCTTCCACACGGCCGAGGGCGGCACGGACCTCCTCGGGGCGCTGCTGGTGGGCTCGTTCATGGCGGCGTACGTGATGATCGGCTTCGACAGCGCGGGCGAGATGAGCGAGGAGACCCACCATCCGCGCCGCACCGCGCCCCGGACGATCCTCACCGCTCTGGGGGCGGCGGGACTGCTCGGCGGCCTCATCGTCCTCGGCGGACTGCTTGCCGCGCCCAGCCTCACCGACGGCCGACTGGCCGTGGACGGGCTGAGCTACGTCCTGACGAGCAGCCTCGGCGACGGTGTGGGCCGGTTGCTGCTCGCCGACGTGGTGGTGGCGATCGCGGTGGCCACGCTGGCGATCCAGACGTCGGCCTGCCGCATGCTGTTCTCGATGGCCCGCGACGGCCAACTCCCCTTCTCGGCACGGCTCGCACGGGTCAACCCGCGCACGGGAATGCCGGGCGCGCCGGCCGTGGTCGTGGGCGCCCTCGCAGCGGCCCTGCTGCTCCTGAACTTCGTCTCGCCGGACGCGTTCCTCGCCATCGGCACGACCTGCATCGTGATGCTGTACCTGGCGTACGCGATGGTCACCGGCCCCCTGTTCGTTCGGCGCCTCAAGGGCACGTTCCCCGCCGGAGGCACGGACGAGACGGGCAGGCCCCTCTTCTCCCTCGGCCGCTGGGGCCTCCCCGTCAACGCCCTCGCCCTCGTCTACGGCCTGTTCATGACCATCAACCTGGCCTGGCCCCGAGCCGAGGTCTACGACCCCTCGGGCAGCGGCTGGTGGTTCCAGTGGTTCACCCTTCTGTTCTTGCTGGTCACGGTGGGGGTGGGGGTGCTGTACAGGCTGACGCGCGGCTCCCGCGTGTCCGCGGCGGGCCCGCCCCGACAGACCTGACCCTTTGACCGCGCGCGGGGATGGGCGGGCGTGACACCGTGCATCCGGCCGCCGGGGAATCCGCCCCGTGCGCCGGGCGATACGCCCTTTTGGGCAGGCGCGATCCATCGCATGGTGCCAAGTGGCGGGATCTGAGAACGAGTCGACGGCACGAGGCGATGCCGCACCGCGCCCCGCCGGAGGGGGGGGTGTCCCGATGCCCGCTTCGGCCAGCGGTCAACACGACTCCCGGAAGCGCCCGATGTGGTCATACGACGGTGCGTCGCCGACACACCCCCGCCCGAACATGTTCCAACTTCGAACTGTTGACGAAACCCATTCAGCCACTGGAAGGTGGATGCGATCCATGACCTGACCGCCTTCGGCGCGACAGTAACGGTGGCGACCACCCATTCAGCATGCGGATCGGCGGTCGTCCCCGACGACTGCGGCCGACGTCATCCGCTCCACCACGCCATGGACGGAACCCACTCGACCGGGCTCCGCCAGGAGGCTGGATTCGCTCCCGAATCCACCTCACCGAAAGCAGTAACACATCGAGCACAGCGTGTAGTTCACGTACTTTGGTCGACTCCGCCATCCGGAGGGCATCGTGAAAGGCTCTGCTCAGGATCAGTCACTCGGGGCCTCAGTGACCCCGAAGCCGTTTTGTGCGCCCAGTGGCGACTCGAGTTTAGCTCCGAAGCCGTCGACGCAGTGTTCCACTCAAGCCGAACGGCCTGAAGATGACCGTTACTGCCAGGTCTCGCACCCGCGACGGGAGATCAGTCACCCGAGGGTTCAGCACCGTCCTGCGTCGCCTGTGACCACGGCCATGGGCTGCCGGTCGCAGGAGGGCGCAGGGGGAGGCAGGCCAGACGAGGAGGGGGCAGCCAGTGGTTGAGCTGCCGAGTCTGATGACCACGGTGGGCCGCGGGCTTCCTCGCCGGGCTGCGCCGGTCTACGAGTTCGCGGGATGGCGCAACTCGGTCACGTGGCTCCTGTCCGAGCCCGATGCCGTCACCCTGTCCCGAATGCTCTGCCATGCGATCGAGGCCAGGGCCGCCAATGCCAGTCGCTCCGCGTTGCGAGCGCCCAGCTCGTCCTTGGACGTGGTTCGGTCCCCCGATCTCTGGGCGGTACGCGCCCTGCTGCGCCGTGAGCGATGGCAGGTGAACTGGCAGGCCCTGCTCGGCAGGGACACAGGAGGACTGTTGGCCGCCGCCTGTGACCGGCTGATGCGGACTCCGTCGGGCCCGCCGGCGGTCGGGGTACGGGAGGAACTGCTGGTCGACCGGGCGCAGGAGTGGTGCCGAAGAGCTGTGGGCGGTACGCCCTCCTACTCGTTCGCGAGGGAGATGTCCGGTCTCTTCACCGCTCTGTGCACCGCCCCCGAGTCGAGCAGCGCTCTCGAGGCCAGGACCACTTTCCTGTGGGGCGTCCTGGCGGGGGTCAGCGAGTACTACGCGGGGACGGTGCCGCACGAGCGGGAGATCGGGCGCCTCGCCCGGGAGGCGATAGCCGCATCCCGGCAATGTGTCCAGACACACGGGGAAGAGGGCGAACTCGTGGTCGCCGCCCAGGCGGAGTGCGGGTCGGTCCAGCTCCTCGACAACCTGACCGGGATCCTCCAGCTGCCCTATCTCTTCACGACCGAGGAGTACATCCGGATCAGGGGCGCCGACATAGGGGTGCACATCTACACCGTCCAGGACGACCTCTCGGGCCGATACCGGGAGATCGCCTATGAGGCGACGATGGTGGCCGTTCTGGCCCACGACCTGATCGACCAGGGCCGCGACGCCGACAACGGCAACCGCAACAACCTCGGTCTGCGGCTGTCGGAGCGAGAACAGCTCTGGGACATCCTGGAGGTCTGCCTGAGCCACACCTGCGCCGTCGGGGGCGAGCAGTGGCAGCGCGTCGTCGCCGGCTTCGTCGTGGGTACCTGCCTCTACGCACGTGGGGGCCGGGAACGCATGCACGACGGCACCCGGACCACGGTGCGCAAGAAGCTTCGCCCGAGCGTGGAGTGGACGTACGCGCCCCGGCTGGCCGACTACTTCTCGCGGGCCGAATGTGCCTGCGAGGAGCAGGTCGGTCAGGTCGACGTCGGCCCCGAACTGGACAGGCTCTACGCCGACAGCTCGACCATTGTTCGCGGCTGGCTGCACGGCCGCTGGGATGCGCACTTCGACGTGGCGGAGCTGCAGCGGCTCGCTCTCGCCTGTGCGTCTTCCGTACGGAGCGGCAGTTCGCTGTTCGCCGGTCGGAACGGAGCGGAAGTGATCCCCTGACGGGGTCCGGCGTACGCGGTGGCGTCTCGGAGCGAGGTCGTAGGCTTGATCCGATGAGACGCCGCACCCCGCCCCCGCCCTCTCCCCTGCCCCAGCGCGAAGGAGTGGATCCGGTACGGGTACGGCTTCCGGCCGGGGACGTGTGGGCGACGGTGCGTGACCATCTCGTGGAGCGGCTCGCGCCCGGGGCCGGTGTGATCGACGGGATGCTCGACGCGGGCCTGATCGTGGACGCCGAGGGGCGCCCGGTGAAGCGGGACACGCCGTATGTGCCCGGGCTGTTCGTCTGGTTCCATCGGGAGCTGCCGGACGAGGAACGGGTGCCGTTCCCGGTCGACGTCGTGTATCAGGACGAGCACGTGGTGGTGGCCGACAAGCCTCATTTCCTGGCCACCACGCCGCGCGGCAGCCATGTCGCCGAGACGGCCCTGGCGCGACTGCGGCGGCAGCTGGGGATACCGGCGCTGAGTGCCGCCCACCGCCTGGACCGGCTGACGGCGGGGCTGGTCCTGTTCACGGTGCGCCCCGAGGAGCGCGGGGCGTACCAGTCGCTGTTTCGCGACCGGCAGGTGGAGAAGGTGTACGAGGCGGTGGCTCCGTACGACACGACGGTGGATCTGCCACGCACCGTGCGGAGCCGGATCGTGAAATCGCGCGGGCACATGGCAGCTCAGGAGGTCGACGGTGAACCCAACGCCGAGACCCGGATCGAGTTGCTGGCGGAGCGGAAGGGCGTGGCCCGGTACCGGCTGCTGCCGCGTACCGGGCAGACGCATCAGCTGCGCGTGCACATGAGCGCGTTGGGACTGCCGATCCTCGGCGACCCCCTGTATCCCGTGGTGACCGACCCGGTGGCGGCCGGCGATTTCCGGGATCCTCTGCAACTGGTGGCGCGAGAGCTGGAGTTCACCGACCCGGTCACCGGACGCGACCACCGGTTCGTCAGCCGCCGTGAGCTGCGAGCCTGGTCCTCGAACGACAACGCTGAGCAGTAGCGACCGTGGCGGCCGTGGGACGCCTCACTTGCCTCCGAGCCAGCGCAGGAAACGGTGGAACACACCCCTACGGCCGGCCTGCCCCGATGCCGGCGTCGGCTGAGGTGTGCCAGGTGTGTCGACAGACTCCGGAGCCGTCGGCCGAGGCTGCTCGGCGGCGACCCTGGAGCCGGTGCGCTGGGACGGAACCGACTCGGCAGGGGAGCTGAGGGTGACCTCCTGCTGGGGTCCCGGCTCGAACTTCACCGGCAGCTCGACCAGATGCCGGTTCGAGATGGTCTCTCGCCAGCGCAGTTCGTGCTCGTCGCAGGCCAGCTGGATGTCCGGCACCCGGTTCAGCAACGCGTCGACACCGACGTCGGCGATGGCGCGACCGATGTCCTGGCCGGGGCATTCGTGGGGGCCGCCGCTGAAGGCGAGATGGGAGCGGTTGCCCTGCATGTTGGCCTTGAGGTCGGGGCGCACCCGCGGGTCGACGTTGCCGGGGGCGATCCCGAGGAGCAGGCCGTCGCCTTGGCGGATGCGCTGACCGGCCAGCTCGGTGTCCTGCTTGGCGAAGTAGGCGATGACGGAGCTGAAGGGCGGTTCGTCCCACAGGGTCTGTTCCACCGCCTCGGGCACGGTCATCTGGCCGCCGTTGAGCTGGGCGCGGAAGCCAGGGTCGGTGAGCACCACGCGCAGCACGTTGGCGAGCAGGTTGGCGCAGCTCTCGGAGGCGACGATCAGGACGAGCCGCAGGTGCTGGGCGACCTCCTCGTCGGTGAGCCGCGCCGGATGGTTGATGAGGTGGCTGGTGAAGTCGTCCTTGGGCTCGGCCCGGCGTCGGGCGGTGAGCCGCATCAGGACGTCCATGATGTACGCGTTGCTGGCGAGGGCTGTCTCCGTGCCCTTGGGCAGGTCCCGGGCGGCCTCCACGAGCCGGTCGTTGTACTCCTCGGGCATGCCGAAGATCTCGCACATGACCACCATCGGCAGGCGCTCCGCGAACTGACTGACCAGGTCGGCTCTGCCTTGCTCGCAGAATTTGTTGACCAGGTGCTGGGTCGCACGGTTGATGTGGCGACGGATCGCCCGGTAGTCGATGGTCGACATGGCGCCGCTGACCGCGCCGCGCAGCCGTAGGTGCTCGTCGCCCTCGGCGTGCGAGCACAGGGGCTGCCAGGCGAGGTGGGGCATGAGCGGGTTGTCCGGCTTGGCCGTGCCGTCCTGCATGGGGGTCCACAGGCGGGTGTCGCGGCAGAAGTGGGAGGGGGTGCTCACCATGTGCATGTTCTCGCTGTGGCCGAGGACCACCCAGATCGGTAGGTCCCCGTGGAGAAGGGCGGGGGCCACCGGGCCGTGTTCGGCGCGGAGCTTCTCGTACACGGCTCCCAGGTCTTCCGCTCCGGGGCCGTAGAGCCGGCGCAGGCCGCCGGGGCCGAGGTCGTGCGCGGGGCAGCCCGGGGGCGGCGCGGCCGAGGGGTGGTCCGTGTCGGTCAGAGAGTGGGATTCAGGCGTCACAACGATCGCTTTCGAACGGAAATGGATCCGGTATGTAGTGCGATGAGACCGAGAGGGGACAGCGTCCGGGACGACACGGCTCCCGGTCGGGGCAGGTGCGGCGGGCTGCTCAGAGCAGTCGTGGTACGACGACTCGGAGGGGTGCCGGGGTCAAGCCGACGCCCCCGACATCGCCAGGGAGTGCAGGAAGCGCATGAGGGTCATCAGGACGTCCCGGCTGGACGCGCGGCGGCGGGCGTCGCACCGGATGATCGGGATCTCCTCGGCCAGGTCGAGCGCCTGGCGCAGTTCCTCGATCGCGTAGCGGGGGGCGTCCGGGAAGTCGTTGACGGCGACCACGAAGGGCACGTTGCGCTCCTCCAGACGGCCCATGACGTCGAAGCTGACCTCCAGGCGACGGGTGTCGACCAGGACGACCGCGCCGAGGGCGCCCTCGAACAGGCCGTTCCACAGGAACCAGAAGCGCTCCTGGCCGGGGGTGCCGAACAGGTAGAGCACCAGCTGGTCCGTGATGCTGATACGGCCGAAGTCCATGGCCACGGTGGTGGCGGTCTTGGACTTGGAGCCGAAGTTGTCGTCGACGCCGATGCCGGCCTGGGTCATGGTCTCCTCGGTCGTCAGCGGCCTGATCTCGCTGACGGAGCCCACCATGGTCGTCTTGCCGACCCCGAAACCGCCCACGATCACGATCTTCGCCGCGGCTTGCGCGGTGTGCGGTAGGTGGTCCTCGGTCCGTGGACCCGTGATGGTGTCAGAGCTTTTGAAGTCCATGCATCACCGCTTCGAGGAGGGAACGGTCGGCCCGCGCCTGCCGGACGACGGGTGCGCGCGCCTGAACCAGTTCGGCCGTCAGCAGCTCGGTGAGCAGGACGGTCACCACGCTGATCGGCAGGTTGAGATAGGCCGAGATCTCGGCCACGGACAAAGGGGCTTGGCAGATTCGGATCAGCGCCGACTGCTCCGGAGCGGCAGACGGCGGTGGATCGGCGCGCGCGACGATCAACGTGACGAGGTCGATCGGGGCTCGTTCGCCGTCCTCTCCCGTGAGGATGTAGAGACGCTCGGGGGGCCGCTCCCCCGTCGCGGTCGGAAGGTCGTCCTCATGGAACGGAGGAGACGGCTCGTGTTTGGGTTGGCGCCGCCGGCGCTGCGGAGGCGTCATACGGTCTGCCCGTTCCGACGGGGCGGACTGGTCAGATGGGCGCCGATCCGGTCCACGAGGTCCCGCATGCGGTTGCTCATCAGGCCGGGCTCCGCGATCTCATTGGCGAGCACCGCGAGGTAGGCGTTGGAACCGGCGGCCATCAGATAGAAGTAGCCGCCGTTGATCTCGATGATGACCATCCGCATGTGACCGTCGCTCTGCGGGATCTCCCCCGCGACGGCTCCGGCCAGGCTCTGTAGTCCCGCGCAGGCGGCCGCGACCCGGTCGGCGGCGTCCGGGTCGCCTCCGTGGCGGGCGATCCGCAGCCCGTCGGCGGACAGCACGACGATCTGCTGGATGCCGGGTACTCCGTCGGCCAGATCCTTCAGCATCCAGTCGAAATTGGCTCGTTGCTGGATCACTTGAGGTCCCCCTCGTCGTCGGCCTCCGTACGGGCCGGCTCGGTGTTCGCGGTGAGAGCGGTGGACGTGGTCGAGGCGTCCGGGTTCCTGAATGCGTTCGGGTCGGGGTCGCCCTTGAGCCCGGCCATGAACGCCTCCACCCACATACCGGGCGGGGGCAGCTCCTTCTTCGGCTCCGGCTCCGGCTGCCACACGGGGGCGGCGGCCATCGCCGCCTCTGCCGCGGCTTCCGCGGCGGCGGCCTCGGCGTAGCGCTGGCTGAGCGGGATCTTGTTCCGGCTGCGGCGCTGCGGCAGACCGTTGGCGGTCCACTCGGTGACGACGGGCACGTCGTCCTCCACGCCCGGCCCCATCTCCTCCGCGGAGCTGGGGATCCGCGGACCGGTGGTCGGACGACGACGCTTCGGCTTGCGGTTGGGGCCTTCGACACCGCCGGTGTCCATGGTGGGTACGGCGCCGATGCCGATGCCATGGGCGAGGCCCGGGGCGGCCTCCTCGGTGAGCATGTCGCGAGGTACGACGACGACCGCTCGGACGCCGCCGTAGGCGGACGGCCGCAGGGAGACCTGCATCTTGTACATCGTCGACAGCCGGCCCACGACGGCCAGACCGAGACGCGGGCTGCCGCCAAGGTCGTACATGTCCATGCCCTGCTGCGCCTTCGCCAGCATGTCCTCGACCTTGGCCCGTGCCTCCTCGCTGAGGCTGATGCCGCCGTCCTCGATCTCGATGGCGACGCCGGTCTGCACCTCGACCGCGGTGACGTGCACCTTGGTGTGCGGCGGGGAGTAGCGGGTCGCGTTGTCGAGGAGTTCGGCGCAGGCGTGGATGACGGGTTCGACGGAGACGCCGTTGACGTTGACCTTGGCGATGGAGTGCAGCTCGATGCGGCGGTACTCCAGGATGCGGGACATCGCGCCGCGCAGACAGCTGTACAGCGGGACCGGCTTGGGCCAGACGCGGCCCGGGCGGCTGCCGCCGAGGACGGCGATGGAGTCGGCGAGGCGGCCGATCAGCGCGGTGCCGTGGTCGATGCGCAGCAGGTCGTCGAAGACCTCGGGGTTGCGCCCGTGGTCCTCCTCCATCTCTCGGAGTTCCTTGTTCTGCTGGTGGACGATCGCCTGGACCCGGCGGGCGATGTTGACGAAGGAACGCTGCGAGGAGTCACGCATCGCTTCCTCGCGGTCCACGATGTCGAGCACCGCGCGCAGCAAGTCGCGCTGCGACTGGGGGAGTTCCCGCCACTCCGCGTCACCGTCGATGACGTGGCGAATCACCTCTGAGGGGGATTCTCCACCACGCAGCCGGTACAGCACGGCGGGCAGGATCTCCTTGCCCAGCCGGGTGAACTCCTGGTCGTGGGCGGCGATCCGCTGCTCCAGGGAGAGGGTGCGCCGTTCCTGTTCGGCGCGCAGTTCGCGCACGGAACGGTGGTTGCCGCGCACGGCCACGACCGCGACCGCGATCAGCAGCAGTGTCGCGACGGCTCCGGACAAGCCGACGGCGAGCCGGACCGGCCCTGTCACCAGGGCGACGGTGGTCCCGGTCGCCGCGGCCATCAGTATCGCCGGCAGCAGTAGTACGCGCCCGTGGGGGAGGTCACGGCCACCGGGAGGCGATTGAACACTCACCATGTATGCCCTCTAACGACAAATCGGCTGGAGGTCGGGGGACTTGCTGGGACTTCTGGGACTAGCTGGGGGTTCATCCGGGAATCAAACTGGATCTTCGGTAATTTTTGGAACAAGCGCACGAATACACCTCAACTCGGTGCGCTGCGGGCGAGCTTAGTCCGACCGGATCATCGCTGTGTCATATTCAGCAACCGCCTGAAATCGCCCTCGCGACAGGAGTACGCTCTGTTCGTTTACACGCTCAGGCGCGACTCGAACGCACAGCGTGACGACGCACGGGCGTGCGAAGGCGGTGGCCAGGCGCCATGCGGTAGGCCTCAGGCGCCGACGATACGCAGCGCGGCGTCCGCGGTGGCCTCGGCGAATCCGGACACATCGCGGTCAGGGTCGGAGCGGTGCACGAGGATGACCCCCTCGATCAGCCCGAACACGAGGTCGGTCCGCAGCTCCAGCTCGATCTTGGCGAGCGCCCCGCCCACGGCCGTCGCCGCGATCAACTGGCCGTAGGCGTCCTTGAGTTCGGCCCGCACGGCGTGGAACCCGGCGAAGCGTTCGGCACGAACCTCGGGGAGGAGGTACAGCCCGCCGAGGTTGTGCGGGCCGCCGCACAGCAGCTCCACATCGGCGCGGCACAGCTCCCACAGCCGCTCCTCGGCCGGCTCGGCGTCCCGGGTGAGCAGGTCACGGGCGTATCCCAGGGACGGCGTCACCGTGGACTCCAGGAGCTCGGCCAGCAGCTCCTCCTTGCCGGAGACGTAGTGGTACATGGACGCCTGACGCATCCCGGCCCGCTCGGCGACAGCCCTGGTGGTGGTGGCGGCATAACCACGCGTGGTGAACAACTCGGCCGCCGCAGCGAGAAGTTCATCGCGCGGCGACAATCCGCTGTCCGGCCGCTGCGCGACCCTGGGCCTACCGACCCGCCGCCCACCCGCACCACCGGCACTTCCCGTACGTTCGGCCGCACCACCGCCACTTCCCGTACGTTCAGCCGCGCGACCCGCACCTCCCGTACGTCCGGCCGCACCCCCGGCACTTCCCGCACGTTCGCCCGCACGACCCGCACCTCCCGTGCGCTCGCCCGCACCGCCCGCGCTTCCCATGCGTTCGATCCTCGCACACGCACCGCGACACCCCTCCGGGCGGCGATCAGCCCCCACCACGGGCCATCCGCCACCACGGGCCATCCCCCACCACGGGCCATGGGGTCCCCCACCACGGGCCATCCCCCATCCACCCCCACCGCCCGTCCCCACCCTCCCTCACCAACACCCCGCCAACGAAAGACCGGTGAGGCCCCAGTAACTACCTCGCAACGCGCGGGACATGGCGGCGACCCACCTCCCCCTTAATTTCTGTCGCACGACAGAAATAAGCGCCGCACCCGGAGGTCCCGCCATGGCGACAGCGACCACGTACGGAGCACGCGACCACGCCCGCGCCCAGGAGGGCACCCGCGCCGAGGCGATGCCGGTGGTCCCGGCCGGCGACTGGCCGGACCCGCCCGCCGACGCCGGCCCCCTGCTGTGGGCCGAGACCGTCGCGGGCGGCAACTACACGCACAAGGTGCTGGCCCGGGGGACGGAGCTGCGCCTGACCGACCCGCACGGCGACGCCTGCGCCCATGTCCTGCTGTACGTCGCCGACCGTCCCTGGGAGCGACTGAACGTCGCCGACACCGTCAAGGTCCAGTGGAACGCCTACCTGGGCGAGGGCGTCCTGCTCCTGTCCGACCAGGGCCGTGTCCTCGCCTCCCTGGTCGCCGACACCTCCGGCCGGCACGACGCGCTGTGCGGCACCTCCACCCTCGTACGCAACACCGCCCGTTACGGCGACGGCAGCCCCCAGTCCCCCTCCCCCGCCGGACGCGAACTTTTCAAGCTCGCCGCCGCGAAGAACGGCCTCGGCCCCCGCGACCTGCCGCCCTCCCTCTCGTTCTTCCAGGGCGTCGAGGTCCGCGACGACGGCACCCTCGACTTCACCGGCTCAGCCGGCCCCGGCACCAGCGTCACCCTGCGCACCGAGCAGGACGTCACCGTCCTCGTCGCCAACGTCCCGCACCCGGCCGATCCGCGCCCGGAGTACGTGAGCACCGCGCTGGAGGTGCTCGCCTGGCGGGCCCGAGCGACCGAGCCGGACGACCCGCTGTGGAACGCCACCCCGGAAGGACGCCGGGCCTTCCTCAACACCGCCGAGTTCCGCACCGCCAGGGGGACCGCATGACGACCCTGATCGTTCCGGCCCGCGCCGCGAGGAGGACCGTATGACTTCCGTGGTCGTCGCGGCCCGTGCCGCCTGGTCCGCCGTCGTCCCGGCCGGCGGGACCCTCACCCTCACCGATCTGCACGGCAACCAGGCCGTCGACTTCCTCGTGTACGACGCCCACGACACAGCCGTCCGCTACAGCGCCCCCGACACCATCCACGCGCAGGGCGGCATCTTCCTCACCACCGGCAGTGTGCTGATGTCCAACGAGCACACCCCGCTGATGACCGTGGTCGCCGACGACGTCGGTCGGCACGACACCGTGGGCGGCGCCTGCTCGAAGGAGTCGAACACCCTGCGGTACGGGCACCACACCTGGTCGCAGCACGCCTGCGTGGACAACTTCCTCGCGGAGGGCGCCCGGCACGGCCTCGGCAAACGCGACCTGGTGTCGAACGTCAACTGGTACATGAACGTGCCGGTCGAGAAGGACGGCACCCTCGGCATCGTCGACGGCATCTCCGCGCCGGGACTGTCCCTGACCCTGCGCGCCGAGCGCGACGTCCTCGTCCTGGTCTCCAACTGCCCCCAGATCAACAACCCCTGCAACGGCTTCTCCCCGACGGCCGTCGAGATGACCATCGACCAGCCACTGCTCGAAGCCACCGCCGACACGACCGAAGCCACCGCCGACCCGACCGAAGCCACCACCGACCCGACCGAAACCCGCGCCGACACGACCGAAGCCACCTCCCCGACCCCCCAACCCCCCTCCCAAGGGAGCCCCGCATGACCTTCGGCACCCTGTTGGTCGCCAACCGGGGCGAGATCGCCGTCCGTGTCCTCCGTACCGCCCGCGACCTGGGCCTGCGCACGGTCGCGGTGTACTCCGACGCCGACCGCGCCGCACCCCACGTCCGCCTCGCCGACACGGCCGTACGGCTCGGTCCGGCGCCCGCGCAGGAGTCGTACCTCGACGCCGACCTGGTGCTGAGGGCGGCGAAGGACGCGGGCGCGGGCGCCGTCCACCCCGGCTACGGCTTCCTGTCCGAGGACGCCGCCTTCGCCCGCCGCTGCGCGGACGCCGGGATCGTGTTCGTGGGCCCCACCCCGGAGCAGTTGGAGCTGTTCGGTGCGAAGCACACCGCGCGGGCGGCCGCCGAGGCCGCGGGCGTCCCGCTGCTCCCCGGCACCGGCCTGCTGGCCTCCCTCGACGAGGCTCTCGACCGCGCCGAGGCCGTCGGGTACCCGGTGATGCTGAAGGCCACCGGCGGCGGGGGCGGCATCGGCATGTCGGCCTGCCGCTCCGCCGCCGAACTGGCGGAGGCGTGGGCACGGGTGCAGCGGGTCGCCGCCGCCTCGTTCTCCTCCGCCGGTGTCTTCCTCGAACGCCTCGTCGAGCGCGCCCGCCACGTGGAGGTGCAGGTCTTCGGCGACGGCGAGGGCCGCGTCGTCACCTTCGGCGACCGCGACTGCTCCCTCCAGCGCCGCCACCAGAAGGTCGTCGAGGAGGCCCCGGCCCCGGGCCTGCCCGCCGCCGTCCGCGAGCGGCTCGCCACGTCGGCACGCGACCTCTGCGCGAGCGTCGCCTACCGCTCCGCCGGAACCGTCGAGTTCGTGTACGACCCGGAGCGCGGCGAGGCGTACTTCCTGGAGGTCAACACCCGCCTCCAGGTGGAGCACCCGGTCACCGAGGAGACCTACGGCGTCGACCTCGTCGCCTGGATGCTGCGTCTCGCGCGCGGCGAGTCGGACGTCGTCCGCGACCCGGGTCCGCCCCGCGGCCACGCCGTCGAGGCCCGGATCTACGCCGAGGACCCCTCCCGCGAACACCGGCCGAGCGCGGGCCTGTTGACACGGGTGGAGTTCCCGCCGGGCGTCCGCGTGGACGGCTGGGTGGAGACCGGCACCGAGGTGACGACGTCGTACGACCCGCTGCTCGCCAAGGTCGTCGCCCATGGACCGGACCGCGACCACGCCCTGCGCCGGCTCGACGAGGCGCTGTCCCGGACCCGGATCGACGGCATCGAGACCAACCTGGGCCAGCTCCGGGCCGCCCTGCACAGCCCTGACCTGCGGCGGGCCACCCACTCCACCGCCACTCTCGCGACCGTGGCCGACCCGACGCCCCGCATCGAGGTGATCTCCGGCGGCACCCTCACCACCGTGCAGGACTGGCCAGGCCGCACCGGGTACTGGCAGGTCGGCGTACCGCCCTGCGGCCCCATGGACGACCTGTCCTTCCGCCTCGGCAACACGGCGCTCGGCAATCCCGAGGGCGCACCGGGCCTCGAATGCACCCTCCGGGGCCCCTCCTTGCGGTTCACCCACGCCACCACGGTGTGCGTGACGGGCGCCCCGGCCCCGGTGACCGTGGACGGCTCATCCGTTCCGCAGTGGGAGCCGGTGACGGTGCCCGCCGGCGCCGTACTGGCCGTCGGCGCCCCCGACCAACACGGCCTGCGCACCTACGTGTTGTTCGCCGGGGGCGGCCTGGACGTGCCGTCGTTCCTCGGCAGCGCGGCCACCTTCACCCTGGGGCGCTTCGGCGGCCACGGCGGCCGGGAGCTGAGGACGGGCGACGTGCTGCACGGCGGAGGGGCCGGCGAAGGCAGCCCGGTACCGGCCGGGGCCCGCCCGGTGTTCGGCTCGACCTGGCAGGTGGCCGCTCTCGAAGGGCCGCACGCGGCACCGGAGTTCTTCACCGAGGAGGACATCCACGAGTTCTACGCCGCCGACTGGAAGGTCCACTTCAACTCGGCCCGCACCGGCGTACGGCTGGTCGGCCCCAAGCCCCGCTGGGCGCGGACCGACGGC
Organism: Streptomyces sp. MA5143a; assembly: GCF_900290235.1. Taxonomy (GTDB): domain Bacteria; phylum Actinomycetota; class Actinomycetes; order Streptomycetales; family Streptomycetaceae; genus Streptomyces. Next base: position 100,710 of record NZ_OLMK01000020.1, read on the forward strand.
GGCGAGGCGGGTCTGCACCCCTCCAACATCCACGACACCCCGTACTCGGTCGGCGCCGTCGACTACACCGGCGACATGCCGGTCCTGCTCGGCCCCGACGGCCCCTCACTCGGCGGTTTCGTCTGCCCGGCGACGGTGATCTCCTCGGAACGCTGGAAGCTGGGACAGCTCCGCCCGGGCGACACGGTCCGCTTCCTGCCCGTCGCCGACGACGCCTCGCCCCGCCCCGCGATCGTCGACGGCGGTGTCCTGGCCCGGGACGGCGAGGTGACGTACCGCCGCAGCGGCGACGACAACCTGCTCGTCGAGTTCGGCCCCATGCAGCTGGACCTGGGTCTGCGGATGCGGGTGCACGCCCTGATGGAGGCGGTGGCCGAGACGGGCCCCGACGGCGTCACCGACCTCACCCCCGGCATCCGCTCCCTCCAGATCCGCACCGACCCGGCCCGGCTCCCCCAATCCGAACTCCTGGCCACCGTACGGGGGATCGTCTCCTCGCTGCCCCCGGCCGACGAGTTGGTCGTCCCCTCCCGCACGGTCCATCTGCCCCTGTCCTGGGACGATCCCGCGACCCGTGAGGCCATCGCCCGCTACATGGCCGGTGTCCGCGACGACGCGCCCTGGTGCCCGTGGAACATCGAGTTCATCCGCCGTGTCAACGGCCTGGAATCGGTGGCGGACGTGTACGACACGGTGTTCGCCGCCGAGTACCTGGTCCTGGGCCTGGGCGATGTGTATCTGGGCGCGCCCGTGGCGACCCCGCTCGACCCGCGCCACCGCCTGGTGACGACGAAGTACAACCCCGCCCGCACCTGGACCGCCGAGAACTCGGTGGGCATCGGCGGCGCCTACCTGTGCGTCTACGGCATGGAGGGGCCCGGCGGCTACCAGTTCGTCGGCCGCACCACCCAGGTCTGGTCCCCCTGGCAGCAGCGCGGTGCCTTCGAGGTGGGCTCCCCGTGGCTGCTGCGCTTCTTCGACCGGGTGAAGTGGTATCCGGTGGACGCGGACGAACTCCTCGCCCTGCGGGCCGACATCATCTCCGGCCGCTTCGTCCCCCGGATCGAGGAGGGCGAGTTCTCCCTCGCCGACCACCAGCGGTTCCTCACCGAACACGCCGACTCCATAGCCGGGTTCAGGACACGCCAGCGGTCCGCCTTCGCCGCGGAACGAGCCGCCTGGGAGGCCGCCGGCGAGTTCGCCCGAGCGGAGGCCGCCACCGCCGCACCGGTGCCCTCGACGGAGATCGACGTCCCGGCGGGCGGGCGGGTGATCGAGGCGGAGTTCGCCGCGTCGGTCTGGCAGCTCCACGTCCGGCCCGGGGACCGGGTGACCACCGGCCGGCCCCTGCTGACCCTGGAGGCCATGAAGATGGAGTCCCGCGTCCACTCCCCGCTGAACGGCGTGGTCCACGAGACCCTGACCGTCCCGGGCGCCCAGGTCCAGGCGGGCACACCACTCCTCGTCCTGACCCCCGACACCGACTGATCGGGGCTCGCCCCGCCCGCCCGACGGACCGTCCCAGCCCAGGAGCACCGATGCCGCACCCGTCGCCCTCCCCGTCCGCGCAGCCGACGCTGACCCGAGTCCGCCTGGCGTACGCGCGCCTCGACGCCGTGCACCGCCCGGAGGTCTGGATCGGTCTACGCTCCCGACCGGACGTCGAAGCGGAGGCCAGGGCCGTGGACGCCCGCCTCGCCGCGGGCGACCGGCTGCCCCTCGCCGGACGCCTCCTCGCCGTCAAGGGCAACATCGACGTCCACGGCCTCCCCACGACCGCCGGCTGCCCGGCCTACGCGTACACGCCGGACGCGGACGCCCCGGTCGTCGCCCGTCTCCGCGAGGCCGGTGCGATCGTGCTGGGCACCACCAACCTCGACCAGTTCGCGACCGGCCTCGTCGGCACCCGTTCTCCGTACGGCGCCGTCCGAGGCGCCCACGACCCGTCCAGGATCAGCGGCGGCTCCAGCTCGGGTTCGGCCGTGGCGGTGGCGCTCGGCGTCGTCGACCTCGCCCTCGGTACGGACACCGCGGGCTCGGGCCGCGTTCCCGCCGCCTTCAACGGCATCGTCGGCCTCAAGCCCACCCGTGGTCTGGTCCCCACCACCGGAGTGGTCCCGGCCTGCGCCTCCCTCGACTGTGTGACGGTGTTCGCCCGCACCCTCCCGGAGGCCGAGCAGGCCCTCGCCCACATGGCCTCCCCGCCCGCCCGCGCCCTCCCGGCCCTTCCGCAGCGCACACCGGGTCCATGGCGGGTCGCCGTCCCGTCGCGCGAGCAGCTCGGTGAACTGGACGACGGCTGGGCGGAGGCGTACGAGGCGGCGGTGACGCGACTGGGCGACGCGGGCGTGGAGATCCGCGCCCTGGACCTCACCCCGTTCACCGAGGCGGCCGCGATGCTGTACCAGGGCGCGTTCGTGGCCGAGCGGTACACGGCGGTGGGCGCCTTCGTCGACAAGGCGCTCGCCGACGGTGTGGACTGTCTCGACCCCACCGTGGCCGGCATCATCGGCCGCGCCCGCGAGGTCCCGGCCCATCAACTGTTCGCCGACCAGGACCGGCTGGCCGCCCTGCGCGCCCACGCCCTCGTCGAACTGGCCGACGCGGACGCCCTGCTGCTGCCGACGGCCCCGGGGCATCCGACCCTCGCCGATGTCGCCGCTGACCCGCTGGGCGCCAATGCCCGCCTGGGCCGCTTCACCAACTCGACGAACCTGTTCGACCTGGCGGCGGTCGCCGCCCCGGCGGGCGAGGTGAACGGCCTGCCCTTCGGTGTGATGCTGATCGGCCCGGCGTTCACGGACGAGCGGCTGGCCAGGATCGCGGCGCTCCTCAGGCCGGAGACCCGGCTGGCCGTGGTCGGCGCCCACCTGTCGGGGCAGCCCCTGAACCCCCAGCTCCTCGCCCTGGGCGCCCGTCTGGAGTGCACGACGACGACCGCGCCGGTCTACCGCCTCCACGCGCTGCGGACGTCCCCGCCGAAGCCGGGCCTGGTCCACGTCGGCGAGGGCGGCGCCGCGATCGAGACGGAGATCTGGCGCCTCCCGGCGGAGGGCCTGGGCCGCCTCCTGACGGCGCTCCCCCGCCCCATGGCCTTGGGCAGTGTGCAGCTGGCCGACGGCACGAGCACCCCCGGCTTCCTCTGCGAACCGACAGCCCTGCGGGACGCCGAGGACATCACACGCTACGGCGGCTGGAGGTCGTTCCTGACCAGTGGCCGACCCGAGGGCGCCGCGTAACCCGGGAGTACTCAGGGGCGCGGGGAACTGCGCGACCAGCCACACACAACCCGCACCCGCCGGCCAACCCGCGCCCCACCCCCGTAGGCGTCGCCCTCCGTCCCGTTGGCGTCACCCCACCGAGGAGTAGGCCACAACCCCCCGCAGCAGCTCGTCGACCGCCTTGCGCGCGCTCCTGCCCACGGTCGACCCCGGCGGGGCCGCCGCCGAGATCTGCCCCAGCACGTCGATGACCTGCTTGCACCACCGCACGAAGTCACCGGCCGGCATGTCCGCCTCCCGCAGCACCTCGTCGAGCCCCTTCCCGGAGGCCCACATGTACGCGGCCCAGGCGAAGCCGAGGTCGGGCTCGCGCTGTCCGACCCCTTCGCTCTGGGTGATCCGGAACTCCTCCTCCAGCGCGTCCAGCCGCCCCCAGATCCGCACCATCTCGCCGAGCGCGGCCTTCGCGGCGCCCGACGGCAGCTTCGGCGCCATCGCGTCGTCGCCGACCCGGGCCTCGTAGACGAGCGCGGAGACACAGGCGGCGAGTTCCGCGGGGCCGAGGCCCTCCCAGACGCCGGCGCGCAGGCATTCACTCGCCAGCAGGTCCAGCTCGCCGTAGAGGCGGGCGAGCCGCTTGCCGTGCTCGGTGACCTCGTCGCTCCGCAGGTAGTCGAGCTCGGTCAGGAGCGCGACGATCCGGTCGAAGGTGCGGGCGATCGTGTTGGTGCGGCCCTCGATGCGCCGCTCCAGCTGGGTGGTGTCCCGCTTGAGCCGGTAGTAGCGCTCGGCCCAGCGGGCGTGGTCCTCGCGGTCGCTGCACCCGTGGCAGGGGTGGGCCCGCAGGTCGGCGCGCAGCCGTGCGATCTCACGGTCGTCGGCGGCGGCGGAGCGCCGCTTGCGGTGCCGGTCGGGCACCAGGTGGCCGGCCTTCGTGCGCAGCGCGGACGCCAGATCGCGGCGGGACTGCGGCGAGCGGGGGTTGAAGGACTTGGGGATCCGCATCCGCTCCAGCGCCTCGACGGGCACCGGGAAGTCCATCGACGCCAGCCGCTTGACCTGCCGCTCGGCGGTGAGCACCAGCGGGCGCGGCCCGTCGTGGTACTCGAAGCCGCGGTGGCCGTTGGACCGCCCGGCGGGCAGCCCGGGGTCCAGTACCAGGGCGAGTCCCGCGTACTTGCCGGTCGGGACGTGGATGACGTCGCCCGGCTTGAGCTTCTCCAGGGCCACGGCGGCCTCGGCGCGCCGCTGGGCCGCGCCCTGCTTGGCCAGTTCGGTCTCCCGGTCCTTCAGGTCACGCCGCAGACGGGCGTACTCCTCGAAGTCCCCGAGGTGGCAGGTCATGGACTCCTTGTAGCCCTCGAGCCCTTCCTCGTTGCGCTGGACCTGGCGGGAGATGCCGACGACGGACTTGTCGGCCTGGAACTGCGCGAAGGACGTCTCCAGCAGCTCCCGCGAGCGGTGCCGGCCGAACTGCTCGACCAGGTTGACCGCCATGTTGTACGACGGCTTGAAGCTGGAGCGCAGCGGATAGGTGCGGGTGCCCGCGAGTCCGGCGAGGTGGTCGGGGTTCATGCCGCGCTGCCACAGCACGACGGCGTGGCCCTCGACGTCGATGCCGCGGCGGCCGGCGCGGCCGGTCAACTGGGTGTACTCGCCGGGGGTGATGTCGGCGTGCTGCTCGCCGTTCCACTTGACGAGCTTCTCCAGCACCACCGAGCGGGCGGGCATGTTGATGCCGAGGGCGAGGGTCTCGGTGGCGAACACGGCCTTGACCAGGCCGCGTACGAACAGTTCCTCGACGACCTCCTTGAACGTCGGCAGCATGCCCGCGTGATGGGCCGCGATGCCGCGCTCCAGGCCTTCCAGCCACTCGAAGTAGCCGAGGACGTGGAGGTCCTCGGAGGGGATGGACGCCGTGCGCTCCTCGACGAGGGCGCGCACCCTGAGGCGTGCGTCGTCGTCGTTGAGGCGCAGGCCCGCGTGCAGGCACTGCTGGACGGCTGCCTCGCAGGCGGCACGGCTGAAGATGAAGGTGATGGCCGGCAACAGGCCCTCGGAGTCGAGCCGTTCGATGACTTCCGGCCGGCTCGGGATCCAGATGCGGGAGCGCTGGCGACGCTCGCGCTCACGGTCGGCCTCGCGCATGGCGCGGCCCCGTCTGCGGTCCTGGTAGGAGGGGCGGCTCGCCTCCATGCGGGCCATGCGCGTGAGGTCGGGGTTGACGGCCTTGCGGTGGCCCTCGCCCTCCTCGAAGAGGTCGTACATCCGTCGGCCGGCGAGCACGTGCTGGAACAGCGGCACGGGCCGGTGCTCGGAGACGATCACCTCGGTGTCACCGCGCACGGTGTCCAGCCAGTCGCCGAACTCCTCGGCGTTCGACACGGTCGCCGAGAGGGAGACGAGGGTGACCGACTCGGGGAGGTGGATGATCACCTCTTCCCAGACGGCGCCGCGGAAGCGGTCGGAGAGGTAGTGCACCTCGTCCATGACCACGTAGCCGAGGCCGCGGAGGGTCTGGGAGCCCGCGTACAGCATGTTCCGCAGGACCTCGGTGGTCATCACGACCACCGGGGCGTCGGAGTTGACGCTGTTGTCGCCGGTGAGGAGTCCGACCTGGTCGGCGCCGTAACGGCGGCACAGGTCGGCGTACTTCTGGTTCGACAGGGCCTTGATGGGTGTCGTGTAGAAGCACTTCTTGCCCTGTTTCAGGGCGAGGTGGACGGCGAACTCGCCGACGATCGTCTTGCCCGAGCCGGTGGGGGCGGCCACCAGGACGCCCTTGCCCGCCTCGAGCGCCTGGCAGGCCTCGATCTGGAAGGGGTCGAGGCCGAAGTCGTACATCTCGCGGAAGGACGCGAGCGCGGTGGCCTGCTCGGCAGCGCGCCTACGTGCTGCCGCATACCGCTCGGCCGGTGAGAGATCCTCTGTCATCGTGCTTTCGAGCGTACCGGGCCCCACTGACAACGGGACGATCATTATCCGGATCGGGGCGCCATCGAGATCAGGACGTCCCACGCCCGAAAAAACGATCTCGCCCGCAGTTCGAAATCCGAACCAATGCTCCCGTCGGCCGCAACGCCGATCTTGGCCTGGGTCAGGACGGGTCCACGTCGCTCTTCGAGACCTGCGTCACCGTGGGCGCGAAGGACAAGGGCAGTGGGCCCCATCCAGGTTCCGGGTGGGGCCCACTGCCGTTGTCCTCACGGCGATCGGCGCTGCGGCCGGGCAGGGATCGCGCTCAGCGGTGGTGTCGGGCCGACCGAGCGCCGCGCGGTGCGTGACCGGTTACTCACGTGACGTCGTCGTAGCCGTTGATCCGCTCCCGCTCGGGCTCGGCCTGCGCCGGCAGCGCCTTGCTCACCGACACGGCCTCGACCTCGCCGATGTCCTCGGGGGTGAGATCCAGCTCGGACGCCTCGTCGTCGGCGGGGCCCAGCGCCTCGCGCTCCCGCTTTCGCCGGTCGTTCATGAGGGCGAAGCCGGTGGCGAGGAAGTAGAGGAGGATGATCGGCGCGGCCAGCGAGAACATCGAGACCGGGTCGACGGTCGGCGTGGCGAAGGCCGCGAACACGGTGACGCCCATGACCATGCCGCGCCACCAGCCCAGCATGCGGCGCCCCTTGACCAGACCGGTCATGTTCATCATGACCAGGACGAGCGGTAGCTCGAAGGAGAGGCCGAAGACGATCACCATGCGGGTCACGAGGTCGAGCAACTCGTCCAGGGGCAGCAGGTTGACGGTGTCGTCAGGGGTGAACTCGAGCAGGACCTCGGCGGCCGCGGGCAGTACGTGGTACGAGAAGTAGGCGCCCACCATGAACAGGGGGAAGCCCGCGGCGACGAATGCCATCGAGTAGCGCTTCTCGTGCCGGTGCAGACCGGGCGCGATGAAGGCCCACAGCTGATAGAGCCAGACCGGGCTGGCGATGACCACACCGGCCGTCAGGGACACCTTGATCATCAACGTGAACGGGCCCATCAGACCCGACATCGTGATGTTGCCGCAGGCTCCCTTGCTCTCCTTGGCGAGCTCCGTGAAGTCCCGGGTGCAACCGACGGCTTCCTGGACCGGGCGGGTCAGGAAGTTGATGATCTCCTGATAGAAGACCACACCCACGATCGACGCCACCATGATGGCCAGGATCGCCTTGCCCAGCCGGTTGCGGAGTTCGCGAAGGTGCTCCACGAGGGGCATCCGCCCCTCGGGATCCTTCTCCTTCTTGCGGGCAGACTTGAGCAACCCACGTTCCCATCTCGTGCGGCAGGCCGGAAGCGTCGTCCGGCCCTGCGTCAGCGCTTGGTCGTGTCCGTCGGCTCCGCGACCGGGCGGGAGCTGGTCACGTCACCGGGCGCGGCCTGGATGGTGCGCTGAGCCGGGGTGTCGCCGGCGTGCGGAGGCGCGGCGGAGGTGGTGGTGTCCTCCTGGCCGTCGCTCTTCATGGCCTTCGCCTCGCTCTTGAGGATGCGGGCGGACTTGCCGAGCGAGCGTGCCATGTCCGGCAGCTTCTTCGCACCGAACAGCAGGACGATGACGACGAGGATCAGAATGATCTCGGTGGGGCCGAGCCTACCCATAGCTGTCTACCTTCTTCACCGAGGCGGCGGGTGGGGGCTGTCCGACCGGTCGGACAAGTGTCCGAACGATCGTACTGGCAGCGATCGTAACGCTCAGGGGTGAATCAGAGGCAATCCCTGTGCGTACTCCCGATTCGCGCGACCCTGGCCTCGTTCACCGGGCCGCGACAGGCAGCGTACCTGCCGAAGGTATGAAGGTGACAGGGCGAAGTGGCGCAAACCGCACAGGCCCGTCGACACCCAGCAAGCGCGCCCGCTCCCCACAGCAGCCACACTCTTACCTCACGGCGTGTCCACGGAGCGGGTCGACCGCTCACAGCACGGCCACGGACCGGGTCGACCGCACACAGCACGGACTCGAAGCAGGCCGACCGCTCAGCTTCCGCGGAGCAGGCCGGCGGCTCACGCGGCATCCGCGGAGCAGGCCCGCTCACACGGGGCCCGAGCAGCGGCCGACGGCTCACACCGCGTTCACGAAGCAGCCCGACCGCTCACAACGAGTCCGCGGAGCGGGCCGCGCTCGCGGTCGCCCGCTCCAGATCCTCCGCCGCCCTGTTGATCCGCCGCGCCGACTCGGTGACCTGCCGGCCCAGCCGCTGGGCCTCGACGAAGACCCGGACGGCGAGCACCCCCAGCACGGCGAGCCCCAGAAAACCCATAGCGACAGCGAACATCGGCCAGAACATGCGACGACCCTAGCCCGGCGAATGGAGCCGCAGCGTCCGCACGCCGCCCCCGGTCAGCAGCTCGACGATGCGCTCCCCGGCCGGCTTACGGACGGCGACACCGCACTCGGGGCAGGTGAAGGAGTAGAACGTGGTCTTGCTGGTGGCGCCGATGGCCAGCCGCAGCGCGCTCGCGCCGAGTTCGACGTTGGCCCGGCAGTCGGGGCATCCGGCCCTGAACACCACGTCGACCACCCGCTTCATGCCCGCGAACGCGACCGCCGCCGACATCTCCTGCACACCCGGTAAACCCTGCCGACCCTGAACTCCGGACCCAGCCGACCCGCCGTTCACAGCCCTCGCTCCTGTCTGTCGTACTGCCGCTCCTGAACTCCACCGGCCGCCCGGGGCGCACCGAGCCTCGCGTCGCGCCCGTCGTACGCCGGTACGACCTCGTCGTAGGCCGCCAGGGCCTCGCGGGCCGCCCGGCGGGCGCTGTCGGCCAGGTCCTGGGGCGAGACAATCCGCCCGTCCGGCCCGAGCCGCAGCGCGAGCCGCCGCAGCGAGGCGGGATCGGGGGTGCGCAGGGTGATGCGCAGCCCACCGTCCGGGAGCTCCTCGGCGCTGTCGTGCGGGTAGTACTCGGCGACCCACCGCCCGCCCGGCCCGACCTCGACGACGACCTCCGGGTCCTCGGCGGCCGGCTGCACCAGCGCCTCCGACAGGTCTCGCAGCTCGATCTCGGGCGGCGCGGACGGCTCGTCGAGGATCTTGATCTCGGCGACCCGGTCGAGACGGAACGTGCGGCGCGCCTCCGAGCGGCGGCACCATGCCTCGACATAGGTGTGACCCACGCTGACCAGGCGAATCGGGTCGATCTCGCGTTCGGTGAGCTCGTCGCGGGCCGGCGAGTAGTAGCGGATCCACAGCCGTCGGCGCTCCGAGATGGCCCGGTCGACGTCGGCGAAGACACCGCCCTCCGACTCGAAGGTCACCGACAGCCGGGAGCTGGCCCCGGCCGCCTCGCCCGCGGCCGCCTCCACCTTGGCGGTGGCCCGCAGCAGCGCCTGCCGGTCGCTCTCGCGCAGTCCGGGCAGCGTGGCGACCGCACGGGCGGCCACGAGCAGGGCGGTGGCCTCGTCGGCGGCCAGCCTCAGCGGCTCGGCGGCCTCCGCCCCGAGCGCGGCCGGGTTGTGCCACCAGATCCGCTCGCCGTCGGTGTCGATGTCGAGCAGGTCACCGCCGCGGAAACTGGTTCCGCACATGGGCAGCACATCGAGGTCCGACACCAGCTCGTCCTCGGTGATCCCGAAGGCACGGGCCACGTCCTCGATACGGGCGCCGGGGCGCTCGCGCAGATACGTGACCAGGGAGAGCATCCGCCGGGTCTGGTCGATGGCGTTCGCCGGCCGGGCCGGTTTTCCCACCACTTTCTTACGTCCCCTCAACCCTTGGCCACGGCACGCAGCCGGTCCACCACGTCGGCCCGCAGCTCGGCGGGGTCCAGGACGACCACGTCGGGCCCGAACTCGACCAGCCAGGCGTCCAGACCGTGCCCGTACGGAATCTCCAACTCGTCCCAGCCGTCGCCGAGTTCCCGCACGGCGGTGGCCCTGGCCCGCAGCGGGTAACCGGCGCCCGCGCGGAGCCGGATCAGCGCGGAGCGGTCGGCGGTCTCCCCCGCCCAGCTCGCCACGGTCTCCCGCACGGTGACGACGTCCGGGACCTCGGCGGTGAAGGCACCGCCCCGGCTGCGCACCTTGCCGGTGATCCGCGACAGCCGGAAGACCCGCTCGGCGCCCCGGTCCCGGTCGAAACCGGCGAGGTACCAGTGGCCGCGCCAGCACTCCAGGGCCCACGGCTCCACATGGCGGGGCTCGGGGCGGGCGGCGGTGGCCTTGCGGTACTCGAACACCACCGGGCGGCGGTCCCGGCAGGCCAGCATCAGCGGCTCGAACGCGGCCTCGTGCACCGGGATGCGCGGCTCCAGCGCCCCATGGGCCTCGTACGGGTCGACGTCCTCGGGAAGGCCGGCCGCGCGCAGCTTCTGCAGGGCGCCGCTGGCGGCACCGGCGAGGCGGGCCTGCTGCCAGACCTTGGCGGCGAGTCCGAGGGCGGCGGCCTCCTCGGCGTCGAGGGTGATGGGCGGGAGGCTGTTGCTGTCGCGGCGGGCCTGGTAGCCGACCTCGCCGTCGAGGTTCTCCACCGTCTCGATGACCAGGCCGAGTTCGCGCAGATCGTCCTTGTCGCGCTCGAACATGCGGTTGAACGAGTCGTCGGACCCGGCTTCCAGGTAGGCCTCGATGGACTCCCGCAGCTCCCGCTTGCTGAGCGGCCGGCGCGTCCCCAGCAGACACAGCGCCAGGTTCATCAACCGCTCGGCCTTGGCAATGGCCATCGACGCCCTTCCCTATGGGTGCTTCTGCGGCACGACCGTACCGCTACCGAGCGTCGCGGCAAAAGCCGAGGGCCCATGCCCGAACAGGCATGGACCCCAGGTGGTCGGCTCCGGTCACAGGACCGGGCCGCTCCGGTCGTACGGTGATCAGACCCCGAGCAGGTCGACCACGAAGATCAGCGTCTCGCCCGGCTTGATCGCCGGGGTCGGGCTCTGGTTGCCGTAGGCGAGGTGCGCCGGGATGGTCAGCTGGCGGCGGCCGCCGACCTTCATGCCCTGCACGCCCTGGTCCCAGCCCTTGATGACACGGCCACCACC
>NZ_OLMK01000191.1 GCF_900290235.1 Streptomyces sp. MA5143a
GCAAGGTCTGCGGGAGCGCGGTAAGGCAAGGCGCAGCGAGGCGGTCATCCGTGCCGCCTTCGAGTTGTTCGCCGAGCAGGGCTACGACGCCACGACGGTGGCCGAGATCGCGGAACGGGCCGAGGTCTCGCCGCGCACGGTGGCCATGTACTTCCGTTCCAAGCAGGACATCGCCATGTCCAAGTTCAGCGAGGGCGCGGACCGGCTGACCGAGGCGATGCGCGAGCGCCGCCCCGACGAGCGTGCGGTGGACGTCCTCGGGCGGTGGCTGCTGGCGGAACACGAGTCGGGCGACGACGAGATGATGGAACTGGAACGCCGCATGTTCGTCGCCAACCCCGAGTTGGCCGCGCTGCGGACGGCACGGATGGACGCCGCCGTCCGCGAATCGACCAGGGTCGTCGCCGAGGACCTCGGCGTCGCCCCGGAGTCCGCCGGCCCCCGGATGGTGGCCATCGCGGCGACCGCCATCATCATCGAGC
>NZ_OLMK01000028.1 GCF_900290235.1 Streptomyces sp. MA5143a
TGCCGTGCCGGGCGTCGCGAGCCGGTGAACCTTTCCGGTCACCGCACTAGCGTGGGTCCATGGATACGAACAGAGCCCACGGCCCGGACATCAAGCTCTCCCAGTGTTTCCTCGCGGTCGACGACCACGACAAGGCGCTCGCCTTCTACCGTGACGTCCTCGGCATGGAGGTCCGCGGCGACGTCGGCTTCGAGGGCATGCGCTGGGTGACCGTCGGCTCCCCGCTCCAGCCCGATGTCGAGATCGTCCTGGAGCCTCCGGGCGCCGACCCCGACATCTCCCCCGCCGACCGCGAGGCCATCGCCCAGCTCCTCGCCAAAGGCGTCCTGCGTGGCGTCAACTTCACCACCGACGACTGCGACGCGCTCTACTCCCGCGTCGAGGCCTCCGGGGCGGATGTCCTCCAGGAGCCCATGGACCAGCCCTACGGCGTACGGGACTGCGCGTTCCGCGACCCGGCGGGCAACATGCTGCGCTTCATGGAGCCGCGGAAGTCGGGGGAAGCGGGCAAGGCCTCGAAGTACGGGGCTCCGTGACAGGAGGGGCATGGGGGCAGGACAGGCAGGGGTGACAGGAGGGGCAGGGCTGGCGTGACGGGCAACGGTGGGGTGAAAGGCATGGGTGGCGTGACGGGCAGTGGCATGACGGGCAGTGGCGTGACGCGTGGGGCGGTCCGGTGGGCGTACGCCTTCATCGACCGGCCGGAGTCCGGGTTCGAGCAGGCGTGCGCGTTCTGGACGGCGGTGACGGCGACGGAGCTGTCGGCGCCACGGGGTGAGCGGGACGAGTTCGTGACGCTGCTCCCCGAGCGGGGCGACGGGTGGGTGAAGGCCCAGGCGGTGGACGCGGGCGGCGGCGGTGCCCATCTCGACTTCTCCGTGGAGGACGTACCCGCGTTCGTCGACCGTGCCGTCGGCCTCGGTGCCGAGGTCGTCGCCCCGCCCACCGGCTGGGCGGTGCTCCGCTCCCCCGCCGGGCTGCCCTTCTGCGCGGTGCGGTGGCACGGGGAGAGCGTCCGGCCTCCGGTGGTCGACGGGTGCCGTCTGGACCAGGTGTGCCTGGACATCGCGCCGGACGCGTTCGAAGCGGAGGTCATGTTCTGGGCCGCCCTGACGGGCTGGGAGTCGTACGCCGGCTCGCTCCCGGAGTTCCACGTCCTGCGCCCGCCCGCGGGTCTCCCCCTGCGCATCCTGATGCAGCGCCTGGACACCCCTGCCCCCGCGTCGGCCCACCTCGACCTGGCCTGCGCCGACCGGCGCACCACTCGCGTCCGCCATGAGCGCCTGGGCGCCACCTTCGTGGCCGACCACCCCCACTGGACGGTGATGCGGGACCCGGCGGGTGGCACGTACTGCCTCACCGCCCGCGACCCGGAATCCGGGGGCCTACCGGTTGTGTGAGCCGCTGGGGAGGGGCCACGCGGGGTCGAACATCAAAGATCCGCGCCCCCGTCCATCACCGGCCGGATCACCACCGGGTACTCCTTGGCCCCGGCCGGCTGGGGGCACTGGGCGACGCGCGCCGCGATCTCCGTGACGCGGTCGAGGCTCGCGCAGTCCAGGAGCCAGTAGCCGGCGAGCACTTCCTCGGTCGTCGCGTACGGCCCGTCCGCGACGACGGGCCTGCCGTCGTCGCCGAGCGTGACGAACCGGGTCCGGGCGGGTTCGGCCAGCCCCTGCCCGTCGATCATCTCGCCGCTCTCGGTGAGGTCCTTGTTGATGGCGGTCATATGGGCGAACATCGCCCGCACGTCCTCCTGCGTCCAGGCCGGGGACCCCTCGGACGCGTCGCCACCCATGGCCGCGTAGTCCGCCTGCGTGCCCTGGATCATCATCAGATACTTCATGAGTCCGCTCCTCGTCCTCCTCGGTTCGGACCACCCTCGGCGGGCGGCCCTCTCATTGGAGACGTCGAAGGCGTGCGGAACTCATCGGCACACCCGCGTGAAGTACTTCCGGCGCCACGGATCCGCACGGTGGTGTCCGGCCGTGAGCGGCCCTCTCGTGCCGAGGCAGGGATGGCGGTTCTCGGACCGTCGCGGCCCTGTCACCCGTCGGCGGTGTCCTCGACCTGCTCCACGGCCTCGCGGTCGGCGGTCTTCGCCGTGCGCACGTCCCGCGTACCGGCCGGACCGTGCGCGCCATGGGCCCTTGGGCCCACGGCCCGCGTCCGCTCCGCGGCGCCCCCCTCGGCGGCGCTGTCGACGTACGCGTCACACTTCGGGTTCCTGCACGGACCCGGACCCCACACGGGTACGAACGCGCCGAGCGTCTTGTGCCGCCGCACGATCGTGGCCACAGGTTGTCCGCAGGCCGGGCAGACTTGTTCGTCGGTGCCCATGCCCTCAGGGTAGGACCGACGGCCTCCGGGCGCTCCCCGCCGTACGCCCCCGATCCACGGGGTCACCGCTTCCTGGTGTACGTCCGCACCACGGCCCCGTTGTCGAAGGCTCGCACCTCACCCAGCGTGAACTCGGTGATGTCGAAGCCGGAGCCGAACATCGGCATCCCCGTCCCCAGCACGATGGGGTACGTCTTGATGATCAGCTCGTCGATCTCGTCGAGCAGCTCCCCCGCCAGGACGGAGCCCCCGCAGAGATAGATGTCGAGAGGGCCGTCCTCGGCCTTCAGCTCCCGGACCCTGCCGACCGGGTCCGTCGAGATGATCTCGACGTTCGGGTGGGGCGACTCCGTCAGCGTGCGCGAGACGACGTACTCCCGCAGATGCCCGAACGGGCTGGTGATGCCCCCCTTCAGCGCCTCGTCGTAGCTGCGGCGCCCCTGGACGATCGTGTCGTACGCCCGGTTCGGGACGTCGTCGGTCCCGATGAGCCGGCGCACATGGGTGGGGTTGATGTCGGGGTGTTCCGTCCTGAGGTATTCGGCGTACTCGCCCACCACGTGCGGGTACATGAAGGACGCGTCGCCGTCCGGGCCCCCGATGAACCCGTCGATCGAACAAGCGATGACATACGTGAGCTTGCGCAAACCAGCCTCTTTCTCTGATTCTCTCGTCCCGTTGACCACTCCATTTATAGTACTTCAGTTGTAGTGATTGCAAGACATGAGCGGGCCCCGCACACCGTGGGGATGTGCGGGACCCGCGTCCGACCGGAGACACCGACACCGAGCGGGGTCAGGTCGGCGCGATGCCGGTACCTCCGGGGCCTCTTCTCAACTGCTGCGACGCGTCACGAACTCGGCCAGCGCGAGCAGACCTCCCGCCGCCTCCGGGTCCGGGACCGCCCGGGACAGCTCCTGCATGGCCCGGGCCATACGGTCGGCCGCCTGGACCTGCGCCCAGTCACGCCCGCCGGCCCGCTCGACCACGAGCGCCGTCCGCTCCAGCTCGCCCTCCTCGTACGGCTCCCCGTACAGCGCGGCGAGTTCCTCCGCCTCCGGTGTGCCCGAGGCGAGCGCGGCGACCACCGGAAGGGACTTCTTGCGGGCGATGAGATCCGCGCCGGCCGGCTTGCCGGTACGGCTCGGATCACCCCAGATGCCGATCACGTCGTCGATGAGCTGGAAGGCGAGACCGGCCTCCCGCCCGAACGCGTCGAGGGCCTCGACCTCCTCCTCTCCGGCCCCCGCGTACAGCGCCCCGAGCGCACAGGCGCAGCCGAGCAGCGCGCCCGTCTTCGCCTCGGCCATGGCGAGCACCTCGGGGAGGGTGACCTCCTCCGGCCGCCGCTCCTCCATCGCCGTGTCCGTGTGCTGGCCCGCGCACAGCTCGACGACACAGGAGGCGAGCCGCGCGGACGCCGCGGCCGACGCCGGGTGCGGGTCCTGCGCGAGCAGCCGCAACGCCAGGGCCTGCAACGCGTCCCCGGCAAGGATCGCGTCGGGCACCCCGAACACGGTCCACGCGGTGGGCCGGTGCCTGCGTGTGGTGTCCCGGTCCATCACGTCGTCATGCAGCAGCGTGAAGTTGTGCACCAGTTCCACCGCGGCGGCGGCCCGGACGGCGGCGGACTCGCGGCCGCCGAGCGCCTCGACCGCCGCCAGCACCAGCGCCGGCCGGATCGCCTTGCCCGCGTTGCCCGCCGCCGGGGTGCCGTCCGCCCGCTCCCAGCCGAAGTGGTAGCGCGCGACCCGGCGCATCGAGCTGGGCAACGACTGCACGGCACCGCGGAGTTCGGGGTCGACCGACAGTCGCGTCCGCTCCAGGATCTCGGCCGCCTCCTGCCCGTCCGACGGACTGGACGCACCCTGTCGCGCGGGCCCGCTCCCGTGGCCGGCGGGAGTCGCCGCTCCCGTGGGATCCGGGGCTCCCGTCGGGTCCGGAGGGATCGTGATGTGGCTCCGCCTTTCCGGGATCTCGATGTCCGGAGTGCCGCCGCCCACGGTCTCGACCGGGCTCTGCTGCGTCTCCGTCATGCACTCACCCATGGGATCGCCTCCAAGGAGGCCGCGGGCGGCGGCGGTTCGGGTGAGGTCACCGCCACCGGCCGATCTCGACGTTCTCCAGCACGCCGAGCGCGTCGGGGACGAGGACCGCGGCCGAGTAGTAGGCCGTCACGAGGTACTTGATGATCGCCTGTTCGTTGATGCCCATGAAGCGCACCGACAGGCTGGGCTCGATCTCGTCGGGGATGCTCGCGGCGCGCAGGCCGATGACGCCCTGGTCCTCCTCCCCGGTACGCATGGCGATGATCGAGGTGGTCCTGGCCTCGGTCACCGGGATCTTGTTGCACGGGTAGATCGGCACGCCGCGCCAGGTGGGGATGCGGTTGCCGGCGATGTCGAGGGTCTCCGGCACGAGTCCGCGCTTGTTGAGCTCGCGGCCGAACGCGGAGATCGCGCGCGGGTGGGCGAGCAACAGCTTGGTGCCCCGGCGGCGGCTGAGCAGCTCGTCCAGGTCGTCCGGGCTGGGCACTCCGTCGTGCGGCTGGAGCCGCTGGTCGTACTCGCAGTTGTGGAGGAGGCCGAAGTCCCGGTTGTTGATGAGCTCGTGCTCCTGACGCTCCTTCAACGCCTCCACGGTGAGCCGGACCTGCTGCTCGGTCTGGTTCATCGGCTGGTTGTAGAGGTCCGCCACACGCGTGTGGATGCGCAGGACGGTCTGGGCGACGCTCAGTTCGTACTCGCGGGGCGCGGCCTCGTAGTCGACGAACGTGTGCGGGATGTCCGGCTCACCGCTGTGGCCGGCGGCGAGGTCGATCTCCTTCTCGCCGTACTTGTTGGTGCGCTGCTCCGGGATGGCGCGCAGCTGCTGCAGATGCTCGCCGAGGCTCTCGGCGCGCTCCGCGACCTGGTCGACGGCCTGGCGTGGCAGGACGAGCACCGTGCACGCGGTGACCGCGCGGGCCGTGTACTCCCAGATCGCGTCGGCGTCGAGCAGCGCCTGCTCGCCGAAGTACGCCCCGTCGGCCAGCACTCCGAGCACGGCGTCGTCGCCGTAGGGGCCCGTGCCGATCTTCTCGACCTTGCCGTGCGCGAGGAGGAAGACCTCCTCCGCCTGGCTGCCGAACTCGGCGAGCACCGCGCCCGCCGCGAACTCCCGCTGCTCGCACCGCTGGGCCAGCTCGCCCAGGACGTCCACGTCCTCGTAGGTGCGCAGGGCCGGCAGTTCGCCGAGCTCCGCGGGGATGACGGCGACCTGGTCGCCCGTCTTCACAAAAGTGATGCGGCCGTCCCCGACCGCGTAGGTGAGCCGCCGGTTCACCCGGTACGTGCCACCCTGCACGTTCACCCATGGCAACATGCGCAGCAGCCAGCGCGAGCTGATCTCCTGCATCTGGGGCGCGGACTTCGTGGTGGTGGCCAGGTTCCGGGCAGCGGCCGTGCCGAGACTCTGCTGCGGCCGATCCTGCTGCGTACGGACCTCTTCGCCTACCGACATACGGATTTCCCCTCCGGGTGTGCACTGATATCGCGGTCACCGATCTCGCCACCAGCCTGGCATCACGGAGCGTGCCGGTGCTATTACCCGAAAGAGCGGGAATGGATCTCCGGAACACTGGGCATATCGAGGGACTTTGTCCACCCTCTCGATGCCTTCCGGGAGATGACCGGATCGGCTCGCACGCAACACCGACACCCGGCCTCCGCGCGCGGAGGTGGGTACAAGCCTGCGTACGAGGCGGCCGGACCAGCGGCCGTCGCACCGTTCGAAGGAGTCGGTCATGGCCCCACCCATGTCCGCGGCCAGATTTCTCAGCATCCTCAAGAACGAGGGCGTCACGGTCGTCGAGGTCGGCGACTGGGAGCATCACAACCGCAACCACAAGGGGCCGTGGGGCCCCGTCCACGGCGTGATGATCCACCACACGGTCACCTCCGGCAGTGAACGCACCGTCCGTATCTGCCGCGACGGCTACTCGGGGCTGCCGGGCCCGCTGTGCCACGGCGTGATCACCAAGGACGGCCGTGTCCATCTCGTCGGCTACGGCCGCGCCAACCACGCCGGCAGCGGTGACGACGACGTCCTGCGGGCCGTGATCGCCGAGACGGCGCTCCCCCCGGACAACGAGGCGAACACCGACGGCAACCGCCACTTCTACGGCTTCGAGTGCGAGAACCTCGGCGACGGCCTCGACCCGTGGCCCGAGCTCCAGCTCGAAGCGATCGAGCGGGTCTCCGCCGCCGTCTGCCGCCACCACGGCTGGACGGAACGTTCCGTCATCGGCCACCTCGAATGGCAGCCCGGCAAGGTCGACCCCCGCGGCTTCACCATGGCCTCCATGAGGAGCCGTATCCGCGACCGCCTCCGGTAGCCCCTCCCCACGCGCGCGTGTGGCCCCGCCACGGCGGGCGCGCACGAGGGTCGGGGCTGGGCGGGCGGCCGTTCCCGGACAGATGTCCGACAATGGCCGCGTGAGCAGCCCCGACCCCACCACCGCCCTGCGCCCCCGGCTGCCGTCCCCTCTTCAGGAGATCGAGGACGACCGCTTCGCCCGGCACGGCGTCCGGCTGCTCCTGAAGCGTGACGACCTGATCCACCCGCAGCTCATCGGCAACAAGTGGCGCAAGCTCGTGCCCAATCTGAGCGCGTCGGCGGGGCGTTCGCTCCTCACGTTCGGGGGCGCGTACTCGAACCACCTCCGTGCCACCGCCGCCGCCGGCCGCCTGCTCGGCCTGTCCACCGTCGGCGTGGTCCGCGGCCAGGAGCTGGCGGACCGTCCCCTCAACCCCTCCCTGGCCCGTTGCGCGGCGGACGGCATGCGCCTGCACTTCGTCGACAGATCGACGTATCGCCACAAGACCGACCCGACCACGCTGGCGGCCGTCCTCCGCGCCGCCGACGCCGAGGGCGCCTACGTCGTCCCCGAGGGCGGCAGCAACGCCCTCGCCGTGCGGGGTTGCCGACAACTCGGCACGGAACTGCGCGACCGCGCCGAGGTCGTGGCCGTCGCCTGCGGCACCGGCGGCACCCTCGCCGGGCTGGCCGCCGGACTGGCCCCCGACCAGCGTGCCCTCGGGATACCCGTCCTCAAGGGCGGCTTCCTGGCGGAGGAGATACGGCGGCTGCAGGAGAGCGCCTTCGGCGGCCGCCGCGGCCACTGGGACCTCGACGACCGCTTCCACTTCGGCGGCTACGCCCGCACCACGCCCGGCCTGGACGCCTTCGCCGACGACTTCGAGACCCGCCACGGACTGCCCGTGGAGCGTCTGTATGTCGCCAAGTTGCTCTACGGACTTGTCTCCCTGACGGAGGAAGGCGCCTTCCCGCGCGGGACCTCGCTCACCGCGGTGATCACGGGAAGCCCGCTCCCCCCGTAGCTCTCGAAACCACCTGGCCCACGCCCCGGCACTAGGAGACCTCCCGGTAGGCCGCGGCCTCCTCCAGGTCGAGTCTGCGCAGCAGTGTCCGCAGCATCTCGTCGTCGATGTAGCGGCCGTCCCGCAGCTTGACGAACACCTCGCGCTCGGCGCCGATCATCTCGCGGGACAGCCGGCTGTAAGTGTCGTCGATGGTCTCCCCGGTCACCGGGTTGACGGCACCGAGGCGCTCCCACACGGCGTTGCGGCGCCGCTCCAGGACCGTGCGAAGCCGGTCGACCAGTGGCGGCGGCAGTGTGTTGCGCTCGTCCTCCAGGAGTTCGTCGAGCCGCGCCTCGGCGATCCGGGACGCCTGGGCCTGGGCGTTGGCCTCGGCGAGGGTCTCGGCCTGCGCGTCGCGCCCCGGCAGCCGCAGGACCCGGATCAGCGGCGGCAGCGTCAACCCCTGGATGACGAGCGTCCCGATCACCGTGGTGAAGGTCAGGAAAAGGATCAGGTTCCGCTTCGGGAAGTCGTCCCCGCCGTGCACGGTGAGCGGGATGGAGAACGCGATCGCGAGCGAGACGACGCCCCGCATACCGGCCCACGCGATGACGAAGGGCCCCTTCCAGGTCGGGTTCTCCTCGCGTTCACGGATCCGCGCGGACAGCATCCGGGGCAGGAAGGTCGCCGGGTACACCCAGACGAACCGGGTCACGACCACGATCAGGAAGACGGCCACGGCGTACCAGGTGGCGCGCAGCCCCTCGTTCTCGCCGAGCCCCTCCAGCACGACCGGCAGCTGTAGTCCGATGAGCGCGAAGACCGCCGATTCGAGCAGGAAGGCGACCATCTTCCACACGGCCTCCTCCTGGAGGCGGGTCGCGAAGTCGACCTGCCAGTTGCGGTAGCCGAGGTAAAGGCCGACCACGACCACGGCGAGCACTCCGGAGGCGTGCACCCACTCGGCCAGCCCGTACGCGACGAAGGGGATCAGCAGGGAGAGCGTGTTCTGGAGCAGCGCTTCCCGCAGGTGGGTGCGCAGCCAGTGGATCGGCATCATCAGCAGCAGGCCCACCGCGACGCCACCGACCGCCGCCACGAGGAACTCGACGATTCCGCCGGCCCAGCTCGCGCCCTCCCCGAGCGTGGCGGCGAGAGCCACCCGGTACGCGGTGATCGCGGTGGCGTCGTTCACCAGGGACTCGCCCTGGAGGATGGTCGTGATCCGCGACGGCAGGCCCACCCGCCGGGCGACCGCCGTCGCCGCGACCGCGTCCGGGGGCGCCACCACCGCGCCGAGCACCAGGGCGGCCGTCAGCGGCAGCCCCGGCACGATCAGATAGGCGGCCCAGCCGACGGCGAGGGTCGCGAACAGGACATAACCGACCGACAGCAGCGCCACCGGCCGCAGTTGGGCCCGCAGATCGAGATACGAGCTCTCGGTGGCGGCCGTGTACAGCAGCGGGGGCAGCACCAGGGGCAGGACGATCTCCGGGTCGAGCTCGTAGTTCGGCACACCGGGCACGTACGACACCGCGAGCCCGACGGCGACCAGCAGCAACGGGGCGGGCACCGGCGTACGCCGGGCGGCACCGGCGACCGTCGCACTACCGGCGACCAGCAACAGCAGGGGCAGGAAGTGCATCGCTTGGCGCCGCCTTCGTTTTCCGCGCGAGCTTCCGCGCACCCGTCGTAACCTGGCCATCATGAAACAGTGCACGCACGCGGACGCACTGCCGCACCCCGAGCCGACCCCGCTGACCGAGACCTGTCCCGAGTGCGAGGCCGCCGGGACGCACCCGGTGCAGCTGCGGAAATGCCTGGAGTGCGGGCACGTGGGGTGCTGCGACTCCTCGCCCATGAGACACGCGACCGCGCACCACAAGGAGACCGGCCACCCCGTGATGCGCACCTACGAGCCGGGCGAGACCTGGCGCTGGTGCTTCGTCGACCACGTGCTCGTATGAGGGCGGGAAAACGAACAGGCCCCCGGTGAACACGCCGACGACGTCGCGCGACGGAACCAAGTCACCCCGTGACACGTCGACGTACTCGTGTGACACGGTTCGGCGGCCGGACGCCTGGGTACGTCAAAGCGGCGCGCGCTCTTCCTATTTGAGGCCCGCAGACCACTAGCCACCGAGCGTGTTCGTGTGCTTACTATGAGTGACAGCGTGGGGCTGGGTCGCCGGGACCCCAAGGACACGGCGCTCGGGAGCGCGATAGCGTCACCGCTGAACCACATAGCGCGTTACCCCCGGGGGGCGACCCTCGGCCCCTGAAAAAGCTTGTACCACCTTGGAGGTGAGGGTGTCCCAGATCGCAGGCGAGCCCGGGACCCAGGACTTCGTGGAAGTCCGGCTGCCGGCCGCGGGTGCCTACCTGTCGGTGCTGCGTACGGCGACGGCCGGCCTCGCGGCCCGTTTGGACTTCACCCTCGACGAGATCGAGGATTTGCGCATCGCGGTCGACGAGGCCTGCGCGATCCTGCTCCAGCAGGCCGTGCCCGGCTCGGTGCTCAGCTGTGTCTTCCGCCTCGTCGACGATTCGCTGGAGGTCACGGTCTCGGCCCCGACCACGGACGGTCACGCGCCCTCGCGCGACACCTTCGCCTGGACCGTGCTGTCGGCCCTGGCGGGCAAGGTCTCCTCCGCGGTCGCCGACGACAAAACCGTTTCGATCAGCCTCTACAAACAGCGCGGCGCGGGACCCGGGCCGGCGTGAGGAACGGGGACGGGCCGGTGCGGGACGAAGAACGCGGCACACGGGAACTTCCCGCGAAGGAGGTCGGCCCCGGCGGGCCGGCACACCTGACGGACGGCGTCGACGGCATTCCCGAGCAGGCCCGGCCGCACCCGGAGGACGACTCCTCGACGGCGGCCGGACCCTCGCGGTGGACGGAGCCGGCCGACGCAGAGGGCGAGGCGTCCTCCGACGGGCGACGGGAGCCGGAGGATGCCGCACGGAGCACCACGTCCTCACGAGGGCGGACTGGGGCCTCCCCCGCTCGAGCACAGTCGAGAGCTGGGGGAACGGTGACGGCGGGCGGGACTATGAGCGAGCACGAGCGACACGACGAACTGGACGCGCGGATCGTGCGCAGCACGCAGCACGATCCACACGACCGCAGCGGGGCGCGCGCCCTGTTCGTCCAGCTGCGCTCCCTGCGGGAGGGCAGTGCGGAGTACGCGGAGCTGCGCAATCGGCTGGTCCGGATGCATCTGCCGCTCGTGGAGCACCTCGCACGCCGGTTCCGCAACCGCGGTGAGCCGCTGGACGACCTGACGCAGGTCGCGACCATCGGCCTGATCAAGTCGGTCGACCGGTTCGACCCGGACCGCGGGGTGGAGTTCTCCACGTACGCGACCCCGACGGTCGTCGGCGAGATCAAGCGGCACTTCCGCGACAAGGGCTGGGCGGTGCGGGTGCCGCGCCGTCTGCAGGAGTTGCGCCTGGCGCTGACCACGGCCACGGCCGAGCTGTCCCAGCAGCACGGCCGCTCCCCGACGGTGCACGAGCTGGCCGAGAAGCTGGCCATCTCGGAGGAGGAGGTCCTGGAGGGCCTGGAGTCGGCCAACGCGTACTCCACGCTGTCGCTCGACGTCCCCGACACCGACGACGAGTCGCCGGCCGTCGCCGACACCCTGGGCGCCGAGGACGAGGCGCTGGAGGGCGTCGAGTACCGGGAGTCCCTGAAGCCGCTGCTGGAGGACCTGCCTCCGCGCGAGAAGCGAATCCTGCTGCTGCGGTTCTTCGGCAACATGACCCAGTCGCAGATCGCCCAGGAGGTGGGCATCTCGCAGATGCACGTCTCGCGTCTGCTGGCCCGGACCCTGGCCCAGCTGCGGGAGAAGCTGCTCGTAGAGGAGTGACACCCCGCCCCTGTGGAGCCAGAGGCGGAACCGCTCTCGGCCTCGGTGGTCCTCGGGCGGGCTCCGGCGGGGCGGTGGGACGCGCCGGACGCCCCCCTAGCGCTTGCTCTCCTCCGTCCGACCAGGCCCTTGGATTCCGAGGGCCTGAGTCGTCGCCGGGTTGAGCAGCAGCACCAGCGCCGTGATCGCGACCACGGCCAGGACGATTCCCGCGGGGATCGCGACACTGTCCGCCCGCAACAGGTTGTACGCCACCGGCAGCGCCATGATCTGCGTGATGACGGCGGGCCCCCGGCTCCAGCCGCGTCGCAGCAGCAGTCCGCGCGCGGCGATCAGCGGCAGCAGGGCCAGCGCGATCAGCGTGAGTCCCCCGGTGACGCCGGTACTGAGGTCACCGGAGTCGCCGGTGAAGCCCACGACGAGCATGGCGCCGCCGCCGACCAGCAGGGCGATCCCCTCCAGCGCGGCCAGTCCCGCCGCGGCGGTCAGCCGCCCGGGACGGGGCTCGGCATCGGAGGTGTCCGGCGTGGGGGTCTGCTCAGGGCTCACCCCTGAAGGGTAGCCCCGGCGTCCGCCCGCACACCGACGCCCCGTACGCCCCCACGTGCTCATCGTCACTACACGATCTCCCCCTTGATCCGCACCTCGGTATGGGACGGGTACCGCTCAGTAGGTACGCTGCAACTCATGCGTGCACTTCTCGTGGTCAATCCGGCGGCAACCACCACAAGCGCACGTACGCGCGATGTCCTGATCCACGCGCTGGCGAGCGAGATGAAGCTCGAGGTGGTCACCACCGAGTACCGCGGCCACGCCAAGGACCTCGCCCGCCAGGCCGCCGAAGGCAAGGACGACATCGAGCTGGTCGTGGCGCTCGGCGGTGACGGCACGGTCAACGAGGTCGTCAACGGCCTGCTGCACCACGGCCCTGACCCGGACCGTCTCCCCCGCCTCGCCGTGGTCCCCGGCGGCTCCACCAATGTCTTCGCCCGCGCCCTGGGTCTGCCCAACGACGCCGTGGAGGCCACCGGCGCCCTGTTGGACGCTCTCCGCGAGAACCGCGAGCGCACGGTCGGACTCGGCATGGCCTCGGGTACGCCGGGCACGGGGGACGAGGCGGTCCCGTCCCGCTGGTTCACGTTCTGCGCCGGCCTCGGATTCGACGCCGGTGTGATCGGCCGGGTCGAGCAACAGCGCGAGCGTGGAAGGAAATCCACACACGCTCTTTACCTGCGTCAGGCATTCCGGCAGTTCCTGGAAGAGCCTCACCGCAGGAACGGCACGATCACTCTGGAGCGGGCCGGCGAGGAGCCGATTTCCGATCTTGTGCTGTCCATAGTCTGCAACACGTCCCCGTGGACGTTTCTCGGCAATCGCCCGGTGTACGCGTCACCTAAGGCATCGTTCGATAAAGGGCTCGACGTGCTCGGCCTCAGCCGCATGTCGACGCCCGCGCTTGCCCGTTATGCCACACAGTTGCTCACTTCGTCCCCCGAGCGGGGACCCCACGGCAAGCACGCCACCACCGTGCACGACCTGACCGACTTCACCTTGCATTCGAAGGTGCCCCTCCCCCTCCAGATGGACGGCGACCACCTCGGACTGCGTACGAGCGTGACGTTCACAGGCGTACGCCGTGCACTGCGTGTGATTGTGTGAGCGGAACGGGCAAAAGTCCTTCCACTCGAACGTTTAGGCCAGGGTCCACCCCATGGAAGTACGGCTGTGACACAGTCGACACCGAGGAATCAAAAAAAACTTTCCGGAAGGGGTTGTATCCGCCGCTGAGGTTTGCGAGTCTCTACGTGGCGCTCGGGACAGCCCGCAACACCGGCTCAAGCAAGCGCCAGAACCCCTCCTCAAAATCACAGGACCACACCAGTCCGTCTGGTGATCGGCCCTTCACTTGTTGAGGGATTCGTGAAAGCGTTCACATTCACAAGCAACGTGCATGTAATACCAAGGAGAGGTAGCAGCCATGGACTGGCGTCACAACGCCGTTTGCCGCGAGGAAGACCCCGAGCTCTTCTTCCCCATCGGCAACACCGGTCCTGCGCTGCTGCAGATCGAGGAAGCCAAGGCTGTCTGCCGTCGCTGCCCGGTTATCGAGCAGTGTCTGCAGTGGGCGCTTGAGTCCGGCCAGGACTCCGGCGTCTGGGGTGGTCTCAGCGAGGACGAGCGCCGCGCCATGAAGCGCCGCGCCGCCCGCAACCGGGCCCGTCAGGCCTCCGCCTGACAATCCCACCCAGCAATAGCCTGAGCTTGGCGGCGCGTACAGCGAGTACGCATCTCCCGCCCCCGAGCCGCAGCGCGCAGTGCCCCCGGTGCGCCTAATCAGCGACGAGACTGAGCCCCGGACCACATGATGGTCCGGGGCTCAGTGCTGTTCGCCGTGGACCGGCATCCGTGCAGGGGTCGCTCGTAGGCCGCCGGTTCTACTTCTGGGCGCGGACCGGGAGGTCGAGGATGACCTGCGTTCCCTGCTCCGGAGCCGGGACCATGTCGAAGGTGCCGCCCAACTCGCCCTCCACCAACGTCCGCACGATCTGCAGGCCGAGGTTGCCGGAACGGTGCGGGTCGAAGCCCTCGGGCAGGCCCACGCCGTCGTCCTGGACGGTGACGAGGAGACGGCTCTCCTTGGTGGTCCCGCCGCGCACGGCCGACACCTCCACGGTGCCGGTCTCCCCCTCGCGGAAACCGTGCTCGAGGGCGTTCTGCAGGATCTCGGTGAGGACCATGGACAGCGGGGTGGCCACCTCCGCGTCGAGGATGCCGAAGCGTCCGGTGCGCCGGCCGGTGACCTTGCCCGGTGAGATCTCGGCGACCATGGCGAGCACCCGGTCGGCGATCTCGTCGAACTCCACCCGCTCGTCCAGATTCTGGGACAGCGTCTCATGCACGATCGCGATCGACCCGACCCGCCGTACGGCCTCCTCCAGGGCCTCACGGCCGCGCTCGGACTCGATACGCCGGGCCTGGAGCCGCAGCAGCGCGGCGACCGTCTGGAGGTTGTTCTTCACCCGGTGGTGGATCTCCCGGATGGTCGCATCCTTGGTGATCAACTCGCGTTCGCGACGGCGCAGTTCGGTGACGTCGCGCAGCAGCACGAGCGAACCGATGCGTGGGCCCTTGGGCTTGAGGGGGATCGCCCGGAACTGGATCACGCCGTCATTCGACTCGATCTCGAACTCACGCGGCGCCCATCCGCTCGCCACCTTCGCCAGCGCCTCGTCCACCGGCCCGCGGGACGGGGCGAGTTCGGCGGTGGTACGGCCGAGGTGACAACCCACGAGGTCGGCGGCGAGACCCAGGCGGTGGTAGGCGGACAGGGCGTTCGGCGAGGCGTACTGGACGATGCCGTCCGCGTCGAGCCTGATCAGGCCGTCCCCGACGCGCGGCGAGGCGTCCATGTCGACCTGCTGGTCGGGGAACGGGAACGCGCCGACCGCGATCATCTGGGCCAGGTCGGAGGCGCTCTGGAGGTAGGTGAGCTCCAGCCGGCTGGGGGTCCGCACGGTCAGCAGGTTGGTGTTGCGCGCGATGACGCCGAGGACCCGGCCCTCCCGGCGGACGGGAATGGACTCGACCCGTACGGGCACCTCCTCACGCCACTCCGGGTCGCCCTCGCGCACGATGCGGCCCTCGTCGAGCGCGACGTCGAGGAGGGGGCGGCGGCCGCGCGGGACCAGGTGGCCGACCATGTCGTCCTGGTACGAGGTGGGGCCGGTGTTGGGGCGCATCTGGGCCACGGAGACGTAGCGCGTGCCGTCGCGGGTGGGGACCCAGAGGACGAGGTCGGCGAAGGAGAGGTCGGAGAGGAGCTGCCACTCCGACACCAGCAGATGCAGCCACTCCAGGTCGGAGTCGCTGAGTGCGGTGTGCTGGCGGACGAGTTCGTTCATGGAGGGCACGTGTGCGAGCGTACCTGGCGGTACGGACATGCCTGGAAACGGCGGGCTGAGCCCCGCTGGACCCCGGCCCGGGGGCTGACGCCCCGGCCCCGGAAGCACCCGCGGGCCGCGGCGCCTGAGAGGGACCCTCAACCCTCCCGGCACCGCAGCCCGGAGCAACATCGGCCGTGGGGTGTGCGGTCCCGCGACCGAAGGATGAGGAGCCGGAGCAGTCAGGGCAGAGAGCGCCGGTTCCTCGGTCCGCCTTCCTGTGCGGGGAAGACGGAGGCCTGTGGTGTACACAACTGATCGCCAACATCGGAGCGCTGATCGATCAGATGGCCTATCACGCCATTCTTGACTAGACCACTGCGCGTGTCCATGCGTTGGCGGATGTTTGTTGTTGTTCCCTTGCCGGACCGTCCGTCGTGGGCAGGGCGAGGGCTTATACGCAGCGTAGCCCGGTTCGGCGGGCCGCCGGACCGGAATGGGTCGGCCCGATGGATTTCGCACACCGACTCCGGGGCGAGCCGACCTCGGGGTGGGGTGCGGGGCGGGTCAGGGGTGGATGGCCTTGCGGCGTGGGCCGAGGCGCGTCAGGCGTGGTGGGGTGCATCCGTGCGGGCCGGACGGGGCCAGATCGCCATCGCCAGGTCGGCGACCGCCTCCAGTTCCTGCCTGGTCGCGCCGTCCCGTGCCTGTTGGGACATGCCTTGGATGATCACGCCCGTGTGGCGGGCGAGTGCGGGGGCGTCCGTGTCGGCGGGCAGTTCGCCCGCCGCGATGTCCGCTCTTATACGGCTCTCGAAGGCGGTGATCCACGCGTTGCGCCGGGCGCGGAGGGATTCCTCGACCTCACGGCTGGTGCAGTTGGTGGCCGCGTGGACGACCAGACAGCCATGGGGGTGGGCGAGGTCCGTGTACTCGACGGCGGCCTCGCGCAGTATCCGCTCGACGGCGGCCCGCGCGGTGGGCTCCTCCTCCAGGGCCCGGTCGGTGAACGAGCCGTAGCGGGCGCCGTACTCGCGGACGACCTCTTCGAAGAGGGACTGCTTGTCGCCGAACGCCGAGTACAGGCTCGGTGCGCCGATCCCCATGACGCGGGTCAGATCGGCGACCGAGGTGGCCTCGTAGCCGTTCTCCCAGAACGCCAGGATCGCCTTCTCCAGGGCGGTCGCGCGGTCGAAGGAGCGGGGGCGGCCGCGCTGCTTGCTCTCCTTGGTCACCATGGAACGGATTTTATAGCGGGCACTAGACAAACGTCAGCGGCCTGACCTACGGTGATTTTTGTAGCGACCGCTAGGAAATGTGGAAGGGGAGCCGACATGGGCGTGCTCGCAGGCAGGACGGCGCTCGTCACCGGGGCGAGCAGGGGCATCGGGCGAGGCATCGCCGAGCGGCTGGGACGCGACGGCGCACGGGTCGCGGTGCACTACGGGAGGGACGAGGCCGCGGCGAAGGAGACGGTGGCCGCGATCGAGGCCGTCGGCGGCTCGGCGTTCACCCTGGGGGTCGAGCTGGGTCCATCGGGGGCCGCCGAGGCCCTGTGGGAGGATTCGACCGGCACGCGGACGGGCTGGACATCCTGGTGAACAACGCGGCGATCGGCAACTCCCGGCCGATCGAGGAGATCGACGAGGAGGAGCACGACCGACTCTTCGCGGTGAACGTGAAGGCGCCGTTTTTCCTGGTCAAGCACGGCATGACCCGACTGCGCGACGACGGCCGTGTCATCAACATCTCGTCGGGGCTCGCACGGACCGCGGCGATGCCGCACAACATGGCCTACGCGATGACGAAGGCGGCGCTGGACGTCTTCTCCCGCGACCTGTCGAAGGTGCTCGGCCCGCGGGGCATCACGGTGAACTCGGTGGCACCGGGCCTGACCACGACCGACAACACCGCCGCGTTCCTGAGTACCGAGGCGGGCCGCGCGATGGCCGAGGGGATATCGGCGCTGGGCCGGGTCGGGGCGGTGGACGACATCGCGGACGTGGTCGCGTTCCTGGCGTCGGACGAGAGCAGGTGGGTGACGGGGAGCTGGGTGGACGCCACGGGTGGCTCCCTGACGTAGGGCCGGGCCCACGACCGGGGAAGACGGCCGCATCCACGTGACGCGGGACACATCCGTGCGCAGCCCGCTCTGCTGCTAGATTGGTCTAAACCACACAGTATCTCCCCCACTCCCAGTGGAGTCCCCCTCTCTCAGTGGAGTCCCCCTCTCCAGATCGGCAGGGCCAGCGTGGAAGTTGTCATCGTTCCGGATGCCAAGGCGGGTGGCGAACTCATAGCCGAGGCGATGGCGCGGTTGCTCCGGCGGAAGCCCGACGCGCTGCTCGGTGTCGCCACGGGATCGACCCCGCTGCCCATCTACCGGGCACTGACCGCGAAGGCGCGTTCCGGCGCCGTGGACGCCTCTCGGGCACGGATCGCCCAGCTCGACGAGTACGTGGGGCTGCCGGCCGACCACCCCGAGTCGTACCGCTCGGTGCTGCGCCGGGAGGTGCTGGAGCCGCTGGGGCTCGGTATGGAGGCGTTCATGGGGCCGGACGGCACCGCCGAGGACATACCGGGGGCCTGCGAGGCGTACGACAAGGCGTTGGCCGAGGCCGGCGGTGTGGATCTGCAGTTGCTCGGGATCGGGACCGACGGGCACATCGGGTTCAACGAGCCGTGCTCGTCCCTGGCCTCCCGGACCCGCATCAAGACGCTGACCGAGCAGACGCGGATCGACAACGCGCGGTTCTTCGGCGGGGACATCGAGCAGGTGCCGCACCACGTCATCACCCAGGGCATAGGCACGATCCTGGAGGCACGCCACCTGGTGCTGCTCGCGACCGGCGAGGGCAAGGCGGACGCCGTCGCGGCGACCGTGGAGGGACCGGTGGCGGCGGTGTGCCCGGCGTCGGCACTGCAACTCCACCCGCACGCCACGGTGGTGGTGGACGACTCGGCCGCGTCGAAGCTCAAGCACGCCGACTACTTCCGGCACACCTACGACAACAAGCCCGACTGGCAGGGGATCTGACGAGGCCGATATGCGCGAAGGCGCCACGGCCCGGGGAGGAGGGGCCGTGGCGCCTTCGTGTCGTGCGGCTGGGGCTCGTATGCCCCGCCTTCGGTGCCAGTGCCGGGGCCGGGCCGGGGCCGGGGCATGTCTCCCCCGGCCGCCGCTTCGGGGCCGTCCGCCGGTGGGGGGCGCTACGTGGCGGTCATGATGACCTCGGCCGCCGCTCGTCCGCAGACCCGCGCCGCTCCGTGGGTGGCGACATGGAGGGCGCCGCGGGGCGGTGACTGGGGGACGCCCATCTCGACGACGATGGTGTCGGGGCGGGTGGTGAGGAGGACGTCGAGGGCGTCGGTCATCCAGGGATGGCGGTGCTCGTCGCGGACCACGGCGACGATACGCCGGGTGCCGGCCACCGCGAGGGCGGAGGCGCCGGCGCTGTCGCCCGCGAAGGTGCCGGTCTCGGTGCCGGGAAGGAGACGTGCGAGTTCCGCGCCCACGCCCCACGGGGTCTCGTCGCCGACGGCGATGTTCGCCACCGGGGTGAAGGCCGCGACATACAGAGGCTGGACGGGGGGCTCGTACGGCAGCGGGGCGAAGGTCGCCCTCAGCGCGCGTCGGGCGGCCACAAGGCCGACCTCGCCCAGGGCGGAGCGCCCGCTGTCCGCTGCCCCGGCGTCCGCTCCCCCGGTCGCCCGGCGGGTCCACTCGGCCAGGGCACGGACCCGGTTCGCCGCGTCCGCCAGGCGCTCCTCGGCAAGGGTGCCCGACCGTACGGCGGCGACCAGGGCGTCCCGCAGGCGCCGTACGGTGTCGTCGTCGGCGAGGCCGCCGCCGACGCAGATCGCGTCGGCACCGGCGGCCAGCGCGAGGACGCTGCCGTGCTCGATGCCGTACGTACCGGCGATGGCGCGCATCTCCATGCCGTCGGTGACGATGAGGCCCTCATATCCCAGCTCGCCGCGGAGCAGGTCGGTGAGGATGCCGTGGGACAGGGTGGCCGGGCGGTCGGGGTCGAGGGCCGGGACGAGGATGTGGGCGCTCATGATGGCGCGGGTGCCGGCGGTGATGGCGGCGTGGAAGGGCGCCAGTTCGCGGGCCTGGACCAGGGGACGGTCGGCGTCGATGCGGGGCAGGGCCAGGTGGGAGTCGACGGCGGTGTCGCCGTGGCCCGGGAAGTGCTTGGTGCAGGCGGCGACCCCGGCGGCCTGGAGGCCGGTGACATAGGCGGCCGTGTGGCGGGCGACCAGGTCGGGATCGGCGCCGAAGGAGCGCACGCCGATGACGGGGTTGGCGGGGTTGGAGTTCACGTCGGCGGAGGGGGCCCAGTTGAAGTTGACGCCGCATTCGGCGAGGCGGCGGCCGAGGGAGAAGGCCACGTCCCGTGTGAGGTCGACGTCGTCGACGGCGCCCAGGGCGTGGTTGCCGGGGACGGAGGAGCCGGTGCGGACCTCCAGGCGGGTGACGTCGCCGCCCTCCTCGTCGATCGCGACCAGGACGTCCTCATGCTCGGCACGCAACTGGGCGGTGAGAGCGGAGAGCTGTTCGGGGGAGGTGATGTTGCGGCCGAAGAGGCCGACGGAGGCGAGGCCCTCGCCGAGGCGGCGCAGCAGCCAGTCGGGGGCGGTGGTGCCCGTGAATCCTGGCTGGAGGACCGTCAGCGCGTCCCGGGTGAGGGCGTCCTGTCCCGGGTGGGAGCCGGTCGAGCCGGTGGCGAATGTCGTCATCGGGCGGTTATCCCTTCACGGCGCCCGCGGTGAGGCCCGCGGCCATCTTGCGCTGGACGAGGAGGAAGAGGACGACGATCGGCACGGCCATCATGGTGGAGCCGGCCATCATCGGGGCGTATTCGGTGCCGTGTTTGGTGGTGAAGTTGCCGAGCCAGACGGTGGCGGTCTGGTTCTGCTGGCTCATCAGCATCAGGGCGTACAGGTACTCGTTCCACGCCTGGATGAAGCCGTAGACCGAGGTCGCCACCATGCCGGGCGCGAGCAGGGGGAAGACCACGCGGAGGAAGGCGGTGGTGCGGGAGCAGCCGTCGACCATGGCGGCCTCCTCCAGCTCACGCGGGATGTTGACGATGAAGCCGCGCAGGGTCCACACCGTGAACGGGAGGATGAACGTCAGATAGGTGATGATGAGGCCGGTGAGGCGGTCGTACTGGCCCAGGTCGTTCAGGAGCAGGAAGACCGGGATGATCATCGCGACCAGCGGGACCATCTGCACGGCCAGGATGCCGACGATCACCACCTTCCGGCCGCGGAAGGCGAAGCGGGAGATGGCGAGGGCCGCCAGCATGCCGACGACGATGCCGATCACCACGACCGTGAGGGACACCACGAGGCTGCGGCCCACGGGGCCCCAGAAGTCGGCGATGTCCAGCGCGCGGCTGAAGTTGGAGAAGGTGACGGACGTCGGCAGGAGGCTCGGGTCGGGGTCGATGGCGTCCTTGGCCGGTTTGAACGCGGTGTTCAGCATCCAGTAGACCGGGAAGCCGGCGGTGACGAAGACGAGGAGGCCGAGGAGGTTCCAGCCGAGCCGGGACCCTCGGCGACCGGAGACAGGGGCTGTGCTCATTCGACCTCTCCGATCTTCAGCATCTGGCGCATGTAGACGCCGATCACGCCGAGCAGCAACAGCACGGTGAGGAGTGCGATCGCGGAGCCCTGGGCGTAGTCGTTGACCACGAAGGCCCTGTCGTACGAGTAGGTGGTGAGCAGTTGGAACTCGGCCTCCGGGTGGCCGTTGCGCATCACGAAGACCTGCGGGAAGACACCCATGTCCCAGATGACCGAGAGCGTCGTGAGCATCACGACGATCGGCTTCAGGATGGGGAGGGTGACGTAGCGGAAGACGCCCCACGCGCCGGCGCCGTCCAGACGGGCGGCCTCCTCCATCTCCTTCGGCACCTGGGTGAGTCCGGCGCTGAGGGTGATGACCACGAACGGCACGGCACCCCACACCACCAGCAGGGTGATGACGGCGAGTCCTTCGGGGCCGCTCGCGAACCAGTTGTGACCGATCATGTCGACGCCCGGGAGCTTGCTGAGGAGCGCGTTGAAGATGCCGTAGTCGGAGTCGAAGAGCCACTTGAAGACGGTGGTGGCCACGATGATCGGCATGCCCCAACTCGCCACGAGCGCGATGTTGATGAGGGTCTTCACCCAGCCGGAGACCCGCTGGAGCAGGAGCGCGATCAGCATGCCGATGACCATGGTGAACACCACGCAGGCGGCGGCGAAGACGACGGTCCGTACGACGACCGTCCAGAACTCTCCGTCCCCGAGCACCTTGGCGAAGTTGTCGAAGCCGACCGACTCCGCCGGCTGGAAGCCCCACAGCTGGGACTGGCCGAACTTCTGGAAGGACAGGGTGACCAGACGGACCAGCGGATAGCCGAGGACGACTGCGAGGATCAGCAGGCAGGGGGCGAGGAGCGCCCAAGGGACGGCGGCGCCACCGGAACGCTTCGTGCCGGAGGCCCGGCCCGCGGCGGCGACGGGCGGCGCCGGTGGTACCTGCCGCGGTGGCGGCACCTTGGTCGGAGTGGTCGTATCTGCGGCACTCATCGCGCGCTCCTAAAGCAAATGAAGAGGGGGTCGATCAGCGCCCCGCCCGCCTCGCCCTGTCAGGAGCCGGGCGGTGAAGCACCCGAAGGGGGCGCGGGGAGCCGCGCGACCGGCCCGACGCACGGCCGGCGCCCCCCGCGCCCCGTCGCGGCACTGTCGTGATGCACCCGCCGGTTCGGCTCATGGCACCCACCGGTCGGCGCTGTGGCACCCCCGGTCGGGCCCGGCCCACGACGCCGGGCCCGACCGGGGGTCGACCGTCACTTGGTGTTGATGACCTTGTCGATCGCGGCGTCCGCGTCCTTCGCGGCCTCCTCGACCGTCTTCTTGCCGGTACCGATGTTCTGGAGCATGGTCTGGAGGATCTGGGCCTTCTCGACCTGGCCCCAGCCGGGCGCCATCGGGACGAACCAGTTGGACTCGGCCGCGGTGGCCGGGACCGCCGTCGCCGGGTCGTCCTTGAGGGTGGCGAGGTCGGTCTTGTTGTTGGGCAGGTTGCCCTTCTCCATCAGCCCCTTCTGGCCGGCGGGGCCGGTGAAGGCGTTGATCCATTCGGCGGCGACACCCTGCGCGTCGGACTTCACGGGGACGGCGAGGTCGGAGCCGCCGAGGAAGACGGGCAGGTTCTTGCCGGACGGGCCGGGCATCACGAAGTTCTCGACGTGGCCGGCGAGCTTGCCGGTCTTGTCGTTCTCCTTGGCCGCGGCGGTCGCGCCCTCCCATGCGGGGGAGAAGATCATGCCGGACTTGCCCTGGCCGTAGACGATGTACCGGTCGGACTCGTCCTTGGTCTTGTCGCCGTGCATGTACCTGCCGACGACGTTCTGGAACTCCTTGAGGCCCTTGACGGACTCCGGGGAGGAGAGGTTGGCCTTCCACTGGCCGCCCGACTCGACGGCTATGGAGCCGCCGGCGTCGTAGACGAAGGACATGGCCGCGTACCAGTCGCGGGTGGGCTGGTACCAGGCGCTGAACTTGTCGCCCTTCTTCTTCTGCACCTTGTCGAGGGCGGCGGTCAGCTCGTCGTACGTCTTCGGCGGGGACGTGACGCCCACGGCGGCGAAGACGTCCTTGCGCCAGTTGGCGACGCGGCCGCCGGCGTAGTACGGGACGCCGTAGGTCTTGCCGTCGTAGGTCACGGAGGCCTTGAGGCCGTCGAGCCAGGCACCGGAGTTGTCGAACTTCGCCGGGTCCACGGGGGCGAAGGCGCCCTTGACCATGTAGGCGAGCATCTCGGTGTTGCCCATCTCGACGACGTCGGGGGCCTTGTCGGTGGCGAGGACGGCGTCGAGCTTGGCGTTCTTGTCGGGCCAGCCGTAGTACTCGTGCTTGATCTTGATGCCGGGGTGCTTCTTCGTGACCGCGGCGTCGGCGGCCTTGACCAGTTCCGGCCAGTTGTTCTGCGCGTCGACCGTGAGCCAGACGGTCAGTTCCTTGGTGTCGGCCGCCTTGTCCGAGCCCCCGCTCTCGCCCCCGCACGCCGCGATGGAGACCATCATGCCCGCGACACAGATCGCGGTTGTCAGCTTGCGCTTCACGCCACCCTCCTCAGGGATGCCATTCCTCAGGGATGCCACAAACCCCCCTGCTCCCCGCGGTGACAGACGTACCGCCCATGGGGCCGGGACCTGGACCAATGGTGTAGACCAGTACGCCGGAGCTTGGCTCAGACCAATCGGTGTGTCAAGGGTGTGCGAACCGGCTCTCACCAGCCGTTATGCGACCTACATATGCAAGAACCTTTATGTAAGAAGGCAGCGAAAACCGAGCGCTTGAGTCACACTCGTCGGGTAGACCATTGCACCTTCCCGGAGTGGACCAGCGGAGCCCCCTCCATGGACTAGACCAGCGGGGGCTGTGCGGGTATACAGAAGGATCACGCCACTAGGAGCCGGGAAGGCGGAGCATGAGCACCGACGTCAGCAGTGCGGAGAACGAGAACGGGGCGAACGTCCGTACCGCGCGTGTGCCCAAGTACTACCGCCTGAAGAAGCACCTGCTCGACATGACCGAAACCCTGCCGCCGGGCACGCCGGTCCCCCCGGAGCGGACACTCGCCGCCGAGTTCGACACCTCCCGCACGACCGTGCGGCAGGCGCTCCAGGAACTGGTGGTCGAGGGGCGCCTGGAGCGCATCCAGGGCAAGGGCACCTTCGTCGCCAAGCCGAAGGTCTCCCAGGCCCTGCAACTCACCTCGTACACCGAGGACATGCGCGCCCAGGGTCTGGAACCGACGTCCCAACTGCTGGACATCGGCTACGTCACCGCGGACGACACCCTCGCCGGGCTGCTGGACATCACGGCGGGCGGACGGGTCTTGCGGATCGAGCGGCTCCGTATGGCGAACGGCGAGCCGATGGCCATCGAGACGACCCATCTGTCCGCCAAGCGCTTCCCCGCCCTGCGCAGGTCACTGGTCAAGTACACGTCCCTCTACACCGCGCTCGCCGAGGTGTACGACGTCCACCTCGCCGAGGCCGAGGAGACCATCGAGACCTCGCTCGCCACCCCGCGCGAGGCCGGCCTGCTCGGCACGGACGTGGGCCTGCCGATGCTGATGCTCTCCCGCCACTCCGTGGACAAGGAGGGCCAGCCGGTGGAGTGGGTGCGGTCCGTCTACCGGGGCGACCGCTACAAGTTCGTGGCGCGCCTGAAGCGCCCGCAGGACTGACCGGTCCCACGGCGACCGATCCCCGGCGGCGGCAGCCGTCCCGTGCGTGATCTCCGGCGCACGGGACGCGGTCGAGGCGCAATCGGGACACCGTCGGGTCACCGTCGGGACGCAGTACCTCCGCAAATCCGTTATGCGAACAGGGGTTACGCGCGGCGGAGCAGTCCCTTAGATTTCCTGCGCATTACTCAGGTGATCAGTGAGGGGACGGAGCCCTGGTATGTCCAATGCGCCCGACGTGAAATCACCGGAGACACCGGCGGTGACACCTGTCAGAGTGGTCATCGCCCTGTTCCTGTTCGCGCCGTTCGTGGCGATGCTCTGGGTCGGTTCGTACGCCAAGACGGACCCCGCGTTCATCGGCATCCCGTTCTTCTACTGGTACCAGATGGCCTGGGTGCTGATCTCCACCGCGCTCACGGCCGCCGCCTATGTGCTGTGGCAGCGTGACCAGCGAGCCCGCAGGTCCGCGCGGTCCGAGGACGGGGGTGTCGCGCGGTGAAGGACGGCGTGAACGGCGTGGCACTCGCCGTCTTCATCTTCTTCTTCCTGGCCGTCACGGTGATGGGCTTCATGGCCGCCCGCTGGCGCAAGGCCGAGAACGAACACAGCCTCGACGAATGGGGCCTGGGCGGACGGTCGTTCGGCACCTGGATCACCTGGTTCCTGCTCGGCGGCGACCTCTACACGGCGTACACCTTCGTCGCCGTACCGGCGGCGATCTACGCGGCGGGCGCGGCCGGCTTCTTCGCCGTGCCCTACACGATCCTGGTGTACCCGCTCATCTTCACGTTCCTGCCCCGCCTGTGGTCGGTGTCGCACCGGCACGGGTACGTGACCACGTCGGACTTCGTCCGGGGCCGCTTCGGCTCGAAGGGCCTGTCGCTCGCGGTGGCGCTGACCGGCATTCTGGCAACGATGCCCTACATCGCCCTCCAGCTCGTCGGCATCCAGGCCGTGCTGGACGTGATGGGCGTCGGCGGCGGCGAGAACACCAACTGGTTCATCAAGGACCTGCCGCTGCTGATCGCCTTCGGAGTCCTGGCCGCGTACACCTACTCCTCCGGCCTCCGCGCCCCCGCGCTGATCGCGTTCGTGAAGGACACGCTGATCTACATCGTCATCGCGGTGGCGATCATCTACATCCCGATCAAGCTCGGCGGCTTCGACGACATCTTCGCCAAGGCGAGCGAGGCGTACGGCCAGACCAACCCGGCGACGGGCGCGCCGCGCGGGGCCCTGGTCCCGGGCGACGCCAACCAGTGGACGTACGCGACCCTGGCCCTCGGCTCGGCGCTCGCGCTCTTCATGTACCCGCACTCGATCACCGCGACGCTGTCCTCCAAGAGCCGCGAGGTGATCCGCCGCAACACCACGATCCTGCCGCTGTACTCGCTGATGCTGGGCCTGCTGGCGCTGCTGGGCTTCATGGCGATCGCGGCCGGAGTCAAGGTGCAGAACGGCCAGCTGGCGATCCCGCAGCTGTTCGAGACCATGTTCCCGGACTGGTTCGCGGGCGTGGCCTTCGCGGCGATCGGCATCGGCGCGCTGGTGCCGGCGGCGATCATGTCCATCGCCGCGGCGAACCTTTTCACCCGCAACATCTACAAGGAC
This sequence comes from Streptomyces sp. MA5143a, assembly GCF_900290235.1. Lineage (GTDB taxonomy): Bacteria > Actinomycetota > Actinomycetes > Streptomycetales > Streptomycetaceae > Streptomyces. Next base: position 26,327 of record NZ_OLMK01000028.1, read on the forward strand.
TTCATCAAGCCGGACGCCACGCCCGCGCAGGAGACCAAGGTCTCCAAGCTGGTGTCGCTGCTGGTGAAGGTCGGCGCGCTGGTCTTCGTCCTGACGATGGACAAGACGGTCGCCATCAACTTCCAGCTCCTCGGCGGCATCTGGATCCTCCAGACCTTCCCGGCCCTGGTCGGCGGCCTCTTCACCCGCTGGTGCCACCGCTGGGCCCTGCTCGCCGGCTGGGCGGTCGGCATGATCTACGGGACGGTCGCCGCGTGGAACGTCTCCTCGCCGACCCAGAAGCACTTCGGCGGTTCCTCCGCGGAGATCCCCGGCATCGGCGAGATCGGCTACATCGGTCTCACGGCGTTCGTCCTCAACGTCGCCGTCACCGTGGTCCTCACCTTCGTCCTCCGGGCGGCCAAGGCCCCCGACGGCATCGACGAGACCAAACCGAGCGACTACACGGCCGACGCGGGCGACGCGGGAGTCCAGGTGGAACTGCCTCCGGCGACGGCGGGTTCGAGCCACTGATCCCCTGACACGCGGTTCCCCGCGCCCCCGGCGGAAGGGGCGGGCCCTTTCCGCCGGGCCGAAGGCCCCTCGATGGGCCGAAGGCCCAAAAGGGGCGCGGGGAACTGCGCGAGCAACCACGACGAACCCCGCACCCGCCGACAAAGCGAACCGCCCGCGTTCATAGGCGCCCAAGGGGTCCGAAGGGGCACAGCCCCCGATGGCAGAAGGGCAACGGCAGCAGGCGCGCCCCCGGCTACCCTGACCCCGTGACCGTCCCCACACCGATCGTCCTGGACAGCGACCCCGGTATCGACGACGCCGTAGCCCTTCAGTACCTCCTCGGCACAGGCCTCTGGGACCTCAAGGCCTACACCTCGGTGGGCGGGAACCTCCCCGCCGACGCCACCTACCGCAACGCCCGCGCCCTGGCCCGAGCCCTCCGCATCGACACCGATGTCCCCGTCCACCGGGGCGCGGGCCGCCCCCTGTCCCGCCTCCCCTACCGCGAGGCATCCGCCTTCCACGGCCGGGCCGGCCTCGGCGAGGAGTCCCTGCCCGACTCCACCGCCCCGCACCCCACGGAGTCCTCCGCGCAGGCCCTGCTGCGCCTGTCCCGCGAGCACGAGGGCGAGCTGACGGTGTGCGCCACCGGCCCGCTCACGAACGTCGCGATCGCCCTGCTGGAGGATCCCGGTTTCGCCCGTCGTGTCGCGAAGTTCGTGTTCATGGGCGGCGCCGCGCAGGTGCCGGGGAACTTCACCCCGGTCGCCGAGTTCAACATCTGGTCCGACCCGGACGCCGCCGAGGTCGTGCTCGCCTCCGGCATCCCGTTCACGATGGTCGACCTGGACGCCTCCCACCGGTGGCTGTTCCGCCCCGCGGACCTCGCGGCGCTGGAGGCGGCGGGCCCGGGCACGGCGCTCGCCGCGCGGCTGATGCGGACGTACGTGCGGGCCTACACCCGCCACGGCGGCGACGGCACGTGTCCGCTGCACGACCCGCTGGCGGTGGGGGTGTGCGGGGACGAGGCGTTCGTGACGGCGGCCGAGGGGGCCGTGATCGTGGAGTGCGCGAGCGAACTCACGCGCGGCCAGACCGTGTTCGTGCCGGCCGACGCCCGGCGGATCTACTACTCCGAGTCCCCCTCCCTGACGGCCCGCCTCCGCGTCACCGGCCGTGTCGCCCTCGGCCCCGGCCCCCGCGACTTCAGCGAGCACTTCGTGACGACGCTGCCGCACTGGCCGGCACTCCCCTGACCGACCCACCACCGGCTGCCTGTTCGAACGCCGGCACGCGACGGGCGCCCCGTCCCGCACCTCCCTGACCTGACGCCGCTCACCCATGAGTTGACGCCATGACACGCTCCGAAGTCACCGCGACACAACATCTGGGGGTGGACCGGCGACCCAACACAAGATGTATGCTCATGCTCGCTGTCGCCGCAGGGGAATCCGGTGCGAATCCGGAACTGTCCCGCAACGGTGTACTTGCGTGTTTTCGCACGCGAGTCCAGTCCGAGGACCTGCCGACAGTGCGCCCGGCCGTCCGGTCCGGGTGCCCTGACGTCCGGGCCTCGTGGAGTGGGCCGGTGGACGCGACGCCCCCGTGCGCTCGTGTGCTGCTGCCTGCCCTCCTCAAGGCCCCGTGCCGAGCGAGGGAGAGCCCCCACGTGACCATCGCGCCAGCCGACCCGGTTTCAGCCACCCCGGCCCCCGCCGGACCGGCTTCCGCCACCCCGGCGACGGAGACCGACGGTCCCGGTGCCGCGTTGCTGCGGACCCTGACCGAGCTGACCGCCGACCTGCCCGACGCCGACCCCGGCCGGGTCGCCGCCGCAGCACTGCGCGGCCGGTCCGCTCGGGCGGACGAGACGGAGCTGCGCGAGCTGGCCACGGAGGCGGCCGCCGGCCTCATCTCCGAGGACCCCGCCTACTCGAAGCTGGCCGCCCGCCTGCTGACGATCTCCATCCGCGCCGAGGCCGCCTCCCAGGGCGTCACGACGTTCACGGAGTCCGTCGCCGTGGGCCACCGGGAAGGGCTCGTCGCCGACCGCACGGCGGAGTTCACGCGCCTGCACGCCGAGCGGCTCGACGCGCTCGTCGACCCGGCCGCCGACGACCGGTTCGGTTACTTCGGGCTGCGCACGCTCCACAGCCGCTACCTCCTCAGGCACCCGATCACCCGCAAGGTCGTGGAGACGCCGCAGCACTTCATGCTGCGCGTGGCCGGCGGTCTCGCCGAGGACGACACGGCGCGGTCCGTGGACGAGGTCGCCGCTCTGTACCGGCTCATGAGCCGCCTCGACTACCTGCCCTCCTCCCCCACCCTCTTCAACTCCGGTACGCGGCACCCCCAGATGTCGTCCTGCTATCTCCTCGACTCACCGCTGGACGAGCTGGACTCCATCTACGACCGCTACCACCAGGTGGCCCGACTCTCGAAGCACGCCGGCGGCATCGGGCTGTCGTACTCCCGCGTCCGTTCGCGCGGTTCGCTGATCCGCGGCACCAACGGGCACTCCAACGGCATCGTGCCGTTCCTGAAGACGCTGGACGCCTCGGTCGCCGCCGTGAACCAGGGCGGCCGGCGCAAGGGCGCGGCCGCGGTGTACTTGGAGACCTGGCACTCCGACATCGAGGAGTTCCTGGAGCTGCGCGACAACACCGGTGAGGACGCCCGCCGTACGCACAACCTGAACCTGGCGCACTGGATCCCGGACGAGTTCATGCGCCGGGTCAACGGGGACGAGCAGTGGTCGCTGTTCTCCCCGGCGGACGTGCCCGAGCTGGTCGACCTGTGGGGCGCGGAGTTCGACGCCGCGTACCGCAAGGCGGAGGCGGACGGGCTGGCGCGCAAGACCATCCCGGCCCGTGACCTGTACGGCCGTATGATGCGGACGCTCGCGCAGACCGGCAACGGCTGGATGACGTTCAAGGACGCCGCCAACCGCACCGCCAACCAGACGGCCGAGCCGGGCCACGTCGTCCACTCCTCCAACCTCTGCACGGAGATCCTGGAGGTCACCGACGACGGCGAGACCGCGGTCTGCAACCTGGGCTCGGTGAACCTGGGCGCCTTCGTCGACCTGACGACCGGCGACCTGGACTGGCAGCGGCTGGACGAGACCGTCCGCACGGCCGTGACCTTCCTGGACCGGGTCGTCGACATCAACTTCTACCCCACCGAGCAGGCGGGCCGGTCCAACGCCAAGTGGCGTCCCGTGGGCCTCGGCGCGATGGGCCTGCAGGACGTCTTCTTCAAGCTGCGGCTGCCGTTCGACTCGGCCGAGGCGAAGGCCCTGTCCACCCGGATCGCCGAGCGCGTCATGCTCGCCGCGTACGAGGCGTCCACCGACCTCGCCGAGCGCAACGGCCCGCTGCCCGCCTGGGAGAAGACCCGGACGGCCCGCGGTGTGCTGCACCCCGACCACTACGGCGTGGAGTTCACCTGGCCGGAGCGCTGGGCGGCCCTGCGCGAGCGCGTCGCCGCCGTCGGCATGCGCAACTCGCTGCTCCTCGCCATCGCGCCCACGGCGACCATCGCCTCCATCGCCGGTGTGTACGAGTGCATCGAGCCGCAGGTGTCCAACCTGTTCAAGCGGGAGACCCTCTCCGGTGAGTTCCTCCAGGTCAACTCCTACCTGGTGAAGGACCTCAAGGAGCTCGGCGTCTGGGACGCCCGTACCCGTGAGGCGCTGCGCGACTCGAACGGCTCCGTGCAGGACTTCGCGTGGATCCCGGCGGACGTCCGGGCGCTGTACCGCACCGCCTGGGAGATTCCCCAGCGCGGTCTGATCGACATGGCGGCCGCCCGCACCCCGTACCTGGACCAGGCCCAGTCGCTGAACCTGTTCCTGGAGACACCGACCATCGGCAAGCTCTCCTCGATGTACGCGTACGCCTGGAAGTCGGGGCTGAAGACGACGTACTACCTGCGCTCACGCCCGGCGACCCGTATCGCCCGCGCCGCCCAGGGCCAGGGCCAGACGCAGACGCAGCTGTCCGCCCAGCCCGAGAAGACCATCCCTGTCCAGCAGGCCGCCGACCCCGATGCCGTCGCCTGCTCCCTTGAGAACCCCGAGTCCTGCGAGGCCTGCCAGTAATGCCCAGCAATCAGAACCTTCTCGACCCCGGCTTCGAGCTGACTCTGCGCCCCATGCGCTACCCGGACTTCTACGAGCGCTACCGGGACGCCATCAAGAACACCTGGACCGTGGAGGAGGTCGACCTCCACTCGGACGTCGCCGACCTCGCGAAGCTCAGCCCCGCCGAGCAGCACCTGATCGGCCGTCTGGTCGCCTTCTTCGCGACGGGCGACTCGATCGTCGCGAACAACCTGGTGCTGACGCTCTACAAGCACATCAACTCCCCCGAGGCGCGGCTGTACCTGTCGCGGCAGCTGTTCGAGGAGGCCGTCCACGTCCAGTTCTACCTGACGCTGCTGGACACCTACCTCCCCGACCCGGAGGACAGGGCGGCGGCCTTCGCGGCCGTGGAGAACATCCCGTCCATCCGGGAGAAGGCCGGGTTCTGCTTCAAGTGGATGGACTCCGTCGACAAGCTGGACCGCCTGGAGTCACGGGCGGACCGTCGCCGCTTCCTCCTCAACCTCATCTGCTTCGCCGCGTGCATCGAGGGCCTGTTCTTCTACGGTGCCTTCGCCTACGTCTACTGGTTCCGCAGCCGGGGCCTGCTGCACGGTCTGGCGACGGGCACCAACTGGGTGTTCCGCGACGAGACGATGCACATGAGCTTCGCGTTCGACGTGGTCGACACCGTCCGCAAGGAGGAGCCGGACCTCTTCGACGACGAGCTGCAGCAGCAGGTGACGGACATGCTGCGGGAGGCCGTGGAGGCCGAGCTGCAGTTCGCCCGCGACCTGTGCGGTGACGGCCTGCCGGGCATGAACACCGACTCCATGCGGCAGTACCTGGAGTGCGTCGCCGACCAGCGGCTGACGCGGCTCGGCTTCGCGCCGGTGTACGGCTCGGAGAACCCCTTCTCCTTCATGGAGTTGCAGGGCGTCCAGGAGCTGACGAACTTCTTCGAGCGGCGTCCGTCCGCGTACCAGGTCGCGGTGGAGGGCACCGTCGACCTGGACGAGGACTTCTAGGACCCGCGAGCCGGCTCCGCCGCGAAAGTGGCGGGCCGGCTCGACCCGGCCCGCCGGGGTCACTTGAGCGTGATCGTGTCCCCGGCCGAGATGACCCGCGCGGTCGACGTCAGGCCGGGGAAGTACCAGCGCCAGCTGCCCGCCGCGTCGACGGTCACCCTGGTGCTGAGCCTTCCGGCGCTGCCCGACTTCACCGTCTTCACGGTGGTGTAGCGGGCGGCGCCGTTCTTCTTGAACTGGAGGCGGACCGACTGCCCCTTGAACCCCTGGTACTTGAGGGTCTCCCAGTTGGCGCGGGACAGCGTGCCGGTGACGGTGACCTTCGAGCCCTTGGCGACCTTGTCGGGCGCGATGGCCGTGGTCAGCTTCGAGGCACGCTTGACCTTGTACCGGGCGATGTCGTCGGAGATCCAGTAGTCGCCGTCGTTGGCCTTGACGGTGGCGTTGACCTGCCAGACCCCGGCCGTCTTGTTGCTGTCGGCATCGCTGTAGCCGGGGATCCAGCGCGGGTTGATCGCCATCACGGCTGTGCACAGCGACGTGGTGGACGACTTCTTCTTGCAGGTGGCGCCGGTCCATTCGGCGAAACCGCCGCCCAGGGCGTTATAGGCGTAGAAGGTGCTGACGCGGGTCAGTCCCTTGACGCCGGAGTTGTCCCGGATGGTGATGGCGACCGGGAACCTGATGGTCTTCGACGTCCCCACGATGACGTTGTCGCCGCCGTTGACGACCGTCTTCGTCACCCGGACGTCGCCCTTCCCCTCGGCCTGGGCGCCCGTCGCCGCCAGCAGCACCAGGGCCGCCGCCCCGCCCACGACGGCCAGGGTGCGGCCGTGCGCGGGGCGCGTTCCGTGTCTCATGATCCTCCCCTTGTGGTCGGGGAGAGGCTACACACGGAGGAGCAAGGGTGTCGTACAGATATGCGATCAGACCGTGCGGGCGAAGCGGCGCGAGGCGGCGCCGGACGTACGCCGTTCGGGCCGCGACCCGTCGATGGCGGCCTGGCGCTGCGCCGCCTCCCTGAGCTGCCGGTCCACGCGGCGGTCGTGGAGGACGCCGATGAGGGCGGGCAGCGCGACCAGGGCCAGCAGGCCGAGTACGACCAGTGTTCCGGTGAGTGCTTGCAGCTGTGTGGTGTTCATGGACACCACTGTCGCGCGGGACACTCCTTACCAACAGTGGCAGTACTGCCGCGCGCCCTCCAATTACTGCCACTCCCGAGGCACACTGGAGGCATGCTGACCAATGTGGCGACCGTCCTCATGGACGGCGTGCACCCCTTCGAACTCGGTGTCGTCTGCGAGGTCTTCGGCCTGGACCGCAGCGACGAGGGCCTGCCCGTGTACGACTTCGCGGTCGCCTCCGCGGAGGGCCCGACCCTGCGGACGCACGCCGGCTTCACGATCTCGACGTCGTACGGTCTGGACCGGCTGGACGAGGCCGACCTGGTCGTCGTCCCGGCGGGTGAGAGCTATGTGCGGCGGATCTATCCGGCGGACCTGCTGGACGCGCTGCGCCGGGCCACCGACCGGGGTGCCCGGGTGCTGAGCGTGTGCTCGGGGGTGTTCGTGCTCGGTGCGGCCGGCCTGCTGGACGGCCGGCGCTGCGCGGTGCACTGGCGGCACTCCGACGAACTGTCCCGGCAGTATCCGCGCGCGATGGTGGAACCGGACGTGCTGTACGTGGACGATGACCCCGTGATCACCTCGGCGGGCACGGCGGCCGGTATCGACGCCTGTCTGCACATCGTCCGCAAGGAGCAGGGACCGGAGGTCGCCAACAAGATCGCCCGGCGGATGGTCGTGCCGCCCCACCGGGACGGAGGCCAGGCCCAGTACGTCGAGCGGCCGCTGCCGCGCTCGCAGTGCGACACGGTCGGCGAGGTGCTGGCGTGGATGGAGCGCCACCTCGACGAGGAGGTCACCGTCGAGCAGCTCGCGGCACGCGCCCACATGTCGCCGCGGACGTTCGCCCGCCGCTTCCAGCAGGAGACGGGGACCACCCCGTACCGCTGGATCCTGCGTCAACGGGTGCTGCTGGCGCAGCGGTTGCTGGAGGCGACGGACGAGACGATGGACACGATCGCCTGGCGCACCGGCTTCGGCACGGCGGCCACCCTGCGCCATCAGTTCGTCCGGGCCCTCGGTACGACACCCCAGGCCTACCGCCGCACCTTCCGGGGTCCCGAGGCCGCCGCCTGAGAACGGCGCCGGGCACGCGTCGGGCGGTCTACTGCCGCCCGGACGCGCGCCCGGGACGTGTCCGTGCGGTGGTTCAGTCGTTCGCGACGACGGGGTAGCGGGGCTCGTTCTCGGCCATCTGCCGCAGCGCGTCCTTGCGGTCGCGCTTGGAGAGCCGGTCGATGTACAGGTAGCCGTACAGGTGGTCGGTCTCGTGCTGGAGGCAGCGGGCGAAGTACCCGGTGCCGCGGACCTTGATCGGGTTGCCCTTCTCGTCCTGGCCGGTGACCTCGGCGTAGTCGGGCCGGGCGAGCGGCATGTACGCGGTCGGCACCGACAGGCAGCCCTCGTTGCTGTCGTCCAACCGGCGCTTGTCGGCGGGCAGTTCGACGAGCTTGGGATTGCAGACGACACCGACGTGGCGGTTGCCCTCGTCGTCGGGGCAGTCGTACACGAACACCTTCAGGTCGACGCCGATCTGGTTGGCGGCGAGGCCCACGCCCTCGGCGGTGCGCTGGCTGGCGAACATGTCGTCCACGAGCTCGGCGAGTTCGTCGCCGAACTCCGTGACGTCCTTGCACTCCTTGTGCAGGACCGGGTTCCCGACGACGGTGATGGGCCGCGAGGTGCCGCGCTCGCGGTACGCCTGCTCGCGCTCCTCGCAGTCCTCCGTGTCGACGACGAATCCCTCGTCGTCGACGGGGAGCACGCCCACGTGCTGCTGTTCGGTGTCCTGCTGAGCCATGACAGACGTACGCCTTCCTCACAAAACAAGGGCTGAGTTGCTGATACAGGGTACGGGCAGCGGCGAAGGGGAGCGCGGGCAACCGCGTGACCGACCGGGCGCGGCCCGTGCCCCGGCGTACGACCGCTCGGCCGTCTAACAGACCTCTTCGAGATCCCGCCAGTCCCTGGAGTCAGGGCTGTCGGCGACCCACCCGTCGAGTAGCCCCCGTACCAACGACGCCGGCGCGGCGATGCCGCACTCCCGCTCGGGCACCCACAACTGCCCGTCCGTGACATGCCCGAGCGGCCCGGGATGCCCCGGCTCGCTGTGGTCGTGCGGGTCCATGTGGTCCCCGTCGCCCTCGTCGGACGGCATCCGGGACTCCGAGCACAGCCGGCACAGCAGCCGCACCGACGACGACCAGTCCTCGGCGGCGAAGCCCGCGTCGGCCGCGAGCCGTTCCAGTGCGTCCCGGTCGGACTCCGTGGCGGCCTCCAGCAGCACCACCCAGGTCGGCACCGGCGACGGCGCCCACAGTTCGATCTCGTCGAACACCGGGTACGCGTGGCCGGCGGCCGTGGTCCGCTCACCGTGCGGGACCCCGTCGTGGAGGACGACCTCGCCCCAGCGCCGGCCGGACGACGGCAGCGGAATGGAGAGCACCTCTATGCGCGCCGGGTCGAGCCTGCGCCCCCACACGACCTCGGCCTCACCCTCCGGCGAGAGCCGCACGGCGGCACTGCCCAGGTCCATGCCGACCGGCTCCCCGGTGTCCGCGACGCCGCCCCCGGGCTTCGGCCGGGCAGCTCCGCCGGGTACCCGCAGCCCGTACGCCTGCCAGGCGCGACGCGCCAACGGCCAGTCCTGCAGGGCGGTCGCGGCGATGCCCACGTTCCACCAGTCGGGCGCCCCGGTCTCCCGGTCGAGCAGCGCGACGGCCCTCAGCCCGGCCGCTCTGGCCTGCTCCCAGTCGTGCCGGAACTTGTGCAGCAGGGCGAGGTTGAACCAGGACTCGGACAGCCACGGCTCCAGGTCCGCGGCACGGGTCAGCAGTGCCCCCGCGTCCTCGTAACGACCGTCGCCGATGAGCGTGAACGCCCGGTCGGTGGCCTGCCGCCACGAGGCGGAGGGCCGATGCCGTCCCTTGCCGAAGATCCTCACGATTCCCGCCTGCCAGTTACGGTTCCCGCCTGCCGTTTCCGTGGAGTGGGCCGGCCGTCGCCCCCGGTACACCCTCTCCCTCGCATCCAACCACGGACGGAAGGAGAGCCGCTCATTACCCATGGGTTACCCCACCACGCGCAAGGTCAGACCGTCTCGTGCGACCACCCTGGCAAGCGATTCGACCACCTCTGGCTGATAGTCGTGTGCTGTCGCGAGCCGCAGTTCCTCCAGTGCCCTGAGCGGCCCTGAGGGCCCTGCTTCCCGGGTCTTCTCCTCGTATGCGTTCACCGCCCGGACGATCCGCGCGCCGACCGGCTGCTCACGGTAGGGATCGGCCTGGCGCTCCACCACCACGGCGACCTCCGTGTCCACCCCGGTCTGCCGGACGACAGCGCCGCCCAGCAGCGCGATCCGGCGCTGCTCCGCCGTCGGCAGGCCGGCGGTGGCACCGGCGGGCACCGGGTCGACCAGGCTGAGCTGCCCGATGTCGTGCATGAGGGCCGCGTACTCCAGGACGGTCAGCTCCCGCTCGCCGAGCCCCAGCTCCCGCCCCACCTCACGGCTGAGGGCGGCGACCCTGCGGGCATGGCCCGGCGGGGTGTACCCGGCGATCTCCGTGGCCCTGGCCAGCGAGGCGATGGTCTGCCGGTACGTGGTCCGCACGGCCGCGTACCGCCGGAACGACACCTGGGTGAGCAGCAGCGGAAGCGAGAACACCGGCAGCGCCCACAGCCCGGCGACCCCGACCGCCACGGCCATGACGACCCCGGTCGCGCACACCGCCGAGCCGATCCCGAGGAGACCCCGCAGTTCGTCCCGCAGCAGCGGCCCGTACGGCCATCGGGTCCGGGCCCGTGCCAGGGCAGCCGCCAGGACGGCGTCGCACAGGGCGGTCACCACGAGCAACCCGACGAGCAGCAGCACGCGCGCGTGCCCGCTCCAGCCCAGCAGCCGTCCGCTGTCGTGCAGGGGCTGGAAGCAGACGGCGGCGAAGGCGACGGTGAGGACGCGCCGGGTGAGGTGGTCGGCGGTGGCCCCGCGCGCTCTCGCGGCGTGGGGCGCGCACCCGAACAGCGCGCCTACGGCGACGACGGCCACGGCCTGCGGCACGCCGTGCGCCGTCGAACGCCCCGCGCACTCCCCCAGCAGGGCGTACGCGAGCCCTCCGGCCGCGCCCAGCGGCGCCTGCTCCCTGCCCTCCGCCCCGCGCCAGCGGGACAGCTCCCCCACACCCACCAGCACACCGAACACGAGTGCGATCAGGGGCTCGTCGAGGCCGTACCGGAGGGTGTGCCCGACCCCGGCGAGCACGAGCAGGGCGGCGAGGCAGCGGAGAAGGACGGGGAGGGGCGGAACCGGAGGCACCCGCGCGGAACTCACCGGCCCCGCCTCCCGGCGGCATCGCGCTCGACAGCTCCCCGATCGTCCACTCCCCGCTCATCCACTCCCCGCTCGGACGCCCGCTGCTCGTGCGCCCGCTGTTCCGCCGCTCCCCGAGCAGCCGCTGCCCCCGCGCCACGCTCACCAGCAGGTGTCCCCGGCGCCGGTACGTCTCCGCGGGGGGGCGGTGGTCACCAGGGGCTCCCAGCCGCTGCGGGACAGTGCCCGGCCCAGCGCTCCCACCATCACGGGGTCGAACTGCGTGCCGGCGCAGCGCTCCAGCTCCGCCAGCGCGGCGGCGACCGGGCGGCCCCGCCGGTAGGACCGGGTCGAGGTCATCGCGTCGAACGCGTCGGCCACCGCCACCAGCCGCGCGAACTCCGGGATCTCGCTCCCGACCAGCCCGTAGGGGTATCCGCTCCCGTCCATCCGCTCGTGGTGGTGCAGGACCGCCGCCCGCGCCTCGCCGAGGAAGGAGATCCCGCGCACCATCTCGTGCCCGTACTCGGGATGCAGTTCGACGATCCGCCGCTCCTCGGGGGTGAGCGGCCCGTCCTTGCGCAGCAGCCGCGTCGGCACCCCCAGTTTCCCCACGTCGTGCAGGATCCCGGCGAAGCGCAGCACCTCGGCGCGCTCGTCGTCCATGCCCAGCTCGCGGGCGATCATCAAGGACGCGTGCCCGACCCGTTCGCTGTGGCCGCGCGTATAGGCGTCCTTGATGTCGACGGCCTGCACGAGCGCCCGGATGGTCGCCCGGTGCGCCGCCCGCTCGCGGTGGTACTGCGCGAAGACCCAGCAGGACACGTACATCGGCAGCAGGACCAGCAGTGCGGCGACGGGCCCGTACGGGCTGCGCCAGAGCACGGCCATCATCAGCCCGGCGAGTCCGTGCGCGGCGACCGGCGCCGACGCCCGAAGGAGGAGCCCCCGCCAGGCGGTGCGCCACGGCACCCGCTCGGCGAGCGCCAGGATGCCGCCGTCGAGGAGGGTGAGCACGGCGCAGAACGCCAGCGCCGCGGCCCCGGCGGGCAGCAGCGCGTAGGGGAAGTCGGGGCCGGCGACCGCGTCCCGGCCGCCGAGCGCCCCGTGCGTCCAGGACGCGGCCCGGACCGCGAGGACCAGTTGTGCCGCACGCCAGACCCGCCGCAGTCCGCGCGGCCGCTGGTCGACGCGGGACATCAGCGCGCCCGGCACCGCGACCAGCGCGGCGACGGGGGGCGGCAGCAGGAAGGCGCCGGCGAGAAGAACCGGGAAGAAGGTGCCCATGCCCCGGGGAGCGAGGTGGCCGACGAAACGGCACCGGGTGATCTGCTCGCACCCGGCGTACAGCGCGGCGAGCAGGGCCGCCGCCCACCAGGGGGCCCGCGGGCCCGGAAGGCCGGTGAGACAGCCGAGGGCCGCGAGCACGGTGCAGGCGACGTACGCCCGTGCCCATGCCGGAACCGACCTCATGGCGCCCCTCCCGAGATTCAGCTTCCGGAGCGTAGGGCGGCACGGGCCGGGTGGGAGTGCCTACGGGTGAATCCCCTGAGCCGCGATGGCTGGATTAACTCATTCGGGTGAAATGGGTGCCTGGAGGGCGGGGAGGGGGCGAGGGTGTGAGGGGAGGCGCGTACAACCGGCCACGTCGGCCCGTCTCACCCCGCCACGTCCGCCGCGAGGGCCTTGGTGAGTTGTTCCACGGTCGCCGGGGACTCGCGTTGGAACGCGGCGATGTCGAGGCCGTCGTCGCCCATGACGGTCAGCAGGGTCCGTTCGCCGACGGCCACGACGATGACGTGGCCCGCTCCGCAGCGGACGACCACCTCGCGGAGCGCGCCGGAGCCGGACTGGTCGGCCATGCGGCGGCTGACACCGAGCGTCGCGGCGGCCAGCGCGGCGACGGACTCGGGGTGCACCTTGTCGACGTCGGCGACGACGAGGAGCCCGTCCACGGTGGACAGGACGCTCTCGGAGACGCCCAGGACCCGGTCACGCAGCGAGGTCAGGATGCCGGTGAGCGTTTCGGTCGAGGCGTGTGCGGTCATGGGGACGTGCTCCTTGGTCCGGATGTCTGCGGTGGGGAGTGGGGGTCCGTAGGGGCTCAGTCGGACGGGTTCCGGTCCGACTCGGGGAGAGCCCGAAGCCCGCGGCGGACGCGCCGCAGCATGTCGAGGGAAGGCTGGTCGGCGAGGAGTTCCTCGGGCGACAGCAGGGACAGGGGAGGTAAGGGCGGCGGTGCGACGGGGGCCTCCGACGCGTCGCCCCCGGCGGCGGCCCCGGGCACGGACCCTGTGCCGCGCGCGGCTCCGCGCACGGGTAACGGGGGCGGTTCCCCAGGTGCGCCCCTCGTTGCGGCCGAAGACTGCGTGGGGGTGCTGGGGCCGGGGTGAGCGGAGGAAGGCGGTTGGGCGGCGGGATCGGGCTCGGTGGACGTGGCCTGGCTGGACGCGCCCTGGCTGGACGCGGTCTCGGAGGCAGTCGCGGGACGGGTGGTGGAGGCCGGGTGGTCGGGGCCCGGCGGGGTTCTGGGGGCCTGTCTCCGCCGGAGGCGGGCGGCCTTGGTGCGTCGGCGGCGCTTGCGGGCCGGGTCCTGGTCTGCGCTCACTCCCCGTCCTTCGCGCCGAAGTCGCCGGCGGGAAAGCCCCCGCCCGGCCTGCGTCTGGGCAGAGGACCGGCCCTCGGTGACGGTTCGTCGGCCCAGGTCGCGGCCCGCTGGGGCACCCGGGGTGCGGTGCTGGGCCGCCCCTCGGGCACGGTCATGGTCTCCCAGTGGACGGCGCCGAGCGCCTCCAGCCGGATCAGGTCCAGCATCACCGCGTAGAGTCCGCGCCCACGGGCGAAGGCGATGTCGCGCGGGGTGCGACGCCCGTTGGCGCTCTTGAGGAGTTCGCGATGACGTGGCGTCAGTCCGCCGCCGGAAGCGGGGTGCGCGTGGTCGACGACCGGGGCGGGCCGGCCCCGGGCCAGATCGCCCGCGGGTCCGCGGAGCCGGGACAGCAGCGCGATACGGCGAGTCGTCTCCTCGGCCAGCGGGCGGGGTTCGACTCCGGGCCGGGCCAGGAGGGTGGGCTCACGGTCGGTCAGTTCCCAGTCCCCCGGCGGGCTCAGCGCCATGGCGAACGCCCCGTCGTAGACGGCCGCCGCGCAGACGACCTCCAGTTCGGCGGCACCGATCAGACCCGCGGCCTCCAGGTGGCGGCCCAGCAGGTCCGCGTCGGGCTCGGCCGCGCACGCGGCGAGCCAGGCGTCGTCGTCGATCCGGCCGGAGGCGAGCAGTGTGGACGTCGCGGTCGGCGCGCCCGGTGTTTCGATCGCGCCGACCCGGCCGTCACGGAGATGAATCGTGCCACCAGGGGCGCCGGAGACCCGTACCGTACCGGTGAAGCCCTCCTGGTGCAGTGCCTGGAGCAGAGCCGGCACATTGCGTGCCGAGGGTGTCTTCACGCCAGCACCTCTCGGGCCCGGTCACCGAGGCTGCGCAGCGCCAGGGCCATATTGGCCCGGTCCCGGTCGAGGCCGGCCGCGAGCAGCAGCGGATCGCCGGCCGACCGGGGCACGGAGAGCAGCACCTGATGGCGTCTCCTGCTGGTCATGACCACGCTCTCCAGCTCCCCCACGGCCCCCGCCTCGCCGAGCCGCTCGGAGATGAGGGCGGCGAGGTCGGAGATCTCCGTCCCCGTCCCGGCCAGGGCGGCGTCGCCCGCGGTTGCGTAGGTGAGTCCGGTGACGGCGTCGATCAGGGCGACGCCGGTGACGCCCGGAGAGTCGAGAAGCCGGTCCAGGGAATCCTGGAGGGCGGTCGCCCTTTCCCCCATTCGCCCTCCACGTTCACGCGCCGCACAGTACTTTGAGCATCAACTTCCGTAACACGCAAAAAAGTTGACGTTTGCGACCCAAGGATCGCTCGCGTTCGATCGTAGATGGCCGGACAGTGACCGGTCAGCAGCACTGAGGAATTGGGGCAGCAAGATGAACATCGAGACCGCGCTCAAGGAAGCCATGACGGTCGACGGTGCGATCGGCGTGGCGCTGGTCGACTACGAGAGCGGTATGTCGCTCGGCACCCTCGGCGGCGGACAACACCTCGACCTCGAACTGGCGGCCGCCGGGAACACCGAGGTCGTGCGCTCCAAGATGCGCACCCTGGCCTCGCTCGACATGAACGACGTGATCGAGGACATCCTGATCACGCTGGGCGCGCAGTACCACCTGATCCGCCCGCTGAGCAGCAGCAAGGGCTCGCTCTTCCTCTACCTGGCGCTCGACCGCTCCCGCGGCAATCTGGCCCTGGCCCGCCACAGCCTGAAGCGCGTGGAGACCGGCCTGGAGGTCTGATCCCCTCCGGCACCGGACACGACTGAGCCCGTTCCGAGGGCGGCCGGACGGCCGTGCCCGGAACGGGCTCAGTACAGGCATACCGCTGGTGGGCGGGTGCTCAGGTCTCCTGCGGTGTCGCCGGCGAGGCCGTCACCTCGTGCTCGGGGACCGCCTGCCCGGAGCGGATCAGATCGATCCGCCCCATGACCTTGGCCCGCAGGTCGGTCGGCACGTCGTCCTGCCCGCAGCACCGCTTGACCAGCTTCTTGACGGCCTGTTCGAGACCGTACTTCTCCAGGCACGGCGAGCACTCCTCGAAGTGGTGCTCGAACTTGGTGCAGTCGGCGTCGGGCATCTCACGGTCGAGGAACTCGTAGAGATGATCGAGGATCTCGCTGCAATCCGTCTCGTGCGGCTCTCCGCAGCTCATGAGCCCGAGCCTTTCGCTTCGTTCGACTCTCCGGCGCCGGCCGGGACCAACCCGCGGTCACGGGCGTAGTCCTCGAGCATGCCGCGCAGTTGACGGCGGCCCCGGTGCAGCCGGGACATCACCGTACCGATGGGTGTCCCCATGATGTCGGCGATCTCCTTGTACGCAAAGCCCTCGACATCGGCGAGGTAGACGGCGATGCGGAATTCCTCGGGGATCGCCTGCAGCGCTTCCTTCACGTCCGAGTCGGGCAGGTGATCGAGCGCCTGCGACTCGGCCGAGCGCAGACCCGTCGACATGTGCGACTCGGCGCGCGCCAGCTGCCAGTCCTCGATCTCTTCGGCCGCACTGCGCTGGGGCTCGCGCTGCTTCTTGCGGTACGAGTTGATGAAGGTGTTCGTGAGGATGCGGTACAGCCAGGCCTTCAGGTTGGTGCCCTCGCGGAACTGGTGGAAGGACGCGTACGCCTTGGCATACGTCTCCTGCACCAGGTCCTCGGCGTCGGCGGGGTTGCGCGTCATGCGCAGCGCGGCCGAGTACATCTGGTCGAGGAACTCCAGCGCGTCCCGCTCGAAACGAGCGTTGCGGTCCGCGGCGGTCTCCGTGCCCTCGGGCTGCTCCGCCTGGCCCCGTTCGGTCCCTGCGTCGGTCCCAGTGACCGGACCCACCTCCTCCAGTGTCTGTGCGGCACCGAAACCGGTACCACCAGATTCGGAGGATAGACGACGATCCGCACCCGCCGCCGCCCGAATAGGGGCGCTCTTCGCCGCGTGCAGCACCGTCCAGTCCAGGTCAGCGCGGCTGCTGCGGGTCGGGCAGATGGTCGAACCCATGCGGCGGACTTCCTCTCCTACGACGGTCAGCACGGTCTCGCGCTGTCTGATCCGCACAACAGGGGACCGTCACGCAACATTCCCGCCTTCCCACCGACTCCTTACCGAGTGATTCATTCCACTCGTCCCGGCGAACCGACTTGCGCTCGTCCCGGCGAACGACTTCCGCTCGTCCCGGCGAACGACTTCCGCTCGTCCCGGCGGACGACCTCGGCGTCGCGGCCCGGCGGGCGTCCTCAGCGCGGGCGGCCGAGCGACGCGATCCACTCCACGACACCGTCGGTGATCACCTTGAGCGCCGCCTCCTGATCGAGGGGCGCTCGCTTCGGCACGGCGAACCCGTGGTCTCCGTACGGCACCTCCACGAGCGCGTGGGGGCCCTCCGGGAACTCCTCCGGCCTCCCGAACGTGTCGTTCCCGCCCTGCACGACCAGTGTCGGTACCCCGGCGCCGAGCAGTTCGTCGGCGCGGGACTTCTCCGGCTTGCCCGGCGGATGCAGCGGGAAGCTCAGCGCGAGTACGGCCGCCGCGCCCAGTTCCCGCGCGGTACGGCAGGCCACCCGGGCCCCGGCGCTGCGCCCGCCCGCGACCACAGGCAGCCCCGGTCCTGTCAGCGCGGGCCACAGACCCCGCCAGCCGACGTCCAGGGTCTTCGGCGCGGGTGCGAGCTTCTTGCCGGCCACCCGCCAGGGCTGCTCGACGAGCGCGACGGTCACCCCGTGCGCGGGGAGGACGGCGGCGAGGGCCTGGAGATCGCGTGCCTCGACGCCGCCGCCCGCGCCATGGCTCACGGCGAGCACCCAGCGGGCGTCCCGCGCCTCGTGCCAGGTGACCCGGGCCGTGCCCGCCTCGGTGTCGATCTCTTCTCTGATCCCGTTCACGTCAGAAGAGTGTGCCCTCCTCGGGGCCCTCCAGCTCCTTCAGCAGCTCCGGGGCGTTGTTGCGGACGTTGCTGACGGCCGTGGAGACGGGATAGGCGCGCATCAGGCCGGCGGGCGGCGGCTCCAGCAGACCGCGCAGCTCGTCGGGGTCCGTCCGGGCCGGGTCAAGCCAGCTGTCCCACCGGTCGGGCGTCAGCATCAACGGCATCCGGGGGTGAATCTCGGCCAGCGTGAACGGGCCGTCCGCGGGCGCCACGGCCAGCGGGGTCGTCTCCGCCTCCGTCGTGATCACCGAGCAGGTGACCCACCAGGCCTGCGGATGGTCGTCCGGCAGGGTCTTGTCCCGCCAGAACTCGTACAGCCCGGCCATGGCGAACACGGATCCGTCGGCGGGGAGCACGAAGTACGGCTGCTTGCGCGGCCGCTTCTTCCTGCCCTCGACCTCCAGGTCCCGCTCGTGCTTGCCGGTGACCCACTCGTAGTAGCCGTCGGCGGGCAGGATGCAGCGCCGGGACGTGAAGGCGCGACGGTACGAGGGCTTCTCGTGGACGGTCTCCGCGCGGGCGTTGATCATCCGGGCGGCGCCCTCGGGGTTCTTGGACCAGGAGGGGACGAGCCCCCACTTCAGCTTGCGCAGCTGGCGGACCGGCCTCTTGTCGTCGGTGTCCTTGAGGGGGCGGTCGAGAACCGCGTAGACCTCCTTGGTGGGGGCCACGTTGTAGTCGGGCTCCAGGGTCTCCTCCGGCTCCCACTTCTCGATCTCGAAGACTCCCGCGAGATCCTCCGGCCTGCGACTGGACGCATACCGCCCGCACATCTCGAACCACCCCTCCGACCCGCGCACACCGGGTCCTCCACCCGGACACGTCCAAGGGTGGCAGACCGCCGACGGAGGGCGGCGCGCACAGCTGTCCGCCGGTGCCCCTGCCGGTGCTCCCGTCGTCCGCGTGCGCCCACCAGCCCCTCTCTCGTCCGCGCCCGCCGCTGCCGTCCTCGTCCGCGTACGGCCACCGACGTCCCCGTTGTCCGCGTAGGGCCACGACGTCCGCGTAGGGCCACGACGTCCGTCGCGGTCGGGCCGATCCCCGGACCGCACCCCCGCTCCGACCGCTCCGACCACTCCGACCGCTCCGACCGCTCCGACCGCTCCGACCAGCCGGTTTCCCCGC
The DNA here is from genome assembly GCF_900290235.1 of Streptomyces sp. MA5143a. GTDB lineage: Bacteria > Actinomycetota > Actinomycetes > Streptomycetales > Streptomycetaceae > Streptomyces. The sequence continues at coordinate 44,997 of NZ_OLMK01000028.1, forward strand.
AGGAACGATCCCCGGCACCCCGGCGTCTCACATACCGTCCGCCCCCGAGTGCCACACTTCCAGATCCGACGCGACCCGGAGGAGCTACCGCCGACCATGGAAAGCACCGCAGCCACCTCGCTGGCCAGCCTGTGGGACGAGGTCTTCGGCACCCAGCCCGACCCCGACACCTGGGTCGTCATCGCCACCGCGGTGGCCGCGCTCGCCGCGGTCGTCCCGCACGGCGTCTGGCGGCTCTCGCGCAACGCGATCACCATCGCGCACGAGGGCGGCCACGGCCTGGTCGCCCTGCTCACCGGCCGCACCCTGACCGGCATACGCCTGCACTCCGACACCAGCGGCCTCACCGTCAGCCGCGGCAAGCCCACCGGCCTCGGCATGATCCTCACCGCGGCCGCCGGCTACACCGCTCCCCCGCTGCTCGGCCTCGGCGGCGCCGCCCTCCTCGGCTCCGGCCGCATCACGCTGCTCCTGTGGCTCTCCACGATCCTCCTGGTGGCCATGCTGATCATGATCCGCAACGCGTACGGCGCCCTCACCGTCGTACTCACCGGCGGCACCTTCGTCGTCGTCTCCTGGCTCGCCGGCCCCCAGGTCCAGGCGGCCTTCGCGTACGCGGTGGTGTGGTTCCTCCTCCTCGGCGGTGTGCGCCCCGCCTTCGAACTCCAGGCCAAGCGCCGCCGGGGCGGAGCCGGCGACTCCGACGCGGACCAGCTCTCCCGTCTGACCCATGTGCCGGCGACGGTATGGCTGCTGATGTTCCACGTGGTGTCCGTATGCGCGCTGCTGGGCGGCGGAAGGTGGCTCCTGAGGCTGTGACCGTGAGTTGCGACGGCCGTGCCACCCGGCACCGCACGATCGGCCACGAACTGCCCCGAACGGGCGCGTACGCGACGAGCGACGCACGTCAACCGGCTGAGCCCGGCGGAGCGAACCCCCACTAAAGTGGGCCCATGGCCCTGAACGCACAGCCCGCCCTCTGGCCCGCCCCGCACGCGAGCGGAGCCGTCGACGCGACGGTCCACGTGCCCGGGTCCAAGTCCGTCACCAACCGCGCCCTGGTCCTGGCCTCCCTCGCCAGCGAGCCGGGCTGGCTGCGCCGTCCCCTCCGCTCCCGTGACACCCTCCTGATGGCGGCCGCCCTGCGGGCGATGGGCGTCGGCATCGAGGAGACGGTGTCGTCCAGTTCCTCGGCCACGAGCGGCTCCGCCGTCTCCGGCGAGGCGTGGCGCGTCCTGCCCGCGGGGCTGCGCGGCCCGGCCACCGTCGACGTCGGCAACGCCGGCACGGTCATGCGCTTCCTGCCCCCGGTGGCCGCCCTCGCCGACGGTCCCATCCGCTTCGAGGGCGACCCCAGGTCGTACGAGCGCCCCCTGAACGGCGTGATCGACGGGCTGCGCGCCCTCGGTGCCCGGATCGACGACGACGGCCGCGGCGCCCTGCCGCTGACCGTCCACGGCAGCGGGGCCCTCGACGGTGGCCCGGTGGAGATCGACGCCTCCTCCTCCTCGCAGTTCGTGAGCGCGCTCCTGCTGTCCGCGCCGCGCTTCAACCAGGGCGTGGAGGTCCGGCACATCGGCTCGACACTGCCCTCCATGCCGCACATCCGGATGACGGTCGACATGCTGCGCTCGGTGGGCGCCCAGGTGGACACCCCGGAGTCGGGCGGCGAGCCCAACGTCTGGCGGGTCACGCCGGGCGCGCTGCTCGGCCGTGATCTGACGATCGAGCCGGACCTCTCCAACGCCCAGCCGTTCCTGGCGGCGGCCCTGGTGACCGGCGGCAAGGTCGTCGTCCCCGACTGGCCCACGCGCACCACCCAGCCCGGTGACCAGCTCCGCGAGATCTTCACCGAGATGGGCGGTTCCTGCGAACTCACCGAGTACGGGCTGGTGTTCACCGGCTCCGGAGCGATCCACGGCATCGACGTGGACCTCGGCGAGGTGGGCGAGCTGACCCCCGGTATCGCGGCGGTCGCCGCCCTCGCCGACTCCCCGTCGACCCTGCGCGGCGTCGCCCACCTCCGCCTCCACGAGACGGACCGGCTGGCCGCGCTCACCAAGGAGATCAACGAACTCGGCGGCGACGTCACCGAGACCGCCGACGGCCTCCACATCCGCCCGCGTCCCCTGCACGGCGGTGTCTTCCACACCTACGACGACCACCGCATGGCCACCGCCGGTGCGATCATCGGCCTGGCGGTGAAGGACGTGCGGATCGAGAACGTGGCGACGACAGCCAAGACACTGCCGGACTTCCCCGAACTGTGGGCCGGGATGCTCGGGAACTGACGGGCGGACGACGATCATGCGCCGCTACGGCAAGCACACCGACGAGGACGACATCCGGACCCGTCCCAACCGCAAGGGCAACCGCCCCCGGACGAACATCCGTCCGAAGCACGAGGACGCCGCCGACGGCATGGTCCTCACCGTCGACCGGGGCCGGCTGACCTGCCTCGTCGAGGACCGGATCGTGATCGCGATGAAGGCCCGTGAACTGGGTCGCAAGGCCGCGGTCGTCGGCGACACCGTCGCCCTCGTCGGGGACCTCTCCGGCAAGAAGGACACCCTCGCCCGCATCGTCCGCATCGCCGACCGCTCGTCGGTGCTGCGCCGCACCGCCGACGACGACGATCCGTACGAGCGCGTCGTCGTCGCCAACGCCGACCAGCTCGCCATCGTCACCGCCCTCGCCGACCCCGAGCCCCGCCCCCGGCTGATCGACCGCTGCCTGGTCGCGGCGTACGACGGCGGCCTCGAACCCCTCCTCGTCCTGACCAAGTCGGACCTCGCCTCACCCGACAAGCTCCTGGAGCTGTACGGGGACCTCGACATCCCGTTCGTGGTGACGAGCCGTGAGGAGCTGGAGCAGGGTGCCGCGGCCGACCGGGTGCGCGCGCACCTCGACGGCAAGGTCACGGCGTTCGTGGGCCACTCGGGCGTGGGCAAGACGACCCTGGTCAACGCACTCGTCCCCGAGGACCGGCGCCGGACGACCGGCCATGTCAACGCGGTGACGGGCCGCGGCCGGCACACCACGACCTCGGCGCTGGCGCTGCCCCTCGCGGACTCCGACGGCGGCTGGGTGGTGGACACCCCCGGCGTCCGCTCCTTCGGTCTCGCCCACATCGACCCGACGCGGGTCATCCACGCCTTCCCCGACCTGGAGGCGGGCACCGAGGGTTGTCCGCGCGCGTGCAGCCACGACGAGCAGGACTGCGCGCTGGACCAGTGGGTCGCCGACGGGCACGCGGACCCGGCGCGGCTGTACTCCCTGCGCCGACTGCTCTCGACCCGCGAACGCCGGGAGGGCGACTGACCCCGCCGTTGACCCCGCCGTCGGGAAGGCGACCGACCTCCGCGTTGTTTGCGCCCCCCTCCACCCGGTAAGTGCATAATCGCACCAAGTCTGATCCAGACCAGATGAGACCTGAAGAGATCAGGCGAGATCGGACGAAGCGGTCACGGAACGTCGGGACACGGGAGGACGAGACATGGCGTGGCTGCTGGTGGTCGTGGCAGGTCTGCTGGAGACCGGCTTCGCCGTCTGCCTGAAGCTCTCGCACGGATTCACCAGACTCTGGCCCACCGTCGCCTTCTGCGTCTTCGCCCTCGGCAGCTTCGGCCTGCTGACCCTCTCCCTGAAGAAGCTCGACGTCGGCCCGGCCTACGCGGTCTGGACGGGCATCGGCGCGGCCGGCACGGCGATCTACGGGATGATCTTCCTCGGCGACGTGGTGTCCACTCTGAAGATCGTCTCGATCACCCTCGTCATCGCGGGCGTCGTGGGGCTCCAGCTCTCGGGCTCGGCGCACTAGACAAGGGGCCTGCTCAGCTGCCGTGGCAGTGCGGTCCGCACCAGATCGGTGACCCCGCCCTCGCGCGGGGGCGCCGCGACGCAGGACAGGGCGAGCCGGACGGCGAGTTCGCAGGAACGGGCCAGCTCCGCCGTGTCCGCCCTGGCGGTGCCGGGCGGCGACAGTGCGGCGACGGCCCGGTCGCGCACCAGCGCCACGAAGTCGGAGGGCGCGGGCAGCGGCCCGTCCGCGCGGCGCTGCGCGGGCACCAGGGAGGACGAGGGCACCGCCGAGAGCGTGAGCGCCGGCAGGCGCTCGCTCCAGCAGCCGGTCAGCATGGCCCGTACGAGCAGGTTGCTCCGGGAGACCGCCACGGTCCACTCGGCGGTCGCGGCGAGCCGCTCCCGGCTGTCCACGGGGGTGGCCAACGCCCGTTCGACCCCCGCGAGATAGCCGTCGGCCTCCCTGCGGACCAGGGCCCGGGCGAGCCCTTCCTTGCTGCCGAACTCGTTGTACAGCGTCTGGCGTGACACTCCGGCCACCGCCGCCACGTCCACCATCCGCACGGTGGACCACGGGCGGCGCACCAGCGCCGTGTAAGCGGCGTCCAACAAGGATTCCCGCGCTGCAGGCATCATCGCCTCCCTGATACGAGCGGGCGGCTCTGGCCCTCAGATTTGACGCGCATCAACCCCCTGTCAAGGGTTCGCGAGAGCGCCTACGGGCGCACTCCGGCCAACATGCGCGGGCCGGCGGAACGCCCGGAGGATCCCGTCGGCGTCAGGTACCCGCAGGGCGCCACTCCGCACCCCCAAGGGCGCCCCGAACTCCCCCGGGCGCCCTTGCCCCGGGCCCCCTATGGCCCCGCACCGACCTCGGCGGATACCGTTCGCACCATGGCCGACTACCTCGACGACCTCCGCTTCGCCCACGTCCTCGCGGACGCCGCCGACGCGAGCACCATGTCCCGCTTCAAGGCCCTCGACCTCAAGGTGGAGACGAAGCCCGACATGACTCCGGTGAGTGAGGCCGACAAGGCCGCCGAGGAACTCATCCGCGGCCATCTCCAGCGCTCCCGCCCCCGGGACGCGATCCTCGGCGAGGAGTACGGCGTCGAGGGCACCGGCCCCCGCCGCTGGGTCGTCGACCCGATCGACGGCACCAAGAACTACGTCCGTGGCGTGCCCGTATGGGCCACCCTGATCTCGCTGATGGAGGCGGGCGAGGGTGGCTATCAGCCCGTCGTCGGCGTGGTGTCCGCGCCCGCCCTCGGCCGCCGCTGGTGGGCGGCGAAGGGCCACGGCGCGTTCACCGGCCGCAGCCTCAGCTCGTCCTCCCGCCTCCACGTCTCCCGTGTCTCGAAGCTGTCGGACGCGTCCTTCGCGTACTCCTCGCTCAGCGGCTGGGAGGACCGCGGCAGCCTGAACGGCTTCCTGGACCTGACCCGCGAGGTGTGGCGCACGCGCGCGTACGGCGACTTCTGGCCGTACATGCTGGTGGCCGAGGGCGCGATCGACCTGTGCGCCGAACCCGAGCTGTCGCTGTGGGACATGGCCGCCAACGCGATCATCGTCACCGAGGCCGGCGGCACCTTCACCGGACTCGACGGCCGCCCCGGCCCGCACAGCGGCAACGCGGCAGCCTCGAACGGCCTGCTCCACGACGAACTTCTGGGATACCTGAACCAGCGCTACTGAATCGCTGGTGCGCGTGCGGCTGCGGAGTGATCCCGAGGCGCCCCTGAACTGACCACGCGCGCCCCCTTGTTGACCCTCTCTTTGCCTGGGAAGCTGGCAGTCCCCCCACTTGTGAACTTGTGCAGTGCTCGACAGGCGCGTCGTGCGCCGCCATGACGACTGCCGTGGTTCTCCAGGAGGTGACCGCACTCCATGCTCGTCCGCGACGCCATGAGCACGGTGGTTCTCACCATCGGCCCCGATCACACGCTCCGCCAGGCCGCCGCCCTGATGTCCGCCCGCCGCGTGGGCGCGGCCGTGGTTCTCGACCCCGACGCCGGCGGACTCGGCATCCTCACCGAACGCGACGTCCTCAACTCCGTCGGTCTGGGCCAGAGCCCGGACATCGAGCGCGCCCACGCCCACACCACCAACGACGTCGTGTTCGCCGCGCCGTCCTGGACGCTGGAGGACGCAGCCCGCGCCATGGCGCACGGCGGCTTCCGGCATCTGATCGTGCTCGACGAGGCCGCACCCGTCGGCATCGTCTCCGTCCGCGACATCATCCGCTGCTGGGCCCCGGCGCGACAGCACGCGCCAGCATGATCCCGATCGGGCCGGGACCCGAACAAGTCCCGGCCCGTCCCGACGGCAAGCGGTCCAACCCTGGTCGACCGCACAGAGCCTGGACAGCGGCCCACCAGGCGCTTGCCGAGGTCCGGGCGGCGCCGTCCGCCGCTCTCCGACCGAAATCCCACGGCCCGACAGCACCGCTTTACGCGCCAAATCTTACATTGGACAAAGTCCAAGTCAATGCCTGTTCCAAAGTCACACCTGTTCGGAATCTGTCCCCCTTGCTGTTACGCTGACCTGTATGAGTGACCTTCTGGAACGGCTGCGCGGACGCGGATGGCGTATGACCGCGCAGCGTCGTGTCGTGGCCGAGGTCCTCGACGGCGAGCATGTCCATCTGACGGCCGACGAGGTACACGCGCGCGCTGTGGCCAAGCTGCCGGAGATCTCCCGGGCGACCGTCTACAACACGCTGGGTGAGCTGGTGTCCCTGGGTGAGGTGCTCGAAGTCGCCACGGACAAGCGCGCGAAGCGGTACGACCCGAACGCGCACCGCCCGCACCACCACCTGGTGTGCGCCCGGTGCGGGACGATCCGTGACGTCCACCCCACCGGCAACCCGCTCGCGGACCTGCCTTCCACGGAGCGCTTCGGCTTCACCGTCTCCGACGTCGAGGTGACCTACCGAGGCGTCTGCCCGAACTGCGCGACGGCCTAGGACCCGCTCCCTCCCCCGCACAGCACGCCTCACCACACGACAGCCCCCGGGCGGGATCTCCTGCCGGGGGCTTCGCTGTTCTTCGGCCGCGGGATCCTCGCGCTCGGCCGGCCACACACACCGAAGGCCCGGAACCTCATCGGTCCCGGGCCTTCGGCCTTCAGTAGCGGGGACAGGATTTGAACCTGCGACCTCTGGGTTATGAGCCCAGCGAGCTACCGAGCTGCTCCACCCCGCGTCGGTAAACGCAACCTTACGTGGCCCCGTCGACCAGCGCAAATCGCTTGAGGGCCGAGACCGGAGGCACGGGCGTCACGCCCTTCCGGCGTCCGGCCCGTGCCCCGCCCCCACCACCGGCTCCTACGCCGACAGCTCCTGCCGCAGTGCGTCCCGCAGCCGCGCCGCCCGCTCCGTGACCTCGGCCGGCCCGAGCGCCACCGCACGGTCGGCCCACCGCTTCCCTTCGACCAGCTCACCCCGACGCGCGTAGACGAGGGCGAGCCGCAGCGCCGCCCGCCCGTGCCCCGCGTCCGCGGCCCGGGCCCACCACACGGCGGCCTCCGGCTCACTCCCCTCACGCGCCAGCAGCAGCCCCAGGTTGAACGCGCCGTTCCGCGAACCGGCCTCGGCGGCGATGCGGTACCACCGCGCCGCCTCGACGACGTCGCCCCGCCCCGCGGCCAGCATCCCGACGCGCACCTGCGCCCGCCGGTGCCCCTGCGACGCGGCCCTCTCGTACCACTCCTCGCACTCGTTCTTCTCCCGCACCGGCTCCCCCAGCTCATGCGCGGGCGCGGGCGGCCGGCGCGCGTCCAGCACGGCGGCGAGCCGGTACGCGGCCTCCGCGCTACCCCCTCCGGCAGCACACCGCAGATGCCGCTCGGCGGCCCGCTCGTCCCCTTCCCGCAGCCGCGCGATGGCGACCTGGAGCGCCGCCTCGGTGTGCCCGGCGGCGGCCGCCCGCTCGTACCAGACGAGCGCGGTCACGTCGTCGCCCCGTCCGGCGTGCAGGATCCCGAGGTTGAACGCGGCGTCCACACTGCCGGCCTCCGCGGCCTTGGAGAACCACGGTTCGGCACCGGCCGCGTCGCCGACCTGAAGCAGCAGGATGGCCAGCGCGTTGGCCGCCTCCCGGTGCCCGGCGTAGGCGGCCTGCCGGTACCACTGCTCGGCCTGCGCGGTCCGCCCCTGCTCGGCGCAGAGCAGCCCCAGGTTGTACGCGCCGTTCACGTCACCGGCGTCCATGGCGGCCCGGTACCACCGCTCGGCGGTCTGGGTCTCGCCACGCTCGGCGTGCAGCGCCCCCAGGGCGTTCGCGGCGTTGCCGTCGCCGTCCTGGGCGGCCCGCAGCCACCACACGGCCGCGCTCTCGGTGTCCCCCGCGTCGCGCAGCAGGAACCCCAGCGCGCACGCGGCCCGGGGCTCGCCGTCCTTGGCGGAGGTCAGGTACCAGCGCCCGGCCTCCTTGAGCTCGCCGCGCCGCTCCAGGATCGCGCCGAGGTGCAGCGCGGCCCGCCGGTGGCCGCGCGCGGCGGCCTGGCGGTACCACTGCTCGGCCTCCTCGGCGGCGGTCGGCGCGACACCGTTGTCAGCCCCCGGCTCCCCCGCTCGCACGGCAGCACGACCTTCTCGTACGCCGTCCCGCCCTTCCCGGACCGCGGTGCCGCGGCCGCCCCGTCCGCCGTCGCGACCGTCCCGCACGGCCTCCCTGGCGTCCCGAGCGGCCCGTCCGTCCCGCGCGTCCCGGACGACCTCGCGGCTCGCGCCGCCGATCTCCAGGGCGGCGCGGGCGATCCTGCGCCCCTCCCGGACGGCCGCGCGCTCCTCGCGCTCGGCGCGATGGTCGAGCGTCCGGGCGAGACGGTACGCGGCCTCGCGGTGGCCGCGTTCGGCGGCGACGCGCATCCACCTCTCGGAGGCGGCGTCGCTGCGGTGCTCCAGCAGGTCGGCGAGGGCGTACGCGCCGAGCGCGTGGCCCTGCTCGGCGGACTGGCGCAGCCAGTACTCGGCGGCCGGCTCGTCGCCGCGCTCACGGTGGTGCCGTCCGAGCGCGTGGGCGGCGGCCGCGGAACCGGCGACGGCGGCGATCCGCCACCATCCGGCGGCGTCGTCGGGGTATCCCCTCTGGTGGAGCAGGACGCCCAGGTTGTTGGCGGCCGCCCGGTCCCCGGCGGCGGTGGCGGCGCGCAGGTACGGCTCGGCCCCGTCGAGGTCGCCGCGGCGCAGCAGCATCGCTCCGAGGACGCTCATGGCCTCGGAGTCACCGGCTTCGGCGGCGAGCCGCTGACGCGCCTCCTCGACGGCTTCCCCGGCGTCGTCCGGGTCCGCGGCCTGCGCGGAGTCACCCGCGGGACGGGGACGACCGATGGTCATCTCGGGCTCGGTGGTCAGGACGGACTCCCCCGACGGCTCGGACTCCGCGGGCAGCACAAGGTCGGCAGACAGCGCAAAGTCGACAGACTGCGCAAACCGCCCTGTCTCCAACAGAGTTGCCTTGTCCCCCATAACGTCCATCGTCGCACCACCTGCAACCTGGGTACACCTGGTATACCGCAGCCATTGAGGTCACTACAGCGTTTTGTCGACATGCCCACAGAGCGACAAGTCAAACACAGATCCCCTCATGTCCCCAGGCAACACGTCGAAGGCCCGGATCCTTTGGAGGATCCGGGCCTTCAACTTCAGTAGCGGGGACAGGATTTGAACCTGCGACCTCTGGGTTATGAGCCCAGCGAGCTACCGAGCTGCTCCACCCCGCGCCGTTGCTCGGCAACCGTATCACGGCGCGGGGTGGAGCCTTGAATCACCCGCTCCCAGAGCCCTTGTCGGCGTCCTTGTCGCTCTTGTCGGCCTGGTCGCCCTTGTCGTTGTTCTCGCTGCCTCCGGTGCCGCCGGCCCCGTCGGCCTTGGACTGCGCGTCCTCGGCCCGCTTCAGCGCGTCCTCGAGGTCCTGCTGGGCGCGGCCGTACGCCTCCCAGTCGCCGTCCTTGAGGGCCTTCTGACCCTCGTCGAACGCCTTCTGGGCGTCCTGCAGCGCCTGTTGGACCGTCGGGTCCCCGGACGTCGGCGGCTCGTCGGTGCCTTCGTCGCCGTCGTCCACCGGGGGCTTGGGCGTCGGACCCGACGTATCGAACACCTTGTTGAGCGCGGCGTCGAGGGTGTCCTCGAAGGCCGTGTTGCCGCCGTAGGTGACGAGAACCTTGCGCAGCAGCGGGTACTTGAGGCCGCCGCCTCGCACGTAGACGGGTTCCACGTAGAGCAGTCCGCCGTCGAGCGGGACCGTCAGGAGGTTGCCGTACTCGACCTCCGAGTCACCGCGCTTGAGCAGGCTGATGGTCTCGGCGATGTCCTGTTGGGAGTTGAACTGACTCTGGACCTGCTTGGGGCCGTCGATCGCCTCACTCGTCGGCACCTTCAGGATTCTGATCTTGCCGTAATCCTTGGTGCCCGCCTCGGCGTTGACCGCCATGAAGCCGCTGAGGTTGTCCCGGCCGTTCGGCGTGAACGTCGTGGTCAGCGAGAAAGCCTGTTCCTGCTGCCCCGGCATCTTCATGCTCAGGTAGTACGGCGGCACCGCGCTGCCCGAGGTGTTGGTCGGGTCGTCCGGCACCTGCCACACCTCACTACCGCTGAGGAAGGTGTCGGCGTCCTTGACGTGGTAGCGGGTCAGCAACTCGCGCTGGACCTTGAACAGGTCCTGCGGATAACGCAGATGGGCCTCCAGCGCCTTGGAGATCGCCGTCTTCGGCTCCACCGTGTCCGGGAACGCCTTCATCCAGGTCTTCAGGACCGGGTCCTTGGTGTCCCACTGGTAGAGCTTGACTTCGCCCGTGTACGCGTCGACGGTCGCCTTCACCGAGTTGCGGATGTAGTTGACCTGGTTCTGCTGGGCCACCACCGCGCGCTGGCTGTTGTCGGCGGTCAGCGAGTCGGCCGTCGTGTCTCCCAGCGTGGTGCGGGAGGCGTACGGATAGCCGTTCGTCGTCGTGTACGCGTCGACGATCCACTGGATCTTCCCGTCGATGACGGCCGGGTAGGCGTCACCGTCGATGGTCAGCCACGGGGCGACCGCCTCGACGCGCTCCTTGGGAGTGCGGTTGTACAGGATCCGCGACCCCTCGCCGATGGCACCGGAGTAGAGGATCTGCGGCTCGCTGAACGCCGCCGCGTACGCCGCCCGGTTGATCGGGTTGGAGAGGTTGACCCCGCTGTCGCCCTTGTACCTGGTGGTCTTCTCACCGTTGTCGTCGGAGTAGTCGATCTCCGCCTGGGGACCGCCGACGATGGAGTACTGGGTGGTCTTCTCGCCGTAGTAGATCCGCTGCTGATAATCACCGAGATCGCCCTTGGACGGCAGGTCGGACTCCGTGAAGACCGGGCGGCCGCCGGAGGTGGCCTCGGTGCCCTTGGCCGCGACCACGCCGAAGCCATGGGTGTAGCGGAAGTGGTCGTTGATCCAGTTGTTCTTGGGGATACCCGCGAGGTTGAGCTCACGCAGACCGATGACCGTGTCCTGCTCCGAGCCGTCCTTGCCGCTGTACCGGTCGACGTCCAGGTTCGCGGGGAACGCGTAGTAGTTCCTCATCTGCTGGAGCTGCTGGAACGTCGGCGAGACGATGTTCGGGTCGAGCAGGCGGATGCTGGCCGTGCTCTCGGCGTCCTCACGCAGCTTGTTCTTGTCCGAAGTGGTGCCCGTGCCCGCGTACTCCTGGACGTCGGTTCCGTCGATGCCGTAGGCCCGACGGGTCGCCTCCAGGTTCTTCTCGACGTACGGCGCTTCCTTGGCCTGCTCGTTCGGCTGGACCTGGAACTTCTGCACGATCGCCGGGTACAGCCCGCCGATGAGGATCGCGGAGAGCACCATCAGGCCGAAGCCGATGACGGGCAACTGCCAGGTGCGCCGCCAGATCGTGGCGAAGAACAGCAGCGCGCAGATCACGGCGATGCAGAACAGGATGGTCTTGGCCGGGAGATACGCGTTCGCGTCGACGTACCTCAGGCCCGTCCAGTTGCCCGTCGCCTTGAAGTCGCTGGACTTCACCGCGAGGCCGTACCGGTCGAGCCAGTACGCGACCGCCTTCAGGGCGACGAAGATACCGAGCAGCACCGACAGGTGCCCGGTGGCCGCGGCCGTGGCACGCGCTCCCGGGGAGGTGACCCTGAGGCCGCCGTACAGGTAGTGGGTGAGCGCGGCGGCGATCACCGAGAGCACGGCGGCGGCGAAGCCGAAGCCGAGCAGGAAGCGGTACCAGGGCAGGTCGAAGGCGTAGAAGGAGACGTCCAGGTCGAACTGGGGGTCCTTCTGACCGAAGGACACGCCGTTGACCCACATCAGCCAGGTACGCCACTGCCCGGAGGCGGAGGCGCCGGCGATGAGGCCGACCAGGGCCGTGATCCCGAGGAGCAGCCACTTCTTGTACGGCGCGATGCCCATGCGGTACCGGTCGAGGCTCTGCTGCTCCATCGACATGGCACTGAGCGGCGGGCGCAGCCGGTGCGCCAGCCAGATGTTGAAGCCGACCGAGGCCGCCATCAGCAGACCGAAGACGAAGAAGAGCCCGATCTTCGTCCACAGCGTGGTCGTGAAGACGGACGAGTAGTTCACCGACCGGTACCAGAGCCAGTCCGTCCAGAACCCCGCGAACATGACGAACGCCATGCCGAGCGCGGCAAGGACGCCCAGCGTCATGAGCAGGGTCCGGACACGCCGGGACGGTCGGCCGACTCTGATCCGCGGCCCCGTCGGGCCTCCGCCGCGGTCCGGCATCTGGAAAGCCAAGGTGTGCACCTCGAAAATCGCTGTCGACATGTCGGGGCCGCGTCTACGGACCCTTCAGCGGGCCCCCTGGTCCTGGGAGCCTCACCTATTGCAACTTACTCACGCTTTACTCGGTTCCCGCTTCGGGTAACGAACGAGGCAGGATTGTGACCATGTCCAACACTCCCATGGCAGCGAACCCGCTCACCCGGGCCGTACTCGAGATCGACGAGTACGCCTCGGGCCTCGGCTGGGACCAGCCCGCTCGCCTCTTCGCCCTCGTAGACACCGCGCGCCTGAAGGCCCAGGAGCCCGCGCTCGCGGCACAGCTCGGTCTGGAGGACGAGTCCGAGACCAGCGGCCTCACCCCGATCGAGCAGGAGGAGATCCCCACCGGCAAGGCGCTGGACGAGTTCCTCGGCACGATCGCCTGGCCCGACGCGGTGGTCGGCTGCGCGCTGACCGTGGAGCGGCTGATGCTGCCGCCGTCCGTCGAGGCGTCCGTCCCGGACCACCTCGACGGGGCCCGGCTCACCGAGTGGGTCGCCTCCCACCCGGAGCGCCAGGAGGTCCGCATGACGGTCGCGGTCCTGCGGGACGGCTCCCGCGACTCCGCGCTGCGCCTGCGCGAGAAGGACTCCCCGACCGAAGTCCTCACCGGCCCCGAGCTGGTGCCGGGACTGGCCGAGGCGCTGACGGCCACGTTCGCGGACTGATCACTCGGAGGCCGTCGCGCGGCGGACCTCTGCCCTACGGCTGCGGGGGCGCCCCCTGGTGACGGAGCGCCCCCCACGCGCGCGTGGGCCTCAGCCCTTGGTGGTGCACTTCGGCAGGTCGGAAGTGTTTCCGGAGCGGATGTCCTTCAGGGCGCCGAGGGCGTCCTCGATGGTGTCGACCTTGACGAGGGTGAGTCCGTCGGGGGTGTCCTTGGCGGCCGCGGCGCAGTTGTCCTTGGGCGTCAGGAAGTACTGGGCGCCCTTGCCGCGCGCGCCGACCGTCTTCATCTCGATGCCGCCGATGGGGCCGACCTTGCCGTTGTCGTCGATCGTGCCGGTGCCGGCGACGAACGTGCCGCCGGTCAGATTGCCCGGCGTCAGCTTGTCGTAGATACCGAGGGCGAACATCAGACCGGCGCTCGGACCGCCGACGTCGGCGAGCTTGATGTCGATGGTGAACGGGAAGGTGTGGTCGGTCCCGGCGGAGATCCCGACGATCGCCCGCTCCTCGCCCGAGTCGTCGGACTTGGCGGTCGTGATCGTGATCTTCTGGGTCTCGGTCGCCGTGGTGTTCTTCTTCTCGGCGGCGGCCTGTGCCTTGGCGGGCACGATGACGAAGTCGACGTTCTCGCCCGGTTTGTGCTTGGTGACCTGTTTCGCCACATCCTCGGGGGCCTTGATCGCCGTGCCGTCGACGGACTTGATCACGTCACCGGCGTGCAGTTTGCCCTCGGCCGGGGAGCCCTTGACGACGGTGGAGACGATCACCCAGGACTTCACCGGGATGTCCAGCTGCTTCAGGGCGGCGACCTTGGCGCTCTCCTGGGACTGGCTGAACTCCTCGGCGTTCTCCTGGGTGGACTGCTCCTCGGTCTTGCCGTCCGGGTACAGCGTGTCGTGCGGGACGACCTTGTTGTCGTGTGCCAGCCAGCCGTAGACGGCCTCGACGAGGTTCATCTTGTAGTCGGCGCTCGTGACCCGGACCGTGGTCATGTTCAGGTGCCCGGTCGTCGGATAGGTCTTGCGCCCCGAGATCTGCAGCACCGGCGCGCCGTCGTGCTTGCCCAGCGTGTTCACCGTCGGCCCCGGCGACATCTCCGAGTAGGGCACGGGAATCAGGACTCCCGCGCACAGGATCGCGATCAGCATCAGGGTGGAGGCGAGCAGCGTCGCGGTGCGGCGTGGCATGGAACGACAGTACGGGACAGGCCTGTAAGTGCACTGTCGGGGCTGCCGTCCGGGGTGGGGGCGAGCGCGGCCGGCGGTGCGCGGGACAGGCGGGGGTCCGCGGGGCGCGGGCGGGGGTCAACCGCCGGTGTGGGACCTCTCCATGGCCTCACGGAACCGTGAGTAGCCGGCGAGCTCGGTGCCGTCCTCGATGCTCTTGCGGTTCCGGCTGGCCCAGCCGCCCCACAGTCCGGCGCCGATCGCAGCCACAAGTGGAATCAGCAACCAGGCGAGCGCCGCCATGCCGACCTCCCAACCCCATTCACCTGACCGCAACTGACTGATCAGCAGATTATCCGTCCGCTCCGTCAACGCTCACGCTGGGGGGCGGGTTACGCAACCGGAACGCGAATGGCCCCGTCCCGGTCACGCCACCCGGGTGTTCTCGGGCCCCCGACCCGGGCCTCTCGAGGCCCTCGGGCGGGGCTCAGCAGGCCCCGACCCACTCCTCCGTGCCGTCGGAGAACTTCTGGTGCTTCCAGATGGGCACCTCGTGCTTCAGGTCGTCGATGAGCTTGCGGCACGCCTCGAACGCCTCACCGCGGTGCGGGCACGACACGGCGACGACCACCGCGAGATCCCCTACCTTCAGACTTCCCACCCGGTGCACGGCCGCGAGCGCCCGCACCGGATAGTCGGCGACCACCTTCTCCGCGATCCGCCGCATCTCCGCCTCGGCGGTCGGATGGCACGAATAGCCGAGCTCGTCGACATCGGCTCCGCCGTCGTGGTTCCGCACCGTCCCCACGAACAGCGCGGTCCCGCCGGCCGCGTCGTCCCCGACGGCCCGGAAGACCTCGTCCACGGAGAGCGCGGTCTCCCGGACACCGATCAGCTTGATGGGCTCCTCGGCCCGCTGCTCACCGGGGTGATCGTTCATCGCTGCCATCCCTCCATCGTGCCCCACCCGCACCCGGCCCGACATGGTCGGATCAGCAGGCACACGCGTGTGCGTGCTCGTCACGTCCTACAGGGCGCGCACTTTCGTATCGGGTCCCGCCCTCGTCCCACCGTCCCGCGGGGCACCCCGTCACAGCCGGCGTCGAGCCTTCCGGGCCCGTCGCACCAGCGCCGCCGTACCCAACAGCGCGACCGTCGCGCCCGCGGCGCCCGCCGCCGTCGCGTCCTTCCGCCCGAGCCGGCGTCCGGCCACGGTGTGCCGCCCGGACACCTCTTCCAGCAGTTCGGCGAGCACTTCCTCGTTCGTCCACTGCGGCCGCCACCCGGCCTCGTGGAGCCGGCTCCCGCTGACGACCCAGGGGTACATCGTGTAGGCCAGGTCCCCGGCCGGCGACGGGGTGAGCCCGATGCGGTGCAGCCGGGCCGCGGCCCCCAGAGCCACCGCGGACGGCAGTTCCATGCGCCGGATCCCGCTGAGCTCCTCGACCTCCTCCTGCTCCAGCCAGCCCTCGCACCCGACGGCCAACTCCCCTTCGACCTTCTCCAGGACGGCGTACTCCAGCGCCCCGCACAGGTCCTCGACATGGCAGAACTGCCAGACGGGCCGCGATCCGGCCACCACCAGCAGCCGAGGCGACTCGAAGTACCTGGTCAGCGCGGTGTCCGTACCGCCGACGAGGACGGCGGGCCGGACGACGGTGACATTGAGGCCCGGGTGGGCGCGTGGCGCCCGGCGTGCGAGGCGCTCGATCTCCAGCAGGTCGCCGACCCCGGTGGCCTCCGCGGTCGCCCGCAGCTCCGCGTCCTCGGAGAGCGGCAGCTCGTTGTCGGGCAGCGCCCCGTAGACCATGGCCGACGTGCACAGCACGACCCGGTGCACCCCGGCCGCGGCGGCCGCCGTGAGGACGGTCTGCGTGCCCCGCACGTTGTACGCGCTGCGTGCCGCCGGGTCGGTGCCCAGGTCGAGGTCGACCGCGAGGTGCACCACCACGTCCGCGCCGCGCAGCTTGTCGGCGATCGCCGGGTCCCGCACGTCCAGGATGTGCCACTGGGCGGCCACGCACTCCCCCCGCCGCTCGTCGATCGCGATGACCTGCCGGACCTCGTCGGACGCGGCGAGCCGCTCGGTGAGCAGCGCGCCCACCCCGGACGCGGCGCCGGTGACCGCGACGACGGGTCCGCGCAGGGCGGAGCTGGTTGAGTGGTTTCGCGCTGCGCGAACCTGCGGATCTGGGGAACTCACCGGGCGTCTCCAGCGGTTGTCTTCAGTACGAACGCGGGTGACGCGTACGTACCAGGTGGCATCCATCCTGCCGCAGGCCATCGGTCGGCGGAGCACCGAGGCCCGAACCCGCCACGGTGTCTAGGCTGGGTGGTGTTCGGGCAGCCGTGCCGTCGGTGGAGCCGACGGCCCTATCAGCCGAGGAATCCCGTGAGTGACACCCCATTCGGATTCGGCCTTCCGCCGGAGGAGCCGGACGACGGCGACGAGGGCAAGAAGAAGGACCAGCAGAGCGGTGGTGGTCAGGGCCCGGCCAACCCGTTCGGTTTCGGGTTCCCCGGGGCCGGGGGCCCCGGCGCCGACAATCCGTTCGCCGCGATGTTCGGTTCCATGAACCCCACCGACCTGGGCGCCGCCTTCCAGCAGCTGGGCCAGATGCTCTCGTACGAGGGCGGCCCGGTGAACTGGGACATGGCCAAGCAGATCGCCCGCCAGACGGTCGCCCAGGGCACCGCCGACGGCACCAAGGACTCCAGCGTCGGCCCCGCCGAGCGCACCGCCGTCCAGGAGGCAGTCCGCCTGGCCGACCTGTGGCTCGACGACGCCACGTCCCTGCCGTCCGGTGCCGGATCCGCCGTGGCGTGGAGCCGCGCGGAGTGGGTGGAGGCGACCCTGCCCGCCTGGAAGGAGCTCGTCGACCCGGTGGCCGAGCGGGTCGGCGGCGCCATGGGCGACATCCTGCCGGAGGAGATGCAGGCCATGGCGGGCCCGCTGATCGGCATGATGAAGTCGATGGGCGGCGCCATGTTCGGCCAGCAGATCGGCCAGGCCGTGGGCGTCCTCGCGGGCGAGGTCGTCGGCTCGACGGACGTCGGCCTGCCCCTCGGCCCGGCCGGCAAGGCCGCGCTGCTCCCGGTCAACGTGGAGGCGTTCGGCAAGGACCTGGGCATCGGCCAGGACGAGGTGCGGCTCTACCTGGCGCTGCGCGAGGCCGCCCACCAGCGGCTCTTCGCCCATGTCCCGTGGCTGCGCTCGCATCTGTTCGGCGCGGTCGAGGGCTACGCGCGCGGGATCAAGGTCGACACGGCCAAGCTGGAGGACGTGGTCGGCCAGTTCGACCCGCAGAACCCCGAGGAGTTGCAGCAGGCGCTCCAGCAGGGCATGTTCCAGCCGGAGGACACCCCGGAGCAGAAGGCCGCCCTGGCCCGGCTGGAGACGGCGCTGGCGCTGGTGGAGGGCTGGGTCGACGCCGTGGTGCACGCGGCCGCGAAGCCGCGCCTGTCCTCCGCCGACGCGCTGCGCGAGACCCTGCGCCGCCGCCGGGCCACCGGTGGCCCGGCCGAGCAGACGTTCGCCACGCTGATCGGGCTGGAGCTGCGTCCCCGCCGGCTGCGCGACGCGTCCCGGCTGTGGGCCTCCCTCACCGACGCGCGCGGCGTCGACGGCCGGGACGCCCTGTGGGCCCACCCGGACATGCTGCCCAACGCCTCCGATCTGGACGACCCCGACGGCTTCGTCCACCGCGAGCAGCTGGACTTCTCGGAGTTGGACAAGATGCTCGGGGAGGCCGCGTCCGGTTCCGGTTCCGGTTCCGCCGAGAAGCCGGACCTGAAGAAGTCCGATGAGCAGCCCGACCCGAAGAAGAAGGACGACGACACCGAGTGAGCCTGTACGACGACGCGGTCCTCGTACTGAAGGGCTACGAGGACCAGCCGGAGCTGCGCCAGGCCTACCTCGACCATCTGGCAGAGCACCCGGACGGCATCTGGAAGGCCTGCGGCGCCGGGCACATCACGGCGAGCGGGCTGGTGATCGACCCCGAGCGCGAGCGGGTCCTGCTGACGCTCCACAGGAAGCTGCGCATGTGGCTCCAGATGGGGGGCCACTGCGAGCCCGAGGACACCACCCTCGCGGCCGCCGCGCTGCGGGAGGCGACGGAGGAGTCCGGCGTCACCGGGCTGGCCCTGCTCCCGGGCGGGCCGGTGCGCCTGGACCGCCACCCGATCCCGGCGCCCTGCCACTGGCACTACGACGTCCAGTACGCGGTGCTGGCTCCGTCGGACGCCGAGCACCTGGTCAGCGACGAGTCCCTCGACGTGCGCTGGTTCCCGTACGCCGAGGTGGCGGATGTGGCGGACGAGTCGGTCGTACGACTGCTGGAGGCGACACGGGCGCGGCTGTGACCGGGCGCGGGTCCCTCACCGGGAGAAGAACGCCGTAAGGGGCGTCCGCCATGGCGGACGCCCCTTACGCATGCCTGTCCTGTCCGCGTCGGGATCAGGCGCGGCTGCCCCCGAGGTTGTTCCCGCTCAGACCGCCCGCGCCCATGCCGAACTGGCCGAGCACCCCGGACGTGCGGACGTGCTGCGGCGGCAGCAGCTCGCTCGGCTGCACCAGGACGTGCCCGCTGCCGGAGAAGTGCATCTCCCAGCCCTCACCGGTGGAGCCCCGGCGGCGCCACACGGCGGACGTCGAGGTCGGCGCCTGCAGCTGGGTACGCAGCGAGGTGGACCAGGCGATGACGGCGTCGGAGTCGACACAGATGTTCTTCTCGGGCGTCACTTCGAGCGCCAGCGGCTCGCCGGAGGTCATCAGGACGACCTTGCCGTCGCCGGACAGCTCCAGGTTGTACGCACCCGCCGAGGCGACCTCGACTGCGCTGTCCACGGCGACGATGCCGACGTTCAGGGAGCCGTCGAACGCCAGGACGGAGGAGGAGTCCACGGTGATGCCGCGGCCGACGTCCATGATGTGCAGGTACTGTGCGAAGTTGGCGAGATACACGATCCCGTTGCCCTTGCAGCGCATCAGTTCCAGGCGCTCACCGGTCATCCGCTCGGCGTTGCGCCAGCTGCGGTTGCGGTACTGGCTGTCGAACTCGACCTGACCCTCGAAGGCGACCATGGCGCCCTGGCGAGCCAGGACGGGGCTGCTGCCGATGGTGACGTCCGTCTTCAGCAGCTGCGGGTTCTGCAGCGTGTAGCGCTCGGTGTGCTCCACCGGGATGTGCGCGAAGAGTGTGCTGTGCATGGTGTGCTGTTCTCCTCTCGGCCCCGGTCAGCCACGGACCTTGAAACGGTCACCGGTGTCCTCGCTGGGCTGGACGACCACGAAGCCCTGCCCCTTGAACCCGATCTGGAAGGCCTCCCCGCTGCCCCGGCCGATGAGCGCACTGGCCTTGATGGTGCGGCGGGCCTTCATGTCGAGGCCGTCCGTCCAGGCGATCAGCGCGTCCGGGTCGACATAGGTCTCCCGTTCGGCGCAGTCGAGGGAGATCGGCACGCCCCGGCTGACCAGGGCGACCCACCCGGTGCCCCGGACGACCAGGTTGGTCAGGCCGGAGCCGGAGAGCTTGGCGAGGCCCTTGACCGGTTCGATGGTCAGCTGGAGGGAGGCGTCGCAGGCCAGCAGGGTGGGGCCGTTGACGGACAGCGCCTCGTTGTTCAGGTGGACGATGAGGACGTCACCGCCGTAGTCGGCGAGGTAGAGGTCGCCGTCGCCGCGGCAGAGCATCAGCTTGCCGCCCTCTCCGGTGACCATCTCCTCGGCGCTGCGGCGCAGCGAGGCGGGCGCGGCGTCGAACTGCACGAACCCGTCGTAGGCGATCATCGAGCCGGCCTTGGCCAGGAGGTCCTGGCCGGTGACCATGGTGACCTTGAGCGTCTTGGAGCTGTGCACGCTCATCCGGACGCCGGTGGCCGCGGAGCGGTGTGCGTGGAGTGTCTGGAGGTCCATGCTCTGCCTCACACCTCGAAGGGCTGGACGACGACGAAGTTGCCGGGGGCACCGCGGAACTGGAGGTTGATCGCCTCCTGGGTCTGCCGGGCGTACCCGGAGCGGCGCAGCCTCAGCGAGGTCGTGGTGACGGCCTGCGCACCTGCGGACCAGGCGATGACGGCGTTGCCGTCGACATAGGTGGCCGGGCCGACGGGCAGGACGACGGGGACGCCGCGTGTCTTGACGACGACCGCTCCGGTGCCGGAGAAGAGCATGCTGAACAGGCCGCCGCCGGGCAGGCCGGCGCCCTCGATACGGCGGATCTCGGTGTCCAGCGCCTCGTCGAAGGCGAGGACGCCGCGCGCACTGGTGTAGAGCTGCTCGTTCTGGAGGCGGATGACGAAGAGCTTGCTGCCCTCGTCGGCGAGGAACACCTCGCCGTCGCCGGAACACCGCATGAGGGCCATGCCCTGCCCGGTGAGCTGGCCCGTCAACTTGCCGAGCAGGCCGGAACCCTTGTGGGCGAAGTCGATGTCGCCCTGGTAGGCGACCATGCTGCCCTGCTTGGCGAGGATGTTGGCGCCCTTGGTGAGGGTGGCCCGCACCATCTGCGGGTTCTGCTCGGTCCAGCGGTCGCCGACGGGTGCCTCGGAGTACTTCGTCAGCACGGCGCGGAGTCCGGCCTCCGGCGGCACGGGGGCGAGCTGCGTCCCGCCGCCGAACGGCTGTCCCTGTCCCGGGAAGGCCGCGGGGGCGCCCGGAGGCGTGAACGGGCCGCCCTGCGGCGCCGCGCCGGGCGGCGGTGTGAAGGGCCCGCCCTGCGGCGGGGCGCCCGGAGGGGTGAAGGGCCCGCCCTGGGGCGGTGCGCCGGGCGGTGTGAACGGTCCGGCCGGCGGTGCGGCCGGGGGCGGGACGGTGCCGCCGGGGGGCGTGTGCAGCGGCGCGGCGATGGTCGGAGCGGCGTGCACGGACGGGGAGGGCGCCGGGGGCGCGTAGCCCTGGGAGGGGGCCGGTGCCGGGGCGGCGGGGGCGCCGAACGCGGGCGGGGCGAAGCCGGGGGCGGCGTCCGCCTGCGGCTGCTGGGGCGGGGCGGCCGGCTCCTCCTCGGCGACCTCGCCGCCGAAGTTCTTCAGCAGCGCGTCCAGGCCTCCGTCGAAGCCCTGGCCGACGGCCGCGAACCGCCAGACGTCCTTCAGATAGAAGTCGCCCAGCATCACGGCGCGCTCGGTGGAGAACTCCGAGCCGTCGAACGGGTACCGGGCCACCTCCTCGCCGCCCGCGACGATGCGCAGATAGCCGGGGGAGATCTGCGACATCTGGCCATTGCCGTCGATCGTCGCCGTGAACGACAGCTTCTGGATCTGTGGCGGGATCTTGTCGAGCGTGACCCGGAAGGACTCCGTGTCGCCCGCCTGGGAGCCCAGGAGCTGGATGGCTTCCTCGGGGGTCTTCGGCTGGTTGAAGAAGACGAAATAGCGGTCGTCCGAGAGACGTTCGTCGGCGTCCAGCCCGAAGCAGCTGATGTCGAAGGTCAGTCCGGGGGCGGAGATCTGTACACCTACGTACAGATCCGTACCCGCGGTGAGGTCACTGATCTTGGCCTTGTGGCCGCGTTGGAATTCCCTGGCCATGCGTAACGACCGTCCCCCATCCCGAAAGTGAGTGCGCCTGCGAGTGCGTCGCGCCAGGCTAACCGCAAAGTCCGAGACCGTACGAGGCTGGTACAGACCCGGTACAAAAGCGCGTGTTCGAGCCACCCTGCCGGGAATCGCCCACGCGCGGGTGGAGTGCGCTTCACGTCACGCTTCACGTCACGCGTCACGTCATGCGCGGGCGCCCCGTGCGCGCGGCGTCACTCGTCGTCGGAGGCGGAGAGATGCGGCAGCCGGTCGGCGGCGACCACCCCTTCGAGGTATCCGCGAGCGCGCTCCGTGCGCGGGTACGCCTCCAGAAGCCGCCAGAAACGTGGCCCGTGACCGGGCACGAGAAGGTGGGCGAGCTCATGGAGGAGGACGTAGTCGACGACGTACTCGGGCATGCCCTGCAGACGGTGCGACAGCCGGATGCTGCCCTCGGCGGGTGTGCACGAGCCCCAGCGGGTGTTCTGGTTGGTGACCCAGCGGACGGAGGCGGGCCGGGCGCGCCCGTCGAAGTACTGGTCCGACAGGCGGGCGGCACGCTCGGCCAGCTCGGTGTCGCCGAGGAGCCGCTTGCTCTCCTGCGCGGCCAGTTTGTCGAGCATGACGGTCACCCAGCGTTGCTCCTCCGCCTCGGACATCCGGGCGGGGATCAGTACGACGGTGCGATCGCCCTCTCGGTACGCGGAGACCGTTCTGCGCCGTCGCGCGCTCCTGCGGACCTCGATCGCGCTCGCCCCCGAGCCGCTTGGCGGCTGGCTCGTCGTGCTGCGCTGTGGTTTTCCGGCGCGGTGCAGTGGGTCGGCGGGCACGCCCCGACGTTACCCGCTGCACACGGGGGAAGTCCCGCCTCCGGGACGGTTCGATATCGATCCGCACTCCGAGCGCCTGATTTGTACGACGAACGGCGTCGTCTGTGGACAACTCTCGACACGCATCGTCGCGGTCCGTGCATGCTGGCACTCGTCGGCGGACCGGGCACTCGCCCCGTCGACTCATGGGGATCTTCTTCTGGCTACGGGGGCCGATCATGCATCCGATGGTGAAGCCCGCGCTCCGGCGCGGTTGGCGGGATCTCAACACCGTGCAGTTCGGTCTCGCACCGGCGCACGCCCTGGTCCTGGGCCCGATGGACACGACGACGGGCGGCTTCCTCGACCTCCTCGACGGGACGCGCGGGCTGCCGCTGCTGCGCGAGGAGGGACGTTCCCTGGGCCTGCCCGACGGTCATGTGGACGGGATGGTGGAGCGGCTGGCCGCTTCCGGCCTGCTGGACGACGCCACCGGAGGCGGCCCGGCGGCGGATGCCCTGCGGAGCAAGCCCGAGGTCTTGGACCGGCTGCGGCCCGACGCCGCCACGCTCTCCCTGATCACCCCAGCCCCGGGCGACGCCATGCGGCACCTGGCCGCCCGTCGCTCACAGAGAGTGCAGGTACGGGGCGCGGGCCGGGTGGGTGCGGTGCTCGCCTCCCTGCTGTCGGGAGCGGGGGTCGGCGAGGTCGATGTGCGGGACGTCGGGCGGGTCGAGCCGTGGGATGTGGCGCCGGGCGGTCTGCCGGTCGAGTCGATCGGTGAGCGCAGGGACGTCGCGGCGCGCCGGGCCGCTCGCCACGCCGCCCCCGGCCGACCGCCTCGGCGCCGCGGCGGAACCCGGCCTCCCGCGGACCCGGCCGAGGACCTGCCGCCGAACCGTCTCCGCGACGAGCCCGGCTTCTCCCTGGTGATCCTCGCGCCACGCGACCCTGTCGACGTCCAGGCCCCCGGCCCCACCGCAGCCGAGCCGCTCATCGCCTCCGGGACACCCCATCTGTACGCCGGCGTCGTGGAGGGCACCGCTGTCGTGGGCCCTCTGGTCCTGCCCGGTGAGACGGGCTGCGCGGGCTGCCTGGAACAGGGGCGCGCGGACCGCGACGAGAGCTGGCCGCGGTTGGTCGCGCAGTGGCGCTCCGGCCGCCCTCGCCCGGTCGAGGCCTGCGACCTGACGCTCGCCACCACGGTCGCGGCGCTGGCGGCGGGGCACGCGCTGTCCTTCCTCGACGGGCAGACACCGTCGAGCGCGGGTGCCCGTTGGGAGGCCTCTCTACCAGGGCTCGACTGGCACTCGCGCCCGGTCTGGTCGCATCCCGATTGCCCCTGTGGGGCGGCGCAGAATGGATCGAGCGAGAAAGGTAACGGGGAACACACCCCAAAAGACGGGGAACGGCGCGAGACAATGGCGAGGCATCAGCGGTCAACGAGGTTGTCCCGCAAGGCGTACGCGGCACGGCCGGCTGGGACTTGGAGGGCGCATGTCTGATCTTCCCCGGAAGGCGGTCACCCGGACCGCCAAGCTCGCCGCGCTCCCGCTCGGCATCGCGGGTCGGGCCACCTGGGGCCTCGGCAAGCGGATCGTCGGCGAGTCGGCGGAGCTCGTGGGCCGTGAGCTGCAACAGCGCACCGCGGAGCAGCTGTTCAAGGTCCTGGGCGAGCTGAAGGGCGGCGCCATGAAGTTCGGGCAGGCCCTGTCCGTCTTCGAGTCGGCGCTCCCCGAGGAGGTCGCGGGCCCCTACCGCGCCGCGCTCACGAAGCTCCAGGACGCGGCTCCGCCGATGCCGACCCGCACGGTGCACTCCGTGCTGCGGGAGCGGATCGGTGAGGACTGGCAGGAGCTGTTCCTCGAGTTCGAGGACAAGCCGGCCGCGGCGGCCTCGATCGGGCAGGTCCACCGCGCGGTGTGGCACGACGGCCGTGCGGTCGCGGTCAAGGTGCAGTATCCGGGCGCGGGCGAGGCCCTCCTCTCCGACCTCGGGCAGCTCAGCCGGTTCGCCCGCCTTCTGGGCCCGCTGATTCCGGGGATGGACATCAAGCCCCTCATCGCGGAGCTACGGGACCGGGTCTCCGAGGAGCTCGACTACGGTCTGGAGGCGCAGGCCCAGCAGACGCACGCGGAGGAGTTCGCCGACGACCCGGATGTCGTGGTCCCGGCCGTGGTGCACCAGTGCGACCAGGTCCTCGTGACCGAGTGGATGGACGGCACGCCCCTCTCGGAAGTGATCACCGACGGTTCCCAGGAGCAGCGTGACCGGGCGGGCCAGCTCCTGACGCGCTTCCTCTTCTCGGGCCCGGCCCGCACCGGTCTCCTGCACGCCGACCCGCACCCCGGGAACTTCCGTCTGCTGCCGGACGAGAAGGTCGGCTGGCGCCTCGGTGTCCTCGACTTCGGCACGGTGGACCGGCTGCCGGGTGGCCTGCCCACCCCGATCGGCGACGCCCTGCGTCTGACCATCGAGGGTGAGGCCGAGGCCGTCTACGAGATGTTGTGCGCGGAGGGCTTCGTCAAGGAGTCGATCGACCTGGACCCGGACGCGGTCCTCGACTATCTGCTGCCCATCATCGAGCCGGCCCGGGCCGATGAGTTCGCCTTCGCCCGAGGCTGGATGCGCAGCCAGGCCGCCCGTATAGCCGACCCGCGCTCCCCCGCCCACCAGCTGGGCAAGCAGCTGAATCTGCCCCCGTCCTATCTGCTCATCCACCGGGTCACCCTGAGCACCATCGGTGTGTTGTGTCAGCTGGGAGCGACCGTCCGTATGCGCGACGAGCTGGAGGAGTGGCTGCCGGGCTTCATGACGGACGAGGAGCCGGAGTCGGCCACGGGAGCGTGAGCCGGCCGCCGGCCGACCCCACGGGCTCGGCGGGGCCATATCGCCCGGCCGGGCTCGGCCCGCCTCGCGCCACCCCGCCGCTCCCGGCTCACCACCAGGCCGAGTCCAGGCGGCCCTCGATCGCTCGAAGGTTCTCCCGGGCGCAGGTCTCGCAGAAGTAGTGCCGTCGGCCGTTCTCCACGGAACACGTCCACAGAGGTTGGGGAGCCTCGGTGGTGGCCCCGCAGCGGGCGCACACGAGGGTCTGCGGTGTCGCGGCGGCGCCGCTGTCGTCGTTGCCCCCGGAAAGACTCGTCACGGGGCGACGATAACTCCGTGTCCGGCGGATCCGCGTTCGCAACGCAGCGCGGGGGCCGGTCCCTTCGGACCCGCCCCCGCGAGGAACCACCGTCAGAGGTGGTGATGAGGTGCCTGTGCCGTTTCCGGCCGGCTCATGCCGATGGCCGCGTGGCGGCTACTGCATGACCGCCATGGCGAGCGCCCGGCGGGCGCGCATCGAGGCGCGCTCGGCCCGGCGCTGCATCCGGCGGGCGACCGCCAGGCGCATGGCCCGGCGCTCCTGCTCGGCCTGGTGCAGGCGCTCGTGCATATGCGCACGAGCCAGGGCTTCTGGCATGAGATGCATTTCTCGGGTCCTGTTCTGACGCGAGGCGTTCGCGCCGGTGGTGGTGAAGTCTGGGGTCGCGGAGCCTGCGGGCTCGCTCGTGGACGGCTTCATCGGGGCCTGCTTCTTGGGGTCGTGCGTGAGGGGGCGGTCGATCGTTCCGGTGATGTTCATGCCGTGACCGGGTTCTTGCGCGGGCGACCACGAGGCCGCTTGCGGGCAACGACGACACCCTGGACGAAGAGCTCGCCACCCCAGACGCCCCAGGGCTCACGCCGCTCCTTGGCGCCGGCGAGGCATGCCTCCATCAGCGGGCAGGTGCGGCAGAGGGACTTGGCGTACTCGACGTCGGCCGGCGACTCGGCGAAGAAGACCTCCGGGTCGTAGGAGCGGCAGGGGACGGGTACACCCAGGTTCTCGATGGCGTCGTCGAGCGCGGTGAGCGCGGTGAGCGGGGTCAAGGTGGAGTCCTCCGTGAGGCGGGGCGGGGGGATCGTTTCGGAAGGCGGTACGGACGGGGCGTGCGCTTCGAGTTGCACGGTTCGTCTTCCTCGTCTGGTCGTTCCGGCCTGGTGGGCCGGGTGGCGGCTGGTACCGGGTTCTTTTCTTGTCCCGAGGCCCCTTCGCTCTGTAGTCCCGGGTCGGGGACAAACAGAAGGGCCGCGGATCCCGGATGGGGTTCCGCGGCCCTGAAGGCGCCGGCCTGATCGTCGATCAGGCTGGATCGCTCCAGGGTTCAGGCCCACGGAAGGCCCACATCAGGTGGTGCTGCGTCGTCTGCTTCCGGATTCCGGCACCGGCCGCCGCAAAGGCATAGGCCTGGGCCTGTGCCTCTACTGCTGCTTCCAGTGCCTTGGTCGGTCGCTCATTGCGCTCACGGACGGGAAGGCCCGCAGGAGACACGGAGGACGCCGGACGGCCGCCACGGAGGGCGGACAGACCGGTGCCCAGGTTCGAGACGCCGAGCATGCACGTGGAGACGGCCGAGCGATCGGTCATTTTGACCGGGCTGATGAAGCTGGTGTTGATGCTGATCACTGGACTCGCCTCCTCTCGGCGTCTACGGGATCGGCGTGAGCCAATCCGACGGATATGAAGTACACCACGAAACCAGGGCCTTGGAGAAGGCCGCTGTTCCCGTGCCTAAGAACCTATGGGGATTGCTGGGGCATGCGCAAACTATTTTTTCGACGAGTTCGTATCAGTCGCGCTCGTCCTCGGCCAGGGGCTCCCGACCTGCGCAGATGTCGAGAACATCGGCGCCGTACCGCTGGAGCTTACGGGCGATGACGCCGGGGATGCGACCCAGTTCCACCGGAGTGCTCGGCCCCGCTTCCGCGATCGCCATCAGGGTCCGGTCGGTGAAGACGCAGAAGTCGGGCTGTCCGCTGCGCCGGGCCTGGACGGCCCGCCACTCCCGGAGCCGCTCGTAGAGACCCTCGTCCATGTCGGAGGGGCAGTCCTCGCAGCGCATCAGCTTCATCTCGCCCGCCTCGCGCAGGCTGCGGCCGCAGACCCGGCAGCGGGCCGGGGTCCGACCGGCACGGCGCGCGACCGGTCCGCTGCCGCCGCCGACCGCGAGGGCGGCCGTGCGGTGGCCCGCCGAGCCCTGTTCCACCCCGCCGGAGGCGGTCGCGCCGGAGCGGCCCCCGGGGGCGGTGGAGCCGGGGCGCAGACCGTCGAGGAACCGGCTGGGGCGCCGGTTAGGGCGGCTGCCGGGCGAGCGGGACAGGGCCCAGGAGACGGAGAGCTGCTGCCGGGCGCGGGTGACGCCCACATAGAGGAGTCGTCTCTCCTCCTCGATCTGCTCGTCCGTTCGGGCGTAGGTGATCGGCATCATGCCCTCGGCGACGCCGACCAGGAAGACGACGTCCCACTCCAGGCCCTTCGCGGAGTGCAGGGAGGCGAGGGTGACGCCCTGGACGGTCGGGGCGTGCTGGGCGTTGGCCCGCTCGTCCAGTTCCGCGACGAGGTCGCCGAGGGTGGCGTCCGGCCTGGCCGCGGCGAAGTCCTGCGCCAGGTTCACCAGGGCGGCCAGTGACTCCCAGCGCTCCCGGACCGCCCCGGAGCCGGCCGGTGGTTCTCCCGTCCAGCCCTCGCCGGACAGCACGGCCCGTACCTGTGAGGGGAGGTCGACGGTGTCTTCCAGGAGGCTGTCGTTGCCGCCGAAGCGGGCCGCGGCTCTCAGCGCGGATCCCGCCTTGCGCACCTCGGGGCGGTCGAAGAAGCGCTCGGCGCCGCGCAGCTGGTAGGGCACCCCCGCGTCCGCGAGGGCCTGCTCGTAGGTCTCGGACTGGGAGTTCGTGCGGAACAGGACGGCGATCTCGCTCGCCGGGACCCCGGAGCCGATGAGGTCGCGGATGCGGCGGGCGGCGCCCTCCGCCTCGGCGGGCTCGTCCGTGTACTCGGTGTAGCGGGGTTCGGGGCCCGGGGGCCGTTGCGAGATCAGCTCCAGGCGGTGGTCGGCGGCGCGGCCACGGGCCTGGGCGAGGAGGCCGTTGGCGAGGTGGACGACCTGGGGGGTGGAGCGGTAGTCGCGGACGAGCTTGACGACGGTGGCGCCGGGGTGGCGGAGGCGGAAGTCGAGCAGATGGTCGGGTGTTGCGCCCGTGAACGAATAGATGGTCTGGCTGGCGTCGCCGACGACGCACAGGTCGTCCCGGTCGCCGAGCCACAGTTCCAGGAGGCGCTGCTGGAGGGGGCTGACGTCCTGGTACTCGTCGACCACGAAGTGCTGGTACTGGGAGCGGACCTGTTCGGCGATGTCGTGCCGGTCCTGGAGGATGCCGACGGTGAGCAGGAGGACGTCCTCGAAGTCGATGACGGAGCGCTCGCGCTTGAGGTCCTCGTAGGTGGAGTAGATCTGGGCGATCTCGGCCGGGTCGCGGGGGGTCTCCCGGCCGTGCTTGGCCGTTGCGGCGGCGTAGTCGGCGGGGACGGTCTGGGTGACCTTGGACCACTCGATCTCGGCGGCGGCGTCCCGTAGTTCGTTGCGATCGAGACGGATGCGGCAGGCGGCCGCCGCGTCCGCGACGAGGGGGATCTTGCGGTCGACGATCCTGGGCATCCCACCGCCCACGGCCTTCGGCCAGAAGTACTGGAGCTGGCGCAGGGCCGCGGAGTGGAAGGTGCGGGCCTGGACACCGGCGGCGCCGAGCTGGCGGAGGCGGCCGCGCATCTCTCCGGCGGCGCGGGCGGTGAAGGTGACGGCGAGCACGCTGGCGGGCTGGAGCATCCCCGCCCGCACGCCGTAGGCGATGCGGTGGGTGATGGCGCGGGTCTTGCCCGTGCCGGCTCCCGCCAGGACGCACACCGGCCCGTGCAGGGCGGTGGCCACCGCGCGCTGCTCGGGGTCGAGCCCTTCGAGCACCGCGTCGGCCGAGTCGGGGACCCGCGGGAAGAGGGTGGAGTGCGTTGCTGCTGTCACATGGCCATGCTGCCAGGTCGCCGGAGACGGCTGAGCAGGTTGTCCACAGGCAGGCCCCCGCAGTCGTACTAATGCGGCAGGCGCTCCCGTGCGCCTCGGGCACCCGGTGTGGGGCGACCGACGTGAGGCGCCCGGTGTGGGGCGTGGTGGTGGACGCCACCCTCCTGCGGGGAATGGCGGGCCCGTCGCGTACGTTCCACTCACTGCTACGAGCACCCCTCATACCGTGAAGGAGCGCCAGGGACATGGCGGGCACTGTGACGATGTACAGCACCACGTGGTGCGGCTACTGCCGTCGGCTGAAGAGCCAGATGGACCGCGAGGGCATCACGTACACCGAGATCAACATCGAGCAGGACCCGGAGTCCGCGGCGTTCGTGGAGAAGGCGAACGGCGGGAACCAGACCGTTCCCACCGTCCTCTTCCCGGACGGTTCGACCCTCACCAACCCCTCGCTGGCGCAGGTCAAGCAGAAGATAGGCGCGTAGCCGCGCGAGCCCCCGCCCGGTCGCACCCCCTAGCCGGTGTGCCCCCGGGTCGGCAGGGGCTTGCCGTACCAGAGTTCGATCAGCCGGGCCGCGATCGAGATGCCGTAGGGAGCCAGCACCTCCCCGGACTCGAACGCGGCCCGCAGCTCTTCCCGGGAGAACCAGCGCGCCTCGTGGATCTCGTCGCCGTCCACGTCTATGTCGGTGGAGGTGGCACGGGCCATGAAGCCGAGCATGAGGCTGGAGGGGAAGGGCCACGGCTGGCTGGCGATGTACTCGACTTGGCCGACGGTGATGCCGACCTCCTCGTGGACCTCCCGCCGCACGGCCTGCTCGATGGACTCACCGGGCTCCACGAAGCCCGCGAGGGTCGAGAAGCGGCCCTCGGGCCAGTGCAGCTGGCGGCCGAGGAGGAGGCGGTCGTCGTCGTCCGTGACGCCCATGATCACCGCAGGGTCGGTCCGCGGGTAGTGCTCGGCGCCGCAGGCCGCGCAGCGACGGATGTGACCGGCGGCCGCGATGACCGTGCGTTCGCCGCAGCGGGAGCAGAAGCGGTGGGTGCGCTGCCAGTTCTCCAGACCGACCGCGTGCACCATGAGTCCGGTGTCGCGCGGCGACAGCAGCATGCCCGCCTCACGCAGGCCCGCCGGGCGGGCCGACTGGTCCATGCGTCCGGGGAGCGAGTCCTTCTGTAGTGCGAAGTAGCTCACACCGTCGGCGTCGGTGCCGAGGAAGTAGCGGTGCGCCTCGGTGAGCGGTGCCTCGAAGGACGGGGTCATGACGAGTTCGGTGGTGCCGTCGGGCGTCTCGTCGATGAGGACCTGACCGCCGGAGACCACGAAGCAGCGGGTGGTGGGGTGGCTCCAGGCCGCCGCGAGCCAGGCCTCGTCGAGGCGGTGGTGGGCCGCCCGGTCGATGCCGCTCGGGGCGGTGAGCGCGATGGGTCGATCGGCGGTGTGGTCGGTCCAGGCAGTCACGGGTGCTTCCAACTCCCCCGGTGGAACGGTCGGGTTCGGGCGGGCGGTTCGGGCGGGGCGTACGGCGGGCGGGTGCGCTGGGGGCGGTGTGGGGGCTTGTTCAGGGTGCCTCGCGGGAGCTGGCGGCCAGCTCGCTCCAGAGGTGAGCGCCGACCTCGACACCTTTGAGGAGCAGGTCCAGTTCGACCTTCTCGTCGGGGGCGTGCCAGCCGTCGGAGGGGACGGAGATGCCCAGGAAGAGCACGGGTGCGTCGAGGACTTCCTGGAGGTCGGCGGCGGGGCCCGAGCCGCCCTCGCGGGTGTAGCGGATCGGCTGCTGGAAGGCGCGGCCCATGGCGCGCACCAGGGATCGCAGGGCCGGGTGGTCCAGCGGCGTCAGGCAGGGGCGGGTGGCCCCGCTGAAGGTGATCTCGTGGCGGATGCCGGCGGGGACGCGTTCGGCGGCCCAGGCGGTGACGGCCTTGGCGATGTGGTCCGGGTCCTGGCCGGCGACCAACCGGAAGGACAGCTTCACCATCGCCGAGGAGGGGATGATCGTCTTGCTGCCGGCGCCCTGGTAGCCGCCGCCGATGCCGTTGACCTCGGCAGTCGGACGGGCCCAGACGCGCTCCAGGGTGGTGTGTCCGGCTTCTCCGTGTGCCGCCGTCGACCTGGCCGTGCGCAGCCACCGCTCCTCGTCGAAGGGCAGTTCGGCGAAGAGCTCGCGTTCCCGGTCGGTGAGTTCGACGATGCCGTCGTAGAAGCCGGGGATCGCCACGCGCGCGTGCTCGTCGTGCAGGGCGGCGACGAGGCGGGCGACCTCGGTGGCCGGGTTCGGGACGGCGCCGCCGAAGGAACCGGAGTGGATGTCCTGGTCGGGGCCGTACAGCCGGATCTCGCACTCGGCGAGGCCGCGCATGCCGGTGCACACGGTGGGGGTGTCCTCGGACCACATGCCGGTGTCGGAGACGATTACCGCGTCGGCGGCGAGTCGCTCGGCGTGCTCCTCGACGAGGGCCCGGAAGTGCGGGGAGCCGGACTCCTCCTCGCCCTCGACGATCATCTTGAGGTGAACGGCGGGGGTGCTGCGGCCGGTGGTGGCGAGGTGGGCGCGGACGCCGAGTGTGTGGAAGAACACCTGCCCCTTGTCGTCGGCCGCCCCGCGCGCGTGGAGGCGGTTTCCCCGGATGACGGGCTCGAACGGCTCGCTGTTCCAGCCGTCCTCGCGGGCGGCGGGCTGCACGTCGTGGTGGCCGTAGATCAGCACGGTGGGGGCGCCCGGGTCCTCGGAGGGCCATTCGGCGAAGACGGCGGGGGCGCCCGGTGTCTCCCAGACCTCGGCGACGGGGAAGCCGGTCTCCCGGAGCTTGGCGGCCAGCCAGTCGGCGCTGCGGCGTACGTCCGTCGCGTGCTCGGGCTGCGCCGACACCGACGGGATGCGCAGCCATTCCACGAGGTCGTCGAGGAAGGCGGCACGGTGGTTCTCGATGTACGTACGGACGGCGCTGTCCGGGGTCTCGCTCATGCTCACGAGACTATCGGCCCGCACCGGCGTACTCGTCCGGCGGTTCGTCCCCGAACGGCCCCGGGGCCTCCTCCGGCCACGCGGGGGCCTCGGTGCCCGGCTCCTCCAGGAGCAGCCGTTCCAGCGCCGCCCGGTCGGGCAGGTTCTCCGGTCGTACGACGTCACCCGTACGTACGTACAGGAACGCGGCCCCCACGGACTCCAGGGGCACGCCCCGCTGCTCGGCCCAGGCGAGGCGGTACAGCGCGAGCTGGAGGGGGTCGGCGGTGCGGGCGCGGCTGGTCTTCCAGTCGACGATCTCGTACGACGTCGTCCCGTCGCCGTCGGTGTTCCGGTACACGGCGTCGATGCGGCCGCGCACGACGCGTCCGGCGATCCCCAGCTGGAAGGGCGCCTCCACGCGGTACGGCGTGCGGTGGGCGTAGGGGGTGCGTTCGAAGGCTTCCTTCAGTGCTTCCAGATCCCGTTCGTCGGCGATCTCGGCCTCGCTGCCGGGCAGGTCCTCCGGCTCCAGCATGGGCAGCCGCAGTTCTTCGAAGCGGGCCTCCACCCAGGCGTGGAAGCGGGTGCCGCGGCGCGCGGCGGGCTGCGGGGGGCGTGGCATGGGGCGCGCGAGTCCCTGGGCGAAGCCGTCGGGATCGGCGGCCAGGCGCACCAGCTGCGACGCGGTCAGCGAGGCCGGGAGGGGCACATCGGTGACCTTCGCGCGGGCGCGCAGGAGCTCTCCGGTGAGGGCGTCGAGATCGCGGTCCCAGGAGGCGATGGTGCGGGCCTCCTCGGGCGTCAGGTGGTCCTCGGCGGGATGTCTGCGGGCGTGCGGCACCGAGGGCATGCGCGTGCCGTGGCCAGGAGGTGAGGACGGGGTCCCGGCGGGGCGGTTGGTGGTCCAGGAGTCCCAGTCGTCGGCGTCCGCCTCGGGAAACCCGTCCCCCGGACGGTCCTCGGGGAGGTGGTTCGGGTGGTCGTCGTCCAGGTGCTCGTCGTCCGGTGGAGGCGGCCAGTCCGGGTCCTCGTAGGCGTACGGGTCGTCCGCACCGTCCGGGTGGGAGTCCTCGGGTGCCGAGGCACGCTCCAGGTGCGTCAGGACGGTCTCGGCGGCCGCGCGGCGGCGGGCCAGGGCCGTGCCGTCCAGCGGGAGCGGCCAGGCGTGGTCGGCGGACGCCTCACGCAGGGCGGGGTTCTCCGCGCCCTCCTCGGGTGCGTCGGCCCAGACCTCGATCTCGCCGAACCCGGCGGCGCAGTGGTCGTGAAGGGCCGTCAGGAAGTCCGACGGGCCGCGCGGGCGCTTCTGGGAGGGGCCCCACCAGTGGCCGGAGCCGAGGAGCAGGGAGCGGGGCCGGGTGAACGTCACATAGCCGAGGCGGAGTTCCTCGGTGTGCTGGTGGTCCTTCATGGCCTCGTGGAAGGCCTTCAGGCCGCGTGAGTCCCAGGCCTCCACGTCGGGGAGGGTGTCGGCGTCGCCGCGCAGCTCGTGCGGCAGGACCCTGCCCTGCGCGGTCCACTTCTCGCGGCCCTGGGTGCTGGGGAAGGTCCCGGTGACGAGGCCGGGAACGGCGACGACGTCCCACTCCAGCCCCTTGGACTTGTGGGCGGTGAGCACCTTGACGGTGTTCTCGCCGCCCGGGAGGGCGTTGTCGAGGCCCTTCTCGTACTGGGCGGCCGTACGCAGGAAGCCGAGGAAGGCCAGCAGGGTGGCCTCGCCCTCGCTGTTGGCGGCGAAGGAGGCGGCGATGTCGAGGAAGTTGGAGAGGGTCTCGCGGCGACGGGCGGCGAGGGCGTGCGGCGAGGCGGAGAGCTCGACTTCGAGGCCCGTGACGGCGAGCACCCGGTGGAGGACGTCCATGAGCGGGTCGGCGAGCGAGCGGCGCAGATCGCGCAGTTCGGCGGCGAGGCGGGCGAACCGCACGCGCGCGTCCGGCGAGAAGGGCAGCCCGTCGTCCTCGCTCTCGGCTTCGAGGGGCAGTTCGAGAAACGTGTCGAGCGCGTCGGCCAGCGAGATCACCTCGGCCGGGTCGACGCCCTCGACGGCCGCGGCGAGCCGGCGGTCCGGATCGTCGTCGGCGCCCACGCGCGCGTGCGACACGAGAAGCCTGGCCCGGCGTCCCAGGAGGGCGAGGTCGCGGGGGCCGATGCGCCAGCGCGGGCCGGTGAGCAGGCGGACCAGGGAGGCGTTGGCGCCGGGGTCCTGGAGGACCTCGCAGACGGCGACGAGGTCGGCCACCTCGGGGAGGTGGAGCAGCCCGGAGAGACCGACGACCTCGACCGGGATGTCACGGGCGACGAGCGCGCCCTGGATGTCGGCGAAGTCGGTGGCCGTACGGCACAGGACCGCGATCTCGCCCGGTTCCTTGCCGGTGCGTACGAGGTGGGCGATCGAGTCGGCGATCCAGTCGAGTTCCTCGGCGTGGGTCGGCAGCAGCGCACAGCGGACCAGGCCGTCGCGCTCGGCTCCCGGGGCGGGCCTGAGGGCCTCCACGCCCGCGTGCATGGCGCGCAGGGGCTCGGCGAGGCCGTTGGCGAGGTCGAGGAGGCGTCCGCCGCTGCGACGGTTCTCGCTGAGCGCCTGGCGGGTCGCGGGGCGGCCGTCGGAGTGGGCGAAGTGCTCGGGGAAGTCGTCGAGGTTGGCGACGGAGGCACCCCGCCAGCCGTAGATGGCCTGGCAGGGGTCGCCCACGGCGGTCACCGGGTGACCGGTGCCGCCGCCGAACAGGCCCGCGAGCAGGACGCGTTGCGCGACGGAGGTGTCCTGGTACTCGTCGAGGAGGACCACCCGGAACTCGTCCCGCAGCAGGCGGCCGACCTCGGGCAGCCGGCCGAGACCGGCCGACAGGGCGATCTGGTCGCCGAAGTCGAGGAGGTCCCGTTGGCGCTTGGCGGCTCGGTAGCGGCCGACCAGCTCCGCGAGTTCCCGGCGGGCGGCGGCCGCCTCGGGGACCTTGCGGAGGTCCGCGTTGGAGAGCTTGGCGCTCTCCAGGTCGCGCAGCAGCTCGGCGTCGTACGCGCGGAGGTCCTCGGGGCGTACGAGGTGCTCGGCGAGTTCGGAGTCGAGCGCGAGGAGGTCGCTGACGAGGTCGGGGAAGGAGCGGGTGAGCGCCGGGTAGGGGCCCGGGGACTCGCGGAGCACGCGCGCGGCGAGCTGGTAGCGGGTGGCGTCGGCGAGGAGGCGGGAGGTGGGCTCCAGTCCGATGCGCAGCCCGTGATCGGTGAGGAGCCGGCCCGCGAAGGCGTGGTACGTGGAGATGACGGGCTCGCCCGGGGGGTTGTCGGGGTCGATCACGTCGGGGTCGGTGATGCCCGCCTTCACCAGGGCCTTGCGCACCCGCTCGGCGAGTTCGCCGGCCGCCTTGTTGGTGAAGGTCAGACCGAGCACCTGTTCGGGGGCGACCTGTCCGGTGCCGACCAGCCACACCACGCGCGCGGCCATCACCGTGGTCTTGCCCGAGCCGGCTCCGGCCACGATCACCTGCGGGGCGGGCGGCGCGATGATGCAGGCCGTCTGCTCCGGGGTGAACGGGATGCCCAGGAGCTCCTTGAGCTGCTCGGGGTCAGTGATACGGGCGGACACCCCAGGAAGGCTAGCGGCGGCCACTGACAGCGGACGCCGGATCACCGTCCGGGTGCGGACAAGCACTGGTCAGCGGGGGTGGTGCTGTGGATCACGTCGGTCACTCGACCACGTGGCGGCCCTCCGGGCGGGCGCTGCAGGACGCCCGGAAAGCGCAGTGTGCACAGTGTTGTCCGGCGGTCGGGGAGAAGCGCTCGTCGAGGACCTTGCCGGCGGCGTTGGCGAGGAGACCGCCGACCCAGTCGCCCTCCAGGGGCCCCTGGGCCTGCACCTTGGGAAGCGTCTCGCCGCCGTTCTTCTTGGCGGCGCCCTGCCGCAGCTGGACGAGTTCGGCGCCGCCCGGTTCGGGCCGTGCGCCGCCGAAGGGCTCGTCGACGGCCCCCTCGCGGACCGCGAGCTGGTACACGGCGAGCTGCGGGTGCCGTTCGACCTCGGCGGCGGTCGGCGCCTGTTTGCCGGTCTTGAAGTCGACCACGTAGGCGCGGCCTTCGGCGTCGGTCTCGACGCGGTCCATGGACCCGCGGATGCGCACCTCGTAGTCACCCGCTTCCAGGGTCACGTCGAAGTCCTGCTCGCTGGCCACCGGCGTGCGTCCGGCGCGCCGCCCGTTCGAGTCGACGTGCCAGGTCAGGAAACGTTCGAGCGCCACGCGCGCGTGCTGCTTCTCCTGGTCGGACTTCCAGGGCGCGTCGAAGGCGAGCGCGTTCCACACGGAGTCGAGGCGCTCCATGAGGACGTCGAGGTCGGCGGGGGTGCGTCCGGAGGCGACCTCGTCCGCGAGGACGTGCACGACGTTGCCGAAGCCCTGGGCGGCGGTCGCGGGCGCGTCGGCCTTCACCTCGCGCCCCAGGAACCACTGCAGGGCGCAGGTGTTGGCGAGCTGGTCGAGGGCGCTGCCGGACAGCACGACGGGCTGGTCGCGGTTCCTGAGCGGGACCTTGCTCTCGGTGGGTTCGAACATGCCCCACCAGCGGTACGGATGCGCCGACGGCACCAGGGGACGGCCGTCCTCGTCGCTCAGGGCGGCGAGCCTGGCCAGTCGCCGGGCGGCCGCCTCACGCAGCGCGTCCGACACCCGCGGGTCGACCGTCGTGGCGCGCAGCTCGGCCACGAGGGCGGCCACGGAGAGCGGGCGGCGGGGGCGGCCGGTGACGTCCTTGGGTTCCACGCCGAGTTCGGCGAGGAAGCGGGACGGCTGGTCGCCGTCGTCGGCGGGGGCCTTCACCGCGGTGACGACGAGGCGTTCACGCGCGCGCGTGGTGGCCACGTAGAACAGACGCCGCTCCTCGGCGAGCAGCGCTCCGGGGGTGAGCGGTTCGGCGAGGCCGTCGCGGCCGATGCGGTCGGCCTCCAGGAGAGAGCCTCGGCGGCGCAGGTCCGGCCAGAGTCCCTCCTGGACGCCCGCGACGACGACCAGGCGCCACTGGAGGCCCTTGGAGCGGTGCGCGGTCATCAGGCGCACGGCGTCGGGGCGCACCGCCCTGCCGGTGAGTGTGTCGGCGGCGATGTCCTCCGCCTCGATCTCCGCGAGGAAGTTGAGCGCGCCGAGACCTCCGGTGCGCTCCTCCGCGCGGGCCGCGGTGGCGAACAGCGCGCACACGGCGTCGAGGTCCCGGTCCGCGTTGCGTCCGGCCGCGCCGCCGCGCCGGGCGGCCCGCTCCAGGCGCCTGGGCCACGGTGTGCCGTCCCACAGGTCCCACAGGGCCTCCTCGGCCGTGCCGCCGCCGGCGAGGCGCTCCCGCGCCTTGCGCAGCAGCGCGCCGAGGCGTTGCGCACCCCGCGCGTACACGGGGCCGTGGGCGACCAGCCGCTCCGGTTCGGCCAGGGCGCGGGCCAGCAGTTCGTCCGAGGGCGGGGGCACGGGGTTGCCGCCGGCCCGCTCCTCCTCGCGCAGGGCACGGCCCAGCCGCCGCAGGTCGGCGGCGTCCATACCGGCGAGGGGGGAGGCGAGGAGGGTGAGCGCGGTCTCGGTGTCCAGCCAGCACGAGTCCGGCTCGGGGTCGCCGGACGACTCGCCGGGCTCCGCCGCCGGACCGCCGTCGGGGTCGCGGTCCGCCTCCGCAGCGGGACCGGCATCGGGCTCGTCGTCCGCCTCCGCAGCGGGACCGGCATCGGGCTCGTCGTCCGCCTCCGGCGCGCCTGTTCCGGGGTCCTCCGCCCTCGCGTCCTCCTCTGCCCTCGCGTCCTCCTCGGCCCTGGCGTCCTCCTCGGGCTCCACCGGCCCCTGTGCGGCCGTCGAGCCGGTGCCCCCCAGCTCCGCCCGGGCGACCGCTCGTAGGGCCGTCAGGAGGGGCTGCACGGCCGGCTCGTGGCGGAGCGGCAGGTCGTCGCCGTCGATCTCCAGGGGTACGCCCGCTGCCGTGAGGGCACGTCGCATCGACGGGATCGTGCGGGCACCCGCGCGTACCAGGACGGCCATCTCGCCCCAGGGGACACCGTCCTCCAGATGGGCTCGGCGCAGGACGTCCGCGATGTTGTCCAGTTCGGTGCCGGGCGTGGGGTACGTGTAGACCTCGACGCGGCCGCCGTCCCGTTCCGGTCGGAGTTCGCGGTGGGCCCGTACCTTCTCCGCCGGGAGGCGGGTGAGCGGCATGCGCTGCGTGAGCAGTCGGGTGGCCGCGAGCAGGTCGGCCCCCGAGCGGCGGGAGGTCCTCAGCACGGCGACCGGCGCGGGGCGGCCGTCCGCGCGGGGGAAGGCGGCCGGAAAGTCCAGGATGCCGTTCACATCGGCGCCCCGGAACGTGTAGATCGACTGGTCGGGGTCGCCGAGGGCCACCAGGGTGCGGCCGGCGCCCGCGAGGGCCCTCAGCAGCCGTACCTGCGCCGGATCGGTGTCCTGGTACTCGTCGACGTAGACCGCGTCGTACCGCCCGGCCAGCTGCTCGGCGACACCGGGTCGGCCGGCGAGGAGCACCGCGCGGTGGACGAGTTCCGCGTAGTCGAGGACCCCTTGCAGGTCGAGGACGTCGAGGTACTCGGCGAGGAAGGTGGAGGCCGCGCGCCAGTCGGGGCGGCCGATGCGGTCGGCGAAGGCCCTCAGGTCGGCGGGGGCGAGGCCCAGCTCACGGCTGCGGGCGAGGACCGCGCGGACCTCGTCGGCGAACCCGCGCGTGGTGAGGCAGGCGCGCAGCTCGTCCGGCCAGCGCACGTGCGCGAGGCCGAGGCGTTCGAGGTCGGGCTGGCCCCCGAGCAGCTCACGGACGGCGACGTCCTGCTCGGGACCGGACAGCAGGCGCAGCGGTTCGACGAACAGGTCGCTGTCCTGGTGGGCGCGGACCAGGGCGTAGCAGAAGGAGTGGAACGTGGTGGCCCGGGGGGCGCGCGCGGCTCCCATGCGCAAGGCCATGCGATCGCGCAGCTCGACGGCCGCCTTGCGGCTGAAGGTCAGGACGAGGACGCGCTCGGGGTCGGTTCCACGGGCGATGCGAGCCGCCACGGACTCGACGAGGGTGGTCGTCTTTCCGGTGCCCGGACCTGCGAGAACGAGCATGGGGCCCGTCTCGTGGTCAACCACGGCGGCCTGCTCGGCGTCCAGACGAGGGGGACTCGATCGGACCGGTGGGGTACGCACCAGTCGGTAAGCGCCGCGGCTCCCCTGTCGCACCTGGGTGTGCGACAGGCGCCTGGTGGAGGAAGAGGAGCTCACGTGGTTCGCCGGTCCTGGTGGGTGTGCTGGTTGCCCTGCCCCTGCTCGTGGAGAGCGGTGGCCGCGGGGTGAGGGGGACACGTGCAGCCGACGCTACGCCGACGGGTGGTGCGGAAGCTCAGCTTCCTCTTGTTCCCTCCCGACTCACGCGGCCCGTGCGTCCCTCGCCCCACGAACGTACGGCATGCCACCGACGTGCCCCGCGTCCCCCGTACGGGGGCGCCTCGGCGGCCGCCGGACGCGGAGTGCCGTCAGGTGTGATCGTCCGCGCGTCCGCCGCCGTCCCAGCCGGCACGTCCGCCGTCCTCCCCCGCGCGTGCGCCGCCGTCCCAGCGTGCCCGTTTCATGTCGAGGCGCGGCACATGCCCCTCGGCGGCGCGGCTCGCCTCCCGCAGGGGCGTGCCCTCCGTCCGGTAGTGGCCCAGCGCTCTCAGCTCGTGACCGGGGAGCAGATGGCCGTCCGCGCGGACCACCCGCCACCACGGCACGGCACCCCCGTAGAGGGCCATCACGCGGCCCACCTGGCGCGGGCCGCCCTCCCCCAGCCACTCGGCGACGTCCCCGTACGTCATGACCCGCCCGGGCGGGATCAGCTCGGCGACCTCGAGGACCCGCTCCGCGTACTCCGGCAGGGCGTCCACCGGAAGGCTCTCCTCGCTCATCCGGCCCATCCTGCCCCACCCCACCGACAATGGGAGGCGGTGGCCGACGCGTGCGTCCCTCGCTCCGAGGACGGTCTTCGGGCAGACTGTGCGCCCCCGCATTGCACCCTGATGCCCCTGTGTGCCCACCCGGCATGCCACCATCGTGCGGGCGGTGACTGGTGATACGAGACCAAGAAGAGACGATGAAGCAGCAGAGCGTGCACCCCGATGACGGGGCGGGCACCTCTGACGCCTCGTCGCGCCCGGACGCCGCCGACGGGGACGACAGGGGAGCCGAGACGGCCGACCCGAAGGACCCGGCGAACACGGCGCCCGCGGAGACATCGCTCTCCCCCAGGACGCACGACGACCGGAACGACGGCACGTCGTCGCAGGTCGAGCCGGATGCCGACCTCCCGGACGAGGGGCACACCGAAGCGGTCGAGGGCGACGAACCACTGCTCCCCGCGCGCGTGCACCGTCCCTCGGACCTCATGCGGCTGTCGGTCGGCATCCTCGGGATCATCGTCCTGCTGGCGATCGCCGCGTTCGCGCACGGCACCACGGCCGGCCTCGAACAGGACATCAACAAGGGCACGGGCCAGGCACCCGACCTGATGATCAAGCTCGCGGGCCTGGGGTCGAGCATCGCGATCCTGCTGGTCCCGGTCGCCTTCGCGATCGAGCGCCTGATCAAGCGGGACGGGCTGCGCATCGCGGACGGTGTGCTCGCGGCGGTCCTGGCGCACGGGGTGACACTGGCGACGGACCTGTGGGTCGCCCGTACCGCCCCGGACTCGATCCAGGAGGCGCTGACCCAGCCCTCCCCCGGCGACATCCACGCCCTCACGGACCCCGTCCACGGCTATCTCGCGCCGGTCATCGCCTATATGACGGCCGTGGGCATGTCCCGCAGACCCCGCTGGCGCGCGGTGCTGTGGATCGTGCTGCTGCTGGACACGTTCTCCATGTTGGTCGCCGGCTACACGACGCCGTTCTCGATCATCCTGACGGTGCTGATCGGCTGGACGGTCGCCTACGGGACGCTCTACGCCGTCGGCTCACCGAACGTACGCCCCACCGGCCGGACCCTGATGGCGGGCCTCAGGCGGGTCGGCTTCAAGCCGGTCAGCGCCGCCCGCGAGGAGGCGTCGGACACCACGGAAGGCGGCGACCGGGGCCGCCGGTACTTCGTGACGCTGGAGGACGGCCCACCCCTCGACGTCACCGTCGTCGACCGGGAGCAGCAGGCCCAGGGCTTCTTCTACCGCGTCTGGCGGCGGCTGACCCTGCGCGGCATCACGACGCGCCGCAGCCTGCAGTCCCTGCGCCAGGCCCTGGAGCAGGAGGCACTCCTCGCGTACGCGGCCATCGCGGCCGGCGCCAACGCCCCCAAGCTGATCGCGACCTCGGAGCTCGGACCGGACGCGGTGATGCTCGTCTACGAGCACACCGGCGGACGCACCCTGGACTCGCTCTCGGACGACGAGGTCACCGACGAACTGCTGCACGACACCTGGGCCCAGGTGAAGGCCCTGCAGTCACGCCGTATCGCGCACCGCAGGCTGGTGGGCGACGCGATTCTGGTGGATCGTTCCGGCACGGTGATCCTGACCGATCTGCGCGTCGGTGAGATCGCGGCCGGCGACCTGGTGCTCCGCATGGACGTCTCCCAGCTGCTGACCACGCTCGGGCTCCGGGTGGGCGCCGAGCGGGCGGTGGCGTCGGCGGTGAGCGTCCTCGGCCCCGACGCGGTGGCCGACTGCCTGCCGATGCTTCAGCCCATCGCGTTGTCACGCTCCACGCGCGCGACGCTGCGCAGACTGGCCCGGGAGCGGGCGGAGCGCGAGCGCGAGGCGGTCCTGGAGGCCTCCCAGCTGGCCAAGCAGGCCCGCGCGGACGAGCACAAGGAGGCCGAAGCGGGCAAGACCGCCAAGAAGGCCGTACGAGCCGAGCAGCGGGCGGAGAAGCGGGCCATCGACGAGGCCCTGGAGGAGGCCCGCGAGGAGGACCTGCTCACCCAGATCCGCCACCAGGTGCTGCTCATCAGGCCGCAGGCGCCCGTCGAACCGGCCCGCCTGGAACGGGTCCGGCCGCGCACCCTCATCAGTTTCATCGCCGGAGCCATCGGCGCGTACTTCCTGTTGACGCAGCTGACCCACATCGAGTTCGGGCCGCTCATCAAGAACGCGGAGTGGGGCTGGGTCGCCGCGGCGGTGTTCTTCTCCGCGCTGAGCTACGTCGCTGCCGCGATGGCCCTGCTGGGCTTCGTACCGGAGCGCGTGCCGTTCCCCCGCACGGTGGCCGCGCAGGTCGCCGGGTCTTTCGTGAAGATCGTCGCCCCGGCGGCGGTGGGCGGTGTGGCGCTCAACACGCGCTTCCTTCAGCGGGCGGGGGTACGGCCGGGTCTCGCGGTGGCGAGTGTGGGCGCCTCGCAGCTGTTCGGGCTGGGCTGCCACATCCTGATGCTGCTCGCCTTCGGCTATCTCACCGGAACCGAGAAGACGCCGTCGCTGTCGCCTTCCCGCACGGTCATCGCGGGCCTGTTGACGGTCGCGGTGCTCGTCCTGGTGGTGACGTCGATCCCGTTCCTGCGGAAGTTCGTCGTCACGCGCGTGCGGTCTCTCTTCGCCGGCGTCGTGCCGCGCATGCTCGACGTGCTGCAGCGGCCGCAGAAGCTGGTCACCGGCATCGGCGGCATGCTGCTGCTCACCGGCTGCTTCGTGATGTGCCTGGACGCCTCGATCCGCGCCTTCGGTGACGAGAACGCCTCGATCAGCATCGCCAGCGTCGCGGTCGTCTTCCTCGCGGGCAACGCGCTGGGCTCGGCGGCGCCGACGCCCGGCGGTGTGGGCGCGGTCGAGGCCACACTGACGGTCGGTCTCATCGCCGTCGGTCTGCCCAAGGAGGTCGCGGCACCCGCGGTCCTGCTGTTCCGCCTGCTGACACTGTGGCTGCCCGTGCTGCCGGGGTGGCTGGCCTTCAACCAGCTGACACGCAAGGGTGCCCTCTAAAGGGGCGGAGCGCCGCCTCCACGCGCGCGTGGAGGCGGATCGGGCCTCTCACCCGCTCGGCCCGCGCCCCGAGCGCACCGCTCGGGGCCGCTTCAGGATGAGGGCATGCCCGCCTCGCTCCGGCTGCGCGCCGTCATCCTGACCGCCATGGCCGTCGTGCTGTCCTGGTCGGCGGCGGGCTGCGGCGACGAGGCCAAGGGCAGGGACGAGGATCTGACGACGCAGAAACTGGACTGGAAGGACTGCCCGCCGCCCTCCGCGTCCGAGGGCGGCGGCCCCGCCCCCTCGCCCCT
The DNA here is from genome assembly GCF_900290235.1 of Streptomyces sp. MA5143a. GTDB lineage: Bacteria > Actinomycetota > Actinomycetes > Streptomycetales > Streptomycetaceae > Streptomyces. The sequence goes on from NZ_OLMK01000028.1 coordinate 88,743, forward strand.
GCCGAACGGCACCGCCTGGCAGTGCGCGACCATGAAGGCTCCTCTCGACTGGGGCGACCCCAAGGGCGACACGATCGACATCGCGCTGATCCGGGCGCGGTCGAGCGGCGCCCGGGACCGGCGGATCGGCTCGCTCGTCTTCAACTTCGGCGGCCCCGGGGGCTCGGGCGTCAAGGGGCTGCCCGCCTTCGCCGACGACTTCACCACGCTGCGCACCCGCTACGACCTGGTCAGCTTCGATCCGCGGGGAGTCGGTCGCAGCGCGGGCGTCGAGTGCGAGGACGACGAGGAACTGGACGAGTACTTCCAGCAGGACCAGACACCGGACGACGCGTCCGAGCGGAAGGAACTCCGGGACAGCACGAAGGCGTTCAACGCGGCCTGCGAGGACAACTCCGGCAAGACCCTCCCGCACGTCGGCACCCCGGACGCCGCACGCGACCTGGACCTGATGCGCGAGGTCCTCGGCGACGACAAGCTGCACTACTTCGGCATCTCCTACGGCACCGAGCTCGGCGGCGTCTACGCCCACCTGTTCCCCAAGAACGTGGGCCGGGCGGTGTTCGACGCCGTCGTCGACCCGACACAGACACCGGAACAGAGCAGCCTCGGACAGGCCAAGGGCTTCCAGCTCGCGCTCGACAACTTCGCCGAGGACTGTGTGTCGAAAGCGGAGGAGTGCCCGGTCGGCGACACCGCGCAGGACGTCAAGAACCGCATCACGACGCTCCTCGACGACCTCGACCGCAAGCCGATCCCCGGTGTCTTCCCCCGCGACCTGACGGAGTCCGGCGCCACCACCGGGATCGCACAGGCCCTGTACTCCCAGGACCTCTGGCCCCTCCTCACCGAAGGACTCCAACAGGCATACGACGGGGACGGCCGACTGCTGATGCTGCTGGCCGACTCGATGAACGGGCGCAACGAGAACGGCGAGTACAGCAACCTGGCTGCGGCGAACGTCGCCATCAGCTGCGCCGACGACAGACAGCGGTACACGACGAAGGACGTGGAGGCGAAGCAGGGCGAGTTCCGGGCCGCCTCCCCCATTTTCGGCGACTGGCTCGCCTGGTCCATGCTCACCTGCATCGACTGGGCCGTCGCCGGTGCGGCCGACCATCCCGAGGTCAGCGCGGCCGGGTCGCCGCCGATCCTGGTGATCGGCAACACGGGCGATCCCGCCACGCCGTACGAGGGCGCGCGGAAGATGGTGGGGGCGCTCGGGGCGGGAGTGGGTGTCGAGCTGACGTACAAGGGGCAGGGGCACGGGGCGTACGGCAGTGGGAACGGCTGTGTGAAGGCGGCCGTGGACGGCTACCTCCTCACGGGCAAGGTCCCGAAGTCCGGCACGGTCTGCACCTGAAACCGCAGGTCAGAACGTTATCCACAGGCCCCGATGCAAGCGCGGCAGTCCGCATACCATGGCATGACCGCCATGCACGACATCCGGCGGGTGGTGCCGTAAGGGGGGATTTGCTCATGACTCGATGGCTACGAGGAGCGGCTCTGGCCGCGGCTGCGGTGCTGGTCGCCGGTTGCAGCGGAGCCACCGACAGCGGGAAGGGCGAGAGCGCCACGTCCGCGTCCGCGGTCCCCTCACCTTCCCCGGTCCCCGCGCAGAAGCTCGACTGGGGGCGCTGCGAGGCGACGTCGGAGGGTCCGGCGCCGGGCGGCGACTGGCGGTGCGCGACGCTCAAGGTCCCGCTGGACTGGTCGAGGCCGGACGGCGAGAAGATCGGGCTGGCGCTGATCCGCAGCGAGGCGACCGGCGACCGGCGCGAACGGCTCGGCTCGCTCTTGTTCAACTTCGGCGGACCGGGCGGCTCGGGCGTTTCCACGATGCCCTCGTACGCCGGTCTCACGAGCGAGCTGCACAAGCGGTACGACCTGGTGAGCTGGGACCCGCGGGGTGTCGGCGGGAGTGAGGGGGTGCGCTGCCGCAGCGACAAGGAGATCCAGGCGGCCGAGGCGGTGGACGCCACTCCGGACGACGCCGCCGAGGAGACGGCCTTCTTCGACGACGCGGCCTCCTTCGGCGCCGGCTGCGAACGGGCGGCGGGCAAGCTCCTGTCCCATGTGTCGACCGCCGACACCGCCCGCGACATGGACCTCATCCGCCGAGCGGTCGGCGACCAGAAGATGCACTACTTCGGCATCTCGTACGGCACGGAGCTGGGCGGCGTCTACGCCCATCTCTTCCCCGGGAACGTCGGGCGACTCGTGCTGGACGCGGTCGTCGACCCGACCGCCGACACGGTGGGCCACGCGAAGAACCAGACCCTGGGCTTCCAGCGCGCCCTCGACAACTACCTCGCGTCGACGGGCCAGGACCCGAAGAAGGGAACCCGGAAAGTCGCGGACCTGCTGGAGCGGATCGACGCCGATCCCCTGCCGACGACGTCCGGACGGGAGCTCACCCAGACCCTGGCGATCACCGGTATCGTCCTGCCGCTCTACAGCCGGCAGAGCTGGCCCGGCCTGACGAGCGCTCTCGACGCGGCGGAGGACGGCGACGGCACGGAGCTGCTGGCACTCGCCGACGGGTACAACGAGCGGGACTCCTCGGGCCGCTACGGCACGACGACCCACTCGCAACGGGTCATATCGTGCCTGGACCAGAAGCAGCGGCCGACACCGCCGGAGACGAAGACGCTGCTGCCCGAGTTCCGGAAGCTCTCGCCCGTGTTCGGCGAGTTCCTGGGCTGGGACACCGCGGGCTGGTGCCACGACTGGCCGGTGCCCGGCCTGACGGACTCACCGGAGGTGAGCGCGCCGGGGGCCGACCCTGTTCTCGTGGTGGGCAACACCGGGGACCCGGCGACGCCGTACGAGGGCGCCGAGAAGATGGCGCGGCAGCTGGGCGCGGACGTCGGAGTGATGCTCACCTGGAAGGGCGAGGGTCATGGGGCGTACGGCAGCGGCAGCAGCTGTGTCGACTCGACGGTGAACGCGTATCTGCTGGCCGGGAGAGTGCCGAAGGACGGAAAGGTCTGCACGTAGTCGTGGCCACCGCGAAAAGGGGCTCGGCACGCACGGTGCCGAGCCCCTCCGGGGAAAGCGTCCGCCCGCGGACGGCGGGGGCAGGACTAGTAGACCGGCTTGTCGGGCTCGATCTGGTTGACCCAGCCGATCACGCCGCCGCCCACGTGGACGGCGTCGGAGAAGCCGGCCGACTTGAGGACCGCGAGGACTTCCGCACTGCGGACACCCGTCTTGCAGTGCAGGACGATCTTCTTGTCCTGCGGGAGGCTCTCCAGGGCGGAGCCCATGAGGAACTCGTTCTTCGGGATCAGCCGGGCACCGGGGATCGAGACGATCTCGTACTCGTTGATCTCGCGGACGTCGATGATGTCGATGTTCTCGCCGTCGTCGATCCACTCCTTGAGCTGCTTGGGAGTGATCGTCGAGCCCGCGGCCGCCTCCTGGGCCTCCTCGGAGACGACGCCGCAGAAGGCCTCGTAGTCGATGAGCTCGGTGACGGTGGGGTTCTCGCCGCAGACCGCGCAGTTCGGGTCCTTGCGGACCTTGACCTGGCGGTACTGCATCTCGAGGGCGTCGTAGATCATCAGCCGGCCGACGAGGGGCTCACCGGTGCCGGTGAGGACCTTGATGGCCTCGGTGACCTGGATGGAGCCGATGGACGCGCACAGCACACCGAGGACGCCGCCCTCGGCGCAGGAGGGGACCATGCCCGGCGGCGGGGGCTCCGGGTACAGGCAGCGGTAGCAGGGGCCGTGCTCGGACCAGAAGACGGACGCCTGGCCGTCGAAGCGGTAGATGGAACCCCACACGTACGGCTTGTTCAGCAGCACGCAGGCGTCGTTGACCAGGTAGCGGGTCGCGAAGTTGTCCGTGCCGTCGACGATCAGGTCGTACTGGCTGAAGATGTCCATCACGTTGTCGGCCTCGAGCCGCTCCTCGTGAAGGATCACGTTCACGTACGGGTTGATGCCGAGGACGGAGTCGCGGGCGGACTCCGCCTTGGAGCGGCCGATGTCGGCCTGGCTGTGGATGATCTGACGCTGCAGGTTCGACTCGTCGACCTCGTCGAACTCCACGATGCCGAGCGTCCCGACGCCCGCCGCGGCCAGGTACATCAGCGCCGGCGAGCCCAGGCCGCCGGCGCCCACACAGAGCACCTTGGCGTTCTTCAGCCGCTTCTGCCCGTCCATCCCGACGTCGGGGATGATCAGGTGGCGGGAGTACCTGCGGACCTCATCTACGGTGAGCTCGGAAGCGGGCTCGACCAGGGGTGGCAGCGACACGGGGACTCCGTTGATCGGTCAATCACTACAGTTGTTCTCTCGGTAACACTGCCACGCCCTTTTTCATTCCGAGACACCCGTTCCAACCAGCGAGACAATGTCGTCCCAGTAGCCGGGCAGGGCCGCCCAGGGGTCGACTCGGCCGCCCCTGTCCGTGCGGTCGGTGAAGTAGATCGTGGCGGCGCCCTGCCAGCGGGCGACGCGCAGCGCCTCGTCGAGGTGGACGCGGGGCACACCGTGGACGAAGTGGCAGAAGCGCTCGGGAGGGTGGTCGGCGGTCCATTCGGCGACCTGGGACCAGCGGTAGTCGCTCCAGGGCCCGGAGAAGGTCACGAGTTGGTCGGCGCTCTCGGCATATCCGGGATGTGGATGGGTGCCGTGGCCGAGGACTATGTGGCCGTCGCCGAGGAGCGCCCGGAGGGTGAGGACGGTGCGGGTGATTCCGGGGAGTGCGCCGCGCTCGGTGGGGCAGCGGTCGAGGAGGTAGCCGTCGACCTGGTACCAGTCGAGGTGGCGGTGGGCGTCGGCGACGATCTCACCGAAGGGACGCGCGCCGTGGATCACGTCGAGGTGGCCGAGGACCCGGACGCCGGCGTTGCGGAGCCGTCCCGCGGCTTCCAGGCAGATCGGGTCGGGGCGGGTACCGGGGCCGTCGGAGATGTTCAGGACGACCCAGTGCAGAGGGATCTTGGGGCGGGTGAGTTCGCCCCATTCCAGCGGGGCTACCAGGGGGTGGGCATAGCCGGGGATGCCGAGGCCGGCGCTCAGGCCGGTGCTGGCGGTGCCGGACGGGGTGGAGGTCAGATACGGCATGCGGCCTCCATCCAGATGTCGGCCAGGGACTCCTCCAGATTGATGCGGGGCCGCCAGCCGAGCCGGTCGCGTGCGGTGCGGACATCGGCCTGCTGCCAGCTGCCGCAGCCGTCCGGGTAGAGATAGGCGACCGGAGGAGTGTGGTCCGGTTCGGGCCGGGGGTGGCCGATGGTGGGCCTGAGGGGGCCGGGCGGGGTGTCGAGTTCGTGGAGGGCACCGCCGTAGCCGGCGACACGGGCGAGGACGGCGGCCGCGTCGCGGAGGCGCACGGCCCGGCCGGACCCGATGTTGATCACGCCCTGGGCTGCGGAGAGCGAGGCGGCGTGGACGGCGCGGGCGACGTCCCGGACGTCGACGAAGTCGCGTTGGACGCCGAGGCCGCCGAGTTTGAGTTCGCCGTCGCCGGACTGCATGGCGCGCCGCATGGCTTCGGCGAGGCGGCCGAGCGGCGAGCCGGCGGGGGTGCCCGGCCCGGCAGGTGAGAAGACCCGCAGGACGACGGCGTCCAGGCCGGAGCCGAGGACGAGTTCGGTGGCGGCGAGTTTGCTGACACCGTACGGGCCGCCGGGCCGGGGCACGGCGTCCTCTGCGGTGGAGGAGCCGGGCTGGCTGGGGCCGTACTCGGCGCCGCAGCCGATCTGCACCAGGCGGGCCCCGCAGCCGCTGCGGCGGAGGGCCTCGCAGACGGTGGCGACGGCGACGGTGTTGTGCCGGGTGAGTTCGCGGGCGCCGCCGCGGGTGGCTCCGGCGCAGTTGATGACGACGCCCGGGTGCACCGCGTCCAGGAAGCGGGTGAGCGCGCCGGGGCTGCCGGTGGCGAGGTCGAACCGTACGTCGGCGTCGTCGCCGCGACCGAGCGCGGTGAGCTGGACGGCCGGGTCGGCGAGGAGGCGTTCGGCGACGAAACGGCCGAGGTATCCGTTGGCTCCGATCAGCAGGACCCTCATCGGGCGGCTCCCGGGGCGGACTCTCCGGTTCGGGAGGTGATCATCTGGCGTTCTCCTTATGAGGTGGTGCCGTGGGTGATGAGGTGCGGTCCCGCGGTGTCGGCCCCGCGGGAGGTGGTGCGCGCGACGGCAGTCCCGCGCGCCGGTGGGGCTCGGTTGCGGGTGCGGCCTGTGGTGACCGCGCCGTGGACCGTCCGAGGTGGGGTCAGGTCGCCCCCGGCGGGCGGGCGTAGGCCGAGGCCCGGGTGAGGGTGCGGATGGCGTGCGCGAGGAGGAGGAGAGCGGCGACGCCGCAGACCAGGGCGGGGACGGCGCCCGGCCCCCAGGCGTCGGTGGCCGTCCGGACGGGGACGGCCAGGAAGGAGCAGCCGGGCAGGCGGCTCGCGAAGACGGTGGCCAGGGCGCAGCTCTCGGTCAGCGCCGCCGCGCACAGGACGGCGGCGGGGACGTGCGGGAAGCCGTGGACGGTGAGGAGGCGGGCCAGCAGAAGCAGTGCGCCGAGGGCGACCGCCCCCGCGGAGACGGCCGGTTCGTCCAGGACCGTGCCGCACAGCGCGAGCAGGGAGACCAGGGCGCACAGATAGAGGGCGAACACGCCGAGGAGCAGGGGCTTCACGGAGTCGGCGAAGTCGGCGAGGCCGCGGCTCGCGACGAGTTTGCGGCGGGCGCGCACGGAGAGGAGGTGGGCACACCAGAGGGCGGGAGCGCAGCTCAGGGCGAGTGCCAGGACGGGTGCGGTGGCCAGGGGCCAGGGACCGTCGGGGCCGTCGGGGCCGTCGGCGAGACCGGCGGCGAGCAGTCCGTCGCCGAGCAGGGCGTATGCGAGCAGCCAGCAGGTCCAGGTACCCCTGCGGCCGGTCGTGCCGAGCGGTGACCTGAGCGGGCCGCGGCGGAGGGCGACGCGCAGCCCGAGGGCGACAGCGAGGGCGCCGGCCGCGGCGACGACGAGGCGGGGTTGGCCGTGGGTGAGCCGTACACCGGCCACGGCCGCCGCGCAGAGGGCGCCCGGGAGGAGCGCGAGGACCGCCCAGCCGCCGCCCGGCCCGGACGCGGCGGGCATCGGCCGACGCTCCGGGGGTGTCTCCGCGTCGCGGGGTACGCGCGCGTACATCTCCTCGGCGAGCGAGAAGACGTCCCGGTGCCGGAAGCGGGCGGCCGTACGGTCGGTGACCCCATGGGCCTCCAGCCCGGCGGCGATCTCCAGCGGGTCCACGGCCCGTTCGCACAGCTCCCGGTGCCGGTGCATCAGGGCTTTCACGGGGTCCACGGCCCCGCGTCCGGAGGGGGGCGCGGATTCGGGGGAGGTCCGGCCTCCGTCATCAGCGCCGATCCCCACCCCGCCCGCGGCCACGGCCTCGGGGGGGACCCCGTCGAGCTCCGACGGACGTGGCCCGACCAGTTCCTCGGCTCCGTCCCCGCTCTCCAGGCGATCCCGGCTCTCCAGGCCGTCCAACCGCAGCTCGCTCATCGCGTTCCCTCCCCCGCGGGCACGGGTTCACCGGGAGCGGCCGGAGGCGTTCCCGTGGCCCGGACGGGGGTGTCGACGACCCAGCCGGGTCGGCCGGACAGAACGCCGCCGAGGCCCGAGCCCCCCGCGGCGCCGGCCACACCCACGACGCCCGCCACGCCGGCGACACCCGCGACACCGAGACCGCCCGTCCCCAGCCGGGGCTCGGTCCAGCGGCCGGGGACGTGCGCCTCGGCGGGGGCGCCGAACGGCAGGGGCGCGCCGCTCTCGTCGAGGACGACCTTCCGTACCGGGGCGTGGGAGACGACCTCCAGGTAGATGGCGCGGAACGCGGCGACGTTCTGCTCGACCGTGAAGAGTTCGAGGGCGCGTGCGCGGGCGGCCGCGCCGAGGCGCGCACGGCGCTCGGGTGCGCGCAGCAGCGCCACGCACGCCTCCGCGAGCGCCTTCGGATTGCGGGGCGGGACGACGAGCCCCGTCCCACCGATGACCTCGACGACCGCGCCGGCATCCGTGGACACTGTGGGCCGTCCGCAGAACATGGCCTCGACGAGGCTGATGGGGAACCCCTCGACGACACTCGACAGGACGACGACGGCGCCGGACGCGTAGGCCTCCGCCAGGTCGGCGACGGCGGGGTCGCCGATCTCCTCGAAGGAGACGGGGTTGTCACCGACGGCGTGCACTCCGCCGTCGGTGCCTGCGGGGAAGAGCTGGGCGGCCTGGGCCCTGCAGTGGCCGAGATAGGCGGCCCCCTCGTCGCCCGCGGCCGCTCCGACGATTCTGAGCCGGGCCTTCGGCTCCGCTCTGCGGATCTCGGCGAAGGCGTGCAGCAGGGAGATCAGGTCCTTGGCCGGCTCGACACGGCCGACCCACACCAGCGTGTGGGGGTCCGCGCTCTCCGGCGCCTCCCCCACCTCGGCGAAGCGGGACGCCTCCATGCCGGGATACACCGTGCGGATCCTCGCCCGGTCGGCGCCGCAGCGTTCCTGCCAGCGTCGGGCATGGGTGTTTCCGGGGGTGAGGCAGGCGGCGCGCCGGTAGACCTCGGCGGTCAGTTGCCGGTGGAAGGCCGCGAGCAGGGCGCGCACCGGCGCGTCACCGGAGGCCCCGAGGTAGTGCGCGCGCAACGGCACGCCGTACTCGGTGACCAGGAGCGGCACCTCGTGGAAGTGGGCGGCCAGCAGACCGGGCAGCGCGGCCGAGCCACCGGCCGCGGCGTGGCACAGGTCGACCGAGCCGAGCCCGTCGTCCTCGTACCAGTCGAGCGAGAGGGGGCGCAGGGCGCGTTCGAGGTGGGCGGCGACGGTCAGCAGATCCGGTACGCGGGCCTCGCGCGCCGCTCCGAATGCGCCCGGCGCACGACAGGCGCGTTCGAGTGTGTGGACGGCGACTTCCGAGCGCAGGGCGCCCACCAGTCCGCCCTCGTCGCGGGCCAGCTCGGCAAGCCCGTACAGCGCGTTGCCGAAACGGTCCGCCTCGGGACCGGCGCCGCTCTCACGGGCTTGGCCCGTCCAGAGGGCCTCTCCCCCTCCGAGCGCTTCTCCCCTTCCCACGCCTTCTCGCGTCTCGGGCGTCCCAGCGGAGCAGAGCACGGACGCCAGTTCGCCGTACGCCTCCGCGAAGCGCCGTCGCGCCCGGCGGCCGTGGACCACACCGTCATCCTCGGCCGTCCACAGCGGCGCCGTGCGGACGCGGCTGACCTGCGGCGGAAGCGGGACCCAGCCCTCGTCCTCCTGTTGCTCGCTACGGCTGAGCGCGTAGACGTCGAACTCGTGTCGCTCCAGCCCACGCACGAGTCGGTCGCACCAGAGCCTGGCGTCACCGCCGACATACGGATAGCCACCCTCCGTAAGCAGTCCGATGCGCACGTGTGCACCCCCGATCTCCCGTTTGGGGAGCCGCCGTTCACCCGGCGGCTCGCAGCGGGAAGAACGTATGCGGACAAGGCGGTGGCGCGACGGACGGTTGTCCGTCGCGCCACCAAAAGGGGTGAACGGTCGTAACTTTCCCTAGCGGGACGCGTTTTGTCGCGCTAAGGGATCAGTCGACTACGCCACGTCAGATACTCAACCCCCGGGGAAGGCCCACGGGTTGGCCTTGCAGGTGATCCCGTCATAGGAGAGGAACTTGCTCTGCTGCTGCATGACGGGCGCGAGGTCGCCGTCCTTGTCGCAGGTCACATGGCTGTAGCCGAGACGGTGGCCGATCTCATGGTTGATCAGCATCTGCCGGTACGCGTGGATGCGGTCACCGTAGGTCTTCGAACCCTGGGCCCAGCGATAGGCGTTGATCATCACGCGCTCGGTGGCGGCGGAGTCGCACGACACGTTGTCCACCGTCGTGTCGAGCCCCGACTTGGCACACCACACGGCGGTGGTGCCCGGACTGGCGAGCGTGATCACGAAATCGGGCTTCCCGGAGGAGATCCGTTCGAAGGTACGGCCGCCGTTGTGCGCCCAACTCCGGTCGTCGTTCAGGGTCTTCTGGACGGCCTGGGCGAACAGTTCCCCGTCGAGGCCGAGCCCTTCCTCGACATCGACCCGGTAGCGGTACTTCCGTCCCGTCCCCGGCGCCTTGTCGAAGCCCCTGACGGTCTGGAACGTGCCGTTGCCCTCCAGGTCCGCGGCGAGTGGGTACTTCTGGCCCATCTTCTCGTCGTACGAGAGCGGGGTCGCGCTCACCCTCGGCGGGCTGGACGGCGTGGGCCGGTCGTCGCTGCGTGAGGCGCCCCGTACCTCGCGGTCGGCGGCGTCGGCGGCCCGCGCCTGGGCGGTGGTGTCCTCCTGGCCGCTGGTGACCTGCCCGCCGACGATGACCGCGAGCACGGTGGTGACGGCGGCGGCCGCGATCCCGGCGAACGCCCGCCCCTTGCCGCTCTTTCCGGAGTCCTTGCCCTCGCCGGGCTCACCGGTCGGCGGCCGCTCTTCGTCGAAGGCGTCCAGGTATGCCTGCCGCGGCCCACCGGGCGGCGGTGGCACGGCTTCCTGCCGCTGCCGCGGGATGGGGATGCGACGACCCTGCCCCTGCCCGGGCGCGCCGGAGGAGGGGCCGCCGGACTCGCCCTGCCGCGCGCCGTGGGAAGGGCCGCCTGGCGCGGCGTACGGGACCCCCGAAGGAGCCCCGTTCGCGGCCTGTCCGCCGCCTGGGCGTGGTCGCGTCTCGCCGCCCAACCGGCCCCAGCCGCCACCCGCTTCACGCTGCTCGGGATGCCCGCCACGACTCTGCGGGAGGCCTCGGCCGGGGGTGCCGTCGGGGAGACGGGGGAAACCGTGCGCGGGTGTGCCGTCCGGGTAACGAGGTACTCCCTGCCCCGAACCGCCGTCCGGCAGACGCGGAAACCCGTGGGCGGGCGTCCCGTCCGGCAGACGCGGGAACCCGTGCGCCGGCGTACCGTCGGTGAACCGCGGGACACCGCGCCCGGGCGGGCCCTCGGGATGGCGGGAGAAGCCGTGCGCGGGCGCGCCGTCGGGAAGGCGCCGCACGCCCGGCCTCGAGGCACCCTCGTATCCCGGACGTGGTCCGCCGAGTACCGCCCCGCGGTCCGGCGCTACCGGCGGGCCCGCTGGAGCCGCCGCTGATGTCTCGCTCGTGTCGCCTTTCGGCGCCCGCCCCTTGCGGCTGTGTCGTCCCACGCCGCGGCTCAGCTCCCCACAACGGGGGCACCGGGGACGGCCCCGTCCCCGGCGGAATCGTCGGCCTCGCCCTTCACCGGCTTGCCGTTCACGGACTCCCCGTTCACCCGCTCCGCGTCCGCCCTGTCCCGGGCCGACGTCGCCGAGCCCCGTACGCCCGATCGCCGCGTCCCGGAGGCATGTCCCTCAGAGCCTCCCACACCGTCCGACGCCCTCCGGTCCGTATCGGCCAGCAGGTCGCGGAACGCCGCGGCGACCGCCTCCGGGTACTCCATCATCGCGACATGCCCGGCGTCCGGCAGGGAGACGAGGCGCGAGTCGCGGAAGGCGCGGGCGGCGCGCTGGGCCATGCGGTATCCGACGAGCTGGTCACGGCGGCCGTAGACGAGGAGTGTCGGGGCGAGGACCCGCTCGGCCTGGCGCCACAGCGAGTGCTGCCCGCCCAGGGTGTACGCGTCGACGATGCCACGGGCGGACCTCGTCATCGCGTCCCACATATAAGGAAGCCTCAGACGCCGCTCCATCTCCTCCACCGCGTTGCGGAAGCCCTCCTCCGTGACGCGACCGGGGTCGCCGTAGCAGAGCGCCATGACACCCCGGACGCGCTGCTCGGCGGTCCAGCCCTTGGTGAAGCGGGTGAACAGCGCCGCGACACCCGGGACGGCGAGCATCCCGGTCGGCACCGCGGTGCGCTGCACCCGCAGTTCGGGCAGCGCGGGCGACACCAGCGTCAGGGTCCGGACGAGGTCGGGGCGCAGGGCCGCGACGCGGGTGGTGACCGCGCCGCCGAGGGAGTTGCCGAAGAGGTGCACCGGGCCGCGCCCGGACGCGTCCAGATAGCGGATGACGGCACGCGCGTGTGCCGTCACCGAGTAGTTGCCGTCGTCCGGCGGCGGCGAGTCGCCGAAACCGGGCAGGTCGACGGCCTCGCTGGCCACCGACTCGTCGAGCAACGGCATCAGCGCCGACCAGTTCTGCGAGGAGCCGCCCAGGCCGTGTACGTACAGGGCGGGCGGCAGATCGTCACGGGCCGGGGTTCTCGACCGGACCGCCAGAGTGATCCCCGGCAGGCGCACCGACCTGAGCTGCTCCCCCGGCGCCACGCGCACGGAACTCGCCTTCGGCGACGCGGTGGCGGTCATCAGGGACGGCAGCTCGGGCGAAGACATGCGGCAATGTTACGAGACGATCACGCAGTGGTTCATGTGTTCGCCGTCACAGATCGAGCCACGCAGGGCGGGGTACCGGACCACGACGTGGTCACCGCGACCACGACGGAACCCGAAGCGAATCCCACGACGGCGAACGGCCACCTCACCGATCTCGGCCACCGCCACCCGGCCTCGGCCACCGCCACCGGCCGCCCGTCAGAACAGTCCGTAGAGCAGGTTGTAGAACAAACCATCCCGTCACCACCGGACCGCATAGCGCCACGTTCAGCCGTCTCCTAGGCTCGTAGACAACAAGGCACACCCGTACGTGGCCCCTGCCGCTTCACAGGGTTCCGGCAGCACCGAGGCAGGAGCAGGAAGGGGAAACCACGATGGCCGTTGACCCCACCGATCCCGAGACGTTCGCGGAGACGGAGGCCGATTCCGTGGAGATCGACGACGTAGAGGCCCCCGAGGCCGATGCCGCCGAGCAGCACACGTACGTCACCCCGGACCGGGACGACCCGTTGACCGACGTCGATCCGGGCGTCGCCAACCCGGCCGACCTCGCCGAACAGGCCCGGGTGGTCGACCTCGACGAGGACGACTACCGCTAGAGCGGACCCCTCGCCGGGGAACCGCCGACGGTCCGACCACGCCCGCGTGCCCGCAGGCGCCCCGCCCCCGAGGACGACCGCCGGTGACGCGAAAGACGACGATCGGTAACGGGAAAGGGCTTCCTCCTGTCCGCCCTGCCCGCGTTTGACGTGGTCCGCGGCACTTTTCCCGGCGTCCGGTCCGTGAAATTCTGCGCTCGCACCGCGCGCACCAGGGTTACCGAAAAGTACGATGGCGGCGCGGCGCACACCGCACATGGACGATTTGGGAGGCGGCGTGACAGCCATCGAGCAGACAGAGGCGGCACGCCCGCGGGGCACACGCCTTCCGCGCCGAGCCCGACGGAACCAGCTGTTGGGCGCCGCCCAGGAAGTCTTCGTGGCCCAGGGCTATCACGCGGCCGCGATGGACGACATCGCCGAGCGCGCCGGTGTCAGCAAGCCGGTCCTCTACCAGCACTTCCCGGGCAAGCTCGACCTCTACCTGGCCCTGCTGGACCAGCACTGCGAGTCCCTGATCCAGGCCGTGCGCGGCGCGCTCGCGTCGACGACCGACAACAAGCAGCGCGTACGGGCCACGATGGACGCGTACTTCGCGTACGTCGAGGACGAGGGCGGCGCCTTCCGACTGGTCTTCGAGTCGGACCTGACGAACGAGCCCGCCGTGCGCGAGCGCGTCGACAAGGTCACGAACGAGTGCGCGGAGGCCATCTGCGAAGTCATCGCCGAGGACACCGGCCTGTCGCGCGCGGAGTCGATGCTCCTCGCCTCGGGCCTCGGCGGGCTCGCCCAGGTCGTGGCGCGGTCCTGGCTGCACAGCGACCGCAGCGTCCCGCGCGAGCAGGCGGTCCAGCTGCTGGCGTCGTTGGCGTGGCGCGGCATCGCCGGCTTCCCGCTGCACGGCATCGAGCACCACTGACCGTCGCCCCGCGGCCCCGGACCGGTGCCGGGCACATCCCTGGTCCGGGGTTTTGTTCCCGCACCCTGTTCGCTCCTGGCGTTGCCGAGCGGAGGGTGGACGTCCCCTCACCGGGCTAATGTGTGCTGGGTACGGCGCGGACGCCCGCGCACTTCACTGACCGTCGGAGGGACATAGCCGTGGAGGTCAAGATCGGCGTGCAGCACGCGCCCCGCGAGATCGTTCTGGAGAGCGGTCAGAGTGCCGAGGAGGTCGAGCGTGCCGTGTCCGAGGCGCTGGCCGGCAAGTCGGCGCTGCTGAGCCTCACGGACGAGCACGGTCGCAAGGTGCTGATCCCTGCCGACCGTCTCGCCTACATCGACATCGGCGAGCCGACCGTCCGCAAGGTCGGTTTCAGCGCGCTGTAGCCGAGAGGCGCACAAGGCATACGGAGGGGCCCGGTGGTGCGAAACCACCGGGCCCCTCCGTATGCGTCCCGGCTCCTCCTCCCCCGAAGCGCACATCGAAGCCACAACTCGTCCACAGAGGAGGATTGCGTTCCGTGACTCGCGGGTAGTACCGGCTACGACCGATTTGCCCAGGCCAGGCCGTGTGGGAGGGAACCCGATCATGTTCTTGGAAGCGCTCGGATCCGCACTCGTCGGACTCGCCCTCGCCTGGGCCGCCGTCGCCCGGCTGTCGCACCGTCTGCCGCCCCGCACGCTCGTCGTGCCGACCGGTGTGGCGGGCGCCCTCTTCGGCGCGTTCCTCACCCACACCGCCCTGGGCTCCACCAACTTCCTGGTGCTGCTGACCGGCGGGGCGATCGTCGCCGCGGCGTCGCTGTCGCTCCTGCTGCGGCCGACGGAGCGTTTTCGACGCAGCTCGGCCACCGCGTAGCCCGAGCCCGCGTCACGGCGAGCCCCCCGAAGAGACACGGAGCCGCAGCGACCGAAGTGAGATCCGCGGCACCACCGAGCGGGCGCGACCGACCGCGCATGCCCCGCGGCCGCCCACGGACACGCCGGGCACCGCGCCCCACGGCGACTAGCCGGTCACGGAGTCAGCGGCTCACTGCGGCCGGGGGCGCAAGGCGACCAGCGGCTCACGCGGCCAGGCCGAGCGCCGCCATCCGCTTGGTGTGCGCCTCGGTGATCCGGGAGAACATCCGCCCCACCTCGGCCAGGTCGAACCCGTCGGCGACGCCGCCCACGAGCATCGTGGACAGGGCGTCCCGGTCGGCCACGACCCGCTGCGACTGCGACAGCGCCTCGCCCATCAGCCGCCGCGCCCACAGCGCGAGCCGCCCGCCGACCCGAGGGTCCTCGTCGATCGCGGCCCGTACCTTCTCCACCGCGAACTCGGCGTGCCCGGTGTCGTCGAGGACGGCGAGCACCAGCCCGCGCGTGTCCGCGTCGAGGTGCGCCGCGACCTCCCGGTAGAAGTCACTGGCGATCGAGTCGCCGACATACGCCTTGACCAGACCCTCCAGCCAGTCCGACGGCGCCGTCTGCTTGTGGAAGCCGTCGAGCGCGTCCACGAACGGCTCCATGGCGTGCGTCGGCTCCTCGCCGATCTCCGTGAGCCGGTCCCGCAGCCTCTCGAAGTGGTGGAACTCGGCGGCGGCCATCTTCGCCAGCTCCGCCTTGTCGACGAGCGTCGGCGCCAGCTTCGCGTCCTCCGCGAGCCGTTCGAACGCCGCGAGTTCCCCGTACGCCAGCGCTCCGAGCAGGTCCACGACGGCGGCGCGGTACTGCGGGTCGGCCGAGGCTTGGGCCCAGTCCTGGGCGGCGATGCCGGTGACCTCGGCGGTCTCGGTCGTCTCAGCGCTACCGGCGGCGTTCTCAGGCTTGTCAGACGTGGTCATGAAGCGCACAATAGCCCGCTTCGCGCAGGGCGGAAGGGCCCGGTCGATCGGTGTGACGACGACTACGTGACCAAATCGGCCATCGCATGTGCGCGTTTCCGGGGTATGGTGGTAATGCGCCTGCTGAGTACGTCGACGTACCACCGCGGTATCTCGACCGTCTCTCGACAGGCCGCACGCATGAGGATGCCCGGTCGGTGGCCCGATCGGCTCCGACCCGACAGCCCTCCCGTTCGTACGGCACTCTGCGTACGGCGTCCGGAGGGAACCCCTCAGCGGTATGAGCGCTAGAGCGTCGGCAGTGGTCCCGTGCCACACGGCCAGCCCGTGAGGGCGGCCGATATCTCCAGGCACGGTCAGACGACACGACCCCCGCGCTCGCGCCACGCCGCGTACACAGAAGAGGCAGCACCCTGACTACGACTTTTCGAGATCTCGGAATCCTTCCCGAGACGGCCGAGGCCCTGGAAGCCGTCGGCATCATCACTCCCTTCCCCATCCAGGAGATGACGCTCCCGGTCGCCCTCTCCGGCACCGACGTCATCGGCCAGGCCAAGACCGGCACCGGCAAGACGCTCGGCTTCGGCCTGCCGCTCCTGGAGCGCGTCACCGTCCCCGCCGACGTCGAGGCCGGCCGCGCCAAGCCCGAGGACCTCACCGACGCCCCGCAGGCGCTCGTCGTCGTCCCCACCCGCGAGCTGTGCACCCAGGTCACCAACGACCTGCTGACGGCCGGCAAGGTGCGCAACGTCCGCGTCACCGCGATCTACGGCGGCCGCGCCTACGAGCCGCAGGTCGAGGCCCTGAAGAAGGGCGTCGACGTCGTCATCGGCACCCCCGGACGACTCCTCGACTTGGCCGGCCAGAAGAAGCTGAACCTGAAGCACGTCAAGTGCCTGGTCCTCGACGAGGCCGACGAGATGCTCGACCTGGGCTTCCTGC
The DNA here is from genome assembly GCF_900290235.1 of Streptomyces sp. MA5143a. Lineage (GTDB taxonomy): Bacteria > Actinomycetota > Actinomycetes > Streptomycetales > Streptomycetaceae > Streptomyces. The sequence goes on from NZ_OLMK01000028.1 coordinate 105,346, forward strand.
CCGACGTCGAGAAGATCATCAACATGCTTCCGCCCCGGCGCCAGACGATGCTGTTCTCGGCGACCATGCCGGGCGCCGTCATCGGTCTGGCCCGCCGTTACATGTCCCAGCCGACGCACATCCGTGCCACGGCCCCGGACGACGAGGGCGCGACGGTCCGCAACACCTCGCAGCACGTCTACCGCGCGCACAACATGGACAAGCCGGAGATGGTCGCGCGCATACTGCAGGCCGAGGGCCGGGGACTGGCCATGGTCTTCTGCCGCACCAAGCGCACGGCCGCCGACCTCGCCGACCAGCTCAAGCAGCGCGGTTTCGCCTCCGGCGCGGTCCATGGCGACCTCGGCCAGGGCGCCCGTGAGCAGGCGCTGCGGGCCTTCCGCAACGGCAAGGTCGACGTCCTCGTCTGCACCGACGTCGCCGCGCGCGGCATCGACGTCGAGGGCGTCACCCACGTCATCAACTACCAGTCCCCCGAGGACGAGAAGACGTACCTGCACCGCATCGGCCGTACGGGCCGCGCGGGCGCCTCGGGTACGGCGATCACGCTCGTCGACTGGGACGACATCCCGCGCTGGCAGCTGATCAACAAGGCGCTGGAGCTGAACTTCAACGACCCGCCGGAGACGTACTCCACGTCACCGCACCTCTTCGAGGAACTGAGCATCCCGGCGGGCACCAAGGGTGTCCTGCCGCGCTCGGAGCGCACGCGGGCCGGTCTCGACGCCGAGGAGCTGGAAGACCTCGGTGAGCCGGGTGGTCGTGGTGCCCGCGGGCGCGGCGGCCGTTCCTCCGGCCCGGCGCCCTCCGCGGAGCGTGAGCGCCCGGCGCGTACACCGCGCCGTCGCCGCCGGACGCGCGGTGGCGCCACCGTGGACGCGACGGCCCCCGAGGCGACGGCGGTCGCCGAGCCGACGCGTCCCACGGAGACGCCGGGCACGGCCACCGAGGTCGACGCCGGCCCCCGTACGCCCCGTCGCCGACGCCGCACCCGCAGTGGTGCGGCGCCGACGGCCCAGACGGTGACGTCGGCGGTGGAGGCGGAGGGGTCCGAGAAGGCCCTGGACGCCCCCGCTGCTGACGCTGTGAAGGCTTCGGCCGTGAACACGGTCGCGGCCGTCCCGGACACCGCGGACACCGCGGACACCGCTGGCGCTCTGCCTGCCGCCGACGAGGCGAAGCCGCGCCGCCGCCGCACGCGCAAGACGGCGTCGGCGGAGCCGGTCGAGGCTCCGGCCGCCGAGGCGACGGTCGACACGGTCGAGGGCACGGTCGCCGAGGAGGCCGCGCCGAAGACGCGTCGGCGTACGCGGAAGGCCGCGGAGGCCCCCGCCGCCGCTGCCGCTGCCGAGGCGCCCGCCGCCGAAGCCGCGCTCGACACGGCCGAGGGCACGTCCGCCACTGAGGAGGCGGCGCCCAAGACCCGCCGCCGGACCACCCGCAAGACCGCGGAGGCACCGGTCGACGCATCCGAGACCGTGGCCGTGGCCGAAGAGGCGGCGCCCAAGACGCGCCGCCGGACTCGGAAGGTCGCCGAGGCGCCGGTTGACGCGGTTGACGCGGTTGAGGGCACGGTCGCCGAGGAGGCCGCACCGAAGACGCGTCGGCGTACGCGGAAGGCCGCGGAGGCCCCCGCCGCTGCCGAGGCGCCCGCCGCCGAAGCCGCGCTCGACACGGCCGAGGGCACGCCCGCCGCCGAGGAGGCCGCGCCCAAGACCCGCCGCCGGACCACCCGCAAGACCGCGGCGACGGCCGAGGTCACGGGCGACGCCACGGCCACCGCCGAGGAGAGCGCGCCCAAGACCCGCCGCCGGACCACCCGCAAGGTCGCGGAGGCACCGGTCGACGCGTCCGAGACCATGGCCGTGGCCGTGACCGAGGAGGCCGCGCCCAAGACGCGTCGGCGTACGCGGAAGGTCGCGGAGGCTCCGATCGAGGCGTCGGTTCCGGCGCAGCCGACGGAGGAGCAGGCCACCAAGCCGCGTCGTACGCGCAAGGCCGCCGCTCCGGCTGTGGCTGCCGTCGAGGACGCCGGGGCGGGTGCGGCTGAGACGCCGGCGCCGCGTCGGCGGGTGCGGAAGACCGCGGTCGCTGTTGAGCCGACGGATGGCTGAGGTCAGGTAGCCGACTGCGCGGAGGCCCGGTTCCCCTTCTCGGGGGCCGGGCCTTTGGCGTTCCGGCGGGGACGCGTCCGCCGGGGCCGGAAGGGGTTTCCTCGCCCCGCCGCCCCGACCCGTCCCATCCCCAGGGGCTGCCGCCCCTTCGACCCCGCCTGGCCCAACCCTCGGGGAGGGGCGTCTCCGGGGGGGTGTGGGTGCCTGAGGTTTCAGGGACGGCCCGCGTCCGTGGGAATTGAGGGGCATGTGCGGGTCCGTGGGGGCTTGGCGCGCAGTTCCCCGCGCCCTTGAACGGGCCTGCGGCCCTTCAGGGGTCCGATGGGCCGCGGTTCAAGGGCGCCTGAGTTCCGGGGCGCGGGAAACCGCGCGGTCGCACCCCACTCAGCCGCCGGGTGAAGGGCCGGCCACGTGCGCCCCTCGTCTCCCGGCAGCCTCCCGACCACCCGCCAGGGTGATTGCTCTTCACGGTCTCCGGTTACCCTCGCCCCATGAGCCGTCCTCCCACGTTCACCCCTTTTCCCGGTGCCCGCGCCCACCGGCTGCGCACCTCGCGCGGTGAGTTCGCCGTCATCGAGGCGGGCACCCCGGTGAAGGGCACCGTGCTCCTCGTGCCGGGGTTCACGGGCAGCAAGGAGGACTTCATCGCGCTGCACGAACCGCTGGCGGAGGCCGGCTACCGCTCCGTCGCCGTGGACGGGCGGGGCCAGTACGAGAGCGAGGGCCCCAAGGACGACGAGTCGCCCTACGCGCAGGACGAGCTGGCGAGGGACCTGCTCGCCCAGGCACAGGTCGTCGGCGACGGCGCCCCCCTGCATCTCCTCGGCCACTCCCTCGGCGGTCAGATCTCCCGCGCCGCCGCCCTCCTGGACCCCTCCCCCTTCGCCTCCCTCACCCTGATGGCCTCGGGCCCGGCCCAGATCTCGCAGAGCCAGCAGCAGCGCGTGAAGCTCTTGCGGGACGCCCTGGCCGTAATGGGCATGGAGCAGGTGTGGGACGCCATCCAGGCGATGGAACCGCCCGAGGAGACCGACACCGGCGGCCTCGACGAAGGGCTGGACGACAGCGCCGACCTGCGCCGCCGCTGGCTCGCCCACAGCCCTGCGCAGCTCATCGCCACCGGCCGGCAGCTCTGCGCGGAGCCCGACCGCGTCGCGGAACTGGCCGCCCTGGGCCTGCCCACGCACGTCCTGTCGGGCGAGCGTGACGACACCTGGCCGATCCCTCTCCTCGACGACATGGCCGCGCGCCTCCAGGCGCACCGCACGGTCATCGCCGCCGCCGAGCACTCCCCCAACACGGACCAGCCGAAGGCCACGGCCTCCGCCCTGATCGGCTTCTGGGATCAGCTGACCGGTTGATCACCCTCTGTCGGCGCTGGTCAGTACTGCGCCCTCAGGTGCTCCCAGAACCCGTCCCGCAGCGCCCTTCTCAGGTCCGCCTGGCCCCGTAGCGAGTACTGGAGCAGCCCCTCCGCCTCGACGAGGAGGTCCTGGTCGACCGAGCCGGGCAGGTACGGGTGGCCGTGCAGGAGTTCCTTGAGCGGCTCGCGGCCCCGGGACGCCAGCCATTTCGCGGCGATCTGGGCGCCGACGAAGCGGACGTCCTCACGCGTGGGCCGGGCCCCGGCGGTGGCCTCGTACGGGACGGCGGCCCGCCGGGACACGTACGGCTTGAAGAAGTCGAGGTCGAAGGTGCGCTGGCTGTCGACCTCCCAGAGCAGCGGCTCGGCCTGGTTGCGGCCCTCCGGCGCCTCGATACCCCACAGGTGGACGCGCGCACCGTACCCCTGCGCGGCCTCGACCGCCGAGACCAGGTCCTCGTCGCCGCCGATCAGCGCCGCGTCGCTGATGGCGCGGTGCCGGGCCAGGGACTCCAGGTCCGTGCGGATGAGGGAGTCGACGCCCTTCTGCTGGTTGTTCGCGTTGAGGTTGCCGAGGCGCACCTTGACGTCAGGGAGCTCGGCGATGGACTGCTGCTCCGCCGTGTGGATACGGCGCCGCGCCCCGTCGTACCAGTAGACCCGGAGCAGTCGGCTGTCCGCGAAGATCGTGCGGGCCCGGTCGATCAGGGCGTCGATGAGACCTTCCGCATCGAGGTCGAAGGACCGCCGGTCCTCCGTTCCGGCGACGAGCCGCCCCACGGCCGCGTACAGATACCCGGCGTCGACGAAGATCGCATGGGTCGAGGGCGTCTTCGCCACCTCGGCGAGCATGCGCTGGAGCAGCTCGTTCGTACGGTCGATGCGGGCGCCGAGCGCCGCCAGGTCGTCGTCGTTCATATGCATCCATTGTCCTGGCGGTCACGCTGCGAACACAACCGGTCCCAATCAGTCTTGCAGCTTCCTGGTAGACACACCCACAACGTCACTTACCAGCCAGTAATTAGCTTCTCGAAAAATTTCCTTAGCGTAGGGAATGTTTGTAACACGCATACCGTTGAATCCTCATGGAACACGGGCACCGACGACCCGCGCACCACCAGTAGTTCTCCCCAGGGGGAGGACGACCAGACGAAGGGAGAAGCCATGCGCTTCGAAATTCTGCGACTCGACGACGTCAACGGCACGCCCGTCGACAGCACCGTCGTGGACGCCGCCTCCGTCAACAGGATCGTGCAGCAGGCCGCCGCCATCGGGCAGCGCCTCTGGATCCGCCCCGCCGACGTGACCGCTTCGTAGGACCGGCCTACGCGACCGCCTCACGGGAGGCGGATGCGTGCGGACTTCAGAGCCCCGTACGGGCCGCACCGAGGTGCGCCGTACGGGGCTCTGTTCACCTCCGGCCCCTGCACGGGAGGAACGTGGCGGGTGGGCGTCAGCTGCCCTGGACCACCTGTGTGACGCCGTTGATGATCTGCTGCACCGCGATGGCGGACAGCATCATGCCCGCGAGCCGGGTCACCAGCACCACACCGCCGTCCTTGATGAGTCGGATGATCAGCAGCGAGTACCGCATCGTCAACCACAGCACGACGTGGATCGCCAGGATCGCCACCCACACCGACACCTGGGCGGCCACCCCGTCCGCCTTCTGCACCGCGAGGATCACCGACACGATCGCCCCGGGCCCGGCGAGCAGCGGCATACCCAGCGGCACCAGGGCGACGTTCACGTCCTTCGTCTGCTTGGGCTCGTCCGTCTTCCCGGTGAGCAGATCGAGCGCGATCAGCAGGAGCAGCAGTCCGCCCGCGATCATCAGCGCGGGTACGGAGACATGCAGGTAGTCGAGTATCTGGTGCCCCAGCAGACCGAAGACGGCGATCACACCACCGGCCACACAGACGGCCTGCAGCGCCATCCGCTTCTGCGTCCGGGCGGGCCGCCCGGCAGTCAGGCCGAGGAAGATCGGGGTGATCCCGGGGGGATCCATGATCACGAACAGGGTGAGGAAGAGGGAACCGAAGACGGCGAGATCAAACACGGGTGTGCCTTGCGAGAGTGTGCGGAAGGGGAGTGAGAGGGGCGGAGGCCGGCCCGTATCGCCGAGCAGGGCGGTGCGGGCGAGGTGGGGCGGGAGCGGTACCCCGGTGGGGACGAACGGGGGACAGAGCCGAGGAGCGAGCAAGTGAAAAGGGGGCAGAGGGCGGAGGCGGACAGAGGACGGAGACGGAGGACGGAGACGGAGGACGGGACTCGGGCCGGGCAGCGGGGCAACGATCGACCCGACAGGTCACCCCAGTCACCCCTGCGAGGGCCGCCCGCGATCCCTGGTGCGACCCCACACGGTGATCCGCCGACCGATCCACCACCAAGCCGTGGACCGACCCGGCCGCCGAGAGCCGCCGACCGACCTGCCAGGCAACCCCCGGCCGACCCGCCGCCCCGACTCCCCCGAACCGCCGGATGCCCTACGGCCGGGGAGCCGACCGCTTCCCGCCGGTGCCCGGGACGGGGAACGCTCCGGTGGCTCGGCGTGTGATCTCCCCGTACACCTCGGGGTCGGTCGTGTACTCGCCGAGCTCACAGGTCTTGCGGCTGCCGTGGTAGTCCGAGGATCCGGTGGCGAGCAGCCCCAGTTCCTTCGCGAGGCCGCGCAGTCGCGCCCGGGTCGCCGGGTCGTGGTCCATGTGGTCGACCTCGATGCCGTCGAGCCCGGCGGCGGCGAGGTCGGCGATCGCGGACTCGGGGACGGTGCGGCCGCGTTTGACGGCGGCGGGGTGCGCGAAGACCGCGACTCCGCCGGCGCCCTTGATCAGCCGGATCGCCTCGAACGGGTCGGTCTCGTGCTTCGCGACATGGGCGCGGCCGCCGTCGGCGAGCCACTGCGGGGTGAACGCCTCGTTCACGCTCGGTACGACGCCGAGTTCGACGAGGGCGGTGGCCACGTGCGGCCGGCCCACGGAGCCGTCCCCGGCGATCCGCGCGACCTGCTCCCAGGTGACCGGCACACCCAGTTCGTTGAGCTTGGCGACCATGCCGCGGGCCCGCGGCACCCGGTCGTCCCGGACCAGTTCGCGCTCGGCGAGCAGCAGGGGCTCCTCCGGGTCGAACAGGTAGGCCAGCATGTGCATGCTGATGCCGTCCAGGCGGCACGACAGCTCGGCGCCGGTGACGAGCGTGAGCCCCTCCGGCAACGCGGCGATCGCCTCGGCGTACCCGCGGGTGGTGTCGTGGTCGGTCAGCGCGACCACGTCCAGGCCCACGGCGCCGGCCTTGCGGACCAGCTCGGCGGGGGTGTCCGTACCGTCGGAGGCCGTGGAGTGGCAGTGCAGATCGATGCGCACGACGCGGACTCCAGGCACAGACGAAACGGAAGCGGACGCTCAAGAATAGCGCCCTTTCGAAGCACTACGGTCACACCCGAAACCGGGTAGCGCCCCCTACATGCGGGAGGGGCACCCAGCCGTTGCGGACGAGCCTCCGGCCGTTGCGGACGAGCTCCCAGTCCACGAGCTCCCAGCCGTGGCGGACGAGCCCTCGGCCGATGCAGACGAGTCCCCGGCCGCTGCGAACAGGCCCCCGCCCGTGAGGCAAGCGCTGCGGCAGGGCCGCCCTACGGCTCCAGGATGCGCGGCGACAGCGCGCCGCACGGCAGCAGTTCCACCTCGGCGCCCGCGTCCCGCAGGTCGGTGAGAACCAGTTCGTCGTACATGAGCAGGCCCGTCTGTTCGGGCCAGACGACCGCCCAGAGCCAGAGGCCGAGGGCCTCGCCGGCGAAGACCGCACGGTCGTCGGGGGTGCCGGACACATGCCAGAGGGGCGTGGGGCGTCCCGCGGCGAGCACCTTCGCCTGGGGCGGTTTCTCGACGCTGAGGTACGGCCCGGGATCGGGTCCGTCGATGCCGGCGTACCGGGCGCCGAGGCCCACGCCGAGTTCCTCGGCGATGAGCACCATCTCGCCCATACCGCCGAGCGGCCCCGGACCGGAGCAGGCCACGGCGGTGGCGCGCCCTCCGCTGCGGTCGTCGCCGGCGAACGCCGCGCCGGTGAACAGCCAGCCCACCGGGAGCGGCCACGGCATCCACACCGGCACCTGGGCGCGGTGCACCACGACGCTGAGGGCCTCGACGCTGGGCGGGATCACGGGCTGCAGCGGGTGCACCGTCCCGTGTACAGCGCACTGCCAGGAGTCGGCAAAGAGGCCGGGAGCCCTGACCCGGCCACCACACTTCGGGCAACTGGGTTCGCCCCTCATAGGGCCCAACGGTCCTCCCCGTGCTTCCTCGCGTCAAGGACGATCACCCGTCCGGCGTGTGCGCGTCACATTCCGCGCACGGCTGCCGGACGCCGGACGGCGGCTGGCCCTCCGGGGGACCGGACGACCCGCCATCGGAATCAACTACCCGGGCCACAGACGGAAGCGCCGATTTTCGGCCACCTGTCGGGCGCCCGCCGGTCACCTGTGGCGTGCCGTCGGTCACACGGGGAAGTCGCGGAGGGAGTCCCGGGGGCGACCGGCCTAGTCCAGGGAGACCGGGGTACGGACGGGGTCACGGAGGTCCGTCCCCTGGGTGAGCCAGCGCTCCTGGAGGGCCGGGGCGCCGTGGACGCGCTTCCAGGCCGCCTCGTTGGGGGTCATCGGAAGGAGGGGGAGGAACCGTACGGGGTCGGCGGGGGCGTCCAGTTCGAGGTCCTCGACCAGGCCGCCGGACTCGGCGACGAGGACGGAGGTGAAGGGGGCGCCGGGCCACAGCGGATCGCCCACGTCGAGGGAGGCGCCGGGCGCCACGACCACACCCTCCACCTGCGGTGACGCGGCGAGCACGGCGAGCGGGCGGAGCACCTTGTCGGTGTCGGCGATCCCGTGCCGCACGGACAGGACGAGTTCGGCGCGGGGGCCCTTGACGGGGTCGGCGAGGACCGCGGTGGGGTCGGCCATCGGCTGGGCGGACATGCCGAGCGTGGCGTAGCGGACGACGTCGCCGTCGGTGAAGCGGAGCACCTCGATGCGGTCGGTACCGAGGAAGGTGACCGCGGCGCGCGCGTCCGGCTCGCCCAGCGCGGTACGCAAACGGGCTTCCACCAACGGAAGAACATCAACCATGAACCGAGCATAGAACTCGTCAGGAACCGGCAAACGGGCGCCTTGACACTTCAGTCGACTGTTAGTCTTGGGCGCCGGTCGGAACAACACGCGGGCAGCACGCAGAAGCGTCGCTCTCAAGCCCTCTTGTCCCGGCCAGAGAGAACTGACTCCCCTACGGGGAACCCCGGATGGGGTATGGAACGTCCCTTACGAGGGACCGGCCGGAGGAGGTGGGGCTGCGATGGACCGAAGTCGACCGTGCAGTACCACCCGCTCTTCCGACCGCTGAGTCACGTAGCTCTCGCGTCAGCTCCCTGCTTGGCTGCCACCCTCACTCGCGTCGTGCCGCTCGTCGGTCGTCGCGCAACGGAAGAGCACTTCTTTACCGCCTTGATCCCCTCACCGATCAGCCGTCGCCGATCAGACCTCATCGATCCGACGTCGCCGATCTGAATCAAGCGAAGCTGTCACCGCGACGGTGCGGTGCTCCCCGCTTTGTGGACGTGCCAAACATCGGAAGTCAAAACGTCCCCATTCCGGGTAGTTCCAACCGTCGTCGGCGGCCTTTCGTTGCGAAGGAGTCTGCCCATGTCGATGATCAACAACCTGCGCGCCGCGGTCCGCCCCCGGCCGTCCCGGCTGTCGCTGCGCAAGGACGGGGCCGTGTACGACGCCACCCGCCCGGCGGAGGCGACCACGGCCGTCGTCGACTGTGCCGTCTACCGTGACGGCGCGCGCGTCACGTTCGAGCGCACTCTCGCACCGCACGAGGCGATCCGTCAGGTGCGCCGGGACGGCGGGTTCGTGTGGATCGGTCTGCACGAGCCGTCCGAGGCCGAATTCGCCGGTATCGCGGCCGAGTTCGGGCTGCACCCGCTGGCCGTGGAGGACGCGGTGCACGCGCACCAGCGGCCGAAGCTGGAGCGCTACGACGACACCCTGTTCACCGTCTTCAAGACCATCCACTACGTCGAGCACGACGAACTCACCGCCACCAGCGAGGTGGTGGAGTCCGGCGAGGTGATGTGCTTCACCGGGCGGGACTTCTTCATCACCGTCCGGCACGGCGGCCAGGGCTCGTTGCGGGCGCTCCGTCACCGGCTGCAGGACGACCCGGAGTTGCTCGCCAAGGGCCCCTCCGCCGTGCTGCACGCCATCGCCGACCATGTCGTCGACGGGTACGTGGCGGTCGCGGACGCGGTGCAGGACGACATCGACGAGGTGGAGACGGAGGTGTTCTCCCCCGGACGCAAGAGCACGCCCCGGGGCACCGACGCCGGCCGCATCTACCAACTCAAGCGTGAGGTCATGGAGTTCAAGCGGGCGGTGCTTCCGCTGGTGCGGCCCATGCAGCTGCTGAGCGAGCGTCCGATGCGGCTGGTCGACCCGGACATCCAGAAGTACTTCCGGGACGTGGCCGACCACCTCGCCCGGGTGCAGGAGCAGGTCGTCGGCTTCGACGAGCTCCTCAACTCGATCCTCCAGGCGAACCTGGCGCAGGCCTCCGTCGCCCAGAACGAGGACATGCGCAAGATCACCTCCTGGGCGGCGATCATCGCCGTGCCGACGATGGTGTGCGGCGTCTACGGCATGAACTTCGACTACATGCCGGAGACCCGCTGGAAGTTCGGCTACCCGGTGGTCCTCGGCGTCACGGTGGCGCTCTGCCTGGGCATCCACCGCACGCTCAAGCGGAACGGGTGGCTGTAGCCGCCCGGCACCGCCCGGGGACCAGGGCCTAGGCTGACGGCATGACGGAACAGCTGCTCGACCGGGCCCTCGTCGAGGAGGCCACCAAGAAGTCCGGGCTCATCTGGGTGAGCGGCGGTGGGGCGCCGTCGGCGCACGCCCAGGGGCCCGGGGTGCCGTCGCGGGCGTTGTGGCACGTCTGGCACGAGGGCGCGGTGTGCCTGGTCGGCGACGGGCCGGGGGAGCAGCCGCTGCCGGGGCTCGTCGACGGCGGCCCGGCCGTGGTGACCGTGCGCAGCAAGGACAAGGGCGGACGGCTCGTGACCTGGGACGCCACAGTCGTGGAGCTGACCCCCCGGTCGCCCGAGTGGGACGCGGCCGTGGCCGAGCTCAAGGGGAAGCGGCTCAACGCGCCCGACGGTGAGGCCATGCCGGAGCGGTGGGCGCGGGAGTGCCGGGTGCTGCGTCTGGAGCCGACGGGGACGACCGCGCCGTTGCCCGACGGCGATCTGGCGCGGGCTCCGCTGCCGACGCCGGCGACGACGCGTCAGCCGGTGCCGGCCGGGTTGCCCCGGTTGCTTTTCAAGCGTCGGAAGAAGAAGCAGGGCTGAGGGGCTTCGTTGGCCCACCGGGGCGGGGGTGTGCTTCGTTCGCCCACCGGGGCGGGGGTGCGTGCGTTGTTCGCCCACCGGGCAGGGGTTGTGCGTCCGTAGGCGGCTTGAGGGTTCGTCGTGGCTGGTCGCGCAGTTCCCCGCGCCCCTTCGGGGGCCTCCGGCTCCGAACGCTCGTCGGCCCGTCCTACGGCCTACGACGTCGGGAGTTGTTTGCCGTAGTCGACGACCGACTTCTTGTCCGGTTCCTCCAGGGAGAAGTTCTTGCCCCAGTCGGTGAGGAGGATGGTGCCCGCGTCGCCGGCGCGGACCAGGCGGACGGGGTAGGGGGTGCCTTCGAGGGAGACGTCGAGGGTGCCGCCCGCGCCCTTGTCGCCGGTGATGCGGATGGTGCGGGTGCCGGACTGCTCGTGGTGGCCGTCGGTGGAGAGGGTGCCGTGCAGGGTCAGCAGGCTGGTGAGCAGGACGTTCTTGTCGGTGAAGCCGCTGAACCGCTGGTAGGCCGGGTCGCCGGTGGGGACCTTGACGTACATGCCGTCCAGCTTGTCCGCGGCGGCCTGGTCGGAGTCGTCGTCGTTCTTGCCCCCGCGGTCCTCGTGGTCCCAGAACTCGGCGTCGGCCTTCAGGAAGAGGTGCTCGCCGACCTTCAGCAGCCGGAACGTCGTGTCGCCCGAGGTCACCGAGCCCGTACCGCCGCCCTCCTTCAGGCGCACGTCCAGCTTGTAGGTCTTGCCGTTGCTGACGACGGACCCGGACAGCCGGACGGTGTCCGCCGCCGTGGCGGCCGCCTTCGTCCTGGTCTGGATCTTCTCGGGGGTCAGTCTGCCGACCCCGTTGGTGCCCTCGTTCGGATCCTCACTGCACCCGGTGAGTCCCAGCCCGCTCGCCACGAGGGTGCAGACGGCGCCCACCAGTGCGGCCCTTCGGGTACGGGGAGTCGGAGTCACAGACGATGCACCTCTTCGTTGGAGTCCAGGCCTACCGCAGAGTACCGGGGCTCGCGGGGTGCCACGGAGGCAGTCCGTCCGCACCGCTCACCAGGGCGTATCCGATCGGGACGGGCTAGCCTGAAGCCCTCCTCGTCCGACAAATCCCGTATGGCTCGCCTGATGGTCGCGAAAGACCCACACGTCCCGGGGAGCACACGGCTCTCGCACCAACACACAGGAAAGGGGCGGCTCATGGCGGCGGTGGCGCCCCGGATCTTCGTCTCCCACCTCTCCGGAATCTCGGTCTTCGACCCGAACGGCGACCAGGTGGGCCGCGTCCGCGATCTCGTGGCCATCCTGCGGGTCGGGCGGAAGCCACCGCGGCTGCTCGGCCTGGTCGTCGAACTGCACACGCGGCGCCGCATCTTCCTGCCCATGACGCGGGTCACCGGAGTCGAGTCCGGCCAGGTCATCACCACCGGCGTGATGAACGTGCGCCGCTTCGAGCAGCGGCCCACCGAACGGCTCGTCATCGGGGAGCTGCTGGACCGCCGCGTACGGCTCGTGGAGACGGGTGAGGAGGTCACGGTCCTCGACATCTCCGTGCAGCAGCTGCCGGCCCGCCGGGACTGGGAGATCGACCGGGTGTTCGTGCGCAAGGGGAAGGGCGGCGCGTTCCGGCGGCACAAGGGCGAGACGCTGACCGTGGAGTGGTCGGCCGTCACCGGGTTCTCGCTGGAGGAGCACGGGCAGGGCGCCGAGAACCTCCTCGCGACCTTCGAGCAGCTGCGCCCCGCCGACCTCGCCAACGTGCTGCACCACCTCTCCCCCAAGCGCCGGGCGGAGGTCGCCGCCGCCCTCGACGACGACCGGCTCGCCGACGTGCTGGAGGAGCTGCCGGAGGACGACCAGATCGAGATCCTCGGCAAGCTCAAGGAGGAGCGGGCCGCCGACGTCCTGGAAGCCATGGACCCGGACGACGCGGCCGACCTGCTGGCCGAGCTGCCGGTGGCCGAGCAGGAGCGGCTGCTGACGCTGATGCAGCCGGACGAGGCGGCGGACGTACGCCGGCTCATGGCGTACGAGGAGAAGACCGCCGGCGGACTGATGACGACCGAGCCGATCGTGCTGCGCCCCGACGCCACCGTCGCCGACGCGCTGGCCCGGGTCCGCAACCCCGATCTGTCCCCGGCCCTCGCCGCCCAGGTGTACGTGTGCCGGCCGCCCGACGAGACGCCGACGGGGAAGTACCTCGGCACGGTCCACTTCCAGCGGCTGCTGCGCGACCCGCCGTACACCCTGGTCAGCTCGATCCTCGACGACGACCTCCAGCCGCTCGACCCGGACGCCGCGCTCCCCGAGGTGGCCGGGTTCTTCGCGACGTACGACATGGTGGCGGCGCCCGTGGTCGACGAGAGCGGCTCGCTGCTGGGGGCGGTGACCGTGGACGACGTGCTGGACCACATGCTGCCGGAGGACTGGCGGGAGACGGAGTTCCATCTGGACGACGACGATGTGGAGGGGGCCGCCCATGGTTCCTGAGCGTTCCGAGCGCCAGGGGCGTGACGGGCGGGACGCAGGGCGCGAGCGGGCACACGCCGGAGCGGGAGCGCGCGAGCGCACGCCGTCCTCCGGGGCGCCTGTGCGGGAGCGCGTGCCCGTCGGGGCCACCGCGCGCCCGCGGACCCGTCTCGACCTGCCCCTGCCGCGCCGGGCGAGGTTCCTGCCCGAATGGGACCCGGAGGCCTTCGGGCGGCTCTCGGAGCGGATCGCGCGGTTCCTGGGCACCGGACGGTTCATCGTCTGGATGACCGTCGTGATCATCCTGTGGGTGGTGTGGAACGTCTCCGCCCCGCGGGACCTGCGCTTCGACAACTACCCGTTCATCTTCCTGACGCTGATGCTGTCGCTCCAGGCCTCCTACGCGGCCCCGCTGATCCTCCTCGCGCAGAACCGGCAGGACGACCGGGACCGGGTCAACCTCGAACAGGACCGCAAGCAGAACGAGCGGTCGATCGCCGACACCGAGTATCTGACCAGGGAGATCGCGGCCCTGCGAATCGGTCTCGGTGAGGTCGCCACCCGCGACTGGCTGCGCTCCGAGCTCCAGGACCTGGTCAAGGAGCTGCACGAGCGCGACGGCGACGGGCACCGCGGGGCGAGGACCGTATTCCCGCCGGAGCGCCCCGGCGGGCGTGACATGGACGACCGCTGACGGGGCTCCCAGGGGCCCCGCGCGTCGCCGTACCATCGTCTCTATGGCTACGGAAGACGCGGTGCGCGAGGCACTGTCGACGGTGAACGACCCCGAGATCAACCGCCCCATCACCGAACTCGGGATGGTCAAGTCGGTGGAGATCGGTGCGAACGGAGCGGTCGCGGTCGCCGTGTACCTGACGGTCTCCGGCTGTCCCATGCGCGACACCATCACGCAGCGTGTGACGGAGGCGGTCGCCCGGGTCGAGGGCGTCACCCGTGTCGACGTCGAGCTGGACGTGATGAGCGACGAGCAGCGCCGTGAGCTGGCGTCCGCCCTGCGCGGCGGCCAGACCGAGCGCGAGGTGCCCTTCGCGAAGCCGGGCTCGCTCACCCGCGTGTACGCCGTCGCGTCCGGCAAGGGCGGCGTCGGCAAGTCCTCGGTGACGGTGAACCTGGCGGCCGCGATGGCCGCGGACGGTCTGAAGGTCGGCGTGGTCGACGCCGACATCTACGGCCACTCGGTGCCGCGCATGCTGGGCGCCGACGGCCGCCCCACCCAGGTCGAGAACATGATCATGCCGCCGTCCGCGAACGGGGTGAAGGTCATCTCGATCGGCATGTTCACCCCGGGCAACGCGCCCGTCGTCTGGCGCGGCCCGATGCTCCACCGTGCCCTCCAGCAGTTCCTCGCGGACGTCTACTGGGGCGACCTGGACGTCCTGCTCCTGGACCTCCCGCCGGGCACCGGCGACATCGCGATCTCGGTGGCGCAGCTGGTCCCGAACGCGGAGATCCTCGTCGTGACGACCCCGCAGCAGGCGGCGGCCGAGGTGGCCGAGCGCGCCGGCTCCATCGCGGTCCAGACCCACCAGAAGATCGTCGGCGTGGTCGAGAACATGTCGGGCCTGCCCTGCCCGCACTGCGACGAGATGGTGGACGTCTTCGGCACCGGCGGCGGCCAGGTCGTCGCCGACGGTCTCACCCGCACCACCGGCGCCACGGTGCCCGTCCTCGGCAGCATCCCGATCGACGTCCGTCTCCGTGAGGGCGGCGACGAGGGCAAGCCGGTCGTGCTCTCCGACCCCGACTCCCCGGCGGGCGCGGCCCTGCGGGCCATCGCCGGCAAGCTGGGCGGCCGTCAGCGGGGCCTGTCGGGCATGAGCCTGGGCATCACCCCGAGGAACAAGTTCTAGGGCGCCGGCCGAAGCCGGAGAGCGCTTCTCGAGCGCGTTGACGGGGCACCGCGGGTCATTCGACGCGGTGCCCCCTTTCCGTCGGGCGTACGTCGAACCGTCAGGCGTACGTCGCGATGTCCTTGATCATGGCGAACCCGAGGCCGTACGCGCTCATCCCGCGCCCGTACGCCCCCACGTGCACCCCTTCCTGGGTCGAGCCGGCGAGCACCCATCCGAACTCGGACTCACGGTAGTGGAAGGGGGTGGGGACGCCGTCCACCGGCAGGGACAGCGTCGACCAGTCGGGACCGGCGAGGTCGTCCGCGAGGACCCACGCCGTCTCCGTCTGCTGGTCCAGCCAGTCGTCTCTCAGGGTGTGGTCCAGCTGCCCGGGCCAGGTGAAGGACAGCAGCCCCACACCGGCCAGCCAGGCGGCGGAGGAGACCGAGGTCGCCTCCAGCAGGCCCGTGCCGTCGGCGCTGCGCCGTACGTCGTTGGCGGCGACGGTCACGACGACCGCGAACCGCTCCTTGGGCTCGTCCTCGGTGACCGCGGTGAACTCGTTGCGGACCGAGGGCTCGTCGCCGTGCCCGACCGAACCGTGCTCGACGGCGCCTTCCGCCGAGGTACCGACCTGCATCAGCCAGCGCGGCCCCGTGAAGGCCTCGTCGAGGCCGTACCAAGGGAAGGGCGCCAGCAGATAGCCGTCGACCGTGCGCCGGGCGGAGGGCAGCGGTTGTCCGCCCTCCGCGGCCGACGCCTGCGCGCCTACCCGACTCGTCGTCTCCATGTGCCCGGACGCCTCCTCGCTCTCGACGGACCGGAGCGGCCCGCACCCCTCTCGGGCGTCGCGCTCGCTTTCCTTACGGTCCGCACAACAACTGGGCAGCATAGCCACAGCGCTCCGAGCAGCAGGGAAAGCGCCCGGCGCGTAGGACGGCGTACGGGCGGCTTCGGGCCGTACGAGGGGGTGTGACGGTATGAATCGCGTCACGTAAGGGGGCGTGGCAGCACGCGGGTGTACGGCGCGGAAGCGCAGGCGGGAGGCCGTGCGGACGACTTGGGGCGGCGCGGTTCGGGCGGGTGACCGTGCGGTCGGCTCAGGTGGCGTCCAGGTCGTACGGCGGGCGCTCTTCCAGTTCGAGCTTCTCGCGCTTCTTGGTCATGTCGACGGCTCCGCCGGACCCGGAAGAGGAGGAGGTGTCGGACACGGAACCGGAGGACGACGACTCGGACTCCCGGCCGTGGACCGCGTCCGTCAGCTCGGCCATCTCCTTCTTCAGGTCGAAGCCGTTGCGGATCTCCTTCAGCCCCAGTTCGTCGTTGTCCAGCTGCTTGCGGATGAACGTCTTGGGGTTGAGGTCCTCGAACTCGAAGTCCTTGAACTCGGGGCCGAGTTCGTTGCGGATGTCCTGCTTGGCGCTGTCCGAGAACTCGCGGATCTTGCGGATGGTCCGGGTGACGTCCTGGATCACCTTCGGGAGCTTGTCCGGACCGAAGACGAGCACGGCGAGGACGACGAGCGTCACCACCTCGAGCGCACCTATGTCATTGAACACCTGAAGCTCCTTGCGATGTCCTCGGTCCCGATCCGCGGGCCTCGGCAGGTCTTCCGTGGTCCGGGCCGGGTCCACGGTACCCGGCGATGCTGTCGAACCGGTACTGTCGGGCGGCCCCGGACCATGGTCACGCCACGGGTTTTCCCAGCTGTTTGCCTGACAGGAGTGCTGTTTGCCTGACAGGAGGGGGTACGGCTCCCCCTCCTGTGACGTTGCCGTCATGCGCGGCGGTGTCAGCCCCCGTCGGAGGAGCCCAGGGTCAGGGTGACCTTCTGCTCCCCGCCGTCCCGCTGGAGGGTGAGTTCGAGCCGGTCACCGGGCCGGTGGGCGCGCACCTTGACGATCAGTTCGTCGCCGGAGTGGACGCGCTGGCCGTCGACCTCGGTGATCACGTCACCCGCGCGGATGCCCGCCCGGTCGGCGGGTCCGCCCTTCTTCACGGTGCCGTCGCTGTCGTCGCCGACACGGGCGCCGTCACCCGAGTAGTCCATGTCCAGGGTCACGCCGATCACCGGGTGGGTCGCCTTGCCCGTGTTGATCAGTTCCTCGGCGACGCGCTTGCCCTGGTTGATGGGTATCGCGAAGCCGAGCCCGATCGAACCGGCTTGGCCGCCGTCCGACTCGGAGCCGCTGCCCGCGGACCGGATGGCGCTGTTGATGCCGATCACCCGGGCGTTGACGTCGACGAGGGGGCCGCCGGAGTTGCCGGGGTTTATGGGCGCGTCGGTCTGCAACGCGTCGACGTACGACACGTCGCTGCGGTCGCCGCCGTCCCCGCCGGCCGTGATGGGCCGCTCCTTGGCGCTGATGATGCCGGAGGTGACGGTGTTGGCGAGGTCGAAGGGGGCGCCGATCGCGACGACCGGGTCGCCGACCCGCACGTCGTCGGAGTTGCCGAGCGGCAGCGGCTTCAGCCCGTCGACCCCCGACACCTTGACGACGGCGAGGTCGTATCCGCTGTCCCGGCCGACCAGGCTGGCGTCGGCGGTCTCCCCGCCGCTGAAGGTGACCGTGATCTCGCCGTCGTCCCCGGCGGGCTCCACGACATGGTTGTTGGTGAGGATGTGGCCCCGCTTGTCGAGCACGAACCCGGTGCCGGTGCCCTGCGCGTCGGAGCCGCGCACATGGAGGGTCACGACGCTGGGCAGTGCGCTGGCGGCGATCCCGGCGACACTGTCGGGGGCCCGCCCGGTCGTCCCGCCGCCGGTCTGCGGCAGCTCGACCTCGCCGACCCCGCCGTTGCGCTCCAGATACGCCCCCACGGCCCCGCCGACACCGCCGGACACGAGCGCGATCAGCACGGCCCCCAGCACGACGATCCTCATCCCCCGCTTCCGTCGCCGCGCCATGTCGTCGACACCGGCCCCGTTCTGCTGCAACGGCCCCGACGCGGACCACGGGTCGTAGTTCCGCCAGGGATCCCGGGCCGCCGGGGAGACCCCTTGCGGGGTATCCGCGAAGGGGGGCTGCGTCGGGTCCGTGTAGGGGGCGGCTGGGGCGCCGGCCTGGGAGGCGTCCGGGTGGACCGTCGCAGGGGGTGGGGAGCCGTCCGGGTACGGATGCGCCGCGGGCGGCGGCGCGGTGGCCCGGGAGCCGCCCGAGTACGGGGGCGCCACGGGGTGCGGGGCGTCCGAGTGGGGCTGTGGGGCCGCGTTCCCGTAAGGCGCGGGCGAGGGTGCGTACGTGCCGTTGGCCGCGTGGGCCGGCGGTGGGGCGGGCGCGGCGGCCCGGGGCGCCGCCATGGTGGTCGTCGCGCCGGGCTCCGGGGGTGCGGCCGGGGCGCTCGCACCGGGCGCCTGAGACGCCGCGGGGCCAGGTACACCGTGCCCCGGCGCCCCCGGCTGAACGGTCGTGCCGTGCGCCGGGGTTGTCGCCGGGTGCTGGACCGGCGGTGCGGGCGCCCAGGGGCCGGGCTCGCCGTAGGGCGGGGTGCTGTAGGGATCCGGGTCGTGCAGCGGCTTGGGGCGCTCCACGGCCGTTGCCGGGCCCTCTGCGGGGCCTGGGGCGCCCATCGGCTCCGGCAGGCTCTGCTCCCCCACACCCGCCTCGACCGCGGTCGCCGGCGCCTCGTGGCGCGGGAGCGGAGTCGTTTCGTCAGTCGTGGGCGCGTTCTTCTCCAGGACGAGCCGTGTGGTCGTCCCGTCGGGCTCGCCGGGTGCGCTGCCCGCGGCCGCCGGTGCCGTCCCGGCCGCGTCGACGCTCAGAGTCGTCGTCGCGTCGCCGCCCCTCGGCGGGCCCGCGGGAACCGGCCGCTCCAGCTCGAAGTCACCGGTGTCCGCGTCACCGCTGTCCACACTCCGCGTCGAGCCGACCGACGTCGCGGCGTCCCCCGACGGCTCGTCCTGTCGGGGCGGTTTCACCGGGTCGGCCAGTGCGAAGTCGTCGTCATGGGTGGGGCCGACGGGCGCCGGTGCCGTCGCGGGTCGATCCAACTCGAAGTCGCCCCCGTCGCTCGACCAGCCGCCCCCGTCGCCCGCTCCGCGGTCCCCGTCGCGCACCGCGTCCGCGGGTACCCCGTCGGCCCCCGAGGGTCCGCCGTGGTCCCCGGTCGTCCCGGCCCCCGCGTCATGCGCTCGGGGTCGGCTCCACCACTTCCCCTTCGTGGGCTTCCCCTCGTTCATGTTCTCCCCACACCTGGGGCCCGTCCCGAGGACCGGCCCTACGCCCACCGTTCGCCGAGTGCCGCCGGCCGGAACCGGCCGGAGCGGACACGGCCCACTCTGGATTCAACCAGGTTCGCGGGCCGGCGCGCAGAACTCGGGGTCAGCGGAGGGCGGGGGAGGTGGGAGGGGGAGACGAGGTGGTGTCGGGCGCTGTCAGCAGGCCCGGTGCGGTGAGCTCGGGTGCCTGGGACCACGTCGTCAGCTGGAACGGCGAGGTCGCCGTGAGCGGACGTATCAGCGGGGACATGACCGCCGCGTCCGCGAGGACGGGCGTGGGCAGAGGGTTCACGGCCTCGCGGAGCTGACCGCCCGGCGCGGGAATTCCGGGCAGCAGGGGCGCGGAGACCTCCGTAGGCGCCACCGGCACCTCGGCCCGCTGGCCCTGTCCGAGGAGGGGCCCGAGGGTTCCCCGGCGGCGCTGCGCCTCGGGGCTCGTGGCCGCTCCGGTGGTCTGGGTGCGCAGAGGCGTGACGTTGCTGCCGGAGCCGGCGCCGCCCCGGGCGTCCACTGTCTCGGCGGGCACACCGGAGGTCATACCGCCCAGTGCGATCGCGGCCAGCGAGACCGCGCCGGCCGCCACGAACGCGAACCGCATACCGCGCGAGGCCGAACGCTCGGCCTCGTGCCGGCTCACGTCATGGATCCGAAAGCCGCGGTCACCCGTGGCTCCACGCTCCTCCGCGGCCGTGCCCTGCCGACCCTCGCCCCGGTCCCCGCCGGCGGAGAGCGGGCTGCCTCCGCCGAGGAAGCCCCGAGCGCCGAGGAAGCCCCGGTCACCGAGGAAACCGCGTCCCCCCGTCAGGCCCCGGCCGCCGAGCAGTCCACGGCCTTCCGACGGTGAGAGCGCGCCGCTGTGCGGACCTGAGGGGACGTATCCGAAGGAGTCCCCGGCGGTGCCGAAGACGCCGAAGTCGGCGAAGTCCCTGTTGTCGGAGGGGGACGGCGGGAGTCCGGGGCCGCCGGGCGTCCCCCCGAGTCTTCCTCCGAAGCCTCCGCCGTCCAGCGGGGAGCCGCCGTCGAGGTCGCCGCCCGCCGGGAGCATCTGGAGCCGGGCCAGGAAGCTCTCGGAGGGAGGCGGCGGCGCGGCCTCCGCGAAGACGTTCTTCAGTCGGCGCTGGGCGTCCGCCTCCGCCTTGCACTTCGGGCATGTGGCCAGATGTGCAAGGACGCGTTCGCGCGCCTCATGACCGAGCTCTCCGTCGACCAGCGCGGAGAGTCGGTCTCCCAGGTGCTGCTCAGCAGGGGTGGGCCGGGATCCACTCACGCGGTCGCGCCCCCTCCTCCCAGCGCGGGCACCCGGGGCACCGTGAAGCCGCGGCGCTGCTCGGCCCGGGCCTCCGGGGAGCGGTGCGCGAGGGCCTTGCGGAGCTGGGAGCGACCGCGGTGGATCCGCGAGCGGACCGTACCGAGCTTGACGCCGAGGGTCGCGGCGATCTCCTCGTACGACAGTCCTTCGATGTCGCAGAGGACGACGGCGGCGCGGAACTCCGGCGCGAGGGTGTCGAGGGCCTGCTGGACGTCGGCGTCGAAGTGCGCGTCGTTGAAGATCTGCTGCGGGGTGGGCTCGCGGCTGGGCAGGCGCTCGGCCGCGTCCTCCCCGAGCGCGTCGAAGCGGATGCGCTGCTTGCGCCGGACCATGTCCAGGAAGAGGTTCGTGGTGATGCGGTGCAGCCAGCCCTCGAAGGTGCCGGGCGTGTAGGTCGACAGGGAGCGGAAGACGCGGACGAAGACCTCCTGGGTGAGGTCCTCGGCGTCGTGCTGGTTGCCGGTCAGACGGTAGGCGAGGCGATAGACCCGGCCGCTGTGGGTGCTGACGATCTCCTCCCAGGTGGGCGGAGTCCACGCCTGCGCGTGCGCGTCCGTGGTGAAGGTCGCAGTCTGCGCTCCGTTTGCGGCGGCAGCGTCGGCGTGGGCGTGGTCAGCGGTGTCGTTCACGGATTTCGGCCTACCCGCCGATCCGAGAAAGCGCCGCAGCACTCCTCCCCGATCCACAGGCGCAGCCGCACCTCCCCTATCGGCTCTGGTGGTGTCCAGTGGAGCCCCTACCATAGCCACCTCGCCCGTTAGCTCCGGATAAGCGGTTTTACGAGAATTTGATGTGTGCCGATGTGCCTCATACGGCTGATCCGGCCGATCCGGCTCATATGGCTTTGTCAGCACCTGCACCGGCGCCTGCTCGCCGTACCGATCCATCACTTGACCCCCGTCGCGGCCCCCGTCACTCACTCATCCCTTTAAACGACCGGTCCCATCAGCAGGTTCCCGGCGGCAACGGATACAGTCACGCCCAGGCATCCGCGGGTACATAAGGAGAGGGTCATTACCGGCAACCGGCTGACGAGCTGGGCGTTCGCCGACGCCTTTGTCGCCGAGGACGACGCGCTGCGCTGGGCTCGCGACCGGGCTCGGGAAGCAGGGCTGCGCTCGGTGTCGCCCGGCACAGGCGCCGCGTTGAGCATGCTCGCGGCCTCCGTGGACGCGAAGGCGGTCGCGGAGATCGGTACCGGGACCGGTGTCTCCGGCATCCATCTGCTGCACGGCATGCGGCCGGACGGTGTACTGACCACAGTCGATCCGGAGCCGGAGCACCAGCAGTTCGCCCGGCAGGCGTTCCGCGCGTCCGGCTTCGCCAGCAACCGCGCGCGCTTCATCCCGGGTCACGCCCTCGAGGTGCTGCCCCGGCTCGCGGATGCCGGGTACGACCTGGTCTTCTGCGACGGCGACCGGCTGGAGAGCCTCGACTACCTCGCTGAATCGTTGCGTCTGCTCAGACCCGGCGGGCTGGTCGCCTTCGAGGGTGTCTTCGCCAGTGGCCGCACCGTCGACTCGGGCCCCCAGCCCACCGAGGTGATACGTCTGCGGGAGCTCCTGCGCACGGTCCGGGAGAGCGCCGAGCTGGTGCCCTCCCTGCTCCCGGTGGGCGACGGCCTGCTCTGCGCGGTCAAGCGCTGAGGGCTCCCGCCCAGCCCCCGCCGTTCACCGGGTACGCCCGGTACAACAGTGCCCCGGACACCACCGAGGGGCGGCGCCGGGGCGCTGAGGAGACATGGGTCGCTACGCGCGTCAGCCGACGACCTTCTTGAGGGCGTCGCCGAGGGCGTCGGCCTCGTCAGGGGTCAGCTCGACGACGAGCCGACCGCCGCCTTCGAGCGGAACGCGCATGACGATGCCCCGCCCCTCCTTGGTCACCTCGAGCGGGCCATCGCCCGTCCGCGGCTTCATGGCCGCCATGCTCGTTCCCCTTCCTGAAACCAGCTCATCGCCATAGCCGACGGCCCTGGAGGGCAGGCGCGGGCCCACCTGGGGACACGCGACACCGGCATCGAACACATTGCTTCCAGGCCATTATCCCGCATCTCATGACCCGATGACCAACATCAGTAGGCATCGCTTGGGCAACGCGCGCGAGCAAAACCACCCAATTCGGCGGTGTGGCTGCGATACTGCGCCACCACACCGACTTCGCTCACCGCTCGGCCGATCGTGATTCTTTGACGCAGGTCACACGTGCGGCCCGCGCCACCGCCGGTGATCTCCGACATGCTGTGCTGTGACGCAGGGCGTACCGACCAGTACGTCACCAGCCGCGACACCGGAGGGGTAACCGCCATGGCCGACACCGTGCTCTACGAGGTGCACGACGGACTCGCGACGATCACGCTGAACCGCCCCGAGGCGATGAACGCGCTGAACATCGCGACCAAGGTCGCGCTGCGGGAGGCCGTGGAGTCCGCCGCCGGGGACGACGCGGTACGGGCCGTGCTGCTGACCGCCGCCGGGGACCGGGCCTTCTGTGTGGGGCAGGACCTGAAGGAGCACATCGGGCTGCTCGTCGAGGGCTCGACGCAGGTCATGAGCACGGTCAAGGAGCACTACAACCCGATCGTGAAGGCCATCGCGGGCATGCCGAAGCCGGTGGTGGCGGGCGTGAACGGGGTCGCCGCCGGTGCCGGCCTGGGCTTCGCCCTGGCCGCGGACTACCGGGTGGTCGCCGAGACCGCCGCGTTCAACACGTCCTTCGCCGGGGTCGCGCTGACCGCGGACTCCGGGGTCTCGTGGACGCTGCCGCGCGTCATCGGGCCGGGCCGCGCGGCCGATCTGCTGATGTTCCCGCGCAGCATCAAGGCCCAGGAGGCGCACGAGCTGGGGATCGCCAACCGGATCGTGCCGTCGGCCGCGCTGCCGGAGGCGGCCGAGCAGGTGGCGCGGATGCTGGCCGAGGGGCCGACGGTGGCGTACGCGGCGATCAAGGAGGCCATGGCGTACGGGTTCTCGCACTCGCTGGATCAGACGCTCGACAAGGAGGACGAGTTGCAGACCCGGGCGGGGGCGTCGGAGGACCACGCGATCGCCGTGCGGGCGTTCGTGAACAAGGAGACGCCGAAGTACCTCGGTCGCTGAGGCCCGGCCCGGCGGCCGCTCGCCCGCTCGAAAGGGCGCGTTCCTCCCACGGGGACGCGCCCTTCTCGTGCTCTGGAGGGGCGTGTCCCGGGACCGGCTAGAGCGCCGTCCCTCTCGCCACGCAGGTCTCCAGGTGGTCGTCGACCAGGCCGCACGCCTGCATCAGGGCGTAGGCCGTGGTCGGGCCGACGAAGCGGATGCCCTGCTTCTTCAGGGCCTTCGACAGGGCCGTGGACTCGGAGGTGACCGCGGGGACGTCGGCCAGGGTCTTCGGGACCTGACGGGTGGCGGGGTCGGGGGCGTGGGACCAGATCAGGGCGTCCAGATCCCCAGGGGACCACTCCGCGAGGACCCGGGCGTTGGCGATCGTCGCCTCGATCTTGGCGCGGTTGCGGATGATGCCGGGGTCGGCGAGGAGCCGCTCCTTGTCGGCGTCGGTGAAGGCGGCCACGTCGGCGATCCTGAAGCCGGCGAAGGCCGAGCGGAAGCCCTCGCGGCGGCGGAGGATGGTGATCCAGGAGAGACCGGACTGGAAGGCCTCCAGGCAGAGCCGCTCGTACAGCGCGTCGTCGCCGTGGACCGGGCGGCCCCACTCCTCGTCGTGGTACGCCACGTAGTCCTCGGTGGACAGGGCCCAGGGGCAGCGCGGGGCGCCGTCGGGACCGGTGAGGGCCGTGCCGTCGCTCACCGGTGCTCGCCCTCCTCCGGCTTGCGCAGGGACGTCGTGGTGGCCGCGCGGGCGCCGGCGAGCGCGGACTCCAGGTCGGCGATCCGGGCGTCCCGCTCGGCGATCTCGGCGCTGAGGCGGCTGAGGGCGTCGTCGACGTCCACCATGCGGTAGCCGCGCACGGCGACCGGGAAGCGGAGGGCCTCCACATCGGCGCGGTTGACCGGGCGGTCGGCCGGCAGCGGGTCCTGGAGCCGCTCGGCCGGGGCCTCGGGCAGGGCGGCGCTCTCGCCGCCGCCCACCACGGCGAGCGTCACCGCGGCCACCACGACCGCGAGCGCGACGACCAGGAACAAGAACATGAACATCGCTGGGGTCCCCTCGACTGTGTCCGCTCCGATCGTGCCATGCGAGTCTGACAGTTAGGGTCGCAGGCGGTTGCGCAGGGCGGTCAATCGGCGGGACGTACTGGGAGAGGGCACAGCGGATGCTCAGGCTGGGGAAGCGGGAATTCGGCACGCACGAGCCGGTGATCATGGCGATCGTGAACCGGACCCCCGACTCCTTCTACGACCAGGGGGCGACCTTCCACGACGAGCCGGCGCTCGCACGGGTGGAGCGGGCGGTCGCCGAGGGGGCCGCGATCATCGACATCGGCGGGGTGAAGGCCGGGCCCGGCGAGGAGGTCACCGCCGAGGAGGAGGCGCGGCGGACGGTGGGGTTCGTGGCCGAGGTGCGGCGGCGGTTCCCCGAGGTGATCATCAGCGTCGACACCTGGCGGCACGAGGTCGGGGAGGCCGTCTGCGAGGCGGGGGCGGATCTCCTGAACGACGCGTGGGGCGGGGTCGATCCCCGGCTGGCGGAGGTGGCGGCGCGGTACCGGGTGGGGCTGGTGTGCACGCACGCGGGGGGCGCCGAGCCCCGTACGCGGCCGCACCGGGTCGAGTACGGCGACGTCATGGCGGACATCCTGCGGGTGACCGTGGGGCTCGCCGAGCGGGCCGTGGCGCTGGGGGTGCCGCGGGAGTCCGTGCTGATCGATCCCGGGCACGACTTCGGGAAGAACACACGGCACAGCCTCGAGGCGACCCGACGGCTGGGCGAGATGGTCGCTACCGGGTGGCCGGTGCTGGTGTCGCTGTCCAACAAGGACTTCGTCGGGGAGACGCTGGACAAGCCGGTGAAGGAGCGGGTGGTCGGGACGCTGGCGACCACCGCGGTGTCGGCGTGGCTCGGGGCTCAGGTGTACCGGGTGCATGAGGTCGCCGAGACCAGGCAGGTGCTCGACATGGTGGGGGCGATCGCCGGGCACCGTGCTCCGACGGTGGCCCGACGGGGACTGGCCTAGGGGCTGGCAGGGGGCATGGCCGCGCCCCCTGCCTCGCGCTCACCGCTCACGGGCCGGCGGGGGCGGTCAGCGGCCCGCCTCCTTCGAGACCAGGGCCACCGCCTCGTCCACGTCGTCGGTGACGTGGAACAGGGTCAGGTCCTTCTCCGCGGCCTTGCCCTGGGCCACGAGCGTGTGGGTGAGCCAGTCGACCAGGCCGCTCCAGTAGGACTCGCCGAAGAGGACGATCGGGAAGCGCGTCACCTTCTGGGTCTGGACGAGGGTGAGGGCCTCGAAGAGTTCGTCGAGGGTGCCGAGACCGCCGGGCAGGACGACGAAGCCCTGGGCGTACTTGACGAACATCATCTTCCGGACGAAGAAGTAGCGGAAGTTGAGGCCGATGTCGACGTAGGGGTTGAGCCCCTGCTCGAAGGGCAGTTCGATGCCCAGTCCGACGGAGGTGCCGCCGGCTTCGAGGGCGCCCTTGTTGGCCGCCTCCATGGCTCCGGGGCCGCCGCCGGTGATGACGGCGAAGCCCGCCTCCACGAGACCGCGGCCGAGCCGGACGCCCGCCTCGTACTCGGGTGAGTCGACCGGCGTCCGGGCGGAGCCGAAGACGCTGATGGCGGCCGGGAGTTCGGCGAGCGTGCCGAAGCCCTCGATGAACTCGGACTGGATGCGCAGGACCCGCCAGGGGTCGGTGTGGACCCAGTCCGAGGGGCCGCCCGCGTCCAGCAGCCGTTGGTCGGTCGTGCTCGCCTGCACCTGGGTGCGTCTGCGCAGCACCGGCCCCAGCCGCTGCTCCTCCGGTGGCTGGTTCTTGCCCTCGGGGTTGCCGGTCGCCATGTCCGCTCCCTCCGCCGTGCTGGTGGTTCGGTTCAGCGTAGATCCACGCGGGTTACGGAGGGGGGACGCGAGCGTGTCCGCCCGCGATCCGTCACCGACGCGTTCCGATGCCCGCCGATATGCGCTGATTCATCTCCAGCGGATCCCCGGCCGAATCCATTCCCCGCCTCAGGCCGTGAGCCAGGCCCGCAGGCGCTCCTCCCCCGCCAGGATCTTCGCGGTCTCCACGCGTTCGTCCCGCTTGTGCGCCAGGTGCGGGTTACCGGGTCCGTAGTTGACCGCGGGGACGCCGAGGGAGCTGAAACGGGAGACGTCCGTCCAGCCGTACTTGGGCGAGGGGGTGCCGCCGACCGCCTCGATGAAGGCGGCGGCCGCCGGGTGGGAGAGGCCGGGCAGCGCGCCCGGGCTGTGGTCGTCGACCACGAACTCCTCGACACCGCAGTCGGCGAAGACCTCGCGGACGTGGGCGACGGCCTCCTCCTCCGTGCGGTCGGGCGCGTAGCGGAAGTTGACCGTGACCACGCACTCGTCGGGGATGACGTTGCCGGCCACGCCGCCGGAGATGCCGACCGCGTTGAGACCCTCGCGGTACTCCAGGCCGTCGATCAGCGGGTAGCGCGGCTGGTACGCGGCGAGGCGGGCGAGGATCGGGGCGGCCGCGTGGATGGCGTTGGAGCCCATCCAGCCGCGGGCGGAGTGGGCGCGTTCGCCCTTCGTCCTCAGCAGGACCCGCAGGGTGCCCTGGCAGCCGCCCTCGACCTGGCCGTCGGAGGGCTCCAGGAGGACCGCGAAGTCGCCCTCCAGCCACTCGGGGTGCGCCTCGGAGATGTGCTTCAGACCGTTCAGCTCGGCGGCGACCTCCTCGTTGTCGTAGAAGACGAAGGTCAGGTCGCGGTTCGGGGACGGCACCGTGGCCGCGATGCGCAGCTGGACCGCGACGCCGGACTTCATGTCGCAGGTGCCACAGCCCCACAGGACGCCGTCCTCGTCGAGACGGGAGGGGACGTTGTCGGCGATGGGCACGGTGTCGATGTGGCCGGCCAGGATCACCCGCTCCGCCCGCCCCAGGTGGGTGCGGGCGACGACGTTGTTGCCGTAGCGCTCGACCGTGAGGTGCGGCAGGGCGCGCAGCGCGGTCTCGATCGCGTCCGCGAGCGGCTTCTCGGTGCCGCTCTCGGAGGGGAAGGCGACGAGCTGCGCGGTCAGCCGCGCGGCGTCCAGCGTGAGGTCAATAGGGGTGTCGGCCATGGCCCCGACCCTAACGCGCCCCGCTCGCGGATCCGGCCGGCGACCGGTTCCCGTCGCCCGCCAGGAGGTTGTCCACAACCGGGGCATGTTCCCATTACCCTCCAGTACCTTGTACGGCGTGCCAGAGTCGTACACCGTTTCTCCTCATCCTCGTCCCCGGCGACGTGGTGGCTGCTTCCTGCGTTTCGCGGCGGCCCTCGTCGTGCTGCTCGCACTGGGGGCGTATCTGACCATGCAGTATCTGACCGGGGGCAACGGCACACCGAAGTGCACGGTGGTGTCGGCCGACGACGAGAAGACGTCGTACGAGTTCACGCCCGAGCAGGCGGCGAACGCGGCGACGATCTCGGCCGTGGGCACCTCACGTGACCTGCCCGAGCGGGCCGTGACGATCGCGCTGGCGACCGCGCTCCAGGAGTCCGGTCTGCGGAACATCGCGCACGGCGACCGGGACTCGCTGGGGCTGTTCCAGCAGCGCCCGTCGCAGGGCTGGGGCACCGAGCGGCAGATCCAGGACCCCGTGTACGCGGCGGGCGAGTTCTACGAGCACCTGGCGAAGGTCTCGGGCTACGAGCGGCTGCCGCTGACCGTGGCCGCCCAGAAGGTGCAGCGCAGCGGTTACCCGGACGCCTACGCCAAGCACGAGCCGGACGCCACGCTGCTGGCCGCCGCGCTGACCGGCCGGGCGGCGGCCACGCTGACCTGCGAGGGGCGCCGGGAGACGTCCGCGACGACGTACGGCGGTGGCCCCGAGGCGGTGCGCAGCGCGCTCGCGCGGGACTTCGGCGACAAGATGTTCGACACGGCCGGGGCCGTGGTGAAGCCCGCGCGCTTCGCCGCCTCCGCGACCACCTCGACGGCGTCCGGCGCCCCGCCGGCGACCGGAGCGAGCCCGACCCCGGCGGTGTCCGCGCTGACGATCCCGGTGTCGGACGCCGGGGGCGCCGACGAGGTGCGGCGGCGGGGCTGGGAGCTGGCGCACTGGGCCGTGGCGAACTCCTCCCGGCTGGGCGTCGAGCGCGTCACGTACGCCGGGCGGGAGTGGGTGGCCGAGGGCCGGGCCGGCGCCTGGCGCAAGGCCGCGGCGGCGGGCGGCTCGACGGCCGAGGTCCGCATCGTCACGGGACGGTAGGGGCCGCGCCGGAGGCGGGACACTCCTGGGCGGCGGTCCGAATCGTCCCTGGACATCGGGGGCCGGGGCTCACCCGTCGGAGGTAAGCGCGGCGCGTCGGGTGGACGGGGTGCGCGGGTTTTCGCCTGCTCACCCTCGCCCCGCCGGATTCCTTGGGAGCACGGGGCCGTAAGGATTCGGCAGACAGTCGGACCGCACGTCATTCCTTCACATTTATCCGCATTCGATAATGCGACGCATTGCCAACTCTTTACGTTGGGCCTCCGCAACCTTCACGGACTTCGAGCGGTAGTCACTGCGTCCGCGCCCGGATCGATCACGCCGACAGCCATTCGGCGGCCAACTCCCGGGCGCGGTCGGACACTTCACCGTTCTCTTCCGTCAAAGGAGCACCATGTCCCTCCCCCTGACCCGCCGGATCGCCCATGCCGCGCTGCTGACCGCAGCGGGAGCGGCCTCCGTGGTCGGTGCGGCCGGCTCCGCGAGCGCGGCGCCCGAACTCCCGGCCACCCCGGACCTGGGCGGTCTGTCCGCCGTGGACGGGGCGCACGCCGGCAACACCGTGGACGGCGCGACGCAGAGCGTCACCGGCGTCGCGAGCAACGTGGGCGGCAAGGCGGCCAAGGAGACCCTGCCGACCGTGAGCAAGACCGGCCAGAAGACCGTCAAGAGCCTGCCGACGGACTCCGTCGCCAAGGGCGGCCTGCCCACGGGCAAGCTGCCGGTCAAGAGCCCGCTCGGCTGACACCTGCTCCAGCGGAAGGGGCCCGGGGTTTCCCCCGGGCCCCTTTTCCGTCGTCCGGCCGGGCCTACGCCCCGGTCAGCCGGGCCACCGCCGCCGCGACCCGTTCGTCCGTGGCGGTGAAGGCGACGCGGACGTGGTGCTCACCCGCGGAGCCGTAGAAGTCACCGGGGGCCACGAGGATGCCCAGGTCGGCGAGGTGGGCGACCGTGGCCCAGCAGGACTCGTCACGGGTGGCCCAGAGGTAGAGGCTGGCCTCGCTGTGCTCGATGCGGAAGCCGTGGCGCTCCAGGGCGTCGCGGAGGGCGGCACGACGGGCGGCGTAGCGGTCGCGCTGCTCGCGGACGTGGGCGTCGTCGCCGAGGGCGGCGACCACGGCGGCCTGGGTGGGGGCCGAGGTCATCATGCCGCCGTGCTTGCGGATCTGCAGGAGCGGGTTGAGGACGGCCGGGTCGCCCAGCAGGAAGGCCGCGCGGTAGCCCGCGAGGTTGGAGCGCTTGGAGAGGGAGTGGACGGCCACGATGCCGTCGTACGAGCCGCCGTTCACGTCGGGGTGCAGGACCGAGACGGGGTCCGCCTCCCAGCCCAGCTCCAGGTAGCACTCGTCGGAGAAGAGCAGGATGCCGTGCTCGCGGGCCCAGGCCACGATCCGGGTCAGCTCCTCCTGGGAGAGGACCTTGCCGGTGGGGTTGGACGGCGAGTTCAGCCAGAGGAGCCTCAGGCCCTCGGGGTCGAGCCGCGTCGGGTCGTCGTAGACCTCGTGCTCGGCGCGGGCGAGGCGGGCGCCGACCTCGTACGTCGGGTAGGCGAGGCGCGGGTACGCGACCCGGTCGCCGGGGCCGAGGCCCAGCTGCGTGGGGAGCCAGGCGACCAGTTCCTTGGAGCCGACGATCGGCAGGACGTGGCGGTGGGTGATCCCGCGGGCGCCGAGGCGGCGCTCGGCCCAGCCGGTGATCGCGTCGCGCAGTTCGGGGGTGCCCCACACGGTCGGGTAGCCCGGCGAGTCGGCGGCGGCCACCAGGGCCTTCTGGACGAGCTCGGGGACCGGGTCGACCGGGGTGCCCACGGAGAGGTCGACGATGCCGCCGGGGTGGGCGGCGGCCGTCGCCTTGTACGGCTCCAGCTTGTCCCAGGGGAAGGTGGGGAGACGATCGCTGACTGCGGACACGGGATCTGGCTCACTTTCTCGTACGGACGCTCCGTACGGGCCCGTGGGACGGGACGCGGGCGTACGTACAGCTCGTACGGCGAACGCCTCGGCCCCGTACGGCGATCAGGTGATCGGACCGTACGGGACCGAGGCGGCGCCTGCCGCGGGCCGCCGGCCGGGCGGGCTCGCGGCGTCGCTTCCTCAGGCCTGCGGCGGCAGGGCGGCGATGAAGGGGTGGTCGCGCTCGATCAGGCCGAGCTTGCTCGCACCGCCGGGAGAGCCGAGCTCGTCGAAGAACTCGACGTTCGCCTTGTAGTAGTCCTTCCACTCCTCCGGAGTGTCGTCCTCGTAGAAGATCGCCTCGACCGGGCACACCGGCTCGCAGGCACCGCAGTCGACGCATTCATCCGGGTGGATGTAGAGGGACCGCTGACCCTCGTAGATGCAGTCGACCGGGCACTCCTCGATGCACGCCTTGTCCTTGACGTCGACACAAGGCTGCGCGATGACGTAGGTCACGCTGTCGTTCCTCCTCGATAGGGCGCTGGCGGGCCTCCTCAGGCTCCGCCGCCTGGCGCGCGGGAGCGCGGCGTCGTCGATGCCCGCCCCTAGTATCTCCGTTCCTGGGCATGATCCGAACAGGAGGGGTGAACTGACCTGTGGAAATCTCTGCCGGTGGACGTCTCGAGATCCGCGTTTCCGCCGCTGACGTGGGAAAACGCGTCTCCGTGCGGCGGGTTGCCGAGGATGCCGTCGCGGGTCGGAAATTCACCGACACGGTTGGTGTTCTCACATCATGGGACGACGGCGTGCTGCTGATCACCCGCAGGGACGGGGAGCGCGTCCGGATCGAGGAGTCGTCGCTGGTGGCGGGGAAGGTGGTGCCCGCCGCGCCCGCCCGCCGGCGGGGACCGGCGGCCTCGTACGAGGAACTGGCGCGGATCTCCGCGCGGGCCTGGCAGCCCGTCGAGCGGGAGTCGCTCGGCCGCTGGGAGCTGCGGGCCGCCGCCGGCTTCACCCGGCGCGCCAACTCGGTGCTGCCCCTCGGCGACCCCGGCATACCCCTGGACGAGGCGCTGAGGGCGGTACGCGGCTGGTACGCGGCCCGGGGGCTGCCCGCCTACCTCCAACTGGCCACCGGCGCCGAGGGCACCCAGGAGCTCCTCTGCGCGGAGGTGGAGGACCGCGGCTGGATCCGTGAGGTCACCGCCGAGCTGTGGATCGGGGCGCTCGCGCCCGTCGCGGACCGGGAGGCGCCCGGGGTGCGGCTGTCCCGGACGGCGGACGAGGCGTGGCTCAGCCGCTACCAGCGCAAGGGAGCCGGCGAGGTCGCGCTGAAGGTGCTCGGCAGCGGGCCCTCGGTGTGGTTCGCGACGGTGCCGGGGGCCGAGGGGGCCGCTCCCGCGGCGATCGGACGGTGTGTCGTGGACGGGCGGTGGGCGGGTTTCGCGGCCGTGGAGGTCGATCCGGCGCGCCGCCGGGAAGGGCTCGCGACGACCGTGATGGCCGCGCTGGCCCAGCGGGCGCTGGACGAGGGGGCCTCGGCGGGCTGGCTCCAGGTCGAGACGGACAACGCGGGCGCGCGGACGCTGTACGGCGGTATGGGCTTCGCCGCGCACCATGCGTATCACCACTACCGGGCGCCCGGGGACGCGTCCGAAGGGTTCGGGGGCCGTTTCGAGTCGTCGCGGTCGTCATGAGCGGGCCGTACCCCGACATGCGTGCGCCTCTGCCGCCGGAGCCGGAGCGGGCCGCCGAGGTGCGGCGGCGGTTCGCCGCGGAGGCGCGGGCCGAGCGGCCCGACCTCGCCACGCTGTGCCTGCTCGTGGGCGCCGCGGGCGACGGGGCGCTGGACGACGCCGGTCTCGACGCCGCGCAGATCGAACTGGACCGGCTCGCGGGGCTGCTGCCCTACCGTCCCGGCGGGCCCCGCGCGTGGGCGCTCGCGCTGGAGGGGCTGCTCGGCGAGCGGTGCGGGTTCCGCGGCTCCGCCGCGGACTACCGGCGGCTGGAGTCGTCGCTGCTGCACCGGGTGCTGGAGCGGCGGCGGGGGCTGCCGATCCTGCTGTCGGTGGTGTGGATGGAGGTGGCCCGGCGGGCGGGGGCCCCGGTGTACGGGGTCGCGCTGCCCGGGCACTTCGTCGTGGGGTTCGGGCCCGCGGAGGAGCAGGTGCTGGCCGATCCGTTCGACGGGGGGCGGGTGCTCAGCGGGAGCGACGCGGAGACCCTGGTCGCGGGGGCGACGGGAGGTCCGCTGGAGCCGGGGATGCTGCGGCCGGCCGATCCGCTGGACGTCGTGCTGCGGGTCCTGAACAACGTACGGGCGTGGGCCGCGGCCCGGCCCGAGCGGTCGGACGTGGCGTTGTGGGCGATCGAGTTGTCGCTGGCCCTGCCCTCGCACCCGGCGCGGCTGCGGTACGAGTGGGCGCAGTTGCTGGTGCTGCGGGGGGAGTTCCTGCGCGGTGCCGCGGAGCTGGAGGCCTACGCGGAGGTGGTGGCGGGCGTGGACGACAGCGCGGCGGACCGGGTGCGGCGACAGGCGGGGGCGGCTCGGGCTCGGTTGAACTGAGAGCCGGCTGCGGTTGGGGTGCGGGCCGGGTGCGTGTCCCCGCCGTAGGGGCCTGTGTCCGTGGACGGCTGCGGGTGCGTCGTGGTTGGTCGCGCAGTTCCCCGCGCCCCTGGAGGGCTGCCCCCGGCCAGCCACCTCGCCCCAACCACAGCCCGGCCCACCGACCGCCTCGGCCCGTCCTCCCGGCCCGGCTACAGCCACCCCTTCTCCCGTGCGATCCGTACCGCCTCCCGTCGATTGCGGACCGACAGCTTCTGTATCGCCGTGGAGAGGTAGTTGCGGACCGTGCCCTGGGAGAGGTGGAGGGTCTCGGCCAGCTCCGCGTTCGTGGCGCCGTCGGCTGCCGCGCGGAGCACCTCGCGTTCGCGGTCGGTCAGGGGGTTGGCCCCCTCGGCGAGGGCCGCTGCCGCGAGGGTGGGGTCGATGACCCGTTCGCCGGTGAGGACGCGGCGTACGGCGTCGGCCAGCCGCGCGGCGGGGGCGTCCTTGACGAGGAACGCGTCGGCGCCGGCCTCCATGGCGCCGCGGAGGTAGCCGGGGCGGCCGAACGTGGTGAGGACGACGAGCTTCACGGCGGGCAGCTCGCGGTGGAGCCGGGCCGCCGCCTCGATGCCCGTCGCGCCCGGCATCTCGATGTCGAGGAGGGCCACGTCGACGTCATGGGCGCGGGCGGCGGCCAGGACCTCGTCGCCGCGGGCGACCTGGGCCACCACCTCGATGTCCTCCTCCAGGCCCAGGAGGGCGGCCAGGGCCTCGCGGACCATCGACTGGTCCTCGGCGAGGAGGACCTTGATCGTGCGGCTCATGCGCCGGATCCTATGTCCGGGGTCACGGGCGCCGCGGGGGCCCTGGCCACCAGGCGGAAGCCGTGCCCGGCGGGTCCCGCGTCCAGCGTGCCGCCCACCTTCTCCAGTCGTTCGGTGAGGCCCGTGAGCCCGGTGCCCGGGCTGCCGCCGGCCCCGTCGGCCTGGATGCCCCCGACGCCCTTCCCGTCGTCGTCGACGGTGAGTTCGAGGGCCGGGCCGTCGAGGGTCTGGCGGCGGACGAGGTCCACCGAGCAGCGGTGGGCGCCGCTGTGCCGGACGACGTTGGTGACGGCTTCGCGCAGCGCCCAGGCCAGGGCGGACTCGGTGTCGTCGGGGACGTCGGTGAGGTCGGGGACGGCGTCGGGCAGTTCGGCGGTGATGCCGGCCGCCGTGAGCGCGTCGCGGGCACCGGCGAGTTCGGTGGCGAGGCGGGGGCGGCGGTAGCCGGTGACGGCCTCGCGGACGTCGACGAGGGCCTGGCGGCTGACCTGCTCGATGTCGGCGACCTGGCGGGCCGCCTCCTCGGGGCGGTCCGGGAGCATCCGGCCCGCCAGCTCGCTCTTGAGGGTGATCAGGGAAAGGGAGTGGCCGAGGAGGTCGTGCAGGTCGCGCGCGAGGCGCAGGCGCTCCTCGTTCGCCGCCAGCTGGGCCACCGTCGCCCGGGCCTCCCGGAGCTCACGGGTCGTGTGGATGAGTTCGCGCACACCGGCCATGGAGAAGCCGCCGAGGAGGGCCGGCAGGAGCAGGGAGGCCAGATACGCCTCCCCGCCGGGCACGGAGAGGGCGACGGCCGTCAGCAGCGCGGAGCAGGCCGGGATCGTCAGCCGGGCCAGGCGCAGCGGGAGCGCGGCGCCGGACGCGACCGACACATAGACGAAGAGCACGAGCCACTCGCGGCCGAGGGTGAGGGCCAGGACCGTGGACTGGGCGGCGAGCACGGCGAGGGAGCCGAGGACCAGGCGGTTGGTCTCGCCGCGGCCGGTGCGGAAGATCAGCACGAAGTACCAGGCGACGAAGGCGGCCAGGCCGATCCAGCCGAGGAGGCGGACGCCGGCGCTGTGGCCCCCGTGCAGCAGGTCCGTCACGGGGGCGCTGAGGTAGGCGAGCCAGATCCCGGTCCAGAGGAACTTCATCGCCCGCTGTCTGCCGTTCTGCGGGCGCTGCCCGATGCCGACGCCGCTCACGCCTTCAGCGTGTCCTTCCGGTACAGCCAGGCCGCGCCGCCCGCGAACAGGGCGAAGGAGACGGCCAGGACGAGGAGGTCCGTGGTGTGCGGGGCGCGGCTCTCCTCGATGGCCCGGCCGAGGGAGGCGTACGCGTGGGTGGGCACCCACCTGGCGATGTCCTGGAGCCACTGGGGGAACGTCGTCGTGGGCATCCACAGGCCGCCGAGCATCGACAGACCGAAGTAGACGATCATCGTGACGGGGCGGACCGCGTCGCCGGAGACGAGGTAGCCGATGGCGACGCCGAGCGCGGCGAAGACGAGGCTGCCGGCCCAGATCGCGCCGGTCAGGGCGAGCCACTGCCAGGCGTCGAGGCGGACGTCCTTCACGAGGGCCGCCACCACGAAGACGATCACGATGGAGGGCAGGCTGACCACGGCCGCGCTCGCGGTCTTCGCGAGGACGTAGCCGCGCCCCGGCAGGGTGGTCAGCCGCAGCTGGCGTACCCAGCCGCTCTCGCGTTCCTTGGCGATGCGCTCGCTGTTGCCCGTCAGGACGGCCGTCAGGGCGCCGAAGGAGGCCATGGAGACCATCATGTACGTCGGCAGGGTCAGGCCGGTGCCGTCGATCCTCTCCGTGGTGCTCGCGCTGCCGGCGATCAGCAGGAACAGCAACGAGGGGTAGAGCACCGAGAAGAACAGGAACTTGCGGTTGCGCAGGGCCCGGGTGAGTTCCAGCTTGATGAGGCCCCACGAGGCGCGGGTGGTCAGCACGTCGACTTCGCCTCCTCGGCGGCGGTGATCATCATGAACGCCTGTTCGAGGCCGAGTCCGGCCACTTCGAGGTTGCGGGGGTACAGGCCGAGGCCGTACAGGGCGTGGACGGTCGCGTCGGCGTCGGTGGACTGGATGCGGACGGTACTGCCGGACACGTCGAGGGTGGCGAGGAAGGGCAGGCCCCGCAGGCGCTCCTCGTCGATCGGGGCGTCGGGCAGGTCGAAGGAGATCCTGCGGGCGCCGGCCTTCGCCTTGATCTCGGCGGCGGTGCCGTCGGCCAGCAGCCTGCCCCGGTGCAGGACGAGGACACGGTCGGCGACGGCGTCGGCCTCCTCGAGGTAGTGCGTGGCGAAGAGGACGGTGCGGCCCTGGTCGGCCTGTTCGCGCATGGTCGCCCAGAACGCCTGACGGGTGGTGACGTCCATGCCGGTGGTGGGCTCGTCCAGGACGATCAGGTCGCTGTCGCCGGCGGTGGCGAGGGCGAAGCGGACGCGCTGGGCCTGGCCGCCGGAGAGCTTGTCGACCTTGCGGTCGGCGATCCGGGTGATGCCGGCGCGGGCGAGGACCTCCGACACCGGGTACGGCCGGGGGTGCAGGGAGCAGGCCAGGCGGACCAGCTCGGCGACGGTGACCTCGTCCATGAGGCCGCCGCTCTGCAGCATGGCGCCGACGCGGCCCGCGACGATGGCCTCGCGGGGGCTGGTGCCGAGGACGCGGACGGTGCCGGTGTCGGGCTGCTTCAAGCCGAGGAGGAGGTCGAGGGTGGTGGACTTGCCCGCGCCGTTCGGGCCGAGCAGGGCGACGGTCTCCCCCGGGCGCAGCGCGAGCGTCAGTCCGTCGACCGCCCGCACGCTCCCGTAGGACTTGCCCACCCGCTCGAACCCGACCACCGGCGTGGTCGTGACCGCTGTTGTCGTCATGGGAACCAGGGTGGCCGCGCGAGCCCCCTCTGCGGCAGTGTCGGTGGTCCTGTGTGCCGCATGACAGAAGTCATACCGGCAGGGGTGACATACGAGCGGGGGGCACCCGGCGTGCCACCGGATGCCCCCCGCCTCGCGTGCTCGGTCAGGTCGGGTTCGTGTCGATCACGGCGACCCGGTCGGTCTTGCTCTTGAGGGCCAGCCGGAGGGCGCCGTAGACGTCCTTGGCGTTGACGGGGGTCTTCTCGCCGTTGGCCCGGGTGATCAGGACGCCGTTGAAGGTGCCGCCGTAGAGCTCCACCAGGGCCTTCTCGTTGTAGGAGTCGACGAGCTTGCCGTCGACGGCCTTGACGGTGAGGAACTTCCAGAGGGAGTTCTCGGGGCTCAGCCGGACGGCGTGCGCGGCGTCCGTCTGCACGGTGACGATGCCGGACATCGCCGGCTGCGCGAAGTCCTTCATGAACCGGTCGACCTCGGCCTTGTCGACCGACGGCTCCTTGGCGGTGGTCGGCAGGCTCACGGCGGGGGCCGTACCGGTCTCGACCTGGGTGCGGTAGGCCTTCTCGACGGCCTCGGAGGACTGGTCCACGGCGATGCCCTTGCCGGCCTTGCCGTAGACCGGGACGGCCTTGCCGGGCTCGTACTTCACGGTGCCGTCGCTCGACGAGCCGGAGCTGCCCGCGGCGCGCTCCAGCGCGGCCCGGAGCTTCTCCACGTCGACCGGCATGACGGGCTCGACGACCCGCTTCTGCCCGAAGAGGGAGCCGATCACGGAGACCGGGTTGTAGTCGCTGACGGCGGCGACCCGGACCGTGTCCTGCATGTCGAACTGCAGTCCGGCCTGGTCCGGGCGGAGCGTGACCGTCCCGCCGTCGACCGTGAGCTTCAGCTCCTTGTTCGTGTGGTCGGCGAAGGCCTTGTCCAGCTTGTTGACGGCCTCGTCGCGGGTGCCGCCGCCGATGTCGACTCCGAGGACGGTGGTGCCCCTGGGGACGTCGGAGTGGTTCATGAGGAGACCGGCGCCGTAGACACCGCCGGCGAGGACGATCACGCCGCCGCCGAGGAGCACCAGCTTGTTGCGGCCCTTCTTCTTGGCGGGCTTCGCCGCCTTCGGGGCCTTGCCGCCGGCGGGCTTCTGCTGCTGAGCGCCGGGGTCGGGCAGCTTCGGCGGGGTGTGCCGGGTCGCGCCGTCGACGCCGCCCGGACCGAAGGGGGTGCCCTGGGTGCCCGGGGGCACGACGGGGATACCGCTGGTCAGGGTGTGCCCGGACGGGTTGTCCAGGGGGCCGGGGCCGCCGTAGCCGGGGGCGCCGGACCCGTCGGCGGGACGCTGCGGGGTGAGGACCGCGGTGTCGTCGCTGAGCCCGCCGCCGGACTGGGCGTAGTCCGCGCCGACCGGGGAGGTGAAGTCGGCCGCCGGGCCGAACGGGTCGTTCGGGGTCGCGGGCGGGCCGAGGGGGCTGTCACCGGTGACAGGGCCGCCCGTGGGGCCGGAGGGGCCGCCCGCGGTGCCGCTGCCCGAGAAGTACGGCAGGTCCTCGCGGTCGGACGTGGCGGCGGCGAGCGCGGCCGACACGTCGAAGGAGCCGGTGCCGCCGCCGTGGCCGGGAGCCACCGGTCCGGCGCCGGTGGCACCGGGGAGCCCGGCGCCGTTCGTCCCGCCGGGCCGGGGGGCGCCGCCCGCACCGGGGCGGGGGCCGCCGGGCTGGGCGGAGGGGGCGCCGGGCGGCCTGCCTGCGCCGCTGCCGCCGACGGGGCGGGGGGCCGGGCCGCCGGCCGCGGCCGCCGCACCGGCGGAGAACCCGGCGCCGTTGCTGTGGCCGCCGCTCGGGCCCTTGCCCGCGGGGGCGCTCTTGCGTGGCGCGAACCAGTCGCTCGCCGGCTTGTCGTCGGCCGCCGGGGACGGCTCCGGCGCGGGCGCCGGGGTGTTCGTCAGCACGGGCATGGCCGTGGTGCCGGTGGTCTCCGACTCGGATCCGGCATCGTCCGCCGGGCCCTCGCCGTCACCGACCGGCTTGCGCACGACGACCGGCGGGATGGGCCGGGACCCGGGGATGTTGATCCGGACCCGGGTCGTCAGCGTGGTCTCGGTCTTGGGGCCGTCCGGCCGCTCGCCTGCGGCCGACCGGGCCGCTTCGGCACCGGCCTCGGTGGCCATGGGTGTGCCGTACGGCGGTGTCCCCGACGGGTACGCGGTGCTGCCGCGCCCATTGGCCCCGGAGGACGAAGTGTCAGTTTCACGACTCAAGGCAGGTTCTCCCGGTTTGCTCCGCCGCCCGTCACGACCTCAACTCAGCGGGCAGCTCGGCGGCGCGCACCACCATACTGGCCACTTCCGGCGCGTATCCCACGACCGCGTGGGAAACCCACACCGGACCCGCACCCCCCGACTGCGGCGAAGTGGTACGTCACTTCCCAAGTCGGGCGTCGGACCCGGCCGGTTGCCGCCCCCACCCAAGGGTGGCGCACATCACAGCCACAGCCATGCCACCGAGCAGGAAGAGATATGAGCCGACTCCCGCGGCGAAGAGGAAGTCGCCCTCCGGCCGGGTGGAGGTCAGCAGCACCACGGAGATCATCCAGCCGGCGGCCGGCGCAACGGCCCCCGCCCTGCCGCCCGTCGCCCGGGCGCCGCCCAGGAAGAGCCCGGCCGCGGCGATCAGCGCCAGCAGCAATCCGAGCGGGAACCAGGCCGCTTGGGCGAGCCCGCCGGCCACCCCGAGCACGGCTCCCAGCAGGAGAAGGCCCAGGTAGGCGGCGATCCGCGGGAGCGAGGGCAGGGTCAACGGCTGGGCGAGCATGCTGCCTTGTCCGCCCGTGGGCGGCTGGGTCGGCTTCATCGCGCGACCGCCTCTCGGCCGTCGCGCGGACGTGCCACTCGTTCGTCATACACAGTCGTACGCATCACAGGCCCGTTCCGTTCTGGACTTCCTCGAAAGACCTGCCGGGAATTCCCTCGAACAAGTCGCTCTCCCGGCCGCCGCCTTCGCGTCCGCCGCGCACCAACTCGTAGTACTCGGTGGTGAGGAGGGGTTGGGCGAGCTCGTTGGAGAGGACGAAGTAGGGTTCGGCGACCTCGATCTGGGTGGCGTGGGCGCGCATCGCGGCGGCCTTCGCTGCCGCGAAGCCCGTGCCGTCGATCTCGGTGGTGACGATGTGGTCGTCCACCACGCCGGGCACGTCGGTGACGTCGGCGGCCCGCTCGAAGGGCAGCCGGCCGGGTTCGGCGAGGTCGCGGTGGAGCCGGGCGAAGCCCTCGACGATCACCCCGCGCGGCACCCGGTTCCAGTAGACCTTGCCGATCTCCCAGGGGGCGCCCAGGTCGGGGCGGAAGCCGGGGTCGGCGGCGAGGTCGGCGGCGCGCATGGCGACGCGGTGGGCCTGGATGTGGTCGGGGTGGCCGTAGCCGCCGTTCGGGTCGTAGGTCACGAGGACCTGGGGGCGTACCTCGCGGACGACCGCCACGAGGTGGGCGGCGGCCTCGTCGACGTCGGCGGACCAGAAGGCTCCGGGCCGCTCGTTCTGCTCGACGCCCATCATCCCGGAGTCGCGGTAGCGGCCGGGGCCGCCGAGGAAGCGGTGGTCGGTGACGCCGAGCTCCTTCATGGCCTCGGCCAGCTCGCCCACCCGGTAGGGACCCAGGGCGTCGTCGCGGTCGGGCGCGAGATGCGCGAGGTGGGGCGGGATGACCTCGCCCTCCTCGCCGAGGGTGCAGGTCACCAGCGTCACCCGCGCTCCCTCGGCCGCGTACTTGGCCATGGTCGCGCCGTTGTTGATCGACTCGTCGTCCGGGTGCGCGTGCACCAGGAGCAGTCGGCGGGCGGGCAGATCGGTCATGGGCCCACCCTACGAGGCGCCCGATCCGTGCCCGCGCCGGGCGCGGGCACGCACGGGAACGGGCGCGAGGGCGGGCCCGGTGGCGGTCGGAGGTCTCAGAACTTGATGCTGCCGATCATGCCCGCGATGTTGGTGGTCAGCTCGCTGATCGTCGGCGCGATGGTCGACGAGGAGAGGTAGAACCCGAGCAGGATGCAGATGATCGCGTGTGGTGCCTTCAACCCTGACTTCTTGATCAGGATGAAGACGATGATCGCCAGCAGCACCACCGCCGAAATCGAGAGTGCCACGGCGGCTCACCTCCAAAAAGTTCCCTGGGACCTGGGGAGTGAAGCAGTTGTCGAACGGCGACGGTGAGGATGTCGTCGAACGATGACGCGGGTGACGCAGTTGTGAATCCGTACATCGGCCAGCAGGTTCATACCCACTCGGCGGTAGTGATCATAACTATCCAAACGCGCGCATCGATCGGCGCACGGCCGCACAAGGGGGCGCATGGCCAATATGGTCGGCACATGACGACCGAGCCCGAGTCCTTCCCCCGTCGGCACGCCCGGACACAGCGTTTCAGCCTCGGCGCGCCGCGCGCGTTCTCCGTCGCTCCCGACGGTTCCCGTGTCGTGTTCCTGCGTTCCTCGTCCGGTACCGACCGGGCCAACAAGCTGTGGGTACTGGATCTCCCGGAGGGTGCCGAGAGGGTGGCGGCGGACCCGGGGGCGCTGCTGCGCGGTTCGTCCGAGGAGTTGTCCGCCGAGGAGCGGGCGCGCCGTGAGCGCAGCCGCGAGGGCGGTGCCGGAATCGTCGGCTATGCCACCGACGCGGCCGTGGAGTTGGCCTCTTTCGCCTTGTCAGGGCGGCTTTTCGTGGCGGAGTTGCGGGCCGGTACGGCACGTGGACTCGACGTCCCCGGACCGGTGATCGACCCGCGCCCCTCCCCCGACGGCCGGTACGTCGCGTACGTCACCCGGGGCACGCTGCGGGTGGTGGAGGCGGAGGGCGGCGGCGACCGGGCGCTCACCGAGGAGGGGACGGAGAACGTCACCCACGGTCTGGCGGAGTTCATCGCGGCCGAGGAGATGGGTCGTTCACGTGGTTTCTGGTGGTCGCCGGAGTCGGACCGGCTGCTCGTGGCGCGCGTGGACGACACGCCGGTGCGCCGCTGGTGGATCTCGGACCCCGCGCAGCCGGAAAGGGACCCGCGGCGGGTGCCGTATCCGGCGGCCGGCACCGCCAACGCGGAGGTGCGGCTCTTCGTGACCGACCTCGCCGGGACGCGCACGGAGGTCGCGTGGGACCGGGCCCGCTATCCGTATCTGGCGCATGTGCACTGGTCAGGGGCGGGGGCGCCGCTGCTTCTGGTGCAGGCGCGGGACCAGCGCAGCCAGCTGTTCCTGGCGGTGGACCCGGACACCGGGGCGACCCGTATGGTGCACGCCGACGAAGATCCACATTGGCTTGATCTTTTCCCCGGGGTGCCTTCGTGGAGTCCGTCGGGGCAGCTCGTGCGTGTCGCGGACGAGGGCGGCGCGCGGGTGCTGGCGGTGGGCGAACGCCCGCTGACGGGCCCGCAGTTGCACGTCCGGGCGGTGCTGGACGTGTCCGACGACGATGTGCTGGTCTCGGCGTCGGCGGGTGAGAGGGCCGCCGAGCCGGAGATCGGCCAGGTGCACGTCTACCGGGTGAACGAGCTGGGGGTGGAGCGGGTCTCCGAGGAGCCCGGGGTGCACTCGGCGGTGCGTTCCGGCGGTGTGACGGTCCTGGTGTCCGCCGTGCCGGACCGGGCGGGGTCCCAGGTGCGGGTGCTGCGGGAGGGCAAGCAGGTGGCCACCGTGGCGACTTGCGCGGAAAACCCCGGTATGTCCCCGCGCGTGCGGTTCACACAGGGGGGCGCACGCCGCGTACCGTGCGCCCTGCTTATGCCGAGGGACTACGACGGCGTCACACCCCTGCCGGTCCTCATGGACCCCTACGGCGGTCCGCACGGCCCCCGGGTGCTGGCGGCACACAACGCGCACCTCACCTCGCAGTGGTTCGCCGACCAGGGTTTCGCGGTGGTGGTCGCCGACGGGCGGGGCACGCCGGGCCGCTCCCCCGCGTGGGAGAAGGCGATCGACGGCGACCTCACGCTCTCCCTGGACGACCAGGTGGACGCGCTGCACGACCTCGCGCGGTCGCACCCCCTCGATCTGTCGCGGGTGGCGATCCGCGGCTGGTCGTTCGGCGGCTGGCTGGCCGCCCTGGCCGTACTGCGCCGCCCGGACGTCTTCCACGCCGGGATCGCGGGCGCCCCGGTCACCGACTGGCGGCTGTACGACACCCACTACACGGAGCGGTATCTCGGCGACCCGGCCGCGAACCCGGCGGCGTACGCGGGGAGTTCGCTGGTGACGGACGGCGGGCTCTCCTCGCCCGCGGCGCCGCACCGGCCGCTGATGATCGTGCACGGCACGGCCGACGACAACGTGGTCTTCGCCCACGCCCTGCGGCTGTCCTCCGCGCTCCTCGAGGCCGGCCGCCCGCACGAGGTGCTGCCGCTCTCCGGCGTCACGCACATGACCCCGCAGGAACAGGTGGCGGAGAACCTGCTCCTGCTCCAGGTGGACTTCCTGAAGCGGTCGCTGGGTCTGTGAGCCCCGGGAGCGGGCACGGCAACGGGCCGGGGCGACATGGCGCGCCCCG
Source organism: Streptomyces sp. MA5143a (assembly GCF_900290235.1). Taxonomy (GTDB): domain Bacteria; phylum Actinomycetota; class Actinomycetes; order Streptomycetales; family Streptomycetaceae; genus Streptomyces. Next base: position 149,018 of record NZ_OLMK01000028.1, read on the forward strand.
GCCCGTTTACGGCACCCGCACGGCCGTACGCTGTTCAGCTTCGCGCGTCCGTATATCGGAACGACGTCAGCCAAGTTGCCTGCGTGTTAACGCGGTTGGTGTGCTTTTGTACGGCTATACGGCTCCCTCGGCATGATCGTCCAGCGGCTCCTCCGGCGGGACGACCTGCTTCTCCTCCGCGAAGTGGCAGGCGGAGTCATGGGCGGCCGGGCCGAACCCGTGCCGGAACTCCGCCGGTACCGCGAGCGGCGGCACCTCCCGCTCGCACTTCTCGCGGGCCTTCCAGCAGCGGGTGCGGAAACGGCACCCGGACGGGATGTTCGTCGGGGAGGGCACATCGCCGAAGAGGATGATCCGTTCGCGGTGCTCCCGGGCCTCGGGGTCGGGGACGGGCACGGCGGACAGCAGGGCCTGGGTGTAGGGGTGGGTGGGGTGGTCGTAGATCTCGGCGTCGCGGCCGATCTCGACGATCCGGCCGAGATACATCACGCCCACCCGGTCGGAGATGTGCCGCACGATCGACAGGTCGTGCGCGATGAAGACGTAACTGAGCCCGAACTCCCCCTGGAGCCGCTCCAGCAGGTTGATCACCTGGGCCTGGACGGACACGTCGAGCGCGGAGACCGGTTCGTCGGCCACGATGATCTCCGGGCGGAGCGCCAGCCCGCGGGCGATGCCGATGCGCTGGCGCTGACCGCCGGAGAACTGGTGTGGATAGCGGTTGACGTACTCGGGGTTGAGGCCGACCACGTCGAGGAGTTCCCGCACCTTGCGTCGCCGGTCGCCCTTGGGGGCGACCTCGGGGTGGATGTCGTACGGCTCGCCGATGATGTCGCCGACGGTCATCCGGGGGTTGAGGGAGGTGTACGGGTCCTGGAAGACCATCTGGATGTTGCGGCGCACCGCCTTCAGGGCCCGGCCGGAGAGCCTGGTGATGTCCTCGCCCTTGTACTTGATCGACCCGGCGGTGGGCCGCTCCAGGTTGACCAGCATCTTGGCCACGGTCGACTTGCCGCAGCCGGACTCGCCGACGATGCCGAGGGTTTCCCCCGCGCCGAGCGTGAAGTCCACCCCGTCCACGGCCTTGACCGCGCCGACCTGCTTCTTGAACAGCACGCCCTGGGTCAACGGGAAGTGCTTGACCAGCCCACTGACCTCCAGGATCGGCTCAACCGTTGACGTAGCCGTCGACTCGGTCATCGAGGCACTCCCTCCAGAAGTGGCAGGCGCTCACCCGCGTGCCGTCGGACGGGGTCACGTCGTACAGCGGGGGTACGTCGGTGCGACACACGTCGCGGGCCATCGGGCAGCGCGGGTGGAAGGCGCAGCCCGGCGGGATCCTCGTGAGGTTGGGCGGGAGGCCCTTGATGGCGTACAGCTCCTGGCCTTTCTGGTCCAGGCGCGGGATGGAGTCGAGCAGGCCGCGGGTGTACGGGTGGGCCGGGGCCTTGTAGATGTCGTGGACGGGGGCGGACTCCACGATGCGGCCGGCGTACATGACGGCGATGCGGTCGGCGACGTCCGCGACGACGCCGAGGTCGTGGGTGATGAGGATGAGGCCCATGTCCAGTTCGCGGCGCAGCTCGGCGAGGAGGTCCATGACCTGGGCCTGGACGGTGACGTCGAGGGCCGTCGTCGGTTCGTCGGCGATGATCAGCGAGGGCTCCAGGGCCAGTGCCATCGCGATCATGATGCGCTGGCGCATACCGCCGGAGAACTGGTGGGGGTAGTCCCGTACGCGTTCCTTCGCGGCCGGGATGCGGACCCGGTCCATCAGCTCGACGGCCTTGGCGCGGGCGTCCTTCTTCGACATGCCCCGGTGCACGACGAACATCTCGCCGAGCTGCTCGCCGACGGTCAGGACGGGGTTCAGGGCGGAGAGCGCGTCCTGGAAGATCATCGCCATCTCGGCGCCGCGGACCTTCCGGCGTTCGTCCTCCTTGAGCTTCAGCAGGTCCCGGCCCTTGAGGAGGATCTCGCCGCCGGTGATCCGCCCCGGCGGCATGTCGAGGATCCCCATGATCGCCTGCGCGGTGACGGACTTCCCCGACCCGGACTCCCCCAGCACCGCGAGCGTCTGTCCGGCGTCGACCGCGTACTCGACCCCGTTGACCGCCTTGGCGATCCCGTCCCGCGCCCTGAACTCCACCCGGAGATCGCGCACTTCGAGCAGCATGACGACGGCTCACCTCAGCTTCGGGTCGAGGGCGTCGCGGACCGCGTCGCCGAGCATGATGAACGCCAGGACGGTGATCGCGAGGGCGCCGGAGGGCCACAGCAGGGCGTGCGGGGCGTTGCGGATGTACGGCGAGGCGGCGGAGATGTCGATGCCCCAGGAGACGCTGGGCGGCTTCAGACCGACCCCGAGGTAGGACAGGGTGGCCTCCAGGGCGATGTAGGTGCCCAGCGCGATGGTCGCGACGACGATGACCGGGGCCACGGCGTTCGGGGTGATGTGCCTCAGCAGCATGCGGGAGTTGGAGGCGCCGAGCGCGCGGGCGGCCTGGACGTAGTCGTTCTGCTTGGCGGTGATGACGGAGCCGCGGGCGATGCGGGAGATCTGCGGCCAGCCCAGCAGCACCATGAACCCGATCACCGGCCAGACGCTGTTGCTGGTGACCACCGACAGCAGCACCAGACCGCCGAGCACCACGGGGATGGCGAAGAAGACGTCGGTGATCCGGGACAGGAACGAGTCGGACATCCCGCCGAAGAAGCCGGCGAGCCCGCCGAGCACCGACCCGAGGAGCGCGACGCCGAGCGTGGCGCAGACGCCGACGGAGATCGAGATCCGCGCCCCGTACACGGTCCGCGTGTACACGTCGCAGCCCTGGCCGTCGAAGCCGAAGGGGTGGCCCGGCTGCGAGCCCTCCTGGGCCTTGGAGAGGTCGCACTTGAGGGGGTTGCCGGAGGCGATCAGCGACGGCCACAGGGAGATGACGACCAGGAAGAGGATCACGAGCGCCGAGATGATGAAGACGGGGTTGCGGCGCAGGTCGCGCCAGGCGTCGGACCAGAGGCTGCGGGCCTTGTCCGCCGGGCCGCCGGCGTCGGCGTTACCGAGGCCCTTCTCCAGGGTCTCCCCCTCGGTGGTGGCCAGATCCATGGTGCCGTCCAGTCCGGTCGCGGCGATCGCCCCGTGCTCGGGGGCGCGTTGGCCGCCCGAGACGTGCGGCTCCTCCGGCTGCGGCTCAGGCATAGCGGATCCTCGGGTCGAGTACGGCGTAGAGGAGGTCGACGAGCAGGTTGGCGGCGAGGAACACCAGGACGAGGACGGTCACGAAGCCGACGACGGTCTGGGTGTTCTGGCGGAGGATGCCCTGGTAGAGCTGGTAGCCGACGCCGTGGATGTTGAAGATCCGCTCGGTGACGATGGCCCCGCCCATCAGGGCGCCGATGTCGGTGCCGATGAAGGTGACCACCGGGATCAGGGAGTTCCGCAGCAGGTGCTTGCGGATCACCCGGTGGCGGGGCAGGCCCTTGGCGACGGCGGTGCGGACGTAGTCGCCGCGGGCGTTCTCCGCGATCGAGGTACGGGTCAGCCGGGTGACGTACGCGAGGGAGACGGAGGCGAGGACGAGTCCGGGGACGATCAGCTCGTCGAAGGGGGCGTCGGAGGAGACCGACGGGCTGATCCAGCCCCACTCCACGCCGAGCAGCAGCTGGAGCAGCAGACCGGTGACGAAGGTGGGGACCGAGATGACGACCAGGGTGGTCAGCAGGACGCCGGTGTCGACGGGCCGGCCGCGGCGCAGCCCGGTGACGACGCCGAGCGTGATGCCGATGACGATCTCGAAGAGGATCGCGACGATCGTCAGCCGGATGGTGACCGGGAAGGCGGAGGCCATCAGTTCGGTGACCTCCTGCCCGTTGAAGGCGGTGCCGAAGTCGCCGGTGAAGACGTTGCCCATGTAGGTCAGGTATTGCTGCCACACGGGCTTGTCGAGGCCGAACTCCCTGCGGAGCTGGGCGGCGGTCGCCGGGTCGCACTCCCGGTCGCCGCACAGGCCCGCGATGGGGTCGCCCATCACGTTCACCATCAGGAAGATCAGCAGGGTGGCGCCCACGAAGACCGGGATCATCTGCAGCAGGCGCCGGATCACATACCGTCCCATGCGGACTCCGGGGGTAGTGGGCGGGCGCCGGGACGCCCGCCCGGACGGCTCAGCTGACCTTGATCCGGTCGTACACCGGCACGCTGAACGGGTTCAGCGACACATTGGAGAGCCGCTCGGAGTAGCCCGCGCTGCCGTTCTGGTACCAGAGCGGAATGGCGGCCATGTTGTCCCGGACGACCTCCTCGGCCTGCTGGAACTTCTCCACCGCCTTCGCCGTGTCCTCCTCGGCGTTGGCCTCGTCGACGCGCTTGTCGAAGTCGGTGTTGGACCACTTGCCGTCGTTGGAGGAGGCGTTGGTGTAGTACAGCGGCTGGAGGAAGTTCTGGATGAGCGGGTAGTCCATCTGCCAGCCGGCGCGGAACGGGCCGCTCATCTTCCGCTGGGTGATCTGGTTGCGGTAGTCGGCGAAGGTGCCGACCGGGTTGCCGACGCACGCCTGGTCGTTGTCGAGGGCGTTGTTGATGGAGTTGCAGACGGCGTCGACCCACTGCTTGTGGGAGCCGGTGTCCGCGTTGTACGTGATCTTGACCTGGCCGCCGGGGAGGCCGCCGCCCTCCTTGATCAGCTGCTTGGCCGCGTCCGCGTCGTACTCGCAGGCGTCACCGCACAGGCCCTTCTTGTAGCCGCCGTCCTCGCCGAGCACGGGTGAGGTCCAGTCGGTGGCGGGGGTGCGGGTCTTCTGGAAGATGGTGTCGGTGATCTGCTCGCGGTCGATCGCGCGGGACAGGCCCTCGCGGACCTTCTCCGAGCCGGGCTTGTTCCATGCCTGGTCGTAGAACGGGAAGGACAGCGTCTGGATGATGCCGGCCGGGGTGTTGATGTACCGGTTGCCGAGGTCGGCCTTGACGTTCTTCAGCTGGGCGGCGGGGACGTCGTCGACGAGGTCGAGGTTGCCGGCCATCAGGTCGGTGTAGGCGGTGTTGTTGTCCGTGTAGACCTTCAGGTCAACGCCGCCGTTCTGGGCCTTGTCCCCGCCGGGGTAGCCGTCCCACTTGCGCACCGACAGTTGGGAGCCCTTGGTGTACGAGTCGACGGCGTACGGGCCGTTGCCGACGGGCTTGCTCAGCCAGGCGTCGTGGTCGGTGAAGAACGACTGGGGCAGCGGGGCGTAGGCGTTGTAGCCGAGGGTGTCGGGGAACGTCGAGAACTTCTGCGTCAGCGCGACGGTGAACGTCCGGTCGTCGACGACCTTCAGGCCCGAGAGGGTGTCGGCGGTCTGCTTGCCACCGTCGTCCGGGTGGGTCTTGTCGTAGCCCTGGATGTACTCGAAGAAGTACGCGTTCTTCTGGTTGTTCTTCAGGCCGGCCCCGTAGTTCCACGCGTCCACGAAGGACTTGGCGGTGACCTTCTCGCCGTTGCTGAAGGTCCAGCCGTCCTTGACGGTGATCGTGAAGTTCTGCGAGTCCGTCGTCTCGATCTTCTCGGCGAGCATGTCCTCGGCCTCGCCGGTCTTCGGGTCGTACTGCTTCAGCCCCCGGAAGATCATCGAGAGGACCTTGCCGCCCTGCACCTCGTTGGTGTTGGCCGGCTCCAGCGGGTTCTGCGGGTCACCCCAGGAGGAGCTGAGCACCGCGCCGCTGTCACCGCCGCCGCTGCTGCTTCCGTCGTCCCCGCCGCCGCAGCCGGTCGCGGTGAGCGCCACCGCGACCGCGCCCGCGGCCCATCGGGCATGCGTGGCTCCGCGCATCGAGTGCCTCCTCCTGAGTGATCCCGTTACCGGCCAATATCGGTGGATGGCGCGCATACCGCACGTCTGCGGGGGCCGTACGAGGGGCACCGGCAGCGTCACCGAGGAAGGGCGCCGCGGAGGGCCGTCGTGACGGCGTGACACATCCGGCGTGGCGCATTCGTCGGAGTGGGTCCGGCTTCGGCCGGTAAGAGCGGGGTTCGCGGCGGTAAGAGCGGAGTTCGGGGTGGCCCTCGGGCTGGTCATGGCGGGGCCAAGGGGCGTCAACCGGTGGGCCAGCCGCTGGTCAAGGGGCAAAAGTCCAGCTCAAAGCCGTGGAAGGCGCATTGACGCGGCGCGGGGGGAGTTGAAGGGTCACGTCAGGGGACGCCCGTCACCCGGGCGCCCCGCACCTCACGCTCGTCCCTGACACCTGCGGGCCGGGAGCGCCATGACCTCGCCGACACCCTCCGCCGCCACACCGTTCGAGGCGGCCCCCGACACCGGCGCCGTACCCGCGGCGTCCACCGCCCCGCCCCGCGGCGGCGGCACCAGCTCGCCCGGCCGGATCGCCTGGCGGCGGTTCCGCCGGGACCGCGCCGGGGTCGTGTCGGCCTCCATCGTGCTGCTGTTCTTCGTCGCCGGCATCGGCGCCCCGCTGATCGCGAAGGTGTACGGCAAGGATCCGTACACGACGTACGGGCAGAACCAGCCGGGCCTGCTCAACCAGTTCGGCTTCCCGATCGCGCCCAACGGCGGGATCAGCGGCGACTTCTGGTTCGGCGTCGAACCGCAGCTCGGCCGGGACGTCCTCACCCTCCTCCTCTACGGCATCCGCAACTCCCTGCTGATCGCCACCGCGACCACCCTCCTGGTCACCGCGCTCGGCATCACGGTGGGCATCACGGCCGGCTACCTCGGCGGCCGGATCGACAACCTGGTCGGCCGGATCGTCGACATCCTGCTGGCGTTCCCCTCCACGTTGTTCTTCATCGCCATGTGGCCGGTGCTGATCTCGATCCTGGTCCGGCCCGACCAGAACACCCCCACCTGGCTGACGGTCGTGAGCCTGATCGCGGTGATGACCGCGTTCGGCTGGGCACCGATCGCCCGGCTGCTGCGCGGCGAGGTGCTCGCCCTGCGCGAGCGGGAGTTCGTGGAGGCGGCCAAGGTCACCGGCGCCTCGGCGGCCCGGATCGTCTTCCGGGAGCTGCTGCCCAACCTGTGGACGCCGATCCTCGTACAGGCGACCCTCGCGCTGCCCATGTACGTCACCACGGAGGCGGCCCTCGCCTTCCTCGGCGTCGGCCTGAGCGACCCCACGCCCGACTGGGGCGTGATGATCCAGCGCGGCGCGCAGGTCTACCAGAACGACATCACCTACATGCTCTTCCCCGGCCTGTCGATGGTGATCTTCGTGATCGCGTTCAACCTGCTCGGCGACTCGGTCCGCGACGCGCTCGACCCGAAGGCCAGACGCTGAGCCCCCTCTCCCCTCCGGGCATCCCCCTCTCCTCACCCCTGAATTCAGGCAGGACACCCATGTCGATCTCCCGCAGAAACTTCGTCATCGCCGGCTCGGTCGCGGCGGCCGGCGGCTCCCTGGTCCTCAGCGCGTGCAGCAGCGGCGGCGGGGGCGGTGGCGCCCAGGGCGGCTCGGCGGCCTCCGCCACGTACTCCAAGGTGACCGTCGGCACGGCGAAGGACTCCACCGGCCCGGCACCGGAGGTCACCGGGGCCCGCAAGGGCGGGACCATCCACGCGCTCGGCCCCGACGACTTCTCCCACCTCGACCCGCAACGCATCTACTTCGCCTGGAACTCCACGGTCGCGAACCTCTACGTCCGCTGCCTCACCGGGTACCGGATCGCCCCGAACGGCTCCATGAAGCTCGTCGGCGACCTCGCCACCGACACCGGCACCATGACGGACGGCGGCCGGACCTGGACGTTCACCCTCAAGGACGGCCTCAAGTGGGAGGACGGCAGCGAACTGACCGTCGAGGACGTACGCCACGGCATCGAGCGCGGCTTCGCGAGCTTCACCACCGAGGGCGCCACCTACGTCCAGACCTGGCTCACCGGCTCCACCGACTTCCGCTCCCTGTACAAGGGCCCGTACGGCGGCAGGCACCTCGACTCGGTCGTCACGGACACCGCGAAGAAGACCATCACCTTCCACCTGAAGACGGCCCGGCCCGACCTCAACTGGGCGCTGGCGATGCACTCCTACGGCGCCGTGCCGGTCGCGCACGACAGCAAGGAGAAGTACGACAAGGACCCGGTCTCCTGCGGCCCGTACCGGATCAAGCAGCACTCCGTCGACAAGTCCATGACCCTGGTGCGCAACACGCACTGGGACCCGGCGACCGACCCGATCCGCACGGCCTACCCGGACTCCGTGGTCTTCGAGTTCGGCCCGGAGGCGCTCCAGGCCACCGACCGGCTGATCGCCGACTCCGGGACCGACCAGTACGCCGTGATGGCCTACAGCGGTGTCCCGGCGGAACGCATCCAGAAGGTCATCGGCACCTCCGACCTCCAGAACCGCACGATCAACGGCCTGCTGACGGGCCTGTACTACTACGCGATCAACTGCCGCCGGATCAAGGACGTCAAGGTGCGCCAGGCCCTCAACCACGCCTGGCCGCTGGAGCAGATCCGCTCCATCTACGGCGGCCCGTCCGCCGGTGACTACGCGACGACCATCCTCAGCCCGGACATCGCGGGCCGGGTGAAGTTCGACGTGTACGGCAAGCTGAAGAACCCGCGGGGCGACACGGCCAAGGCCAAGTCGCTGCTGAAGGCGGCCGGGAAGCTCGGCCAGAAGATCGTCTACACCTATCCGCAGGGCGGCAACGACGCGTACGACAAGACCAAGGTCGTCATCGTCAACGCGCTGAAGGAGGCGGGCTTCGACCCGGTCGTGAAGCCCGTGGAGTCCACCAGCTACTACGACCAGGTCGGGCAGATCGACAACACGTTCGACGTCATGTGGTACGGCTGGTCACCGGACTGGCCCGCCGCGTACACCCTGATCCAGCCCCTCTTCGACGGCGCGACGATCGCCGACAACGCCCCCAACGTCTCCCAGCTGAACGTCGGCTGGGTCAACTCGGCGATCAAGAAGGACGCCACCGTCACGGACACCGTCAAGCAGGAGGCGGCCTGGGCGGCGCTCGACAAGGAGATCATGGCCAAGGAGGCGCCGATCATCCCGGAGACCTACCAGCGGCGCTACTACCTGTACGGGACGAAGGTGGGCGGCGCCCAGTTCGACCCGCTGTTCTCGGCGTTCCTCATCTACAAGCTGTACGCCAAGTCCTGAGCCCGAGGATCCCGGTCGGTCATGCTCCGTTTCGTCGCACGCCGGACGCTGAGCGCGCTGCTGATCCTCCTGGTCATCAGCGCCCTCACGTTCGCCCTCTTCTACGTCGCCCCGCGCGACCCCGCCCGCGCCGCCTGCGGCAAGCTGTGCACCCCGCAGACGCTCGCCCTGGTCCGGCACAACCTCGGGATCGACGATCCGCTGCCGGTGCAGTACTGGCACTGGCTCACGGCCCTGTTCGTCGGCCGCGACTACACCGGGCTCGGCCGGTGCCCCGCGCCCTGCCTCGGCTACTCCTTCACCAACCACGAGCCGGTCCTCGGCCTGATCACCGACCGCTTCCCCACCACGCTCTCGCTCGCGCTCGGCAGCACGGTCGTGTTCGTCGTCTTCGGCGTGGGCACGGGCATGATCGCCGCGGTGGCGCAGGGCCGCGCCCTGGACAAGATCGCGTCCTCGGCGTCCCTGGTGGGCTCCTCGCTCCAGATCTACATCGTCGGGGTGGTGGCGATGTACTACCTCTCCGACCAGTGGGGCCTGCTGCCCCGCCCCTCGGACGCCGACGGCTTCTCGCAGGACCCGCTGAGCTGGTTCAAGGGCCTGCTCCTCCCGTGGCTGGTCCTGGCGATCATCTTCACCGCCAACTACACACGGATGACCCGTTCCCAGCTGGTCGAGACCCTCGCCGAGGACTACGTCCGCACGGCCCGAGCCAAGGGCCTGGGGCGCCGTACCGTCTTCTTCCGCTACGCCTGGCGCGGCGCGATGGGCCCCATCGTCACCATCCTCGGCCTCGACATCGGCTACCTCCTCGGCGGCGCCATCATCACCGAGGAGACCTTCGGCCTCCACGGCATCGGGGCCCTGTCCATCAAGGCGGTCCGCGACAACGACCTCCCCCTGCTCCTCGGAGTGGTCCTGGTCGCCGCGGCCGCGATCGTGGTCGCGAACATCGTGGTGGACGCGGTCTACGCGGTCATCGACCCCCGGGTACGCCTGGCATAGCCCACCGGGCCGCCGCCTGACGCCGCGACGGCGCGTACGGGGACCGCCACCGGAGACGACCCGTGTCGCTCGCACGATCAGCCCCGTGCGGGCGATGCGGGTCACCGGTGGGTGCGCGGGCCGGCGATGACGGCGGCGCCGCGACACGGCGGCAGGAAGGCAAGGCGCCGCGAAGTGGCAGCACGGCGAACGGCAACGGTGCCCGCGGCAACCTGGCGGCGGCGCCCGCAGCAGCCCGACGACTGGGGGCGCGCCAGCCCGGCGGCGATGCCCGCGGTACCCCAGCGGCAATGTGCGCAGCACCCTGCCGCGATGCCCACCCCAGCCCGGCGGCGCCTGCGGCAGCCCAGCGGCAGTGTGCGCGACAACCCGGCGACGACGCCCGCAACAGCCCAACGGCGATAGGCACGGCAGGCCAGCGGCGGTGGGCGCCGCAACCCGACGGCGACGGGCACGGCAGGCCAGCGGCTGTGGGCGCCGCAACCCGACGGCGACGGGCACGGCAGGCCAGCCAGGGGCCCACGGCAGCCCGGTGGCTGTGGGCGCGGTAGCCCGGCGGTACCGGGGCCGACCCGGGTGGCGGGGCTCTCGACGGCCGTCAGCCGGCTCGGCGTCCGTGCTCGTCGGCAGGCGTCCCGCTCCGGTGGCCGCGCCGCGCGGCGTCCGCTCGCGCCGCCCCGGCGCGGCCACTCACACCCCTGACGGGGCCGGTCCCCGGCCCCGCGCGGCCCGCCGGTGCCACCCGTCGCCGTTGCAGTCCCCGCCGCATGCCACAGCCCGGGGGCGGAGTCCTGTGACTCCGCCCCCGGGCTGGTGGGTGACCCAGGTGTCAGTCCTTGGCGGGCTTCGACTCGGTGTCGTCGGCCGCGTCCTTCTCCAACGCCTTCAGCGCCGGGTCCAGGACGACGTCCTCGGCGCGGGCCTCCGTGGTGGGGTCCTCCGGGAAGTGGCAGGCCGTCAGGTGGCCGTCACGGTTGCCGGAGAGCTGCACCAGCGGCGGCTCCTCGCTGGCGCACTTGTCCTGCGCCTTCCAGCAGCGGGTACGGAAGCGGCAGCCGGACGGCGGGGAGATCGGCGAGGGGACGTCGCCGTAGAGGCGGATCCGCTCCCTGTCCCCGGTCTCGTCGTCGACCGCGACCTCGGGGACCGCGGAGAGGAGGGCGTGGGTGTACGGGTGGCGCGGCCGGTTGTAGATGGAGTCACGGTCGCCGACCTCGACCACCTTGCCGAGGTACATGACCGCGACGCGCTGCGAGAAGTGCCGGACGATCGCGAGGTCGTGGGCGATGAACAGGAAGGCGATGCCCAGCTCCTGCTGCACCTTCTGGAGCAGGTTCACCACCTGCGCCTGGATCGACACGTCCAGCGCGGAGACCGGTTCGTCCGCCACGATCAGCTTCGGGTTCAGTGCCAGGGCACGGGCGACGCCGATGCGCTGGCGCTGACCGCCGGAGAACTCGTGCGGGAAGCGGTTGTAGTGCTCCGGGTTGAGGCCGACCAGCTCAAGGAGCTCACGGACCTTCTTCTCCTGGCCGCCCTCGGGCTCGATCCCGTTGACCTCCATCGGCGACTTGATGATGGAGCCGACGGTCTGCCGCGGGTTCAGCGAGGAGTACGGGTCCTGGAAGATCATCTGGATCTCGGACCGCACCGGCGCCAACTGCTTGCGCGAGGCGTGGGTGATGTCCTGACCCATGTAGCTGATCTTGCCGGCGGTCGGCTCCAGCAACCGGGTGATCAGCCGGCCGGTGGTGGACTTCCCGCAGCCGGACTCGCCCACCAGGCCGACGCTCTCGCCGACGCCGACGGTCAGATCGACGCCGTCGACGGCCTGCACGGCGCCGACCTTGCGCTTGATCGGGAAGCCGCCGTAGATGGGGAAGTGCTTGGTGAGCCCCTGCACCTCGAGAAGGGTCTCCGTCGAGGCGTCGGTGGGGCCCTGCTGTGCGGGGAGGGTGAGGTTGTCGCTCATGATCTCGGTTCTCCCTAGCGCAGCCGGGGCTGGATCTTGTCGATGAAGATGGTCTGCTTCTGCTCCGCGGTCAGGTGGCACGCGGCGGCCCGGCCGTCGGCGAGCGGCGGACGGGTGTCGCTGCACAGCGTGCCGGCGACCTCGTCCGTGAACGCGCACCGCGGGTGGAAGCGGCAGCCGGAGGGCGGGGTGAGCAGCGAGGGCGGCGAGCCGGGGATCGGCGTCAGCATCTCGTGGATGTCGCCGTCGAGCCGCGGCATCGAGCTGAGCAGACCCCAGGTGTAGGGGTGCTGCGGGGTGCGCAGCACCTCCTTGACGCTGCCGCGCTCCACGGCCCGGCCCGCGTACATCACCAGCAGGTCGTCCGCCATGTGCGAGATGACGCCGAGGTCGTGGGTGATGAAGATGATCGCGGAGCCGAACTCCTGCTGGAGGTCCTTGAGCAGGTCGAGGATCTGGGCCTGCACGGTCACGTCGAGCGCGGTCGTGGGCTCGTCGGCGATCAGCAGGTCGGGGTCGCACATCAGCGCCATGGCGATCATCGCGCGCTGGCGCATACCGCCGGAGAACTGGTGCGGGTAGTCGTCGAAGCGCACCTTGGGCTGCGGGATGCCGACCTTCTCCAGCATCTGGACGGCCCGGTCCTTGGCCTCCTTCTTGGAGGCGCCGCGGTGCTTCATGAACGGCTCGGAGAGCTGCCGGCCCACCGTGTAGTACGGCGACAGGGCCGTCAGCGGGTCCTGGAAGATCATCGCCATCTTGTTGCCGCGGAGCTGCTCCAGCTCCTTGTCGGTGGCGGTGACGAGTTCCTGCCCGTCGAGCAGGATCTCACCGTCGATGGTGCTGGTCCGCGGGTTGTGCAGGCCCAGGATCGACAGGTTGGTGACGGACTTGCCGGAGCCGGACTCACCCACGATGCCCAGGGTCTTGCCGCGCTCGACGTTGAAGGAGAGCCCGTCGACGGCCTTGACGATGCCGTCCTCGGTGGAGAACTGCACCCGCAGGTCACGGACCGAGAGGAAGCTCTCGGGCCCGGTCGGGGCCGGGGCGTCCTCGGTCTTGGTCAGTGTGGTCACGGTGGTTCGTTCTTCCTAGGAGAGCCGGACGCGCGGGTCGATCCAGGCGTACGCGATGTCGGTGAGGATGTTCACGATCAGGATGAAGAAGGCCCCGAACATCATGACGCCCATCGTCAGGGGGAGGTCCTTGGTCTGGGCGCCGTTCACGGCCAGGCGGCCGATGCCCTGGAGCGAGAAGGTGAGCTCCGTGACCACGGCGCCGCCCAGCATGGAGCTGATGTCGATGCCGAGGACCGTGACGATCGGGATGAGCGAGCCGCGCCAGGCGTAGCGGAAGAAGACGTACTTCTTCGTCATGCCCTTGGCCCGAGCGGTGCGTACGTGCTCCTCGGCGAGCTGCTCGATCATGGAGGCGCGTGCCATACGCGTGTACTGCGCGGTGAAGATCGTGGCCATCACGACGACCGGGATGGACATCCCGACGAACCAGGCGACCGGGTCCTCGCTGATGGGGACGTACTTCGGGTCCTCCATCCAGCCCGTGCTGTAGACGAGGACCGTCAGCGCGATCGGGCCGAGGAAGTAGATCTGGAAGGAGCTGAGCACCATCGACGAGCCCGTGGCGAACTTGTCGAGCGTGGAACCGCGCCGGTAGGCGGAGATCATGCCGGCGCCCACACCGAAGATCAGGAAGCAGATCGTGCCACCGATGGTCAGCGTGAGGGTGGTCGGGAAGCGGTCCATGATCGTGTCCCAGACCATGTCGCCCGAGTAGAACGACTGGCCGAGGCACGGGGCGGCGCAGTGGCCGTCCGGGAAGTCACGGCCCATCACGATGCCGGACATGAACTGCCAGAACTGCGTGGCGACCGGCAGATTGAGGCCGAGCGCCTCGCGGATGTCCGCGATCCTCGTCGGGGAGCAGTCCCTGCCACAGGCCAGAGAGGCGTAGTCGGACGGCCCGGCGATGAAGAGGAAGAACGTGACGGCGCCGATCAGGAACAAGGTGACGACGGCACCGGCCAGGCGCCGGATGATGAACTGAAGCATGGCGGGGAGGCTGCTCTCTGCAGAGAGGGTGGACGGTTTCACGGAACCGCGGGGATGCGCTCCGCCTGGTGCGCACCCCCGCGATCAGCCGTAGGGAGTTACGACTTCAGGAACAGGTTGTTGACGTCGATGTAGCTCGACTCGGTGCTGTAGCGGGCACCGCCGATGTTCGAACCGTAGAGCTGGAACTGCTTGGCGTACCACAGCGGAGCAGCCGGGTTGATCTTCTCCAGGATGTAGTGGTGCGCCTCCTGCCAGGTCTTCTGCGCCGCGGTCGGCTCCTCGGAGAGGGCCTTCTTGATCAGCTCCTGGACCTTCGGGTCGTTCACGTGCGAGTAGTTCGGCGAACCGTCGGCGATCTGGTCACCGTCGTAGATCGGGGTGACGACCGTGCCCGCGGACGGCCAGTCCTGGCCCCAGCCGGTGACGTAGATGTCGTACGGGTTCTTGACCTTGCCGATCTGCTCGTAGAAGCTCGCGGCGTCGATCTCCTTGCCGACGACCTCGATGCCGACCTTGGACAGCGCGTCCTCGAGGGCGACCTTGCGCTTCTGCTCGTTCTCGCTGTTGCGGTAGGCGAAGACCAGCTTCTTCTCGGACGCCGGGACGTCCTTCAGGAGCTCCTTGGCCTTCTTGATGTTGCCGGACGGCGTCTTCAGACGGCCGTACGGGTCATAGTCGGCCTCGTAGCCCGGCAGGGTCGGGGCGAACAGGTTCGGGGCCGGGTCGCCACCGTAGGCGCCACCCTCACCGGCGATCAGCGACTTGGAGTTCACCGCGTAGGTGACGGCGTCGCGGACCTTCTTGTTCTTGACCCGGTCCAGGTTGAAGTTCAGCACCATGACGTAGGGCTGGTAGCCCTTGATGGTGCGCTTGTTGACGGCCGGGTCGCTGATGACGTCCTGGATCTGGGTGGACTCGACGCTGCCGGTGAACTGGATGGCGTTCTTGGAGCCGCCCTGGTCCGCGATCAGACGCTTGGTCTGGGTCGACTCGGTGACACCGAAGTCGAAGTTCCAGCCGTCCACGTACTGGTGGCGCACGGAGTCGGTCTTCGGGTCCCACTGGTCGTTCTTGACCAGCTTGAGGGCCTTGCCGACCTTGTACTCGGAGATCTTGTACGGGCCGAGGGAGACCGGGGCCTTGTCGTACTTCGCCTTCGTGTCGGTCTTCTCCGGGACGATGGAGTAGCCCGACATGGCCAGCATCTGCGGCAGGTCCGGACGCGGCTTGTCGAAGTGGAAGACGACCGTCTTGTCGTCCGGGGTGTCCAGGACCGAGGCCGGCAGGTGCTTCTTGCCGAAGCCGCCGTCCTTCAGCGCCTCGCGGTACTTCGGGCCGCTCAGCCAGGTCTGAAGGTAGTTCGGGCCGTCGAAGATGAACTCGGCGTACATGCGCTCGACGGTGTGGCGGACGTCGGCCGAGGTGATCTCGTTGCCGTTCTGGTCCTTGATGCCGTCCTTGATCGTGTACGTCCAGGTCTTGCCGCCGTCGGACGACTTGCCGGCGTCGGTGGCGATGTCACCGACGACGGACATGTTGCCCTTGCCGTCCTCCTGGAAGTTCGTCAGCCCGCGGAAGATCAGGTTGGCCACCTGGCCACCGTCGGAGACGTAGATCTGGCCCGGGTCCAGGTGCGAGAGGCCCGCCTCCTGGTAGACCTCGATGGTGCCGCCGCTCTTCGCGCCGGCCACCTCCGCGGCAGGACCGGTCGACGCGGCGGCGTCGGCGTAGGTGATCGCCTTCGACTGCTGGGCGGCCTCCTTCTGGTCCTTCTTGGAGTTGGTCCCCGAGGTGTTGCCCTTGTTCTCCGAGCACGCCGTGAGCACGAGGGAGCCGGCCGCGACGGCGACCACTATGGCGCGCGCTCTGCGCGAGGTGAGCGACTTCATGACGGTGTATGCACCTACCTGTCGGTTGTTATCCATGAGTACTGCCTGACGCGGCTGGTAGGCCGACGCGGGGGCGGCAGCCACCCCCCACCAATGGACGATCAGCGCCCGGACTTGGGGTCAAACGCATCCCGTACGGAGTCTCCGAGGAGGTTGAAGCACAGGATGAAGATCACCAGCGCGACGCCGGGGAAGAACATGAACGCCGGGTCCTGCTCGGCGTACTTGGCACCGGCGGCGAACAGCCGTCCCCAGTCCGGGGTGGGCTCGACGAAGCCGACACCCGCGAAGGACAGGAACGCGATGGTGAGGATCGTGCTGGGCAGCTGATACGTGAACTGCACCAGGATCGGCGAGACGACGTTCGGCAGGATCTCCTTGCGGACGATCCGCCACGGCGAGGCGCCGGACACCTTGGCCGCCTCCACGAACTCCCGCTCACGCAGAGAGAGCACGGTGGAGCGGACCAGGCGGGCCATACCCATCCAGCCCAGCAGCCACAGCACGATCAGGATCGCCACCGCCCGGAAGTAAGTGGGGGTTTCTTCCTGCGGGTCGACGAAGAACGCCGTGACCACGGGCATGAAGGCGATGAAGAACAGCTGCTGCGGGAAGGCGAGGAAGAAGTCGGTGACGCGACCGATCCAGTAGTCGGTGCGACCGCCGAAGTAACCGCCGATGAGACCGATGATGACGCCGGTGACCATCAGGAGCACGGTCACGCCCAGCGCCATGTAGAGCGAGGTGCGCATGCCGTACATCAGCATGGCGAACAGGTCACGTCCGTACTGCGGCTCGACACCGAACCAGTGGTCCCCCGAGACACCACCGAAGTAGCCGAGCGGCAGACCGAAGTCGTCCAGGATCGGGTTGGTGTCGACATACGTCGGGTCCTGCCCGTACAGCGTGTACGGGTTGGTCCCGCTGAGGGCCGTCATCAGGGGCGCGCACAGGGCGAGGACGAAGTAGAAAATCACTACCCCGGCGCAGATCATGCCGGTACGGTCACGCCTGAAGCGCTGCCACATGAGCTGGCCGGGGGAACGGCCCTCAAGGGTCTTGGGCTTGTCGACCTCGGAGGTCGCCGCCAGTTCGGGGTCCAAGGCGACCGCGGGCCCGGAGCCCTCGGCCTTGGTTGGACTGGTCATGTGTGTTCTTCCCCCGGGGGGTTGGAGAGTTGAGCGCAGCACAGATCCGGCTACCGGCGGGTTCTGCGTTTTGGGGGAACTTTCGCCAAGTGAGTCAACGCGCGTCAAGGGCGGAAGGCATAGGGATCTCCCTACCGTCCATATTTTGAGCAAAAATTGCAAAGATTGACATCTGGTCGCGCTTGACAGGTGAGACGAGATTCCGACGTATCGGACATTCGGTGAAGGATTTTTGTTTACATGTCCGAAACTTGATCGCCGGAACACCGATATGCGAACAGTGCTTCACAGCACATCGACAGCCCGTGGAGGGGTTCACCCCGGTCCCTTCACACGCTGTCCCCTGTGCGGGCACACCGAGGGCCCGGTCCGCCGCTGGGCGGTGGACCGGGGCCTCGGGGACCGCGGATGACGGTCTGTCAGCCGCGCTTGGCGTCTGTCAGCCGTGCTTGGCGCGGCTGGCGGCGCGGGCGCGCTCGCGGGCGTCCAGGTTGACCTTGCGGATGCGCACGGCCTCCGGGGTCACCTCGACGCACTCGTCGTCCCGGCAGAACTCCAGCGACTGCTCCAGCGAGAGCTTGCGGGGCGGGACGATGGACTCGGCGACGTCAGCGGTCGAGGACCGCATGTTCGTCAGCTTCTTCTCCTTGGTGATGTTGACGTCCATGTCGTCGGCGCGGGAGTTCTCACCGACGATCATGCCCTCGTACACCTCGGTACCGGGCTCCACGAACAGCACGCCGCGCTCCTGGAGGTTCGTCATCGCGAACGCCGTGACGGCGCCGGAGCGGTCGGCGACGAGCGAGCCGTTGTTGCGGGTCTGGAGCGTGCCGAACCAGGGCTCGAAGCCCTCGTGGATGGAGTGCCCGATGCCCGTGCCGCGAGTCTGCGTGAGGAACTCGGTACGGAAGCCGATGAGGCCGCGCGAGGGCACCACGAACTCCATACGGACCCAACCCGAGCCGTGGTTGGACATGTTGTCCATCCGGCCCTTGCGGACACCCATGAGCTGCGTGACGGCGCCCATGTGCTCCTCGGGCACGTCGACCGTCATGCGCTCGACCGGCTCGTACGTCTTGCCGTCGATCTCCTTGGTGACCACCTGCGGCTTGCCGATGGTCAGCTCGAAGCCCTCGCGGCGCATCTGCTCGACCAGGATGGCCAGCGCCAGCTCACCGCGGCCCTGCACCTCCCAGGCGTCGGGGCGCTCGGTGTCCAGCACGCGCAGCGAGACGTTGCCGATCAGCTCGCGGTCGAGGCGGTCCTTGACCTGGCGGGCGGTGACCTTGCGGTCCTTCACGGCCGCCTTGGCGTCCGCGCCCTTGCCGGTGCCGCCGCGGCCGACCAGCGGGGAGGTGTTGGTACCGATGACCATGGAGATCGCGGGCTCGTCGACCGTGATGAGCGGCAGCGCGAGCGGGTTCTCCACGTCGGCGAGGGTCTCGCCGATCATGATGTCGGGGATACCGGCGACGGCACAGATGTCACCGGGGCCCGCCTTCTCGGCCGGCTTGCGGGTGAGCGCCTCGGTCATCATCAGCTCGGAGATGCGCACGCTGCTGACGGAGCCGTCGCGCTTCATCCAGGCGACGGTCTGCCCCTTCTTCAGCTCGCCCTGGTGGACGCGGAGCAGCGCGATACGGCCGAGGAAGTTGTCGGCGTCGAGGTTGGTGACGTGGGCCTGGAGCGGGGCGGCGTCGTCGTACGTCGGCGCGGGGATGTGCTCCAGGATCGTCGAGAAGAACGGCTCCAGGCTGGTGGAGTCGGTCGGGACGGTGCCGTCGGCGGGCTTGGTCAGCGAGGCGACGCCGTCGCGGCCGCAGGCGTAGACAATCGGGAACTCGATCTGGTCCTCGTCGGCGTCCAGGTCCAGGAACAGGTCGTAGGTCTCGTTGACGACCTCGTCGATCCGGGAGTCCGGGCGGTCCGTCTTGTTGATGCACAGGATGATCGGCAGCCGCTGCTGGAGCGCCTTGCGCAGCACGAAGCGGGTCTGCGGCAGCGGGCCCTCGGAGGCGTCGACGAGCAGCACGACACCGTCGACCATCGACAGACCGCGCTCGACCTCGCCGCCGAAGTCGGCGTGGCCGGGGGTGTCGATGATGTTGATCGTGATGGGCTCCCCGCCGTCCTTCGGGTGGTACTTGACCGCCGTGTTCTTGGCGAGGATCGTGATGCCCTTCTCACGCTCCAGGTCGTTCGAGTCCATCATGCGGTCGTCGACGGAGTCGAGCTGGTGCGCGGCGAAGGCACCGGCCTGCTTCAGCATGCCGTCGACGATGGTCGTCTTGCCGTGGTCGACGTGGGCGACGATGGCGACGTTGCGGATGTCGTGACGTGTGGTCACAGCCATGTTGCGGCGTTCTCCCGGAGTGTGAGGACGGCCCTGCTGCGTACGTCTGTGTTACGCGGGCCCTGCCGGGCTGGACACGCCACGGCCTCACCCCATGGTACGGGCCCACGACGGCAGGGGCTCCCCGGGCCGTTCGGCCCCGGCTCCGTCGCAGCTCAGACACCCTTGACGGCGGGAGAACCCGCCGGGCACAGCCTCTCGGCGGCGGTCCGCCCGGCCGCCCCGTCCGGCGGGGTGTCGCAGGGCAGGAAGCCGCCGCCGACCCTCTCCCAGGTATGCACGTGGCCCCGGACGGGGTCGGCGCCACGGCAGCGGTAGGCGAAGTCGGCGTCGACGAAGCCGATCTCACGCCACAGGTAGTACGCGCCCTCCAGGTCGCCCGTGTGCCGGCCGAAGGCCGTCTCCTCGGGGCCCTCGGTCTCGGACGGACCGGCGAGCGGCTCCTCGGCCTTCAGTTGTGCGCCCAGCGCCCTGATCACGCCGGCCTCGGTGGTCCCCTGCGGGGTCCCGGTGACCGTGACCCGGTGGACGGTGCGGTCCAGCGGCTTCAAGCGGGTCTCATAGGAGTCCGTGCCCGCGGGGAAGGTGACCGGCTCGCCGAGCGCCGTGAGACGGGTCAGGTGCCGGACACCGGACCAGGTGTAGGTGCCGTCGGTGCAGACGGAGGCCCGTACGTCCGGGCCCGCGGCATCGTCGGAGCCGCCGGTGCAGGCCGACGCGCCCGCCGTCAGGAGCAGCGCGGCCAGGCCCGCCGCCCCCAACCGATGTGCCGGACCCCGCATCGTCCCCCCTGTGCCGACCACCGCCCCCGGTCGTGCGGGAGCGGTGGCCGGAGCGTACGCCAGGGGGATCACTCACTTACGGGTGGGGCTCTCCGATGCCGTCGCGTCCTTCTTCAGGAAGCCCATGTCCTCGTAGACGGGGGTCTGGAAGCCGAAGGCGCCGGCGTTCGCCAGGTTGGGGCGGGCGGCGTAGAGCTGGGGGCGCTGGTAGAGGGGGATCGAGCCGGCCGCGGCCCAGATGCGGGCGTCGGCCTTGCGGATCAGGGAGCGGGTCTCGGACTCGTCGAGGGTGGAGATCGCCTGGTCGAAGAGCTGGTCGACCTGGTTGGTGCCGACCCGGGTGTAGTTCTGCTCCACGCTCAGGGAACCGTCGGCCGCGGGGACCGGCTTGGCGTAGATCGGGCGGGCGTCGGTGGCGGGGAACGCGGAGGTGGGCCACGAGTACAGGGCGAGGTCGTACTGCCCGTTGGCGATGTGGTCCTTGAAGTAGCTGTCGTCGGCGACCTTGGAGATCTGCGTGCGGATGCCGACCTGCTTCAGCATCACCGCGATCCGCTCGCCGACGGTCCGCAGGGACTCGGTGCCCGGGCCCGACGGCAGGACGAAGCGGAGGCTGAGCGGCTTGCCGTTCTTGGCGAGCGGGGCCCGCGCGGCGTCGCCGGGCGCCCGCGTGCCGCGCGGGGCGTAGGCGCCGGGGGCGTTCTCCTTGCCGTCCCGGGCGAGGGGGCTGTCGTCGTCGGTCTCGTACGGCTTGTTGTCGTCGCCGACGACGTAGGTGTCCTCGTCGCCGGTCTTCTTCTCCGCCTTCTTGTCCGCCGCGTCGTCCGACTCCTTCTCGGACTTCTTCTCCGACTTCTTCCCGGGCTTCTCCTCCTTCGACCCGGCCTCGGCCCCGGCGGCCTTCTCGGGCTCCCGGAGCGGGCCGCCCTCCTCCCAGCCGGCGTCGGCGAGGAGGGAGCGGGCCTCGTCGGTGTCCTGGCCGCCGAGGGCACCGCTGCTGTCGGCGTAGGCGGACTGGCCGGAGAGGGCGAGGTGGCTGCCGACCGGGACGGCGGGCAGGCCCAGCGGCTTCAGGACGAGGGCGGCGAGTTCCTCACGGTCGAGGGCGCGGGCCACCGCACGGCGGACGCGCTCGTCGGCGAGGGGGCCGTCGGCGCCGTTGAGAGCGAGCTGGGTGAAGGCCGGTTCGAGGGAGCGGCGCACCTCGAAACCGCTCAGGGCGGACTGCTGCGCGGTGTAGGCGGCGAGCGCCGCCCGCCGCTTCTTCCGGGCTCTGGTCTCCTTGTCGGCGGCCTTCTCGTCGGAGCCGTGCGCGATCGCCCAGGACCGCAGCGACCGCGCGGGCGTCAGTGCGGCGCCGGGCCCCTGGAGGAGGGTGCCGCCGACCCCGGCGAGGGGACCGCCGAGGCCCCGCGCCGCCCCCCGGACGTCCGGAGAGCCCTTCGGGGCGGCGGAGCCGCGGGGGCCCGCGGAGCCCTCGGGGCCCTGGGCCTCCTTGCCGGCCAGCATGACCCGCTGCGCCTGGGACGAGTCGATCTCGGCGATGTCCACCTCGCCCTTGGCGAGCGCCTCGGCCCGCTTGTCGCGGGGGACGGCGCGCAGCACCAGTTCCGACAGCTTGGCCCGGCGACCCCACCAGCGGGGGTTGCGGGTGAGGGTGACCTTGTCGCCCTTGCGGTCGATGTCCTTGACGGCGAAGGGGCCGGCGGTGACGTTGAGCTTCTTTCGGGCGCCGTCGTTGAAGGCGTCGGGGGTGCCCGTCACCTGCTTGGGGTAGAGCGGGGAGAACAGCGACTTCCAGTCGGCGTAGGGGCGGGCGAAGGTGACGCGGACCTCCAGGTCGTCGCCGCCGCGCTCGACCTTTGCGATGCGCTCGTAGCCGGCGTTCCTGGCGGTCCAGTACGCGGAGTCCTTGCCGGACAGGGCCCGCCACTGGGCGACGAAGTCGGCGGCGCCGATCTCCCGGCCGTCGCTCCACACCGCCTGCTGGTTGAGCTTGTAGAGCACGACCTGCCGGGGTTCGCGTTCGACGATCTTCGCGGACTCCAGGTAGTCGGTGTCGACCTGGGGGCGTCCCCCGGCGTCGAGGCGGTACATCGACGGCAGGACGGCGTCGGCGACGCGCGCGCTGGTGGGGTCGGCGTCCGCCTGGAACGTGTTGAACGTCTCCGGTACGGCGTCCACGGCCCAGCGCAGGGTGCCGCCGTCGGCGATCCGGTCACGGGCGGCCGGCGCGATGTCGGGGCCGGCCGCCGGCCTGCCCGCGGGGTCCTCCTCGCCGCAGGCCGTGAGCAGGGGCGCCGCGAGCACACCCGCGGTCAGGAAGGCGACCGAGCGCATCACCGCACGTGGTCCGACGCCGTGGTGGGACATCACTGCTACCTCCGGAGGACCGCACCCTCCACCAGGAGGGCGTTATGATCACTTTTGGGTGCATATGGAGCTGATCACATCTACGGCCACACACTGAAGAGGAAGGGGTTCACCGACCGAGGGAGACACGGCGACGGGGAGCGAAAAGCCACTCGTGCGGCGCAATGCGCCGAAGGTGATCCCCGGCGCACACCGAGCGCGCATGGGCGTGCGGAGGAGGCCCGCAATCCGCCAATCGATGCACATCCCTTCCCAGCGCAACGTGTGACGCGCAACACTCGCAGGCGCATGAACGTTGCCGCCTCGGTCCTCGACGATCCGCGGAAGTGAGGGCAAGTCATGTCCGTGCAAGATGAACTGACATCGGTCCAGCGCTGCCTCGACGACCTCTACCGGTCGGTGGGACGCCTGGAACAACAGATCGGCAGCGGTGGGCTCGACATGCGCCGTGTCCGCGCCGACGCCGATCACCTGCGCGAGAGTGTCGCGCTGCTGCGCGAGGGGGCCGTCGCCCGCTCGTCGACCAAGCACCCCGAACTCGTCCCCATCCCCGACACCCCGTACGACGACTCGCTGTGGACGGACTCGGACGACGAGGGACTCGGCGCCCGCGACCGCCGCGCCCCCTGACCCCGAGCACCCGGCACGCCGAGCGCCCGACAACCGAGAAGAACCGACCGGGAGTCCCCGTTGGCCACTGGTACGGAACCGCCAGGCACAGAACCCCATCCCCAGCGCGGCGGCGTGCACAGCGGTACACGCGCCGCGATCACCGCACCGCACTTACGGACCGACCGCTGGTGGCTGGCCCCGGCCGGCACCGCGGCCGGTCTGCTCGCCTTCATCGTGTACTCGACATGGCGGGCCTTCTCTGACGCGCACTACTACGCGGCCCCCTATGTCTCGCCGTTCTACTCCCCGTGTCTGGCGGAGCGCTGCGAGCCGATGCACGCGGGCCCCAACTGGGAGATCTTCGGCACCTGGTGGGGCGTCTCACCGGCGATCATCATCCTGATCTTCCCGCTGGGCTTCCGCCTGACCTGCTACTACTACCGCAAGGCCTACTACCGCGGCTTCTGGGCGTCCCCGCCCGCCTGCGCGGTGGCCGAGCCGCACAAGAAGTACACCGGTGAGACCCGCTTCCCGCTGATCCTGCAGAACATCCACCGCTACTTCTTCTACGCCGCGATCGTCGTCGCCGGGATCCTGACGTACGACACCGTCCTCGCGTTCCGCGACGAGAACTACGAGTGGGGCCACATGGGCCTCGGCACGCTCGTCTTCCTGATCAACATCGTGCTGATCTGGGCCTACACGATCTCCTGCCACTCGTGCCGGCACATCGTCGGCGGCAAGCTCAAGCACTTCTCCAAGCATCCCGTGCGGTACCGGATGTGGCAGTGGGTCGGCAGGCTCAACGCACGCCACATGCAACTGGCCTGGGCGTCCTTGGTGAGCGTGGCGCTCGCCGACTTCTACGTGTACCTGCTCGCGTCCGGCGCGTTCGACGACCCGACCCTCTTCTGACGACAAAAGGTGCTTGAGATGTCCGTGGTCGAACGACAGGAGTGGGACGTCGTCGTGGTCGGCGCCGGCGGAGCCGGGCTGCGCGCCGCGATCGAGGCCCGCGAACGGGGCGCCCGCACGGCGGTGATCTGCAAGTCGCTGTTCGGCAAGGCCCACACGGTGATGGCCGAGGGCGGCATCGCGGCCGCCATGGCCAACGTCAACTCCGGTGACAACTGGCAGGTCCACTTCCGCGACACCATGCGCGGCGGGAAGTTCCTCAACCAGTGGCGCATGGCCGAGCTGCACGCCCGCGAGGCCCCCGACCGGGTGTGGGAGCTGGAGACCTGGGGCGCGCTGTTCGACCGTACGAAGGACGGCCGGATCTCGCAGCGCAACTTCGGCGGCCACGAGTACCCGCGGCTCGCGCACGTCGGCGACCGCACGGGACTGGAGCTGATCCGCACGCTCCAGCAGAAGATCGTGGCGCTCCAGCAGGAGGACCACAAGGAGACCGGGGAGTACGAGTCCCGGCTGAAGGTCTTCCAGGAGTGCACGGTCACCCGGGTCCTCAAGGACGGCGGCCGTGTCTCCGGGGTCTTCGCCTACGAGCGCGAGTCGGGCCGTTTCTTCGTCCTCGAAGCGCCCGCCGTCGTCATCGCCACCGGTGGCATCGGCAAGTCCTTCAAGGTGACGTCGAACTCGTGGGAGTACACGGGCGACGGGCACGCGCTGGCGCTGCTCGCGGGGGCGCCGCTGCTGAACATGGAGTTCGTGCAGTTCCATCCGACGGGCATGGTCTGGCCGCCGTCGGTGAAGGGCATCCTCGTCACCGAGTCGGTGCGCGGCGACGGCGGGGTCCTCAGGAACTCCGAGGGCAAGCGGTTCATGTTCGACTACATCCCGGACGTCTTCAAGGAGAAGTACGCGCAGTCCGAGGAGGAGGGCGACCGCTGGTACGAGGACCCCGACCACAACCGGCGGCCCCCCGAGCTGCTCCCCCGTGACGAGGTGGCCCGCGCCATCAACGCGGAGGTGAAGGCGGGCCGGGGCTCCCCGCACGGCGGGGTCTTCCTGGATGTGTCGACCCGTATGCCGGCCGAGGTGATCCGCCGCCGACTGCCCTCGATGTACCACCAGTTCAAGGAGCTGGCCGACGTCGACATCACCGCGGAGGCCATGGAGGTCGGCCCCACCTGCCACTACGTGATGGGCGGCATCGCCGTCGAGTCGGACACGGCGGCGGCGCGCGGGGTGCCGGGGCTGTTCGCGGCCGGGGAGGTGGCCGGCGGGATGCACGGCTCCAACCGGCTGGGCGGCAACTCCCTGTCCGACCTGCTGGTGTTCGGCCGCCGGGCCGGGCTGCACGCGGCCGAGTACGCGACGGGCCTCGCCGGGGCACGGCCCCCGGTGGACGACGAGCAGGTCGACGCGGCCGCCGCCGAGGCGCTGCGCCCGTTCTCCGCCGAGGGCGAGGTCCGCCCCGAAGGGCAGCCGCCGGAGAACCCGTACACCCTGCACCAGGAGCTCCAGCAGGCCATGAACGACCTGGTCGGCATCATCCGCCGCGAGGGCGAGATGGAGCAGGCCCTTCAGAAGCTGGCCGATCTCCGGGTGCGGGCGCGCCGGGCCGGCGTCGAGGGACACCGGCAGTTCAACCCGGGCTGGCACCTCTCCCTGGACCTGCGGAACATGCTGCTGGTCAGCGAGTGCGTGGCGCGGGCCGCGCTGGAGCGCACCGAGTCGCGCGGCGGCCACACCCGCGAGGACCACCCGGCGATGGACCGCGACTGGCGGCGGCTCAACCTGCTGTGCCGGCTCACCGACCCGACGGGCGGGCTCGCGGCCACCGACCCCGTCGCGGGCCAGATCTCCCTGACGCGGGAGACCACCGATCCCATCCGCCCGGACCTGCTCGCCCTCTTCGACAAGGAGGAGCTGGTCAAGTACCTCGCCGAAGAGGAGCTGTACGAGTGAGCAGCCACGAGGAGCCACGGTCATGAGCGGCTACACGGCCCACTTCAGGGTGTGGCGGGGCGATGTCGGGGGCGGCGGCCTGGAGGACTTCAAGGTCGAGGTCAACGACGGCGAGGTGGTGCTGGACATCATCCACCGCCTCCAGGCGACGCAGGCCCCGGACCTCGCCGTCCGCTGGAACTGCAAGGCCGGCAAGTGCGGTTCGTGCTCGGCGGAGATCAACGGCCGTCCCCGGCTGATGTGCATGACCCGGATGTCGGTGTTCGAGCGGGACGAGACGATCACGGTCACTCCCCTGCGGGCCTTCCCCGTCGTACGGGACCTGGTGACGGACGTCGGCTTCAACTACCAGAAGGCGAGGGAGGTTCCGTCGTTCGTACCGCCGGAGGGCCTCGGCCCCGGTGAGTACCGGATGATGCAGGAGGACGTGGACCGTCCGCAGGAGTTCCGCAAGTGCATCGAGTGCTTCCTGTGCCAGGACACCTGCCATGTGGTCCGCGACCACGAGGAGAACAAGCCGGCGTTCGCGGGCCCCCGCTTCCTCATGCGCGTCGCCGAACTGGACATGCACCCGCTGGACGCGGCCGAGGACACCGGCCTGGACCGCAAGCGCACCGCGCAGGACGAGCACGGCCTCGGCTACTGCAACATCACCAAGTGCTGCACGGAGGTCTGCCCCGAGGGCATCCGGATCACGGACAACGCGCTCATCCCGTTGAAGGAACGGGCCGTCGACCGCAAGTACGACCCGCTCGTCTGGCTCGGCTCGAAGATCAGGAGGCGCTCCCCGGCGGACTGAGCGCCCCCGCCCGGCGCCGCACCGCGACGCCGGGCGACCGGGCCGCGTCCGGGACGTCTTTGCCTCCTCCCGGTCGCGACCCGGCGGGTCCGGCCATACGCTCCCAAATGTGACGTCGCGTTCGAGGAGCAATCGATCGCGCGGCGCCACGTCGCACATAGGGGTGCGGGTGGCGCACGCCGCGTTCGGCGGGATGACCGCCTTGGTCTGGCTGCTGCTGGCCCCGTTGACGGACTCGCCGGACACGGGCCACCGGACGCCCGCGGCGGCGGCCGCGTCCCCGGCGGTCGCCGAGTGGTCGGGAGGGTCCGTGGGGTCCGCGGACATCGGCCCGTCGCCGTTCCCGGTCGGCGCCCGGCGGGCCGTGGCCGTCGGCGCGGACGACGCGGCGCCCGCCGACGACGGGAGTTCGGCGACGGATCTGATCCTGCCGGTCGCGGTCGCCGCGGTGGTCGCCGGGTTCGCCGTGTACTCACTCGTCCGGCGCAAGCGGCGCGCGGCGCTGCGGACGACGACACCGGCCGGGACCTTCGAAGAGCATCTGCCCCCGCTGCCGGACCTGCACCGACGGGGCCGCCGTCTGCTGGTGGAGACGGACGACTGCGTCCGTACCGGCGCCGAGGAACTCCGCTTCGCCGTCGCCCGGGCGGGCCCTCGGGCGGCCCAGCCCTTCACCGACGCCCTGACGGACGCGCGCCGCGAGGTCGAGGCGGCCTTCCGGCTCCGGCAGCGGCTCGACGACACCACCGGCACGCTGCCGCCGGACGAGGAGCGCGCCCTGCTGGAGGAGATCCTCGCCCGTTGCACGATGGCCCAGCGACGCCTCGACATCGCCGCCCCCGCCTTCGACCAGCTCCGGGCCCTGGAACGCGACGCGGTCCCGGCGCTACAGAGCGCGGAGGCCCGCTTCCGTGAGCTGACCGGCCGTACGGCGACGGCGGCCGCCACCCTCGCCGGGCTCCGCGAGCGCTACGCCCCCGACGTCGTCCTCCCCGTCACCGGTCACGCCGAACACGCCGAGGACCGGCTGGTGTTCGCGACGGCCGAGCTGAACCGGGCCCGCCAGTTCACCTACGCGGGTGACCCGCTCACCGCCGCCGTGCATCTGCGGGCCGCCGAGGGCGCCATCGACCAGGCGGACGTCCTCGTGACGGGGGTGGAGCGGCTCGCCGCGGAGCTGGCACGCGCCGCCGGCGCGACGAAACAGGGGGCGCCCCGTGAGGGCACGTACGCCGACCCCCTCGACACCCTCTGCCGAGAGGACCGCTGGCTGCTCCCGGCCCGCAGCGTGGTGGCCACCACGAGGGACTACGTCACGACGCACCGCGGAGCGGTGGGAGCAACGGCAAGAACCCGCCTGGCGGAAGCGGAGCGCTGCGCGGCCATCGCCGAGGCGGCGGCCCTCCGGGAAGGGCCGACCGGAGCGGAGGGGGCCGACGAGGTGGAGGGGGCCGAGGCGGACGGGGTCGACAGGGGCGAGGGGCCTGGGGCCGGAGGGGCCGAGACTTCCGGGGTCGACGCGGCCGAGCGGGCCGGGGCTGACGGGGCCGAGGGGGCCGAAGGGTCTGGGGCTGACGAGGCCTATCGGGCCGACGCGGTGGCGTCTCCGGGCGACGAGAGTGCCGGGGCGGGTGCGGCCGGCGAGGCAGCGCGCTCGGAGTACGGGACCGTCTCGGAGGGCGCGGCCGGGGAGGCGTCCTCCCCGGAGGAGGGGACCGCCGAGCAGGGCGCGGCCGGCCATGCGGTGGGCCTGGGTGACGGGACCGCCGAGGGGGGCGCGGCCGGGGAGGCGGCCGCCTCGGCTGACTGGACCGCCGAGGGAGACACGGCGCCCCAGGGCGATGAGACGGCCGCCGTGGAGACCACTGATGTCGAGAGTGCCCGGCGTGCCCACTCCCTTGCCCGGGAGGCGTGGCGGCTGGCCGAGCAGGACGTGCGGGAGTACGGCGAGCCGTACGAGGGGCCGGTCGGCGACGGGATGGCCGGGGCGCTGCTGGGCGGCGTCATCCTCGGGGACACCCGGGGCGGCGGCCGGATCACCCCACGGGGCCCGGCCTGCTTCGGCGGCACGGCGACCCGTGCCCGCAGGGCGGCGACCCCGGGCTAGGTACAACGCCGCAGACGCGCGTGCCAAGCCCCGCGGCCCAGGCGTGATCCAAACGACAGGCCCTAGGTCGGCGTCGGCTCTCACGTGCCTCTGTCCTGCGGGCCCGTGGCCGAGCGGCGTGCCCCCTCTGCCCTAGAACAGGCTCAGCAACGCCTCCGCCGGGTCCGTGAGGCCGCCCTCTTCTCCGGGGAGCGGCAGTTCGAACCACACGGTCTTGCCGCGGGGTGTGCGGCGGGAGCCCCACGCGGCGGAGAGCAGACCGACGAGTTGGAGCCCCCGGCCGCCCTCGTCCGTGTCGCGGGCGCGGCGGCGGCGCGGCTGGACCAGCCCGGCGTCCCAGACCTCGCAGACGAGGGTCCTGTCGAGGAGCAGCCGGAGCCGTATCTCGCCCTCGCCGTAGCGCAGCGCGTTGGTGACCAGCTCACTGACGAGCAACTCGGCCGTGTCGACCAGTGGTTCGAGGTCCCAGCTGAGCAACTGACCCCGGGCGTACTCCCGGGCGCGTCCCACGCTGCGCGGCTCACGGGGCAGGGTCCAGTCGCCGACGGAGTCGGACGGCAGCCCCTGGACACGTGCCATCAGAAGGGCGATGTCGTCCTCGCCGTGATGTGTGTCGAGGGTGTTGAGGACGTGGTCGCAGACGTCCTCCAGCGATCGGGGGCCGTCGGAGCGCCCCGCGGCCGACGGCTGGGCGGGGTCGGTGAGGGCGCCGACGAACGCCTGGAGTCCCTCGTCGAGGGGATGGTCGCGTGATTCGACCAGTCCATCCGTGTAGAGCGCCAGCAGCGCGCCCTCGGGCAGTTCGACCTCGACCTCCTCGAACGGCTCACCACCGACGCCGAGCGGCATGCCGGGCGGCACGTCGAGCATCAGCGCGCTCTCACCGGGCTCGACCAGCACGGGCGGCAGATGGCCCGCGTTGGCGAAGGTGCAGCGCCGGGTGACCGAGTCGTAGACGGCGTACACGCAGGTCGCGAGGTACACCTCGGAGAGGTCCTTGTCGCGGGGCCGGCTGGCGGCGGTGCGGGAGGCGGACTGGACGCCGCCGGGGTTGCCGAGGCCGCGGGCGATCTCGTCGAGCGCGGAGAGGACCTCGGCGGGTTCGAGGTCGAGCAGGGCCAGGGTACGGACGGCCGTGCGGAGTTCACCCATGGCGACCGCGGCGCGCAGGCCCCGGCCCATGACGTCGCCGACGACGAGTGCCGTGCGGTGGCCGGGGAGTTCGATGACGTCGAACCAGTCGCCGCCCACCTCGGTGGCCGCGTTGCCCGGCAGATAGCGGCAGGCGATGTCCAGGCCGGAGGCCTCGGGGTCGCCCGGCGGCAGCAGGGAGCGCTGCAGGATGAGGGCGCGTTCGTGTTCGCGCCGGTAGAGGCGGGCGTTGTCGATGCAGACGGCGGCGCGGGCGGCCAGTTCGACCGCGAGGGCCCGGTCGCGTTCCCCGAACGGTTCGCTGCCCTTGGTACGGGAGAACTGCACGAGCCCGACGACGGTGTCGTGGGCGACCATCGGCACGGCGAGCGTCGTCTGGATGAGGTTGCCCTCTTCGGGGACCTGCTGGGGGCGGGCGGTGCGCAGGGCGTCCGCGCAGGGCGAGTTGAACGGGTAGTGGTGGACCGCGCCGACGCGCACCGGGGCGGGCCCGCCGACGAAGGGCGCGTCGGAGACGGCGCTGGCGAAGGCGACGCGGCGCAGTTCGGCGCTGCCGTCGGCGAGTCCGGGCGGGGTCTCGTCGCCGACGAGGAGGCCCTGGTAGAGGTCGACGGCGGCCAGGTCGCAGAAGTTGGGGACGACCACGTCGAGGAGTTCGCGGGCGGTGGTCTCCAGGTCGAGGGAGTTGCCGATGCGCGAACCGGCCTCGTTCAGGAGGGCGAGATTGCGCCGTGCGGCGGCGGCCTCGCGGGCGGCGGCGCGGCGGGCCGTCACATCGATGCCGAGCCAGGCGATGCCGATGGGGCGGCCGGTGCCGCTGTGCACCCGGTAGAGGTTGACGGACCAGTGGCGGCGTTCCTCGGAGCCGGGCACGAACCCGGAGATGTGCATGTCGGTGATGGAGTCACCGGTCTCCAGGACCCGGCGCAGGGTGGCCTCGACCCGCTCGGCCTCCGGGGACCGGAGGTAGTCGTGGACGCCCCGGCCGCGGTGGTCGTCGACATGGCCGCCGTAGATGGAGGCGAACCGCTGGTTGGCGCGCCGCACCCGGAGGTCGGTGTCTATCAGCAGGAAGCCGAAGGGAGATTGGCCGAATATCGCCTGTGAGGCGGCGAGGTCGGTCTCGATGCGGCGCAGTGTGCGCACGTCCACCACGATGCACACGGCGGCCCGTTCACCGCCCTCGACGGTGGTGGGCATCACGTAGACCTCGGCGAGCCCCTCGACCCCTTCGGGTCCCGGCACCCGGAAGGGCACCACTCCGGTCCACTCCCGGCCGTCGAGGACCTCGGCCATCTTCCGCTGGCCCTCTTCGCGCCGGTCGGGGTCGACGAACGCCTCGATGGGGTCCATGCCCACGGCCCGCGCGGCCGAGATACCGAACAACTGCTCGGCGCGCAGGCTCCACTGGTCGACGAGACCGTCCGGGCCGATGGAGAACGAGGCCACCTTGATGTAGTCGTATATCGATCCGGGCGGGCTGGTCTGCCACATCGGGTCGCCGGGCCCCTGACCGGCCAGGACACCGGCGGCCGCGACGGCGTCGGCGGCCTCACCCCCGACCGCCGCCGGACGGCCGGCCGACGGTCGACTTCCGGACGCGGGCCCCCGGGCGCCACCGTCCGCGGCGGCGGAAGCGCTTCCATCCTCGCGCGTGACGTCGTCGCGTGCGGCGCGGCCCAGGCCGGAATCGTCTGCGGCCTCGGGCCTCGCGCGGTCCCTCGGGCCCTTCGGCTCCGTGGACTCCGTGGCCTTCGCTGGTATCTCGCTCACGCGAACCGTCCCCTCCAGCTCACCGCGTCCGGCTTCGGTCACCAGGGGCGGCTGCCCGCAGTATCCAGCACTACGGCGCCGCGCAACACGGTGTTCACGATCACAGCACGGTCCCGATCGTTTTTGGACCGGCTGGGACATACTCCCAAGTCTTCTAACCAGGCGTTGCCCGCTCGAACCAAAGACTCCAGCCAGCGCTACTGGCTTGAACCGATCGGTCGCACGCGCGCCCCGGGGAGCCGCCCCTTGCCCGGTCCGTACGCCGTGGACGCCGGTCGTGCACCAGGTCTTTCACCTCGTACGCCCACAGGTGCGGTCAGTCGGGAACCGCCAACTCGAACCAGACCGTCTTGCCCGATTCACCGGGCCGGGTACCCCAGGCCCGCGCGGAGCAGGCCACGAGTCGCAGTCCTCGGCCTCCTTCGTCGTCCAGGTCGGCGGTCCGCTCGCGCGGTGGGTCGGGCAGCGGGTCGGAGACCTCGACGAGCAGAGTGCCGGGCGAGCCGTCGGAGCGTACGAGGCGTACGCCGATGGGGCCGGTGGCGTGCCGCAGGGCGTTGGTCACCAACTCGCTCACCAGCAGGGCGGCGATGTCCCCGACGGAGTCGAGCCCCCATGCGCGCAGCCGGTCGCGGACCACGGCACGGGCGGTCCGCACGGCGCCGGGCTCCGCGGGAAAGGTCCACTCGGCGCAGTCGTCACCGTTGTCGATCACGCCGATCACTTCCCAGTCAGAAGCGGACCCTGTCCGGTTTCATGGGGTTAATGGGCACATACCCGATATCCAACCTCGAGTACCGCGCATGAGGGCGCACTGTGGCACAAACAGCGCAGTGAGCGCATCCCCCCGCACGCGACGCGTCAGAAAGGGGCGCACGGAACCCCGAAGCGGGGGCGCTCAGACGCCCCCGGGACCCCAGGCCAGTCGCACGGTCTCCATCACGGCCGGAACGTCCTGGTCGAGCCAGTCGACGTCCCACACCTCGTCCGCGCTGAGCCAGCGCAGCTCGTCGTGGTCCTCCAGCGGCCGGGGCTCACCGGAGAGGAGATGCGCGATCCAGACGCGCAGGACATAGCCGGAGCCCACCGGCCACTCCCCCGGCACCCGCTCGGCGGACTTCGCCTCGACGCCGAGCTCCTCGCGCAGCTCCCGCACGAGGGCCTGTTCGGGGGGCTCGCCGGGCTCCACCTTGCCGCCGGGCAACTCCCAGCGTCCGGCCAGCTCGGGCGGCGCGCTGCGACGCGCGGCGAGCAGCCGGCCGTCCTTCAGCAGGGCGGCACCCACCACCACGATCGGTTCGGTCATGCGCGGGAGCCTACGGGAGCGGACGGCAGCGTCGGGCGGGGTGAATCACTTGCTCCCACTCTGACCGTTCTGGCCGTTCTGCCCGATGCGCTCGACCCAGTAGAGCTGCTTGTGTCCGCGACTGTCGAGGCTGTCCGCGATCTTCTGCGCCTCGGCGCGGGTCGCGTACCGGCCGACGCGATAGCGATTGCCGTTGTCGTCCTGCCGTATGACGAGCCAGGGAAGAGTGATCGTGCCGTCGTTCATCGACCCCCACCGCTCCTTCCCACCTCGGCCGATCCGAGTCCCGTCCCCGGATTCCGCCGCACCCCGCCACCTAAGGAAACCGCAATCCGCATATGCCCGAGCGTACGCCTAACCTTTACGCAGCGAATCCGTCTTTTCACAAAGAGGTACGCAACAAGCCAAGATGAGAGGGGCGCACCCCGTCGAACGCGCCACCGCTCACCACCCGTGCACCTTTTCGCGCCCCAACGAGCAGCCGTCCAGCACCTCCAGGGCATACCGGGAGGCCGTCAGGGCACACCGTCGCCCGACGGCAAGAACGACCGGATCCGAACGGCGTTCGGACGCCCCCGAAAGCGCCGACGCCTCCAACTTCCCTCAGGCAAAGGCCACTTGACCCATGCCCGCGTCACCGTCCGATACACGCGGAATTTCCGGATTCCCGGGACGGGTGGGCATTCCCGGCGGACCGACAGGCCTCGACGGGCCGATGGCGTCGCTCACTTGACCGGCAGATGGTAAGAGACCCGGTACCGGTCGGCCGGCACCACCACGTCCGCCGTCTCCACCGGGCGGCCCGAGGCGAAGTACGTCCGCTGCACGACCAGGACGACATGTCCGGGGACGCCACCCAGGGCGAGGAGTTCCTCCGCGAGGCCGGGGCGGGCGCCGACCTCCTCCGTGACGTTGTCCACGATCACGTCGATCGCGGCCATGCGCTCGACGACCCCCATTCCGCCGAGCGGGCCCTCCTCGGGGAGCATCACGGGGGTCCGCCCGGTGAGGGCGAGGGGCTCCCAGGAGGTGGAGAGCATCATCACCTCGCCCGCGTCCCGGAACGTGTACTTCGTGCACATCACCCGGTCCCCGGGCTGGATGGCCAGCCGCTCCGCGATCGCGCCACTCGCCACGACCTGCTCGCTGCGCGACTCCCAGGTGCCGCGGGCGGCGACGTCGGCCTGCTCCTGCCGGAACGGCGTGGCCCCGCCGACGGGACGGAACCCGGAGCGGGCCACCCGGCGCGGCACCGGCCGCTCCCGCACATACGTGCCCGATCCGGAGCGGCCCTCCACCAGCCCCTCGGCCATCAGCACCTTGCGCGCCTCCAGCGCGACCGTGTCGGAGACGCCGTACTCCTCGCGGATCCGCGCCTGGGAGGGGAGACGGGTGTGCGGCGGCAGCGATCCGTTCACGATCTTCTTGCGGAGATCACCCGCGACACGCAGATACGCCGGCTGCTCACCGAAAGTCACTGGCCGCTCCCATCAGGCTCTACAGACAGCAACAGCCTGGCAACCGTCGGTTGTGCCATGCAAGCAAAGGCCAAGGAATCACTCGATGTGATGACATGTGCCCGGGGAGGCCTTTACGCAGGCACTTTCTCCCCGCTATGGACGCCGTCACACCTGCGCGCGGGGCTCTCTCTCGGCGTCGCCGCCGCCCGCGCCTTCCTCGTCGCTGATCTCGGGAGTGGTGGCCAGACCCAGAGCCTCGCGGGCCGTGACCGCCTTGGGGCCGTCGGTCAGCCGGTGCGCCCGGTCCCAGTGGTCACTGAACTCGTCGGCGTCGCTCGCGTCGGCGGCGCCCTGCCACTCCTCGCGGGCCCGGTCCAGGGCCTTGGCGTAGGCGGTCACCGCCTTCTCGGCGCCGGGCTCCCAGTCGTGCGCCCGCAGGGCCGCCGCCTGCTGTTCCAGGGCGTCGACCACCTCGGGTGCCCACGCCTTGTGGGCGGGCAGGTCGTCGCTGACGTAGTCCGTGTCGGGCAGGCCCTCGAAGGCCTCGTTGAGGAGGGCGTCGGCCTGGAGGAACGCGAACTGGTCGGCGTCGAGGGTGGTCCCGTCCTGACGCAGCGAGCCGGTCAGACCCGCCTCCGCGTCCTCGTTGCCGAACACACAGGCCACCTGACGGTCGCCGTACCGCCAGCTCTGCCGGGTGGGCGTGTAGTAGTACACGTCGACGTCGGCCGGCATCGCCCAGGTGTCCATGACGTACGAGGCGGACAGGTCGTAGCACCGGTCGGCGGCGTCCTCGACCTCGTCGTCGCCCGGGTACTCCCCGTCCCGCAGCCGGAACTCGGCGAACACCTCGGCGTCGTGCCGCCCCTCGCACGGCACCACGTCGACGTCGTACGTGTAGCCCTCCAGGGAGCCGTTCGGCGCGTCGAAGCACTCGCCCTTCTTCACCGAGAAGGTGGTGCCCGCGCCGCTCGCCGCGTCCCGGAAGCCGTCCCACGCGTCGCGCGCGCCGCCCGTGGTGAGCGCGAGCGTCATCAGCAGCGCGCCGGTCGCCGACAGGGCGATTCCGGCCACCGCCATGCCCTTGCCGCGCTCCCCCTTCCGCTTGATCTGCACCAGGGCGAGGACGCCGAGGACCAGACCCGCGCCCGGCAGCAGGCACATGACGCCCAGGACGAGCGCGGCGATCGCGAGCCCGTTGACCTGCGGGGGCAGCGGCGCCGGGTAGGCCCGCCCCCAGGCCTGACCCCAGGGCTGGGGCGCCACCGGGTACGGCTGTCCCGGCGCGGACTGAGGCTGCCCCGAAGGCGGGAACGGGCCACCCTGAGGCGGCTGGGCCCCGGGGGGCGGGGGTGTGGCCACGGGTCGCGTGCTCCTTGCGCCGGCGTGAGGGGAACTGGCGTACGACTTTCGTACGGCTTGGCGCATGGTAAGCGCGGGCCGGGCGGGGGCGACACGCGGGGCGCGGACCCGGGGGCCCGGCACCGGTCACAAGGAAGTGCACAGGGCCCCCGCACCCGAGGAACGGCGGTCGCGACACGACGGTCGTGCCGCTGCCATGACACACCGTCATACGTCACCGTCGTCGACGCACCCACTTACCCTGCGTGCATGACACCTCTGCCGGATCGCTTCTGCCCGACGGACGGCACCCGCGTCCCCGCCGCCTCCCTCGCCTGGTGCTGCCCGGCCTGCCGCGGCCCCCTGGACCTCGACTTCGCGCCCACCCCCGCACCCCTCAAGTCCCTGGCCGGCCGGGTGAACTCGCTCTGGCGGTACGCCGAGTGCCTTCCCCTCGCCACACCGTCGGTCTCACTCGGCGAGGGCCGCACCCCGCTCGTCGAGCTCACGGACGGCATCTCCGCGAAGCTCGACTATCTGATGCCGACGCTGTCCTTCAAGGACCGGGGCGCGGTGCTCCTCGCCGAACTTGCGCTGCGGCTCGGGCCGAGCCGGGTCGTAGCCGACAGCAGCGGCAACGCGGGCACGGCGGTCGCCGCGTACTGCGCGCGCGCCGCGCTGCCCTGCACGGTGTACGTCCCCGTCGGCACCTCGGCGAAGAAGCTGGAGCAGATCGACGTGCACGGCGCGCGGCTCCGGATCGTCGAGGGGGACCGCGAGGCGGCGGCGGCAGCGGCCCGTGAGGCGGCGGACGAGGAGGGCGTCTTCTACGCCTCGCACGTCTACAACCCCTACTTCCTCCACGGCACGAAGACCTACGTCCACGAACTGTGGGAGGACCTCGGCGGCCGCCTCCCGGACGTCCTGGTCGTCCCCGTGGGCAACGGCACACTGCTGCTCGGCGCCGCTCTCGCCGTCGCCGAACTCCACGCGGCGGGCCTGATCGACCGCCGGCCGGCCCTGTACGCCGTCCAGTCGGCGGCGGTCGCCCCCCTGGCCCACGCGTGGGCCGAGGGTGCGGACGACCTCGTCGGCACCACCCCCATGGCGCCGACCCACGCCGAGGGCATCGCCATCCCGCGCCCGCCCCGGGCCCGCCAGATCCTGCGGGCCGTACGGGACTCCGGCGGCAGGTTCCTCACCGCCACCGAGGACCAACTCCGCCACGCCCAGCGCGATCTCGCCTCCCGGGGCCTGTTCGTCGAGGCGACGGGGGTGGCCTGCTGGGCCGCCGTACGGGAGGGGGCACTGGGGACCCGCACAGCGGTGGTCCCGCTGTGCGGGGCGGGGCTGAAGTCGGGGGTGGCGGGGAACTGAGGGGGCACCGGCCACGGGGTCAGCGGGGCGGCCTGACCTCGCGGCGCCGGACGGCCGCGGCGCCCCCGAGGGTGTCGAGGAGGTCGGCGAGCAGAGTGCGCGCGGCATCGAGGGCCGGGGCGCCGAAGCGCTGCCGGAGGCGCTCCTCCAGCACCGCCCGCGCACGGCGGGCGGCGGCGACGGCTTCGTGGCCGCGCGGTGTGAGCGTGACGCGCCGGACGCGGGCGTCCTGGGTGTCGGGCAGGCGTTCGGCGTAGCCGAGGCGCTCCAGTTCGGCGACCGCCTTGGAGGCGCCCTGCTGGGTCATGTCCAGCTTCTCGGCCAGCTCGCCGATGGTCGGCCGGGCGTGGAGGAGGTGCTGGAAGACATAGCCGTGGGACACGCGCAGGTCGGGGAAGCCGAGGCCGGCGAGTTCGTCCTGGACGGTGGAGGCGGCGGCGAGGCCGGCGAAGAGGGCGAGGGTGCCGGTGTCGAGGTCCCGCGGGTCGAGTGACTGCTGCTGCATGGGCCCACTCTGCCATTGGACAACCCCGATTGTGCAACCAAAGTTGTACAACTAAGGTTGTGGACATGCCGGAGTTCTCTGAGCACCCCGATGTCCGTACCGCCGTCCGCTACCACCGGGCGGTGTCCCGCTTCGCCCCGGCCGAGGAACTCGCCGCCTTCTTCCACCCGGACGCCGTCCATACGCAACTGCCCAACGCCCTCTTCCCGGACGGCACCGTCCGCCCGCTGCCCGACCTGATCGCCGCGTCGCGGCAGGGTCGGTCCATGCTCGCCGACCAGCACTTCGAAGTGATCAACGCGGTGGCCTCGGGCACCCAGGTCGCCCTGGAGGTCACCTGGTCCGGCACGCTGGCCGTACCCGTCGGCGACCTGGCCGCGGGGCAGGTGCTGCGCGCCCACATCGCGACGTTCCTCGAGTTCCGCGACGGAAGGATCACCGCCCAGCGCAACTACGACTGCTACGAGCGGCTGCGCCCCGCGACGGACTGACGCCCCCACGCCCGCTCAAGCTCGCGCTCACGCGTCGAACACCGTCGCCCGCGCCCGCTTCTCCCAGGTCCAGCGCGGCCAGGATCAGCGCCGCCGCCTATGCGGAGGCGTGCGGACGGCGGTGCCGGGCGGGCGGGGCCTCGGGGACTGGCCCTAGAACGCCACGAACCACAGCAGGGCGAGGGCCCCCGCCCCGGCCGCCGTCATCAGCATGTTGCTGCGCTTGTGGCCCAGCCAGAGCAGGAGTACCGCGGCGGCGACCGCCAGCACCCGCACCTCACCGTTGAACACGAGCAGCACCCCGAGAATCGCCAACGCCACCCACATGAGTCCCCCTCCCCCGACCTGCCGGTCCCCCTCCCCGAGGGCTGCCCGCGCGGAGAGATCGACATCCCCCGAACCACCGCGATCCGGGCGCACTCGGAGGGGGCGCGGCGCGTTGCGGGCGCGTGGCCTCAGTACCAGACGGAGAACGTGGCGTCGGCTCTGCCGGTGGCGGAGGAGATCGGGTCGATGCGCAGCGCGTAGTCGAAGTGCCGGATGTAGCGGTCCGGGTAGTTGTGGGAGCGGAACGACGACCAGGAGGGGTCGGCGAGTCCGGCGGTCTTGTGGAAGGTGGCGTCCTGGGCGAACCGGGTGGTGCCGTCGTTGGTGTCCAGTCGCAGCTGGTAGTAGGCGTGCCGTAGGTAGCGGGTCGGCTGGTTGACGGACTGGAAGGAGACGCCGGAGGAGTCGGCCAGCCCCGGCACCAGCTTCCACTGCGAGTCGGTGTAGGGGTCGAACGGGTACGGGTCGATGCGGCCGAGGGAGTCGACCTGTCGCCAGTATCTGTCGGGGAAGTTGTAGGACTTCAGCCGGTTCCAGGCAGGCTTGCCCCACTTGACGATCATGTTGTCGTACACCCTCTGGGGGATCGGCTTGATGTCGGCGTGCTTGGAGTTCAGCGGCTGGGTGTAGACGCGCCGGTCGGTGGCGGTCCAGGTGCCGGTGGAGAGGTCGTTGGTCTGGTAGGCGTAGAAGAGCGCGTTGGCGTCGCCCCACAGGTACCAGGTGCCGGCGGCCTCGGCGAGGATCGGGCCCTCGATGCCTCCTTGCGGCGCCAGGCCCGAGGTGAACTGGGTGAAGCTGCCGGGCGCGAGGGAGGTGGACCTCGCACCGACCAGGCTGTTGCGGCCCTTGTAGTACAGGTAGTTGACGCCGTTCACGTCCTTGGCCAGGGTGCCGTCGATGATGTCGTAGCCCGGGTCGAAGAAGACCTGCGGTGCCGTCACGGTCTGGAAGTCCGTCGTGTAGTTGACCATGATCACGTTGTGTCCGCTGCTGTTCACGGCCGAGTAGGTGAGGGCGTACTGGCCGCGGGAGGGGTCCCAGAAGGCCTCGGGCGCCCAGGTGTGGGTGGCCATGTCGTGCAGTTTCAGCAGGCGGTAGTTGTCGAAGGAGCGCAGGTCGGCGGAGTCCCAGACGTGGATGTACGGGGTCTTCCTGGTCCAGTCGGTGCCCTTCAGGTTGGTCGCCATGACGACGAAGGTGCCGTCCTGCTTGGGCAGGATGAAGGGGTCGCGCAGACCGCCGTCGCCCGCGGTCGGGGTGACGACGGGGTTGTTCTGGTTCAGCGGCATCCACTGCAGCGCGTCGGTGCTGACGGCGAGGTGCAGGCCGTAGTCCGTGCCGAGGTTTCTCGGTGACTGGGTGAAGTACGCCATGACGAACGGGGAGGTCGTCGCGGCGATCGCCGACTGGCTGCCGAGGGACAGCACGCCGGTGGTGGACAGCGGCACGGCCGCGGCCATGCCGAGGAAGAGCCGGCGCGAGGGAAGGGGTGTTGCGCTCATCTGGTGCCTCCGGGGCGTGGGGGAGGTGCGGGCGGATCCAGAACCGTGGGCGGCCCCGGCCCGGAGCCGCCCACGGGTTCGGTCACTCGTCAGTTCCAGGGAGCCGCGGTGAGCCAGCTGGTGTCCTGGGCCCACGACCTCGTGTTGTCCCAGGTGTTGGTGCCGCCGTTGCCGGCGATGTAGGCCGTGTAGTTGTAGTGGCGGAGGTACTTGGTCGGGAAGTTGACCGACTGGAAGGAGGTGCCGACGCCGCTGTTGCCCGCGGTGGGACAGAAGGTGGCGTCCTTCGCGAACGAGCTGCCGCCGCCGTCGGTGTTCAGGTACAGCTGGTAGTTGGAGTGGCGCAGGAACTGGCCGGGCTTGTCGGCGGACTCGAAGGACAGGCAGGAGGTGTTGGCCAGTCCGGCCCGGACGATCCAGGTCGCGTTGGCCTTGTCGGTGGCCGAGCTGGCGGAGTTGATGCTGGAGATGACGACCTTGGTGTCGGCCGTGTTGTGCCGCAGGTAGTGCGTGGTGCAGCAGGGCGAGGTGGTGGCCTGCAGGGAGACCCGCGAGCCGGGGGTGAGGGTTCCGGTGCTGGTCGAGCCGCTGTTGTAGCCGGCGGCGGTGATGTTGGCCTGGACGGCGTTCTCGGTGGCGTCCGAGGGGTAGCCCGCGGTCATGACGCCCTCGTAGAAGGTGCCTTGGCCGGTGTTGCTGTTGTCACCGCCGATGCCGAGGATGATCGCGCCCTGCTTCTTCATCGGGTTGTAGCCGCCGGCGGTGGGGCGTATGCCGTCGTAGAAGGTGGACAGGCTGCCCGACTGGGCGTTGCCGCCGCGGATGGCCCAGTGGTTCGGCTCGCCCTTGACGATGGCGGTCGTGAACCGGTGGTTGATGGTGGGGTCGCCCGCGTTCACTCCGCGGTTGACCCCGGAGAACAGGCCGTTCTCCAGGTCGGCCATGATCCAGGGGCCGGTGCCGCTGCCGGAGCCCCAGCCCGAGCTGGTGCCGAAGTAGATGGCCTCCATGGTGCCGTTGCCGTCGTCGTTGCCGGTCGTCTCGGCGTTGCCGTAGTCGAAGCAGCAGCCGCCGTTGACGTGCGTGCCGTCGAAGATGGCGTACATGCCCTCGGGCTGGTCGCCGGTGGCGATGCCGTTGGTGTTGTTGTTGCGGTAGCCGGTGCCGGGGGCGACATAGACGCCGTACGCCTTGTGGCCGCCGACCGTGATCGGCGCCTCGAAGGCGTTGGCGAGGTTGTCGTTCCCGCCCTCGGCCGGGCCGGGCCAGTACCCCTTGAGCGCCCGGGTGAGCTTGTTGCCCTTGCCTGACTGGTCGTAGATGACGCTGATGACGCAGCTGGTGTTCGCGCAGAAGGAGTCCTGCTGCGCGGCGTCGGCGACACCTCCGGCGGTCAGCGGGCCGATGTCCTTGGTCGCCTCGTCGGAGGCGCGCTGCACCTGGTACAGCGGGCCGTTGTACGTCCCGTACAGGGCGCGGGTGGTGCTGTGCGCGGCGACGCAGGGGGTGTTGCCCGCGGCGTAGATGTCGCACGGCCCCTGGGTGGCGGCCTGCGAGGGGGTGGCCGTGGCGGTGAGCAGACCGGCGGCGAGCGCGGCGGTGGCACCTGCCGCGAGCAACGCGCGTCTGACACTGCGTATCCACGGTGGCTTGATCATGCAGGGCTCCTTCATCAGGCGGGTGTGAGGGTGAGCGGACGTGTGCCTGTTTGTTCGGCCGTGCGGATGTGGGGGGTTGCGGTGGCGCCTCGGTGCCGGCGCCGAACTGGAGGCGCCGGCACCCCTGGCGACGGGGGTCAGTTCGTCACACGGAAGGTGGCGTCACCGCGGGCTGTCGCGGTGGTGATCGGGTCGAGGCGCAGCTGGTAGGCGTAGTGGCGGATGTAGCGGTCGGGGAAGTTGTACGACTGGAACGACGACCAGGTGGAGTCGGCGAGGCCGGCGACCTTGCGGAAGGTGGCGTCCGCGGCGAACTGGCTGCTGCCGTCGTTGAGGGCGAGCTGGAAGTCGTAGCTGGCGTGGCGCAGGAAGTAGCCGGGGTGGGCCACCGACTCGAAGGAGACGGTGCCGGTGCCTGCCAGGCCGGGCCTGATCCGGAACTGGGAGTCCTCGACGGGGGTGACGTTCGGGTCGATGCGCACGTCGAAGTCGAGCTGGCGCACGTACCGGTCCTGGAAGTTGTACGACTGGAGCCGCTGCGCGGGGCTGTTGGGCCAGCGGGAGAGCACACGGCTCTCCTCGGCTGCCGTGAGGGTCATGATCGCGCCGTGGCGCTTGGCGGTGCCGCCCATGTCGTAGGTGGTCGTCGGCTGAGGCCGGTAGGTGCTGACGTCGAACGGGTTGGTCGTCAGGATCGGCCTGTACTCGCGTACGCCCTGCGGGTTGTTGTAGTCGATGTAGAGGGCCCATTCGTCGCGGTCCCTGAACTTCATCCAGACCGGGCCTTCGACCACGTTGCCGGTGAGGCCGATGCTGGAGAGGTTGCCGAGGTTGGTCCACGTCCCGAGGATCGAGTTGCTGCCCTCGACGTTGTTCTGCCCGTCGCCGGAGACCCTCAGGTAGCGGTAGGGGCCTGTGCCGTCGGGCACCTCGGTCATCTGGGTGTCGACGACCGGGGTGCTGCCGGGCGGGTCGATCCAGATCTGCGGGGTCGTGATGGTGCGGAAGTCCTTG
Source organism: Streptomyces sp. MA5143a (assembly GCF_900290235.1). Classification (GTDB taxonomy): domain Bacteria; phylum Actinomycetota; class Actinomycetes; order Streptomycetales; family Streptomycetaceae; genus Streptomyces. Next base: position 192,021 of record NZ_OLMK01000028.1, read on the forward strand.
GTACGGGCGGAGTAGATGCGGTACTTGAAGATGCCGTTCACCGAGGCGTTGGTCGCCCAGTACAGGACGTAGTCGTTGGTCTCGGGGTTCCAGATCGCCTCCGGCGCCCACGCGTTCTTTCCGCCGGGGATCAGTCCGGCGGCGCTCAGCAGCCACGGCTTCGACCAGGTCACCAGGTCGGTCGACTCCCACACCACGAAGTTGGGGCTGCCGTTGGTGTACGTCGAGCCGCAGCGGATGCACAGGTCGGTCGCGATGATCCAGTACTTGCTGCCGTCGGGGGAGCGCACCAGTGCGGGGTCGCGCACCCCCTTCGTGCCGATCTTGGAGTTGAGGATCGGCGCTCCGCCGTTGAGGTCGTTCCAGTGCATGCCGTCCGCGCTGTGCGCGAGGTACAGCATCTGACCGGTCGCGGAGTCGCCGGTGAAGTGCACCATCAGATAGCCGGGGTCGGCGGCGGCCGCCCGCTGGGGCGTAGTCAGGGCTTGCCCGGTGAAGAGGAGGCAGACGGCGAGCAATATCACCGTCAGCCGGGCGCGGAGCGCAGACATGGGATCTCCTGTCGTGTGCGGGTGGCCACCGCCGGGCGGAGGGGGAGCGGGGTGGCGGGGGAACGTGGTCTCGGAACGGGCGGGACAGGACCCGGCCCCCGCGCTGACCGGAAGGACGAATCCGAACGACGGTGGGTCACCGCTTGGCCCCATGGCGCCGTGGTGACGGCGGGTCAGGGGGCGCGAGCACACGCATCAGCACAGGTGGAGCGCGGTTGCGGGACGGGGCCGGGAGTCTGTCCTTCTCAGCGCCCGTGCGGGCGTTTCGGATGGGCGGCGCTTGAACCGGAAGCCTTCATGGCCAACTCACTGTCCGATCAGGCATGTTGAACGACATATCGAACACTGTTCGCGAAATCGGGCAGAGGCTAAATCCGGAAAAGAGGGCGCGTCAATACATCCGACACATCCGATCCTTCGAACGCCACAGATGAGCGATCCGGCACTCACCTGGCCCCCAGGGCGCGGCTCGGGACGGGAGACGCGAGGCGGCACGTCCGGCCACGACGGAGGGGCCACGAGCCGCACAGGACCGACCGCGACCGGCCGAAATCGAAACCCGCCAAACCCCCATGAACCGGACTCGAACGGGGCGCGGCAGCGCGGAGAAATCCGTGGCACATCGGCGGGCCCTGTGACGAGACTGCCCGGATGAGCGCCTCCTCCCCCTACCCCTGCCCCTGCTGCGGGCATCAAGTGCTGGAAGCGATGCCCGGCTCGTACGAGATCTGCCCCGTCTGCTTCTGGGAGGACGACGGGGTCCAGTTCCGCTGGCCGACCATGGCCGGCGGCGCGAACAACGTCTCCCTGGTCGATGCCCAGCGCAACTACCGGGCCTTCGGCGCCTGCGAGCAGCGCAGCCGACCGCACGTCCGCCCACCGGCCGAGGACGAGCCGCTCGACCCCGCATGGCGCCCCATCGACCTGACGCGCGACTCCTTCGAGGACTGGGACGACCCGGACCGGCCGCCGTGGCCCGACGACCGCTCGGTGCTCTGCTGGTGGCTCCCCACGTTCTGGCGCCGGGACCGACCATGACCACGCACGTCGAGAGACTCGTCCAGCAGCTCGACGACGCGACCGGTCCGTCGCACGACGCCCGCGCGGAACTGATCGACATGGGCGCCGACGCCCTCCCCGCCCTCATCGACGGTCTGCCCTCCCTCGGCGGCTTCGGGCAGCTGACCGCCATCGAGGTCTTCGAGGAGGTGGGCGATCCCCGCTGCGGTCCCACCCTCATCGGGCTGCTGAACAGCGACAACCCGACCGTCCGTGAATGGGCGGCCATGGCCTTGGCGAGCCTGGACGTCGAGGCTGCGGTCGAGCCCCTGCGCCGCGCCTACCGCGCGTGTCTGGACCGTGCGACTCCGCCCGACTGGACCGAGCCGGACGGCATTCGCTGGGCCCTGACCGAACTGGGCGCCCGCACCCCTGCGGTCCCGCCGCTCACCGCACGCCTACGAGCCACCGCGGCGAACGACGCCCCCCGCTGGCCCTCGGCTCACTTCACCGACCTCATCGACGACCTGGCCGACCACGCCCAGGTGATCCTGTACTCCCAGTTCTGGCGGGTGGACGCCGGCCGCGAGTACAGCGTCTCCGGCACCAACCTGGACTGGGAACTCGATTGGACCGAGGCACTCGCCACACCGAACTGATCGACGGCGCCCTCGTCTTCATGGCGTCGCCCCAACGGTCCTGGCACGGCCGCCTCGTCACCTCCCTCACCACCATGCTCATGGCCGCCGCGACCGCCGGTTTCGAGGTCGAACGGGAGATGACGATCCGCATCGACGAGCGAAACCGTCCGGAGCCGGATCTGGTCGTGACGACCGCACCGTATGACCCCGACCGCACGTGGTACGCACCGGGCAGGTGATCCGTGCACCAGCATTGAAGGCCATACCACGCTATGGTTGTTGTATGGCTACCAAGAAGGTGACTATCACTCTCGACGAATCTCTGGTCGAAGCCCTGGCCGAAGCCGCCGAGGAAGAAGGCATCCCACTCTCCCGCCTCGTCGCCGGAGCAGCCGAACGCGAGCTGCGCCTGCGGGCCGGCCGGGCCGTCATCCAGGAGTGGCAGGCAGAACACGGCGCCTTCACCCCCGAGGAGCTCGCCGCCGCCCGCGCGGACCTTGCCGCCGCCGACGCCGAATACCTCAGCGACCCGGGAGTCTCGGCCGCGTGAACATCCCCTACCTGTACGACGCCGGGGCGCTCATCGCCATCGACAACGACGACCGACGCATGTGGGCCCGCCACAGCCTGGCCCTCGAAGACGGCCGGGACATCCACATCCCATCCATCGTCGTCAGCCAGGCATGGCGGGACTCCCGCCGCCAGGTCAGACTCGGCAAGTTCCTCGCCGGGTGCCACGTCGCACCCGTCGGCATCGAAACCGCCAAAGCCGCGGGCATCCTCTGCGGCAAGGCCGGCACCTCCGACATCGTCGACGCCACCGTCGTGACCATGGCAGCCAGCCTCGGCGCCATCATCTGGACCTCGGACCCGAACGACATCCGCACCCTCGTCGACGCCCAGGACATCAAACCCGCCCCTGTCATCCGCACCGTCTAGTAGTCCAGCCGCGTGACCGTAATCGTTCGACTCTGACTCACATCCAGCGGTGACGCACAGCGACGATAGCCACGCGCAGCGATGCGCCCAGTTCGACTCGTCGTTCAGGGCTCCGCCACTCTGGACGTGTGGGTGGAGAGACAGCTGGCCCGGGTAGACATCTACCGGCTCGACCAGCACTCGGTCACCACCCGATGCAGCCCAGAGCCAGTTCGATTGACAGCCCTGACCTGATCGCCCTCCTGCGCAGCGACGACTCCACCGTCCGGGAATGGGCGGTAATGACCCTGGCGAGCCTGGAGATCGAAGGCACGGTCGAGCCGCCTAGCGTGCCTGCCTGGTCCTCGGCCCACTTCGCCGAGATCATCAACCACCTCGCCGACCACACCCAGGTGATCCTCTACTTCCAGTTCTGGCGGGTGGCCGCCAGCCGCACGTACGTCATCTCCGGCACCGGTCTGAACTGGGAACTCGAATGGGCCGCGCCCTGGGAGCACCTGGTGGCGGAGTCCCACACCTGGTCCCTGCCGGGGGCCTCCGAAGCCCCCACCGGCGACAACATCTTCGTGGCCCCCACCTGGATCGACCCTGCCGACCTGTCCCCGGCGAGGTGGCCGATGCCGTTCCGACACCCGCGGAGACCAGCTGCGGCTACGTAATCGAGCACTGCGACTTCGTGAAGGACGGGAACCCGCCCATGACCCTGTCACTCTCGAACACTTTGTTCCGATCATGGTCAATCCCGGTCGCTCCAAGGAACGGGAGGGGAACAGCGAAGAACGAAAGAGGCAACGGGCAACACTGCCGAACCCCGATTCTCCAGACAAGGGTCGTGCCAGACTCAGTTTCGGACGCGAAGCGGAACCACGCCGTTACAGCAGGTGTTCACCGTCGAGTTTCGCGTCGACCGGTGATCGTCTGATGACGGCTCCCGTGAGGGCGGACGGCTCTCGCGGTCACTGTTCAAGGGGAGGCTGATGATGAGCACGACTTTACGTTTCGGCCCGGAACTTCGCCGTTTACGAGTGGAAGCGGGGCTGTCTCTTACCGAGTTCTCCGTGGCGCTCAACTACGACAAGGGACACCTCAGCAAGGTCGAACGCGGAGAGCGTTCCCCGTCCCCCGAACTGGCCCGGCGGTGTGACGCCTTCCTCGGCGCGGACGGCGAGCTACAGCGCCTGGCCACCCGCCCTGAAGCGGACTCGGACTCGGGCTCCGCCGAATCCCCCGCCGGTCCGAGCCGCTGGCTCGTCGGGCGTCGGGCAGCCCTCTCGGCGGGTACAGGAGTGCTGATCGACCTCAGCCTGAAACTCGGCGGTCAAGCGTTGTCCTCCGCCGACGACCCCCTCCTGGGCTCCTACCGCATGCAGTTCGACCAGCTGCGGAAGCTCGGTCAGTCCACCGCCCCCAAGATCCTTCTGCCCCTGCTGGAGACGCAGACTCGCATGGTCGCCGGACTCGCCTCCGATGCCGGGTCCGCCTCCCGGGCTTCCGCACTCCTGCTCGCCTCACGGTTCGCGGAGTTCACCGGCTGGATGGCCCAGGAGGCCGGGGACAGCGCCGGGGCACTCGGCTGGACGGGCGAGGCCGTCGAACTGGCGCGCGCCGGAGGCGACCCGTACCTGGGTTCCTACGCACTGGTGCGGCGCGCCCTGGTCACGATGTACGGCGGGGACGCCGCTAGCACCGTCGCCCTGGCCCGCCGAGCCCAGGGCAGCGAACTCCCACCGCGCATCAGAGGGCTCGCTGCCCAACGAGAGGCCCAAGGGCACGCGCTCGTCGGCAACGAAGTCGACTGCCTCCGCAGCCTCGACAGGGCGCGGGAACTGCTCTCCGAGGATGACGCCCTCAACGGCGCCGAGCCCGTGATCGGAACCTCACACGTGAGCAATCCGGCGGCGATGTCGACCGGCTGGTGTCTACACGACCTCGGGCGCCCCAAGGCCGCTGCCGAGGTGCTCGACCGGGAGTATCGCCGCCTCCCGCCGCACGCGCTGCGTACCCGCGCCCGGTACGGCTTCCGCAGGTCCCTGGCACATGCCGCCTCCGGGGAGGTAGAGCACGCGTGCGCGATTGCCGGGGAGCTCCTGGGAGTGATGCCGGCCGTGCCCTCGGCGACGGTGAACAGCGACGTCCGACGCCTCGCGCGGGAACTGTCCCGGTTCCGGAGCTGCCGCGGCGTACGTGATCTGCTGCCCGCGTTGGCACGCGTACTCGCCCCCACGCACAGCTGACAGCCGCTCCACGACCGACACGGACTCGAGCCGCCCGGCTCGCCCCACTACCCACCCCTCCGGCCCTCCGGATCCCATGATCCCCGCGGGCCTCTCTGGTTCCCGCCGGACGCGTCGCATCGCGCCTCCCGGCTTCTCCGGGCTGCCCGCAGCCAGTGACGCACAGGCGGTGCCCCTTCATTCGCATGCCCTCTCGTGGACACGCCATGCCGTCACACGGTCGGGACCTCTGGCTCGGGCGAACCGGAACCCCGGTCCACAGCCCCGTGCCCGTTCACTCGTCTTTCTCTCAGGAAGGGAACCTTCATGCCCGACGTCTTCGTCAACTACCGCACAGGCGACGAGGAATCCGCCGCGACAATGATCGCCCGGGAACTCGCCCGGAGGTTCGGCGACGAGCGGATCTTCTTCGCCAGCAACTCGATTGATCCCGGACGCCGTTTCCCAGCGGAACTGGTCAGGGCGGTGGAGGGATGCGAGGCGCTCCTCGCCGTGATCGGCCCGCGCTGGGCGGAGGTACGAGGGACCGACGGCCGCCCCGCGCTCGAAGCCGAACAGGACTGGACCCGTCGCGAGATCCAGACCGCGCTCGACCGCGGGATCCTGGTGATCCCCGTGCTCGTCGGAAAGGTCACGCGGATCGACCGCACCGTCCTTCCTGACGATCTGCTGGAGCTGGCGGACTTCCAGTACAGGCGGTTCGACCACCGCAACGCCGAATCGGACCTGACGACGCTCGGGGACACCCTCGCCCGGCTGCTGCCCGAGCTGAGCAGGGTGGATCGCGACGGCCGTGCGGCAAGGGAGCGGACGGAGGCGAAGTCACGCGAGAAGTCGGCCCAGGACATCGGGCACATCAGGATGCGGACGCGTGACGTCGAACAGCGCGTGCGCGGCGGCATCGGAAACCTCAACGGAGACCTGTCCGGCACCTTCGTCAACGAGCCGCAGGGGCCTGTGAACACCGGCCGGGGCCACCAGTACAACGCACCTCATTTCGAGGGCGACAACACCGGGGTCCAGTTCACCGCCGGCGACAACAGCGGTACGGTCCACCAGCGCTTCGAGCGCGAGCGCCGGCGCTCGGACGACGGGCGATGACCGAGCAGGACCGCGTCACCGTCAACGATCCGCGCGGCCCGGTGAACAACGGCGAGGGGCACCAGTACGTCTTCTACGGCGCCGCCACGGACTGGATGACCCGCAAAGGAGTCGAGTCCCTCCGGATCGCCCGCGAGGACCGGGCGCGCCTGGCCAACCGGTTCGTTCCCCCCAGGGGCTACCGCATCGCCGCCGACCACTTGGAGAAACCGGGGTCGGTGGTGCTGCTGGAGGGACCGCCCGGCAGCGGCCGCCGTGCCGCGGCGATCATGCTGCTGCACGGGTTCGGTGAGGACAGGAGCACCGACGAGGAAAGGGGCCGGGTCGAGGAGCTTCCCGCCACGGCCAAGGACGAGAACAGGAACGACAAGCCAATAACCCCCGGTGAGGGGGACCGCTTCCTTCTCGACCTCTCCGGGATCACCGACGAAGAGGAGTACACCCGGGCCCAGCACCGTCTGGCCGTGCACCGGTCGAAGGTCAAGGAGGCGGGGGCCCACATGGTCGTCGTCCTGCCATCGGTCATGGAGCACGCCCATGCGCCGGACTTCGAACCGCACAGGGTGAAGCTGGAGCGCCCCCGGGGCGTCGCTGTCGTCACCCGGTACCTCCGCATGGACCGGATGGCCTTCCACCCTGCGGATCTGAGGAGCGCCGACCTCCAGCGCCTGTGTGACCGCTCCCCCATGCGGGAACTGGCGCGGCTCGCGGGGCTGGTGAAGGCCGCCCGCGACAGTGGCCGGTTCGGATCCGACTTCGCGGGATGGCTCAACCAGGCGATACACGCGGTGACCGACCGTGCCGGTGAGGTGTGTCAGCAGATGGTCGCGGTCCGCACCGCACCCGAGCGGGCCCTGCTGCTTGCGGCGGCAGTGTTCGAGGGAACTCGCGCCGACACCGTTTACGAGGCATGGCAAGGCCTGTTGAAGGAGGTGGGGCACAAGGAGGAGGTGACCTCCGAGTTCGCGCAGACGGACTTCGGGGAGCGGTTGAAAGCGCTCGGGATCGAACGGGACCCGGACGGACGGCTACGCTTCGAGCGGCTGGCCTACGCCGACGCGGTGCGGACGTACTTCTGGGCGAACTTCCCCGGGGTACGCAACGGCCTCAGGGACTGGATCGGCTCTGCCGCCGAGTTGAACGGCCTGACCACCGACGACCAGGTGGACGTCGTCGTCCGCTTCGGCGAGCGGTCTCTGGCCGTCCGGCGGCCCGACGACCTCTTCGACCTCATGGTGCGCTGGGCGAACGACGCGGCCAGAGCGTCCGGCGATCCGCGAGCCGCGACAGCTCTCGAAATCGGTCTCCGCCACGAGGAGTTCGGCGGTTGGTTCCGCAGGCGGATGTACGAGTGCGTCACTAGGTCCGGCTCCTTGTCTGACGGCCTGGCCCGTGTCCTGACAACTGCCTGTCACCAGAGCCTCGGCGCGACGCACCCGGATCAAGCAGTGGTGCGCCTCCACCACCTCGCCGTGCGGAGGGAGGGGGCAGCGCACGGGGCCCGGGAAGCGCTTCTCGACCTCGCCGGCCGTGACCGTCGGCTCTACCGACTGCTGATCGACCGCCTGCGGGACCGGGCACGTCAGGAACAACCCGGAGCACATTCCCATCTCCACCTGCTCGCAGAGCTGTTGAGGAGTGACCGAGCACCGGACCCACCCCGCTGGCCGGACCTGTTCCTGGGCTGGAAGACGGTGTTCTCGCAACCGCCGACGGAACTCTGGAACCCGCTGGTGAACAGCTGGCTGGACGCCGTGGCGGACGACCGAACGCAAGAGATGGCGTTGAACGTGATGGTCAGGGCGACGCACGGCCGCACGGCCGCCCTCCACCGCCTCTACGTCATCGCCTGCGGCTGGGCACGGTCCGCGCGCCACCCGTCCCGGGCGGCCGTCGCCGCCCTCTTCTGGCGGCACATCGACCAAGCGCAGTACGCCCGCCCGGAGAGTGCGGAGCGTGCGGGCGCCGAACCACGGACCACGGAAGAGGAACGATGAAACACCGTTTTCCCAGCCTGCTGTTCGTCGCTCTCTGCGGCCTCACACCAGCTGTGCTCGGACACTTTCTGGACTGGTCGGCATGGTTGTGGGGCTTTATGTCCATGGTCACGGTCTCCGGTTCCCTGCTGCTCGTGATGACGCTCCTCAGCGGTGGCCACACGCCCGCCGACCCGTACGAGCCCGGGGAGCCCGAGCCGCCCGCGGTGCCAACGGAGCAGCCGTACCAGGAGGCACGGGTGGTCGACGCGGCGCTGTCGAGCGCGACGAACGGTTATGACTTCCTCTTCTCCGCCACCGTGTGGTGGAGGCCGGTCCCCGGCCACGCCGGCCAGGCAGACAGCGCCTCCTCAGCCCTCGCCGTGTCCTCGATCGTCACCCGGGCCCTGGAGGTCGTCCGTCACGAGGAACCCGACCGGGCAAGCTCCGCGCGGTACCTCTTGGAGGGGCAGTTGGGCATCCTGCTCCCCGACCTGAGCGGACGGGTGAAGGCCATGGCGGCCGATGTGATGCTGACCCTCGCCCCCGCCGACCGCGAACGCCTGCAGAAGCTGAACGACCTTCGCAAGGACGAGGAGATCTGGGAGTACGAGCGTCAGCACGAGCGCAACAAGCGACGCTACCTCGGTGACGACGTGCTCAAGAGTGCGGGCAGCGCGGTGGTGTGGTGGCTCGCCCGCCACGAGGACGACATCGAGAAGGCGGTCGACATGATCGGCCCGCTCGCCCAGGTCGCGGCGGCGGCCAACGACGAGGAAGTGCCCGAACTCTTTCGCCACCTGCTCGTCCCGCCTGTGGGCGCACGGAACGAAGCGACCGTCGGGGGCCCGCTGTGGGACGGGGACGACCACGGAGGAGGGGTGTTCGACCGCGAGGAGGAAGTAGGGGTATCGGATCGACTGCGCCTGTTGCTGACGGAGGCGGGCCTGAAGCCGGACATGGACGGGTACACGGTGCTCGCGCACCGCGTGATGAGGTTCTTGAGAACAGAGGGGCTGGACGAGGCCGCCGACGAGATCAGGCGGGCCTTTGGCCTGGCTTCCGACGAGAGCCCGGAGGACGACCCTTCGGGCGAGGGGAACACCACCGGCCCCTGGCCGCCCCGCTCACCGGCCCCCGAGGGACCGCCGTTCACCGACCCGGACGTGGCTGCTGGTGCGAGCACGTTCACACCGAGGACGGCAGGGGGCAGCGCAAACGCCGAGGACCGGGGTCGGTGGGAGACGAGCGAGGAAGATATTCCGTCTCAGCACTTCTGGGACCCGTCTCACAGCCCGCACCGGCCCACCGAACCCGGCCCATGGGACGAGGACGACGAGAACAGGATCTGATCCGGTAGACGGTCGGCGCTCCGAGGCTCCCCTTCGCCGCACACCGCGGCAGGGGAGCGTCCACCCGCCCCCAGTCCCCTTGCGCACAGCCACGAGAAACGGCGATGCGAAGACAGAGGTCCGAGGAGCAGGATTCCCGGCACCGTCCCCGCACGGGAAACAGCAGGGGGCCGGCTCCCTGAAAGCCGGTCCCCCTGTCCTCCGCGAACACGACGAAGGGCCTGACTCGCAGTAACGCTGCGATCACACGTTGAAGCGGAACTCCACCACGTCGCCGTCCTGCATCACGTAGTCCTTGCCCTCCATGCGAGCCTTGCCCTTGGCGCGGGCCTCCGCCACCGAACCGGTCTCCACCAGGTCGTGGAAGGAGATGACCTCCGCCTTGATGAAGCCCTTCTGGAAGTCCGTGTGGATGACGCCGGCGGCTTCGGGGGCGGTGGCGCCCTTCTTGATCGTCCAGGCGCGGGACTCCTTGGGGCCGGCCGTCAGGTACGTCTGGAGGCCGAGGGTGTCGAAGCCGACGCGGGCGAGGGTCGCGAGGCCCGGCTCGTCGGCGCCGACGGACTGGAGGAGTTCGAGCGCGTCCTCCTCGTCCAGCTCGGCGAGGTCCGCCTCCAGCTTGGCGTTGAGGAAGATCGCCTCGGCGGGGGCGACCAGCGCGCGCTGCTCGTTCTTGAAGTCCTCGTCGACCAGTTCCTCCTCGTCGACGTTGAAGACGTAGAGGAAGGGCTTGGTGGTGAGCAGGTGCAGGTCGTGCAGCAGTTCGTTGCGCTCGCTGCCCTGGACGATCCCGTGCGCGAAGAGCGTGTCGCCCTTCTCCAGGATCTCCTTCGCCTCCTCGACGGCCTTCACCTTCGGCGCGATGTCCTTCTTGATGCGCGACTCCTTCTGGAGGCGCGGCAGGACCTTCTCGATGGTCTGGAGGTCGGCGAGGATCAGCTCGGTGTTGATCGTCTCGATGTCGTCCTTCGGCGAGACCTTGCCGTCGACGTGGACGACGTTCTCGTCCTTGAAGGCGCGGATGACCTGGCAGATCGCGTCGGACTCACGGATGTTCGCCAGGAACTTGTTGCCGAGTCCCTCACCCTCGCTGGCGCCGCGCACGATGCCCGCGATGTCGACGAAGTCGACGGTCGCCGGGAGGACACGCTGCGACCCGAAGATCTCGGCCAGCTTCGTCAGACGCTCGTCCGGGACGCCGACGACGCCGACGTTCGGCTCGATCGTGGCGAACGGGTAGTTGGCCGCCAGCACGTCGTTCTTGGTCAGGGCGTTGAACAGGGTCGACTTGCCGACGTTGGGCAGACCGACGATTCCGATCGTGAGCGACACGTTTACGACTTCCCGTACGTAGGAGGGCCAGGCGGCCGGTGGCCTGGGGCGGCGGAGCCTGGGGGTGCGGTCCGGCGGATCGTGCCCCAGGGGCCAGAGGGCTGGCCGGTCCCCCAGTTTACGGCGTGCCCGCGCCCCGCCCGGCGGCGTATCGAACGCTTGGCCAAGGTCCCCTCAACGGCGTGTCTGTGCACCCATTCGGCACATTAACCGACCTAAGTTGGTCGAGTGGAGCAGCACAGGACGCATCCCCCTCGGACCGGACCGCAGCGTGGCACTCCCCTTCCGCCGCAGCTGGTCAGAGGCGGCCGGGAGCGGGGCGGCGCGGGGGCGCCGCGTCGTGCCCCGGTCGCGCGCGGGCCCGTCCCGGCGCCGGCCCGAGCCGTGCGGCGCGTCTCCCGCGCCGTGCGCCGGATGCCGAACCCCCGGCTCACCGGGCTGGGCGGCGGACTGTTCTGCGCGGTGTCGATGTTCGCGCTGGCCTGCCTCGACCGGCTGCTGTTCAGCGCGTCACTCACGCTGTACGGGGTGTTGTTCCTGCCGGTCAGCGCGTTGACCGCGGTGTGGGTGCGGCGAGGCGACCTCGCGAGCGGGCCGGTGGTGGTGCCCATCGCGTTCGCGGCCGGGCTGCCGCCGATCGCCGGGGGCGAGGGAGGCCCCGCCGGGTATCTGATGGGCCTGGTCACCGCCCTCGCGATGGCGGCGGGCTGGCTCTACGGCGGCACGCTGATCGCCGGCCTCATCGTGACCGCACGCAAGCTGCGCCTGATGGCCCGGCGGGCGGCGGAGCGGGAGGGGGCGACGGCCGGGGAGCGGCGAGTCGGGAGAACGGGAGAGCGGGAGGCGGCGACGTCCCGAGGGTCGGAGGCACCGGGAGGGCTCGGACGACCGGGAAAAGCCGGCGCCCAGCCCCACCCCTCGTACGACCACGCCCCGGCCCGGCCGCGGACCCCGAGGCCTCCGGCCCAACCCCGCCGCACGGCGCCCCGCGGCTCCTGACCCACCCTCGGGCCAGTCCGGGCCTCTGTCCGGGCCTCTTTCCGGGCCTCTTCTGATCAGCCGGCCCCGGAACGAGTCCGCGCGCCCTCCCGGGATCAGCCCGCCTTCACCGCCCGCATCGCCGCGCCCACGATGCCCGCGTTGTTCTGGAGCTGGGCCGGGACGATCTCGGCCTGGATGCCCTCGATCAGGTGCAGGAACTTGTGGGACTTGCGGCTGACGCCGCCGCCGACGATGAACAGCTCCGGGGAGAAGAGCATCTCCACATGAGCGAGGTACTTGGTGACGCGCTTAGCCCAGTGCTCCCAGGTCAGCTCGTGGTCGTCCTTGGCCTTCGTGGAGGCGCGGGTCTCCGCGTCGTGGCCGCCCAGTTCCAGATGGCCCAGCTCCGTGTTGGGTACGAGGACGCCGTCGCTGAAGACGGCGCTGCCGATGCCCGTGCCGAAGGTCAGCATGATGACCGTGCCCCGGCGGTCGCGACCCGCACCGAACTGCACCTCGGCGACGCCCGCCGCGTCCGCGTCGTTCACCACGGTGACCGGGAGGCCGCCGAGCCGATCGCCGAGCAGGGCGCGCGCGTCGACGTCGATCCAGCCCTTGTCGACGTTGGCCGCCGTACGGATCGTGGCGCCACCCGTGACCACGCCGGGGAAGGTGATACCGACCGGTCCGGTCCAGCCGAAGTGGTCGACGACCTCCTTCACCCCGTCGGCCACCGCGTCCGGCGTCGCCGGGTGCGGGGTCAGCACCTTGTACCGCTCGTCCGCCAGGTCGCCCAGGTCCAGGTCCACGGGAGCGCCCTTGATCCCGGATCCACCGATGTCCACGCCGAAGATGTGCATGGCCCTACGTTACGTCGTACGACTGACAGTCACGGCCCGGGGCCACCGGGCCGCAGCCCGGTCCCGGAACCCTCACGTCGTCGTACGCGTACGGCCCCGGAACCTTCACGTTCCGGGGCCGTACGGGGGCAGTGGGGCTCAGGCGCCCGCGGCGCCCTGTCCGGTGCGCTCGGCGACCAGGGCGGCCGCCTCCTCGCGCAGATCGCGGCGCAGCTCCTTCGGCAGCGAGAAGGTGATCGACTCCTCGGCGGCCTTCACCAGCTCGACGTCCTCGTAGCCCCGCTGGGAGAGCCACTCCAGGACCTCCTCGACGAGGACCTCCGGCACGGAGGCGCCCGAGGTGACGCCGACGGTCTCCACGCCCTCCAGCCAGGCCTCGTCGATCTCGCTCGCGAAGTCCACGAGGTACGCCTCGCGGGAGCCGGCGAGCTTGGCGACCTCGACGAGCCGCTTGGAGTTGGAGGAGTTGCGGGAGCCGACGACGATGACCAGCTCGGCCTCCGCGCCCATCTGCTTCACGGCGAGCTGACGGTTCTGCGTGGCGTAGCAGATGTCGTCGCTCGGCGGGGAGACGAGCAGCGGGAACTTCTCCTTGAGGGCGCCGACGGTCTCCATCGTCTCGTCGACGGAGAGCGTGGTCTGGGAGAGCCAGACGACCTTCGACGGGTCGCGGACCTCGACCTTCTCGACGTCACCGGGGCCGTCGACGAGCTGGATGTGGTCCGGGGCCTCGCCGGAGGTGCCGATGACCTCCTCGTGGCCCTCGTGCCCGATCAGCAGGATGTCGAAGTCCTCGCCCGCGTAGCGGATCGCTTCCTTGTGGACCTTGGTGACCAGGGGGCAGGTCGCGTCGATGGTGGCGAGCCTGCCGCGCTGCGCCTCCTCGTGCACGGTGGGGGCCACGCCGTGCGCCGAGAACATCACGATGTTGCCCTCGGGGACCTCTTCCGTCTGCTCGACGAAGATGGCGCCCTTCTTCTCCAGGGTCTGCACGACGTACTTGTTGTGGACGATCTCGTGGCGGACGTAGATCGGGGCCCCGTACTGCTCGAGGGCCTTCTCGACGGCGATCACGGCACGGTCGACACCCGCGCAGTAGCCGCGCGGAGCGGCGAGGAGGACACGGCGGCGGCCAGGCGAAGCGGTCATGCACCCATCGTAGGGGGTTCCCCGTGGGGGGCTCCGCCGTGGGAGCGGGCGGCTCCGCCGTGGGAGCGGGGGGTGAGCTCGGGGGTGTGCGGGGGTGTGCCGGGTGCGGGTGGGTGGGGGCTTGTCGCGCAGTTCCCCGCGCCCCTGAAAAGCGACCGGGGCTGCGCCCCGTGCTTTTCGGCGCCATCCCGCTGAAGGCCGGGCCGCAGGCCCATGCTTCAGGGGCGCGGGGAACTGCGCGAGAAACCACAACGAACCCGCACCCGCCGACGAACCCCGCCCCCCGAGACATGAGGCGCTGTCCGCACCCCCCGATACGCTCCCCACATGGCTCTCAACACATCCGCCGACGCCCCCCTGCCCGTCGGTGAGGTCTCCCGGCTCATCGGCGGCTGGATCGACCGGCTCGGCACGGTGTGGGTCGAGGGGCAGATCACTCAGCTGTCGCGGCGCCCCGGCGCCGGCGTCGTCTTCCTCACGCTGCGGGACCCGTCGCACGACATCTCCGTGAGCGTCACCTGCTACCGACAGGTGTTCGACGCGATCGCGGATGTCGTCAGCGAGGGCGCCCGGGTCGTCGTGCACGCGAAGCCCGAGTGGTACGCGCCGCGCGGTCAGCTGTCCCTGCGGGCCACCGAGATAAAGCCGGTCGGGGTGGGGGAACTGCTCGCCCGGCTGGAGCAGTTGAAGAAGTCGCTGGCGGCGGAGGGGCTGTTCGCGCCGGAGCGGAAGAAGGCGCTGCCGTTCCTGCCGCAGCTGATCGGGCTGGTGTGCGGCCGGGCCTCCGCGGCCGAGCGGGACGTGCTGGAGAACGCCCGGCACCGCTGGCCCGCCGTCCGCTTCGAGGTGCGCAACGTCGCCGTGCAGGGCGTGCACGCCGTGCCGCAGGTGGTGCAGGCGGTGAAGGAGCTGGACGCGATGGAGGGCGTGGACGTCATCGTCGTGGCGCGCGGCGGCGGCAGCGTGGAGGACCTGCTGCCGTTCTCCGACGAGCAGCTCGTCCGGGCCGTCGCGTCCTGCCGTACGCCGGTGGTGTCGGCGATCGGGCACGAGCCGGACACCCCGCTGCTGGACTACGTCGCGGACCTGCGGGCGTCCACGCCGACCGACGCGGCCAAGAAGGTCGTCCCGGACGTCGGCGAGGAGTACGAGCGGGTGCGATGGCTGCGGGACCGGGCGCGGCGGTGCGTGGAGGCGCTCGTGGAGCGGGAGGAGCGGGGGCTCGCGCACGCCCTGGCGCGCCCCTCGATAGAGGATCCGCACCGCATGATCGACGAGCGCGCCGACCAGGTGGCCTCCCTGCTCGACCGGGGGCGCCGTTGCCTCGGCCACCATCTGGACCGGGCGGTGTCGGAGCTGTCGCACACGCACGCGCGCGTGGTGGCCCTCTCCCCCGCCGCGACCCTGAAGCGGGGATACGCGGTGCTCCAGAAGGCGGACGGGCACGTGGTGCGCGCGCCCGGGGAGGTCACGGCCGAGGAGCCGTTGCGGGCGCGGGTCGCGGAGGGCGAGTTCGCCGTCCGGGTCGAGGGCACTGTCGGAGGGGACGCATAAGGTGGGCCGCATGACCAGCAACGTGAGCGAGGCCGAGGAGACGACCGTGACGGGCGGGGCGGCCGAAGCGTCCGAGGCCGACCGGGCCCTCGGCTACGAGCAGGCGCGTGACGAGCTGATCGAGGTCGTCCGGCGGCTGGAGGCGGGCGGTACGACACTGGAGGAGTCCCTCGCGCTGTGGGAGCGCGGTGAGGAGCTGGCCAAGGTGTGCCGCCGCTGGCTGGACGGCGCCCGGGCCCGGCTGGACGCGGCGCTGGCGGAGGACGAGGAGACGGACGCCTCCGGCGACGGCCGCGGCTGACCCCGCCCCGCCCTTTCGGGTGCGGCACCGGCTCACCCCCTCTTCCGGGTACGCACCGGTTCCCCCTTCCGGGTACGGCGTAGATCCTGGTTCCTGTGAAGCGGATCACCCCAAGCCGCTTTTGGTTGAACCTTGAACTTCCATTGCGTACCTTCGATGCCGTCAGCGCACGTCTTTACGAAGGTTGTTCCATGTCTCTCGTTCTCGACCCCGCCGCCCAGGACCTGCTGTTCCGCGAGGCGCACACGGCGAACGCGTTCACCGACGAGCCTGTCACCGAGGAGCAGGTGCAGGCGATCTACGACCTGGTCAAGTACGGCCCCACCGCCTTCAACCAGACCCCGCTGCGTATCGTCCTGGTCCGCTCCGCCGAGGCCCGCGAGCGTCTGGTGGCGCACATGGCCGAGGGCAACCAGGCCAAGACCGCCACCGCGCCGCTGGTCGCGATCCTCGCCGCGGACAACGAGTTCCACGAGGAGCTGCCGACCCTGTTCCCGGCGTTCCCGCAGGCCAAGGACCTCTTCTTCGCGGAGCGCCCGGCCCGTGAGTCCGCCGCCGGGCTGAACGCCGCCCTCCAGGCCGCGTACTTCATCATCGGCGTCCGTGCCGCGGGGCTCGCCGCCGGCCCGATGACCGGCTTCGACGCCGCCGGCGTCCAGAAGGAGTTCCTGGACGCCGACCACACCCCGCTGATGGTCGTCAACATCGGCAAGCCGGGCGAGGGCGCCTCCTACCCGCGCTCCCCGCGCCTCGCCTACGACGACGTCATCACGACCGTCTGATCCTCGGGCACCACGCGGAAGGGGCCCCCGGCACGACTGCCGGGGGCCCCTTCCGCGTCCCTGTCCATGGGCGCGTCATGTCGCGGTCTCCATGGGCGCGTCACTCCGTGCTCAGCGCCTTCGCCATCCTCGTCAGCTCCTCGAACGACGCGCTGCCCGCGACCACGGTCGTCGCCTCCTCGCCCCGCAGGACCAGGGCGTCGTAGCGGTCGCCCTCGTAGCGGGTCCAGGTCTCGCCGCCGATCTCCTGCGTGGTGCCGGTCTTCTTCGCGTCCTGGGTGGCGTCCGGGATGAACCGGGACGGCTTGCCCGCGGACTGCTCGACGGCCACGTACTGGCCGTCGGGGGCGTGGAACCCGAGGTGCCAGTGGTCGGAGTCGGCGCCGCTGAAGCGGACGGACGTCGCCTTCCAGGTGTCGGGCAGGCCCACGGGCGCGGCCACCGGGTAGGAGGCGGCGCGGCGTGCCGTGAGCAGCTCGACGCGGTAGTCGACGCGCTTGAGCTCCTGCTCGGTCTCGTCGTGCGGGATGAAGAGATAGATGACCCAGGCCGCGAGCACGATGAGTCCCAGGGAGAGGACCATGTCGCGAACGGTCTGCTTGCCTTTCGTACCTGCCACGCCCTCATCGTCGCAGGTGCACCGGTCTGCTCATCCGTGGGGTCCCCTGCTCAATTTGTCAGCCTGACGATAGAGTCGAGCCGAACCCCCATCCGGCCGTCGTCGTATCAGAAAGGTGCGCTCCGATGACCGAGAATCATCATTTGCCCTCCGAGCTCGAAGTCCCCTCCGAGGCCCCCGACCGCAACCTCGCCCTGGAGCTCGTCCGGGTGACCGAGGCGGCCGCGATGGCCGCGGGCCGCTGGGTCGGCCGCGGGGACAAGAACGGCGCCGACGGCGCCGCCGTACGCGCCATGCGGACCCTCGTCTCCACCGTCTCGATGAACGGCGTCGTCGTCATCGGGGAGGGCGAGAAGGACGAGGCCCCGATGCTCTTCAACGGGGAGCGCGTCGGTGACGGGACCGGCCCGGAGTGCGACATCGCCGTGGACCCGATCGACGGCACCACACTGACGGCCAAGGGCATGACCAACGCGATCGCCGTGCTCGCGGCGGCCGACCGGGGCACGATGTTCGACCCGTCGGCCGTCTTCTACATGGACAAGCTCGTGACCGGCCCCGAGGCCGCCGACTTCGTCGACATCGACGCGCCGATCTCGGTGAACATCCGCCGGGTGGCCAAGGCGAAGCGGTCCACGCCCGAGGACGTCACCGTCGTCATCCTCGACCGGCCGCGGCACGAGGGCATCATCAACGAGATCCGGGAGACCGGGGCGCGCATCAAGCTGATCTCGGACGGTGATGTCGCGGGCTCGATCCTGGCGCTGCGGGAGGGCACCGGGGTCGACATGCTGCTCGGCATCGGCGGTACGCCCGAGGGCATCATCTCGGCCTGCGCGGTGAAGTGCCTCGGCGGCACGATCCAGGGCAAGTTGTGGCCGAAGGACGACGAGGAGCGGCAGCGCGCGATCGACGCGGGGCACGACCTCGACCGGGTGCTGACCACGGACGACCTGGTCTCCGGGGAGAACGTGTTCTTCGTCGCCACGGGGATCACCGACGGCGAGCTGCTGCGGGGTGTGCGGTACCGGTCGGAGACCGCGACGACCGACTCGATCGTGATGCGGTCGAAATCGGGGACGGTGCGGCGGATCGACTCGGTGCACCGGCTGAGCAAGCTGCGGGCCTACAGCTCGATCGACTTCGAAAAGGCGAAGTAGCTCCGCCGGTCAAGCGGTTGGGGTCGGGGGGACTGCGGTGCGCTGTCGTCCGCGGGGTGCGTCGTGGCTTGTCGCGCAGGTCCCCGCGCCCCTCAAGACCTTCGGGCGACCGGCGTCACGAAGGCGCCCTCTTGTGCGGAAGAGGGCGCCTTTCGCGCGCGCGTGTGGTGCGGCTAGCCGGCCGCCGCTATCGTCCCCGCCGCCCGTGCCGCCTTCTTCAACTCCAGGTCGCGGCGGCGCCGTCGGGCCAGCACCACGCGGCGTTCCGCCGCGGTCAGGCCGCCCCAGACGCCGTACGGCTCCGGTTGCAGGAGTGCGTGTTCCCGGCACTCGACCATGACGGGACAGCGGGCGCAGACGCGCTTGGCGGCCTCCTCGCGGGAGAGCCGGGCCGCGGTGGGCTCCTTGGAGGGGGCGAAGAACAGGCCGGCCTCGTCACGCCGGCACACGGCCTCCGTATGCCACGGGGCTTCCTGATCCCTGTCTCGCACTGGCACCCGCTGGGGCGGAACGGCAGCGACCTGCAGGGACGAATGCGGCGGTTGCAGCACGGTCTACTCCTGACGACGGCTTCGCGAGCGAGAGACGATGCAGCAAGGCCTACCCGCTGTGCGCGGGCCTATGCACTGAGTCCCCAACCGCCGGAATTCCGGGCTCTCACCAAGCGGTCACAAGTGGACCGAACCCCTTCGGGAACGGTCCGAAAGTGATCCACTTCACAGACGTCAACGGTCCAGGTGTTTGCGCAAACCGCCGTCGACCTTGCGGACGACATGATCGGTGACCCGGCCGAGGAGGTCGGCGATCATCTTGCCGCGCCGGGGCTTCGCCTCGACGCTGCCGAGCACGGCGAAGCCGTCCACGTAGACCACCGGGGCGTCCGGTTCGCCGGAATCGAGGTTGTCCACCTCGAAGGAGCCGAGGACTCCGCCGCCACTGCCGCGCAGGGAGACGTTCTCCGGGACGCGGATCTCCACGCTGCCGAAGAGGGAGACGGCCCTGATCATCACCTGGCGGTGCTCGAAGAGGGCCTCGCTGAGGTCTATCTCGACGCTGCCGAACACGGCGTACGCGTGGATGCGGCGGCCCGCGCGCCAGCGGCCCTTGCGGACCGAGGAGCTGAAGACCGCGAGCAGACGCTCGTCCGCGTCGACCGGGATGGCGCCGGGGGTGGGGCGGTGCGGCACGGAGGACGGTTGCGCGTACGCCGACGGCTTGTGCGCGGCGGGCAGGTCCCGGATGAACACGTCCAGTTCGCCGACCGTCTTGGCGGCCAGCACGCCCTCAACCCGCTCGGCGTGCTCCTCGGCGGTCAGGCGCCCCTCGGCGAGGGCGTCCCGAAGGATGTCGGTGATGCGGTCACGGTCGGCGTCCGAGGCGCGCAACTCGGCGGCGGCGACGCGCGCGCCGGTCTGCTTCTGAAGGTCCACGGCAGCAGCGTACCCACACACGATAGATCGCGATAGACCCCGCAGGTGTGGAACTGAGCCTTACCTCACAAGCCCGCCGCCGACCGCAGGTTCTACGCTGGTGGACGCCGTCGATGGAGGCCGGCCGCCCGTGTGAGCCACAGGCTTCGGCGCCCCGGAGGCGAGCCGCGCCTGAATCAGCCTGTCTAGTGAGGAATGGGCACCGATGCCTGAGTTCGAGTACACCGATCTGCTCCCCATGGGAGAGGACACCACTCCGTACCGGCTGGTGACCTCCGAGGGTGTCTCCACCTTCGAGGCCGACGGACGCACCTTCCTCAAGGTGGAGCCGGAGGCGCTGCGCAAGCTGGCGGCCGAGGCCATCCACGACATCCAGCACTACCTGCGCCCGGCCCACCTGGCGCAGCTGCGCCGGATCATCGACGACCCCGAGGCGTCCGGCAACGACAAGTTCGTCGCCCTGGACCTGCTGAAGAACGCGAACATCGCGGCGGCGGGCGTCCTGCCGATGTGCCAGGACACCGGCACGGCGATCGTCATGGGCAAGCGCGGCCAGAACGTCCTCACCGAGGGCGGGGACGAGAAGGCCCTGTCGAAGGGCATCTACGACGCGTACACCAAGCTGAACCTGCGCTACTCGCAGATGGCTCCGCTCACCATGTGGGAGGAGAAGAACACCGGCTCCAACCTCCCGGCGCAGATCGAGCTGTACGCGACGGACGGCGGCGCGTACAAGTTCCTGTTCATGGCGAAGGGCGGCGGCTCCGCCAACAAGTCGTTCCTCTACCAGGAGACGAAGGCCGTCCTGAACGAGGCCTCCATGATGAAGTTCCTGGAGGAGAAGATCCGTTCGCTGGGCACGGCCGCCTGCCCGCCGTACCACCTGGCGATCGTCGTGGGCGGCACGTCCGCCGAGTACGCGCTCAAGACCGCCAAGTACGCCTCCGCGCACTACCTGGACGAGATCCCCGCCGAGGGGTCGCCGCTCGGGCACGGCTTCCGGGACAAGGAGCTGGAGGAGAAGGTCTTCGAGCTGACGCAGAAGATCGGTATCGGCGCGCAGTTCGGCGGCAAGTACTTCTGCCACGACGTGCGTGTGGTGCGGCTCCCCCGGCACGGCGCGTCCTGCCCGGTCGCGATCGCCGTGTCCTGCTCCGCCGACCGCCAGGCCGTCGCGAAGATCACCGCCGAGGGCGTCTTCCTGGAGCAGCTGGAGACGGACCCGGCGCGGTTCCTGCCGGACACCACGGACGAGCACCTCGACGAGGCCGGCGACGTCGTGCGGATCGACCTCAACCAGCCGATGGACGACATCCTCGCGGAGCTGACCAAGTACCCGGTCAAGACCCGGCTGTCGCTGTCCGGTCCGCTGGTCGTGGCCCGCGACATCGCGCACGCCAAGATCAAGGAGCGGCTGGACGCGGGCGAGGAGATGCCGCAGTACCTGAAGGACCACCCGGTGTACTACGCCGGCCCGGCGAAGACCCCCGAGGGGTACGCCTCCGGTTCCTTCGGCCCGACGACGGCCGGCCGCATGGACTCCTACGTGGAGCAGTTCCAGGCGGCGGGCGGCTCCAAGGTGATGCTGGCGAAGGGCAACCGCTCCCAGCAGGTCACCGACGCCTGCGGCAGCCACGGCGGCTTCTACCTGGGCTCCATCGGCGGCCCGGCGGCCCGCCTCGCCCAGGACTGCATCAAGAAGGTCGAGGTCGTCGAGTACGAGGAGCTCGGCATGGAGGCCGTCTGGAAGATCGAGGTCGAGGACTTCCCGGCGTTCATCGTCGTCGACGACAAGGGCAACGACTTCTTCAAGGACCCGGCGCCCGCACCGACGTTCACCACCATCCCGGTCCGCGGACCGGGCCTGGCCTAGGGCGACGCCCGCGCCCCCGGAAGGCCGAGCCTTCGGGGGCGCGGGCGTCGTTGCGAGCCGCGGTCGCCCGGCGGGCCGTCAGGCCAGCTTGGCGATCTGCGCGTCGGCGATCTCGGTCGGGAAGTCGAAGTCCTTGCCCGTGGCGAGGGATCCGATGTTCAGCGCGGTGAAGTAGGCCACCGTCGCGCCCTTGCGGACCACGACGACCTTCATCGGGACCTTGGCGTCCTCGGCCTCGGACACGATGTCGAGGGCCACCGCCTCGTCGGCGCCACCGGGAGCGTCGGTCTTCGCGACCTTGGTGACCTGCTGGTCCGTGCCGTCGGCGGTCACCTTGAAGCCCTTGCCGCAGGCGTCCACGGACTTGGTCAGGGAGGCCAGCGCGGTCTTGGCGCCGTCGCCCTCGTAGGAGGACAGACGGATCAGGGTGCGGGTGATGTCGAGGCTCTTGGGGTCCGCGGGGTTCGGCACGCTCGCCGTCTCACGCTGCACGGTGGCGCCCGGCCGGTCGACGACCGAGCCGATCGTCGCGTACGCCAGCGGGGCGCACGCCTTGTCCTCGGTGGTGATGTCCTTCTGCTCGACGGTGACGGTGGGGGCGGTGACCTTGTGCCCCTTGACGTCGCCGTCCTTCAGCACGACCTTCTCCAGGTCCGCGGCGGACAGGGCGGGCGTCTTCTTCCCGGCGGAGCCGGAACCGCCCTTGCCCGCCTCCTTCCCGTCCTCACCGGAGTCCGAGCAGCCGGCCAGCAGGGTCAGCGACAGGACGGCGACACCGGCCGCGCAGGACCGGCGTATGACAGCGCTTCTCAATGCACGTTCTTTCGTCGAGGTTCGTTCGACCGTTGGGTCAACGGGGCGACGCTACTGCACACCGCCGACAAGGGCCCGGGAATTGCGCCCTCACTCGTCCGAGGGAATCCGGGAACATCGGGACGGGCCGGGACGCTGTACCGGTCATGAGTGACTACCGCGTCGAACACGACTCCATGGGCGAGGTCCGGGTCCCGGCGGACGCCAAGTGGCGTGCGCAGACCCAGCGGGCGGTGGAGAACTTCCCGGTCTCGGGCCAGCGCCTGGAGCGCGCCCACATCGAGGCCCTGGCGAGGATCAAGGGCGCCGCGGCGAAGGTCAACGCCGAGCTGGGGGTCCTCGACAAGGACATCGCCGAGGCCGTCCGGGAAGCGGCGGCGGAGGTCGCGGAGGGCCGCTGGGACGAGCACTTCCCGGTGGACGTGTTCCAGACCGGCTCCGGCACGTCGTCGAACATGAACACCAACGAGGTCATCGCCACCCTGGCGACGGAGCGGCTCGGCCGGCCCGTCCACCCCAACGACCACGTCAACGCGTCGCAGTCGTCCAACGACGTGTTCCCCTCCTCCCTCCACATCGCCGCGACCGCCGCCGTCACCCACGATCTGATCCCGGCGCTCGACCACCTCGCGGCGGCGCTCTCCCGCAAGGCGGAGGAGTTCGCGGACGTCGTGAAGTCCGGCCGCACACACCTGATGGACGCCACCCCGGTCACACTCGGCCAGGAGTTCGGCGGATACGCGGCCCAGGTGCGGTACGGCGTGGAGCGGCTGCGGGCGTCGCTGCCCCGGCTCGCCGAACTGCCCCTGGGCGGTACGGCGGTGGGCACCGGCATCAACACCCCTCCCGGGTTCTCCGCCGCCGTGATCGCCGAGGTCGCGCGGGCCACCGGGCTGCCGCTGACCGAGGCGCGCGACCACTTCGAGGCGCAGGGCGCACGGGACGGCGTCGTCGAGACGTCCGGGCAGCTCCGTACGATCGCCGTGTCCCTCACCAAGATCGCCAACGATCTGCGGTGGATGGCGTCCGGGCCGCGCACCGGGCTCGCGGAGATCTCCCTGCCGGACCTCCAGCCGGGCTCCTCGATCATGCCGGGCAAGGTCAACCCGGTGGTCCCGGAGGCCGTCCTCATGGTCGCCGCCCAGGTCACGGGCAACGACACGACGGTCGCCGTCGCCGGCGCCTCCGGCAACTTCGAGTTGAACGTCATGCTGCCGGTCATCGCGAAGAACGTCCTGGAGTCGATCCGGCTCCTCGCGAACGTCTCCCGGCTGCTGGCCGACCGGACGGTCGACGGGATCGTCGCCCACCGGGAGCGGGCCCGGGAGTACGCCGAGTCGTCGCCGTCGGTGGTCACCCCGCTCAACAAGTACATCGGCTACGAGGAGGCGGCGAAGGTCGCCAAGAGGTCGCTGGCCGAGCGGAAGACCATTCGCGAGGTCGTCCTGGAGAGCGGTTACGTCGACCGCGGCGATCTGACGGTGGAACAGCTCGACGAGGCGCTCGATGTCCTCAGGATGACGCGGCCGTGACCGGGCGGCGCACGGCGGCCGTCCCGGGTGACACACGGGTAACCGATTCCCGCGCAGGCGTGAACCATCACCGGCACCGCAGCGTCATATGCGCATGACACCTAATATCTGTGCATGGCGGATGGTGGAGCGGTGAGACGAGTGGAAGCGGGCGGCCCGACGGCGTTCTGGGAGCCGGGACGTCACATCCTGTGGCGCTACCGGGAGAACGCGGGCGAGCGCTTCCACATCGCGCGCCCCGTCACCGTGGTCCGTGACGACGAGGAACTGCTGGCCGTGTGGATGGCACCCGGCACCGAGTGCGTCAAGCCCGTCCTCGCGGACGGCACCCCGCCGCACGCGGAGCCCCTCGCCACCCGCTACAAGAAGCCGCGCGAGGTCCAGCGCGACCGCTGGTTCGGCACGGGTGTGCTGAAGCTCGCCCGGCCGGGCGAGCCGTGGTCGGTGTGGCTGTTCTGGGACCCGGGTTGGCTTTTCAAGAACTGGTACGTCAACCTGGAGACACCACTGGCCCGTTGGGACGGTGGTGTGGACTCCGTGGATCACTTCCTGGACATCTGCGTGTATCCGGACCGGTCCTGGGACTGGCGCGACGAGGACGAGTTCGCGCAGGCCCAGCAGGACGGGCTGATGGACGGTCACGCGGCGGAAAGGGTGCGGGAGGCGGGGCGTTCGGCGGTGGAGACGATCCGCGCCTGGGGCCCGCCGTTCTCGGACGGATGGCAGCACTGGCGCCCGAATCCCGCATGGGGAGTACCGTCTCTCCCTGACGACTGGGACCGTACGCCTGCGCACTTGTCCTCATGAGACCCTTGATGCGCCCCCGGTCCACAACCGTA
Organism: Streptomyces sp. MA5143a; assembly: GCF_900290235.1. Lineage (GTDB taxonomy): Bacteria > Actinomycetota > Actinomycetes > Streptomycetales > Streptomycetaceae > Streptomyces. Next base: position 217,039 of record NZ_OLMK01000028.1, read on the forward strand.
GGATCGTCCTCCGCGAGGATGCACAGGGGTAAGTCCCGCAGTTCGCGCAGTGCTTGACCATACGTCACCGAGGGGCGGCAGGACGTGATCAAGGGGTACGAGGGCCACACCGGCAGAAACCGGAGAAGGCCAGACGGACGGTCAGTACTGTCGTTCGGCGGGTCCGCCGGTACCGTGTGTGGCACAGGAACTGCCTCTGACCACGCGGGAAATCCGTTCCTGGGGCACGTAATCCGGGTATCGGCCTTTCTGCGGGACGAAGTATCGGGTTTGCTGCGGGACGAACTGCGCGTAGCTCGCGCAGTCCCGGACGGATGGATTCGACACGCGTGACGGAGCACCCCACCTCCCACGAGCGCCCTCAGAGCGGCGCCGGCCCCGCGGATGCCCGCGGGGCGGTTCTGCGTACCCAGGAGCCGCTGCGCGCGGCGCCCGCCGGGGCCTTACCCGCACAGGCGCGCATGAGTGACGCACAGGCCCGTACGGGTGACACGGCCGCCGAGCCGGGCACGGCGACCCCGTGCCCGAAGAACGGCGAAGCCCCCTCGGAGCACGCCCAGCCGGCGCTCTCCGAGCATTCGCAGCCCGCGGCCACCGAGCCCGACCCGCACCGCCCGCGCCCGGCACCGGAGACCATTCCGGCGCAGCCCGGCGGCGAGGCGGAGCGGTCCACGGGCACGGTCGGCGGCCTGGAGCGGCGCAGCGGACAGGGTGTCCCGCCGGGCGCCCCCATGCCGATGCGGCGCGACGGCGACCGGCTGCGGTTCGTCGGCGCCGCGACCCGGCGGATCGCCCGCGGCATCGACCTGGACGAGATCGTCATGGGTCTGTGCCGGGCGACCGTGCCGACGTTCTCCGACGCGATCCTCGTCTATCTGCGCGAGCCGCTGCCCGTCGGTGACGAACGGCCCACGGGCCCCATGCTGCTGCGGCTGCGCCGCACCGACCGGATCCCCGAGGAACGGGACACCGAGGGCGGCTTCATGCCCGCGCTCCAGCCCGAGCCCCTCGATCTGGCGGTCGTCACCGCCGAGCAGTGCGAGGTGCGGCCCGGCGGGGCGCTCGCCGAGGTGCTGCGCGGGGTGCGGCCGGTCTTCGCGGACGCGCCCGCCGCGCACGACGCGCTGCCGGAGCTGCTCGGCCCGGACGCGCAGCTGACGGTGCCGACGGGGCAGCGGGCGATCCTCGCTCCGCTGCGCGGGCGGCGCCGGGTGATCGGCGCGGCCGTGTTCCTGCGCCGCCCGGAGCGGATGGCGTTCGAGCAGGACGACCTGCTGGTCGCCGCGCAGCTCGCCACCCACAGCGCGCTCGGTATCGACAAGGCCGTGCTGTACGGGCGTGAGGCGTACATCGCGGACGAGTTGCAGCGCACGATGCTCCCGGAGGCGCTGCCGAAGTGCACCGGCGTCCGGCTCGCGCACCGGTATCTGCCGGCCGCGGAGACGGCCCGGGTCGGCGGCGACTGGTACGACGCGATTCCCCTGCCGGGGAGCCGGGTCGCGCTGGTCGTGGGCGATGTCATGGGCCACTCGATGACATCCGCCGCGATCATGGGCCAGCTGCGGACGACCGCGCAGACGCTGGCGGGCCTCGACCTTCCTCCGCAGGAGGTGCTGCACCACCTCGACGAGCAGGCACAGCGGCTGGGCACGGACCGGATGGCGACCTGTCTGTACGCGGTCTACGACCCGGTCTCGCACCGCATCACCATCGCCAACGCCGGGCATCCGCCGCCGGTCCTGCTGCATCTGGGCGGGCGTGCCGAGGTGCTGCGGGTGCCGCCGGGCGCGCCGATCGGTGTGGGCGGGGTGGACTTCGAGGCGGTGGAGCTGGACGCACCGGCCGGGGGCACGCTGCTGCTGTACACCGACGGGCTGGTGGAGTCCCGGCTCCGGGACGTGTGGACGGGGATAGAGCAGCTCCGCGAGAAGCTCGCCGCGACCGCGCAGTTGACCGGGCCGGATCACCCGCCGCCGCTGGAGGCGTTGTGCGACGAGGTGCTCGACATGCTCGGTCCGGGTGACCGGGACGACGACATCGCGCTGCTCGCCGCACGGTTCGATGGGATCGCTCCCAGTGACGTCGCCTACTGGTTCCTGGAACCGGAGGAGATGGCTCCGGGGCGGGCCCGTCGTCTCGCTCGTCACGCCCTGTCCCGCTGGGGGCTGGAGGAACTGACCGACTCGGTCGAGTTGCTGATCAGTGAGGTCGTGACGAACGCGGTGCGGTACGCGACGCGGCCGGTGACGCTGCGGTTGCTGCGGACCGATGTGCTGCGGTGCGAGGTCACCGACGACGTGCCCCAGCTGCCGCGGCTGCGGCAGGCCCGGGCGACCGACGAGGGCGGGCGCGGGCTCTACCTCGTCAACCGGTTGGCGAAGCGGTGGGGGGCGACGCGGTTGAGTGCGGGGAAGGTGGTCTGGTTCGAGCTGAACCAGGCGTGAGCGCTCCGCTGGGTTGGGCCGGTCATAGCTCGGGGCCGACTCGGGGGGCGGCCGTGGTCTGCGGGCTGCGGGTTGTGTGTGGTTGATCGCGCAGTTCCCCGCGCCCCTTAACTACGGAAGGGGGCGCCCGGTTTTCACCGGGCGCCCCCTTTTGTGTGACCTTGTGTGGCTAGCCGCCTGACTGTGGGTCGTTCGGGTCCGGTGGCAGGTCGATGTCGCCGTCGCTGGGGGTCTCCTCCGGCGTGGTCTCGGGAGTCTCCTCAGGCGTCGTCTCCGGGGACTTCGACGGGCTCGCCTCCGGGGACTTGGACGGGCTCGCCTCCGGGGACTTGGACGGGCTCGCCTCCGGGGACTCCGATGGGGTCGGGCTCGGGCTCGGCGACTCCGTCGGCTCGACCGCGGCGCCCTGGGTGGTCTCCAGGTCGAACTTGGTCTTCTGGCCCATCACGCCGAAGGTGTACGTGGCCCAGATCTGGGCGGGGAAGCCACCGCCGTTGACGCGTTCGACGCCGGCCGCCCCGTACATCGGGACGTGCTTGCCGTTCTTGCTCATGTCCTCGCCGAAGAGGCCGACCGAGGTCACCAGCCTCGGGGTGTAGCCGGTGAACCAGGCGGAGCGGTTCTCGTCGGAGGTACCCGTCTTGCCGGCGACCTGCTGGCCGCCCCGGGCGGGGTTGTCCCGGACGGAGATCTTGGCCGTACCGTCGTCGACCACGCCGGTGAGGACCGAGGTGACCGTGTCGGCCGCCTCGCGGGTGATGACCCGCTCACCGATCGGGTCGGCCATCTCGAGCGGGCCGTCCCGGTGCGAGGCCGAGGCGAGGATGGTCGGGGTGACCTTCCTGCCGTGGTTGTCGAGGGTGGCGTAGATGCCGGCCATCTCCAGCGGGCTCGCGCCCATGGAGCCGAGGGTCTGGGCGGGCACCGCCTGCATGCCCTCGGTGTCCATGCCGAGCTTCCCGGCGACCTCCATGACCTTCTCCATCCCGACGTCGACGCCCATCTGGGCGAAGACGGAGTTGATGGACTTGTTCATGGCGGTCTGCACGGTGACGTCGCCGTAGTTGACGTCGTCCTCGTTGGGCGGGGCGAAGCCGACCTTGGTGCCGTTGTCGAGGACCTGGTGCCTGCTGTCACCGTCGTAGAGGGTGTTCGCGGCGATCGGGTCGCCGTCCTGCGTCTCGGCCTGTCCGTCGACGGCCGCAGCGAGGATCACCGGCTTGAAGGTGGAGGCGGGCTGGTAGTCCCGGCGCGTGGCGTTGTTCTGGTAGTGCTTCACATAGTCGATGCCGCCGTACATGGCGAGCACCTTGCCGGACTTGGGGTCGACCGAGACGGCGCCGGCCTGGATGTGTGCGTCGACCTTGCGCTTCTTGGGGTCGAGCTTGCTGGTGAGCCGCTGCTTGACGGCCTTCTCCAGCGCCGCCTGCTTCTTCGGGTCGATGTTGAGCTTGATGGTCCAGCCGCCCTTGTCGATGAGCGCTATGGCCTGCTCACGGTTGTCCACCCTGTTGCTGGCGACGAGCTGGCGGGCCAGCTCGCTGTTGGCGGCCTCCACCAGATAGCCGGTCTGACCGGCCATGTCGGGCGTGGCCTGCGGCGGCTTCAGCTTGGGGAACTTCATGCCCTCGCGCTCGGATGCCTTCAGCCACTTCATCTCGACCATGTTGTCGAGGACGTAGTTCCAGCGCGCCATGACCAGCTTCCTGCTGGTCGGGGAGGCGACGGCCAGGTCGTACTGGCTGGGGGCCTGGAGGAGGGCGGCGAGGTACGCGCCCTGGGCGACGGTGAGGTCCTTGGCGTCCTTGCGGTAGTACGCCTGGGCCGCGGCCTGGATGCCGGAGGCACCGCGGCCGTAGTAGCTGGTGTTGATGTAGCCCGCGAGGATGGTGTCCTTGGTCTCGTTGCGCTCCAGCTTCAGGGAGATGACCAGCTCCTTGAGCTTGCGGGTCACCGTCTGGTCGGACGTCAGATAGAAGTTCTTGACGTACTGCTGGGTGATCGTCGAGCCGCCCTGCTTGCCCTTGCCGGACAGCGTGTTGATCACACCGCGGGTCATGCCCTTGAGGTCGACGCCGGGGTCGTCGTAGAAGCTCTTGTTCTCGGCGGCGACGAAGGTCTTCTGAACAGCCGGGGGCACCTGGTCGAGTCCGACGATCTCGCGAGCGGTCGTGCCCTTGCCCGTGCGCGCGAGGAGCTTGCCGTCCTCGAACTGGTAGACGTTGCTTTCCTTGGTCGCGTCCGGGTTGCCCTCGGGGATGGGGATCATCAGGTACAGCACGACGAACGCGCCCATGATGAGCAGGCAGAGACCGAAGAACGTGCCGAGGATCTTCTTCCAGGTGAAGAAGCGGCGTATCCCGGTCTTCTTCTTTTTCCCGCCACCCTTGGCGCCCTTGGCCGCGGCCCGGGCCGCCGCCCTGCCACCGCCCGCGGGCGCCTCTATGACCGCGGTCGCCCCTGCCTCACCGCCGGACGAGCGCTTGGGCGCCGCGCGGCGACCGCCGCGTTGCCGCGCTCGTCTTTCTTCCGCTCGTCCCATGACTCCGGTCCGCTCCGCCTCTGCTCGGTCTCGTACGTCACTCAGGTCAATGTCAGCTCAGCAAGCTAACACCGAGGACTGTGACAAAGAGGAGTCGATAGGGCCTCGTCCGGCGTGACAATGCGCACGCGCAACGGAAGCTCGCATACCTAGTCCCACCGGAACGGACGTTCCAGCAGGCCCGATGGTTGCCCCAGCAGGCCCACGAGTTGCGGGCCGCATCGGTGACAGAACCGTGACATTCGCGTATGACCTGCGGCGGATCCACCGGCCGACGCCACCTATACACGGCAGGTATACGTGGTGTGTATACGCGGTGTGTACAGTCGTGTCATGTCCATCGGTCACACACTCCTGGGACTCCTGGAGTCCGGGCCCCGACACGGTTACGACCTGAAGCGGGCCTTCGACGAGAAGTTCGGTCATGACCGGCCCCTGCACTACGGCCAGGTCTACTCGACGATGTCGCGGCTGCTGAAGAACGGCCTGGTCGAGGTCGACGGCATCGAGCCCGGCGGCGGTCCCGAGCGCAAGCGGTACGCGATCACCGAGGCGGGCATCACGGATGTCCAGCGGTGGCTCGCCACGCCGGAGAAGCCGGAGCCGTACCTCCAGTCGACCCTCTACACGAAGGTCGTGCTCGCCCTGCTCACCCACCGGGACGCGGCGGACATCCTCGACACCCAGCGCTCCGAGCACCTGCGCATGATGCGCATCCTCACCGACCGCAAACGCAAGGGCGATCTCGCCGATCAACTGATCTGCGACCACGCCCTGTTCCATCTGGAGGCCGACCTGCGATGGCTGGAGCTGACCGCCGCCCGACTGGGCAAGCTGGCCGAGGTGGTGACCCGATGACCCCGCCGCCCGCCGGCTCCCTGCTCGTCGCGACCGATCTGCGCAAGGCCTACGGCCCGACCACCGCGCTGGACGGCGCCGGGTTCTCCATCCACCCCGGCGAGGTCGTCGCGGTGATGGGGCCCTCCGGCTCCGGCAAGTCGACCCTGCTGCACTGTCTCGCCGGGATCGTGACGCCCGACTCCGGGTCGATCACGTACAACGGCCACGAGATGGCCACCATGAACGACGCCCAGCGCAGCGCCCTGCGGCGCAGCGAGTTCGGCTTCGTCTTCCAGTTCGGCCGGTTGGTGCCCGAGCTGACCTGCGTGGAGAACGTGGCGCTGCCGCTGCGGCTGAACGGCACCTCCCGCAAGGAGGCCGAGCGGACGGCGCTGTCCTGGATGGCACGCCTTGAGGTCGACGACCTCGCCCGCAAGCGCCCCGGCGAGGTCTCCGGAGGTCAGGGCCAGCGGGTCGCCGTCGCCCGGGCGCTGGTCACCGGTCCGCGGGTGCTGTTCGCGGACGAACCCACCGGCGCGCTCGACTCGCTGAACGGCGAGCGGGTGATGGAGCTGCTCACGGAGGCCGCCCGGTCCGCCAACGCCGCGGTCGTCCTGGTCACCCACGAGGCGCGGGTGGCCGCGTACTCCGACCGCGAGATCGTCGTACGGGACGGGAAGTCGCGGGACATGGAGCGCGTCATATGAGGTCCGCCGTGGTCGGTCAGTGGTACCGGGACCTGGCGATGGGTGTGCGGTTCACCTTCACCGGGGGCCGTGAGGGGTGGGTGCGCGCCGTGCTCACCGCGTTCGGTGTGGGCCTCGGTGTGGCGCTGCTCCTGCTCACCGCGGCCGTGCCGAACGTGCTGTCCGCGCGGGACGCCCGCGAGGAGGCCCGGCAGGACCGGGGCATCGGCTACCTCGAGAACAACACCGAGTCCAAGCCGACCGACAGAAGTCTGCTCATCGCCGACACGGACACCGAGTACCAGTACCAGGAGATCCGCGGACGGCTCCTCGAACCCGAGGGCGCCGACGCGCCGCTGCCGCCGGGGGTCGCGAAGTTGCCCGCTCCCGGCGAGATGGTCGTCTCCCCCGCCCTCTCCGAACTGCTGGGCTCCGACGCCGGGAAGCTGCTGCGCGAGCGGCTGCCGTACAAGACGGTGGGGACCGTCGGCCAGGCCGGGCTCATCGGCTCGGGCGACCTCAGCTACTACGCCGGTGCCAAGGGGCTCGGCGAGCGGCTCGACGGCTCGGTGGTGGCCCGCATCGATCGGTTCGGTGCCTCGACGGACCAGCCCGAGCAGGAGCTCGACCCGATCCTGCTGCTGCTCATCGTGGTCGTCTTCACGGTGCTGCTGATGCCGGTCGCCGTCTTCATCGCCACGGCCGTACGGTTCGGCGGCGAGCGGCGCGACCGCAGGCTCGCGGCGCTGCGGCTGGTCGGCTCCGACAGCCGGATGACCCGTCGGATCGCGGCGGGCGAGGCCCTCGCCGGGTCCGTGCTGGGGCTGCTCTTCGGGACGGGGTTCTTCCTGGTCGGCAGGGAGGTCGCCGGTTCGGTCGAGGTGTTCGGCGTCAGCGTGTTCCCCAGCGACCTCAACCCCTCCCCCGCTCTGGCGCTGCTGGTCGCGCTCGCCGTGCCGGCCGCCGCCGTCCTCGTCACGCTGTTCGCGCTGCGCGGCGTCGTCATCGAACCCCTCGGTGTGGTCCGCACGGCCAAACCCGCCCGCCGCAGGCTCTGGTGGCGGCTGCTGCTGCCGCTCGGCGGCCTCGCCCTGCTCTACCCGATGCTCGGCCAGGGCTCGGAGAACGGCGAGTTCAACGAATACCTGGTGACCGGCGGTGTCGTCCTGCTGCTCTTCGGCATCACGGCGCTGCTGCCCTGGGCCGTCGAGGCCTTCGTCGCCCGGCTCGGCTCCGGCTCGGTCTCCTGGCAACTCGCCGTCCGCCGACTCCAGTTGAGCAGCGGTTCGGCGGCCCGCATGGTCAACGGCATCGCGGTGGCGGTGGCCGGCGCGATCGCCCTGCAGATGCTGTTCGCCGGGGTCGAGGGCCGGTTCACGGCGTCGACAGGCAAGGACACCTCACGCGCCCGGCTGGAGCTGGCCCTCCCGCAGGACGGTTCGATGATCGGCGTCGGGGAGAAGCTGAGGGGGGTCAAGGGCGCGGCGACCACCGCGGCGCTGTCCACGACGCAGGTGGCCGCCACCGCCAAGGACCCCGAGCAGTGGCTGGGGGTGACCGTCGGCGACTGCGCCGCCCTGCGCGAGCTCGCGAGGATCCCCTCGTGCCACGACGGCGACGTCTTCGTGGTGCCCGACCCGACCGACCCGACCGCGGCGAACCTCGCCACCGCGGGCCGCACCGTGTACTTCGGCCCGTCCTACAGCGGGGAGGAGCCGCCGGGCGCCGAGATCGCCTGGAAGCTGCCGGCCGGGATGAGGAAGGCGTCCGAGCGCGCCGACTCCCTGATGCCGGGGGCGTGGGGGCTGCTGGTGACCCCGGGCGCCCTGCCCGCGAAGACCGCGTCGGACTTCACCAGCACCGTGTACGTACGGCCGGATCCGGCTGTCCCGGACGCGCTCGACGAGGTGCGCAACGCGGCCGTGGCGATCGATCCGCTCATCCGGACCTGGGAGTGGGAGTCGACCCAGCAGGCGGAGCAGTTCACGGACATCCGCACCGGACTCCTGGTCGGCGCGACCGCCGTCCTCGTCTTGATCGGCGCCAGCCTCCTCGTCTCCCAGCTGGAGCAGCTGAGGGAACGCAGGAAGCTGCTGTCCGCGCTGGTCGCGTTCGGCACCCGCCGCCGCACCCTCGGGCTGTCCGTGCTGTGGCAGACGGCGATCCCGATCACCCTCGGCCTCGTCCTGGCCCTGGCGGTCGGCCTGACCCTGGGCGCCGTCCTGCTGAAGATGACGAACGCCTCCGTGAGCGTCGACTGGGCGAGCGTGCTGTCGATGGCAGGCATCGGCGCGGGTGTCGTCGTCCTGGTCACGGCCCTGAGCATGCCGCCGCTGCTGAGGCTGATGCGGCCGGAGGGGCTCCGCACGGAGTAGACGGAGCGGTCCGGCCCGTTCGCGAGGCGCGGCTACAGCACCCGGACCGGCAACGGCCGCAGCGCTTCCCTGAGCGCTGCGGCCAGTTCCTCGTACTCGGCCCCGCGCGCCGCTCCCGCCCTCATGGCGAGGGCGACGCGGCGGCTCGGGGCCGGGTGCGCGAAGCGTCCCGTCAGCAGCTGGGGGTTCCGGCTGGTCTCCACCGTCACGGCGGTGCGCGGCAACAGGGTCACCCCGAGTCCGCCGGCGACGAGCTGGACGAGGGTGGAGAGACCGGCCGCGGTCGTGGTGACGGGGACGTCGTCGCGACCGGCCTCCCGGCAGATGTCGAGGGCCTGGTCGCGCAGGCAGTGGCCCTCGTCGAGCAGCAACAGGTTGAGCGCGCGCAGCACCTCGCGGGGGATGCCCTGCCGGCCGCCCAGTTCATGGCCGAGCGGGGTGACGAGCACGAAGTCCTCGTCGAACAGCGGCAGTTCGGTGACGCCGGGGACGCCCAGCGGCACGGCGAGGAGCAGCAGGTCGAGACGGCCGGTGGTGAGGCCGTCGAGCAGGTTCGCGGTCTGCTCCTCGTGCACCTGGAGGTCGAGGTCCGGGTAGCGCTCGTGGACGAGGTTGAGGACCGTCGGCAGCAGATACGGCGCCACCGTGGGGATCACGCCCAGGCGCAGCGCCCCGGTGAACGGCGCCCGCACCGCCTCGGCCTCCTCCATCAGCGCCGCCACCTCCGCCAGCACCGCCCGCGCCCGTACGGCAAGGCGCTCGCCGGCGGGCGAGAGCAGCACCTTGCGGGTGGTCCGCTCGACCAGCGTCACGCCCAGCGTCTCCTCCAGCGCGGAGACCGCGCCGGACAGGGCGGGCTGGCTCATCCCTATCGCGGTCGCGGCGTCCCGGAAGTGCAGATGCTCGGCGACGGCCGCGAAGGCCCGCAACTGGGAGAGGCTGGGCCGGCGACGGACGGCACCGTTCACGGGAGGCCGCACCTATGACCCCACCTTTCACTGACAGTCACTGATAACTACATTCGATCAACCCGACCGAGTGTAGCTATTTCATTGATCAATGCACCCTGTGCCACCATCGTGATCGTCCAACCCGTCGGAAACCCCTGGTCCAAGGGGTGTTTTCGCGTTGCAAGGAGAGCCTGTGCTCACTGTCGGTGACAAGTTCCCCGAGTTCGATCTGATGGCCTGTGTCTCGCTGGAGAAGGGCGAGGAGTTCGAGCGGATCAACCACAAGACCTACGAGGGTCGGTGGAAGATCGTGTTCGCGTGGCCCAAGGACTTCACCTTCGTGTGTCCCACCGAGATCGCCGCGTTCGGCAGGCTGAACGACGAGTTCGCCGACCGCGACGCCCAGGTCCTCGGCTTCTCCGGCGACTCCGAGTTCGTCCACCACGCCTGGCGCAAGGACCACGACGACCTGCGCGACCTGCCGTTCCCGATGATGGCCGACTCCCGGCACGAGCTGATGCGGGACCTCGGCATCGAGGACGAGGAGGGCTTCGCCAAGCGCGCGGTGTTCATCGTGGACCAGAACAACGAGATCCAGTTCGCCATGGTGACCGCGGGGTCGGTGGGCCGTAACCCCAAGGAGGTCCTGCGGGTCCTGGACGCCCTGCAGACCGACGAGCTCTGCCCGTGCAACTGGAGCAAGGGCGACGAGACACTGGACCCCGTCAAGCTGCTGGCCGGGGAGTGAGGCTGCCGTGTCCCTCGACGCTCTGAAGTCCGCGATACCGGACTACGCCAAGGACCTCCGTCTCAACCTGGGGTCCGTCATCGGCAACTCCGAGCTGCCCGCGCAGCAGCTGTGGGGCACCGTGCTCGCCACCGCGATCGCCTCGCGGTCGGCGGTGGTGCTGCGGGAGCTCGCGCCGGAGGCGAGGGCGAACCTGTCGCCCGAGGCCTATACGGCGGCGAAGTCCGCGGCGGCGGTGATGGCGATGAACAACGTCTTCTACCGGACGCGCCATCTGCTCTCGGACCACGAGTACGGCAATCTGCGGGCCGGGCTGCGGATGAACGTGCTCGGCAACCCCGGGGTCGACAAGGTCGACTTCGAGCTGTGGTCGTTCGCGGTGTCCGCGATCAACGGGTGCGGACTGTGCCTCGACTCGCACGAGCAGGTCCTGCGGAAGGCCGGGGTCGACCGGGAGACCGTGCAGGAGGCGTTCAAGATCGCGTCGGTGATCGAGGCGGTGGGGGTCACGCTGGAGGCGGAGTCGATTCTCTGCGATTAGGCCGTCGGCCGCCTTGCGGGTGAGGGGTGCGGGTGGTGTCGGCGGCTGCGGGTGCGTGGGGGTTGTTCGCGCAGTTCCCCGCGCCCCTGAAGGTGGCCTGCGGCCCCTTCAGGACGCAGGCCACCCGAGGCACCGGGGCGCGGGCCCACTGAAAAAACGCTCGCGTCCCGGGCGCCCCCCTCGGCACAATCCCTGCCCATGACCGGTCTCCCCTCCCCCACCTCCCCCACGTTCGAGGAGCTCGTCGCCGAAGGCGACGCCGTGCCCACCGAGGGGTGGGACTTCTCGTGGTTCGAGGGGCGGGCCACCGAGGCCCGGCCCTCGTGGGGGTACGCGCGGGGGATGGCCGAGCGGCTGGGGCGGGCGTCGGCCGCACTGGACATCCAGACCGGGGGCGGAGAGGTGCTGGACTCCGCCCCTCGGCTGCCCCGGCTGACCGTCGCCACCGAAGGGTGGCCGCCGAACGTCGCCAAGGCCACCGCCCTGCTGCATCCGCGCGGGGCGGTGGTCGTCGCCAGCCCGGAGGACGCGCCGCTGCCCTTCGCGGACGGGGCCTTCGACCTGGTCACCAGCCGGCACCCGGTCCAGGCGCACTGGGCGGAGATCGCCCGCGTGCTCAAGCCCGGCGGCACCTACTTCGCCCAGCACGTGGGGCCCGCCAGCGTCTTCGAACTCGTCGAGCACTTCACCGGCCCCCCGCCGGACGAGGTCCGCGCCGGCCGGGACCCGCGACGGGAGCGCGCCGGCGCCGAGGCGGCGGGGCTGGAGATCGTGGATCTGCGGGCCGAGCGGCTCCGGATGGAGTTCTACGACATCGCCGCCGTCGTGCACTTCCTGAAGAAGGTCGTCTGGATGGTGCCCGGCTTCACCGTCGACGCGTATCTGCCCCAGCTGCGCTCCCTCCACGAGCGGATCCGGAGCGAGGGGTGTTTCGTCGCCCACAGCGCCCGCCACCTCTTCGAGGCGCGCAAGCCGACGCAGGTCTAGCCGGTCCTGCGCTGCGGAAGCCGCGCCCGCGGCCTTCCCTTTCGCCAACTTCGGTCAGGGGCAACGGCACTTCGGGGCGCCTGCGGGTGAGCCGTCCGGGTGACGGGGCGTCCGTCGCGCCCCGGCGGCGACACCTCGCCCGCTCCCTGCCCCCTCCCCGGTGTCCACATCGTTATCGCTCGCGACTTGGCGTGGATGACTACTCTCGCGTAGGTTCAGACCAAGGTAATTCGCGTGAGCAAAGCTGCGCGGGCGGTACCGCGCAGTGGAGGGGGCTGCGCGGTGCCGTGAACCAGGGGCCGCGCCGGCCATGACGGCGGCCGTCCGTCAAGCGGGCGTTCCGGGGCCGCTTCACCCACACGAGCAAGCTCCACCCTCCCTCCCCGAGAGTCGCACAAGAATGCGCGAACCTCATGAATCCATCAGGATTCCTTCCCTTCCCCTTGGAATCGGTCGCGATCCAGCCATGATCACCGCTCGATCACACCCTGAATGACCGCTTCCGCGCTCACCCTGGCGCTGTCGTCCGACTCCGCAGAGTAGTTGTGGCACGCCGATGCACGCAGCATCACTCACGAAGGGTTATGGTGGAAACCCCCCCTCGGGCCGGTCCGTCTCCCCCCCACGGACCGGCCCGTTTTTTCTGCCCGTCCGCGGACACCTCTCCGCGGCCCGGGCGACGGGCCCCGGAGGGCCCCCACCCCCAACACCCCTTGGCGGACTTGGCCTCCACCACCGGTAGGCTCTGGCAACCAAGGGGACTGCCGCGACACCGGAGGGGCTTTCACGTGAACCTGCGCGACACACTGCGCGGCCTGCTGGTCAAGGTCTACGCACGCAGGGTCGAGGGGCACCTCGACCACGCCCAGGTGCCCAAGCACATCGGCGTCATCATGGACGGCAACCGGCGCTGGGCGAAGGCCGCGGGTTCCACCACCGCGCAGGGACACCGGGCCGGGGCCGACAAGATCGAGGAGTTCCTCGGCTGGTGCACCGAGACGGACGTGAAGGTCGTCACCCTCTGGCTGTTCTCCACCGACAACTTCGGCCGCCCCCAGGAGGAGCTGGTCCCGCTCTTCGGCATCATCGAGGACGTCGTGCGCTCCCTCGCCGCCGACGGCCGCTGGCGGGTGCACCACGTGGGCACCCTCGACCAGCTCCCCGGACAGCTCCAGACGGCCCTCAAGGAGTCCGAGGACGCCACCGCGCACGTCGACGGGATACTGGTCAACGTCGCCATCGGGTACGGCGGCCGCCAGGAGATCGCCGACGCCGTACGGTCCATGCTCCTCGACGCCCGGGACAAGGGCACCTCGATGGAGGAGCTCGCCGAGAGCGTCGACGTCGACATGATCGGCCGCCATCTGTACACCGGGGACCAGCCCGACCCGGATCTGGTGATCCGTACGAGTGGCGAGCAGCGGTTGTCCGGATTCATGCTCTGGCAGACCGCGCACTCCGAGTACTACTTCTGCGACGTCTTCTGGCCGGCCTTCCGGAAGGTCGACTTCCTGCGCGCGCTGCGCGACTACGCCGTGCGACACCGGCGCTACGGAGGCTGAGCCTCCGCGTTTCCCCCGCGTTACCGATGAGGTGCCTGCCGCCCCCTTCGCGGCAGACGTAACGAGGAGTTCACCGGGGCGCCCCCGTACGGCGTGGCATGGCGGCGCATGTTCGAGGGCATAAGCCAGTCAGGTCGACACCCGAACCACGGGTGTCGGATCTCAGCGGGCGGCTCGGGGCCGTCCGCCCGGGAGGCCCTTTGCACCAGCCCGATCGTGCGGTCACAGCACGGACGAAGCAGCGGAGGGCCGGTCACCGGCCCGTGCAACGGCGCCGTCGACCGGCCCAGTTCCATCCCGTCGCTCCCCGACCTCATCCGAGGGGGTACGTCCTTCCGTGGTGACCAGCACAAAGCGCCACAAGCCAGACCGGCGCACCTACGTCCTCGACACCAGCGTCCTGCTGGCCGACCCGAACGCTTTGAGCCGCTTCGACGAGCACGAGGTCGTGCTTCCGATCGTCGTGGTGACGGAGCTGGAGGCGAAGAGGCACCATCCCGAACTCGGCTACTTCGCCCGGCAGGCCCTGCGTCTGCTCGACGAGTTCCGGGTGCGGCACGGCCGCCTCGACGCCCCCATCCCGATCGGGGACCTCGGCGGGACCGTACGCGTCGAGCTCAACCACTCGGACCCCAGCGTCCTGCCGTCCGGCTACCGCCTGGGGGACAACGACTCCCGCATCCTGGCGGTCGCCCGCAATCTGCAGGCCGAGGGCTACGACGTGACTGTCGTGTCGAAGGACCTGCCCCTCAGGATCAAGGCGTCCTCCGTGGGCCTCCTCGCCGAGGAGTACCGCGCGGAACTCGCCATCACGGACGCCTCCGGCTGGACCGGGATGTCCGAGGTGACCCTGCCGGGCGACCAGGTGGACATCCTCTTCGAGGAGGGGACGGTCTACGTCCCGGAGGTCAGCGGCCTCCCCGTCCACACGGGTCTGACGATCCAGTCCGAGCGGGGCAAGGCCCTCGGCCGGGTGACGGCGGACGGCAACATCCGGCTCGTCCGCGGCGACCGTGAGGCCTTCGGCATCCACGGCCGCAGCGCCGAGCAGCGCATCGCGCTGGATCTGCTGCTCGACCCGGACGTCGGGATCGTGTCGATGGGCGGCCGGGCCGGCACCGGCAAGTCCGCGCTCGCGCTCTGCGCGGGCCTGGAGGCCGTGCTCGAACGGCGCCAGCACCAGAAGGTGATGGTCTTCCGGCCGCTGTACGCGGTGGGCGGGCAGGAGCTCGGCTATCTACCCGGCAGCGAGGCCGAGAAGATGAGCCCCTGGGCGCAGGCGGTCTTCGACACGCTCTCCGCGGTCACCTCCCGCGAGGTCATCGAGGAGGTCACCGCGCGCGGGATGCTGGAGGTCCTTCCGCTCACGCACATCCGCGGCCGCTCGCTCCACGACGCGTTCGTCATCGTGGACGAGGCCCAGTCGCTGGAACGGAACGTCCTGCTGACCGTTCTGTCCCGGATCGGGGCGAATTCACGGGTGGTTCTGACCCATGACGTGGCCCAGCGCGACAACCTGCGCGTCGGTCGCTACGACGGTGTCGTCGCCGTGGTGGAGAAGCTGAAGGGCCATCCGCTCTTCGCCCACGTCACGCTGACGCGGTCCGAACGCTCCCAGATCGCGGCCCTGGTGACCGAAATGCTGGAGGACGGGCAGATTTAACGGTTCTGACGGTTCCGGACGATCTGACCAGTTTTGGTCAAGTCCGGTCACCTATGGACCTCTTGGCGCCGTCCGGCAAAGGCGATGAGCCTAGCCGGGCGGCGCCTCGGCGTGTGGGCGTTTCCGTGAATCCCTGGGGCCAAACGAGGTGTGAGCTTTCACACGCAACTACGAATTGCCTTGCGACGCCGGGTTACGGCAGAGTCTCACTCCTGTCAGGCCCCGCATACGACACAGCCGTACCCCCAGCGGTACGGAACCACGGCAACACCACGGTCAACTCCATAGCGTCGTCGTATGCCGCCCGAGCACCACGCGGCGCTCCCGCAAGGGAGTTGCCCACCGGGCCCGCGCCTCCGTGACCCCGCAGTTGGGAGGCCAGCGCCAGGGGCACGATTGCGTCCGCCAGGGTCACCGAGGCGGGCGATGCTGGAAGGAAACCGTGTGAGCCGGATTTCGGTCCGGGGATTCGCAGTGGCTTCGGCCACCGCGGTCACCGCAGTCGGAAGTGTCGTCGGAGTTGCCTCGGGCAGCACCGCCCAGACCACGGACGACGCCGAGGCGGTCGCGAACGACACCACGTTGCTCGCCGACATCCCTGTTGGTGAGCAGGCGCAGGTGCAGACCGCATCCCTGACTGCACAGGCCGACGCCCAGGCCATCGCCGCCGACGCGACCGCCCGCAAGGACGCCGAGGAGACCGCCCGTAAGAAGGCGGCCGAGGACGCGATCGCGAAGCAGAAGCAGGCGGAGAAGGCCGAGCAGGAGCGCAAGGCGAAGGCCGAAGCCGAGACGAAGGCCCAGGCTGCCAGCTCGCTCGGCGACGCCCCGACGCAGAGCTCCTACACCGTCGCCGAGATCCAGGCGATGGCGAAGGCGGTCGTGGCGAGCGACCAGTGGACCTGCTTCAGCAACATCGTGAACCACGAGTCCACCTGGAACTACAAGGCCGTCAACCCGTCCTCGGGTGCCTACGGTCTCTTCCAGGCGCTCCCCGGCTCCAAGATGTCGTCCGCCGGCTCCGACTGGCAGACCAACCCGGCCACGCAGATCAAGTGGGGCCTCAACTACATGGAATCGCGCTACGGCAGCCCCTGCGGGGCGTGGTCCTTCTGGCAGGCCAACCACTGGTACTAGGCCTGCCGCACCGCCGATGACCAGCCGCGATCCTCGTCGGCGGGGCACCGTCGGCCGCTCGACGCCCGGAAGCCCCCCACCGTTCTTCGGTGGGGGGCTTCCGCCATGTACGGTCGAAACCCCCGGGATGAATCGCGGCCTCCGGGGCACATGGTGGACAGCAGGGGCGACGGGGGAAGAGGACGCATGAAGTCGCGGGTGCCAGGGTGGCTCGGCCGGATCGGCTCCGGCCTGAGCGGTTGGGGCGAGCGGTTGGAGCGCCGCCGCGCGGAGATCGAGTCCGAGTCCTCGGAGTCGTCCGGGCGTTCGGGGTCCTACGGGTCTTCGGGGTCTTACGGGTCTTCAACGGGTTCCGGGGCTTCGGCGGGGTCCGGATCCGCTGCGGGGTCGCAATCCACGGGGGATTCCTCGCGCGGGTCCGGAGACGATGACCCCAAGAGGGTCGCGATGGAAGCGCAGGGCTCCCCCGGCGGCGGTCCGGCCGACGCGCCCACCGCCGTCCTGCGCCCGCGCCCCGACCCGGCGTCCGCGGTGCCCTGGGGCATGCGGGTCGCGGCGGAGGCCGGCTGGCGGCTGCTCGTCCTCGCGGGCACCGTCTGGGTGCTGATGCGGATCATCAGCTCCGTGCAACTCCTGGTGCTGTCCTTCACCAGCGCGCTGCTCATCACGGCGCTGCTCCAGCCGACGGTGGCCCGGCTGACCCGGCACCGCGTACCGCGCGGCCTCGCCACGGCCCTGACCGCCGCCCTCGGCTTCGTCATCATGGGACTCATCGGCTGGTTCGTCACCTGGCAGGTCATGGAGAACATCGACGACCTCTCCGACCAGGTCCAGGACGGCATCGACGAGTTGCGGCGCTGGCTGCTCGACAGCCCGTTCCATGTCACCGAGAACCAGATCAACGACATCGCGGGGAACCTCCGCGAGGCCATCAGCGACAACACGGACACGATCACCACGGCGGGGCTGGAGGGCGTGACCGTCATCGTCGAGGCGCTCACCGGCATCCTCCTGACGATCTTCTCCACGCTGTTCCTGCTCTACGACGGCAAGCGGATCTGGCAGTGGTCCCTGAAGCTGGTCCCGGCGGCGGCCCGCCCCGGAGTCTCCGCGGCCGGGCCGCGTGCCTGGCGGACGTTGACCGCGTATGTGCGCGGCACGGTGATAGTGGCCCTGATCGACGCCATCTTCATCGGCCTCGGCATCTACTTCCTCGATGTGCCGATGGCCGTCCCGCTGGCCGTGTTCATCTTCCTGTTCGCCTTCATCCCCCTGGTCGGCGCGGTCGTCTCGGGTGCCCTCGCCGTGGTCGTGGCGCTGGTGACGCAGGGCGTCTTCACCGCCGTCATGACCCTCGTCGTGGTCCTCGCGGTCCAGCAGATCGAGGGGCACATCCTCCAGCCGTTCATCCTCGGCCGCGCTGTGCGCGTCCACCCGCTCGCCGTCGTCCTGTCGGTCGCCGCGGGCGGGATGATCGCGGGCATCGGGGGCGCGGTGGTCGCGGTGCCGCTGGTCGCCGTCACCAACACGGTGGTGGGGTCCCTGCGGGCGTACGCGCAGGACAGGCCGTACGGGGACGAGGAGCCGCACGGTCGTGGGGCGCGGTCCGGTGGCGGGGCCCGGTCGGGCGGGGATGCGGGTTAGTTCCTCCCGTGGCGGAGCAGGACTACTCCGTTGCCGAAGGTGCGGGTCTCGATCAGGCGCAGGTCGGCCGTCGGCCGCTCCTCGGCCTGGGAGAACAGCGGCCTGCCCCGACCGAGGATGACCGGGTGGACGTAGAGCCAGTACTCGTCGATCAGGTCGTGCCGCATGAACTCGGCGGCGAGGGTGGCGCCGCCGAGGGCGAGGTCGCCGCCCTCCTGCGCCTTCAGCGCCATGATGTCCTCCACGACGACGTCCCGCACGATCGTGGTGTGCCACTCGGCGCGGTGCAGCGTCCGTGAGAACACGAGCTTCGGCTTCTCACGCCAGATGCGGGCGAAGTCCGCGACGGGAGCGGGCGCGTCGGGGTCCCGGTCGGCCGTGGGCCAGTAGTCGGCCATCAGCTCGTAGGAGACCCGGCCGTCCAGGAAGACGCCCATGTCCCTGAGGACGTCGTTGAAGTGGGTGTGCAGCTCCTCGTCGACGAGCTGCCAGTCCAGCTCACGGTTCGGGCCCTCCATGTAGCCGTCGAGGGACAGGGACATCATCAGGACGATCTTTCGCATGTGTGGGCTCCCGCGGTTCTCGGTGTCGGCCTGGGACGAGCATGGCGCGGGAAGGGACCGGTCGCCCGGATTTGGCGAGGGCTGAACGGCAGACGCCGTCGGCGGTCAGCGGTCGGGGTCGGCGGATTCGCCGGGGGCGACGAGCCCGGTCTCGTAGGCGAGGACCACGGCCTGGGCCCGGTCGCGGAGGGTCAGTTTGGCGAAGATCCGGGCCACATGGGTCTTCACCGTCGCCTCGCTCAGGGTCAGGTGCCGGGCCAGCTCGGCGTTGGACAGCCCTCTTCCCATGAGGGTCAGCACCTCCCGTTCGCGCGGCGTCAGGAGGGTGAGATCACGGTGGACGGCGGGGTGTGCGGGTCCGGGAGCGGTCCGTCCGGCGCCGGAGGCCCAGCGTTCCACCAGGCGGCGGGTGATCGAGGGCGCGAGCAGCGCGTCGCCGGTGTCGACCAGGCGTACCGCGGCGGCGAGATGGGCCGGGGTGACGTCCTTGAGCAGGAAGCCGCTGGCACCGGCGGCGAGGGCCGCGTAGACGTAGGAGTCGAGGTCGAAGGTGGTCAGCATGATCACTCGGCAGCCGGGGGTCTGCGCGAGGACGCGGCGGGCGGCTTCCAGGCCGTCCATGTGCGGCATGCGGATGTCCATGAGGACGACATCGGGACGCAGTCGGCTCACGGTCCGGACGGCTTCGGCGCCGTCCGCGGCTTCGCCGACCACGTTGATGCCGCGCGCGGTCAGGATCAGGCGGAAGCCGGTGCGGACAAGTTCCTGGTCGTCGGCGATCACCACGCGGGGGGCGGGGCCGGTGGGTGTGGTCATGGCCGGTCCAGTGGGATGCGGGCGCGGACACGGTACCCGCCGCCCAGGCGGCGCCGCGCGTCCAGATGACCGCCGTAGACGGCGACGCGCTCCCGCAGACCGATGAGCCCGCGTCCCGCTCCCCGGGTCTGCTCCGCGGGTGGGTGGACGGGGGGCACGGGGGCGTCACCCGACAGGACACTCGGGCCGCTGTTCAGGACTTCGACGCGCAGCCAGTGCTCCGCGTACCGCACCGTCACCTCGGCCTTCGCTCCGTGGCCGTGCTTGAGGGCGTTGGTCAGTGCCTCCTGGATGATCCGGTAGGCGGTGACGTCGATCCCGGTCGGCAGGGGGCGGGGATCGCCGGATATCCGTACCTCGACGGGCAGTCCGGCGAAGGCGATCCGGTCGATCAACGGGCTGAGCCGGCTCAGGCTCGGCTGGGGGGCCAGGTCCCCGCCGTACGGTTCGTCGTCCCCGTCCTGCGCCGGGGCGAGCAGGCCGAGCAGGTGCCTCAGCTCGGTCATCGCGGTCCGCCCGGCGCTCTCCACCGCGGTCAGCGCGGCCTCGGCCTCGCCGGGCAGGGTGGCCAGCACCTCGCGGGCGGCCCCGGCCTGCACCACCATGAGGCTCACGTTGTGGCTGACGATGTCGTGGAGTTCGGCCGCGATCCTGGCCCGCTCGGCGTCGACCGCGGTCCGCGCGGCGCTCTCCCGTTCCCGCTCCAGCAGCCAACCGCCCTCCTCGACGGCCGCACGATGCCGCCGCCGGGCCCGGACGAGCGCCACGCTCAGGACGACCACCGCGGCGCACGCCGCCGCCGACACCGCGACCAGCCAGATCAACCCCGAACTCCCCACCCGCACAAGCTTGGCAGCCTGGCCATCCCGCCGCCTCATGCTGTGGATCCACATCCCTACATCCCCAGGATGACCCGCGCGGCCGGTTACACCCGGCGAGGGACGTCATGCCCGCCCCGGCGCTTCTAGGTTCGTGCCATGACAACTGTTCCGGACAACCACCCCTCACGAACCGTCGTGCGGCTGGACGACGTCCGCAAGGAGTACGGCGACGCGACGGCCCTGGACGGCGTCCGCCTGGAGATCCGCGCCGGGGAGGCGGTGGCGGTGATGGGGCCGTCGGGCTGCGGCAAGTCCACGCTGCTCAACATGGTCGCGGGCCTGGACCGCCCGACGTCGGGAACCGTTCAGGTCCGCGGCCAGGATCTGGGGGCGTTGAACGAGACCGGGCTGGCTCTGTTCCGGCGGCGGCACATCGGCATGATCTTCCAGTTCTTCAATCTGATCGACGACCTGCCGGCGCTGGACAACGTCGCGCTGGCGGCCCAGTTGATCGGCACGTCCGCCCGGCAGGCGCGCCGCCGCGCGCTGGAACTCCTCGACGAACTCGGCATCGCCGACCGCAAGGACACCTACCCGGCCGCCTTGAGCGGAGGTGAGCGTCAACGCGTCGCCGTGGCCCGGGCGCTGATGAACCGTCCGGCCCTGCTGCTGGCCGACGAGCCGACGGGCGCGCTGGACAGCCGCTCGGGCGAGCAGGTCATGGACCTGCTGATCGACCTCAACCAGATCGGTCAGACGCTGCTGATCGTCACGCACGACCCGCACCTGGCCACACGCTGCGCCAGCAGGCTGATCGAGGTCGCCGACGGCCGGGTGGCCCGCGAGAGCGCTGTGGAGACCACCGTATGAGCGCCGTGTGGAGGGCGTCGCGGGCGGCCGTGAAACGCCGCAGGCTCCAGACGTTCGTCATCGGGCTCGTGGTCCTGTGCTCCACCACGACGATCCTGCTCGGGCTGGTGCTCCTCGCCGCGGCGTCGGCCCCCTTCGACAACGCGTTCGCGCAGCAGCGCGGGGCCCACACGGTGGCGACGTTCGACGCGTCGAAGGTGTCGTCCGCACGGCTCGCGGCCACGGCCCGCCGGCCGGGGGTCGAGGCCGCGGCCGGGCCCTTCGGGCAGGCGGTTCTCGAGATGCCCGAAGACTGGCTGTGGATGCCGGCCGGTTCCCTCTCCGTCGTGGGCCGGGCCGAACCGGACGGACCGGTCGACCGCGTCCACCTCCTGGAGGGCCGCTGGGCCACCGCTCCCGGTGAGATCGTCATCAACTGGCCGATCGCCGGCACCCCCGGCCGGGACTCGCTCGGCACCGAACTCAGGCCCCGTGGAGGTCCGGCCCTCACCGTCGTCGGCTTCGCCACCAGCATGAGCAAGACCGCCGGGGGCTGGGTCTCCCCCGAGCAGGTGGAGCGGCTGCGCCCGGCCACCCGTCAGATGTTGTACCGCTTCTCGGACGCCTCGACCGAGCGGGAGCTGCGGGCCGGCCTCACCACGGCCACCGCCCGACTGCCCGCCGACTCACTGGTGACCGCACAGACCTATCTCGCCCTCAAGCGGGCCTTCGCCGCGCAGGCGGACGCCTATGTGCCGTTCATGACGCTGTTCGGCGTGCTCGGTCTGCTCATCTCCGTGCTGATCGTGGGGAATGTCGTCAGCGGGGCGGTGGTCTCCGGGCATCGGCACATCGGTGTGCTCAAAGCGCTGGGCTTCACCCCGAACCAGGTGATGGCGGTCTATCTGACGATGGTCTCCGTCCCCGCGGTCATCGGCTGCGTCCTCGGCACCCTCATCGGGAACGCGGCGACGGGACCCATCCTGCGGGTGGCCTTCGCCGGCATCGACACGGGCGGCGCGGAGATCGGCACCAGCTGGTGGCCGTCCGTGCTGTGCCTGGCGGGGATGCCGGCTCTCGTCGTCGTCACCGCCCTGATCCCCGCCGTACGCGCGCACCGGCTTCCCGCCGCCCAGGCGATCACCGCGGGAAGTTCGCCACGGACCGGACGAGGGCTGCGCGTCCAGCGCCGGCTCGGCGGAACGCGCCTGCCCCGTGCCGTCAGCCTGGGCCTTGGCCGGCCGTTCGCGCGGCCGGGCCGCTCGCTGCTGACCATGGCGGCCATCGTCCTCGGCGTCACCACCGTCACCCTGACGACCGGTCTGACCAGCACCCTGCTCGCCTTCGTCGACGACGACGGGGCCACCCGGGTGCGCGTGGAGGCGGCGGGGGGTTCCACCGCCGGGGGCGACACCGCCCGGCGCCTGTCCGACCGGCAGACCGAGCAGCGGCTGCGCTCCCTGCCCGGCGCGGACCGGGTGACCGTCCGCGGGCTCACCAGGGTGAGCCTCGCCGGACACACGGAACCCGTGTACGCCAACTTCTACCGCGGGGACACCCGGGACCTCGCCCCCCATGTCGTCGACGGGCACTGGCCCGACCGTGCCGGACAGGCCGCCGCCGGGCCGGCGTTCCTCGACCAGCACGGGCTGTCCGTGGGCGACCGGATCACCGTCCTCCTGAACGGCAGGCAGACCCCCGTGACGATCGTGGGCCGGCTCTCGGACGGCAACGCCAAGGCGCTGGACTCCAACTGGCAGACCCTGCGGCGCCTCGACTCCTCGTTCCAGGCCGCCGAGTACACGGTCCGCCTCACCCAGGGCGCCGACGTCCGGAAGTACGTCGACGCGGTCAGGGCCGCCGACCCGGCTCTCCGCCCCTCGGTACTGCGACCCGACAACACCGTCACCGCGACCGTGGTCGGCTTCTCGTCGGTGTTCACCGTGCTGCTGACCGTGGTCGCCTCGCTCGGTGTCTTCAACACGGTCCTGCTCGACATCCGCGAACGGCGGCGCGACCTGGGCATGCTCAAGTCGAGCGGCATGACCCCCCGCCAGGTCATGACAATGACGATATCGTCCGTCGCGGCCCTCGGCCTGGTCGGCGGGCTGCTGGGAATCCCGTTGGGGGTCGTCGCGCACCGGCTCGTCGTGGACCACGTCGGCGTGATCGTGTTCCCGGAGTTCACGAAACAGGTGTGGCACCTGCCCCAGCTGGCCGCGCTGATGCTGGCGGGCGTCACGATGGCCGTCCTCGGCGCCCTGATCCCGGCGCGGTCGGCGGCACGGCTCACCATCGCGAAGGTGCTGCACAACGAGTAGCGCCCGGTGAGCGCCGCCTCCGCCGGGAGCCGTCCAGTCCAGCTGGGCGACGGCTCCCGGCGTGGGCGCGGTGGGACGGGGCGTCAGCTGGGGGCGTCGGCAGATGGGTTCAGCTCATCCGCCGGGGGCGGGTAGTGCGGGGCGCATTCCTGGCACGCGTAGACGTTGAAACCGGGGCCGGTGGCCCCGTGGTGCTCGTGCACCAGGACCGGGTCCTGAGTGAAGCGCTGGCAGCGGGCACACATGCGGATCGGGAGGCGGCGCGGTGGGTGGTGCCTGGTGTCGGTCATCGGGTCGCCCCCACGAGGGCTCCGGGAACACGGACTTCACGGGACACGGGCGGCTCCGTGTCGAGGCCGAGACTCGCCAGGTAGAGGGCGCGGCGCCGTTCGCGCAGACCACGGGTTGCACGGCGACGCACTCGTTCGTCCAGGGTGTAAGTGGGCAGCGTTGATGGTTGCGGATGGGGGCGAGTGACTGGCTGGGCTACGGGGGCGGGTGGTGGGACGGGGGATCCCGCGCGGTGGCGACCACGTGAGTCCGGCAGCCAGATACGCAGCATCCAGGCCAGGGCTCGGACGGTAAGGTCCAGCATTGTCGGCGCTCCTTGTCAGCGTTGACCATGCCCCGGGGCCGTGCCAGGCCGCCGGGGTTTGATGTTGCGTAGCCTACATTGCTACGCATGTCAGTGCATAGCAGTATGTAGCTACTTGCGCATTGATGCAGCTCAGGGCTGTTTTACGGTGGCAACCATGGCAGCAGAGTCGAACAGTTCACCGATCGACCCGAGCAAGATCGCTTACGTGTATATGCAGGTGGCCGACCACATCGCCGCCCGGATCGCCTCCGGTGACCTGCGGCCGGGCGCTCGTCTGCCCGGAGAGCGGGATCTCGGGACCGAGTACGGGGTGGCCTACTTGACTGCTCGCCGCGCCATCCGCGAACTGCGTGAACGCGGTCTCGTCGTCACCCTGCCCGCCAAGGGCACGTTCGTGGCGTATCCGCCGGAGCCCGAGGCGGGCTCGACCCCGGAGCAGTAGGACCTCATCGCGATTCCGAACGGTTTGCTACTTCGTTTGACACCATGTTGGTAGCCTGACGTCATGGAGACTCCGGAGCAGTACCGCGAGGATGATGGGCCCGCGCAGAAGGTCAGCGTGTCCATGCCCGCAGGGCGCATCGCGGCAGTCAAGGCCCGCGTCGGCGCGCGCGGCTTCTCCGCCTATGTGAGCGCGGCCGTGGAGCGGCAGATACAGCGCGATCTGCTGGAGGAACTCCTTCAGGCCAAGGAGGACGAGATCGGCCGCCCCTCCCCCGAGGTCCTGGACTGGGCAGCGGAGATCTTTCAGGAGGCGGAGGCCCTGGCAGCCGATGAGCGTCGGGCCGAGGCGATCGAGGGGGACGAGGGCGCGGCATGGCCCGATCGCAAGGCCGGTTGAGTCACGGCGTTCTGCTTCTCGACAGCGAGGGGCTGAGCAAGTTCATGGCCAACGATCCACAGGTCACCGGGCTGATCCGTACGGCCCAGGCCAAGGACACCCTGGTGGCCCTGAGCAACCTCACGTTGATCGAGGCATGGCACGCCAAAGTGCGCATGGACCGCCTCCGCTGGCACACGTCCCGCCTGGAGGTGCTGCCCGTCAGTGATGCGATCACCTGGCGTGCCATCGACCTGCTCCGGAACGCGAACCTCTTCGGGCACAAGTACGCGGTCGACTCCGTCGTTGCCGCCACGGCTCTGGACTACCCCGGGCCCCGCATCATCGTCACATCGGACGCGGACGACATGAACAAGCTGTGCGGCGACAGGGTCCGCGTCGTGGGTGTCTGAGCGACTGCGCCGTCTTGACCGCGGCCGATCGCTGGTCAGCTCTGTCCGTCGCCGGTCCCCGACGCGGTCCTCGGGAAGGAGACCTCCACTCGGCGGTTCTTCTTGCGGCCCTCCTCCGAGGAGTTGTCGGCGATGGGGTAGTCCTCGCTGTAGCCGCGTACCTCGAAGGTGACGTCGCCGTCGAGGTCGCCGGCCAGGATGTCGTGGACCGCCTCGGCGCGCTTCTTGGAGAGGGTCAGGCCGTGGGCGTACGAGCCGAGGTCGTCGGTGAAGCCGAACACGCGGACCTTGGTGGCGCTCTGCGCCTTGATCTCCGCCGCGATCGCCTCGATGCGGGAGCGGGCCTGCGGGTTCAGCTTCGCGCTGTCCTTGGGGAAGAGCACCTCCGCCTGGAGCGCGAACGTCACGTTCTCGTTGGTGTCCTCGCGGCGCTCCTCGCCGCCGAGGTCCTCCACGACCGACTTGATGTCCAGCACCTTGGCGGGCGCGAGCGTCGCGCCGGCGGCCAGCTTCAGCCCCGGACTGTTCGCGTCCACCTCCGGGGGTGGGGAGGTGGTGACCGTGCCCGGGGGTTCGCTGGGGTCGTCGTCGGCGTGGGCCGCCGGGGTGGCGAGAGCGAACGCGACCACGACCGCGAGGGCGGCGGTGACCCGTGGGGTGAGAGCGGCCATGGTCACTCGCCCTCGGAGAGTTCGATGGTGGCGGGGGGCATGGAGCCGACTTGGAAGTCCACGGAGGTGGTGTTTTCGGGGGGTGCGGGGAATTGGGCGAACCATTGCGCGGTCTCGCCTTCGTTCACTCCGCCCGTGAATTGGGTGCAGAGGCAGCGGCCCGACGTATCACGCAGGACGAGGTACTTCTTCTTGCCAGCCTGATCGGTGAGATTGGCACCGGCGATGGAGGCTCCGTTCTTGGCCAGCTCCCGCTCATCACCACGCCAGCTCGCGGCTACCCACGCCTCACCGGTGTTGTTCGTGACCGTACCTTGCACTGTGACGAAGCCGCCGCTGTCGCGCTGAGCGGACGTGACGGCCAGCGTTATCCCGTTCTCGCCCTTCACTTCGGCCAACACCGAAGCGGAGGAGGGTGCTGCGGACTCCTTGTCGTCACGGCTGTCGTCGCCCTTGGCGGGCGGAGACGAAGACGACTTCGAATCGGACGATTTGTCGTCCCCTCCTCCCCCTCCGCAGCCGGCCACCATAAGGACCAGCCCGGTGGCGATCGTCACCGTGGTCAGAGCAGCGCGGCCCCTAGTGGTGTACCGGAACTTCATGGACACGACTTCCTCTCACTCAGCCAGACGCACAGAGAACATCACGGACGCATCGGGAAGGTCGTCCGGATCGAAATTGTCGGGGTCGATATCCACGGGCTGACCGTCGCAATCCAGTGTCACGGGCTTGGCGGGGTCCGCTTCCACGTCAACGTCACACCGGGGTTGGACGACCGCAGTCGCCTGAGCGGTGGCAGGCCGGCTTTCGGTGCCGGGGATGATCGAGTCGCCGACCGTGTAGTCCGTCTGGACCTCGACTCGAAAGCCGGGGAATCCCCCCGCCTCAGTGGGCTGGGCGCCGCCCAGCACCGTTGAGTCGTTGGCGGCGGCCAGTTCCTGGGCGGCAGCCGTGGCGCCGTCGGCGGGCAGGCCGTCAAGGAGATCCAGCCAGTCCAGCCAGTCATCGTCGCCGGCTTCGATCGCGTCTCCGAAATCGAGCAAGAGGTCTTCACGCGCCTGCTGCGCCGCTGCCAACGCCGCAGCGTCCGCCGCAGACTGGGCCCCACCGCGAGCGGATGCTGCTTGCGCGAACACGAAGAAGGCCAACGCCGCGAAGAGCAGAATCGCGGTCAGCCATATGTAGATGGGGAGGGTGGACCCTCGGTCGTCGAACCGGAGCCGAGAGCCCCTCAGCCGCCAATGACGTCGTTCACCGCGTTCAGGATCGCCTGAGAAATCAAACCGTCGAGTCCGAGACTGTCGACCATCACGAAGATGCCCGCGACGATGATCATGATGCCGGCGTACTCCACGAAACCCGCGCCCGCGTCGCGGTTCTTGCCTCGCATGCGGGACTTGACCGTGGATTTCCACGTGGTGAAGCGGTGCTTGATGCTCATGGCGGTTGCCCTCCCGCGCGACGGGGACGTCTCTCGGATCACCGTACGTGAAAGGGCCCGTACGGGGGGTGGGTCCAGGGGCCCAACTTGGGCGGGTGGGCGGGGTCATCGGGTCCACCCCCCGTGGGCCGTGCCGAGCCAGTGGGCGATCGCTTCGCTGCGCGTCGTGGTGTGCAGTTTCGCGAAGATGCGGTTGATGTGGTTCTTGACCGTCTTCTCGCTGATGAAGCAGGCGGCGGCGATCTGACGGTTGTTCATACCGGACGCGATGAGGTCCATCACCTCCACCTCCCTTGCGCTCAGGCCGAATGACGGTTGGTCGGGCGGGCCGGGGGCCCGGTGGCGCGACGGTGCGCCTCGTTGCTCCGCGTACGTGGAGCGAGTCTCCGACGACTGTGGCACATATGGTTGCAGGTGCGAAGCTCGGTCATGACTTTCGTGTGAAGGTTTGTAGGAAACACCGAGGGAAGTTGAGACATCCGCGACCGTCGTGGAGACGGACGCGGAGATCGTCGGGCGGCCCTCCCGTAACTGCCGTACCGCCCGCATCAGTTCCTCCGCCGTGAAGTCGCCGTGGACCAGGTAGCCGCACGCGCCCCGGCGTACGGCCTCCGCCACCACCTCCGGTTCCGTGCTGTACGTCAGCATCATCACCGGTGCCAGCGCGGCCAGTTCGGGGAGTGCCGTGAGGCCGTCCGTGCCGGGCATGCGGACGTCGAGGAGCACGACGTCGGGGCGGTGCAGCCGGGCGTCCCGTACCGCCTCCTCCCCGTTCGTCACCTGGGCCACCACCTCGATGTCCGGGTGGGCGCCGAGGAGCGCGGCGAGGCCGGCGCGGACGACCGGGTTGTCGTCGGCGACCAGTACGCGGCAGCGGGGCTCGGTGGGGAGTTCCTGATCCCGGTCATGCATGGGCGGACTCCTGGTGGGGGGTTCGAGAGGGGCGGTGGGTGTCGGTGGGCGGCTCGTGGAGCGGGAGGGTCAGGGTTACCTTCGTGCCCGGTGTGCCGGGGGTGATGTGGAGGTGCGCTCCCAGCTGTTCGGCTCGTTCCCTCATGCCCACGAGACCGAAGTGGCCGGAATCGGATGCCTCGGCCAGGGCGGGTGCGGGCGGGAGGCCCACTCCGTCGTCCTCGATCGTGAGGCGGAGGGCGGTCGCGGTGACCGTCAGGGTGACGTCCGCTCTCGTCGCGTGCGCGTGGCGGTGGGTGTTCTCCAGTGCCTCGGTGACGATCGCCAGGAGGTGGTGGGTGGTCTCGGGTGGGAGGGGCGGGGGTTCCGGGCCCGTGTGGGTCAGGTGCGCGGGGAGGGTGGTGCGGGTGGTGAAGGTTCGGGTCCTCGCCGTCAGTTGGGTCCTCAGGTCCGCCGGGGGTGCCGTTTCCGTCAGGTCCGTGTGGCGGCGTAGGTCCGTGAGGAGGTCGCGGGACTCGGCTGCGGCTCGGCGGGCCGCCGCGGCCACGAGGGTCGCCTGTCGGCGCAGTACGGCCGGGTCGGGGGCGGGGCGGTCCGCGGAGGTCGACAGCGCGTCCGCGGCGAGGGCCAGGCCGTGCAGGGTCTTGGCGACCGAGTCGTGCAGTTCGCGGGCCAGCCGGGCGCGTTCCGACTCGACGGCCTCCGCCACGGCGAGACGGGACGTGGCCTCCGCGAGGGCCTGCGTGGCCGTACCGAAGCGGAACATCAGGTTGCGGAGGGTCACGCCGATGATGCCTGCCGCGACGCAGAAACCGGCGATGAGGAGGGTGCCCGCGCCCGCGCCCGGGCTGTGCTCCCAGGCACGGTGGACGGTCAGCAGGACGGCCAGTTGGAGTCCGGTGAAGAGGCCGGCGCCGCGCCAGCCGTAGAGCAGGCCGGAGAGGAGCGGCGTGCAGACCGTGGCGTAGGCGAGGGGCGAGACCGGGGACGCGGTGAGGAGGAGGACCGCGCCGAGGAGGAGGTCCAGCGCCATCAGGGAGGGGTGCGCGAGGAGGCGGGGGGCGAAGCGGTCCCAGTCCCTCAGGGTGGCGTAGGAGATGGTGATGCCCAGGGCCGCGACGATGAGTACGGCACGGGTGGGGGCGCCGTCCGAGGTGTTGGCCATGGCGAAAGGGGTGCCGATGGCCAGCATCGTGAGGCGGACGGCGATCGTCTGGCGGGAGAGGGCCTGGAGGGCGTTCAGCTGGAGGCGGAGGGTCGCGGGGGGTGCCGCGTCGTCCTGGAGGTAGCCGGTGACGGGGGCGGTGGAGGGGGCCTGGATGCGGTCGGTCGGCGGGCGGCGTCGGCGGGCCGCCGCCGGGACGATCCAGCGGGTGGATGGGGGCAGGTTCCGGCCGCGGATTCTCATCAGCGGCCCAGGATCTCGCCGAAGTTCGTACCCGAACCGAGGAACATGCCCGTCGCGATGAGGATCATCGTCGCCGGGAGCATGAAGATCAGGGTCACCAGTGTCGCCTTGGGGATCGTCCTCGCGGCCCTGCGCCGCGCGTTCTGGGCGTCCGTGCGGCGCATGTCGGCGGCCAGCTGGATCAACGTCTCCGCGATGGGGCTGCCCAGCTCCTCGCCCTGCTGCAACGCCGAGACGAACTGCGCCACCTGCTCGGAGGAGTTGCGCTTGCGGAGCTCGTCGAACGCCTGGCGGCGACTGACGCCCATGTCCATCTGGCGGAGTGTGATGCGGAGTTCGTCGGCCCACGGACCCTCGTAATTCTCCGCGACCCGGTCCAGGGCCTGGCGGAAACCGAGGCCCGCCGAGACGACCACGGCGAGCACGTCCAGGAAGTCGGGGAGCGTGCGGTCGATGACGTCCTTGCGTTCCCGGACCGCCTGCCAGATCGCGGCGTCCGCGGCGAAGAAACCGAACGCGAACGTGCCGGCGGCGAACAGGGGGCGGTCGCTGGTGAGGAAGACCAGCCCCATGAAAGCGCCGAAGAAGCCGTACACGGCCCGGCGGGCGGCGTAACGGTTGAGGGTGAGGCCTCCGGGGTTGCCCGCCATGTCGATACGGCGGCGCTTCGCCTCGACCCGGCGGGGGCCCATGAGACGCAGCACGAACGGGGCGAAGC
Organism: Streptomyces sp. MA5143a; assembly: GCF_900290235.1. Classification (GTDB taxonomy): domain Bacteria; phylum Actinomycetota; class Actinomycetes; order Streptomycetales; family Streptomycetaceae; genus Streptomyces. The sequence goes on from NZ_OLMK01000028.1 coordinate 247,509, forward strand.
GCATACCGAGCCGGTCGACCGCCGACCCCGTCCTGGAGACACGGGTGGCGCCCACCTCCAGGGCGAGGGCCAGGTCGCTCGGGAGTTTCGCGTCGGCGCGGATCATCCGGATGCCGAGCAGGACACCCGCCACGGCGACGGCCATCAGCAGGGCGAGGAGGAGCGGGAGCATCGATGTCGTCATGTCGGGTCGCGGCTCCCTTCTCAGACTTCGATCTTGCCGAGGCGGCGGATGACGAAGAAACCGACGGTGTACAGGCCGATCGACACCAGGACCAGGATCTGACCGAGGGGCGAGCCGGTCACGCGGGCCAGCGCGCCCTCGTTCGAGGAGTTGATCAGGAGGAGGGAGCCCAGGCCCAGGAACGGGACCGTGAACGCCGTCGCGTTGACCTCCGAGAGCATCGTGCGGACCTCGCGTCGGGTCTCCTTGCGGTCCTCCAGGGTCTGGGTGAGGTTGCGGAGCGAACTGACGACCGTGCCGCCCGCCTTGTTCGACAGGACGAGGGTGGTGACGAGGACGACCAGTTCACGGGACGGGAGGCGTTCGGCGAGCTCACCGAGCGCGTCGTCCACGGAACGGCCGAGCGCCAACTGGTCCGCGACCCGCGCCAGCTCCTCCCCCGCCGGGGCCTCCAGCTCCTCCGCCGCCATCGCCAGCGCCGTGCGCAGGGCGAGACCGGCCGCCGTGGCGTTGGCCAGGAGGCGGGCCACGTCGGGAAGCTGGTTGATGAACGCCTCGATACGTTTCTGACGCTGCCAGTTGAGGAAGATCGCGGCGGCCCAGATGCCTACCGCGCCGGCGATCGGGCCGAAGAACGGGGCGAGCGTCGCGGCGGCGATCAGCCACAGGGCGACCACGACCATCGCCACGTACGTGGCGTACTCGCCCGCCGTCAGATCGAGTCCCGTCGTGGTCAGCCGAAGGTGGATCGCCCGGCCGAGGCGGGTGCGGCGCAGCCGGCGGTCGACGGCCGTGAACCGTCGTACGCGGCCGCTCGCCGTGCGGAGCGGGCCGCCCTGGCTGCCGGCGAGACGGTCGACCAGCGCCTGGCGCTGTGAGCGGCCCGAGGCGTAGGTGTGCGCGCCGGCGACGGCGAGGGTGCCGCACAGGACGGTGGCGCCGAGGGCCAGCAGGGTGGCGTTGTTCACCGGGCGCTCCTGACTGGGGTCTCGGGGCGGGGTGGGGGTGAGGGGTCGGTGCGGGCCGTGGGGCGAGTGCCGGCCGCGGGGCGAGTGCTCGTCATCCGATGGCCTGCCTCGTGTGGAGTACGTCCATGGCCTCCGCCACGCCGTACGCGGGGGGCAGCGGCTCGTTCGCCACGTACAGCTTCTCCGCGACCGGGCGGGGGATCGGCAGGTGCTCGAAGCGGCCGTGGACGACTCGGTCGGCGCCCAGGGGGTCCGGGACGAAGCGGGAGACGGTGGCGATGCGGAACTGCTCACGGCCGTGCGAGACGAGCAGCGTGATCTCCGTGATCCTGCGGGAGCCGTCGGCGAAACGGGTCAGCTGGACGACGACGTCCACCGCCGAGTTGATCTGGTCCTTGAGCGCCTCGAAGGGGATCAGGACCTCGGACATCGAGCCCAGGGTCTGCAACCGCATCAGCGCGTCCTCGGCGGAGTTGGCGTGGACCGTGGCGAGCGAGCCGTCGTGGCCCGTCGACATCGCCTGGAGCATGTCCAGGGTCTCGCCGCCGCGGACCTCACCCACGATGATGCGGTCCGGGCGCATGCGGAGCGAGTTGCGCACCAGGTCGCGGATGGTGATCTGGCCCTTGCCCTCGATGTTGGGCGGCCTCGACTCCAGGCGGATGACGTGGTCCTGCTGGAGCTGGAGTTCGGCCGAGTCCTCGATCGTGATGATGCGCTCGCGGGGCGGGATCAGGCCCGAGAGCGCGTTGAGGAGGGTCGTCTTGCCGGTGCCGGTACCGCCGCTGACGATCACGTTGAAGCGGGCGCGGACGAACGCGGCCAGCAGCATCAGCATCTGCTCGTCGAGGGAACCGAGGCCTATCAGCTCCGGGAGCGTGTACGCCCTCGGGAAGCGGCGGATCGTGAGGGTCGGGCCGGTCAGGGCGAGCGGGGGGATGATGACGTTGACGCGTTCGCCGGTGGGGAGGCGGGCGTCGACCATGGGGTTCGACTCGTCGACGCGGCGGTTGACCGTGGAGACGATGCGTTCGATCGTCTGCATCAGCTGGTCCGTGGAGGCGAAGCGGAGCGGGAGCTGTTCCACGCGGCCGGCTCGCTCCACGAAGATCGAGTCGGGGCCGTTGACCATGATCTCGGTGACGGAGGCGTCGGCGAGGAGCGGCTCCAGGACGCCGAGGCCGAGGGCCTCGTCGACGACTCTGCGGATCAGCTGGGAGCGTTCCGCGGAGGAGAGGACCGGGCCTTCCCGGCTGATGATGTGGCCGAGGACGCGTTCCAGGCGGGCTCGGCGGTCGGCCGCCGTCAGGGCCGACATCTCGGCGAGGTCGATCTCTTCGAGGAGCTTGGCGCGGTAGACGGCCACGAGGTGTCCGTCCTCGCGTCCGGTTCCCCCCTCGTCGGGGGCGGCGATACGGGATCGCAGGCTCATCTCTTCGTCAACTCCTCTCGGGGGGCTGGTGCTTGGGTGGGGTGGCTTGGGTGGCGTGGCTTGGGTGGCGTGGCGTGGCTTGGGTGGCGTGGCGTGGCTTAGGTGGCGTGGCGTGGCTTGGGTGGCGTAGGGGCTTCTCGTCAGTCTTCGTCCTCGTCGTTCGGCATCGTCGCTGTGCGTTCGAGGGAGACCGGGTCGAAGAGGGGGATCACGGAGGGGACCGTGACGACGACTGTGGCGGTGGTGGTGTCGGGGCCCTGGGCCGGGCTCACCTCCGGGTTGAGCCAGCCGCTTGCCGCGGCCTGGCCCGCTGCGACGCCGTCGTTGCCGAGGGACTCGGCGCGGGCCGCCGCCCTCGCGGCTGAGCCGGCCTGGCTGATGCCGTAGCCGATGAGGCCGAGTTGGATGGCTGCCATGGCCACCAGGAGGAGGATGGGGAGGAAGCCGGCGAACTCCAGGATGGCCGCGCCTCGGTCGTTGCGGTGGCGGGTTCGTTCGGGTGTGGGTGGGGCGTCCTGGGGTGTGGGTGGGGTGCCCTGGGGTGTGGGTGGGGCGCCTTCGGGGGCGGGGTGGGCGCCTGCCGTGTGGGGGTGGGT
>NZ_OLMK01000008.1 GCF_900290235.1 Streptomyces sp. MA5143a
GGGGGCCGGTCCGGTGTTTCCGCGGGGGACTCAGAGCAGCCCGACCGCCGTGTCGACCGCGGTCTCCACGCTGCCCTCGGCGGGGTAGAGCAGGGAACGACCGACGACCAGGCCCTGCACGGTGGGCAGCCGCAGGGCCTTGCGCCACTTCTCGTAGGCGCCGTCCTGATCCTTCCCCACCTCGCCGCCGAGCAGTACGACGGGCAGGGTGGAGGTCTCAAGGACCTCGGCCATGGCGTCGGCGTCGTCGGTGACGGGCAGCTTCAGCCAGGTGTACGCGGAGGTGCCGCCGAGGCCCGCCGCGACGGCGATGGAGCGGGTGACGGCCTCGGCGCTCAGGTCGTTGCGGACCCGGCCGTCCACGCGGCGCGAGATGAACGGCTCGACGAACAGCGGCAGTCGGCGCGCCGCCATGTCGTCGACCGCGCGGGCGGTCGAGTGCAGGGTCCGCAGGGAGCCGGGGTCGTCGTAGTCGACGCGCAGCAGGAGTTTGCCCGCGTCGAAGCGGAGGCGCTCGATGTCCTGCGGGCGGTGGCCGGTGAAGCGGTCGTCCATCTCGAAGGACGCGCCGGCGAGCCCGCCGCGGTTGAGGGAGCCCATGACGACCTTGTTCTCCAGGACGCCGAGGAGCAGCAGGTCCTCCAGGATGTCGGCGGTGGCGAGCACGCCGTCCACGCCGGGCCGCGACAGCGCGGTGCAGAGTCGCTGGAGGAGATCGGCGCGGTCGGCCATGGCGAGGGGGCGGCCGCCGACACCGAGGGCGCCGCGGGCGGGGTGGTCGGCGGCGACGATCATCAGACGGCCGCGGTCGCCGATGAGCGGGCGGCGGACACGGCGCGCCGCGGCTTCGGCCACGGCCTCGGGGTGGCGTGCGCGCACGGACACCAGGTCGGGGATGGTGAGGGTCAACTCGGGCTCCGTTCCAGGGGCGGTGCCCCTTCGACCCCCTCGGGCGCCTCATGGCTCGGGGGGCGCTGCTTGTTCGGCGAGTGCGGGTGGCTTGTGGTTTCTCGCGCAGTTCCCCGCGCCCCTGAAGGCACGGGCCTGCGGCCCGGCCCTCATCCCCGAGGCGCCGTTGAAAAGCACGGGGCGCAGCCCCGGTGGCTTTTCAGGGGCGCGGGGCGGTGACACATGCGGCTCCGCCGCGTGGGCGCGACAAGCCCCCACCCGCCGGCGGACGACGAACCGGCTGTCCCACCCGCGGCGGGGCGAACCCCCCAGCGGGAGCGACCCGGCGGAGGCCGAGGCGTCACCCCGTCCCCAGCAACTCCTCCACCTCCCCCACCGTCGGCATCGCCGAGGAGCAGGCGAGGCGGGACGCGACGAGGGCGCCCGCGGCGTTGGCGTAGCGCATGATCCGCTCCAGGTCCCAGCCGCGCAGCAGCCCGTGGCAGAGGGCACCGCCGAACGCGTCGCCCGCGCCGAGCCCGTTGACGACCTCGACCGGCACCGGCGGCACCTCGGCGACCGTGCCGTCGCGGTGGACGGCGAGCACCCCCTTGGGGCCCTGCTTGACGACGGCCAGCTCCACCCCCGCCTCCAGCAGCGCCTCCGCGCAGGCCCGGGGTTCCCGGACCCCGGTGGCGACCTCGCACTCGTCGAGGTTGCCGACGGCGACCGTGGAGTGCCGCAGGGCCTCCGCGTAGTACGGGCGGGCCGTCTCGGGGTCCTGCCAGAACATGGGGCGCCAGTCCAGGTCGAACACGGTGGTGCCGGCCTTGTCGCGGGCCTTGAGCGCGGCGATGGTGGCGGAGCGGCTGGGCTCCTCGCTCAGTCCGGTGCCGGTGATCCAGAAGACGCGGGCCGCGCGGACGGCGAAGAAGTCCAGCTCGTCGGTGTGGATCTCCAGGTCGGGGGCCTTGGGGCGCCGGTAGAAGTAGAGCGGGAAGTCGTCCGGCGGGAAGATCTCGCAGAACGTGATCGGCGTGGGGTGGGCGGCGACGGGCGTGACGAACCGGTCGTCGACTCCGAACTCCGTGAGGGCTTCGTGCAGGAACACGCCGAAGGGGTCGTCTCCCGTCCGCGTGATCACGGCGGAGGCGTTGCCGAGCCGGGCCGCGGCCACGGCGACGTTGGCGGCGGACCCGCCGAGGAACTTGCCGAAGGTCTCGACGCGGGCGAGCGGCACACCGGTCTGCAGCGGATACAGATCCACTCCGATGCGCCCCATGGTGATGAGATCGAAGGACTCGGCGGACTCGGGCATGCGCGTCGCTCCTCGGGTGGGGGGATGCGGGCCGACCGGAGACCCGGGGAGCGCCCGGGAAGCGCGCACACGGGGGCCGGAGGTATCCCAGGTGTAGGGCCCCGAGAGAGCCGCTGTCAAGAGTTTGTACTGACATTCGGACCTGCTCGTGAAATGATGTCTTAACAAAGTCTTGACAGCTGGGTGTACCAGGGGTTTGATCCCGTCCCAACGAAACAGCGCAGCCGGCCTACCGGCACAATGATCCGGACTTCAGGTCCGGGCCCGCGCGGGCACACCGCCCGACGCTGTCCCGTTCCCTTTCCCCCTGTCGCACAGTGAGGTGCAGGAAAGATGGACCGCACGTTTCAGCCCCGCTCACGCCGAGTGGCTCCCTTTTTCGCCATGGCCGCGGCCTCCGCGATGTTCATAGCCGGATGCTCCAGCAGCTCCGGCGGCAAGGAGGCCGAGGAGGGCGGGGCGAACGCCTCCGCGGGCAAGGCCAACACGCCGCAGATGACCGTGGCGCTGGTGACCCACGCCGGGCAGGGCGACACCTTCTGGGACATCGTCCGCAAGGGCGCCCAGACGGCCGCCGACAAGGACAACGTCAAGCTGGTCTACTCGAACGACCCGAACGCCGCGAACCAGGCCAACCTCGTCCAGAACGCGATCGACCAGAAGGTCGACGGCATCGCCGTCACCCTCGCCAAGCCCGACGCGATGAAGGACGTCATCGCCAAGGCGGAGAAGGCGGGCATCCCCGTCGTCGGCCTGAACTCCGGCATGGACGTGTGGAAGGAGCAGGGCCTGCTCTCCTTCTTCGGGCAGGACGAGACCGTCTCCGGCGAGGCCTTCGGCAAGAAGCTCAACGAGACCGGTGCCAAGCACGCGGTCTGCGTGATCCACGAGCAGGGCAACGTCTCCCTCGAGGCCCGCTGCGCCGGTGTGAAGAAGACCTTCAAGGGCAAGACCGAGAACCTCTACGTCAACGGCACGGACATGCCCTCGGTGAAGTCCACCATCACGGCCAAGCTCAAGCAGGACTCCTCGATCGACGAGGTCGTCACGCTCGGCGCGCCCATCGCCCTGACCTCCGTGCAGTCGGTCGACGACGCGGGCAGCAAGGCCAAGGTCGCCACGTTCGACCTGAACAAGGAGCTGACGGACGCCATCAAGGCGGGCGACATCGAGTTCGCCGTCGACCAGCAGCCCTACCTCCAGGGCTACCTGGCGGTCGACTCCCTGTGGCTCTACAAGAACAACGGCAACTACAGCGGCGGCGGCGAGGCGCCGGTCCTGACGGGCCCGGCCTTCGTGGACAAGGACAACGTCGACACGATCGCCAAGTTCGCCGCGAAGGGCACCCGGTGATCTGAATGTCCCAAGCAACGGCACCGGCGGCGAGCTCCCCCTCGCCGCCGGCTCCGCCGGCCGCCCAGAAGGACGGCCGTACCGTCGAACGTTCCCTGGGCCGACGCCTGTTGGCCCGCCCCGAGGTGGGCGCGCTGATCGCCGCGATCGGTGTGTACGTCTTCTTCTTCGCCGTGGCCCCCTCCTTCCGTGAGGCCGGCTCGCTGGCGACGGTGCTCTACCAGGCGTCCGTCATGGGCATCATGGCGCTGCCGGTGGCGTTGCTGATGATCGGCGGGGAGTTCGACCTGTCCGCCGGTGTCGCGGTCACCACCTCCGCCCTGACCGCGGCGATCCTCAGCTTCCAGCTGACGGTGAACGTGTGGACGGGCGTGATCGTCGCGCTGGTCGTGTCGGTGGCGGTGGGCGCGTTCAACGGCTGGCTGCTGATCAGGACGGGCCTGCCGAGCTTCCTGGTGACGCTGGGTTCCTTCCTGATCCTCCAGGGCTCCAACCTGGCCGTGACGAAGATCTTCACCGGCAATGTGGCGTCCGACTCGATCGCCGACATGGACGGCTTCGACCAGGCCAAGAGCATCTTCGCCTCCGAGGTGACCATCGGCGGCGTCGACTTCAAGATCACGATCTTCTACTGGCTGGCGTTCGCGGCGATCGCGACGTGGCTGCTGCTGCGCACCAAATTCGGCAACTGGATCTTCGCGGTCGGCGGCAGCCAGGACAGTGCGCGGGCCGTCGGCGTGCCCGTGAACTTCACCAAGGTGGCCCTCTTCATGGGCGTGGGCGCCGGGGCCTGGTTCGTGGGCATGCACCTGCTGTTCTCGTTCAACACGGTGCAGTCCAACGAGGGCGTGGGCAACGAGTTCCTGTACATCATCGCGGCGGTGATCGGCGGCTGCCTGCTGACCGGCGGCTACGGCTCGGCGATCGGCCCGGTCATCGGCGCCTTCATCTTCGGCATGGTCAACCAGGGCATCGTCTACGCCAACTGGAACCCCGACTGGTTCAAGGCCTTCCTCGGCGTGATGCTCCTGATCGCCGCCCTCGTCAACTTGTGGGTCCGCCGCCAGGCGACCCGGAGGTGAACCACCCCATGACACCCACGAACACGACCGCGGCCCCGTCCGCCGCGACCCCCGCCACCGACACGCCGGTGGTGGAACTGCGCGGCGCGGGCAAGGCGTACGGCAACGTCCGTGCCCTGCACGGCGTGGACCTGACCGTGCACCCCGGCAAGGTCACCTGCGTCCTGGGCGACAACGGCGCAGGCAAGTCCACCCTGATCAAGATCATTTCGGGTCTGCACCAGCACACCGAGGGCGAGTTCCTGGTCGACGGCACCCCGGTCCGCTTCACCACCCCGCGCGAGGCCCTGGACGCCGGCATCGCCACGGTCTACCAGGACCTGGCCACGGTCCCCCTGATGCCGGTCTGGCGGAACTTCTTCCTCGGCTCGGAGATGACGAAGGGCCCCTGGCCGATCCGCCGCCTCGACATCGAGAAGATGAAGCAGACCGCGGACGCCGAACTGCGCAACATGGGCATCGTCCTGGACGACCTGGAGCAGCCCATCGGCACCCTCTCCGGCGGCCAGCGCCAGTGCGTGGCGATCGCCCGCGCCGTGTACTTCGGAGCGCGCGTCCTCATCCTCGACGAACCCACCGCCGCCCTCGGCGTCAAGCAGTCCGGTGTGGTCCTGAAGTACATCGCCGCCGCCCGCGACCGCGGCCTCGGCGTCATCTTCATCACCCACAACCCCCACCACGCGTACATGGTCGGCGACCACTTCAGCGTCCTGCGCCTCGGCACGATGGAACTCTCCGCCGCCCGCGACCAGGTCACCCTGGAGGAACTCACCAACCACATGGCGGGCGGCACGGAACTCGCGGCCCTCAAGCACGAACTGGCCCAGGTCCGCGGAGTCGACGTCGACGAACTCCCGGAGGAGAAGGACCTGACGGCGCCGGGGGCTTCGACGAAGGACGGGACGGCGTAGGCGCGACACCCGCCCCGTCCGCGGAACCCCACGACGGACAACGGCCGTGTCGTCAGGACGACTTTCCTGCCCCGCCGGCTCCTCCGCGTCGAGGAGCCGCCAGGAAAGGCTTCCTGACGATCACGGCCGTTCGCGCTCTGTGCCACGGACTTGGCTGGCGATCGCCTTGCTGTTCGGTTACCACGCCGTCACTATGAGGTGTGCCGCCCGGAGCCGTACGCCCGAGGAGACGCCTATGGACAGCTACGAGCAGCCCTTCGCCGCGAGCGTCGTCAGGGACTTGCACGACACTTCGCTGGACGAGGTGCCTGAGTCCGCCCAGCAGTCGGCTCTGGCAAGGATGCTCGCGGGGAACGGGGAACCGGTGGCCGCGTTCCAGTCGTCGCTCTGACCGGCTCGACCGGTACCCGAGGGGACGCACTGGTGACCGCGGTGGCGCGGCCCTTCCGCCAGTTCGTGATCAAGGTTCACAGTCGCTGTGACCTGGACTGTGACCACTGTTATGTCTACAAGCATGCCGACCAGAGCTGGCGTGGGCGTCCCGTGACCATGTCGGAGGAGACCTTCGCCCGCGCGGCCGCCCGGATCGCCGAGCACGCCGCCGCACACCGTCTCCCCCGTGTCCACGTGGTCCTGCACGGGGGTGAGCCGTTGCTCGCCGGGCGGGACCGACTGCGTGGCTTCGCCCGCGTGCTGCGCTCCGCGCTGCACGGTGTGGCCGAACTCGACCTTCGCATGCAGACCAACGGGCTCCGGCTGGACAACGCGTTCTGCGCGATGCTCGCCGAGGAATCCATCGTCACCAGCATCTCACTCGACGGGGACGAGACGTCCAACGACCGGCACCGGATCCGGCCTGACGGCTCCGGCTCCTACCGGGCGGCGGTGCGGGCGGTGCGCCTGATGAACCTCCCCGCCCATCGCCGAGCCTTCGGCGGCCTGCTGTGCACGGTCGACGTGGAGAACGACCCGGTGGAGGTGTACCGGGCGCTCGCCGAGCTGTCCCCGCCCGGCGTCGACTTCCTGCTGCCGCACGCCACCTGGGAGTACCCGCCGCCCCGCCCCAGGGGCGAGACCGACTACGCGGACTGGCTGATCGCCGTGCACAAGCAGTGGACCGCGGACGGCATGCCGATGCGCATCCGCATCTTCGAGTCGATCAGCAGACTGACCCACGGCCGGGGCAGCCTCACGGAGGCACTCGGCCTCGGTAGTTCGGACCTGCTGGTGGTCGAGACCGATGGCGCCATCGAACAGGCCGACTGGCTGAAGACCGCCTATCCCGGCGCCCCCGACACCGACCTGCACATCACCGCCAACCGTCTGGAAGAGGCCGCCCAGCACGAGGGCATCCAAGCCCGCCGCACAGGGCTGCCCGGCCTCAGCGCGCAGTGCCGGGCCTGCCCCGTGGTCGCGGTCTGCGGTGGCGGGCTGTACGGACACCGTCACCGCACGTCGAACGGCTTCGACAACCCGTCCGTGTACTGCGCCGACCTGCTGAAACTCATCGAGTACGTCCAGGCTGCGGAAAGGAGCTCCACCGGCGTCCGCCACGGTTGGCACGGACTGTCCTGGACCCACTTCGACGAACTGTCCGCCGGCTACGGCAGTTCGGCGGCCATCCGTTCCCTGGCCTCGGCTCAGAGCAGCCAGCGGCGCGCACTGCTGGCCGCTGCCCACCGGGCGGACGGTGCGGGGGCGGGCGCCGCCACGTCGGCCCGCGGGTGGGAGGCGATCCGGTCCCTGCCCCCGGCCGCCCTGGAGGTGCTGCTCGCCGACCCGTATCTACGCGTGTGGGCACTGGCGTGCGGGCAGTCGGTGCAGCGGGCCGAGGGCCACCCGGCCGAGGCTGCCCTGTCGGCGGTCGCCCGGACCGGCGGGCAACTGTCACTGCCGGTACCGTTCCGGCGCGGCCCCGAGGGAACGGGGATCCACCTGCCGGGGCTGGGACGACTGCTGCTGCGCGCGGGCAGCCCCTGCCAGGTGCTGCCCGAGGTGACCCTCACTGTCTCCGGCGAGGCGATCACGGTCGAGGGGCGGCGGCTGGACCGGGAACAACCGCCCGACGGCATGATCTGGCAGAGCCTGCGGCGCCTGTCCGCCGATGGCCTGGAAGTGGCGTTCGACGACATCGACCCGTCCCGCGGCTGCTACGGATACCGGCCCCGGCCCCGGCTCCCGGAGTCCGAATTCCGATCCTGGCAGGACATGTTCAGGGAGGCCTGGCGGCTGATCCGGAGTGAGTACCCCGGCTACGCGGACGCCATCGCGGCCGGACTGGTCACCGTGACCCCGCTCGCCGCCTCCTCGTCCGGCGCCGACGTGAGCGCCACCTCCCGTCACGCGTTCGGCGCGGTCGGCATCGCCCTGCCCCGCTCCGCCGACGACCTCGCGCTCCTCCTCGTCCACGAGTACCAGCACGTCAAACTGGGCGCGATGCTCGACATGTTCGACCTCGTCGACGGAACCGACGTACGCCGCCACGAGGTCGGGTGGCGCCCCGATCCCCGGCCGCTCGACGCGGTCATCCAGGGTGCCTACGCCCATCTGGCCGTCGCCGACATCTGGCGCGCCCGGTCCCGGCGAGGCGCCACCGCGGCGCGGCCCGCGGCCGCCGGGCGACCACCCGCCGAGGCCGAGAAATGGCGCCGGGCCGTCCTCGACGCACTGGACATCATGGCTGGAACCGGCTCCCTGACCGCGCTCGGGCACCGCTTCGCCCGTGTCCTGCGGGCAAAGGCGGAAGCACTGGGGGGAGTGGCCGAAACGGGTCCGGTCACGGTGTAATGGACCATCAACTCCCGTTCCCCGTACCGGCTTCCGGCGCAACTGGCGCCGGTCGACCCCTGGCACCGGCAGTGGATGTCGCGTTCCAATGGGTCCTGGAGGAGGTCCAACTGCGATGCTCAGGGCCACTCGGTCCGAAGTGGGCGACGGCGGGGGAGAGGAAAGGCGAGCCCATGATTCAGCCGGATTCTCAGGCGCCGACCCAGTCGGCGGTCTCGACAGATCCGTATGTGTTCTTCATGAGCTATGCGCGGACGCCACTGACGGGGGCGAAACGGAAGAAGGAAGATCCGTCGGACAAAGCGCTCGAAGAATTCCATGCCCAGTTATGCAGCCACATCATGCAGTTGACGGACCACGATGGGCTGGAACAGCCGGGATTCCTCGACCGGCGCATGGGGGTGGGCGCCGACTGGGAAAAACGGCTCATGCATGCTCTGGCCACGTGCCGGGTCTTCGTTCCGATCTACAATCAGCGCTACTTCACCAGGGAATGGTGCGGAAAGGAATGGGACGCCTTCGCGCGGCGGCAGGAGGAACAACTCCGCACCCGGCCCTTCACCGGAAACGCGATCGTCCCGGTCCTGTGGGTCGGTCCCGAGCACTTCAGACTGCACCCTGTGGTGGCGAAGGTGCAGTACACCCACCCCGACCTCGGTGACGACTATCTCCGGTCCGGCCTGTACGGACTGAAACTGTCGAGCAAGTACGCCACCTACCGCAAATCGGTGTGGGCGCTCGCCCAGATGATTGTCAAAGTGGCTCAGCAGACCAACCTCGAGCCATGTGACGTGGAGCTTTTCAAAGACCTCCGGAACGTCTTCGATCTCGAGGGGGAACGGTAGGATGCCCAAGTTCTTCGTGAGCTACGCGCGGGTTCCGTTTCCCCGACGCCGGGAAACCGCGCAGGACCCCAACCGGCTTGTCTTTCAGTTCTTCGACCGCCTCCTCGCGGAAGTGGAACGCCATGACGGTCGCGGGCGCAGGTCGGTGGGTTTCATCGAGCGTCCGGGGACTTCCGAGGAGAAGACGATCGAAGCGCTGATGGACTGCGAGGTCTTCGTTCCGCTGTACTCGCGGAGATACTTCAGCAACTCCCGGTGCGGACGACAGTGGACCGCCGTCACCCAAGGGGCCCTGAGGAGCTCCCCGGCGAAGATCGTCCCGGTGTTGTGGACGCCCTACCCGCCCACGTCTCTGCCTCGGGCGGTGCACGGGTCGCTGCCCGAGGTCCCCGAAGGGCATGGCGCGGCCATGGAGGACTATGGCGACATGGGGCTGCACCAGTTACTCGACCAGTGGAACGACCTGCGGTCCGCACCCCGGTCCGCGGAGGAGCGGTCGGCGGCCGATCTGGTGGGATCCCAGGTCTCCGAAGTGGTCGACTGGCTCGCCCGGCGCATCGTGCGGTCCACGGTCAGCGCCCCACCCCCTGTGTCGCAGCCGCCTCATCCGCAACGCGATCCGCGTCTGCTGGCGGAGTTGGACGACGCGTTCGCCGTTCCTTTCGCCTCTCCGCTGCGCATCACCGTGCTGGCCCCGACCGAGGATCAGTTGCCGGTGGGGCGGGACAGCCTGCGGTACGGCTTGCGGGTCGAGGATTGGCGGCCGTACGGGCCGGTGGCGGACCCCCTGGTCGAACAGCTGGAGGCGCTCGCCCGCAATCTCGGGTTCCATCCGACGGTAGAGCCCTTCCACAAGGCGCAGGAGGAGCTGAAGAGCGCGGCGGTGCCGGACGCCCCCTGGGTACTCGTTGTGGACCCGTGGGCGCTCGAGAATCGTGAAATGGCAATGCAGGCACGGAAGTTCGACACCGCGCGTCGTCCGTGGACGGCGGTGATCAGTACCCTTGCCGCGGACGATCCGCAGACCAAGGAGCAGTCCGATCGGCTGCGAGGACTGCTCACGAGCTGTTTCCCCCGCTTCTTGAACGAGGGGCGGGAGGGTGAGCGTGCGGCGGTCCAGGGATTGGACAGTGCGGATGCCTTCACCCGCTGGTTCAGTGAGCTGGCCGAGTCAACCAAGATCGGATACTTGCGGTACATTCATTCGCAATTGTCCCAGAGTGGCGGTGGCGTTCGGGATCTCCCGGACTCCGGTGCGGATCTGCCTCGACGGTCCGGCACCGGACCGGGCAACGGGGAAGCAGGCAACGGAAGTCGCGTGGAGGGCACGTCATGACCGGCGAGGACGCGGGCAGGATCATCACGTTCTACTCGTACAAGGGCGGTACGGGACGGACGATGGCCCTGGCCAACACGGCCTGGATCCTGGCCTCTTCCGGGCAGCGCGTCCTCGTCGTCGACTGGGACCTCGACGCACCGGGTCTGGACCGCTTCCTGCACCCTTTCCTGGACGAGGGCAAGCTGCGCAAGACGCCCGGCGTCCTCGATCTCGTCAGTCGCTCGACCCAGCTGATGCGTGAGCAGGACGAGGCGGAGCTGGCACGTGGTCAGGAACACGACACCGGCTCCCCAGGGACCGTCGGTGAGCTCTGGTTCGATGCGATTCCGCTCAACAGCTGCATCATCCCGGTGGCCTGGCGTTTCCCCGCCGGCGGTTCGCTCGACTACCTTCCGGCCACGAAGAAGAGCAAGGGGCACAAGGGGTATCTGTCGGCGTTCTCCCAGTTCGACTGGAAACCCTTCATGGAAGGGCCGCTGGCCACCAGGTTCCTGGAGGCTCTCAAGCTCGAGTTCGTCGAGAACTACGACTACATCCTCATCGACAGCCGTACCGGCCTCAACGACATCTCCGACATCTGTACGGTGAGCCTGCCGCACATCCTGGTCACGTGTTTCACCCCGAGCACCCAGAGCATCGAGGGCGCGGTCGGGGTGGCGGAGCGCATCGAGGAGATGTACGGCAATCGGGGCATCCGGATCCTGCCCGTGCCGATGCGGGTGGAGAACGCCGAGGCGGATCGGCTGGAAGCGGCCCGCGGGCAGTTCCAGTACCGCTTCGATCGCATCCTCCGCAAACACATCGGCGACCGGGACCCGGACGAGTACTGGGGCAGGGTGGAGATCCCCTACCGCCCCATCTACTCGTACGAGGAGACGCTGGCACCCTTCCGTGAACCGTCCGGCAACCCCACGAGCCTGCTCGCCGCGTACGAGAGACTCACCGAGGTCGTCACGGAGGGCCAGGTGTCCTCCATGCCGCGCATCGAGGACAACCTGCGCCGCGAGACCCTTGACCGCTACACCAGGCACCGCCCGCCCCGTATCTCGGACGTGTACATCAGCTTCGTCCCCCAGGACAGCGCCTGGGCCAACTGGGCCGGCGCCGTACTGGGGAAGGAGGGGTACAAGGTCCACATGGCGCAGGAGGGCACGGTCGAGGGCGCACCCCTCAGGGAGGAGATCGAACGCGGCGTCGAGGCAGCCTCGCACACCTTGATCGTCTACTCCGAGGCCTACATCAGGTCCGCCCGCTTCCGTACGACCTCGGAGGCGGTCTACGCGTCAGGCGACCTGCGCGACGTGCACCAGTCGATCACGATGAAGGTCGAACGCGTGGAAAGGGGCCGACCCTTCACCGACCAACTCGTGGACCTGACCCGCTGCGGCACCGGCGAGGCCGGCCGACAGGCACTGCTGCATGGTTTCGGCCGCACTCCTGAGTCGTTGTCGGACAGCACCTTCGACGGGGACGAGCCGAAGTTGCCCCGCTACCCGGGTTCCGAGCCCCCGGTGTGGAACCTCTCCTTGCGTACGACCTCCTTCACCGGCCGCACCGAGTTGCTGGAGAACATCCGTGAGCGGCTCTGGCAGGAAGGCAACCGGGCGCTCGTACTGAAGGGCATGGGCGGGGTGGGAAAAACCCTGCTCGCTCAGGAGTTCGCCCACCGCTACAAGAGTGACTACGACGTCGTCTGGTACATCCAGGCCGAGCAGCACATGCTGGTCCCGGAGCAGTACGCCGCCATGGCCGGCGAGCTGAAGCTGCCGGAGCGCACGAATCCGACCGACACGGCCAGGGTGGTGCACGACGCGCTCGAACGAGGTGAACCCCACGACAGCTGGCTGATCATCCTGGACAACGTCACCGAGGCGAGCAGACTCCCGGAGTACATGCTGGCGGGCCGCCGCAGCGGTCACATCCTGATCACCAGCCAGCGCTCCGAGGGCTGGGGGCATTTCGTGGACACCGTCGATGTGCCGGTGTTCGCGCGGGAGGAGAGCATCACCCACCTGAGCAGTCGACTGCCGGACCTGGGTCGGACGGAGGCCAACCAGATCGCGGAGATCCTGGGGGACCTGCCGATCGCGATCGAGCGAGCCGCCGCGGGTATCGCCCAGAGCGACGTCGACGCCCGTACCTACATCAAGCAGCTCCAGCCCCAGGCCACCGGCGCACAGGCGGGTGGTCTCGGCGCGGGCAAGGCGGGCGAGGTCACCAAGGTCAGCGGCAGTACGTGGGAGTTCGCCCTCGGCCAGCTGAGGGAGAAGTTCCCGCCGGCCGTGAAGCTGCTGGAGATCTGTTCGTACTACAGCCCCGAGCCCATCTCGATGGATCTGCTGGAGGGCTTCGCGGTCTCGGGGACCCTGGGCGGAGCCCGGACAGTGTCGCGCGCCTATCGGGAGCTGAGTCGGTTCTCACTGGTCACCGTGGACCGTAAGGCCCGTGCCCTTACCGTGCACCGGATGATGCAGCAGGCCATGCGTGACCGGATGACGGAGGAGGAGCGCCAAGCGGCCCGCGACGTGGTGTACCGCTCGCTGATCGCGGCGCGTCCGGGCAAGGACGACCCGGAGGACCCCAACACCTGGGAGAGCTATCGGATCATCTGGCCGCACCTCGGCACGCCCTGGGCCGAGGCCGCGACCGACGAGGGCATCAGGGAACTCTTCGTGGACCGCGTGCGGCAACTGCGCCGCCGGGGCGAGTTGGCCCAGGCTCTGGACTACTGCGAGAAGCGCGTGGCGGACTGGACGGCCCATGGCTCCCCGGACGACCGCTGGACCCTGCACATGCGCTTCCAGATCGCCAACGTCCTGCGGACCCAGGGCCGGTACGAGGAGTCGCTGTCCCTGGACCAGGAGGTGCTGGAGCGACAGCTGGCTGTGCTGGCGGACAAGGACGACCAGCACATCCTGATGACGACGAGCAGCATCGCCGCGGACCTGAGAGGGCTGGGGCGCCTCTCGGCGGCTCTGAGCTACGACGAGAAGACGTACGAGAAGTACGAACTCATCTTCGGTGAAGACCATCCGCGCACTCTCAGCGCGGCCAACAACCTCGCTGTCGCGCAGAGGCTGTCCGGCGACTACCAGAAGGCCCTGGAGCTCGACCGCAAGACGTTCGAACTGCGGGAGGAGATCCAGGGGCAGGACCACCCCCTCACCATCGAGACCGCGGTCAACCTCGGACGCGACCTCCGTGACTGCGGCGAGTACGAAGAGTCGGTCACGCTGCTGAAGCGGGCCTATGAACGCTGCCTGCGCAATCCCCGCCTCACCGAGGGCTCGCCGACCGTGCTCAACACGGCCAAGGGCCTGGCGGGCTCGCTGCGGCGCGCGGGCCGGCCCGCCGAGGCCGAGGAACTCGTGCAACTCGTCCTGAGACGGACACCGGACGGCGAGAAAGGACCGTCCTCGGAACGCCTGCTTCTGGAGATGAGCCTGGCAGGCGACATGGCTGCTCTGGGGCGGGGTGCGGAAGCGCTGAACCTGATCCGCAGGGTCCTCGACGACCTGCGGACAACCCTGGGTGACGGCCACTCCCTGACGTTGGCTTGCGCCGTGAACTACGCGGTTCTGCTGCTGGGCGACAGGGCGGCCGGCCCCTCGGAGGCGGCCGATGCGTGGCAGTTCTTGGACGAGGCCAGGAAGAGGTTCAGCGAGCTCAACGGTGAGCACCACCCTTATGTGCTGATCTGCCGGGCGAATCTGGCGGCGGCCGAAGGGGCGTTGGGTCGCTGGGAGGAGGCCCGCAAGGAGTGCATCGAGGCCTATGACCTGCTCAAGGAGGCGCTGGGGCGCTCGCACCCGTCGACGCTGACCTGCGTCGGCAATCTCGCCATCATCCTCAGGGAACTCGGTGGGGCGCAGGAGGCGGACACCAAGCACAAGGATGCGCTGGCCGCCCTCAGCCAGCGCATCGGCAAGAACCATCCCCGGGTGCAGGCCCTCGACGAGTGGCGGCTGAGCTGTCTGGACCTGGAGCCGCACCCGATCTAGGCGGCAGACCGGCCGACCGGTACCCGCGCGGCGGGTACCGGAGCGGCGGGTGCCGGAGCGGTCAACGGGCCTTGTCGCGAACCCAGGCGAGCACGCGGGGCAGGGCGTTCAGTGCCGCGAAGTGGGCGGCGGAGGGCTGGACCACGGCTTGGGCCTTGGGCATCTTCCTGGCCAGCCACTCGAAGTGCGCCATGGGCGCGAAGACGTCGTGTTCCCCGTGCCAGAGCAGTACCGGGATGTCGCCCTCTATCTCGTCCAGCTTGAATCCCCAGGAGGAACGGAAGGCGACCAGGTCGTCCACCCAGCCCATCGGGGGCAGTTGATCCACCGCCCCGCCCTCGCCCTGCTCGGTCCGGTCCACTGCCGAGTAGTAGTTGATGAGGAGAAGCTTGCGGATCCCCGCATCCTCGACGATCACTCTGTCCACGTCCGGCATCTCCACGTGGAGGGACTGGAGGAAGAGCCGAGGATCCTGCCGGATCATCTCGGCGTTGCGGGCAAGAAGCTCGCCCAGAGCGGTGGGGTCCAGCGAGAAGGGGTCGAGCAGGCGATAGGTGGATACATTGGACTCCGACATGCCGCTGAACCAGTCGAATTCCGGGTCGTCGACATCCGGTGGCGCCAATGAGACCAACGCGGCGACGCTCGCCACCTTGCTGTCGATGTTCTGCGCGGCGCAGGCCAGGGCGTGCGGCGCGCCGCCCGATCTGCCCACGACCGAGTAGCGGTCCAGTTTCAGGTGTCCCGCGATGACGGCCACGTCCTCGGCGGCATCGAGGATCCTCCGGTGCGGGTGGCGGTCCGAGCCGCCGTACCCCGGGCGGTCGTAGGCGATGAGTCGGACACCCAGTTTGTGGAGATCGAACGTGCGGGGCCGGGGGCCCAGTCGACTTCCGGGTGTTCCGTGCAGCAGGAATACCGGATGGGCGCCGGGATCACCCCATGCCTCGTAAGTGATCACACGCCCACCGGGCTTTGTTCTCACTGTCCCAACCACCCGATGCCCTCCCGTTGCCAGCGACTGTGGACTGGAGTGCGGGACATCCCAGCATCGCGCAAGGCAGGCCCCGCTCCTAGTAGTTGCTCAGCCGTTCTGGCTAGGTGTGGCGAGTAATGGGTCTATGTGGGCCGCTCGGCTGGTCAGGCCCCAAGGTAGTGCACCAGGCTTTGGGGCGCCTGTGGAGCGAGGAAAACATGGTGCGGAGGTGAGGGTCAGGGTGTAACGCGATGGTGTCCATGCTGTGCTGCTGCCGTCCTTCTGTCATGCCTGACGGCAGGGTGGCGGCATGATCACCCGTTCGGGGTAGTACGGAGGGTGACGGCTCGTGAGTGATGCGTATCACTACCCGTCAGATGCCTCCGGACGGTGTACTCCCCGTGGCCGATAGTCGAGTTGGTCGGACCGGCCCAGCGTCTCCGTCCCACGCGTCGATCCAGGCACCCGCGGGCCAGGCGCCAGGCCGGTCGCGAGGGCCTGGAGGGCCGTCAGCCGGGTGATGGCGTCCGGGGCAGCCGGGTGATCGCCTCCGGCGGTCGGTGCGGCGTGCCCGGGTGGTCCCGGGCGGTGGCTGATCCTTCTGTCGGTCAAGAGGATCTTCGGCTTTCTGTCGTCTTGTGCCATCGGGATGGGTCATGCACATCACCTCCAACGCCCCGCCGCTCCTCGCACCCGTCACGGCGCCGCCCGCCGCCTCGCCGGTCCTCGCTCCGCTGGCCGCCGTGGCCGGCGCGTTCACGCTCGCCCAACTCGTCCTCGTCGCACCGGGGATGGGGCTGGGCTGGGACGAGTCGGTGTACGTCAGTCAGGTCAGCCCGCACGCCCCGGCCGCGTTCTTCAGCGCGCCACGCGCCCGTGGTGTCCCGCTGCTCGTCGCACCGGTCGCCGTGTGGTCGTCGTCCACCGAGTTGCTGCGGGTCTATCTGGCCGTGCTGTCCGGGGCGGGGCTCTACCTCGGGCTGCGGGTGTGGCACGGGCTGTTCCCCCCGCGGGTGCTGGCGCTCGCGGGCGCCCTGTTCGCCACGCTGTGGGTGACCCTCTTCTACGGGCCCCAGGCCATGCCCAACTACTGGGTCGCGATCGGCGCCCTCGTCACCGCCGGATGCTTCCTCCAGGCCAAGGCCCAGGCAACCACCCCGCCCTACGCGCACCGCCCTACGCCCCTCTGGGGCGCCGCCGCCGGTACCGCGCTGATGGCCTGGATGCGGCCCACGGACGCCGTGTGGGTCTGCGTGCCGCTGCTGCTCATGTCGGTCCGGGCGCGCGGGTGGCGGCAGCCCCGGCCGGCGGCGGCGATGGCGGCCGGACTCGGCACCGGCGCCGGGGCCTGGGTGATCGAGGCGTACGTCCGGTACGGGGGACTCGTCCGGCGGCTGGACGACGCGTCCCGCGTCCAGGGCGGACTGGGCTGGCACATCGCCGTCGACGATCAGCTGCGCGGCCTGGCCGGGCGCACGCTGTGCCGCCCCTGCTCCGGGGAACTGCCGCACGTGGCGGTCTACGCCTGGTGGTTCGCCCTGCCGGTGCTCGCCGCGGTCGGGGTGGCCGTGGCCGTCCGGGCACGCCGTCGGACGCCCACGCTGCTCCTGCTGGCCTGTGCCACGACCGCCGCCCTGCCCTACCTCTTCTTCATCGGTTACGCCGCGCCCCGGTTCCTGCTCCCCGCGTACGCCCTGCTCGCGATCCCCCTCGCCGACGGCCTCCTGAGCCTGGTCACCGGGCCGGGCGGTGCGTGGCGGCCGGTGGCGGGGACGCTCGTGGCGCTGGTGCTCGTCGCGCACCTGGGGGTGCAGTACACGGTGCTGAAGCGGACCGTCGACCGCACCAGCGCCTCGCACCGCGACTGGGACCGGGTCGCCGCCGACCTGCGACGGCTGGGCGTACGGCCGCCGTGCCTGCTCACCGGCGACCACGCCATCCCCATCGCGTTCTACGCCGGCTGCGCCTCCGCCGCCGTCCGCGGCAACAACGCCAACATCACCCGTGATGGCATCCTGCGCACCGCCGAACGAGTCCCGGTCGCCACCCTCGTGCCCACGGACGGCACCCCGCCCGCGTACGCCCGCTCCTGGCCCGCCCACGAGGTCGCCGGGTTCCGGCTCCACGTGGCGCCGAGGGAGCGCTAGGGGGGTACCTCCCCCCGGTCGCGGGTCCCCCCGGGGCGAGGGTCCCGCCTCGCCGTGGGGCGATCTCACCGGGGCCCCGTCCGGCGGTGGGATCCGCCCCGGAACTCCCGTGGGCGGCGGCGTGCCCCGGCGGTGTTGCCCGCCTTGACCACCAGCGCGCCGAGCGCCACGAACAGCACCGCCAGCAGCAGACAGGCCACGGTGACCCGGCCGTAGCCGCCGACACCCCGGTCCGGGTCCAGGAACGGGTACGCGTACCAGTCGGTCACCGCGCCCCGGACCAGGCTGTAGCCGACGTAGAGGAGGGGGAGGAGCAGCCAGGACGCGGCGCTCGGGTAGCGGACGCGGCGGCGCGGCGGGTCCACCAGCCAGTCGGCGATCATGACCAGCGGCAGCGCCTGGTGCAGCACATGGTCCGCCCACGACGGCATCAGCGTGTCGTGGAACCCGGTGTCGACCAGCCCGTACACGAACCCGCTGACCGCCATGTACAGCACCACCGCACCCCGCGCCATGTCCGGCACCCCGCGCCCTCCCCGCGTGTCGCGCAACCCCGCGGCACCCGAGGCCAGCAGGACGACGCACGCCGCCATGGCGCTCAGGATCGTGAAGTGGCTGAAGAAGTCCACGAGGCCGGTCGCCGACGTCGCGGCGTCGTGGCCCGCGAAGCCCAGGGCCACGGCCGACAGGACGGCCAGGGCGATGCGTGACAGGGAGAGAGCGAGCGTCATGCGCCCAGAGGTACGGGCGGACCGGGCTCCCGGCCCGCATTCGTCCGTCCGAGGGCGACGCCCGGCCGTCGGTGCCGCGGGCGACCGGCCTCAGGACGCGGAGGTGATGAAGCCGTCCCTCACCTTGTCGAAGACGGGACGGTACGTGTCCCACTCCAGGTCCGGTGCCGAGAGGAGGATGTCGTACTCCCGCTCGCCCTCGCGCCCGAAGCCGAGGTCGATGGCGCGGAAGGTCCGGGCACGCCCCCGGAAGGTGAAGTCCCAGACGGCGGCCGGCTGCCCCCGCAGCGTCGTCTTCTGCATGCGCAGCTTGCGGTACGAACCGGGGTAGTTGAGCTTGGTGTTCGCCTCGATGTCCTTGAAGTGGGTCATGGGGTGCGAACCGGCTGGGTCGACCACTCCGATCTCGAGGCGGACGAGGCCCCTCCCGTCGACGTAGACGACCGTTTCCGAGGTCCGCTGAGCGACCTTCCAGCCGTCCGGGACGGGGAAGGACGCGTCGAGGCTCTTGTCCTTGACCAGGTGGTAGCCGTCGGGCAGGGGAGGGGGCGAGGAGGACGGGGTGGGGGAGCCACCGGTGGCGTCCGGAGTGGCGTTCGAATCGGGGTTCGACGCCGCGTAGAGGGTGGCCCCGATCACCGTCGCGGCCACGGTCACGGCGACGGCGAGCGTGACGAGGACGCGACGCCGCGTGCGACGGCCACGGCGCGGCACCGACCCGGTTCCCGGTTCCGGTTCCGTTCCCGGTCCCGTTCCCGTTCCCGGTCGCGTGAGGGTGGGGCCTCCCGCCGTGGTGGTGTGCCGGCCCGTGTCACCGTGCGGCCCGTGGGGTCCCGCGGTGCCCGTGGCGGACGGCCTGGGCAGTGTGGTCGTCGTGCCGGACAGCACGGCTCGCAGCGCCTGCTCCGTCTGCTCCGCGGTGGGCCGTTCCTCGGGGTCCTTGACCAGCAGGGCCTCGATGAGGGGTTCCAGGGCGCCGCCCTGCTTCAGGGGCTCCAGCGGGTCGACGGCGATGGCGTACGCGGCCTCCATCGCGGTCAGGCGGCGGAACGGCGGGCGGCCCTCCACCGCCTGGTACAGCGTCGCGCCCAGCGCCCACAGGTCCGAGGCGGGGCCGGGCTTCTGGCCTCGAATGCGTTCCGGGGCCATGTAGTGGATGGAGCCGACCATCTCGCCGGTCCTGGTGAGCGTCGAGGCGTCGGCCGTCATCGCGATGCCGAAGTCGGTGAGGACGACCCGGCCCTCCGCGCCGAGCAGGACGTTCCCGGGCTTGACGTCCCGGTGCAGTACGCCGGCGGCGTGCGCGGCGCGCAGCGCGGCGATCATGCCGAGGCCGATCCGGGCCGCCTCCTCCGGCGACACCGTCCGGCCGTCGGTGAGGAGGTCGGCGAGGGTGGGCGCCGGGACGTACTCCATGACGATGCAGGGCCGGCCGTCGCCGTCCACCTCGTCGTCGACGACGTCATGGACGACGATCACATTCGGGTGCGCGACGCGGGCGGCACTGCGGGCCTCGCGGCGGGTGCGCTCGTACAGCCGGGCCAGGTCCTCGGGGGCCAGGTGCGGCTGCACATGGAGTTGCTTGAGGGCGACCTGACGGCCGAGGACCTCGTCCTCGCCCCGCCACACCGTGCCCATGCCGCCGCGGCCGATCTGCTCCGTGAGCCGATAGCGCCCGGCGACGAGCCGCCCTACGTCCGACACCACGTGCCTCCGCCAGCCCTGCGTACGTTCGATTCGCGTCGTCACCCTATCCGGCCGAGTGCGGGGGCCCGGTGGCCGGTTCCGATCCGGGCCCGTGTCCGGTCCGGGCCCGTCTCCGGTCCGGGTCCGTCTCCCCCCGCCCCCGGTGAGCCAGGGGGAGCCCCAGGACGCGCACCCTCCGGGCGTCCCGGCGTAACGTCGAGAAGGTGGACCTCACGGCTGACGGTCTTGTGTCCCGTGTCGCGCGCGAGCTCGGTTCGAAGGCGGACGAGCTGATCGCCGAGGTGGAGCGGTGCCTGCGCAGTGAGCTGCCCGACCTCTGGACGTACTCGGACGCCATGACGTCGCAGAACGTCGCGCGGCACGTGGTCGTCGTCCTCTCCGCACTCGAACACGGTGTCGATCCCCGTGCCGTGGAGCAGCCGATCGCGGAGCTGACCCGGGTACGGCGGCTGGCCCGGCACGGCGTACCCGTCAGCGTGGTGCTGCGGGCCTTCCGGCTGGGGCAGGGCGTCATGCTCGACCGGCTGCTCGAAGGGATGGCCCGGCTCACGGACGACGCCACGCTGATCAGCGAGGCCGCCCGGCGACTGATCGTCACGGCCACCGGTTACGTGGACCGCTCGTCGGAGCAGGGTGTGGTGGCGTACGAGGAGGAACGCGAGCACCGGCTGCGGGGGCGGCTGTCCTTGGTGAACGAGGCGAGCGTCCGCATCGGTACGACCCTGGACATCGCCCAGACCACCCAGGAACTCGCGGAATTCGCCACGGAGCCGCTGGCCGGCCTGGCCGACCGTTCCTTCGCCGACCTGGTCACCGTCGACCTCATCGACTCCGCGCTGCACGGCCACGACACCCCACCGGAGGACCCGCTCGTCCTGCGCCGTCTCGCCCGCAGGACGTCGGCGGCGCCGGAGGAGCACTCCGAGGCCGGGGCCTCGGGGGGCGGGGCCGGTGCCGGGTCCGGGTCCGCCGGGTCCGAGCTCCGTCGCGGGGCCGCCCTCGAACAGGGGGCCGCCGTCGGCTCGGCGACGAAGGTCGCGCTCCCCGAGCCGCACACCTTCCCCGCCGGTTCGCTCCCGGCGCGCGCCCTCGCCACGGGGCACCCCTTCCGGCACCGCCTCGACGGTGGGCCCCCCGACCTGGTCCATCCGGCCCGACCGGCCCCCCGGGGAGCGTCGGTCCCTCCCGTCCCGTCCGCCCCGTCGCCCCCGTCGGCGCACTCCACGCTGGTCGTGCCGCTGCGCGCCCGGGGCGCCATATTGGGGGTGGCGCAGTTCTTCCGCGCCCCCGCGTCCGACGCGTTCGACGACGAGGACCTGCTCCTCGCCCAGGAGATCGCGGCGAGGGCGGCGGTCGCCGTCGACAACGCCCGCCGGTACACGCACGCCCGCGCCACCGCGATCAGCCTCCAGCGCAGCCTTCTCCCGTCCCGTACGCCACCGCAGTCCGCCGTCGAGGTCGCCTGCCGCTACCGGCCGGCCGGTGACAGGGCCGGCGTCGGCGGCGACTGGTACGACGTCATCCCGCTCTCCGGGGCCCGCGTCGCCCTCGTCGTCGGCGATGTCGTCGGCCACGGGATCCACGCCGCCGCCACCATGGGCCGCCTCCGCACCGCCGTACGCACCCTCGCCGACATCGACCTGCCCCCCGACGAACTCCTCACCCACCTCGACGACGTCGTCATCCGCCTGTCCGCCGAGGCGGAGGGGGAAGGGGAGGAGGACGAAGAGGAGCAGGGGCAGGGGCAGGGGCAGGAGCGGAGGGGGCGAGGGGCGCGGCAGGGGGAGGCGGGCGACGCCAGGGCCGACGCCGGGTCCGGGGACAGGGCCGACGCGCGGTCGCCGGGAGGGGGCGGGCGGTCGGAGGGTGCCGGTGCGCGGGCGGCGGCGGGCCGTGGGCTGCCCTCGGGGAGCCCTCGGGCTGGGGACCTCGGGAGCGGGATCTCCGCCTCCGCCGGCGGCGGGGCCACCGGATCAACGCCCCCGGTGACCTCGGGAGCTGTTCCCCCCGGGCCCGCCGCACCCCTTCCGCACCCCTTCGGAGCCCCCTCCCCGCGCCCGTCGCCATCCCCCACCCTGGCCCCCGTCGGCGCCGAGTCCGTCGGAGTCGTCGGGGCCACGTGCGTCTACGCCGTCTACGACCCGGTGTCGCGGTCCTGCACGCTCGCGAGGGCGGGACACGTGCTGCCCGTCGTGGTCGCCCCGGACGGTGTCGTGGACGTTCTCGATCTGCCCCCCGGGCCGCCGCTCGGGCTGGGCGGTCTGCCGTTCGAGTCGGTGGAGGTCGAGTGGCCGGAGGGCACGGTGCTCGCCCTGTACACCGACGGTCTCCTGGAGGCGCGGGGCCACGACATCGACGAGGGGCTCGCCCGACTGCGCGATGCCCTCGTCCGGCCGGCCGCGTCCCTGGAGGCCACCTGCGACGCCGTACTGGGATCACTGCTTCCCCCGCGTCCGCCGGACGACGTGGCCCTGCTGCTGGCCCGTACCCGCGCCCTCGGCGCCGAGCAGGTCGCCCACTGGGACCTGGAGGCGGACCCGGCGGCCGTGGGGCTGGCCCGGGCGAACGTCGCGCGTCAACTCGCCCTGTGGGGACTGGAGGAGCTGGACTTCCTGGCGGAGCTGGTGGTGAGCGAACTGGTCACCAACGCCATTCGCTACGGCCGGCCCCCGATCGGACTGCGGCTGATCCACGACCGCACGCTCCTGTGCGAGGTCTCCGACGCCGGCAGCACCACCCCCCACCTGCGCCGGGCCAGGGTCTTCGACGAGGGAGGGCGCGGTCTCCTCCTCGTCGCCCAGCTCGCGGAGCGCTGGGGCACCCGCCACGCCCGTCACGGCAAGACGGTCTGGGCCGAGCTGAACGCGTCCGCCGCGCTCCCGGACATGGCCTTCCTGTGACCGCGGCGCCCCGTCGCCGGGCGACCGTGCTCCCCGTCGTCGTCAGGCGACGGTGCTGCGGCCCACCACCGTGCCCGCCCGGTCGACACAGATGACGTCGACGGCGACCGGTGCCCCGCGCAGGACCGTCAGGGCCTCGTCGCGGGCCGCCGTCGCCACCAGGTCACCCAGCGGTACGCCGACCGCGGCGCACAGCTGGAGGGCGGCGAGCCCGGTGTTGGCGGCGGCCACCTCCGCGGCCAGCGTCCCGTCGGCGCCGCCCCGCCGGGCCAGCTCGGCGAGGAGGCCCTTGTCGACCTGGGAGCGGCCGGAGTGCAGGTCGAGGTGGCCGGCGGCGAGCTTCGAGAGCTTGGCGAAGCCGCCGCAGATCGTCAGTCGGTCGACCGGGTGGCGGCGGATGTACTTGAGGACCGCGCCCGCGAAGTCACCCATGTCCAGCAGCGCGTCCTCGGGGAGCCCGTACTCGGCGACGACCGTCCGCTCCGACGTGGACCCCGTGCACCCGGCGACATGCGTACGGCCCGCCGCCCGCGCCACGTCCACGCCCCGCCGGATGGAGTCGATCCACGCGGAGCAGGAGTACGGCACCACGATTCCGGTGGTGCCGAGGATCGACAGACCGCCGAGGATGCCGAGCCGGGGGTTCCAGGTGGAGCGGGCGATCTCCTCGCCGTGGTCGACGGAGACGGTGATCTCGACGTCGCCGCTGCCGCCGCACCGCTCCGCGACCTCGGCGACGTGCTCGCGCATCATCCGGCGGGGCACGGGGTTCACGGCGGGTTCGCCGACGGGCAGGGGCAGACCGGGGCGGGTGACCGTGCCGACGCCGGGACCGGCCCTGAAGACGACCCCGGCCCCGGCGGGCAGCCGCCGTACCGTGGCCCGGACCAGCGCGCCGTGCGTGACGTCCGGGTCGTCGCCCGCGTCCTTCACGACGCCCGCCATGGCGTACGCGTCCGTCAGCTCCTCGGCGGCGAGTGCGAACGACGGGGTCTGCCCCTTCGGCAGGGTGATCGTCACCGGGTCGGGGAACTCCCCGGTGAGCAGGGCGGTGTACGCGGCCGTCGTCGCCGCCGTCGCGCAGGCGCCGGTGGTCCAGCCGGGCCGCAGCCCGGTGTGCTTGAGTTGGGCCGCGCGACCGCCCTTCGCCGTACCGGCCGGCCCACCGCCGCGCTGCTCGTCACTGCTGTTCATGAACGGACCCGGACCCCCATGCACGTACTGATACTCGGCGGAACCGCGGAGGCCCGCCGCCTGGCCGAACTCCTCCACGGCATGCCCGGCCTGACCCTGACCAGCTCTCTCGCCGGACGGGTCACCGGCCCGCGGCTGCCCCCGGGCGAGGTCCGCGTCGGCGGCTTCGGCGGAGCCGGGGGCCTCACCGCGTGGCTGCGGGAGCACCGGGTGGACGCGCTCATCGACGCCACCCACCCTTTCGCCGGGACCATGAGTTTCCACGCGGCGCGGGCCGCCGCCGACGCCCATGTTCCCCTGCTCGCCCTGCGCCGCCCCGGCTGGGTCCCGGCGGACGGTGACGACTGGCACGAGGCCGCGTCCCTGGCGGACGCCGCGACCCTGCTGCCCGCACTCGGCCGGCGGGTGTTCCTCACCACCGGACGTCTGGGCCTGGGCGCCTTCGCCGGCCTCGACGAGCTGTGGTTCCTCGTACGGTCCGTGGAACCGCCCGAGGCCCCGCAACCGGCCCGCATGGAGGTCCTCCTCGACCGGGGTCCCTTCACCCTCGACGGGGAGCGCGCGCTGCTGCGCCACCACCGCGTCGACGTGCTCGTGACGAAGGACAGCGGGGGAGCGGCCACCGCACCGAAGCTCACCGCCGCGCGCGAGGCCGGCCTGCCCGTGGTCGTGGTCCGCAGGCCCCCGGTGCTCGACGGCGTCCCCGTGGCGGCGGACCCCGAGACGGCGGTTCGCTGGATCGGCGAGCACCTCACGGGCCGCTGACCCCCGGTCACGTTCGCCGTGGGGCCTCGCCGGACCCGGGCGCCCTCACTCCTCCTCGCTCGCGAGGGCGTTGAGCGCGGCGGCGGCGATGGCGCTGCCGCCGCGCCGGCCGCGTACGACGAGGTACTCCAGCCCCAGGGGGTTCGCGGCCAGCGCGTCCTTGGACTCGGCGGCGCCGACGAAGCCGACCGGGACTCCGATGACGGCGGCGGGCCGGGGCGCGCCCTCCTCGATCATCTCCAGGAGGCGGAACAGGGCGGTCGGCGCGTTGCCCACGGCGACGACCGAGCCCTCCAGCCGGTCCCGCCACAGTTCGAGCGCGGCGGCACTGCGCGTGGTGCCGAGCTTCGCCGCCAACTCGGGGACGGCGGGGTCGGCGAGCGCGCACACCACGTCGTTGTCGGCGGGCAGCCGCTTGCGGGTCACTCCGCTGGCCACCATCCGGACATCCGTGAACACGGGTGCCCCCGCGCGCAGCGCCTCGCGGGCGCGGGCCACGACCCCCGGCGAGTACGCCAGGTCCCGTACGAGGTCGACCATGCCGCAGGCGTGGATCATCCGGACGGCCACCTGGCTCACGTCGGCGGGCAGGGCCGCGAGGTCGGCCTCCGCGCGGATGGTGGCGAAGGACTGGCGGTAGATCTCCGCGCCGTCCTTCTCGTAGTCGTACGTGGTCACGGTGTTGTTCTCGCTGTCTTCGGTCGTCCTGCGGGCCTCGGCGCCAGGGTTCGGGCCGCGTGCGCTTACGGCCGGGCCGGGGCGCCGGACGGCGAGCATATCCACGGCCGGCGCCACGTCCCGCACTCGGGCGGTGACCCTCAGGCGCTCCCCTCCCGCGCCCTTCACCCGCGCGTCGCCGGTGGTTCTGCCACGCTGACGGACATGACGGTGCAGAGATCCCCTCGGTTCGCGCAGTTCACCCGGCCCGGCGACGTCACCCCGGACCTGCGGAAGGAACTCACCGACTGCTGGGAGGACGTGGCCAACGCGGGCGGCGCGGTGCTCGCCACGGAGTTCCCGCCGCTGCCGGTGAGCACGCACGACGTCGCGCCCGTCGTCGACGGACTCGTCGGCACCCTGCATCCGGGGCGCGGCAGGCTCCTCGTGGCCACCGTCGGTGGCTCGCTCGCCGGCTGGCTGGTCCTCCGCCGCGAACCGCACCCGCTCGGCGCGCACTGCGGCACGGTCAACCACGTCCAGACCCATCCGCGCTTCCGGGGCCTCGGCATCGGCGCCGGGCTGATGCACCGCGTCCATGACATCGCACGGGACGAGATGGGCCTGGAGCGCCTGCAACTCTCGACCCGCGGCGGGGTGGGGCTGGAGGACTTCTACCGCAAGGTGGGCTGGGAGGAGGTCGGCCGCTGGCCGGGCGCGCTCCGCATCGCGCCCGGCGACGACCGGGACGCCATCCTGATGAGCCTCGCCCTGTGACCCCTTCACCCCTCCGACTTTTCCCACCCATCCCACCGGTCCGGCCCGGCCAACACGTCCCACCCGTCCCACCCGTCCGACAGGTCCCGCGCGTCTCCGCCGGTCACCTTCGCATGGGCCCGTCCCCGGCGTAGGGCGCGCCGGGCGCGACGAGGGTTGGCCGGTGCGGGCGGGAACGGCTACCGAAGTCGGCCCGGCAGCGACGATCGGCCGATCCGCCCGCCGCCGCTCCGCCTCGACGATGGAGGCCCCGACGAGCGGAGGAGCAGGCCCATGACGGATGTACGGGCACACGCGGAACGGGGGCGACGACGGCGTCACCGCCTCGGCGTCACCGTGTGGGCGGGGGTGGCGGCGGTCTGCGTCCCGTGGACGGCGGCCCCCACGGCCGCCGCGACCGGCGGCGACCGCCCCGCGGTCCAGCTGTACGTGGCGACCTGGGGCGACGACGACTGGCCCGGCACGATCGACCGCCCGTTCGCCACCCCGGCCCGCGCCCAGCGGGCGGTGAGGGCCCGCGCGGAAGGGATGACCTCGGACATCGTGGTGAACCTGCGGGGCGGCACGTACCGCCTCCCCGCCCCGCTGCGGATGACCGGCGACGACTCCGGCCGGGGCGGGCACCGTGTGGTCTACCAGGCGTACGGCTTCGGGACGCCGGGCCAGGAGAAGGTGACGCTCAGCGGGGGCCGGCCCGTCACGGGATGGCGGCCGGACCCGGAGCGGGAGGGGGTGTGGCGGGCGGACGTCGGCGGCCTGGAGACCCGCCAGCTGTACGTCGACGGCCGGCGGGCGACCCGGGCGGGTCTCGGCTCGGGTCTGCCGGGCGAGCTGCGGACCACCGACACCGGCTACACCACCACCAGCGCGATCCCCCGGTCCTGGCGCCACCCGGAGGACCTGGAACTGGTGTACCGCTTCGACTACGTGGAGGGCCGCTGCGGCGTCGCGGACATCTCCCGGGGGCCGGGGAGGCGGACCACGGTCACCATGGAGCGGACCTGCTGGAAACTGGCCCGCGACCTGTACGGAAAGGAGTCCCTCGGCGAGCCGTCCTTCGTCGAGAACGCGCCCGACTTCCTGCACCGGCCCGGCAGTTGGTACCTCGACCGCTCCCGGCCCGGCCGCCACCGGCTCCTCTACCGGCCGGCGCCCGGCCAGGACATGCGCCGCACACCGGTGGTGGCGCCCGTTCTGGAGACCCTGCTCAGCGGCACCGGACGCCCCGGACGCCCGGTGCACGACATGACCTTCCGGGGACTGACGTTCGCCGACGCGACCTGGCTGGCGCCGAACGAGCGGGCCGGCTTCGTCGCCGCGTGGAGCATGTACATGAGGCCCGGCCGTGGGGCGGGTGGCGCGATGGAGGCCCGTACGGTGCCGGGGAACATCGCCTTCAGGACCGCCGAGCGCATCACCTTCCAGGGCAACCGGTTCGTCCGACTCGGCGCGCAAGGGCTGGAGTTGTCCACGAACAGCTCCCACAACAGCGTCGTCGGCAACGTCTTCACCGACATCTCGGACGGCGGTGTCGTCCTGGGAGTCCTGCCGCCCGACACCAAGGGGACGAACCGCGGCAACCGGATCACCGACAACTGGATCCACCACATCGCGGCCGAGTACCACGCCGCGTCCGGTATCTGGGACACCGGCGGCCGGGAGACGACCATCGCGCACAACCAGGTCGACCATGTGCCGTACACGGGCATCCTCTCCGGCCCCAGCGAGGACCTGCGGGGCCTGATGCGGGGCGGCCGCATCGTCGGCAACCGGGTCTTCGCCACGAACCGGCTGCTGGCCGACGGCGGCGGCATCTACCTCCGCGGCGAACAGGGCACCTCGTACGCCGACGGCCTCGTGGTCAGCGACAACGCGGTCACCGACAGCCGGTACGGCGTGTGGAACGTCGGCATCTACACCGACGACAGCAGCAACTGGATGACCGTGCGCCACAACGCCGTCTACCACTACCGGGCCTCCATCGGCGGGTGCAGCGAGGAGTGGGGCAACCGCCCGGTGCGGCACGTCCGTTACCACGGCAACTTCTGGGACGACGCCGTCCCCGACTGGCTGCCCCGCCGGCCCTACCCCGGCGGCTGGCCGCCCGCCCCCGACTGCGGCGACCCCCACGACCTGGAGTTCCGGGCCAACACCCTCCTGCCCCGCACCCACCCCGCCCCGACCTGCACCGCCACCCCCGCCTGCGCGACGATCCTCGAACGCTCCGGCCCCCGCCCCGGACGATCACCGTTCACTACGGTTGCGCCATGACGATCACGTACGAGTGGCGGGGCGACGTCGACAACCCCGCTCTCAACGAGCTGCACGCGGAGGGGTTCGGCCACCCCGTCGGCCGGACGGACTGGGCGGCGAGGCTGCGGCGCCACAGCCTCGGCTGGGTCTGCGCCCGGGACGAGCGGGGCCGGCTGGTCGGCTTCGTCAACGTCGCCTGGGACGGGGGCGCCCACGCGTTCGTCCTGGACACGGTCGTGGCCCGCGCCGCCCGCTCGAACGGGGTGGGGGCGGAGCTGATCAGGGCGGCGGCGGAAGGGAGCCGCGACGCGGGCTGCGCCTGGCTGCACGTCGACTTCGAGGAGCGTCTGCGGCCGTTCTACTTCGACGCGTGCGGCTTCAGGGAGACGGCGGCGGGGCTGATCGCCCTGTGAGGCGCGCCGACGCGGGGTCAGGTCGCGAGCCCCGCCCGCCGTAGCAGGGTCAACCACTCGTCGTGCTCCGCCGACTCGTCGTCGACCAGCCCGATCCGTATGTACGCGGCGGTCGCCAGCCGCTCCACGAAGAACTCCTCCAGGCTGGCCGCCAGATGCTCGAAGCGCTCGGCGTCCGGCCATTCGCGGTGCTCGTCGGGGATGCCGAGGACACCGCCGTCCGCCCGGTCGACGTAGACCGGCGTCTCATGGATCAGGCCGACGCAGAACAGCCTCTCCGGGGAGAGCGGCAGGACGCAGTCGACGACCGGATCGCAGTAGAACTGGTGCCCGAGGGCCTCCTCCAGGCCGAAGAGCTGCACCGACGGGCTGCAGCTCGCCCCGTCCAGCACCCGACAGAAGTCCAGGAACGCCGCGGGCACCCCGTCCGCCGCCGCGGCCCGCGCCGTCTCCTCGTCGACGGTCCCGCCGAGCAGATACGAGAAGAGTTCCGGGCTCTGGGCCTTGGCCGCGCGCAGAGCGTCCACCGTCACCCGCAACCGCGCGCCCGACCGCCTCACCTCGCCGGCCCCACCACCGCTGAATCCCGTCATCAGGGCACGACGGGCTCCGACGGGGGCGGCACGGCCGGCGTCAGCGGGGATCGGCGACATACGCCTAGGCTAGAGCCTCGCCCGGCACGGCGACGGGGCCGGCCGGTCCGCCGGGAACGTCGTGGCGTCCGGGAGGTCGTCCAGCGACCGGTCAGAACAGGCCGTTGCCGTGCGGGAGTTCGGCCGGTACGGGGACGATGACGTCCCAGTGCTCGACGATCCTGCCGTCCGCCACGCGGAACAGGTCGTAGTAGGCGACCGCCGGACCGAACTCGCCCTCGGACTGCGTCAGCACGAACTCGCCCTCGGCGATGACGCGGTGGACCTTCTTGTAGACGAGGTTCTTGCCCTGCTCGGCCCACGCGGCCGCGGCCGCGCCGAAACCGTCGAGGCCGTCGGCCGCCTCGGTGTTGTGCTGGTGGTAGGTCTCGGTGGAGATGTAGTCGGTGAGCACCGAGTAGTCGGCGCCCACGAGGACCTTCCTCGCGAACTCGGTGACCAGGGCGCGGCTGGCCTCTGTCAGGTCGGCCCGCGTGACCTCGGCGGGGCCGTCGGTCTGGGAGCGGCCCGAGACGGTCTTCTCGACCAGCGGCGTCAGGGCGTCCCAGTGCTCGGCGAGCTTGCCGTCGGCGTCGACGCGGAAGATGTCGAAGGCGACGAGCGGGTCGGGCCCGAAGCCGTGATACGTGCCGTGCAGGGCGACCAGGTCACCGTCGGCGATGACGCGGGCGCCTTCGTAGCGGAAGTCCTCGCCGAGGGAGGCGACGAGCCCGCGCAGGGCCTCGGGGCCGTCGGCGGCGAGCGCGCTGTGCTGCGTGTAGTTCGCGGCGACCCAGCGGTCCACGGCGGAGGGATCCTTGTCGCCGAACAGTTCTGCGGCGGCCTGGAGAACGGTGTTCTTCGCGTTGCTCATGACTGTTTCCTCGGGTGCGGACCTGCGCGGGACGGGCCTGGCGGGCCACCCACGCCGGTTGAACGATGATGTGTTCAAATTAGGCCGCGAGCAGCGGCTCGACCGGCTCAGATCGCGACTTCTTGTGTTCAAAATCTGACAGTCGGCTCAGGTGGAGGCGCGCAATGAACAGGGCTGCGGGCGTCTGCCCCGGGGTCAGCCCACGAGGCCGCGGACGATCTCCGCGAGGGGCGTGGCAGGGTGGCCGGTGAGGCGGGGCACGGCATCGCTGACACCGTCGAGTTCGCCGGCCGCGATGGCCGTGTACGTGGACACCCAGGCGTCGAGCTGCCACGGCGGGGCGCCGTAGGAGGCCCGCGTGGTCGTCAGAGTCGCTCAGCGCCGCGGCGGCCGCCTCGGCGATGTCGTCCTGGCCGACGAACGCGGCGCGCCCCCGGCCGGCCGGCCCCCGGATCACGCCGTCCTCGCCGACGAGGTCGGGGACGAACCCGGCGTAGAGGTTGTCCCGCAGGAACGTGTACGCCATGTCGCTCGCCCGGATGTGCTCCTCGGTGTGACGACGCGTACGTCCTTTCCGGTTTCCGCCACGGGGAAGCCCCGGTTTCTCGGGCGGCACGACCAACGTATGAGGAAACCCGAGAAAACCCGGATAAACTTCCGACTGATGATGGCCAAAAACCGACACGGTTCCTCTCAGGAGATCGTCAAGATCCCCTTCGTCGCTCCCGCCGGCACACCCACCGGGATCGAGGTCATGTCACTGGCCGCGCTGCGCGGACGGGTCTCCGCGCGGTCCCTGGCGCGCCCGCAGCGCCCGGAGTTCCACCACCTGCTCACGCTCACGACGGGCGACCTGCGGAACACCGTCGACTTCGACGAGTACGTGCTGCGGCCCGGCTCCTGGCTGTGGGTGCGCCCCGGGCAGGTGCACCAGTGGGGAGACCTCGGCCGGGTCGAGGGCACGCTGGTCCTGTTCCAGCAGGACGTGCTCGACGCGGCCACCGCGACCGCCGCCCGGGTCGACGACCCGCACACCCCCGCCGTCGTCACGCCCGTCGCCGACGACGTCCAGGCGGTGGCCATGGCCGCGGAGCACCTGAGCCAGGAGTTCCAGGCGCTCGGCCATCTCCCGCTGGAGGTGCACAGGGCGGCCCTGCGGCATCTGCTGGCGGTCCTCCTGCTGCGGCTCGCCCACCTCACGGTCCCGGTCGGCGTTCCCGCACCGGACCCCGACGAGACGTACCTGCGGTTCCGTGACGCGGTCGAACGGGACTTCACCCGCACCCGGCGCGTGGAGGACTACGCCCGCGCGCTCGGCTACTCCGGGCGCACCCTCTCCCGGGCGACGCTGGCCAACGCGGGAACCAGCGCCAAGGAGTTCGTCGACCGCAGGGTCGTACTGGAGGCCAAACGCCTGCTGGCGCACGGGGACCGGACCGCGGCCCAGATCTCGGAGCAGCTCGGCTTCGTCAACCCCTCCCAGTTCAGCAAGTACTTCACACACCGCACGGGCCAGTCCCCGATCGAGTTCCGCAACGGGGTCCGGGGGCGCGGCGAGGATCCCGCCCCGCCGCCGGGCGCCGGATAGCGCCCCGCGTCGGCTGCCACCGGTTGGCGTCCCGCCCCGGCCGCGCGGGGGCCGTCAGGCCAGTGGGTCGTGGCCCCAGTTCATGAGCGAGTACCTCCACCGGGTGTCCCTCGGGTCTCCCGAGGGTCGTTGGGCGAGGTGCCGCCGGATGTAGCCGACGACCTTCCGCATGTGCCGGTAGTCGTCGTCCGAGAGGTCGCCCCTCGCCGTGCGCAGGATGCCGACGATCCGGCGCCCCGAGGCGTGGCCCGTGGACTCGCCGCCGTCCTTGTGCTGCCCGGCGCCGCGCGACTCCTCCGAAGCCAGCCACTCCTCCAGCTCGGCCGGCCTCATGTTGACCAGCTCGCGGAACTCGTCCCAGGTCTCTTTCCGCTCGGTGCCCTCCACGCGGCGTCACTTCTTCTTCAGCGCGGACGGCTTGTGCACCGCGGAGCGGCCGGACTTCTCGCTGCGGACCTGGTACTGCGGGTCCTCGGGCGACGCGTCCACCGTCCTGCCCGCGGCTTCCGTCCGCTCGGTGATCTCCTTCTCCACCTCGCCCTCGGCCCGGCCGCCGTGACTGCTCCAGGCGACCTTGTCGCCCTTCTTCAGCCTCTTGCCCTTGCCCCGGTCATTCGCCATGTCGGCCTCCTTCCCCCGCCCCAGTGGACAGCGCGCCCCCGACTCCAGCGTGCGGGCATCTCGTCCACGCCGCAGCTCCGACCGGGCCGCCGCCGCTCGCCGCCGGTGCGGCACGGGCGCCGCGCCCCGCGAAGGTCCCCTCAGAACGCCGCCCGGATGATCCCCACCGTGCGTTCCAGGTGCGGCTCCGCGCGGTCGGCGCGGTGGGCGACGGCCAGCTCCACGCGCGCGTCGGCCCCCGCCAGCGGAAGGTACGCGACACCGTCGAGCGCCAGCGCGGTCACCGGCTCGGGCACCACCGCCACGCCGAGGCCCCCGGCCACCAGCGTGACCAGCGTCGACGTCTCGCCGACCTCGTGCCGGACACGCGGCTCGACCCCGGCGCCGCGCAGGAGGGCCATCACGACGTCGTACATCACCGACCGGCGGTCGGCGGAGTGCACGATCAGGTCGGTCCCGGCCAGGTCCGCCACCCGCAGCCGCTTCCGGCGGGCGAGCGGATGGTCGACCGGGACGGCGACGACGAGCCGGTCCCGGCGCAGGGCGTGCACGGTGAGCGAGGGATCGGCCGACGGCGGGCGCAGCAGCGCGACATCGATCGCGCCGGTGCGCAGCGCCTCCACCTGGTCGGGTGCGAGCATCTCGCCGCGGAAGGAGAAGTCGACACCGGGCAGCGCCTCCGACAGCCGCCGCGAGAGCGCGGGCAGAAGGCTGTACGTCGCCGAGCCCACGCACCCGATCGCGAGGTGCCCCACCGTGCCGGCGGCGACGCGCCGGGCGTGATGGCCGGCCTCGTCGACGTCGGCGAGGATCGCGCGGGCCCGCGCGAGATAGGCGCGGCCGGCCTCGGTGAGGTCGACACGGCGCGTGGTGCGGCGGAGCAGCTGCACACCGAGTTCGGCCTCCAGCTGCCGGATCTGCTGGGACAGCGGCGGCTGGGCCATGTGGAGCCGCTCGGCGGCCCGCCCGAAGTGCCGCTCCTCGGCCACCGCCACGAAGTACCTCAGGTGCCGCAGATCCATACGCCATCCATATGTCGTCCATATCAATCGGGTCGAATATGCGTACTTCAGAATATCGCGGCCCTGGATTAGCGTCCCTTCCATGAGTGCTTTCATCTACGCCGCGACGCGGACGCCGTTCGGCCGCTTCAACGGCGCGCTGGCCGGTGTCCGCCCCGACGACCTCGCCGCCGCCGCGATCACCTCGACGCTCGCGACGGTGCCCGGGCTCGACCCGGCCGCGATCGACGACGTGGTGTGGGGCAACGCCAACGGCGCCGGCGAGGAGAACCGCAACGTCGGCCGGATGGCCGCGCTGCTCGCCGGGCTCCCGGTGAGCGTGCCCGGCAGCACGGTCAACCGGCTGTGCGGGTCCAGCCTCGACGCGGCGATGACGGCCAGCCGGCAGATCGAGTCCGGCGACGCCGAGGTGGTGCTGACCGGCGGCGTGGAGTCGATGACGCGTGCCCCGTGGGTGCTGCCCAAGCCGGCGAAGGGGTTCCCGGCCGGCGACGTCACCGCGGTCTCCACGACGCTCGGCTGGCGGCTGGTCAACCCGCGTATGCCGAAGGAGTGGACGGTCAGCCTCGGCGAGTCCAACGAGCGGCTCCGGGAGCGCTTCGGCATCACCCGTGAACGGCAGGACGAGTTCGCCGCCCGCTCCCACCGACTCGCCCACGCGGCCTGGGAGTCGGGCTTCTACGACGATCTGGTGGCGCCGGTCGAGGGCGTCGACCTCACCCGTGACGAGGGCATCCGCGCGGGCTCCACACCGGAGGTGCTCGCCGGGCTCAAGCCGGTGTTCCGCACCCCGGAGCAGGGCGGCACCATCACCGCGGGCAACGCGAGCCCCCTCAACGACGGCGCCTCCGCGGTGCTGTTGGGCAGCGAGGGGGCCGCGGCGGCGATCGGGGCCGACCCGGTCGCCCGGATCGCCGGGCGCGGGGTGATGGCGCTGGAGCCGCAGGACTTCGGCTACGCGCCGGTCGAGGCGGCGAACCGCGCGCTGGCCCGGGCCGGGATCGGCTGGGACCAGGTGGGCGCGGTCGAGATCAACGAGGCGTTCGCCGTGCAGTCCCTCGCCTGCCTCGACGCGTGGAAGGTCGACCCCGCCCTCGTCAACCAGAAGGGCGGCGCCATCGCGATCGGCCACCCCCTGGGCGCCTCGGGCGGCCGGATCCTCGGCACGCTGGCCAAGGTGCTGCGGGAGACGAGGCAGCGCTACGGCGTCGCCGCGATCTGCATCGGGGTCGGCCAGGGTCTGGCCGTCGTCCTGGAGAACTGCGATGTGACGGGGGTGGACGCATGAGCAGGGCGGAGATCCTGCGGAGCGCCGACGAGGCGGTCGCCGGCATCGAGGACGGGTCCACCGTGCTCGTGGGCGGCTTCGGCCTGGCGGGCATGCCGTTCGACCTGATCGACGCGCTCATCCGGCAGGGGGCGAAGGACCTCACCATCGTGTCCAACAACGCAGGCAACGGCGATGTCGGGCTCGCCGCGCTGCTCGCCGCCGGCCGGGTGCGCAAGGTGCTCTGCTCCTTCCCGCGCCAGGTCGACTCCTGGGTCTTCGACGACCTCTACCGTGCCGGGAAGGTCGAACTGGAGGTCGTGCCGCAGGGCAATCTCGCCGAGCGGATGCGCGCGGCCGGTGCCGGCATCGGCGCGTTCTACTGCCCGACCGCGGTCGGCACCCCGCTCGCCGAGGGCAAGGAGGAGCGGGAGATCGACGGCCGGAAGTATCTGCTGGAGTACCCGATCAAGGGCGACTACGCGCTGATCAGCGCCCACCGCGCGGACACGATGGGCAACCTCGTCTACCGGAAGACCGCCCGCAACTTCGGACCGGTCATGGCCACGGCCGCGACGACGACCATCGTCCAGGTCGACCAGGTCGTCGAGACGGGGCAGCTCGACCCCGAGGCCGTGGCCACCCCGTCCATCTACGTCGACCGGATCGTCCAGGTCGAGGCCCGTCACTACACCGTGCAGGGGGCGCGATGACCACCACACCGACGACCGCGGGGGCGACCCCGGCGAGCGGTCGGGCGGATGCCGTGCCGCCGATGACCGCCGACCACCGGCTCTCGATGGACGAGCTGGCCGCCGTCATCGCACGCGACATCCCGGCGGGCGCCTTCGTCAACCTCGGCATCGGCCAGCCCACCAAGATCGCCGACCATCTGCCGGACGACTCCGGGGTGGTGCTGCACACCGAGAACGGCATGCTCAACATGGGGCCGAAGGCCGAGGGCGACGCGGTCGACCCCGACCTGACCAACGCCGGCAAGGTCCCGGTGACCGAGCTGCCGGGCGCGGCGTACTTCCACCACGCCGACTCCTTCGCGATGATGCGCGGCGGCCACCTCGACGTGTGCGTCCTCGGGGCGTACCAGGTGGCGTTCGACGGCGACCTCGCCAACTGGCACACCGGTGAGCCCGACGCCATCCCCGCCGTCGGCGGTGCCATGGACCTCGCCATCGGAGCCAAGGACGTCTACGTGATGATGACGCTCTTCACCCGCTCCGGTGAGCCGAAGCTCGTGCCCCGCTGCACCTATCCGCTCACCGGCGTCGGCTGCGTCAGCCGCGTCTACACGGACTGCGGCGTCTTCGACGTCGGCCCCGCCGGCGTACGGATCCGGCAGACGTACGGCGTCCCCGCCGGAGAACTGGCGGAGCGCCTCGGCATCACGCTCCCTTAGGGAAGCCACCACCCCCGTCCGGGAGGGATCACGCCCGCTCCTCCGTGCCCCGGCGGGCCGCGACGGCGGTACGGAGGGGGAGCGCGACGAGCAGCGCGACCGCGACCAGGAGCCCGCTCGCCCACAGCGGCCCGAGGACCCCGGCCCGGGTGCCGAGGGTGGTCGCGGCAAGGACGGGGCCGACGGCGGCGCCGATGTTGAGCGCTGCCGTCGCGTACGAGCCGGCCATGGTGGGGGCCCCTGCCGCCTCGTGGAGGACGCGTGTGATCAGGGTGCCGCCCAGCGCGAACGACAGGGCGCCCTGCACGCACACGAGGACCAACAGCGCGACCGGCTGGTCCGCCAGCAGTGCCAGGGCCGGCCAGCCGAGGAGCAGCAACGGTCCGCCGACCGCGAGGACTTCGGCCGGGCGCCGGTCCGAGAGCCGGCCGGCGACGCTCACGCCCACGAAGCCGCCGGCGCCGAAGAGCATCAGGGCGACGGAGACCCACCACTCGCCCAGCCCGGCGGTGCCGGTCACCACGGGGGCGAGGAAGGTGAGGCCGCCGAACGTCGCCGCGTTCACCAGTGCGCCCAGCAGCATCACCAGGAGCAGCCGTGGCCGGGCGAGTTGGGCGAGTTCGACGGTGAGGGACGGCCGGTCGGTCGCCTCGTCGTTCCCGTGTCCTGCCGGGATCCCCTTCAGGATGCCGAGCGCGGCGGGCAGGCAGAGCGCGGCGACGGCCCAGAACGTGAACCGCCAGCCGAGCGAGGTGCCCAGCACCGACCCGCCGGGGACACCGGCGACCGTGGCCACCGTCGTGCCCGACAGCAGCACGGCCAGCGCGCGTCCCTTCCGGTCGGGCGGGACCAGCGCAGCGGCGGCCGTCAGGGCGACGGCGAGGAACCCGGCGTTCGCGACCGCGGCGACGACCCGCGTGGCGAACAGGACGGCGAAGCTCGTGGTGAGGGCGCCCACGACATGAGCCGCCGCGAAGGTGAGGACGAACCCGAGGAGGCCGGAGCGCGGGGGCCGTTCGCGGGCGAGCGCGGCCACCAGGGGAGCGCCGACGACCATGCCGACCGCGAACGCCGACGTGAGCGTGCCCGCCGCCCCGACCGTGACGCCGAGATCCGAGGCGATGCCCGGCAGGAGGCCGGCGAGCATGAACTCCGAGGTGCCCATGGCGAAGACCGCCACGGCGAGCAGATACAGGGGGAGAGGCATCGAGTGGCTCCGAGGTGAGGAGAAGCACGAGAAGGTCGTCTCGTCACCGCGGCCGGCCCCGCGCGCAGCCTTGTCCCACCGCTCAGGGCGGTACGACGACAGCGCTACGCGTTCAGTGGTTCAGGGGGCTGACGGCGTGACCGAAAGCCCCCGCGTCATCCGACTCAGGACTCGCCATGCCCCGCACGCTACCCGACCCGAGCGGACCCCGGCAGCCGCGTTTTCCGTCGGCCCCGGCCTTGTGTGCGACCCGATGATGACCTCCTTCCGCCACTCGGCGGGGGTGGACCCGACGGGTGCCGGATGGGCGTGCGGGTGCGGGGCTTCCAGGCTGGAGGCATGACACACCGTGCGCGGCACGAGGCGCCCGACACCGCCCTCGCGTCAGCGGCCGACGTACCCGGCCGTGATGTCGTCCCCCGCCGGGGCGACTTCCTGGAGTTCCTCGGCCTGATGCTGGCGGCCGGCGCCCTCGTCCTGGTCGTCGTCCACCCCGAGGTCCCCGGAGCGCTGGTACGCGCCCTCGCCACGGGAACGGCCGGACTCGTCCGCTGAGCCGGCACATGAGCACGCCCGGTCCGCCATGGACCGCCGAGGAAGGGAACCCGGTGAACACCGCATCCGCTCCGACGACGGAGGAGTCCCCCGAGACGTCCCTGTCCGCCCGGGAGACGGTCAGGGCGCTGTACGCGTATGTCCGGCCCCACCGGTGGGCCGTGGCGCTCGGTCTGTTGTGTGCCCTGGTGGGGGCCGCAGGGGCGCTGTCGCAGCCGCTGGCCACGAAGGCGCTGGTGGACCGGATGGCCTCCGGCGGGACGATCACGGGGATCCTGATCGGGCTCACCGCGCTGGTGGTGGTGGGCACGGCGGTCGAGGCGTACGGCGCGTATGTGCTGGAGCGGACGGCGGAGTCGGTGGTGCTGGCCGCTCGACGCACCGTGGTGGGGAGGCTGTTGCGGCTGCGGATCGCGGAGTTCGAGCGGATCCCGCCGGGCGATCTGATGTCCCGTGTCACCTCGGACACGACGCTGCTGCGGGCGGTCAGCACACAGGCGGTCGTCTCCGCGGCCACCGGCGCGGTCGCGTTCGTCGCGGCGATCGTGATGATGGCGTTCCTCGACGCCGTGCTGCTGGGGGTGACGCTCGGCGTGGTCGTGCTGGTCGGCGGGGCCGTCGCGCTGGTGATGCCGCGGATCGCCCGGGCCACCGAACGGTCGCAGCAGGCCGTCGGGGAGATCTCCGTCGCGCTGGAGCGGGCCTTCGGGGCGTTCCGTACGGTGAAGGCGTCCGGCGCCGAGGGCCGGGAGACCGCCCGCGTGGAGGCGGCGGCACGGCGGGCCTGGCGGCACGGCGTGAAGGGCGCGAGGTGGGAGGCCGCGGCGGGCTCGGCCGACGAACTCGCCGTCCAGCTGGCCTTCCTCGCGGTGCTCGCCGTCGGTGGCGCGCGCGTGGCGTCCGGGGCGATCCCCGTCTCCACCCTCATCGCCTTCCTGCTGTACCTCTTCTATCTGATGGAGCCGGTGTCCCGGCTGGTCGACGCCGCGTCCTCCTACCAGGAGGGGTCGGCGGCCATCTCCCGGATCGCGGCCGTGGAACGTCTGGCGACGGAGCCGGTCATCGGGCGGCAGGACACCCCGCCCCGGCAGGTGGCGGCGGTGCCGGGCCCGGCGTCGGTCCGCTTCGAGGACGTGTCCTTCCGCTACCGCGCCGGTCTGCCCCACGTCCACCACCAGGTGAGCTTCGAGGTTCCGGGCGGCGGGACGACGGCCTTCGTGGGGCCCTCCGGTGCGGGCAAGTCGACGGTGTTCGCGCTCATCGAGCGGTTCCACGAGGTCACCGGCGGCAGGGTCCTCGTCGACGGACAGGACGTACGGCACTGGTCGCTGCCCCGGCTGCGGGCCGCGATCGGCTACGTCGAACAGGACGCCCCGGTGCTGGCCGGCACGCTCCGCGAGAACCTGGTCTTCGCGGCGCCCGGCGCGAGCGACGACGACATCCGCGACGTCCTGGCCCGGACCAAGCTCGACACCCTCGTCGAGCGCCTGCCCCATGGCCTCGACACCCCGGTCGGACACCGCGGCTCCAAGCTGTCCGGCGGCGAGCGGCAGCGCGTCGCCATCGCCCGCGCCCTGCTGCGCAAGCCCCGCCTGCTCCTGCTGGACGAGGCGACCTCGCAACTCGACGCCGTCAACGAGCTGGCACTGCGGGACGTCCTCACCGAGGTGGCGCGGCAGACCACCGTGCTGGTGGTGGCCCACCGTCTGTCGACGGTGACGGGCGCCGAGCGGATCGTCGTGATGGACGCCGGACGGGTCCGTGCCGTCGGCACCCACGAGGAACTGGTGGCCGAGGACGAGCTGTACGCACACCTGGCGGCCACCCAACTCCTGACCCCCACGAACTGAGGTGGACGGCGCCGATCACC
The DNA here is from genome assembly GCF_900290235.1 of Streptomyces sp. MA5143a. Classification (GTDB taxonomy): domain Bacteria; phylum Actinomycetota; class Actinomycetes; order Streptomycetales; family Streptomycetaceae; genus Streptomyces. The sequence goes on from NZ_OLMK01000008.1 coordinate 40,095, forward strand.
CGCCGCCGAGCGGCTATGACGGTCGTTATAGAAGCGTGTACGCTGACCCTCGTCCATAACGACTGTCATAGGAGCAGGGCATGACGATCATCACCGTCACCACCCCGGCCGGACGGCTGAGCCCGGAGCGGCGTCGCACGCTCGCCGAGACGCTGACGGACGCGGTCCTCGTGCCGGAGGTGGGGCAGTTCGCCCCGCTCGCGCGGAGCGGGTTCCAGGTGCACTTCGTGGAGCGTCAGGCGGACATGGTGGCGATCGGCGGGCGGTTGCTGTCCGACCTCGGTCCGGACGCCGATGTCATGGTGGTCGACGTGGCCGTGATGGACGGGGACTGGCGGCAGGAGGTCAGAGCCGCCGTCATCGAACGCGTCCTCGCCGCACTGGCCGACGCCTGCGGGCTCGCGCGGCCCTCGCCGACCTGGTGGGTGAACTTCCGGGTCGTCGACGAGGGCAGCTGGGGCTCCGGCGGCGGCGTGCTGTCCATCCTCTCCCTCCTCGACAGCGGTGTGTTCACCGAGGAGAAGGCCAAGGCCGTCCGCGCCGCGCTCGGCGCGTGACCCCGCGTCACCTCCGCGTGGCGGCGGCGATGAGGGCCTGGAGCTGTGCGGCGGTGTGATCCAGCGGCTGGGTGCTGCGCTTGGCGCGGCACATGGCCACCGTGCCCTCGACGGCCGCCACCACGAGTGTCGCCAACTGCGCGGCCTGCTCGCTCTCGGCGCCGTGCTCCCGCAGGGAGGCGGCGAGCAGGGCCTGCCACTGCTCGAAGACCTCGGCCGCCGCGACCAGCGCGGGCGGCACCCCGTCCGCCGGGGGTTCCTCGATGGCCACCGCCAGGACCGGGCAGCCCGCGTGGAAGTCGCTCCCGACCACGATCCCGCGCCACAGGTCCAGGAAGGCGCTCAGACCCGCCGCCGGCCCCGCCTCCAACTCCTTGCGCAGGCTCCGCGCGACCCACTCGCCGGTGAACCGGACCGCCTCCGTGGCCAGTTGCTGCTTGCCCTCGGGGAAGTAGTGGTACGTCGAGCCGAGCGGCGCCTCGGCGTGCTTGGCCATCTCCCGGATGCTCGTGGCGCTCAGTCCGCGCCGGCTGATCATGTCCGCGGCCCCGGCCACGATCCGCTCACGCGACGGCTTGCCGCTCCTGGTCACCGCGCCACTCCCTCCGGTCCCCTGGCGTCCGTCACGGTCGCGGCCGCCCCTGGTTATAACGTCCGTCATAGTCTAGCGTGACCCAGGTCCATAACGATCGTCATAGGAGCCGTCATGCCCATGATCCGGTTGACCGTGCCCACGGGAGCCCTCACCAAGGAGGGCCGCGCCACCGTCCGGCGCGACCTCGGGGCCGTCCTGCCGCGCTGGGAGGGAGCGCCCGACACCGCGTTCTTCCGCGCCCAGGCGTGGAGTTACCCTCACCCTGGCGCGGGGAACGCGGAGCAGGCCGGTGCGTGAGCTGACGTACGTCGCCCGCCGCACCGTCGAGTGGCGCGAGGCCCCCGACCCCCGGGTCGGGTCGGCCGGTGAGGCCGTCGTGGCGCCGGTCGCCGCGACCTCCTGCGACGTGGACTCGGCGATCCTGGCGGGCCACGGCTTCATCGAACCGCCGTTCGCCCTCGGCCACGAGTGCGTCGCCCGTGTCGTCGACATCGGTGACGCCGTGACCGCCGTCGCCCCCGGCGACCTGGTCGTCGTGCCCTGGTCCATCAGCTGCGGCACCTGCGGCCACTGCCGCGACGGGCTCACCGCCCACTGCGCCTCCGTACCGCACATGGCGATGTACGGCGCACCGATCGGCGGCAGTTGGGGCGGCCTCTTCTCCGACCTGGTCCGGGTGCCGTACGCGGACGCCATGCTCGTCCCGCTGCCGGCGGGCCTCGACCCGATCGCCATGGCCTCGGCGAGCGACAACTGGTCGTTGTCGTGGCGCCTGGTCGCGCCCCACCTCACGGCCCGCCCCGGCGCGCGGGTGCTGGTCGTCGCCCGGGGCAGCATCGGCCTCTACGTGTGCGACATCGCCCGCGCCCTCGGCGCCTCCGACGTCCTCTACGTCGACCCCGACGCCGAGCACCGCCGGCTCGCCGCGGGCTTCGGCGCCCGCACCGTCGAGACGATGGAACCGGTGCGCCACGGCTTCGACCTCGCCGTGGAGGCGACCGGCCGCGTCGACCAGCTCGCACTGGCCGTCAACTCCCTCGCCCCCGAGGGCGTATGCGAGTCGGCGGGCAACCACTTCCGCCCCGGTGGGCTGCCGCTGCTCGACATGTACCTCACCGGGGTCACCCTGCGGATCGCCCGCGACAACGTCCGCGCCCACCTGCCCGACGCCCTCGCGCTCGCCGCCTCCGGCACGGTCGACCCGGCCCGAGTCGTCTCCCACGTCCTCGACTGGGAACAGCTCCCCGAGGCCCTGCCCGAGCGGCACCTCAAGCCGGTGTTCGTCGCCGAACGGGGCACGACCACAGGCTGACCGGGGCCCACGGACCACGGCACCCCTCGTTGATGCGTTCGATCGCGGTCAGGCCGTCCATGCCCGGCATACGCAGGTCCATCAGCACGACGTCCGGGCGGCTGCGCCGGACGGCCTCGATGCCGGCCGCGCCGTCATGGGCCACGTCGACGACCTCCAGGTCCTCGGCCGAGCCGAGAATGGTGCGCAGGAAGACACACACCATGGGCTCGTCGTCCACCACGACTACTCGGGCCACGCTCACACCACCGATTCCGCGGTCGGTCCTGACGTGCCCCGGTCGCTCCTGTCCTCCGCGTGCGCCGGAGTTCGTGAGAAACGGGCGGTGCGCCGTGCCGGCGGCGGTCAGGCCTGGGAGGGCTCCGCCTGCGTGGGCCGGGGCAGCCGGTCGAGGCCGCGGTCGAAGCGGCGCAGGAGGAGCACGGCGGTGGTGGCGAGACCGGTGAGGAGGCCGAGCCAGATGCCGAGGGTGTCCAGGCCCAGGGCGAGGCCGAGGAGAGCGGCGGCGGGCAGGCCCACCAGCCAGTAGCCGACGAGGGTGACGCGGAAGCCGCCCTTGGTGTCGTCGAGGCCACGCAGCAGGCCGACGCCGATGTTCTGCGCGCAGTCGAAGAACTGCAGCACCGCCGCGACCAGCAGCAGTTGGGTGGCGATGTCGACCGCCCTGGCGTCACCGGTGTCGAAGAACGGCGCGAGCACCAGGTCGGGCGCGGTCACGTACACCAGGCCGACCACCGCCATCACCGCCGCCGCGCAGGCCACGGCGGTGGCCTTCAGCCGCTGGGCCGCGGCCAGGTTGTGCAGGGCCAGCTCCCGGCTGACGCCGATGGACGCGGCGTGGGAGAGGCCGACGGCGATCTGGAAGACGATGTAGACGAGCTGGTTGACGGCGGTGTGCGCGGCCAGCGCCGCCGTGCCGAAGCTGCCCGCGAACAGGGCGACGACGAAGAAGAAGCCCGCCTCGGAGCCGTAGGTGGCGGCGATCGGCGTACCGAGCCCGGTCAGCCGGCGCAGGGTCGCGGGGCGGGTCTTCCAGACGCTGAGCGACAGGACGGGCGCCAGCCGGGGGTCGCGCCGGGCGGACAGGTACAGGGCCAGGCAGGACAACGCGTACACCAGGCTGGTGGCCAGGCCGATGCCGGGCAGGCCCAGCTCCGGGAAGATCCAGGTGCCGTGGATGAGGACCCAGTTGAGGCCGGCGTTGACGGCGATCGAGACGAGGGTGATGCGCAGCAGGGCCTGCGGGCGGCGCATGCCGACGGTGAACTGGCGTATCGCCTGGAACCACAGACAGGGGACCAGACCGGGCGCCATCGTGTACAGGATGGGCTTCGCGGCGTCGACGACCTCCGGGTCCTGGCCCAGCCAGATCACCGCGAGCCCGATGAGCACCATCAGCACGGCGCCGACGACCCCCACGAGGGTCGAGAGGAGCAGGCTCGCCCGGACCAGGTCGCGGACCTCGTCCTCGGCGGCGCCCGGCGCGTCGGCCGACTCCGCCCGCGCGTCGGCCGCCGCGACCTGGTTGCCGACGGCGGTGACCATGCCGACGCCCATGGTGCGCAACTGGTTGAAGATCACCATGGCGAGGCCGCCCGCCGCGAGGGCCTCGGTGCCGAGCAGGCCCATCATGATGGTGTCGGTGGTGGTGAGGGCGACCTGCGCGAGCTGGGTGAGCGCCAGCGGCACGGCCAGTGTGGCGAGGGCGCGGCTGTCGCCGAGGAGGCGGGCGAGGGCGGGCGGCATCGACTTCCGTTCCTGAGGTGGGGGGACGCTGACGACGGGACGAACTACCCCTGGACGTCCGGCGCGACACTGCGGAGCTTGGCGAGCAGCTCGTCCACCTCGCGTTCGGTGTCGGGGGAGAGCAGGTCCCGGGCGCCCATCCAGTCGTCGTCGAAGACCGTGTCCAGGTACTTCTCCCCGCCGTCGTTGATCAGGGCGACCATAGTCGTCCCCGGCGCGAGGGACGTCATCCGGGTCAGCGCCTCGTACACCACTCCGCCGGCCGAGCCGCCGAGCATGAGCCCGGTGCGGCGGGCCACGGCGCGGGCGGTGGCGAACGCCTCGACGTCACCGACCTTCGCGCCCTCGTCGAGCAGGCTGTAGTCGACCATGGCGCCGATCGTCGCGCCCTCCGGTGTGCCGGTGCCCGACTGGTGGTAGTCGTGCGCGGGCGGCCCGAAGGCGATGGACCCCTTGGGCTCGACCCCCACGATCCGCACGTCCGGCACGGTCGCGCGCAGCGCGCCCCCGGTGCCGAACAGTCCGCCGCCGGTGCCGACCGCGCCGATCAGGATGTCGACACGGCCGTCCAGCGCGGCGTCCAGCTCCCGGGCCACCGGGTGGTAGCCGACACCGTTGGCCATGTTGTTGTGCTGCTCGGTGAAGTACGCGTTGTCCGACTCGGCGGCCATCCGCTCCGCCAGCTCCTCGCGCGCGGCCGTGGCGAGGTCCTCGTCGCCCTCGGCGGCCACGTAGACCAGTTCGGCGCCCATGGCTTTCATGGCGCGCAGCTTGTCCTTGGACGCGTGGTGGTCGACGACCGCGGTGAAGGTGTAGCCGCGCTCGGCGGCGACCACGGCGAGCCCGAGCCCGGTGTTGCCCGAGGTGGACTCGATGATCCGCCCGCCGGGACGCAGCAGCCCGCGCTCCTCGGCGTCGACGACCATCTGCCGGGCCATGCGTATCTTCGCCGTCCCGGTCGGGTTGAACTGCTCCAGCTTCAGCAGCAGCCGGGCGTCGCTCTCCGTGCGGCACAGCTCGAACAGCGGCGTGGCGCCGATGAGTTCGGAGACCTGGCGGACGACGGGCGGACGGTGCAGGGGGTGGGGGTGGCTCATGGCGGGGAACTCCCTACGGGTGGCGGTCGAGACGCCAGCGGGGGCGGACGGAGGGGGAGTCGTGGGCCGGCGGTTCGACGACGACCTTGGGCGGCAGCGGCAGCTCGTGGAACGGGGACTCGTTGGAGTCCATCTGGTAGCCCGCCGTGTTCAGGTACACCAGCAGGTCGCCGGTGGCCGGGCGGACGGGGAAGGGGATCTTCCGCCAGGTCAGCAGGTCCGACTCCAGGCAGGTGGCGGCGCCCACACAGGCCGGGTACGGGCCCGCGTCGGCGAGGTCCGCCCGGTCGGCGGGGACGACGACCGGGTCGGGCAGGAACTCGCTCTCGAACCACTGCTCGGACAGGCTGAGGCTGCTGCCGTCCACGGTGAGGATGTCGTAGCCGTCGCGTTCCTTGACGCCCTGGACCCGGAAGACGCTGCACCCCGCCTGGTCCAGCAGCGCCCTGCCCGGCTCGACGAGCAGCGTCACCCCCGCCTGACGCACCAGGTCGGCCAGGCTCGACGTCTCGTCCGCCGGGGTCGAGGCGAGCAGGGCGGCGAGGGCGTCCGCGCCGGCGACGGGGGAGTGGTACGGGTAGTAGCCGGAGAAGGTCTTGTTCCGGTGGAAGTGCTCGGGCCGGGTGCTCTCGTGGAAGCGGCGCCAGTCGTCCGCGCCCACGTAGTCCACCGCGAAGCCGCCGCCCACGCTGACCCGGTCGGCGCGCAGCCCCAGGGTGCGGGCGTGCGCGCACAGCCGTACCGCCCGGGCGGCCAGGTCGGCCCGTTCCTGGATGTCGTAGCCGGAGAGATGGAAGCTGAACCCCGCCAGGTCCACGTGCCCGGTGCGGCAGCGGCCGAGGGCCGTCGCCGTCTCGGTGTCGTCCAGGCCGAAGCGGCTGTGCGGTTGCCCCGGCGGGAGCAGGCGCAGCAACACCTGGGCGGTCCGGTCCAGTTCGCGGGCCAGGGCGAGGACGTGGTCGAGTTCGTCGAGGGCGTCCACGGCGATCAGCGCCCCGTGCAGCACGGAGACCCGCAGCAGATGGGCGTCCTTGGCCGGGCCGGTGATCACCAGGTCGGTGCCGCGCACCCCGGCCGCGAGCGCCTCGCGCAGCTCCCCGTGGCTCGCCACGTCCACGCCCAGGCCCGCCACGGCGGCCCGCTCCACGAACACGGACGCCTTGTTGGCCTTCTTGGCGTAGTACACGCGGCCGTCCACGCCCGCCGACGCGAACGCCTCCCGGAACGCGGCGGCGTTCGCGTCGAACCGCCGCGGGAACAGCGCGTGGTAGGGGCCGCCGAGGCCGTGGCCCAGCTCGTGCAGGAGGGAGCGGCCGGGCGGTTCGAGGAGGGCGCGCACCTCGTCGGTGGTGTGGGAGGGGAGGGCGGTCGTCACGTCCACAGCGGCACCGCCGTGCCCAGGCCCTGGGCGAGCGCGAGCTGGGCGAACCGGTGGCCGAGGGCGATGTCGGTGACGACCAGCCCGCTGTTGTACGCGAAGATCCGCTGCCCCGGGTCCGTGCGGCCCTCGGCGCGGCCCGCGAGCACCTCGGGGAACTCGGCGTGGACGGCCCGGAGTTCGCCGTCGGCGTCGGCCATGTCGGTGCCGGTGACCCGCATCTGGGCCTCGCTGGTGGCGATGACGCGGTCGGCGGTGTGCAGGGTGGAGGGCGCGATGCCGTACCCGATCAGCACCGACAGGGCGGACGGCCCCAGCCACTCGGCCTCCACGGCCGCGGGGGTGCCCGGTCCGGCGGTGGCGAGGACGACGTCCGCGTCCGCGGCGGCGGCCCGCAGATCCGTCACGATCTCCAGCTCCCGGTCGGGGAAGTACGCGTGGAGCTGCTCGCGCACGGCCCGGATGCCGTCCGGGTGGGTGCCGAAGAGCATCAGCCGCTCCAGGTCCGGCAGGGTGGTCAGCAGGAACGGCAGCGCCAGCCGGCCCTGGGTACCGGTGCCGATGACCAGGGCGCTGCGGCTGTCCGGCGCGGCGAGCTCCCGGGCCAGCAGGGCGGAGACCGCCGGGGTGCGCAGGGCGCCGACGCGGCCGCAGTCCAGCATGGCGACCGGCAGGCCGGTCTCGTCGTCGTAGAGGGTGAGCGTCGTGTAGTAGTGCTGCTTGTCGCGGTCCTCGTGGAGGCCGTACTTGTAGGAGGTCTTGATCGCGACGACTCCGCGCACCCCGTCCCGGCCGAGCATCGCGTAGGCGACGGAGTGGCCGTCCTCGGGCTTGACGGTGAGCTTGCGCGGGTTGTCGGAGCGGCCGTCCGCCAGGGTGCGGTACGCCTGCTCCACCACGGAGACCACATCGGTCAGCGAGATGTCGATGCCGGCCACGTCGCTGGTGCTGAGAATCCGCAGGGTCTTGTCGTCGGGCGCCACGGCGGTCCCTTCCGGGGTGTCGATGCGGGTCATGCGTAGGCCTCCACGGCGGCCTGGCCGTAGCCGTGCTCCGACTTCTCGGCCGGCGGCCTGGTGCTCCGGCCCCCGACCCGCACAGAGGAACGTTTCAGCCAGCGGTCCGTGCCGTCGTAGCGGGCCTGGAAGGGGACCCGGCCGTGGACGACGAGGTCGTTGTCGACGACCAGGACCTCGCCGGGGTTCAGGCTCACCGCGACGCTCACGCGGGCGAGTTCGTCCTCCAGCCGGGCGTAGGCCGCGCGGTGATCCTCGGGTGCCTGGTCCAGCGGGGTGTAGGCGGGGTCGAAGCGCAGGGTCAGGCCGTCCTCGGACGCCCAGAGCGTGGGCACGGCCGGTGGCTCGCCGGCGTAGCCCTGGGCCTCCTCGTAGGCGTCGTCGGGCAGGATCGGCAGCACCGGACGGCTGAGCAACTCGACCTCGTGGTCGTCGAGTTCGACCTGGCGGATGCTGGCGGCGGTGGTGGCGACGGAGTCGTGGTTGCGCATGCAGCCGAGGACCAGCAGATGGGCCCGGCCGGGGTGGAACGCGTCCTCGGTGTGCGGGCTGAGCAGCACACTGCTGCTGGCGCCGGTCTGTTCCTCCTCGTGTCCGGAGGACGGCACGATGTTGTGGACGAAACGGCCTTCCTGCTGGCCCTCCCAGGCGATGGGGGTGCCCATCACCGTCGAGAGCAGCAGCAGGGCCACGTCGTATACGGCTCCGGCGTCACCGGCGGTCGACCAGTGGTCGGGTGTGGGGCCGATCTCGGTGTCGTCGACGGGCAGGCCGCGCAGTACGAACAGGCCGTCGGCGGTGTCGACGGGGCGGCAGGCGTGGCGTATCGCGTCGCTCAACGAGACGGCTACGGCGGGGACTTCGGCCAACAGGCCGGGGTGGGCCGAGGACCCGTCGTACCTGGCCAGGAGGGTGTGGGCGGCGGCGGTCAGTTCGGCCACCGAGTCGGGGTCGAGCAGGCGTACGGGTGCGGTTCCCGTGGGCATGGGTGACTGTCCGTTCCAGTGCGGGGGGTACGGGGCAGCGCGTTGCTGGTCTACGGGCACGGAGAAGAAGGCCCTCCGGAGCGGGCCGCGTGGTCGGTGCGGCGCCGGGAAGCCCTGCTGAAACATAGCCAGGCCCGCGGTGACAGGCAAGGCTTACCTAAGTAGGATCTAGGTCACGTGAAGTCGGTCTTGTCACACAGGAGTTGCACAAGGTAGGTAAGGCTAAGCAAATCTCGGTCACTGCGGGAAAATGAGGAACACGTGGAGCTGACGCGACGTCACATGCTCTGGCTCGGCGGCGCCATCGGCGCGGGCGCCCTGCTCACCGCTTGCGGTGGGGGCGGCGACGAGGAGCCGAACGCGGCCGCCGGCGGCGGCTCTGCCGAACCCGTCAAGGGCGGCACCCTGCGGGTCGGCGCCCTGGGCAGGGCCGGCGCCATCACCCGGGACCCGCACGGCAGCCAGGCCAACGAGAGCGACTACCTCATCCTCAGCCTGATCTACGACACCCTGACCGTCCCCGGCGCCAAGCCCAACACCGAGCCCCGCCTCGCCGCGAGCTGGAAGGCCTCGGACGACCTGAAGACCTGGCGGTTCACGATCGCCAAGGGCGCGAAGTTCCACGACGGGTCCCCCGTCACCGCCGACGACGTCGCCTTCTCGCTCAAGCGACTGCGCGCCACCCCCGCCGGCGCCTCCCGGCTGCCCGGCATCCAGGCGAAGAACATCTCCGCCGACGGCACCGACACCGTCGTGATCGTCTCCGACTACGCCAACGCCGAACTGCCCCTGCTGGTGCGCCTCACCACCTTCGTCGTCCCCAAGGGCACCACCGACAAGAACATCGCCAAGGCCCCCGGCACCGGCCCCTTCAAGCTCGACTGGTTCCGCGGCGGCAACGCCCGCCTCGTCCGCAACGACGACTGGTACGGCGGTGACGTGCACCTCGACGCCATCGAGGTCAAGATCTTCGAGAGCCCCCAGGCGATGGCGAGCGCCCTGCTCGCCGGCCAGATCGACCTCGCCTCCAACGTCGGCGCCGTCGCCGCCCGCACGGCCGAGAGCCGGGGGGACATCAAGACCGTCCGGCGCCCCAACGACATGGCGATGCCCATCGTCCTGCGCACCGCCGACGGCCCCTTCGCCGACGCGAAGGTCCGCGAGGCGCTGCGCCTGGCCGTCGACCGCGAGGCCATGGTCAAGCAGGTCCTGTCCGGCTACGGCACCGTCGCCAACGACATCCTCGGCACCGGCGACCCCGCCTACGACAAGAGCATCCCGCAGCGCACCCGCGACCTCGCCAAGGCCAAGCAGCTGCTGAAGGAGGCCAAGTTCGACACGTCGAAGACGTACGAGCTGTACACCACCGAGGACATCGCCGGCCTCGCCGAGTCGGCCACCCTCTTCGCCACCCAGGTCCGCGAGGCCGGTGTGAAGGTGAAGGTCGTCAAGCAGGAGTCCGCCACCTTCTGGGACAAGACCTGGCTCAAGGCCGACCTCTACACCACCTACTGGGGCACCAACGACTCGGTGGTCTTCTTCGCCAGCAAGACCATGGTCTCCGACAGCGGCCAGAACGAGGCCGGCTGGAAGGACAAGGAGTTCGACACGGCCTACCAGAAGGCCATCGGCACCGCCGACGCGAGCGAGCGCACCGCACTGCTGAAGCAGCTCCAGCAGATCGAGCACGACAGCTCCGGCTACCTCCTGTGGGGCATGGCCGACGGCATCGACCTCGCCGGATCCAAGGTCAACGGGCTGCCCACACTGCCCGGTTACGGCCGGGTCCAGCTCGAGCGGGCATGGCTGGCCCGTTGACCGCTGACACGGCCGCACCCGCCGGGCCCTCTCCCCAAGGGGAGAGGGCCCGGCGACCGCGTGCTCCCCTCGCCCTGCTCGCCACCCGGGTCGGTCTCGTCGTCCTGAAACGGGCGACGCTCCTCGCGGTGCTCCTCGCGCTGGTCTTCGTCACCGTCGAACTGCTGCCGGGCGACGCCGCCGACGCCACCTCCGAGCGCGGGGAGAGCGCCACCGACACCGAGGCCCGACGCAGACTCCTCGGCCTCGACCGGCCCGTCCTCGAACGCTTCTGGGACTGGATGAGCGGCCTGCCCACCGGCGACCTCGGGGTGTCGGCACGCGGCGAGAAGGTGAGCGACCTGCTGTCCTCGGCGTTCCCCAACACCCTGCTCCTCGGCGGCCTCGCCCTGCTGCTGACCGCCGTCCTCTCCCTCGCCCTCGGCTGCTGGGCAGCGCTCCGACCAGGCGGACGCGTCGACCGCGCCGTCTGCGGCACCGCCACCGCCGTCCTCGCCCTGCCCGAGTTCGTGGTCGCCGTCGCCCTCGTCCTGCTGCTCTCGCTGTGGACGGGCTGGCTGCCCGCCGTCACCCTCACCGACGCCGACGGAACCCCCGCCGACTGGACCATGCTGATCCTGCCCGTGCTCGCCCTGACCGTCCCGCAGGCCGGCTGGAACATCCGCATCGTGCGCGCCGCCCTCGCCGACGAGGCCCGCGCCCCCCACGTGGAGACCGCCGTCCTCGACGGCCTGCCCCCGCACCGCGTCCTCACCCACCACGTCCTGCCCGGCGCCCTGCCCACCATCACCGCCGGCCTCGCCACCTCCACCGGCATGCTCCTCGGCGGCGCGGTCGTGGTCGAGACCATCTTCAACTACCCCGGTATCGGGTCGGTCCTGGCCTCCGCCGTGACCGACCGCGACAGCCCCGTCATCGCCGGTGTGACGGCCCTGTCGGGCGCGGTCATCACCGGCGTCCTGCTGCTCGCCGACCTCGTCCGGGACATGACGGCGGGAGGCCGCCGATGAGCCCCCGTACCCGCGCCGTCGCCCTGCGCGTGCTGCCCGCCCTGCTGCTGCTCGTCCTCGCCCTCGCCGGGCCCTGGCTCGCCCCCCATCCCATCGACGCCCCCGTCGCCGCCCCGTACGCGGAACCCGGCGGCGACGCCCTGCTCGGCGGCGACCAGCTGGGCCGGGACGTGCTGAGCCGACTGCTCGCCGGCGGCCGCGACCTGGTGCTCTCCTCCCTGCTCGTCGCCGCGCTGGTCACCGGCGGCGCCGCGGTCCTCGGCGCGATCGGCGCGCTGCGCCCGCGCGTCGGACGCCTGGTGGAACGGATCGCCGACGTGCTGATGCTGCTGCCGGCGGTGCTCGGCATCCTCCTCGTCACCCTCTCCTGGCCCGACGGCGGACGGTTCGCCGTGATCGCCGCCGCCGTCGTCCTCGGCGTGCCGTACGCGGTACGGCTCGCCGCCGGAGCCGCCGCCCCGGTGGCCGCCTCCGGCTACGTCGAGGCCGCCGCGGCGGGCGGTGAACGGCTGTGGCACCTCGTACTGCGCGAGGTCCTGCCCAACCTGCGCGCCACCCTGCTCGCCCTCTTCGGCCTGCGCTTCGTCGCCGCCGTCTACCTGGTCGCCACCGCCGGGTTCCTTCAGGTCGGGCCCCAACCACCCGCCGCCGACTGGGCGTTGATGATCCGGGAGAACTCCTCCGGCATCCTCCTCAATCCCTGGTCCGTGGTCGCCCCCAGCCTCGCCATCGGCCTGCTCGCCCTCTGCGTCAACCTCGCCGCGGCGGCGCTCGCACCCCAGTCCGGCCGGAAGGCGGTGACCGTCCTGTGAGCCACGCACCCGACCGGTACCGGGAGGACGGCCCTCCCGCGCCCGCCGCCCCCGACGCGACCCCCGCGGCCCGGATCACCGACCTCACCGTCGCCGCCCACGACGGGCGGATCCTCCTCCGGGACGCCCGGCTCACCCTGCACCCGGGCCGGCTGACGGCGCTGACCGGCCCCTCGGGCTCGGGCAAGACCACGCTCCTGCGCGCCCTCACCGGGCTCCTGCCCCCCGGCACCGAGCGCACCTCCGGACACGTCGAGGTCCTCGGCCACGACGTGTTCGCCCTCTCCGAACGGGACCTGCGCACCCTGCGCCGTGAACGGCTCGCCTTCGTCGGCCAGGACCCCGGCTCGGGCCTCAACCCCCGGATGCGGGTCGGCTCCCTCCTGCGCGAACTCAAGCACGACCGGACCCCGCAGGCGGTGCGGGCCCTCCTCGAAGAGGTACGGCTCCCCGACGACGGCACCCTCGTCACCCGGCGCCCGGCAGCCCTGTCCGGCGGACAGCAACGCCGGGTGGCCCTCGCCCGCGCCCTGGCCCGCCGCCCCCGGCTCCTCCTCCTCGACGAGCCGACGGCCGGCCTCCACCCGGAACTCCGCGACGACATCGGCGACCTGCTGCGCCACCTCGCCCGCGAGCACGACCTGGCGGTGGCGCTCTCCTGCCACGACCCCGAACTCGTCGCGCGCATCGCGGACGAGGTGGTGGAACTACGGGCGGGGGCGCCCGCGCCCGGTCGGTCCGGCGTGTCGGGGGGACCGCCGGAGGGGCGGGGCGAGGACCGGGCGGGGAACCGCGCAGGGGACCTGGCGAAGGGCCGGGCGGGGGGCTCGACCGGGTCCTCGGCCGGGCGTTCGCCGACGGACCGGAGGGAGGTCCGGGCCGGGGACGTGGAGCAGGGCCCGGTCGAGGGCCGGATACGGCACCGGGGGGCCGGGACCGGATCGGTGGGCGTCCCCGTGCTGGACGTGCGGGGTCTGTGCGTGGCGTTCGGCCGGCGTTCGGACGTCCCCGCGCTGGACGGTGTCTCGCTGGCCGTCGCTCCCGGGGCGGCGACCGGCATCGTCGGCGCCTCGGGCTCCGGCAAGACCACACTCGTCCGCGCCGTGGTCGGGCTCCAGCCGATCACCGCCGGCACGATCCGTCTCGACGGGGCGCCGCTGAGCACGGGCCTGCGCGGGCGCAGCCGCGAACAGCGGCGCCGCGTCCAGTTGGTCACGCAGAACCCGCTCGGTGCGCTGAACCCCAGCCGTACGGTCGGCGCCGCGCTCGGCAGACCGCTGCGGCTGCACCGGCGGTGCGCGTCCGGCGTGGCGCCGGCCCGGGTGGCGGAACTGCTCGAACAGGTCGGCCTGCCCGCCGAGTCCGCCTCCCGCTACCCGCACGAACTCTCCGGCGGACAGCGTCAGCGCGTGGCCATCGCACGGGCCCTGGCGGCCGACCCGGACGTGCTGATCTGCGACGAGGTGACCTCGGCCCTGGACACCGCAACCGCCGAGTCGATCATGGACCTGCTGGTCCGGCTGCGGGAGGAGCGCGGCACGGCCCTCGTCCTCATCAGCCACGATCTCCCGCTGATCGCCGACCGCACCGACACGGTCACCGTCCTCGACGCGGGCCGCAGCGTGGAATCCGGCCCCACGGCGACGGTCTTCACCGCCCCCACCCACGAGGCGACCCGCGCACTCCTGCGCACACCGGTGGGGGTGGTGTGAGACCGAGGCTTCTCGAAGCTCAGTACGGCTGCAACGTCCAGTGCTGAAGGGGACTGCCCGTCTCGCTCCAGATGCCGACAGGGTTGCCGTTGAGGCCACCGCTGCTGGCGTAGGCGTCCATCGGCGCGGTCCCGTTGCGCTGCATGTAGATCTTGTAGTAGTTGCCGAAGGGCACCAGCTTGAGGTTCTGCGACGCCGACTGGTTGCAGTCCCACAGCTTGAACTGCCAGCCGATGCGGCCGTCCGACTCGGCGGGATAGTCCAGGCAGCGTCCCTTGCGCTCGTTCACGAGGGCGTACGGGTAGAGGAGGTCGTGCGAGGAGATGAGCCGCCACTGCTCGCTGATGCCGCCGTTGCAGTCCCACAGCCCGACGGCGTTGCCGTTCTCACCGCCGCCGGAGTAGAAGGCGTCGAGACAGCGCCCGGTGCCGCGATTGACGAGATGGTAGACATCGCCGAGCAACGCCGCATCGGCGGTGCCGGACCGGACCGGTGCCGCCGTCGCCGAGGTGAGCGATCCGGTGATCAGTGCCGCCGCGGCGGCCGACACCGCCAGCGCACGCTGGAAGACGCGCATATGTTCCCCCTGGTCTCATGCGGGCTTGATGCGGTTCAGCGTGCGCTCGACTCGACGCCAAGGGCGACACCATTCGATCTGGTTCGAAACGAGGGCCTTTCAGTCCGCGTCGGCGACGATCGAGCCGACGCGTTCCGCGAGGGTCGGGTCGCGGCGGACCAGGAGGGTCGCGTAGCCGACGGCGGCGAGCAGCGTGGCGATCGCCGCGTACGGGAACCAGTTGTACGGCGCGGGCTGGCCGGGCTTGGCGAGGTAGTACAGCGGGACCAGGATGGCCACCGTGCCGACCGCGGGCAGGAGGAGGTGCCGTACCACCCGGAACTCCTGCGGGCGGTATCTGCGGTAGTACAGCGGCAGCGCGATGTTGGACGCCAGGTACACCAGCAGGATCAGGATGGCGCCGAGCGTCGAGGACTCGGTGAAGAAGACCACCGGGTTCATGGGGCCGCCGCCCGGGCCCAGCAGATGGCCGAGGCCCCAGCCGCCGATGATCAGCAGTGCGATGGCGGTGAAGGTGACGATCGCGTTGTTCGGGGTGCGCCTGGTGGGGTGCACATAGCCGAAGAAGGACGGCAGCAGCCCCTCCCGTCCGGCGTTGAAGACGAGGCGGGCCTGGGAGTTGATGCCCGCGATCAGCACGCCGAGGGTGGAGGTCAGACCGCCGAGGTAGGCGAGGAACGCCAGCGCGCCGAGGGTGTCGTGGGCCACCTCGATGAAGGGGATCCGGGAGTCGCCGAGCGCGGTCACGTCGTAGCCGAAGCCGGTCACCGTGGCGTAGGCGAAGAGGATGTAGCTCACCGTCATGATGGCGACGGAGGAGAACACCGCACGGCCGACGTTGCGCCGCGGGTTCTCCGTCTCCTCGGCGAGCGCCGCCGAGTTCTCCCAGCCGATGAACAGGTACACCGCCAGGGGGAAGCCCGCCGCCAGCCCCTTGAAACCGTCGCTGATGTGGCTGGGCAGGAACGGGTCGAAGGAGAGCGCGCCCCGGTGCTCCACGAGCGCCGCCACCGAGACCACGACCAGCACCAGCATCTCGGCGCCGAAGAAATAGCCGGCCCACTTCGTGGAGACCACCACGCCGCGCAGCATCAGCAGCACCGCCAGCCCGGTGAGCAGCAGCGTCCAGATGATCCACGGCAGGTCCACGCCGGTGTAGTGGTGCAGGGTGATCTGCACGAACCCGCCGGAGATCGAGACGACGCCGGCCATCGCGATGATGTAGCCCACCGCCGCCAACAGCGCCGTGGTCACCGCGCTGACCGGACCGAACGTCCTGCCGACGAACGTGATGAAGCTGCCCGCCGACGGGTGCGCCCTGGAGAACTCCGCCAGCGTGTTGCCGAGGAGCGCGACCGCGATGCCCGCGGCCGCGATGGTCAGCGGCGACGCCACGCCCGCGGTGGTGGCGAGGAAGGCGAAACCGAAGAAGAAGCTCATGGCCGGACCGACGTTGGCCATGGTGGCGGCCGCGATGTCCGCCATGCCGAGGACACCGCCGCGCAACCGCTGGGGCGCGCCGCCGGCGGGGCCCGGCGGGGACAGCGGACCGGCTCCGGGGTGGGGCATGGCGGCAACTCCTCGTGCGGTGGTGTGGCGTGATGGGTGCGCGGGATGTCGACGATCGTGCTGTCGGGCGGGTACACGGGGGCCGCCGACCGGACCGGGTGTCAGCCGTGCCGGGAACGCTGGTGCGCCTTCACCGCCCGCACGGCCCGATCGGTCGCGCCCCGCCCCAGTTCGGTGAGGAGTTCGGCGTGGCAGCCGTTGCGCTCCCGTACCGCCTCGGGCCGCGGCGGGGGCAGCAGCAGACAGAGGCGGCCGAGCAGATCGGCGGCGAACTCGCGGATCCCGGGACCGCCGAGCACCTCCGCGAGGTCGAGATGGAAGCGGGTCTCCAGCTCGGCGAGGTGCGCCGGGTCGTCCGTCCGTTCCATGTCCGCCACCAGGGAGCGCAGTCCGTCCAGCCGCTCGGCCGGCACCTCTCCCGCACCGTGCGCCACGAGGCCGCACTCCAGCAGCAGATGGAAGGCGTCCAGCGAGGCCGCCTCCTCGGTGTCGTGCGTCAGGGCGACGACGGTGTCCCAGCCCTGCGCGACGAACGTTCCGCCCGCACGGCCGCGCCTGCGGTCGAGCAGACCGTCCTGGCACATGCCCTCCAGCGCCCGGCGCACGGTGATCTCGCTGATCCCCAGCTCCTCGGCGAGGACACCGGCGTCCGGCAGCCGGTCACCGGGCCGCACCACGCGCAGCCGGATCCGCAGCGCGATCCGCGAGCGGACGAGATCGGATCCGCTCTGACCGCCGAGGGGCAGCACGCGGGCGTGGCCCACGCCGATGGCCGAGGTCGTGGGAGCGGGCCCCGGCTGGTTGTAGGGCCCGAACTTGCCCGCTGCGTTCACCACGGCGCCACCCTAACGGCCCGCTGATCGCGGCCGGGGTCCGGCGCGGGACCTGGTCCGCGGGGGCACGGGTGGTTCCCGCGAGGGGGCGGTGGTGCGGTGCATCGGGACTCCCAGGGCGAGGGACGTCGGGAGAGGAGGGCACGGTGGCGGACCGCGTTGCGGAAAAAATTAGAGCAAGGTGAACAGTTAAACAAGACCTGCCCGCGGTCGCTCGCGGGGTGGCGGGCGCAGGTCGGGTCGGCGGGCGCGCCATCACCCCTCTGAGCAGGTCGTTCGGGGCCCGGGGAGGTGTCGTCCGGCGCTCTCCGCAGAGGTCGCGGGGCGTCGTCCGAGAGCGGGACGTGCCCGGAGGGGAGCGTGCGGACGCCGGTGGTCCGCCGGCAGGACCCCTTGTTTTTTTAGATCATGCTGAACTATTTTCCTGACCGCCACCGGCACGACCGGTCCGGCAGCCACCGGGTCAGGGGCCGCGGTCCACCATGCCCTCCCCACGACCGTGATCGCCACCCGCCCCGTACCCGGCACCTCCCACGCCCGCCCCGCGGAATCCACGCGGCGACCCCGCCCGATCCCGCCGGAACCTTCCCTCGTCCCCATCTGCCTCTGGATGTCGAGATGACCACACGTCCCCCTGTATCCACCCTCGATCAGGCAACCGCCACGGACAGCGCCCCCGAAGGATCCGGTCTGCGGGCCGGGCTCAAGGACCGCCATCTGTCGATGATCGCGATCGGCGGTGTCATCGGCGCCGGCCTGTTCGTCGGCTCCGGCTCGGGCATCGCCGCCGCGGGCCCCGGGATCCTGATCTCGTACGCCCTCGTCGGCGCCCTCGTCGTCCTCGTGATGCGGATGCTCGGCGAGATGGCCGCGGCCGACCCCACCTCCGGCTCGTTCTCCGCCTACGCCGACCGGGCGCTCGGCCGCTGGGCAGGCTTCACCATCGGCTGGCTGTACTGGTTCTTCTGGGTCGTGGTGCTCGCCGTGGAGGCGACCGCCGGCGCCAAGATCCTCACCGGGTGGATCCCCGGCGTCCCGCAGTGGGGCTGGGCGCTGATCGTCATGGTCGTGCTCACCGCGACCAACCTCGGCTCGGTCGGCTCCTACGGCGAGTTCGAGTTCTGGTTCGCCGGGATCAAGGTCGTCGCCATCGCCGCGTTCATCGTGGTCGGCGGGCTCGCCGTCTTCGGGCTGCTGCCCGGCTCGGACCACCCGGCGACGGGCCTGTCCAACCTCACCGGGCACGGTGGGTTCCTGCCCCACGGACCAGGGGCGATCCTCACCGGCATCCTGATGGTCGTCTTCTCCTTCATGGGCAGCGAGATCGTCACCCTGGCCGCCGGTGAGACCGAGAACCCGCGGGCCGCGGTCACCAAGGCCACCAACAGCGTGATCTGGCGGATCGCGGTGTTCTACCTGGGCTCCATCCTGGTCGTGGTGTCGCTGCTGCGCTGGGACGACCCGGCGATCCTCAAGGACGGCTCGTACGTGGCCGCGCTGAACTCCATCGGCATCCCGCACGCCGGCCAGATCATGAACGCCATCGTGCTGACCTCGGTGCTGTCCTGCCTCAACTCCGGTCTGTACACGGCGTCCCGGATGGCGTTCTCGCTCGGCCGCCGCGGCGACGCGCCGGCTCCGTTCGCCCGCACCACCGGCCGCGGGGTGCCGCGGACCGCCATCCTGGCCTCGGTGGTCTTCGGCTTCGTCGCGGTCGCCTTCAACTACCTGTGGCCGGACACGGTCTTCCAGTTCCTGCTCAACTCCTCCGGCGCGATCGCCCTGTTCGTCTGGCTGGTGATCTGCTTCTCCCAGCTGCGGATGCGCCGGATCATCCAGCGGGAGACGCCGGACAAGCTGGTCGTCAGGATGTGGCTGTACCCGTATCTGACCTGGGCCACCATCGCGATGATCACGTTCGTGCTGTGCTACATGCTCACCGACACCGCCGACGGCGGCGGTCGCGACCAGGTGGTCCTGTCCACCCTGGTGGCCGTGGGCGTCGTCGGAGTCGCCCTGCTCCGCGACCGCCTGCGCCGAGGCCGGGCACACGACGCCGTCACCCCCTCCTAGGGGCCGCCGACGGTCGAACCGACACTCGGCGGCCGGGGGCCTGACCGTCCCCCGGCCGCCGGGCTCGCTTGAACGAGGAGCACGTCCTCGCGGAAAGTCGGGGGTGGCGGGCGGCACCGCCGCCTAAGGTCGTGGTCATGTTCAAGTCAGGGGTGGGGTTTCTCGCGTTGTTCGGGCTCGGCTGGTGGCTGCTGGGCACGAGCCCGTGGGGCGGGTGGACGCGGCTGGTCCTGATCGGCGTCGGGGGTGTCGTCACGGTGGCGCTGATGCTGGCCGCGCGCCGCTTCCTCCCCGCATCGGCAGGCGGGCCGTTCCCGGCCGACCGGCGCCGGAGGTTCAACCGGATCAACGCCCTCCAGTGGCTGCTGATCATCGCCATCGCCGCGCTGTGCCGCTCCCTCGACGTGCCGGTGCTCATTCCGCCGCTGGTCGCGGTGGTGGTCGGACTGCACTTCCTGCCGTTGGCGGTGGTGTTCGAGCAGCCCCGACTGCGCGCACCGGCCGCCCTGTTGCTCGCCTCCGGGGCCGCGGGCACGACCCTCTGCCTCACCGACGCCCCCGACGAGACCGTGCGCCTCGCGGTGGGCCTCATGTCCGCGCTCTCCCTGTGGGGCGTGGCGACCTGGACGGTCACGGCGAGGACGCCCACCACCGGCCCCGGAGCGGCCGGAGCACCGCACGCCTGACCGGAGGACCCACAAAGCGCGCCCTCCGCCTCCCCGGCCGAACCCGCGCCACCAGAACGGCGACGGTGCCGGCTCTGGGCCGGCACCGCCGCCGGGGGTCACGGTCGCTGAAGGGTCAGTCCACGCCCACCGCCCGCCACAGCTGGCCGTCGGCGTTCGTGTCCGTCGTCTGTACGAGCTGCGTGCCCGCCGTCGAGTTGGACACCGACAGCAGCTTGCCGCTGTTCACGTTCTTGATCTTGTAGTAGCCGTTCGCGTCGGCGATCGGTGTCCAGCGCCGGCTCGCGGCGTTGTCGTCGGGCTGCTGGGTGATCGTCGCGCCGTCCGTGGTGGACCCGCCGGTGACGGCCAGCAGCTGACCGCTGTTCTGGTTGACGATCTCGTAGCTGCCGTCACCGACCGCGACCCACTGCCAGCGCTGGTTCTGCGCTGCGGTGTCGTTCCACTGGATGACGTTCGCCCCGGCGGCGGTCGACGCGCCGGAGACGTCGATCGCCTTGCCGCTGCTCTTGTTGAGGACCTTGTAGAACGTGCTCCCGCCGGGGAAGGCGATGGAGGCGAACGCGTCCAGCGCGCAGACCGTGTTGGACGAGGCCGTGTTCTTCGTGCCGGTGCACACGACCTTGATCGTGTGGGGACCCGCGACGAGATCCGTCTTCTCGAACAGCACCACCTGCTTCGTCACCGTCGAGGCATACGCGTCGACGCCCGACTGCACCAGGGTGCCGTCGAGGTAGACGTCGACCTTGCCCATGTTCGGCTGCCTCATGCCGAGGTACCGCACGCCCGAGCCGGTGAACGCGTACTGGACGGAGTCGCCCGCCCTGCTCGTGAACTTCTCGGACCCGTTCATGTCCTTGGTGTCGTTCCAGTTGGACCACGTGCCGGAGTAGGTCACGCTGGCCGCCTTGTCGTCGACGTAGGCCCACGACTGCCGTACGAGGGACTTCGACGCGGGGGACGCGTTCCCCTGGGCGTCCACGACGTAGAGGCGGTACTGGCCGGCCGTCTGCGGGACGGGGATGCTCGTCGCGGTTCCGGCTGCCTTCGTCATCGTGGGCCCGACGGCGAACGTCGTCGTACCGGAGGGCGCCAGCCAGAGCGTGCTGCTCGCGTCACCGACACCGCGGACGGGAATGGACGACACGCCCTTGCCGGTGAAGGTGCTCGCGGGCAGGGCGTAGTCCTGAACGCCCACGGTGCTGCGGGGGACGAGGTCCTTGTAGGCGTCTTCCAGACCGGCGTTCACGGCGATGCCGTACGCCTGCGCGGGCCACACGCTGTCCGGGTACGCGCGCACATCCTGGATGGTGCTGTTGGGGACGCCCTTGTTGGCGATCCTGTTGAGGGTGCCGTAGGTGTTGGTGATGGTCAGGTCGTGCTGCCGGCCCCAGGTACCGGAGTTGATGGTGTAGGCCACGCCCGGGTCGACGTCGAGCACGTTGTCGTGCTCGTTGAGGTAGGCCGAGCCCTCGTCGGGGTGCATTCCGTACTTGTGGCCGGCCGGAACACCCTGGATGTGGTTGTCGCTGATCTCGGTTCCCGGCTGACTGCCCAGGGTGTAGATGGGGGCGGAGTCACCGAGCACCTGCATGGTGTCTATGAGCTGGTTGTGGCTGATGGTGTTGTTCTTCGCCGTGGTGGTCGGGTTCCCGGGCTGGATGGAGTTCGTCGAACCGTCGAAGTTCCACCAGCCCCAGCCGAGGGTGATGCCCGCCCACGGGGACTTCTCGATCCGGTTGTGCTCCACGGACAGGGAGTCCACGAAGTACGCCGACACGGGGCTGGAGCCCTGGAACAACACCGCGCTGTCGTAGAGGTAGTTGTTCGTGATCGAGATGTTCTCGCAGAGCCCCTCGACGTTCACCGGGTACTTCTCGCGGTTGGTCGAGGTGTAGTCCCCGATGTACACGTGCTGGGGGTGCCCCACGGTGATCGCGGAGCCGGCTATGTCATTGGTGACGTTGCCGGTCAGCTGGGAGTCGGTCACGTCGTTGACCATGTTGATCCCGTCGGCGCCGGTGTGCCGCACCGTGTTGCGCCGCAGGGTGATGCCGTCGGCGTTCTCGATCTGGATGATGCCAGGCGGCAGGTCGACGTTGCGGTAGGTGTACGCGTGGAAGTTCTTCCTCGCGTACACCGTCGAGCCGGCGTTGCCCTGCTGGCCCTGCCGGAAGACGGAGCCCGCCACATTGGTCAGGCCCCAGTCGGAGTGTTCGACGGTGAGCCCGGAGAACGTGATGTTCCGCGCGTGGTCGGTCGTGGACGTGCCCGCGATCCTGAGGAGGGTGGACACGTTGTTCGGCGCGAAGACCTTCGCCGACGTCATGTCCTCGGAGCCCGACTTGTAGTAGTAGACGGTGTGCTTCGCCTTGTCGAAGTAGAACTCGCCCGGTTGGTCGAGGAATTCGTACGCGTTCATGAAGGTGTGGGTGCCGCCGCCGGCGTCGAATCTGCCGTTCGGCGGTCCCTGGGCGATGGCCGCGCCCGGCTGCTGGAACAGGGCCACGCGGTTGGCGCCGTCCGCGCTCGTGGTGATCTGACGGACCCCCACGATGGCCGACGTCCAGGTCGTCTGCGTCCTGATCTCCACGTCGTCCTGGTTGGCGGCGACCGCGGGCAGATCGGTGAGGCCGTACTTGGCGCCGTCGCACTGCGAACCCGACTCCCAGGCCCAGGGAGCCTGGCCGGCCGTGATGGTGTAGGTGCCGTAGCAGCCGGCCGAGGAAACCGTCTTGGAGGCCATCTGGGCGCGCTTGCCGTCGACGTAGAGCGCGCGGAGCTTGTCGTCGCGGTCCAGCGGGGCCTTCCAGATGTTCCCGCTGTGCTGCGTCCAGCCGGTCACCGGGACACCACCGTTCAGCACCGGCTTCTCGTCCTGGTAGGCGGCGTACACGACACGGTGGCCGTTCGTCCCGGAGTCGGCCGACGTGAAGTCGATGGTGCTGCTCACGGGGTAGTTGCCGCCGCGCAGGAAGACGTTGATGTCGCCGGTCATGTCGTCGTTGACCGTGCGTACGACGTCCCGCGCGTGCCGCAGGGTCTTGAACGGCGCGGTGATCGTCCCGGCGTTGGTGTCGCTGCCGTCGGGGGCGACGTAGTACGTCGCCTGGGTCGCGGCCGAGGCCGGGGTCGACAGCGTGAGGGAGGTCAGCGGCGTCGCGGCGAGGGCCATGGCCAGCACGGCCGACAGCCTGCGGACGGGGGAGGGGAAGGGCTTCATCGTCTGCCCCTCCTACTCGATCGGTCGGTCGGGAAGGCGTTCATGCGGCGGCTCCGGGGGTGTTGTCGGTGCGGGTACGCGGACGGCGGGACTTCTCAGGGGCAGAAGCAGGGGCACGGGTTGGGGTACGGGTTGGGGTACGGGCTTCCCTCGCGGCGGACGCGGCGTGGCCGGGGTAATCGGTCGGGCCGGTGGAGGGAGGCTGGACGGGGGGCCCGCTTGCCCCTCAGCGGCATCAGGGGGCACCGCCGACGGTGGTGGGGACGTCCTGCCTGATCAGCCCTCGCTCACGGAGGTCGCCCCAGAGCGCCCGGGGTACGGCGCTCCGCTGGAGGGCCACGTTCTGCGTCACCTGTGCGCGGTCGCGCATGCCCAGTGTGACGTTGACGGTGCTGGGATGGGTGGTCGGGAAGGCGAGGGCGGCTGCGGGAAGGCTGGTGCCGTGCTCCTCGCAGACCTCCGCGATCGCCCGTGCGCGGGCGACCAGCTCAGGGGGAGCGTCCTGGTAGTCGTACTTCATGCCTTCGGCGGGCCGTGGACGCGAGAGCAGCCCGGAGTTGAAGACACCGGCCGCGACGACGCTCTTGCCCGTCTCCCGCGCGGCGGGCAGCACGTCGTCCAGCGCCGACTGGTCGAGGAGGGTGTAGCGCCCGGCGAGCATGACCACGTCGGCGGCGGTCTCCCGCAGGAAACGGGCGAGCATGGCCGACCGGTTCATGCCGGCGCCGACGGCCCCGACGACCCCTTGGTCGCGCAGCTCCGCCAGAGCGGGCAGGGCCTCGTCGGCGGCCTGCCGCCAGTGGTCGTCGGGGTCGTGCACATACACGATGTCGAGTCGGTCGAGGCCGGTGCGGCGCAGGGAGTCCTCGAGGGAGCGGAGCACGCCGTCGCGGCTGAAGTCCCACTGTCGGTGCAGGTCGTCCGGGACGACGAAGCCCTCACTGTCGACGCCCTGGGGACGCTCGTTGGGGACGAGGAGCCGGCCCACCTTGGAGGAGACGACGTACTCGTCCCGCGGGCGCTGCCGCAGGGCCGCCCCGAGGCGCTGTTCGGAGAGCCCGAGGCCGTAGTGCGGCGCGGTGTCGAAGTACCGGATGCCCGCGTCCCAGGCCGCGTCGACGGCGGCCGAGGCGTCGGCCGCCGAGGTGGCGCCGTACAGGTTGCCGATCACCGCCGCGCCGAACCCGAGGGCGGTGAGTCCGACGGAGGTGCGGGCGACCCTCCGGCGTGGCATGACGCCCTCCTCGTGGAGGTGGCCCATCGCGGAGTCGGGGCCGGTCATCGGCCGAGCCATCCGCCGTCGACGGCCGGGGCCGTGCCGTGGAGGCGGGCGGCGGCGTCGGAGGCGAGGAAGACGGTGGCACCCGCGAGGTCGTCGGCGCCGCCCCAGCGTCCGGCGGGGACGAGGTCGGGCAAGGTGCGGGCAGCGGTGTGGCGGACGGCGAGTGTCATCGTGATCTCCAGGGTCCCCTCGGCACGAGCGCCGAACGTCAGCCGCGGGCGGGGAGGCGGTAGAAGGCGGTCGCGGTGCCGGCGAGGAGCGCGTGGATCTCGCTCTCCGTGCAGTCGGTGAGCAGGTCGTCCACGGTGGCGGCCCAGCGGTTCCAGCCGCCCGCGAGGTTGGCGACCGGCCAGTCCGAGCCGAACATCAGCCGGTCCGGGCCGAAGGACGTGAGCAGCACGTCCCAGACCGGGCGGATGTCGGCGGTGGTCCAGCCGGCGTGGTCGGCCTCCGTGATCAGTCCCGACAGTTTGCAGACCACGTGCTCGTGCGCGGCCAGCCGTCGCACCTGGTCGCTCCACTCCGCGAGTTCGCGCCCGGCGATGTCCGGCTTGCCCGCGTGGTTCAGCACCTGGGGCAGGTCGGGGAAGCGTTCGGCCAGCCGGATCGCCTGGTCGAACTGGTGGCTGCGGATCAGGACGTCGTAGGAGAGCCCGCGGTCCCTCGCCGCCGCCAACCCTCGTTCGACATCGGGGCGTTGCAGCCAGGCCGGTTCCGTCTCGCCCTGGACGAGGTGGCGCAGGGAACGCAGACAGGTGCCGCCCGGTCCGGCGAGCAGTCGGTCGAGCGTGTCGCCGATCGCCGGCGAGGTGAGGTCCGCCCAGCCGACCACCGCCTCGATCAGCGGCTCCCGCTCCGCGAGGGCGAGCAGCTCCTCCGTCTCGGGCACCTCCGGCACGCACTGCACGGCCACCGTGCCGTGCAGACGACGGCCGGCGACGGGGCGGGTCGCGGTGGCGCGCAGGTCGTCGGGGGTGAAGGTGCGGCGGATCGATGTCAGGTCGGGGTCGTCGAGCCAGGGCTGCGGACGCCGGTCGAGGTCCCACAGATGGTGGTGAGCGTCGATGAGAACGGGGGCGGGGGCGGAGGTCATGGCGGTTCCACGTGGGGTCGGTCCGGAGCGGTCCGTGTCAGACGGTGGCGTCCTCGCCGGGCGGGCCGAGGTGCCAGATCTCGGTCAGTTCCGTCCACTGGCGGGAGTCGCCCCGGTCGGGCCAGGGCTCCTGGCAGGGGTCGGTGAGCTTCCACCACTCCTGCGTCTCGGGGTCGGCTTCGAGGACAGCCATGTCGGCCTCGAAGTCGTCGCCGTGGTACTCGAGGTAGCCGAACAGCACGTCGCCGTGGAGGAAGATGCCGAAGTTGCGGATGTTCGCCCGGTGCAGGGCGGCCTCCACGCCGGGCCAGACCGCCGCGTGGAGCCGCAGGTACTCCTCCCGGTGCTCGGGGCGGAGCCTGATGGTCTGCGCGATGCGCCTCATGCGCGTTCTCCTTCCGTGCCCTGGGAGGGCGGGCCCGCCGGGGTGTCGAACGGGGTGCGGTAACTGGGGGTGCGGGAGCGCAGCCGGAGGCGCAGGGTGAGCCGGATACGGGTGGACGCGGGCAGCCGTACGGTCAGGAAGGCGTCGGCACAGTCCTGCTCCGCCTCGGTGACGACCGGCTCGGTGTGGCCGTAGTCGTACATGTCGCCGATCCAGCCGTCGTCCTCGCAGGTGGTGTACCGGACGGCCGTGATGGTGTGCTCGGCGAAGGCGCCGGCCTGGACGATCACCGTGCGCTCGGTCTCGGGGGAGAGGTTCACCAGTTCGACGGTGGTCGCCTCCGGGTCGATGGAGGTGACCAGCGCGGCGACCTCCGGCGGCAGGCCGGCGCGGCGGGCCTCGGCGTCGTGGTAGCGCAGCCGGGCCTGCTGGAGGCCGCCGTTGTAGAGCACCTGGGGGCCGCCCCAGGTCAGCTGGACGAGGGCTTCGGTGACCACCGGGTTGCACAGCTGCCACACATGGATGTCGGCCTCCGCCACGTCCAGGTCGCGGTAGCGGTCCATCCGGCGCAGCCGGTGGTGGATCTGGGCCTGCGCGGCGGCGAGGATGCGCTCGGGGTAGCCGGGGTCGTCACCGGCGAGGAACGCGAACCACGCCTTCTCGTGCCCCGACTCCTCCTTGGCCCGGAACGGCCGCACGGTACGCCAGTCGATGCCGTCGGCGTCGCGCAGCCGCTCCAGCCGGGCGCGGTCGGCGTCGGCGGCCGTGTGGTGCCACAGGGCCACCGGCACGGGCGGGGTGAGCGGGTTGTAGTCGAACCAGCCCGAGTCGTTGTGCCGGAACGGAAGGTGCGGCGTGGGCGTGTGGATGTCGGGGCCGAGTTCGACCACCCACTTGGAGGGGAGGCTGGAGTCCGCCTCGGTGTGGGGCATCACCCTGGCGTGACCGATGAGGGTGTCGAGCGAGGTCGCGACCATGGAGAGGTAGTCGTCGTCCCCGGTGACCGTCGCCGCGGCGAGCGCCGCCACACAGGCCGCGTGGCCCACGCTGTGCCAGCCGTGCGGCCAGGACCAGCCGTAGTGGCCGCCGTACCAGCGGCCCTCCAGCAGGCCGCCGACGACACCGTCCGGGCCCGCGTTGTCCGGGATGAGACCTTCGTTGGCCCGGGTGCGCTCGCGCCACGCGCCCACGTACTCGACGATCCAGTCGCGGTAGCGGTCCTCGCCCGACAGGATCCACGCGTTGAGGACCAGCCCGGCCGCGGCCAGGTTGACCGCGGTGTCGCCGACACCCATCCGGTCCCGCATCCGCGCGCCGAGCCGCGGATCGGCGGAGAGCGGGAACGGGCCGCCCCGCGCCTCGGGGATCCACTCCAGCGGGAAGCCGTACGTCTCCGCTTCCTTCAGCAGCCACGGGTACACGTCGCCGTCGAACAGTCCCGTGCGGTCGGGGTCACTGCCGTTGTGGGGGCGGGTGATGACACGGTGTTCGGGGTCGTAGTTGCCGTGGGCCGGGTCGACGTACAACTCGGCGAAGCGCAGCGCCCGTTCCGACCAGCGGTCGGGGGCGGCCATGCACAGGAAGTAGAGCAGCAGCAGGCTCTCGCCCTGGTGGAACCAGTCGTAGCCGCGTTCGTACTCGTCGCGCAGCATGTCCAGTTCGGCGAGCTGACGGGTCACGCCCTCCCAGTGCTTCTCACTGGCGGGCAGCAGGTCGTCGGCGCCGCCGAGGAGGTACAGCTGGGGCCAGTTGAAGAACACCTCGTAGAAGTCGTCCACACCGTCGCGGGTGGTCAGCGGGCCGGAGTAGTTCAGGCGTCCGTCGGGGCCGGTGAAGTCGCGGGCGAAGCGCCGCCAGGCGTGGTCGAGCAGGTCGAACAGCGCACGCTGCGACACGGCCCAGCCGGGCGGTTCGAGTACCGGCACCCCCGCCTCGATCTCGGGTCGCGGGGCGGGCTGCCCGGAGACCGGGGTGTCCCCACCCGAGGTGGGGCCGGAAGAGGTGAGGGGCATGGGACGGAGCTCCGTTCGGGGGTGGCGGGGTGCGCGCGCCGGGAACGACGGCCGGGCGGACGACGCCGGATCGGGCATCAGGGTCGGGACGGCAGGCCGGGGCCTACTCCTTGGTGGCGCCGGCGAGCATCCCGCTGACCAGGAAACGCTGGGCGAAGAGGAAGACGATCAGTACGGGTGTGATGGCCACGAGCGTCGCGAGGGCCAGCTGCGGCCGCTCGATCGCGAGGGTGCCGACGGCCGGATTGAAGGACGGCACGTTGCTGAGCAGGGTCCCGACGCCCACCTGGATGGGCATCTGGCCGCTCTCCGGCAGCATCACGTAGGGCAGGAAGTAGTTGGTCCAGTTGGCGACGAAGCTGAAGAACCCGACGAGCGCGATCACCGGTGTCGCCAGCGGCAGCGCGATGTGCCGGAAGACACCGAACTCCGAGCAGCCGTCCATCCGTGCCGCCGCCAGCAGGTCCTTCGGTACCGCGGTGGTGAAGTAGATGTACGTCAGATACACGCCGAACGGGTAGAACGAGTACGGCAGGATGATCGACCACATCGTGCCGATCAGCCGCACCGCGTTGATCTCCAGGAACAGCGGCACCACCAGCGTGGCCGTCGGCATGAGCATCACGACCAGGGTCGAGACGAGCAGGGCGTGCCGTCCGCGGAACTCGGTCATGGCCAGCGCGTAGCCCGCCGGAACGGCCACGCAGAGCGTGATGACCAGCGAGATCAGCGCGTACAGGGTTGAGTTGCCCAGCCACTGAAGGACGGCGTTGTCCTGGAACGCGGTGAGGGCGTCCCAGTTGGCCCTCAGCGTGTGCAAGGAGCCGAAGGAGAGCGGGCTGCCGTGGACGAGTTGCTGATCGGTCTTGGTCGCCGCGAGGACGAGCCACAGCACCGGCAGCACGAAGAACACCAGGAAGACGAGCAGGACGGAGCCGGTCAGCAGCCGGGGCACGAGGCGGGGCACGAGGCGGCGCGGGGAACTAGTCGGCATCGAAGAACCCCGACCGTGCGACGAAGACGGCGGCGGCCGACACACTGACGACCAGGAGCTCCACCGAGACCGCGGCGGCGCCGTTGACGTTGTTCATCTGGAAGGCGAAGTCGTACGTCAGCTGGTTCAGCGAGTAGTCGCGTCCGGCCACGCCCACACTGGCGAGGGACAGCAGCTGCGGCTCCACGAAGAGCTGGGCGCCGCCCGCGAAGGCCAAAATCACCATGTACACGATCCACTTGCGGAGCATGGGTATCTGGATGTGCCAGGCGGTCTGCCAGGCGCCCGCGCCGTCGATGCGCGCGGCTTCCATGACGTCGGTGGGGATGTTGTTGAGGGCGCCGTAGATGACGACGATCCAGCCGCCCGCGCCGGTCCAGAACGCGATGACCGTGAACAGCAGGGGCAGGTTGCCGGGCGCGATCACCTCGCCGAAGGTGTCGAACCCCAGCGTGCCCAGCAGCGAACTGACCGGGCTCACCGTCGGGTCGAGCATGAACAGCCACACCAGTACGCTCGCGGCGCCGGCGAGCGCTCCGGGGATGTAGAAGAGGAAGCGCAGCGACTTGCTGAGGGCGCCGGAGGCGAGACGGTGCAGCAGCAGAGCCAGGCTCACCACGAACACCACGAGGGAGACCAGCCAGAACAGCAGGTACAGCGCGACATGGCCGACGGCGTCCAGGAAGCGGAAGTCCTGTGCCGTGGTGACGAAGTTGCTGAAGCCGGTGAAGGTGCCCCCGGCGTCGGTGAACGCGAAGTAGACGGCGTACCCGGTCGGCAGGATGCCGAACGCGATCAGGAGCAGCACGTAGGCCGCGACGAAGGCGATGCCGGCCCGGCTCTGCCGGTCGGTGCCGCTGGGGCGCCGACGGGCGGAGCCGGACGGGGAGTGGCTGAGGGTCACTGCTCGACCTTGTATCCGTTGGACTTGGCGTGCTGGACGATGGAGTCCTGCCAGGCCGGCAGCATCGAGACGATGGACTTGCCCTGGGTCAGGCCCGGCTTGACGGTGGCCGCCCAGATCGCCTCCTGGCTGAACTGGCCCGAGCCCCACCCCGGCCACACCTGGGAGGAGGCGGCCGACAGCGCACCGAGGTCGCTGGCGAAGTAGCCGGAGGCGTCCTGCCCCTTCAGCCATGCCTCGGCCGCCGGCGCGTAGGCCGGGAAGCCGGGCGCCTTCTCCCCCTGGTAGGCGTTGTCGGTGGTGACCCACGTCAGGAAGTCGGTGGCCGCCTTGAGGTGGGTGGAGTGCTGGGACAGCAGCCAGGTGCCGCCGCCGACGTTGCCGGTGGACGGCGCGCCGTCTCCCTGCCACTGGGGTATGGGCGCCACCGCGATCTGCTTGCCGGGGACCTTCAGGGTGTCCTTGAAGACCGCGCCGCCGAACCAGGCCGGGCCCGGCATGAGCAGGACCTTGTCGGCCTGGTTCTTGCCGAAGTCGGTGCTGAAGACGCCGCTGATGGACATGGACTTGTTCTTGATCAGTACGTCCAGGAGCTTGGCCATCCTGGTGCAGGCCTCGCTGGTGGTGTTCACCGACACGGACTTGGGGCCGGTGATGTGGTTGGCGCCGCACTTGCTCGCCCACAGATAGATCTCGGGGGTGAAGGAGTCCCCCGCGTCACCGACGAGATAGCCCGGGTGCTCCTTGGCCACCTTCGTGCCGAGCTTCTGGTACTCCTCCCACGTCGTCGGCACCGTGTAGCCGAACTTCTTCATCAGCGGGGCGTTGTACCAGAGCACCGCCTGGGAGAGGTCGTTGCGCAGACAGTAGACGGTGCCGTCGACCGTGCAGACGTCGTTGGCGCCCTTGGCGAACTTGCCCAGGGTCGGCTCGGGGATCAGGCCCTTGTTGAGCGGGGCGGCGAAGCCCGCGTCGACCGCCCAGGAGGTCTCGTTGTTCTGGGAGCTGAACACGACGTCCGGCCAGCCCTTGCCGGTGCGGTTGAACAACTGGACCTTCGTCTGAAGGTAGTTGGACCCGTTGGCGTCGCCGTCGTAGCTGACGATGTCCAGCTTCACCTCCGGGTGCAGCTTCTGGTACAGCTTCGCGGCGTCCATCCGGGTCGCGTCCACCCAGACGGTCAACGCTCCGTCCTTCTGCGGCGCCTGGGCGAAGCCGTCCTTGGTGGTCTTGCCGGCGGTACCGCCGCCGCCACAGGCCGTCACGGTCAGCAGCACCGTGACCGCGCACCCGGCCAGCGATGCCGCCCGCTTCCTGCCGAGGGTTCTCTGCGGGCTGGACGAGGACTGGTTGACCGTCATGAGTGACTCCACTGGGTGTGCGGGTGCCCGAGGAGAGGGGCGGCCCGGAAGGACGACGGAGGCGGAAGAGGCGGCTGCGCTGCGATCGGCGTGGAAGAAATTAGCCGCCTTATCGAGTGGTACGTCAAGGGTGCGTGCAGCGTTCTGTTGCGGGACTTCCAGAATCGGGAGAGAAGTTGTGCCCTATATGCCGGATAAGAGTTGCTCATGTGCCCGGATGGCCATGGCTCTCGCTATGGATCATGGCCGAGATGAGTACGACTTATTCTCCCTGTGCGCTACGATGATGCGGCTCCACGGCGATCAGTCGTGTGAGCAGAGGTCACCCGGGAGGCAGCGCAGATGGACGACACGCCAGCGATCGAAGCGGCCCCGCCGGCTCCAGTCCCCGCTGCCGCGCCCGCGGAGGTGGCCGGCCCGGACGAGCGGCGTGACTACCGTCCCGGGTACGAGATCGTGGCGGAGCGGATCCTCGCGTACATCGCCGAGGAGCGACTGGCGCCGGGCGACCGGCTGCCCACGGAGATCGACCTCGCCCGGACGCTGGACACCAGCAGGGCGGTGGTGCGGGAAGCCGTCAAGATCCTCTCGGCGCTGGGTCGGGTACGGGCGCACAAGGGGCGGGGCCTGTTCGTCGCGGACGACGAGGGCATGCTCGTCACCAGCCGGTGGGGAGGCTTCTTCCGCCCCGTCGACCTCGACCACGTACTGATGCTGTTCGAGTTCCGCAGGGTCCAGGAGATGGCCGCCAGCAGTCTCGCGGCCACCCGCGCCACCCCCTCTGAGCTGCGCACCATCGAAGTCGCCATGGAGCAGTGCCGGCACGGGTTCGTCCATGGCCGGGTCGACGTGTTCAACCAGGCGGACGAGGACTTCCACGCGGCCGTGTCGACGGCCTCGCACAACACGTTCCTCGTCAGCGCTGTGCGGGACGCGCGACGCCTCCAGCGCCAGTCCAGCGCCATCGGTATCCACGACTCGTTCGGGGAGAACACCGAGGCGGCCATCGAGGAACACGAGGCGATCTACCGGGCCATCCGTGACGGCCGTCCCGAGGAAGCGGCCCAGGCCACCGCGGCACACCTCGACCGCACCCTGGAGGACTACCGGCGCGAGATCCAGCGCCGTCTGTTCGGCTGACGCCGCCTGTTCTGTTCGGCCGACGCCGCCCGTCGGCGCGCCGTGCGCCCTGTCCCGGCCGCCCCGCGTCCAGGAAAAACGCGGACGATCCGTTGACTTCCGTGCGGCCGGGACTCTAACTTCGGCGTCGATCGGTTCGGCAAACCGATAGCCGTCCGATATATCGACCAACTTCCGTCATGGTCGGTGCGGGGCGTCGGCCCGCTGGGACGCGGCACGCACGACGCGAGGGCCGTGTCCCTTCCACGTTCCCCCTTCCTCGTTTCCCCTTCCGCGTTCTCCCTCCCACGTCCTCCCTCCCACGTCCTCCCTGCGGTGTCCACCCACCACCGCACCCGCACGTGATGACCTCCAGCCAAGGACTGCCTCGTGGACCTCACCAGAAGACAACTCGGCCGGCTCGCCGCGGTCGGTACCGGCGCCCTCCTCCTCCCGGGCCTGCTCCCGTCGAGCGTGGCGGCGGCGGACTCGTTTCCGGCCGGCACCTGGGGTGACCAGGGCGACGGCACCTACGCCAACCCGATCGTCCCGGCCGACCTCAGCGACTGGGACTGCATCCGGGTCGGCGACGACTACTACGGCATCACCAGCACCTTCGGGTACTCGCCCGGCATGGCCGTCCTGCACTCGAAGGACCTGGTCAACTGGCGCCCGATCGGCGGCTCGGTCGACGACGTCACCCGCATCGGACCGGAGCTGAACTGGGACCGGATGAACCGCTACGGCCGCGGCGTGTGGGCCGGGGCCATCCGCTTCCATGCGGGGCGGTACTGGGTGTACTTCAACACGCCCGACGAGGGCTTCTTCATGACGTCGGCCCCGTCGCCGGAAGGGCCCTGGGAGCCGCTGCACTCGATGTGGCGGACCTCCGGCTGGAACGACGTGTGCCCGTTCTGGGACGACGACGGCCAGGGCTACCTGGTCACCACGCACTACTCGGACAGCTACAAGATCCACCTGTACAAGCTGTCCGAGGACGGCAAGTCGCTGATCGGCCCGGCCCCGGTGATCCACCAGTCGAACCGCAGCGAGGCCAGCAAGCTGTACAAGATCGACGGTGTCTACTACCACCTGTTCAGCGAGGTGAAGCCCGAGGGCCGGGTCCTCATGATGAACCGCGGCTCCAGCCTCTTCGGCCCCTTCGAGACCCGGCAGTTGCTGCATGTCAACACCTCGGCCGACCGCGAGCCCAACCAGGGCGGGCTGGTGCAGACCCCGGGCGGCGACTGGTACTTCGTGACCCACCACGGCCACGGCGACTGGGAGGGGCGCGTGCTGTCCCTGCTGCCGGTGACCTGGGTGGACGGCTGGCCGATCATCGGCACGGTGGGCTCGGACGGCATCGGCAAGATGGCGTGGACGGGCCAGTTGCCCGCCCTCGGCACCCCCGGCCTCCCCGTCGACGCGCTGCCCGCCGTCGTGACCAGCGACACGTTCACCGACACCCGCCTCAAGCCGCAGTGGGAGTGGTACTACCAACCCCGCGCGGGCTACTGGTCGTTGACCGAACGCCCCGGCTGTCTGCGACTGAAGGCGTTCGCACCGCTGGCCGGGGACAACCTGATGAAGGTGGGCAACACGCTCACCCAACGCGTGCTGCGCACCGCGGGCGGCGCCACGGTGACCGTCCGCCTCGAACTCGCCGGCCTCGCCGACGGCCAGCACGCCGGGCTGTGCCACTACGCCGCCACCTACGCCGGACTGGGGGTCCGACGCACCGGGACCACCACCACGATCGAGCACAACGCCGGTGGCACTCTGACCAGCGGCGCGGCCCTCACGCAGAACGCCGTGTGGCTGCGCACCACATGGGACGTGAACGGGGTCAGCCGCTTCTCCTACAGCCTCGACGGGAGCACGTTCACCCAGGTCGGTGGCACCTACCAGCTCACCTGGGGCGGCTACCGCGGCGACCGGATCGGCCTGTACACCTACAACGCGGGCGGCACCGGTTACATCGACGTGGACTCGGTGCAGTACACCATTGCCCCCGCGCGGACGTACACATGCGTCAGTGTGCGCAGCGGCAAGGTGGCCGACGTCTCCGGTGGGTCCGGCGCGGACGGCGCCGCCGTGATCCAGTGGACCGGCAACGGCGCGACGAACCAGCAGTGGGCCTTCCAGTCCACGGCCGACGGCTACCACACCATCACCTGCGTCCGCAGCGG
This sequence comes from Streptomyces sp. MA5143a, assembly GCF_900290235.1. Lineage (GTDB taxonomy): Bacteria > Actinomycetota > Actinomycetes > Streptomycetales > Streptomycetaceae > Streptomyces. The sequence goes on from NZ_OLMK01000008.1 coordinate 74,434, forward strand.
CAAGGTGCTCGACGTGGCCGGATCCTCCACGGCGGACGGCGCGCGGGTCGTCCAGGCGACCCCCGACGGCAGGACCAGCCAGCAGTGGCAGCTGCGCCCGCTGTCCGGCGGTGCGTTCCAGGTGGTCAACCGCAACAGCGGCAAGGTGCTCGACGTCAACTCCGGCAGCACGGCCGACGGCGCCGCGCTGATCCAGTACACCAACAGGGGCAGCACCAACCAGCAGTGGACGTTCCGCCGGGTCACCGGCTAGGGCGCGTTGCGAAAGTAGCGTCGTCTGCC
>NZ_OLMK01000172.1 GCF_900290235.1 Streptomyces sp. MA5143a
GGGAGTGTGTTCGCGTTCCTGGCCGAGCATCGCGGTGAGCTGTTCCCGGCTGAGATGTTCGCGGACATGTATCCGTCGGCGAACGGACGGCCGAGCATGCCGCCGCAGATCCTGGCCGCCGCGATCACCTTGCAGGCCCTTAACGGGCTGTCGGACTTCGAGACGGTCCAGGAACTGCGGTGCGATCTGCGGTGGAAGGCAGGATGCGGGCTGGGCCTTCACGACATGGCGTTCGATCCGTCGCTGCTGGCCTACTTCCGCCGCCGGCTGGCCCGTTCCGCCCGCCCGAACCGCATCTTCGAGGCCGTGCGCGAGGTCGTGAAGGCCACCGGAGTCCTCAAGGGCAAGCACCGCCGGGCGCTGGACTCCACCGTGCTGGACGACGCGGTCGCCACCCAGGACACCGTCACCCAGATCATCGCCGCCGTCCGCGCGGTGATCCGCGAGGTCCCCGGCGCCGACGCGGTCGCCGCTGCCCAGTGCGGCGCGCACGACTACACCGACCCGGGCAAACCGAAGATCGCCTGGAACGACGAGCAGGCCCGCGCCGAACTGGTCGACGCACTGGTCACCGATGCCCTGCGACTGCTGGGCCACCTGCCCGAACAGCAACTGGGCGACAAAGCCGCGAACGCGGTGGGCATCCTGGCCCTGGTCGCCGGCCAGGACGTCGAGCCCGCCGAGGGCTCC
>NZ_OLMK01000007.1 GCF_900290235.1 Streptomyces sp. MA5143a
GGCAGACGACGCTACTTTCGCAACGCGCCCTAGTGCCGTGGCGGCCGGCACGGCCCTCGCCGCGCATCTGCGTTCCGCCCCGGCCCCGTCGGTGCGCGGGTACCCGGAGTGGAAGGACAAGGTGGCCACGCCCGCCTTCCAGGAGTACTACAGCGGTGCCATCGACCTGGACGAACCGCGCTCCCGCCTGGAGGAGGACGGAAACCTGGTCCTGGCCCGCTACCAGCGCCGAGAGCCGAGCGCCGAGAGCCGAGCGCCGATAATAAAGTTGCACGAGACGTATCGTCTCGCTTAGGTTCCTCGTATGACCTCCCACATCGCCATGTTCTCCATCGCCGCCCACGGCCACGTGAACCCGAGCCTCGACGTGATCCGCGAGCTGGTCGCGCGCGGCCACCGCGTCACCTACGCGATCCCGCCGGCGTTCGCCGACAAGGTGGCCGCCACCGGTGCCGAGCCCCGGCTGTGGCACTCGACGCTGCCGGGCCCCGACGACGACCCCTCGGCCTGGGGGAGCGAACTGCTCGACCACGTGGAGCCCTTTCTCGACGACGCGATCCAGGCCCTGCCGCAGCTCGCCGCGGCGTACGAGGGCGACGAACCCGACCTCGTCCTGCACGACATCACCGCCTACCCGGCACCCGTCCTCGCCCACCGCTGGGGCGTCGAGGCGATCTCGCTCTCCCCGAACCTGGTCGCCTGGGACGGCTACGAGGAGGAGGTCGCCGAACCGATGTGGGCCGAGCCGAAGAAGACCGAGCGCGGCCAGGCGTACTACGCCCGCTTCCGTGCCTGGCTGGAGGAGAACGGGGTCACCGCACACCCGGACGACTTCGTCGGCCGCCCCGCCCGCTCCCTCGTCCTCATCCCGAAGGCGCTCCAGCCGCACGCGGATCGGGTCGACGAGAGCCGCTACACCTTCGTCGGCGCCTGTCAGGGCGACCGCTCCGGGCAGGGCGACTGGCAGCGACCCGCCGGTGCCGAGAAGGTGCTCCTCGTGTCGCTCGGGTCGGCCTTCACCAAGCAGCCCGACTTCTACCGCGCGTGCGTCCGGGCCTTCGGCGACCTGCCGGGCTGGCACCTGGTGCTCCAGGTCGGGCGCCAGGTCGACCCGGCCGAACTGGGAGAGATCCCGGCCAATGTCGAGGTCCGGGACTGGGTGCCGCAACTGGCGGTCCTGGAGCAGGCCGACGCCTTCATCACCCACGCGGGCGCGGGCGGCAGCCAGGAGGGGCTCGCCACCGCCACGCCCATGGTCGCCGTACCGCAGGCCGTCGACCAGTTCGGCAACGCCGACATGCTCCAGTCCCTCGGTGTCGCCCGCCACCTCCCCATGGAGGAGGCGACGGCCGAGACCCTGCGCGAGGCGGTGCTCGCCCTCGTCGACGACCCCGACGTGGCGCGCCGGCTCAAGGAGATACGGGAGGAGATGGCGCGGGAGGGCGGCACCCGGCGGGCCGCCGACCTCGTCGAGGCCGCGCTCAGGGCCCGGCCATAGTGAGACGATGCAGGAAAAAGCAGGACGGTTGCGTCCCTACCATGACGTCTCGGAGCAATTCAGGTAACGATCCGATTGCTTCATAACGCTCGGGTAACGCCCGTCCTGTGAGGTGAGCGCACTGATCCTGTTGCCGAGTACGACCGTTACCCCGTCCGAAAGGTTGCACTCGGCACTTCTTGTACCTCGGATGACCAGCTCCCAAGCTGAAGGTGAACTCACTTCGAACGCCAGGAAGTTGACCCATGAGCCGAGACATACCCGACCTCGCAGAGGTGCGCCGCGTCACGCAGAAGAAGCGTGACGCCTGGTGGACCGTGCTCCTCGTCGACCCGGTCGCCACACCGCTCGTGCGGCTCACCGCGAAGTACACGAGGATCACGCCCAACCAGCTGACCTGGGGCGCCTTCCTGCTCGGTCTGGTGTCCGCGGCCTTCTTCGCGCTGGGCGACTGGCGCTGGCTGATCGCCGGCGCCGTCCTCTACCACCTGAGCTTCATCCTCGACTGCATGGACGGCAAGGTCGCCCGGCTCACCGGCCAGGGCTCCGTGTTCGGCGCCTGGCTCGACTTCGTCTTCGACCGCATCCGGGTGGCGGCGTGCGCGGTCGCCCTGATGGCGGGGCAGTACCACCGCACCGGTGACACCCTCTACATCTGGCTCGCCGCCGCCGTCATCGGCTGCGACGCGCTGCGCTACATCAACTCCCTGGAGACCTTCAAGGTCCGCCACACGATGCGCAAGCAGATCAAGGTGCGGCTCCGCGAGGCCCGCCGCGCCGAGAACGAGCGCGAGCTCGCCTTCATGGAGGACCTGCTCCGCGAGAACCCCGAGGCCGACATCGAGCAGGACCTGCGCACGGTGACCGCCGAGGCCGTCCAGACCGCCCCGCAGGCCCAGGTCGTCGACCTCCACCAGGAGTTCCGCCGCCGCTTCCCCGCCTATCTGCGCGTCCGTTCCTTCCTGCTGCGCCACCGGGTCCGTCCCCATCTGATCAGCGGCATCGAGTTCCAGATGGGTGTCTTCATGATCGGCCCCCTGGTCGACTCGGTGCTGCCGGCGACCATCGTCTCGGGTGTGCTGCTCCTCGTCTTCGAACTGGCCATCATCTACAAACTGCTGCTGTCGACCAGGGACTTCACCCGCACCCTCGACTCCTTCGACCGCGAGACGGTCACCGAGACGATCACCCGGGCGGCCTGACCGTCCACACGGCACGGCACGGGGGCCGGGGTGCGCGACGCACCCCGGCCCCCGTTTCCACGGGACAGCCCGTCAGACCCGTACCGCGTCGTCCTTCCGGGACTCCGGGACCGGTCCCGGCTCCGGCGACTCGTCGTGGGTGAGGTCGGGCAGCCGGTGAAGCCACTTCGGCAGGTACCAGTTGCGCTCGCCGAGCAGGGCCATCACCGCCGGGAGGAGCACACCCCGGATGACGGTCGCGTCGATGAGCACGGCGGCCGCGAGGCCCACGCCCATCTGCTTCATGGACTGCATGGACAGCGTCCCGAAGATCGCGAAGACGGCGACCATGATGACGGCGGCACTGGTGACGACGCCCGCCGTGGTCACCACACCGTGCTGGATCGCGTCCTTCGTCGTACGGCCCCGCAACCGCGCCTCACGGATCCGCGAGACCACGAACACGTGGTAGTCCATCGACAGACCGAACAGGATCACGAAGAGGAACAGCGGCAGCCAGGTGATGATGGCGCCCACGCCCTCCGCGCCCACCAGCGAGGCACCCCAGCCGTGCTGGAAGACCGCGACGAGGATGCCGTACGCGGCGCCCACCGACAGCAGGTTCAGCACGATCGACGTCACCGCGACGGTCAGCGAGCGGAACGACAGCAGCATCAGACCGAACGCGAAGACCACCACGAACGCGAAGACCGGAACGACCGCTCCGCCCAGCTCGTCGTTGAAGTCCTTCGAACCGGCGACCTGCCCGGTGATCGGCGCCTCGACGCCGTCCACCTTCCCGAGCGTCGCCGGGCGCACCTCGTCCCGCAGCTTGTCCAGGCTCTCGCCCGCCCTGTCGAGGTCGGAGCCGCCCACCAGCGGGACGTAGACGAAGGCGAGGTTCTGCGCGTCGTGCACCTTGATCTCGACCGGGCCCCGCGAGGCACCGGAACTGATCGCCCGCTCACGGAAGTCGGCCAGTGCCGCCTTCACGTCGGCGGAGTTGATGTCCTTCGCCTTGACGACCACCTCGGCCGGCTCGGAGCCGCCCGGGAACGCCTCGTTGAGCCGGTTGTACGTCTGCACGATGGGCAGCGAGTCGCCGAACTCCTTGTCCAGGGTGAGCTGCTCGGTCTTCATGCCGAGCGCGGGAGCCGCGATGGCGAGCAGCGCGCCGCCGGCGACGGCGACCGAGACGACCGGCCGGGCGAGCACGCCCTTCAGTACGGCCGTCCAGAACCGGCTCTCACGGTTGGCGCCGCCCCGGTCGCGGCGGAGCTTGCTCTGCGGGTGCAGGAAGGGGATCTTGCCCTTCTCGACGCGCTCGCCCAGCAGCGACAGCAGCGCGGGCAGGACGGTCACCGACCCGACCATGGCGACCGCCACGACCATCAGCGAGGCCAGGCCCATCGCCTCGAACTCGGCGAGACCGGTGAACAGCATGCCCGCCATCGCCACGCACACCGTGACACCGGAGACGATGATCGCGCGGCCGCTGGTGGCGGCGGCGACCCTGAGGGCCGTCTGCGCGTCCCGGCCGGCCTCGCGCTCCTCGCGCTCGCGCCGCAGATAGAACAGGCAGTAGTCGACACCGACGGCCAGACCCACCAGCAGCATCACCGAGTTGGCGGTGTCGCTCATCGGCATGGCGTGGCTGACGATGGCCATCAGACCCATCGTCGCCATGATCGCGGTGATCGCCAGCGCGACCGGCAGCAGGGCCGCCACGACCGCGCCGAACGCGATCAGCAGGATGCCGAGGGCGACGGGCACGGCGGAATACTCGGCCTTCTGGAAGTCGTCCCCGAACGCGTCGTCGAACGTCTTCATCATGCTGGCGCCGCCGATCTCCGCGATCCGCACCTGCCCGTGCTCCTTCTGCACCCCCTCGACGGCCTTCAGCACCGGCTCGATGCGCTCACCGGCGGTCTCCGAGTCGCCCTTCACATCGAACTGCACGAGCGCGCTGCGCTCGTCCTTCGAGATCGTCCGGGTGTCGTACGGCGAGGTGACGCCGCTGGCCTCACCGGTGCCGTCGACGGCCTTGATCACCGCCTCCACGGCGGCCCGGAACTCCGCGTCCGTGGCCTTGAGTCCCTTGGCCTTCGCCTGGATCAGGACCGACTCGCTCGCCGGCTCCTCGATCCCCGCCTCCTCGATGATGTGGGCGGCCGTACTGGTCTCGCCCTTGAGCTGGTCGCTGTCCCGCACGTCGACCCGGCCCGCCGCCGAGCCGATCCCCATCGCCAGGACGACGAACAGCACCCAGATCCCCACGGCCGCCCATCGGTGCCGGGCGCTCCAGCCACCGGCCCGGGCGGCGATCCCCCGCACCCGTATGTCTCCGTTCCCCATGACGGGCAAGCCCCCTTGTGAGCGGTGGCGACCCCCTGCCGCCACCTTCCGTATCGAAGGTATGGGCCGGATAAAGCCATCTCGTCGTGCTGTCCGGTGAACCCGCGATCCGGCACCTCCACCCCTCGGACGCCGACGCCTCCCCACCAGGGAGGACAGCGGCCCCTTACACCTATCCCGGACTCTCGGGGCCCCGCCTCAGGGACGCGCCCGCCCCGACCGGGCGTACGACCGGCGCCGACGTGCCTATCGTGAGCCCATGACGACGTACGCCGCGCTGCTGCGCGGAATCAACGTGGGCGGCAGCAGGAAGGTCCCGATGGGCGACCTCCGTACGCTGCTGACGGGCCTCGGGTACGACGCGGTGGCCACCTACCTCCAGAGCGGCAACGCGGTCTTCGCCAGCGACCACGGCGACGAGGACTCCCTCGCCGCCGAGATCACCGCCGCCCTCCAGAAGCACTTCGGCTTCACCGTGGACGTCCTGGTGCGCGACCACGCCTACCTGGAGGCGGTACGGGCCGACTGCCCGTTCCCGGCCGCCGAACTGGAGGGCAAGCAGCTGCACGTCACCTACTTCTCGGAGCGGGTGGAGGAGGACCGCTTCGCCGGAATCGACCGAGCGGCCTTCCTGCCCGAGGAGTTCCGGCTCGGCGACCGGGCGCTCTACCTGTACGTCCCCGACGGCCTCGGCCGCTCCAGACTGGCGGACGCGCTGGCGAAGCCGCGCCTGGTGAAGAGCCTGATCGCCACCACCCGCAACTGGAACACCGTCGTGAAGATGGCCGAGCTGACCTCGACCGGAGGCTGACCCATGCGCTACCTGGTCATCGGAGCCGGCGCGGTCGGCGGAACCATGGGCGGGCGGCTGGCCGAAGCGGGCCACGAGGTCGTCCTCGTCGCCCGCGGCGCCCAGTACACCGCCCTGCGCGACCACGGCCTGCGCCTCAGGACCCCGGACGGCGACCGCACCCATCCCCTGTGCACCGTGGACGGCCCCGCCGCGCTCGGCGAGCTCCGCCCCGACGACGTCCTCCTCCTCTCCGTGAAGACCCAGGACACCGAGGCGGCCCTCGCGGCCTGGGGCCCCGCCCCGGTGGCCGGCGGCGGCACGGCCGCCGAGCGCCTCCCGCTGGTCTGCGCCCAGAACGGTGTGGAGAGCGCACGGCTCGCCCTCCGCCGCTTCCGGCGCGTGTACGGCGTCTGCGTATGGCTGCCCTCCACCTTCGTGGAACCCGGCGTCGTCTCGGCGGCCGGCACCCCGCTCACCGGCATGCTCCACCTCGGCCGCCACCCCCACGGCACCGACGAGACGGCCCACCGCATCGCCGCCGACCTGGAGAAGTCCCGGTTCGAGGCGCCCGTCGTACCGGACGTCCAGCGCTGGCAGTACGCCAAACTGCTGGGGAACCTCGGCAACGCCCTCGAAGCGCTGAGCGGCCCCGTCGACGGAGAGGAGGCCGAGGCGCTGTACGCCCGCGTGCGCGCCGAGGGCGAGCGGGTGCTCGACGCGGCGGGGATCGCGTACGCGAGCGCCGAGGAGCAGCGGAGGGTCAGGGGCGACAAGATCACCCTGGTACCGCTGGACGGTGCCCCGCGCGGCGGCGGCTCCTCCTGGCAGTCCCTCACCCGCGGCACCGGCACCATCGAGGCCGACCACCTCAACGGCGAGATCGTCCTGCTCGGCCGGCTGCACGGCGTACGGACCCCGCTGAACGAGCTGCTGCAACACCTCGCGAACACCTTCGCCCGCGAGCGCAGGCCCGCCGGTTCGATGCCGGTCGCGGAACTGGTACGGCGGGCGGACGAGGCGGAGCGGGCGGCGCGGGCGGACGCGGGGGAGTAGGCGGACGCGGGGGAGTAGGCGGACGCGGGGGAGTGGGCGGCGCGGGGGAGTGGGCGGCGCGGGCCGCCGCGAGGTCGAGGGTCGGCCGGGACAGGTCGTGGCGGCGACGGTGTCGCGTTTGTTCAAGAGCCGTGCGCGCGCCGTCCCTAGCGTGGAACGCATGAACAGCCACGACTCGTATCCGCACATGGTCGAATGCGCCGCCGAGGCGGCCCGCGTCGCACGGGGTGTCACGGAGGCGCAGCTCGCCCTCCCCACCCACTGCCCCGACTGGGACGTCCGCGCCCTGGTGAACCACTGGGTCCTCTACACCTCGCACGGCCTGGAACACCGCGCCCTGCGCACCCCGCTCCCCGAGGAGCTGACGAAACGCGACTTCGCCGCCGACCCGGACTGGGCCGACGCGTACGCCGCACAGCTGGACCGGGCGGTCGCGGCCTGGGCCGACCCGGCGCTGTGGGAGGGCGACATCGACCTCGGCATGGGCCCGCTGCCGGCCGCCGACCTCGCCGGCATGATCATCAAGGAGACGGCCGTCCACGGCTGGGACGTCGCCACGGCCACCGGCCAGGAGTTCCACGTCTCGGAGGGGGCCGCCCGCTTCGTCCTCGACGTCGTCGAGACCCACGGCGAGCTCTACCGGAAGTACGACGGCTTCGCGGCCCCGGTGCCCGTGCCGTCGGACGCCCCGGCCTTCGACCGGGCGCTGGCGTCGAGCGGCCGTGACCCGAGGGGCGGTTCACCGGTCGACACCGGCCAGGGAGCCGACGGAAAACCGATGGACGGGCCGGCCGGGGACGACGTACTGTCGGCCTCCACGCCCTGAGACCGACGGAAGGAGGCGAGTGCCGTGCGGTTCACACCCTTCCCGCGCTCCCTTCCCCGCTGTCCCGGCGTGTTCGACGAGGTCTGACCGGGAGCGCTGCCAGCAGCTCGTATCCCGGAGGAACCCCTCATGACCGATACGGTCATCCGCGCGCTCACCGCGAGCGACGCCTCTCTCTTCGACGCACACCCCGACCCGCTGGGTGCCCGTGAGGGCCACCGGCGCACCCGGTTCCGCCCCGACTGGAAGCGTGTCGCCCTGCGCGACGGCGAGGTCGTCGCGCGCGGCGCGTGGTGGGGCGGGCCCGACGACCCGGAGCCCGTCAACATCAACTGGTTCGACGTCGCCGAGGGCGAGGAGGAGGCCGGCGCCGAACTCCTGCGCTCCGCCCCCCGGCGGGTCGAACTGGAGCTCAACCTGCCGGGCGGCTGGCGGGACGACCCCGCCCTGCGCGCCGCGGCCGAGGCCCGCTTCGGCGCCGCCCGTGCCGCCGGGTACGAACTCCTCGTGGAACGCTTCCTGTACCGCTGGACCCCGGAGCGGGGTCTGCCCGAGCGGCCCGGACGTCTGCGGTTCAGCGCCGAGGCCGACGACGAGGTGTTCCGCGACGCTTTGCGCCGCATCCACTCCGTCACCCTGGACGCCCACGCGCTGAGGGCCATCGAGGAGGGCGGTGTCGACCGGGCCGCCCAGGAGGAGCTCGACTTCTTCCACTGGTGCCCCTCCCCGAGGGAGTGGTGGCAGGTCGCGCACACCCCCGACGGCGACCTCGCCGGCATCCACATCCCGGCGCACAACCCCTCCGGCCCGACCGTCGGCTTCATCGGGGTCGTCCCCGAACACCGCGGTCACGGCTACGCCTACGACCTCCTCGCCGAGTGCACCCACGTCCTCGTCGAGCAGGGCGCGCAGTTCGTCAGCGGAGCCACGGACCAGGGCAACTTCCCCATGGCCGCGAACTTCACGAAGGCCGGCTTCCCCGTCGTGAGCGAACGCATCAACTTCCATCCGGCGGACCCGGCGGACCCGGCGGACCCGGTGGACCCGACGGACGCGGTGGACCCGACGGACGCGGTGGACCCGACGGCCTGAGCGAGCGCCGGTCGGCCGGTCGGCCGGGGACGCGTCATTCTTCCGCCGTGTCCCCGGCCTCCCACCGCAGCAGATCGCCCGGCTGGCAGTCGAGCACCTCGCACAGCGCGGCGAGGGTGGCGAAGCGCACCGCCTTGGCGCGGCCGTTCTTGAGGACCGCCAGGTTGGCGGGGGTGATTCCCACACGGTCGGCGAGCTCGCCCACGGACATCTTCCGCCTGGCCAGCATCACGTCGATGTCGACGGCGATCGGCATCAGATCACCTCGTCCAGCTCGGCCCGCATCCGTGTCGCCTCACCGTCGCGGGCGACGGCCTGGGCGAGCAGCATGCGCAGGACGAGCACGATGAGCGCGACGCCCAGGATGCCCACGCCGATCCCGCCCATGATGACGGTGACGCCCGGGTCCTCCCGCTGCCCCGGCGCGTTGACGGCCGTGACCGCGAACCAGACGAGGGCGGCCGACACGATCGCGCCGATCACGCCGTCCACGTACCGGAAGGCGGCGTGGGAGAACACGGTCCCGCGGCGCACCATCGTCACCAGCTGCCACACGCAGAACAGGGCGACCTGGACCGACACCATGCCCAGCAGCGTGATCACGCGCAGCGCGGTCAGCGGGAGCGTCCCGTCCTCGGGGTCGGTGCCGCTCACCAGCACCCACAGCATCGACGCCTGCACGAACAAGGTGCCGGTGAACATCACCGCGAGCACAGCGCGCAGCGCACGCACGGTCAGCTTTCCCATGACCCGTCCTCCCATCGACTCGCGATGGGAATCTATCGAGTTTCGATAGCTTGGGCAAGGGGTGGACGCCGGTCAGGCCGCCGTGAGCTGCCCCGCGCCGAGCGCGGCGGTGTAGCGGCGCAGCAGCAGTTCCGCCAGCTCGGGGGAGGGGCCGAGCACCTCGGCGAGGACATCGGCGCCCGCCTCACGGGCACCGGCGGCGATCCGGTCCGGCAGCCGGCCGGGCGCGATGACGTACGGCGCCACGGCCACTCGACGGCAGCCGAGCGCCCGCAGCTCCCGCACGGCGTCCTCCGTGCGGGGCAGCGACGCGGAGGCGAACGCGGGTCGCACGGCGCACCAACCGGTGTGCCGCCACTCCCGCGCGATTGCTGCGATCACCGCGATCGCCTCCGGGTCCGTGGACCCCGCCGAGGCCAGTACGACCCCGGTCGAGGACTTGTCGGCGGGGCTCAGGCCTGCCTCGTACAGCCGGCGTTCGAGCCCGGCCGTCAGCAGCGGTGACGGGCCGAGCACCTCCGCCTGGCGGATCCGCAGCCGGGGCGGCGCGTCGCGCAGCACCGCCGGGATGTCCGCCTTTGCGTGGAACGCCCGGGTCAGGAGCAGCGGCAGCGCCACCACGTCCTCGACGCCCTCCGCCGCGAGGGACTCCAGGACCCCCTGCGCCGAGGGGAGGTTGAAGTCCAGGAAGCCCGTCTCCACACGCAGCCCGGGACGCATCGCCCGGACCCGCCGCACGAGAGCGTGCACGGTCGCGGCGTGCCGCGGATCACGGCTGCCGTGGGCGACGACGAGGAGGACGGGACTGCGCATGGCGTCGGGCTCCTTCCGGTCTCCGGCTCTGTTCCTGTTCCTGTTTAGGTCTCGGGGTGCGGTTCGGATGCGGCCCCGCTCTCAGCCCTTCACGAGCAGACCGCGGCCGCGCAGGACCCGGCGCTCCAGGGGGCTGAAGATCAGCAGGTCGATGGCGATACCGACCAGCAGGATCAGGAAGATCGCGAGGAAGACGGTGGCCATGTCGATGCTGGTGCGGCCGTTCTCCAGCAACTGGCCGAGTCCCACACCGAGGTCGGGGTGGTTGGCGATGATCTCCGCCGCCATCAGCGAGCGCCACGAGAACGCCCAGCCCTGCTTCAGCCCCGCGAGGTATCCGGGCAGCGCGGCCGGCATCACGATGTGCCAGGCGCCCTGGAGTCCCGTGGCGCCCATGGTGCGGCCCGCCCGCAGGTACAGCGGCGGCACCTGGTCGATACCGGAGACCAGCCCGTTGGCGATCGACGGGACCGCGCCGAGCAGGATCACCGCGTACATCATCTGGTCGCTCAGCCCCAGCCAGACCACGGCCGGCGGCACCCACGCCACCGACGGCAGCGACTGGAGACCGGAGAGGATCGGCCCGATCGCCGCCCGCACGAACCGCACCCGGGCGACCAGGATGCCCAGCGGAGTGCCGATCGCCAGCGCGATCAGGAAGCCGAACAGGCCGCGCGAGACGCTCGTCCAGATGTAGCCGAGCAGCTTGCCCTCAAGCCACGCCTGCTCCGCCGCGTCCCACACGGCGGACGGCGAGGGCAGGGTGCCCGGGTCGGTGACGACCCCGAACGAGATCAGGCCCTGCCACACCGCGAGGACCAGCACGACCGCGACGATCGGCGGCACGATCTTGGTGCGGAAGGTCTCGCCGAAGGAGGGCCGGCCCGTGCCGGTGGTCTCCAGGGCGTCGAGACCCGCCTCCACCGCGCCGAGCCGGTCCTTGTCGGCGGCCGGCGCCTCGATGGTGTCCGTCGTCCTCGTCTCACTGCTGGCCATGACGGCGGATCTCCTCACGCAGAACATCGGTGATCTCCAGGGACAGCTCCGCCACCGGCGCGTCCTCGATACGGCGCGGCTGCGGGATGTCCACCCGCCACTCCCGGGCCACCCGGCCCGGACGCGAGGACAGCAGCACCACCCGCTGGGCGAGGCGCACCGCCTCACGGACGTTGTGCGTGACGAAGAGGACGGAGAGCCGCGTCTCCTCCCAGATCCGGGTCAGCTCGTCGTGCAGCACGTCCCGCGTGATGGCGTCGAGCGCCGCGAACGGCTCGTCCATCAGCAGGAGCTTGCTCTCCTGCCCGAGCGCCCGCGCCAGCGCCACCCGCTGGCGCATACCGCCGGACAGCTCGTGCACCCGCTTGCCGTACGCGCCCTTGAGCCGGACGAGTTCGAGCAGGGCCTCGGCGCGCTCGCGCCGCTCGTTCTTCGGAACTCCCTGGAGCTTCAGGGCGAGTTCGATGTTCTTGCCCGCGGTCAGCCACGGGAACAGGGCGTGCTCCTGGAACATCAGGGCGGGACGCCCGTCGGTGCTGATGCTGCCCTGGCTGGGTTTGTCGAGCCCCGCGACCAGGTTGAGCAGCGTGGACTTGCCGCAGCCCGAGGCCCCCAGGAGGGTGACGAACTCGCCCGGAGCGACATCGAGAGTGATGTCGTCGAGGACGAGCTGCTGCCCGGCGGGTCCGGCGAAGGACTTGGACACGTGCTCGATACGGGCGGCGTGCTCGACGGTCCCGACGCCGTCGGCGGCCTTGGCGAGTGCGGTGGCCATGGTCGTCACCTCCTGGGAACTCAGCGGACTGGGGTTACTTGACGCCGAGACCGGCGTCGGAGACCTCGGACTCGCCCTCGGCCTTCAGGACCTTGTTGAGGATCGTCAGGTCGTAGATGCCGTCCAGCAGCGGGTCCTTCAGCAGACCGGCCTTGACCGCGTGCTCCGCCTCGGTGTTGAGGGTGGAGGCCAGCGGGTCGTTGGTGAACTGGATCGACGTCCAGGCCGGGTCGAGGACCTTGGCGTCCAGGGCCTTGCCCGAGTCCTCCTTCAGCCGGGCGTTGGCGGCGGCCTTCGCCTTCTCGGTGTCGGAGTTGATGAAGGCGTTCGTCTTGACCGCGCCGCGCAGCACCGCCTCGACGACCTTCGGGTGCTCCTTCAGGAAGTCCTGCCGCACGATGATGTTCGTGATCACGAACTTCTTGTCCGGCCACAGGTCGGCCTCGTCCAGCAGCACCTTCGCGCCCTCGGCGACCAGCTTCGACGCGGTCGGCTCCGGCACCCACGCGCCGTCGATGGAGCCCGACTTGTAGGCGTCCGGGGTGATCTTGTTGTCGGTGCGGACCACGGAGACGTCGCCCTTGCCGCTCTCCGCGTCGACCTTCCAGCCCTGCTCGGCGATCCAGTTGAGGAACGCCACGTCCTGGGTGTTGCCGAGCTGCGGCGTCGCGATCTTCTTGCCCTTGACGTCCTTCAGGGACTTGATCTTGTCCGGGTTGACGACGAGCTTCACGCCGCCGGAGGCCGAACCGCCGATGATGCGCAGGCCCTTGCCCGCGGACTTGGTGTAGCCGTTGATCGCCGGGGAGGGGCCGATCCAGCCGATGTCGATCGACTTCGAGTTGAGCGCCTCGATCTCGGACGGCCCGGCGTTGAAGGTCGCGTACTCGGCCTTGGTGGCGCCGAGCTCCTTCTGGAAGATGCCTTCCTGACGACCGACCAGCGCGGTGGCGTGCGTCAGGTTGCCGAAGTAGCCGATCTTGACGGTGTCGAGACCCTCGATCTTCTTGGCGCCGGCCGCGACCTTGGCGGTGTCGTCGTCCTTGGCCTGGGAGCCGTAGCCGCAGGCGGCGAGGGTGAGTAGGGGAAGCGTTGCGAGGACCGCGACGGAGCGCCGGAAGGCGGAAGAGCGGTAGGCAGGCACGGGAGGTGTTCCTCTCGGAGGCCCGGCGGTCACAGCCCCTTCGGGTGTGGCCGGGGAATCAGGAAAAAGGTCTTCGTCGCAACGGGGACGTCCGGTGGGGGGACGGGGCGCGCAAGCGGTGCGCGTACGTCAACGCACACATCGCGCGACTCCGCCCTGCCCGCTGCCGAGGGCGCCGGAGCCCACACGGCCGCCCTCCTTCGCGAACGTCGCGTAGTGGTCCACGAGGGTCATGTCAGAAGTCCCACCCGTCGTCCTCGGAGTCGTCCTTGACGGGCTCCGGGGAGGCGAACGACTCGCCGACCATCCCGGCGGTCAGGGTCGTGCCGTCGGACGGGTCGATCAGGATGAACGAACCGGTGCGGCGGGAGTCGGCGTAGGAGTCGACCGGCAGCGCCTGAGCCGTACGGACCTTCACCCGGCCGATGTCGTTGGCGACGAGCTGCCCCGGGTGAGGGTGCAGGGACAGGTCGTCGAGCGTGAGACGGGACGGGATGTCCTTGACGATCGCCTTCACCGTGCGGGTGCCGTGCTTCAGGAGCACCCGGTGGCCGACCGTCAGCGGCTGGTCGGCGACGTGGCACACGGTCGCCTCGATGTCCTGCGTCGTCGCGGGCGCGTCCTTGCTCGGCACGATCAGGTCGCCGCGCGAGATGTCGATGTCGTCCTCCAGCAGGAGCGTCACCGACTGCGGGGTGTAGGCCACGTCGACCGGCTTGCCCAGCACGTCGATCCCCGCGACCTTCGTCGCACGGCCGGACGGCAGCACCGTCACCGGGTCGCCGACCCGGAACGTACCGGCGGCGATCTGACCGGCGTACCCCCGGTAGTCGGGGTGCTCGGCGGTCTGCGGGCGGATCACGTACTGCACGGGCAGCCGGGCGTGGCAGTGCGCCAGGTCGTGGCTGACCGGCACGGTCTCCAGGTGCTCCAGCACCGTCGGGCCGCCGTACCAGTCCATGTGCGCGGACGGCTCCACCACGTTGTCACCGGCCAGCGCCGAGATCGGGATCGCGGTGACCTCGGGGACGCCCAGCTCGATCGCGTACGCCGTGAACTCCTCGGCGATCGCCGCGAAGACCTTCTCCTCGTACGCGACGAGGTCCATCTTGTTGACGGCGAGCACCACGTGCGGGACGCGCAGCAGCGCGGCGATCGCGGCGTGCCGGCGGGTCTGCTCGACGACACCGTTGCGGGCGTCGACCAGGATCACCGTCAGCTCGGCGGTGGAGGCACCCGTCACCATGTTGCGGGTGTACTGCACATGGCCGGGCGTGTCGGCGAGGATGAACCGGCGCTTGGCCGTGGCGAAGTAGCGGTACGCCACGTCGATGGTGATGCCCTGCTCCCGCTCGGCCCGCAGACCGTCGGTGAGCAGCGCGAGGTCCGGGCCCTCCTGGCCGCGGCTCGCCGAGGCGCGCTCCACGGCCTCCAGCTGGTCGGTGAGGACCGACTTGGAGTCGTGCAGCAGCCGGCCGACGAGGGTGGACTTGCCGTCGTCGACGGAGCCCGCGGTGGCGAACCTGAGGAGTGTGGTGGCGGAGAGTTCCGCGGTCGTCGTCATGCTTAGAAGTACCCCTCGCGCTTGCGGTCTTCCATCGCGGCCTCGGACAGCTTGTCGTCGGCGCGGGTGGCGCCCCGCTCGGTGAGCCGGGACGCGGCGATCTCGGTGATGACCTGCTCCAGCGTCACGGCGTCGGAGTCGACGGCACCGGTGCAGGACATGTCACCGACGGTCCGGTAGCGGATGAGCCGCCTCTCGACGGTCTCGCCCTCCTTCGGGCCGCCCCACTCGCCGGCGGTGAGCCACATGCCGGCCCGCTGGAACACGTCACGCTCGTGCGCGAAGTAGATCTCCGGCAGCTCGATGCCCTCGCGGGCGATGTACTGCCAGACGTCCAGCTCGGTCCAGTTGGAGAGCGGGAAGACCCGGACGTGCTCGCCGGGCGCGTGCCGGCCGTTGTAGAGCTGCCACAGCTCGGGGCGCTGACGGCGCGGGTCCCACTGGGAGAACTCGTCGCGCAGCGAGAACACCCGTTCCTTGGCGCGTGCCTTCTCCTCGTCGCGCCGGCCGCCGCCGAAGACCGCGTCGAACTTCTCCGACTGGATCTTCTCCGTCAGCGGCACCGTCTGGAGCGGGTTGCGGGTGCCGTCGGGGCGCTCTCTGAGGACCCCGCGGTCGATGTAGTCCTGCACGGAGGCCACATGCAGCCGCAGGTTGTGCTCGGCCACCGTACGGTCGCGGTACTCCAGCACCTCGGGGAAGTTGTGCCCGGTGTCCACGTGCAGCAGGGAGAAGGGGATCGCCGCCGGGGCGAACGCCTTCAGCGCCAGGTGCAGCATGACGATGGAGTCCTTGCCGCCGGAGAACAGGATCACCGGCCGCTCGAACTCGCCCGCCACCTCACGGAAGATGTGGACGGCCTCGGACTCCAGCGCGTCCAGATGGGAGAGGGTGTACGGCGTGCCGGTGCCCTCGGACACGGCCCTGACGGTCGTCGTCATGCCAGACCCCTCTCGGTGAGCAGCTTGTGGACCAGCGCCGCGGACTCCTGGACCGTCTGGTCCTGCGACTCGATGCGCAGGTCCGGGTCGACGGGCGCCTCGTACGGGTCGTCGACCCCGGTCAGCCCGGAGATCTCGCCCGCCGCCTGCTTGGCGTACAGCCCCTTCACATCGCGTACGGAGCACACCTCGACCGGAGTGGCCACATGCACCTCCACGTACGCGGCACCGCTCGCCGCGTGGTGCTCGCGCACCGCCTCGCGGCTGTCGGCGTACGGCGCGATGACCGGGACCAGCACCTTGACGCCGTTGCGGGCGAGCAGGTCGGCGACGAAGCCGATGCGCCGCACGTTCGTGTGCCGGTCGGCGCGGCTGAAGCCGAGTCCGGCGGTGAGGAACTCGCGGATCTCGTCGCCGTCGAGCACCTCGACGAGGTGGCCCTCCGCACGCAGCCGGTTCGCCAGCTCGTACGCGATGGTGGTCTTGCCGGCGCTCGGCAGACCCGTGAGCCAGACGGTGGCTCCGGTCGTCACTTGGTTCTCCTGGTTCGTCACGGGCACGGTCGCGGTCACAGGTGCAGCCCGCACTCGGTCTTGGCGCTGCCGGCCCAGCGTCCGGCGCGCGCGTCCTCGCCCGGGGCGACGCGGCGGGTGCAGGGGGCACAGCCCACGGAGGCGTAGCCGTCCATGAGCAGCGGGTTGGTGAGCACCCCGTGCTCGGCGACGTAGGCGTCCACGTCGTCCTGCGTCCAGCGGGCGATCGGGGCGATCTTGACCTTGCCCCGCTTCTCGTCCCAGGCGACGACCGGGGTGTTCGCCCGGGTCGGGGACTCGTCGCGGCGCAGGCCCGTCGCCCATGAGTCGAAGCGGGCGAGGCCCTCCTCAAGCGGCTTGACCTTGCGCAGGAAGCAGCACAGGTCCGGGTCGCGGTCGTGGAGCTTCGGACCGTGCTCGGCGTCCTGTTCGGCGACCGTCCGGCGCGGGGTGATCGTGATGACGTTGACGTCCATCACGGCCTCCACGGCGTCCCGGGTGCCGATGGTCTCCGGGAAGTGGTAGCCGGTGTCGAGGAACACCACGTCCACGCCGGGCCGGGCCCGGGAGGCGAGGTGCGCGACCACGGCGTCCTCCATGGAGGAGGTCACGCAGAACCGCTCGCCGAAGGTGTCCACGGCCCACTGGAGGATCTCCAGGGCCGAGGCGTCCTCCAGATCACGGCCGGCCTGCTCGGCGAGCGCCTTGAGTTCGGCGCGCCGGGCCTCGTCGGGGCCGGCCGCGGTGTCGTCTCCTGCCGCGGTGTCGGCTCCGTCCGCGGTGTCGTCGTCGCTCAGCGACGCGGATGTGTCGCCATCCGCCTGAACGGTCGTCATATGGGATCCCCTCCGCTGTCGGCTCGCTGAAGTCCCCGGGCCAGCAGCCCGAGGAACTTCAACTGGAAGGCTCGATTGCAGGCCCCGCATTCCCACGCGCCGTGGCCCTCTTCGTTCGGGCGCAGGTCCTCGTCGCCGCAGTAGGGGCAGTAGAACGGGGCGGCTCGCTCGCTCATGACAGGGACTCCTCGCCGGCGCGGGCCACCCAGGTGGCGAACCGCTCGCCGTCCTCGCGCTCCTCCTCGAAGCGCCTGAGGACCCGCTCGACGTAGTCGGGCAGTTCCTCGGAGGTGACCTTCAGACCGCGCACCTTGCGGCCGAACCCGGCCTCCAGGCCGAGTGCGCCGCCCAGGTGCACCTGGAAGCCCTCGACCTGCTCGCCCCGCTCGTCGAGGACGAGCTGTCCCTTGAGACCGATGTCCGCCACCTGGATACGCGCGCAGGCGTTGGGGCAGCCGTTGATGTTGATGGTGAGCGGCTCGTCGAAGTCGGGGAGGCGACGCTCCAGTTCGTCGATGAGGGAGGAGCCGCGGGCCTTGGTCTCGACGATCGCGAGCTTGCAGTACTCGATGCCGGTGCACGCCATCGTGCCGCGCCGGAACGGCGACGGGTTCACCGTGAGGTCCAGCGCCTCCAGCCCCGCGACGAGCGAGTCGACCTGGTCCTCGGTGACGTCGAGCACGATCATCTTCTGCTCGACGGTGGTGCTGACCCGGCCGGAGCCGTGGGCCTCGGCGAGGTCGGCGATCTTCGTCAGGGTGGTGCCGTCGACCCGGCCGACACGCGGGGCGAATCCGACGTAGTAGCGGCCGTCGTTCTGCGGGTGCACACCGACGTGGTCGCGCCAGCGCTCCACGGGCTGGTCGGGGGCGGGCCCGTCGATCAGCTTCCGCTTGAGGTACTCGTCCTCCAGGACCTGGCGGAACTTCTCGGTGCCCCAGTCCGCGAGGAGGAACTTCAGCCGGGCGCGGGTGCGCAGCCGCCGGTAGCCGTAGTCACGGAAGATCGAGATGACGCCCTCGTACACGTCCGCGACCTCGTCCAGCGGCACCCACGTACCGAGCCGCTGCCCGATCTTGGGGTTGGTGGACAGTCCGCCGCCGACCCACAGGTCGAAGCCGGGGCCGTGCTCCGGGTGGCGGACACCGACGAAGGCGATGTCGTTGATCTCGTGCGCCACGTCCAGCAGCGGCGAACCGGAGATCGCCGACTTGAACTTGCGGGGCAGGTTCGAGAAGGCCTTGTTGCCGATGATCCGCCGCTGGATCTCCTCCATGGCGGGCGTGCCGTCGATGATCTCGTCCGCGGCGATACCGGCGACGGGTGAGCCGATGATCACACGCGGGGTGTCACCGCACGCCTCGGTCGTGGACAGCCCCACGGCCTCCAGCCGCTCCCAGATCTCGGGCACGTCCTCGACCCGGATCCAGTGGTACTGCACGTTCTGCCGGTCGGTGATGTCGGCGGTGCCCCGCGCGAACTCCTGCGAGATCTCACCGATCACCCGCAGCTGCCGCGTGGTGAGACGGCCGCCGTCGATGCGCACCCGCAGCATGAAGTACTTGTCGTCCAGCTCCTCCGGCTCCAGGATCGCGGTCTTGCCGCCGTCGATCCCGGGCTTGCGCTGGGTGTAGAGACCCCACCAGCGCATCCGGCCGCGCAGGTCGTTCGGGTCGATCGAGTCGAAGCCGCGCTTCGAGTAGATCGTCTCAATGCGTGTCCGCACATTGAGACCGTCGTCGTCCTTCTTGAACTGCTCGTTGCCGTTGAGCGGGGTGAAATGTCCGGCGGCCCACTGTCCTTCGCCACGGTGACGGCTCACCTTACGGCGGGGCGTGGCGGAGTTCTCCGGGGTGGCGGCCATGGTTCTACGTCCTTCGGACAAGTCGGTAAGCGGCTCTGACCTGCGCGTACGCGCACATGCGGACACACCGGCAGGGGTGTGCGGCGCCTGCGCGTCATTGCGCTGGCCGAAACAGAGGAGGGGGTGCGGCGCTGGTGCCCGGGGTCGTGGCGACCCCTCGCGGTCGGGGCGTCAGCTCACCGGACAGATGGCGCTGGACATGCGGCCGAGGTCGACGTGCCGCCGACTCACCAAGGCAATTCCAGTTCCAGACATGACGGAAGCGTGTCACGGCTCTTTAGACCGAGTCCACCTTCATCCACATGTCGGACAGGGATGTCTCGCATAACGAGACGATGTGATGTGGGTCATGATGTCCGGGGCAGTGCCCCCGGCCAGGGCCCCGGCGCGACCACGTCGGCTTCCTCCGTCACCTCGGTGTCGAACAGCCTGAAACCGCGCCGCTGGTAGTTCGCCAGCGCGTGCTCGCTGTCCCTGCTGCATGTGTGCACCCACACCCGCTTCGTCGGCGGCAGCGCCGGCCACCGCTCGGCGAGGTCCCAGGCCCGGGCCGTGCCGTACGACAGGAGGTGCCCGCCGATGCGCCGGCCGCGGAAGGCCGGGATCAGCCCGAAGTACACGATCTCCACGACCCCGCCGTCCTGCGGCTCCAGCTCGACGTACCCCGCGGGCGTGCCCCGGTCGTACGCGACCCATGTCTCCACGCCGGGCCGCCGCAGGTGCTCCTGCCACTGGGCGTACGACCATGACAGCCGGTCGATCCACAGGATGTCGCCGCCGACGGACGCGTACAGGAAGCGGCTGAACTCGGGGGAGGGCACCTCGGCGCGGACGATACGGACGTCGTCGCCCTCGGGGGCGGCGGCGGGCAGGAGGTCGCCCGGGGACGTCTGCTCCAGGGACCAGGTGGTGAGGGTGCTGCGGCTGCTCATGCCGTCAGGGAATCACGGGGTCCGTCCCCTCTCCAAGACCGGTCCCGCCCACCGGTCGGGCGGGGGCGGCAGGCCGCGCGGGTCAGGACACCGCCGACGGTGGGACCGGGTCGGTCGGTGCGGCCCGGCCCCGCTTCGGGGCGCGGCTCCCTGATGGCCCCGCGGCCCAGGAGTGATCCGGACGGCAGTCCCTAGTCCAGGGCGCCGTCGACGTCCGACAGCTTCACCGCGTACAGCAGCCGCTCGGGGACGGGCGCGGTGAGCGTCCACAGCTCGCCGGTCTCGGGGGAGTAGGAGAGGGGCCCGCCGTGCAGGCCCCAGCAGGCGTACGACTGGTGCTCCGAGGTGCCGTTCGTGCAGCTGGCGGCGCGGGCCCGGTCCTCGTCCTGCCGCCACACCGTGCCGTGCCGCCCCTGCTTGGCGGCGGCCTGGCTCACGTACCAGTCGCCGTCGTGGGAGAGGACGCCCCGGACACCGGTGGCCTTCGTCTCGTACGCCTCGTCGGCCTCGACCTCGCCCTGCCGCCCGGTGGTGCCGAGCAGCCCGGCCCGGTCGGAGACGGTGTCGAGGTCGTACCGCCACACGCGGGCCGCCGTACCGCTGCCCGTCGCGAACGACTCGTTCGCGACGACGCTCGGCGGCGTCGACGTCCGGTCGAGCGAGACGGAGGTGAGACAGGGCACCCCGTCGTTGCCGCGCGCGTCGCAGGCGTCGCCCGAGGCCGGGCTGTAGGAGGCGACCGCGGGCAGCACATACCGGTAGTGGTGGGCGGAGAAGCCCCGGTCGACCTTGCCGATCGCGTCGCTGTCGGTCACGTCCGCGCGGAGGAAGCGGTCGAGGTCGAAGACGAAGAGGGAGTCGTCGCGGTACCCGCTGTTCTGCGGGTTGCGGGCGGTGACGATCAGCTTGTTCTCGTACCAGGCCATGCCGCCGAGCCGGGAACGCACGGCCTTCAGCCCCTTGCCGTCGGCCTGCGGCACGACGAGCAGCACCCAGCGGTACTTCAGGTCCGACGGGTCGCCGGCGTCGACGAAGGCGACCCGGGCGAGCCCCTCCTCGCCGGCGGTGGTGCCGGCGTGGGACCAGCCGGACACGATGACCTTGTTGTCGCGGGACGTGGTGACCGACTGGGGCCGCCACCGGTCGTCGACCGCGTCCGGGGCCTCCCAGCAGTACGCCCGGGCGGCCGTCGGCGCGACCGGCAGGACGCCCTTCTCGGTGACGAAACAGTCGCCCTCGTCCCGCATCGTGTGGTTGGCGCTGCGCAGCACCTCGTCGACGCCGACCCGGCCGCCCATCCCGGCGGTGAGGGTCTCCAGCGCGGTCCGGTCGGTGAGGTTCTCCGTGAGGCGGAGGTCGCGCAGCTCGGCCGCCGAACCGACGGACGACAGGCCGCCCGGCGTCTTCCCGCCCGCCGCCTGGGACGTGCTGATCAGAGTGGCCGCCGCCGT
The DNA here is from genome assembly GCF_900290235.1 of Streptomyces sp. MA5143a. Classification (GTDB taxonomy): domain Bacteria; phylum Actinomycetota; class Actinomycetes; order Streptomycetales; family Streptomycetaceae; genus Streptomyces. The sequence goes on from NZ_OLMK01000007.1 coordinate 21,395, forward strand.
GAGCGCCAGCGCGGTCCCCGCGAGGGAAGCGCGCAGCGCACGCCCCCTTCTGCGCCGTCGATGCCTACCGCGATGCTTCATCACAACCTCCCGGTCGGCCAACTGCCTCCTGCGAGCGGAACCTTGACGGAGGGACAGGTGGGGTGGCCTGGAAGGGATGCTACGGCAGTGGGACACGTGTCACGCCGAGGACGCGGGAAATACAAGGGAGATCCCTCACCCGGGGGCCATGATCCGTTCATGGGGAGGCGGTTGTGGAAGGGGCGATACGGACGTGGCGTGGCCGGATCAGGGGTCGGCGCGGGGGATGAGGGGGAGGGCGGCGCGGACGGCTTCGACGGGGTCGACGACGTTGATGCCGAGTGCCTTCAGCCATGCGTACGTCTGCCGCATCGGGGCGCCCCTGTCCCGTGATCGCTCGAAAAGGCCCTGGAGGCCGACTCGGTCGTCGGCCGAGAGCTGCTCGAATTCATGGCCGATGTTCAGCAGATCCAGTGCGGCGGTGAAGGACAGGCCCTCCGGGAGCGTCGGACATGAGGTGCTGATGCCGTAGGTGGCGAGGCGGGCGACGATGTGCTCCGGATCGATGTGCAGATGCCGAGAGGCGGTGATGACATGGGCGAAGGGCATGGCCTGATCGGTTCGCACGCCGTACCAGGACAAATATCCCAGGGGGCCGAGGAGTTCCTCGTCCAGATCGGTCCAGGTCTCGGGCACCTTCAGGGGCACCGTGATCCCGTACTCGCCCAGCCGTTCCAGATTCGCCCGTACCCCCGAGGCGCTCTCGAAGAGGTGGTCGTAGTCGAACGGAACCCCGGCACGCAGCGGAAGATCCAGCTGGTGGTCATGGAGGAGGTCCGGATCGTCGGCCGCCACAGTGGGAGGGACCGAAGCCGGGGGTGCGAATCCCCGTCGGGCGAGCATTCGGCAGATCTCGCGTGGCGGGAGCCCGAGTTCCAGCGAAGCCTTCGCGACATGCCGGGGAGGAACCTGTTCCGTCCGGGACAGCCACGGTGCCCGGCCGTCGAGCCCCGCGCTCAGGAGGAGCACGGTCTCCCGAGGGAGATCGGGGACCAACTCCTCGCCGGTCCACTCCACTTCCGGGGCGGTGCCCTCGGCGAGCCTGCTCATGATCTCCTCGATCACGGTCCTCGCCCGAGCCGGGCGGACAGGCGTGTCGGGGAAGGCGTCCACCACGTTGCCCGCACCGGGCCCCTGCTCCATACCGCGCTGCTCCCGTTCTCCGCCTGGCCGGACACCGGCCCAGGAGTGTTCCCCGTGTCCCGGCCGCCCCTACCCCCAGGCGTGTCCGCCCGACCCCGTCGTCCGCGCCCGCACCACCCCCGGCGCCACCGAATGCGGCAGCAGGTCCAGCGGGCTGTCCGGCAGGAGGACCTCGACGTCGGCTCGTTCCGTGAAGCGGTACGGACGGTGGTCGAGGTAGGCGCCCAGGTAGCGGCGTACGCGGGACATCTCGGCGCGGACGGTGACCGTGCGGGCGGGGTCGCCGAACATGTCGTCGGCGAGGGCGGAGGCGCTGCGGCCGCCGCGGTGGAGGGCGAGGAGGTACAGCAACTCCGCGTGCCGGGGGCTCAGTTCATGGGTCCAGGAGCCGGCGGAGCCGCAGACGGTGACGGTCCAGCGGCGCGGGTGGGAGACGTCGAGGCTGATACGGGTGGCCGTCGGGGCGGGCGCGGGGTCCGCCGTGGGCCGTATCAGCCAGCCGGCGGAGAGCGGCTCGACCGTGCACAGCCCCAGCCCGGGCAGCCGGCAGCGGCCCGGCGAGAGGGACTTGGGCAGGGCGAGGCGGCCGGTGTACGGCATGCCCGTCACCGCCGCCGTCCAGCCGTCCCGGTCCACGACGACCGCCGGGCCGCCGATCCGGGCCAGCACCGGCGCCGCCACCGCCCGCAGTTGTTCCAGCGAGGCGAGGTGCAGGTCGCGCAGCCGGGACTGGGCCAGCTTGGCGACCGCGTCGACCAGCGCCAGCGTCGCGGGGTGCAAGGTCTCCAAGGGGCCGCTGATGTCGACCGATCCGAGGAGCCGGCCGTCACGCGGGTCGGTGATGGGCGCCCCGGTGCAGGTCCAGGAGTGCAGGGCCCGCACGAAGTGCTCGGAGGCGAACACCTGGACGGGGCGGCGGACCACCAGGGGGGTGCCCACCCCGTTCGTGCCGACCGTCTCCTCCCGCAGGTCCGCGCCGACCCCGAGGCCCTGCCCGTCGGCCTTGCGGAGCACCGCCGTACTGCCCTCCCGCCACAGCACCCGGGCGTCCGCGTCCGCGACCATCATGATGTGCTGCGCGGTGTCCGCCAGGGACAGCAGCCCCTCGCGCAGCACCGGCAGCACCTGCCGCAGGGGGGACGTCCGGCGGCGGCGCTCCACCTCGTCATGGCTCAGCAGGTCGGCCCGGAAGTCGTGGTCGGGATCCATCCCGCTGCGCAGCACGCGGCTCCAGGACTCCCTGATCACCGGGCGGGGGGAGGCTTTCGGATGCCGTCCGGCGAGGGCGGAGGCACGGACCTCGCCGAGCACCCGTGCCGCCCGGGCGGCGTCCTTGGCGGTGAGCCGCGTGACTTCCATCGGCGAGTGCGGCACTCGTTCCTCCCGGCAGGGCCGCCTCCTCGCCCGGGAGGGCCGAGGGAGTCCGGGCCTGCGTGACCGGCGTTGACTACGGGGTCCCCAGTCTGCCGTTCCTCGCCCACGGAGGGACTCACTCCGCCACAGTACGCCGACGAGTTGCAACCCCCTGCAACCCTGGCGGACGGCCGGGCCCTGCTTGAAACTTGTGCAACGCCGCCCGGTGCGGCGCGTGTGCTCCGCTCGCAGGGGCCCGAACGCGGGGGTGGTGCCGTGTCGGCGCAGCACCACCCCCGCGCCACTCGAACGGGGCCCACCCGGCGGGGCTCAGCCCACCGGCCGGGCCCGTTCCACCACCGAGGCCAGGTGCAGCGTGTGCGGCAGGGTGCCGAAGGCCGCACCCCAGTCGCCGCCCAGCCGGGTCGCGCAGAACGCGTCCGCGACCGCCGGCGGCGCGTACCGGACCAGGAGTGCACCCTGGAGGACCAGGGCGAGGCGCTCCACGAGCCGACGGGCGCGCGCCTCCACGCCGTCGAGGTCGGCGAGTTCGGTCAGCAGGTTCTTGATCGCCCCGTCGAGGCGGTGGTCGGCGCCGCGGGACCGGCCCACCTCCTGCAAGTACGCGTCGAGCGCCCCGGGTTCGCGCTGAAGGGCACGCAGCACATCCAGCGCCTGGACGTTCCCGGCGCCCTCCCAGATCGAGTTGAGCGGCGACTCCCGCAACAGCCGGGGCATGCCCGACTCCTCGACGTAGCCGTTGCCGCCGAGGCACTCCGCGGCCTCCGTCACCGTCGCCGTACAGCGCTTGGTCACCCAGTACTTGGCGGCCGGCACCGCCAGCCGCAGCAGCGCGCGCTCGCCCTCGTCGCCGTCCGGTCCCTCCGCCGCGTCGTACGCCGCCGCCAGCCGCAGCGCCAGCGTCGTCGCCGCCTCCGACTCCAGCGCCAGATCGGCGAGGACGTTCCGCATCAGCGGCTTGTCGATCAGTTTCCCGCCGAACGCCTCCCGGTACGCGCAGTGGTGCGCGGCCTGCGCCACCGCCTGCCGCATCAGCGAGGCCGCGCCCAGCGCGCAGTCCAGCCGGGTGACGGACACCATCTCGATGATCGTGCGCACGCCCCGGCCCTCGTCGCCGACCCGGCGCGCCCACGTACCGTCGAACTCGACCTCGCTGGAGGCGTTCGACCGGTTGCCCAGCTTGTCCTTCAGCCGCTGGATGCGGAACACGTTGCGGGTGCCGTCCGCCAGCACCCGCGGCACCAGGAAGCAGGTCAGCCCGCCCGGCGCCTGCGCCAGCACCAGGAACCCGTCGGACATCGGCGCCGAGCAGAACCACTTGTGGCCCCGCAGCTCGTACGTCCCGTCCTCGGCCAGGGGCCGGGCACCGGTCGTGTTGGCGCGGACGTCGCTGCCGCCCTGCTTCTCCGTCATGCCCATCCCGAAGAGCACGCCGGCCTTCCGGTCGGCGGGCCGCAGGTCCCAGTCGTAGATCGTGGACGTCAGCCGGGGCTCCCACTCGGCGGCCAGCTCCGGGTCCGTGCGCAGGGCCGGCACCGCCGCGTGCGTCATCGACAGGGGGCAGCCGTTGCCGGCCTCGACCTGCGTCCAGACGACGAAGCCGGCGGCGCGCCGCACGTGCCCCGAGGGCCGTGTCCAGGCGGCCGTCAGTCCCGCCGAGACGCCCTTGCCGAGCAGCCGGTGCCAGGACGGGTGGAACTCGACCTCGTCGATCCGGTTGCCGTAGCGGTCGTGGGTGCGCAGCTTCGGCGGGTTCTCGTTGGCGAGCCTGCCCCACTCCTGGACCTGCTCCGACCCGGCCGTACGACCGAGCCCCGACAGTTCACCGCGGGCCTCGTCGAGGACGCCTGGGGCCACATGCCGCTCGACGGCCTCCGTCAGGGCCCGGTCGGCGGCGAAGACGTCATAGCCCACCAGGGGCGGAACCTGATTGGTCACTTCGTGCGTGGCTGCCATGACAGGAACCTACCCCCCGGTACGGCGACGGTCACCCGCATCCGGGGGAGGCTCCCGAGACCGCCCCGCTCGGCCCACCCGCTTGCGGCGGCACCCGCCCCGCTCGGACCAGCGGCCCGAGGTCGCCCCCGGCTCAGACCACCGGTGCCGCCAGTTCCCCCGTGCCCAGTTCGTCGGTGCCCAGGGAGGACTCTCCGTACTGTTCCAGGGGCCAGCCCGGGCGGTAGATCGTGTCGAGGTAGCGTTCGCCGAGGTCGGGGGCGATGGCGACCGCGGTGAGGTCGGGGGAGCCGTCCCGGTTCAGCCAGTCGACGGCGCCGCTGACCACCGTGCCGGTGGAGCCCCCGAAGAGGAAGCCGCGCCGCGCCAGGCGGTGGCAGGCCCGTACGGTGTCGGCCTCCTCCACCCGGACGACGTCGTCCACGCAGGACGGGTCGAGCAGCGGCGGCGGCACGCTCGTGCCGAGGCCGGGGATCAGCCGGCGCCCCGGTGTCCCGCCGAAGGCGACCGAGCCCACGCTGTCCACGGCCACGATCCGCACCCGGCGCCGCCGCTCCCAGAACCACTGGGCGCAGCCCATCAGCGTTCCCGAGGTGCCGACCCCCACGAACAGCACGTCGAGCCGGGGGAACTGCCGGGCGATGGCGGGCGCGGTGGTGCGGTAGTGCGCCCGCCAGTTCGCCTGGTTGGTGTACTGGTCGAGCCACACGTACCGCTCGTCGGCGGCGCACAGCGCGCGGACGTAGGCGATCCGCGCGCCGAGGAAGCCGCCGATCGGGTCCGGCTCGGTGATGACGTCGACCCGGCTGCCGAGCGCCTGCATCAGCCCCTTGGTCGCCGGGTTGCAGCGGGCGTCGGTCACGCACAGGAACCGGTAGCCCCGGCTCGCGGCGATCATGCTGAGCGCGACGCCCAGGTTCCCGGACGAGGACTCGACGAGGGTCGAGCCCGGCCCGAGCCGTCCGTCCCGTTCGGCGGCCCGCACCATCTCGGTCGCGGCCTTGAGCTTGATCGAGCCGGCGAAGTTGAAGCCCTCGCACTTGAGGAAGAGCCTGTGGCCGACGACCGTGCGCAGGTCGACGTACAGCTCCTCCTCGTTGAAGTCCGTGGGAACGGATATGACTGGCACTGCGGCCCCCCTGGTGGTGCTTGTCGTACCGCTGCGTCGGCCGTCAGCCGTGCCGGCGCAGCTCGTGGAAGAAGTCGTCCACGATCCGCAGGCCGCCCGTCCGGGCCACCTCGGCGTGGACACGACCGCCGACCGCGAGGTCGAGGACCCCGAGGCCGAAGGGCGAGAAGATCACCGGACGGTCCGCCGGCACGGACGCGCGGCCGGTGAGCACGTCGTGGAGCGTTCCGTCGAGGAAGTCCCGGCCTCCGGTGAGCTGTTCGGCGAGATGCGGTGAGGTGTTCGCCTTCAGACAGTGCTCGACGTCGTCCACGAAGTTCGCCGAGGCGAGCAGCACCTCGGGCGCCAGGTCCCGCAGCGACACATGCAGCACCAGCGGGTGGTGGGCGAACCACTTGGGCTCGTGCACGTACGGCTCGCCCGCGATCGTCGCGAACACGATCAGATCACTGGCCCGGATCAGGTCCTCGGCGCCGCCGTACGTGACAACCCGCCCGCTCGCCCCGGACCGTTCCAAGTACCCCCGGAACCCGGCCGCACTGGTCGCGGACAGGTCGTGCACCCCGACCTCCTCGAAGGACCAGCCGGTCGCGGCGAGGAAGGTGTGGATGTAGCGGGCGATCAGACCGGTGCCGACGAAGCCGACCCGGACCGGGCGGGGCGCCTCGCGGGCCGCGCTCAGCCGGTCGGCCGCGAGCGCCGCCGACGCGGCCGTCCGGGTCGCGCTGATGACCGACGCCTCCAGACAGGCGAACGGGTAGCCGGTGGTGTGGTCGTTGAGGATGAGCACCGCGGAGGCGCGGGGCAGCCCGGCCGCCGTGTTCTCCGGGAAACTGGAGATCCACTTCAACCCGTCCACCTGGAACGTTCCCCCCAGTGAGGCGGGCAGCGCGATGATCCGTGAGGACGGGCGGTCCGGGAAGCGCAGGAAGTACGACGGCGGGTTGACCGTGTCGCCCGTGTCCCCGGCGCCGTGCAGCCGGTACACGGTCTCGACCAGGTCGACGATCTCCCGCTCCCGCCCCTGGAGCGCCTCCCGTACCTGGGCGCCGGAGATCACGGCGAAGCCCGGAGTCCCGGTCATACGTAGCTCACCTCGTCCTTCGTGTCGTGGTCGGAAAGCCGTACGGGGTCCGTGAACCCCACGAGCACCTCGCGCGGCCCCTCGTAGGGCTCGCGGCTGTGGGCGCAGCGGATGTTGTCGACGACCAGCAGGTCACCGGGGAGCCAGGGGGTGCGGACGGTGTGGTCCTCGTAGACCGCGTTGAGCGTCTCGACGACGTCCGCGCCGATCGGTTCGCCGTCGCCGTGGCGGGTGTCGAAGGGCAGCCCGTCGGGGCCGTAGAGGTCGACCAGGTACGCGCGCACCTCGGGGTCCATGGTCCATGCGTTGAGGAACGCGATCTGGTTGAACCAGCAGCGCCGGCCGGTGACCGGATGCCGTACCACGGCGGGGCGCCGCTGCCGGGTGCGCAGGGAGCCGTCGGGCTGCCAGGAGACGTCGACGCCGCCCGCGCGGCAGTAGCGCTCGACGGCATCCCGGTCGGCGGTGCCGAAGGCCTCCTCGACGGACGCGCCGATCTCGTCGTGGTACGAGCGGGTCAGCAGCCAGCCGTCCCGCTCGAACCGTTCGGCGAGTCCGGCCGGCAGCGCGGCGAGCACGGCCTCCGCGTCGGCGAGGCCCGTCGCCCCGCCCCGGTCGGCGGGCCGGAGGCAGGCGAGGAGCAGCAGCCCCGGGAACTCGCGTGTGTAGCTCGACTCGTGGTGCATGCACATGGGCTGGTTCGGCGGCCAGGGGGTCGAGGAGTACACCCCGGCCGCGTGCGTCCGCCGGGGTGCGAAGGTCTCCCGCTCGCTCAGCAGGGTGCCGCCGCCCAGCTGCCGGAACACGGCCTCCACCTCGGTCGCGTCCCGCAGCCCGAGGCCCCGCACCAGGACCGCGCCGTGCTGGGCGACGACGGCCCGCAGGGCGTCCCGGTGCCCGGCCGCCCAGCGGGGCGCGGGCACGGCGGGGGAGACCGGCAGCAGCGCGGGCCTGCCGGGGGAGAGGTCCACCTCCGGGAGCGGCCGCGCGACCGGCGGTGGTTCCGGGGCGGTGCGGCGGCGGCCCAGGGAGCCGCGGCGACTCAGGAAGCTCATGACGACGCCCTCCCGTCGGGGTCGGCGGCGGCCCGTGCGGCCGTCCACGCGGCGGTCCGTGTGTCGATCAGGGCGGCGAGGTCCGCGAGGACGGGGTGGCGGACCACGTCCTTGAGGGACACCGCCCGGTCCAGGGCGACGGCGAGCTTCACCGCCGCCAGGGAGGTGCCGCCCCGGTCGAAGAAGTCGTCGTCGCGGCCGATCCGGGCCCTCGGTACGCCCAGTACGTCGGCCCACGCGAGGGCCAGCCGCTCCTCGGTCGCCGTGACCGTCGACACCGTGGGCCGGCCGTCCGTGGTGTCGGCGCGCTCGGCCAGTTCGGTGAGCGCCCGCCGGTCGGTCTTGCCGTTGGCGGTCAGCGGCAGGCTCGCCCGCCAGTGGAACACCGACGGCACCATGTACGCCGGCAGCGAGGCCGCCAGCCGCTCCCGCAGCACCTCACCCGGCAGCGGCCGGCCGGAGTGGAAGGCGACCAGCCGGGCGCCCCCGGCGACCACGACCGCGCCGTCGCGGACCCCGTCGACCCGTAGCAGCGCGTTCTCCACCTCGCCGATCTCGACGCGGAAGCCCCGCACCTTGACCTGGGTGTCCCGGCGGCCGAGGAACTCCAGCTTGCCGTCGGGCCGCCACCGCCCGTGGTCGCCGCTGCGGTAGAGCCGCTCACCCGGCCGGTACGGGTCGGTGGTGAAGGCCCGCCGGGTGCGCTCGGGATCGTTGACGTACCCCCGCCCGACGCAGATCCCGGAGAAGACGATCTCCCCCGGGGCGCCCAGCGGCACGAGGGAGAGGTGTTCGTCCACGACGTACACGCGGACGTTGCCGACCGGGCGGCCGAGCGGCACCCGGTCGCCCTCCGGTGCCCGGTGCATCACCTCGTGGTTGGTGTCGTCGGAGGTCTCGGTGAGCCCGTAGGCGTTGACCAGCGGAACTCCGGGCCCGGTGGCGAACCAGCGTTCGGCCAGCTCCTTCTTCAGCGCCTCCCCGGTGACGGACACCCGGCGCAGGTCGGGCAGCGGGCGCGGGCGCTGCTCCAGCTGGGCGAGGACGGCTTCGAGGTACGACGGGACGACCTGGAGCACGTTCACCCGGCCGGCCGCGATCCGGTCGACGAACCGTTCGACGTCGAGGATCTCCTCCTGCTCCACCAGCAGGGTCCGCCCGCCGGCCAGGGGCGCGGCCAGCAGCTGCCACAGGGAGATGTCGAAGCACTGGGGCGCGGTCTGCGCGACGACGTCGCCCTCGCCGATCCCCAGGTCGTCGAGCTTGGCGTGGAGGTGGTTCACCAGCCCGGCGTGCTCGCACATCGCGCCCTTGGGTTCGCCCGTGGAACCGGAGGTGAAGTAGATGTACGCGAGCCGGTCCGGGGTGATCTCCATGCCGAGGTCGGAGTCGGGGTGCGCCTCGTCGTACGCGTCCTCCACGAACAGTTTCTGTGTGTCGGGCAGCGCGGCCAGGGCCGCGTCGAGGGTCGTGGTGCTGCCCCGCTCGGTGAGCACCAGCTCGCAGCGGGCCCGGGTGAGCGTCCGGGCGATGCGCTCGGCGGGGAAGTGCGGCTCGACGGGGAGGTAGACGCCCCCGGCCTTGAGGACGGCGAGGACGGCGGCCATCCAGTCGAGGTTCCGCTCGGTGACCACCGCGACCACCCCCTCACGGCCGAGCCCGCGCACGAGCAGGGCCCGACTGAGCTGGTTCGCGCGGGAGTTGAGCTCCCGGTATGTCCAGCGGCGGTCGCCGTGGACGGCCGCGACGGCGTCGGGGTGCGCCACGACCCGCTGCTCGAACAGCTCGTGCGCCCGGCGGTCGGGCAGTTCGCGGTGCGGTCCGGCGAGGCCGTCGAGCTGGAGGCGGACCTCGTCGTCCGACAGCAGGCTCTGCCGCGCGTGTTCGGCGCCCGGTTCCACCGCGAGCCCGGCGAGCGCGGTGACGTGGTAGCCGGCGATCCGGGCGGCTGCGCCCTCGTCCAGGACGTCGGTGCGGTACCGCAGCCGCAGCGCCGGCCCGTCCGCGCCCCGCACCGGCGCCACCCGCAGGACCACGTCCCCGTCGAGGTCGCCGTCCGCCCCGGTGGTGTCGAACACGGTCTCGAACGGTGGTTCCTCCAGACCGAGTTCGGCGCGCAGGGCGTCCACGGGGAAGCCGACGTGGGCCGACAGCTCCGTGAGGACGCGCCGGGTGTGCCCCAGCAGGGACCGCCAGGTGTCACCGGGCGCGGTGCCGATCCGGCAGGGCAGCACCCGGCCGTCCACCGCCCAGCCGGTGGTGACCTCCCGCTCGCCGCACAGCGCGGCGAGCACCTTCGCGTGGGCGGCGAGGAGCGCCGCCGTCCCGTCCGGGCCCGCCAGCATGCCCTCGGGCAACGGCACTTCGTACGCGGCGGTGCCCTTCACGGGATCACCGCTCCACCTCGGGATCGCGGTCCGCCCCCCGGCGGTCAGCATCCCCTGCCAGAACGTCCGGGCGCTGTCGCCCGCCGTCTTCGACCGGTCCATGTGTCTCCCCCGATTCACTTCACTGTTCGCGCGGGGCGTCCGTCCGGGAGCGCCCCGTGGTGTCCGGTGCCGCGTACCGCACCGTCTCCGTCGCCGGATTCCCGCCCCACCGCGCGTACGGCGGCACCTCCTCGCCCTTCATCAGGAAGGAGTCGGGGGCGAGCACGGCCCCCTCGCCCAGCACCACGCCGTAGTGCACGAACGCCCCGACCTCGAGCGTGCAGCGCGCGCCGATCGTGACGTGGTCCGACTTGAACGTGCCGTCCTCCTGCGAGTGGGCCTGGATCTTGGTGCTCGCGGCCAGCGTGCAGTCGTCCCCGACGGTGGTCAGGGTCCGCTCCGTGATGTACGCCCCGTCGTCGAAGACCCGCCGGCCGATCCGTACCCCCATCAGCCGCCAGACGACGCTCTTGTACGGGGTGCCGTTGAGGAGCTGGAGGTGCTTGTCCGGGAGCTTCCACAGCCGCTCCTGCCGCCAGAACACCGGGTCGTAGATGGAGCACAGCCGTGGCCGCAGCGGCCGGAACCCGGTCAGGCACCGCTCCACCAGCACGTAGTAGGCGATCGTGAACACCAGGCCGGCGAGCGGGACGGCGGCGAGCGCGAGCAGCCCGGCGGTGCCGTGGTGCCCGTACAGGTCGTAGGCGGCGAAGCCGAGGACGGTGAGCGCGCACAGGTGCAGCCAGCGCAGGACCAGGAACAGCGCCATCGAGCGCAGGTTGCAGCGGTTCTTCGCGGCGAGCCTGCGGCGCAGCTCGTCGCCCTCCCGCAGATGGTCGAAGCGACTGTCGCGTTCCACGGAGCGGGGGATCTCGAAGGGGGGCGACCCGAGCAGCCCGACCCCTTCGCGGATCTCGCCGTCGAGCGGGACCAGCACCTTGGTCGCCAGCAGACAGTTCTCGCCGGTCCGGCCGCCGACCGGGTAGGCGATGGCGTTGCCGAGGAAGTTGTGCCCGCCGATCGACGTCCGGGACACCCGGAACGACGTGGCGGAGTACTCGGCGTTCATCACCGACAGCCCGTCCGCGACCATGGTGCCGCTGCCGACCCGGGTGAGGAACGGCGTCTCGTGCCGGATCTCGGTGCCGAAGTTCGACCCGGTCTGCTCGACCCGCGACAGGTCGTACCCGAGCGCCTTGAGGTAGGGGACGATGTACGAGCTGTCGCCGCACAGCCATGCGAAGAACCTGATGTTGGTGAGGCCGGCGATCGCGCGGTGCACCGAGTAGTGGAAGCCGTACAGCGGGTACGTCCGGTCCGGCCGGACCAGCGGGCGCAGCAGCCGCGGCACCACGAGCACCGCGAGGGCGCCGGTGACGACACCGCCGAGGAACAGCGCGAGGGACAGCGCCACCGCCTCGGCGTAGAAGCGGGGCGAGGTGAGGTGCGGCGCCGCCGGGTCGAGCAGGACCTCCAGCGAGGGCACGGCGGCGAGCAGCAGATGGGCGCCGCCGACGGTCAGCGGCACGTACAGCAGGAACACCTGGAGCAGCGTGGCGAGCCCGTATCCGGCGCGTCGCGCGGTGCCGCAGGGAGCGGGATCGACCCGGATGTGGTCGACGTCCGTCGGGCGGGCGGGGGAGCCGTGGAAACTCCGCCCCGCGGGGACGGTCTCGCCGGCGCGCAGCGCGGAGGAGTGGCCGAGCTGGGAGCCGTCGCCCATGGCGGTGTCGATGTCGAGCACGGTGTGCTCCCCGACGAACACGTCCCGGCCGAGGGTCACCGGGCCGGTGCGGATCCGCCCGGCGCGGGCCCGGTAGCCCGGGAAATGGCACTCCTTGCGGATCACGGTGCCCGCGCCGACGGTGAGCAGATCGGTGCAGACCGGGACGGTACGGCTGAGGATCGTGACACCGGGGCCGATCCGGGCGCCCAGGGCCCGCAGGTACAGCACGTACAGCGGGTTGCCCACGAGCAGGGCCATCGGGCTGGTGTGCAGCAGCGCCTTGACGATCCAGAACCGCAGGTAGGCCAGGCCCCACACGGGGAAGTCCACCGGTTTCCACCGCCCGACCAGCAGCCACTTCGCGACCACCGGCAGCAGACACAGGGCGACGAGGCCGAGCCCGCCGAACACCGCCGACCGCAGATAGACCTCGACCGGTCCGGAGCCGTCCGCCACCCACGCGTACCCGTGTACGGAGCCGAGGGCGGCCACCAGGCAGTACCCGGCGAAGACGAGCAGCTGGAGCGCCCCGCACAGCACGTACCGGGGTGTGCTGCCCGGCGCGGTCGTCTCGGGCGGCGGCGTGGGAGCGGCGGCGGGCGGCCCGGGGGCCTCGGCGAGCGCTGCCGCGAGGGAGCGGATGCTGGGGTGGCCGTAGACGTCCCGTATGGACACCGTGGGCAGACGCGGGTGTTTCCTGACCCGGGCGCAGAAATGAGCCATCGTCAGTGAGTTGGCGCCGAGATCCTCGAAGAAGTGAGCGTCGGCGGGCACATGTTCGATATGGGTGACGTCGGCCAGAACTTCGGCCAGGAGTCGCTCGACGGCGGTGCGACTTTCCGCCGCGTCCGGTTCGGCCGCCTCGACCGCATCCGGTTCTTCCACCACGTGTCGTGGTACTGGCAATGTCATTGAATTCTCCGCGACAGGTATTGCGAGGAAGGGCGCCCGGGGGTGAACGGACGGCGCGCGGAATGACGGTGAGAAAGGGGACGGAATGCGGTGACAGGAGTGGCGGAATGGAACAGGCTGGTCGAAGCCTGGAGAATCCCCCGGACTGTGCTGCGCCGCGGCCTGATCCTGGCCGGCCCAGCAGAATGCAATCCGGATTCTTTCGGCACATTACCGAGCAGGTCAAGGGGGGCCGGGCAATTGACGCTTTCCCGCCCCTTTTCCGATCTCTTCCGACCTGTCGGACCTCGACCGGCCGCGGGCTTCAGCGGGGAACTTTCCAAAAAGCGGGTACAAATACGCTCCGGCGTTCCACTTCCGTCGCCTCAAGAATTCGGCCAGCACGTCCATGACAGAAAACGAGATACGGAATCACCTTTGGTTTCCGCTGTGTTTCCCTTCGGCATCTGCCCCGTGACGGGGCCGGAGGGAAGCGAGCGGCCCACGCGGAACCGGCCGCGGCCCGCGGCACCGGGAGGTGAGGTCGGCGCGCCCAGACGGATACCTTTAGGGCGTGCAGCCAGCAAGTCAGTCACCCTCCCGACCCGAGAGCCCGCACGGGCGTCTCCACCGCGCGCGTGCCCTCTACCGGAACGTCTCCAAGCGCAGGACCGCCTGGCTGCTCCTGAAGGACACCGTCAACTCCTGCATCGAGTACCGCATCCTCGGGCTCGCCGCGGAGGCGGCGTTCTTCACCCTGCTCTCCGTGCCGCCGCTGCTGCTCAGCATGATCGGCCTCCTCGGCTACGTCGACGACTGGACCGGCGCCGACACCATCGCCAGCCTGGAGCTCAACCTGCTGGAGGCCTCCCGCACCGTCCTGTCGGACAAGGGCGTCCGGGAGATCGCCCAGCCCATCCTGGACGACGTGATGAAGGGCGGCCGCCCCGACGTCATCTCCATCGGCTTCCTGATCGCCCTGTGGTCCGGCTCCCGCGCGGTGAACGTCTTCATCGACACCATCACCGTCATGTACGGCCTCGACGGGGTCCGCGGCATCGTCAAGACCCGGCTGATGGCGTTCCTGCTGTTCATCGTGGCCCTGCTCATCGGCTCCGTCGCGCTGCCGCTGATGGTCGCGGGCCCCGACGCGGTGGTCCGGATCGTGCCGTGGTCGACCACGGTCGTCCAGGTCCTCTACTGGCCGGTCGTGATCGTCCTGTCGATCGTCTTCCTCACGACGCTCTACCACGTGTCGGTGCCCGTGCGATCCCCATGGGTGGAGGACGTGCCCGGCTCCCTGGTCGCCCTCGGCATGTGGGTGCTCGGCAGCTTCCTGCTGCGCATCTACCTCTCCGCCACGGTCGAGGGAGCCACGATCTACGGTTCCCTCGCGGCCGCCGTGGCCGTCCTGCTGTGGATCGGTGTGAGCGCCTTCGCGGTCCTGGTCGGCGCGGCCGTCAACGCCGCCATCGACCGGGTCTGGCCGGCCGCCGCCACGGCCGCGGCCCGCGCCGCCAACGAGCGCCTGCGCGAGGAGCAGGCCGCCGAGTACGTCGCCCGCGCCGCCGCCGCCCGCTCCTACGACCCCGAGGACCCCGACATGCCCTCCGAGTTCCCGGAGCGCTGGTCGCGCTTCCTGCCCCCGGAGGACGTCACCTCGCGCCTGCGGTCACCCGCGAAGAAGGGTGACGAGTAGGGGTGGACGAGCAGGGGGGATGAGCAGGAGGTTCCGGCCCTCGCTCCAGGCACCCTGGGCCTGCCCGGTCACCCGCCCCAGGCACCCCCGGCCGCGGCCTCCCGCACGAACTCGGTGAACCCCCTCGGCTCCCGGCCCGGCTCCTCGCGCACTCCGTCGGTCGTGCTCGCGTCGCGTCCGTACGACAGCGCCTCGAACGTCTCCACCCGGGCGCTGACCTCCCCGGCTGCCACCCCGAACCCCAGCAGGGCGTCCCCGTGGCCCCGCGCGGACACCGGCACGTCCGTGCACTCCCGGCCCGTGGCCTCCGCGATCTCCGCCACCGCCGCCCGGAAGCCCGGCGGCCGCGCCCCGGTGACCTCCACGGTCCGCCCGGCGAACGCCGACCCCGTCGGCGACGAGCACCGCGACGAGCACGTCCGCGATGTCCCGCACGTCCACGAACGGCTCCGCCATCGCACCGCCGGGAAACACCGGCTCCCTCTGACGCAGCCCTTCCACCAGCGGCCCCTCGCCGAAGTTCTGAGCGTGTTCAAACGGGTCCACGGGGTGCGTCCGCAGGAGCACCGGGGGGCGCGGGCGGGACCGCCACCGGTCACCGACGTAGGCTTTTCCCGTGTACGCGGAACGGGCGTCCCGGCTGGGCGGGGCCGTCGTGTGGACGAGCAGTCCCGGCGGCCCGGACGATCCCGGCCCGGGGCGGGTCCTCCCCGACGGCTGCATGGATCTCCTCTGGAACGACGGACGGCTGCTCGTCGCCGGACCCGACACCCGCGCGCACACCGTCGAGGGCGCCACCGGTGGCTGGGCCGGCGTCCGGTTCCGGCCGGGTGCCGCGCCCGCCTTCCTGGGCGTGCCCGCGCATCAACTGCGTGACTGCCGTGTGGCGTTGGAGGACCTGTGGCCGGCCCCGCTGGTCCGTGGGCTCACCGCACGGGTGAACGCGGCCCGCGATCCCGCGAACGGCCTCGAAGAGGTGGTCCTGGAACGGGCCGCCGAGAGCGAGCGTCCCGATCCGCTCCTGCGACGGGTGGTCGCCGCCCTGGAGGCTGGACGGCCGGTGTCGGCCACCGCCGACGAACTCGGAGTCGGCGCACGGCAGTTGCATCGCCGCTCCCTCGCCGCGTTCGGATATGGACCCAAGACGCTGGCCCGCGTACTGCGATTGCAGCGGGCGCTCGCGCTGGCCCGCGCCGGAGTGCCGTACGCCGAGACCGCGGCCCGCACCGGGTACGCCGACCAGGCCCATCTGGCTCGGGACGTGAGGGAGTTGGCGGGGTTGCCGCTCGGCGAGCTGCTCGGCGGACGGTGACGGACCCGCGTGGGTGAGCGCCCCGCCGACCGCCGACCGCCGACCGCCGACCGCCGACCGCCGACCGCCGACCGCCGACCGCCGACCGCCGACCGCCGACCGCCGACCGCCGACCGCCGACCGCCGACCGCCGACCGCCGACCGCCGACCGCCGACCGCCGACCGCCGACCGCCGACCGCCGACCGCCGGCCACCGACCGCCGGCCACCGACCGCCGGCCACCGGTCATCGGCTGTCGGCCATCGGCCGGGAACACCGCCGCCGTGCCCGCTCCTACCCGGCCGACGGCAGCGGTGCGAAGAGGTCGACGCCGTTGCCGTCGGGGTCCAGGACGACGGCGTACCGCTGGCCCCACACCGCGTCCCACGGTTTGAGCTCGCCCTGGTGACCGGCGGCGACCAACTCCTCGTACACCGCGTCGACCTCGGCGGGACTGTCGCACAGCAGGGCCAGGCCGGCGCCGCCGCCCCTGCCCGGCCGCCACTCGGGGTGGAAGGACCGCACGGTCTCCTCGGTGTCCAGCATCAGCCGGAGCCCACCGGGCAGCGCGGCTCGGCGTGCGGCTGCTCCTCGGAGCCCTCGGGGAAGTCGAAGCCGAGACGGCGGTAGAAGGTGACGGAGGCGGCCATGTCCGAAGCCACCATCCCGATCGCGTCGAGTCGTGGATTCATACGGCCACCGTAGGCGTGCCGCGCACGGCCGGTCTTGAAGGAAACGGACACGGGGTGAAGGCCCGCCGGGAGGCTGTGACGACTGCTCGCGGACGCAGCGGGGCAAGCGCTTTCGGACAACGGACTCTTTGCCCTTCCTGTGGAACAACTGTGCGGCAGGATGGGGGACATGTTCCGTACCGCGCGCACTCTGCTGCCCCTGGCGTTGCTGCCGCTGCTGCTCACGGGCTGTGGGGGCGAGAAGGTCGTCGCGGTGCCCCGCGAACCCCTCGCGCCGACCCCCGACCGGGCTCAACTCCACGCCCGCGCCGAGGCACTCGGTCTCGCTCCGGGGCTCGTCTACGTCACCGAGTCCCCGGGGTTCGAACTGGCCCGGCAGTCGGTCGGCGTGTACGGCGACGACGGTTTCTCCGCCGCCTACTGGTCCCGGCGGAACAGCGCCCAGCTCCTGCTCCTCGTCGACCGGGGCGCGATGACCGCCGAGAACTGCCCCGAGCAGCCCCTCGGGCAGGGCACCGGCACGACGGTCGACTGCGTGCGCGACGACGACACCTGGTACCGCACGTCGGCGGGACAGCACGAGTACGCCCTCCAGCACGGGGACCACGTCGTCCGGATCAGCGCGGCCACGGCCGCCGTCGACCGTGACGTCCTGCGGGCCGCCGCCCGCGCCGCCCACCGCCCGACCGACGCCGAACTGGCCTGCCTCCTCCCGCCCCCGCATCACCCGGCGCCCCATGCCGGGGGAACGCAGCCCCCGCGCGACGGGACGCCCGTCGAACGCGGTGACCTGCCCCCGGTCGGCGACGGAGCACCCGACAACGAGGTCGGCGCGTCGGGCTGACCGACCGGAGGGCGGAGCGGCAGGCGGCCACCGACCCGCACCGCCCTCGGCCACGCCGGGGAGACGGACGAGGACCCGGCCTTCCCGGCGTGCCTCGGAGGAGACATCGCCGGGACGACCGGGTCCACGCATCGAACGCCTGCGCTACTGGGGCGTATCGCCCGACTGCGGGCCGAACGCCGTCATGAACTGGTCGCGGAACTTGTCCATGCGCCAGACCGGGGTGTCGGAGGCCGGTTTGAGACCGTCCGCCCAGCCCCAGTCGTCGATCTTCTCCAGCACCTTCGGGTCCTGCGCGACGACCGACACCGGCACGTCGTGGCTCGGATTGTCGCCGGTGACCGTCTTGTTGGGCTGGTGGTCGCCGAGGAAGATCAGGACCGTGTCCTTCGAGCCGTACTCGGCGACGAAGTCGACGATGCTGCTCACCGAGTACTGGATGGTCTTGCGGTACTCGTCACGGACGTCGAGGGGGTTCTTCCAGACGTCCTTGGGGTCCTTGCCCTCGGCCTTCTGCAGGCCGTGGTAGACCGACCCGTCGCCGATCTCCTCCTCCGGGATGGTCCGCGGGATGGGCGCCCAGGGGTTGTGGCTGGAGGTCAGGATGATCTCCGCCATCATCGGCTTGCGGCCCTCCTTGCCGTACTCCAGCTCCCGGAACGCCTTCAGGGTGTACTGGTCCGGCATGGTCGACCAGCTGAACTTCGGCCCCTGGTAACCCAGCTGGTCCGAGTCGTAGATGTGGTCGAGACCGAAGAACTTGCCCTCCGGCCACGCCTTCTGGGTGCCCGGCACGATCCCGACGGTGCGCCAGGCGCCGGTGCGGCGGAACGCCTCGGTGAGGGTGAGCCGGTCGCCCGCGACGAGGTGGTTGTAGCGCGACTGGTTCTTGATCCACAGCCCGGACAGGAACGTGGAGTGGCCGAGCCAGCTGCCGGCGCCCGTGATGGGGGAGCGCAGCCAGCCGCTGCGCGACGCGTACCCGGCGTCCTTCAGCTCCTGCGTCTTCTGCGCGAGCGTCTCACTCAGCGGCTCACCCATCTGCGGGTTGTCGATCGCGGAGCGGCCGTAGCTCTCGATGAACGTGATCAGCACGTCCTTGCCGCGCAGCCCCGTCAGCAACTGGTCCGGCGGCACGTCGGCGAAGGCGTCGACGGAGGCCTGCTTCTCGAACGCCTCGCCGTCCTTCAGCCCGTCGCGCACCGACTCGATGCGGTTCTCCACGAGCGTGGCCGCGCTGTGCGAGGCCAGCGGTACGTCCGCGACCTCCAGAGTCAGTGTGGAGCAGGTGATCCAGACGGTGCCGAGGACGAGGAGCGTACGGCTCGCGGTGTGCCGGTCGCGTTCCATCAGCCGGCTGATCCGCCGGACGGCGAACGTCGTCAGGAACGGCAGGGCGAGCACCAGCGCGATCACACCGATCGTCGCGGCCTGCGCCGCCGTGTTGCCGAGCGAGTCCTTCATGAACGACCGGGCGTTGTCCAGCAGGGGCCAGTCCAGCACCAGGTCGAACGGCCGGTCCAGGGTCCAGTACGACCCCATGTCCAGCACCTTGACGATCATCAGCAGGCCGAGCACCGCGCCGATGACCACCACGGCCGTACGCCGCGCCTTCGGCGGCAGCACCAGCAGCAGCGCCGCGCCGAGGATGCCCTCCGCGGGGATCCGCAGCAGCCGGCCCACCTCGAACTTCGTCATGTCGTTCGGCACGAGCAACGCGAACATGACGAACGCGATGGCCAGCGCGGTCCCGACCCAGTCGAGCACACGAGCCCGCCGGGGGTGCCGCACCCGCCAGCCCTGGCGGACGGAAGCCCCCTCGCCCCCGGCCGCGACCGCGACCTTGGGCTCCGCTTCGGTCTGCGACTCCGCTTCGGGCTTCGCGTCAGGTCCGGGTTCTGCGTCCGGTTCGGGCTTCGCGTCAGGTCCGGGCTCTGTGTCCGCTTTGGGCTTCACGTCCGGTCCGGGCTTCGGCTCGGCCATGGGCTCGGTTGCCGTCTCGCCTTCCGGCTCGCCCCCGGCCTCCGCCTTCGCATCGGCCCCAGCCTCCGGCTCCGCCTCCCCCTTCGGCTCGGACTTCGGTTCCGGCTCGGCTACGGGCTCGGTCGTCGACCCGGCCTCCGCCTCGGCGCCCGGTACGGAATCCGTGTCCGGCGCGGGGGCGGCCGCCTCCTCGGGCTTCGGTTTCGGCTCTGCGGCCTCGGCGGTGTTCTCGGGGGCGGTGTCGACGTCCGGTGCGGGTGCCGGGCCCGGAAGCTGCGAAGAGCGTGTGTGCGACAACCCGAAGGTCCTTCCCTGTGGAACATGCTGGAGCTCTGTGCTGGTGGACGGAGTGAGCCGAGGAGCGGGACCGCCTTCGCACCCGTACGCCCGTCACTATGCGTACGGTGCGCCGACGCCCACCGTTCACCCGTGCTCAGGCCGTCCGCAGCCCCTCCACGTGAACTCCGACACCATCCCACCCCGGGGTCAGGCCGAGCGCGGCGCCCCCGTGCTCGCCCGTTCCACCAGCCGCGTCGACAACTCCGTGCGTGTGCCCTCGGGTCGGTCGCCGTCCATCATCCCGGCGAGCAGCCGCAGTGCCGTCGAGGCCATCTCGGACAGCGGCTGGCGCACGGTGGTCAGGGCCGGGGTCGCCCAGCGGGCCTCCGGCAGATCGTCGAAACCCACCACACTGATGTCGTCCGGGATCCGCAACCCCCGCTCGGTAAGCGCCTGGTAGGCCCCGAGCGCCATCCTGTCCGAACACACGAACACAGCGGTCGGAGGTTCGGGCAGGTCCAGCAACTGGAGCATCCGGTGGTGCGCGGTGGTCTCCATGAAGTTGCCGTAGCGGACGTACTCCGGCCGGTACGGGACGCCCGCGGCCATGAGCGCCGAGCGGTAGCCCGCCACGCGCGCGCTGCTGCACATCTTGCGCCGGTACCCGGCGATCACGGCGACCCGCTCGTGCCCCAGGGCCAGCAGATGCTCGGTGGCGGTCATCCCGCCCTGCCAGTTGGCGGCGCCCACCGACACCACGCCCGGCGGGGGTTCGAGCACCGGGTCGATCAGGACGAACGGGATGCGGTGCTGGCCGAGCCAGGAGTACTGGGCCGGGGACAGCTCGGCCAGGTTGAACAACACTCCCGCCGAGCCCCGGGCGATCAGCTTGTCGAACCAGCCGCGCTCCGGGCGCGCGCCCCGGGTCCGGCTGAGCCCCGCCGAGACCACCACCTCCAGGCCCGCGTCGTGCGCCGCCTGCTCCACGCCGTGCAGCACCGCCCCCGACCAGGAACTCTCCAGCGAGTGCACCACCAGGTCGACCATGCGCGGGGGCTTCGACGCCTCGAACCTGGGTCTGCGGACATAGCCGAGCCGGTCCAGTGCCTCGGTGACCCGGCGCCTGGTCTCGGGGGCCACGTCCTCCCGGCCGTTGACCACTTTCGAGGCCGTCGGCACGGACACCCCCGCCTCGCGCGCCACCACCGCCAGCGTCGGCCCGGCCGTCGCGCTCCCGCCACGCACCATCGCGACTCCACCTCTCAGGCCCCGTCCCGAGGGCCGGTGACATATTCGAGTAGCAAGCGCTCTCTACCGTAAGGCCAACTCAACACGGCGGGAAGGAGAGGGGATCAGAGGGCCGACAGCGCGAAGGCCGCCGCGGGATCACGGCCCGCGACGGCCTGGTGAGGTGACAGCGCTGAACGAACGGGACTCGTCCGCCACCCGTACGGGCCGCGACACCGGTCACTCGCGAGGGCCGATACGGCGTACTCGCGGGTGCCGGCGGTCGCCTACTTCTCGGCCTCCGGCAGGTCCCAGCGGGCCAGGTCCCGCAGCCATGCGGCGGCCGAACTGTCCGACGGGGCCCGCCAGTCGCCGCGCGGCGACAGGGAGCCGCCGGCCAGGACCTTCGGCCCGTTCGGCATGGCCGAGCGCTTGAACTGGGCGAACGCGAAGAAGCGCCGGCAGAAGTACTCCAGCCAGTGCCAGATCTCCGGCAGGTCGTACGCCACCCGCTCGCCCTCGGGGAACCCGGGGGGCCAGGCGCCCGCCTCCGCGTCACGCCAGGCGTGCCAGGCCAGGAACCCGATCTTCGACGGCCGGTAGCCGTAGCGCAGCACATGGAACAGCGTGAAGTCGTGCAGCGCGTACGGGCCGATCTTGGACTCCGTGGACTGGAGTTCCTCGCCGGGCACCAGCTCCGGGCTGATCTCCGTGTCCAGGATCGCCGCCAGCGTCTCGTTGGTGTCCTCGTCGAACTGGCCGCTGCTGATGACCCAGCGGATCAGATGCTGGATCAGCGTCTTCGGCACACCGGAGTTGACGTTGTAGTGGCTCATCTGGTCGCCGACGCCGTACGTGCACCAGCCGAGCGCCAGCTCCGACAGGTCGCCGGTGCCGAGGACGATGCCGCCGCGCTGGTTGGCCAGCCGGAACAGATAGTCGGTGCGCAGCCCGGCCTGCACGTTCTCGAAGGTGATGTCGTACACCGGCTCGCCCGACGAGAACGGGTGGCCCATCTCCTTCAGCATCAGCCGGGCCGTGGGCGTGATGTCCAGCTCCGCCGCGGTGACCCCGAGGGAACGCATCAGCTTGTGCGCGTTGCCCTTGGTGTGCTCGCCGGTCGCGAAACCGGGCAGCGTGAACGCCAGGATGTCGCTGCGCGGACGGCCCGCGCGGTCCATCGCCCGCGCGGCGACGATCAGCGCGTGCGTGGAGTCCAGGCCGCCCGACACCCCGATCACGATCTTGGGGCCGCCGATCGAGGCCATGCGCTGCTGGAGGCCCGCGACCTGGATGTTGTAGGCCTCGTAGCAGTCCTGGGCGAGCCGGGCGGGATCCGACGGCACGAACGGGAACCGCTCGACCCGGCGTCGCAGCCCGAGGTCGGTGGTCGGCGGGTCGAGCCGGAACACCACCTCGCGGAACGCGCCGGTGCGCCCGGACAGCGCCCGGCGGTTGTCGTCGAACGTGCCCATCCGGTGCCGTGACTGCCGCAGCTGGTCGAGGTCGACGTCGGCCACCGCGTACTGGTCGCCCGCGGGGAACCGGTCGGTCTCGGCCAGCAGGGTGCCGCTCTCGTAGATCATGGTCTGGCCGTCCCAGGACAGGTCGGTGGTCGACTCGCCCTGGCCGGCCGCCGCGTACACATAGGCGGCGAGGCAGCGGGCCGACGCCGAACGGCACAGCAGTCGCCGGTCCTCGGCCCGGCCGACCGTGATGGGGCTGCCCGACAGGTTGACCAGGACGGTCGCGCCGGCCAGCGCGGCCTCCGCGCTCGGCGGCACCGGCACCCACATGTCCTCGCACACCTCGGCGTGCACGACCAGGCCGGGGACGTCCTCGGCCGCGAACAGCAGGTCGGGGCCGAACGGCACCTCCGCGCCGGCGACCCGGATCGTTCCGCCGCGCTCGTCGTCGCCCGCGGCGATCTGGCGCTTCTCGTAGAACTCGCGGTAGTTCGGCAGATACGACTTGGGCGCGATACCGAGGATCCGCCCGCGGTGCACGACCACCGCGCAGTTGTAGATCCGGTGCCGGTGCCGCAGCGGGGCGCCGAGGACGAGCACCGGCAGCAGGTCCGCCGATCCGGCGACCACCGTCCGCAGCGCCGCCTCGACGTCGTCGAGCAGCGCGTCCTGGAGCAGCAGGTCCTCGATGGAGTAGCCCGAGAGGCACAGTTCGGGGAAGACGGCGACGGCGACGCCGTCCTCCGCGCAGCGGCGGGCCTGCCGCAGGACCGCCTCCGCGTTGGCGGGCGGGTCGGCGATCGCCGCGTGACCGGTGCAGGCGGCGACCCGCGCGAAGCCGTGGCTGTAGAGCGACCAGAAGTTCACCGGTTTCCTCCGTGGACACCCCGGTGTTCGGCCGGGGAGGACGTGCGCTCCTGCGGAGCAGGGTGGGGAGCCGGAACGCCGTCGAGGCGATCGGGCGTCTTCGCCGCCGCGCCGATGGCGACCTCCAGCAGATGGATGATCTCCGAGTTGAGGGACCGCCGATCGGTCCGGGCTCGATCCACAAGACGTTCGTGGAGGTCAGCGGGCAGGCGGAGAGAGATCCGCTTCTCAGGATCCATGCGGGAATGATGCCACGGTGGCATCGGAACGGCGCTTTGGGGATGTCAGCCCCTTGGAGGGAGGGCGCCGACGCTCACCTCTCGGAGTCGGACCAGGCCGTCACAAGTGCTCGACGGTCCGGGAAACGGGGGCCGGGGAGCGTGTCCCGGGTGGGTTCGCCGTTGAGCCAGCAGACTTGCTCGGGGGCTCCGTCGCCGGTGTCGAACAGACAGCACACCCCTCCGGCGTCGGTGGTGAGGTCAGTGAACAGCTTCCTGACGTTGGCCGACCGCGCGAACAGGCGGCTCATGTCCGACGTCGCCGCCCAGCACTCCACCGACGCGTAGCCAGGGTGCAGCCGTGACGCGAACCGGATCATCGCGTAGATGTACCCGATCTGGATGCGCCCGTCCGCCTCGGGCCGAGGGCTGCTCGTCCGCGCGTACTCACGTAGTGCGTCGTCGACATCGAAGAGGAGGGACATGTCGAGTTCGAGCGTGCCGCTCGTGGAGCAGTCGACCGGATCGCTCTCGAATCGGGACGTGAACGGGAGGACGAGCCGGTCACCGCCGGGCAGGGTGACCTCAAGCGGCCGTCCCGCACGGGCCGTTGGGGCCCGTTCGGCCAACGCGGTCAACAACGTGGCGACATTCCGAGGGCGCAGATAGATGTCATAGCTGTAGATGAGCCCCACGTCTTCCCCTGCCCCTGGACCGAACGCACCCTCTCACGAGCCGCCTCTCGGGCGCTTGTCGGTTGATGAGCGTCGGCACGTGGCCGGACGTCGAGGGCGGGCGGCAGACTTGGCGGACCGGCCATGTGCAGCGGGCACGCGGTCGAAAAGTTTCACGGGGTGCGTCAGTGGATCTCAGCTCAGTGATCATCGCTGTGGCAGGCGTCGCGGGAACGCTGGGAGGGGCGCTCCTCACCCAGCGCGGCACCGAACGGGCCAAGCGACTGGAGATGGAGCTGGTTCGGGAGCACGAGGAGGCCCGCGAGAACCGCTCGCTGCGGCGCACCTGCTACGCGGAACTCAACCGCGACGCCCGCCAGTTCACCACCGTCCTCAATCGTCACCTGCACGTCATGAGGGAGCGTGGCGTGGAGCAGGCGGAGATCGACGCTCTCGAAGGGGCGAAGGCCGCGCACCGCGATCGATACTCCGAGGCGCAGATGATCGCCCCCGAAGAAGTGCTCAAGCGGGCGAATGCCGTCAACCAGGCCCTGAACAAGGTCTACGGCCAGGTCAAGCGCCTTGAACGCGGTGCGCCCGAACCGGGCGAGACGATGGAGACCGCGGCCCAGGCCCAGCACGAGGCCTGGGAGACGCTCCGTGCCCTGAGAACCGCGATGCGCCGTGACCTCGGTGTGTCGCACGAGGAGTGAGAGCCGGCACCTGCGTGAGGGAAGGCGAAGGCCACGGTCGGACGGCGGACGCGCGCCGACGTGACGCCGCGCTCAGGCGACCCGGGCCAGATCCGTCCGCCGTACCTCGTGGGCCGGTGGCGGCCCGCGGCCAGGTGCTCCAGTTCCTCGACGACGGTGCGGCCGGGGGGTTCCGGTTCGTTGCCGAGGGAGCCCCCGACATGTGGGGTGAGGGAGCAGTTCGTCGGTGAGGGTGTCCGAGTCGACCAAAGCTCCGCGCGAGGTGTTGATCAGCCGGCCGCCGTCCCGGATCAGGGCGAGTTCGGCACGGTCGAGCATGCGGTACGTCTCGGGGCGTCGGGGGCGTGCGTCAGGTCCTCCAGCCCCAGCGGCTCGGCGCCCAGTGCCGTGGCGGCCACCTCTCGCGCCCTCCCGTACGCCAAATAGCCGTCAAGGATCCCGCAGGACCGGAATACCGCGAGGGGATGTGGTGCTCTGATGTGAACGGCGGTTCACGAGCGAGCGGGTGTGAGGAGCTGGTGGGCGTATGACGGCAGACCGGCCGGATCCCGTGGTCCGCACACCGTACGGAGACGTCCGCGGCAGGTACGCCTACGGGGAGGGGTACGAGGACGGGATCGCGGTCTTCCGCGGCATCCCGTACGCCGCCCCGCCCTTCGGCGCCCGCCGGTTCCGCCCGCCCGTGCCGCCCGAGCCCTGGGACGGTGTCCGCGACGCGGGCGCCTTCGGGCCGACCCCGCCGAAACCGGCCTACTCGGAGGCCTTCGCCCGCTATCTGTCCGACCCCGTCGTCGCGGGCGACGCCTGCCTCAACCTCAACGTGTGGACACCGGAGCCGGGCCCCGGGGCCCGGCTCCCCGTCATGGTCTGGATCCACGGCGGCGCCCTGACCAGAGGCTCGTCGATGATCTCGGTGTACGACGGCAGCGCCTTCGCCCGCGACGGCGTGGTCCTCGTCTCCCTCAACTACCGCCTCGGCGTCGAGGGATACGGCCTCTTCCCGGACGCCCCGCCCAACGCCGGACTGCGCGACCAGCTCGCCGCCCTGGAGTGGGTCCGGGACTCGATCACGGAGTTCGGCGGCGACCCCGACCGGGTGACCGTCTTCGGTCAGTCGGCCGGCGCCATCAGCATCGGCGCCCTGCTCGTGGCCCCCCGCGCACGGGGCCTGTTCCGCCGCGCCGTGCTCCAGAGCGGGCCGCCCGAGGCCTTGGACCGGGACAAGGTGCGCCGCATGGTGCGCCGGATGGCCGCCCGACTGAAGGTGCCTGCCACGGCCGCGGCCTTCGCCGACGTGGACCGTTCCCTGCTCGCCGAGGCCCAGGCGGAGGTCGGCCGTCTCAGCAGCCCGGTCCTGGGCGGCCCCGCCTTCGGCATCGTCGTCGACGGCGAGCTGGTGCCGCGCGACCCGTTGAAGGCCCTCGTCGAGGACGGCGCCGCCCGAGACATCGGCCTCCTCCTGGGGTGGACCCGCGACGAGCACCGCCTCTGGCTGGTCCCCGGCGGCCTCCACGAGCGCCTCGACCGCCTCGGCACGGTCGCCCTGGCCGGTGCCCGCGCCCGCTGCCACTGCGGCCCCGAGGTCCCCCGCCGCTACCGCGAGCTCCACCCCGGCCTGAGCCCCGCCGACCTGGCCGGCCGGCTCGTCACGGACCACCTCCTGCGCGTCCCCCTGCACCGCGTGGCGGATGCCCGCCCCGCCCATGCGCCGACCCACGTCTACGAGTTCGCCTGGCCGTCGAACCTCCCCGGCCTCGGCGCCTGCCACGCCCTGGAGCTGGGCTTCGTCTTCGACACCGGCGACACCCCGGCTTCGGCGAAACTCGCCGGCGAGCACACCCCGCGCGCCCTGGCCGCCACCCTGCACGACGCGTGGGTCCGCTTCGCGACGCACGGCGACCCCGGCTGGACGCCCTGGGACGCCACCCACCCCGTGCGGGTCTTCGACGACCCGGACGACCGACGCATCGCCCTCGGCCCCTACGACCGCGAGCTGGCCCTCTGGGCGGAGGACGCGCGACGCCCCCGCAGAACCCAGGGCACGGGAACGTTCACGGCCTCCGGCGGAGCCCCGCTACCGGCCCTCCGCCGCTTCCGCCGGGCGCCCTGAACCCGGCTGGGGGGTGAGCCGCCGGGGAGCGACCCCGCCGGGTCGGCCGGTAGCCCAGCCGCGCTGACGACGGTCGGCAAGGGCCGGCAGGAACCGGCGAGGGCCGACAAGGATGGCAAGGACCGACGCGGGCCGGCGAAAGTCGACGCGGGCCGGTGAGGCCGACGAAGGGCCGGTGAGGCCGACGAGGGCCGGCGTGCCCCCGGGCCCGCGCCGGCGGGACGAGGGGCATCGGATGTCCGATGGATGGCAGTGGGACAGCAGCCTCTTCCGGGGCAGCGCGGCCCACTACGAGCGGGGACGGCTTCCCTACGCGCCCGGCTTCGCCGACGCCCTGGCCGAGGCTCTCGGTCTGGACGGCACCGGCCGGCTCCTCGACGTCGGCTGCGGCCCCGGCGTCGTGCTGCTCCCGATGGCCCGGTACGTCGCCGAGGCGGTCGGCGTCGACCCGGACGCGGACATGCTGGCCGAGGCGGAGCGGCAGGCCGGGCGCCGGGGCGTGACCAACGCCCGCTGGGTGACCGCCCGCGCCGAGGACCTGCCCGCCGGGCTGGGGGAGTTCCGGGTGGTGGTGTTCGCCCAGTCGTTCCACTGGACGGAGCGCGACCGTGTCGCCGCCACCGTGCGGGAGATGCTGGCGCCGGGCGGCGTGTTCGTCCACCTGAGCGAGCTGAAGAACCCGCCCGCGGCACCGCCGCCGCCCCCGTCGGTCCCGCCTCCGTACGACCGGATCGCCGACCTCGTGCGCCGCCGCCTCGGCCCGGTGCGCCGCGCGGGACAGGGGCTCCTCGTCAACGGCACCCAGGGACGCGAGGACCTCGTCCTGGAGCGGGCCGGCTTCGCCCACGTCCGGCGTCTCGTCGTACCCGCCGGGCAGGTGGTCGACCGTACCGCCGACGACCTCGTCGCCTGGGCGTTCTCCCGCTCCGACTCCGCGCCCCACCTCTTCGGCGACGAGCTGCCCGACTTCGAACGGGACCTGCGCGCCCTGCTGCACGAGGCGTCCCCCGACGGCCGTTTCGCGGAGCGCCTGCCCGCCACCGAGATCATGGTCTGGGCCCCGCCCCGCCGCGACTGAGGGTGGCGGGTCCGTGTCCGCTTCGGGCGGGGCCGGTCAGCCGGGGAGGGCGCCGCGTACGACGCTCGTGCCGGAATGGGCCGGGTCTCCGTTGTCCTCCTGCGCCGAGATGTCGAGCAGGGAGTAGCGGCCGAGGTCGATCCGTGCGGGGAGCGGCAGGGTGGCGGTGCCGTCCGGACCGAGAACGCCCAGGGCGACGAGCCGTGTGTGGGTCCGGTCCATGAGCCACACCTCGTAGTAGCCGTCCGGACGGGGCAGGCCGGTGACGGTCACCGTGACCTCGCGTCCGGCCTCGGGCCCGCGGACCAGGCGTACCGTCCCGGCCGCGCGGGGGACGGCCAGCGGGGCGAGGCGGTTCGCCGAGCCCGCCTCGGCCGTCGGCGGGCCGTCGTCGAGCCGCCACGCGGTGACGGCACCGCCCAGCAGCGCCCCCACGGCGAGGCTCGCGGCGGCGACCAGCAGGGCGGGCCGGCGCCACCACGCACGCCCGCGGCCGGGACCGTCAGTGGCACCACCGCCGGGTACCTCGGGAACGTCGGATACGTCAGGTGCGCCGGGGCCGCCCGGGGCCGTCGGGGTGTCGTCACTCCCCGTCGGCCGCTGCGGGGCCGTCGCCGGGTCGAGTTGCGCCGCGATCGAGTGCCACACCGTGTCGGGCGGGGCGGTCAGGAAGTCGTCGGTCGACACGTCTCGGGCGGCGAGGACCACGCGCCGCAGCTGGTCGAGTTCCTCGCGGCACCGCGGGCACCGGGCCAGATGGTCCCGCTGGCGCGGGGTGGGGCGGGCGCCGCCCCCGAGGGCGAGGTCGGTCAGCTCGTCCGCGTCCAGGTGCTGCGCCACGCTCCACCTCCCCTCGTACGGGCGGCCGGAGCGGCGAGAGCGGCCGGACGCGGGAGCCGGGCCCGCGGGCCGATCGGCTCGTCGCCGACGGTTCCCTCACGGACGACGGTCTTCGCTACGGCGGCCGGCCGCCGCCCGGTCCGGGTCTCCTCCGCGTCGGACATGGACAGCAGCGTAGGCGCGAGAGGCAGGCTCAGGGCCGTACTCATCCGGTGGGGGACACCGGGATCGCCGTCACCACCAAGTTCCGCTGGTAGCCGCCTCGTTCCGTGTCGAACGGAGGCGCGCAGGTGATCATCGTGAGGACCGGCCGACTCGTCCTGGCGAACGCCGAGGCGGGCAGCCGCTCCTTGTCCACGCGGGCGCGGGCGACGACCCGATAGGCGACCGGCGGCGCGGCAGCCCGCCGGACGGTCACCTCGTCGCCCGCGCGGACGTCGAAGAGGGCGGCGAAGGCACCCAGGTCGCCCGTGCGGGAGTCCACGTGTCCCACCATGACGGCGGAACCGGAGGGTTCCCCCGGCGCGGGGCCGAAGCGGTACCAGCCGACCTTCTCCGGATCCTCCGGGATGTCGGCACTGCCGTCCGGGGCGACCCCACGGGGTTCGATCGCGGCGCGGAGACCGACGCGCTCGATGTCGAGCCGCGTGGGGACGGCGGCGGGGGAGACGGGGCTCGCCGACGGCGTCGTCGGCGGTGTCGGCGAGCCGGTGTCCTCCGCCCGGGCGGGCGGGGCCGCGGGGGGCGAAGCGGCCGTCCGGGCGTCGAAGTCCGCGGTCGGCGGCAGGCTCTCGCGGGACGGCGCCAGCGCCAGCACCGTGGCTCCGGAGACCGCCAGCAGCACGGTCACCGCTGTCCGCAGTCGCTGCCGGAGCCATCGGGCAGGCCCGCTGTCAGGCACGGCCGCGGGACACCACACGGCGGGCGGTGAGCGCGCCGGCGAGGCCGAGGAGGCCGAACCCGGCGGCGTACGCCGGCCAGGTGTCGGCGTCGTTGGTCGCACCGGCGTTCACGCCCGAGGGAGCGGAGTGCATGCCGGTCAGGGTCTGCACCTTCAGCGCGAGGTTCTTGTCCTGGGCGCTGCCCCAGGCGTAGACGATGTTGGCGGTGCCCTCCTTGAGGTCGAGGTCGGCGGGACCGATGGCGACGTCGTCGGTGCCGGCGAGCACGACGTCCGCCGAGACGGTGCCGGCGTCCACGGTCGCCGTGTCCTCCTTCGGGTTGACGAGGTCCTTGAAGATCGGTGTACCGCCCGCCCGGACGTCGACGGCCGGAGCCGCCGCGACATGACGGACCGTCAACCGGGCCTTTCCGGCGGCCACAGCGGAGGTGTCGTTCACGTAGGCGTCCAACTGCGGCGCGCCGTCGGCGTTCAGGTGGGCCACGACCGTCGCGTTGGCCCCGGCGGCAACCTCGACCGTCTTCTGGATCGCGGGCTTGCCCTTCGGGTCCGCGCCGGCCTTGAACACCTTCAGGTCGTAAGAGCCGGCGGGCAGGGGCTGCGGGTCGGTGAGCGTGCCCGGTTCGAAGTCGGGAATCAGTTCGTCGCCGTTGGCGTACACGTCGACGTCCAGGCCGGGTACGGCGTGGAAGACGGAGACCATGGCCTGGTCGTCGTCATCGGCGGCGGTCGCGGTCGCGGCGCCGCCCATGGCGAGCGCGCACAGGCCGAGAGAAGCCGCCGCGGCGACAGGGGTGCGGGAGATCATGACTGGCTGTCCCTTCGAACGGCCCACTCCCAGTGAGTGAGTGCACGAGGTCTTCGGCGCACGTCCCGGCGGAGGATGCAGATTCTTTCGCGGTTCAACGAATCCCCCGTCTCTGAATCTCCCCGTTTCCGAATCTCCCCGTTTCCGAATCCCACCCGTTTCGATGCGCTAACGCTGCACGTTGCGGGGGCGCATCGTTTCGACGGACGGTCGTCGTGTCGTAGTCCTTCGACCTCGGAGCTCATGATGGCCACTGCCCGGCCCGACACGTACCTGAGCGCCGACGTGGAGCGCACGCGTCCGCGCGACCCCGACCGGGTGCCCGGCCCGCTCCCGCCGTACGAGGAGACCGGCGACGACACCGAGATCGCCCGGCGGTTCCACGCCGGGGACGAGGAGGCGGTCGCCCTCGCGTACCGGCGGTGGGGCTCCCTCGTGTACACCCTGGCGCGGCGCTCCCTGAACGATCCGCGGGACGCCGAGGACGTCACCCAGCAGGTCTTCCTCGCCGCCTGGCGGGGACGCGCACGGTACCGGCCGGAGCGTGGAGCCCTGGGCGGTTGGCTCGTCGGCATCACACGCCACGCGATCGCGGACGCGCACGCGGCACGGGCCCGCCGGGCCGACATCGAGGGCATGTCCGCCGCGCAGCAGGAGGAGGCCGTACGGCACTGGGGCGTCGACGAGAGCCAGGCCGCCGTGGACCGGGTCCTCGTCCTTCAGAAACTTCAGCACCTGACGCCGGTGCAACGGCGGCTGCTGGGCATGGCCGTCTACGGCGACATGACCCAGACCCAGATCGCCGAGCAGACGGGACTGCCGCTGGGCACGGTGAAGAGTCACATCCGCCGGGCCCTGCACTCGCTGCGGCGCGTGATGGAACCGTCCGCCTGATCCCGGCCGGACGGCTCGGCGGCACGAGCGGCCGACCGGGGGAGTACCGCTGCTGCCGCCCGGGGGTGTCGTCTCGGCGCGCATCCGAACCACCCGTGGGACGGGGAATATCTCTCATGCCCCGAGATCCGGGACATCGGCTACGCCGCTGGAGGCACAGGATGGACGCGCACGAGGAACCCGGCGTGGCCGGGGCCGGCGTGACGACCGGGGTGCTCGCGCGCAGGCTCGGCATCTCGCCCACCACCCTGCGCTCATGGGACCGCCGCTACGGGCTGGGACCGGCTACCAGGGTCGAGGGCCGGCATCGGCGCTGGACGGCCGAGGACGTCGCGATGGTGCGGGAGATGTGCCGCCTGACCGCCGAGGGCCTTCCCCCGGCGGAGGCGGCCCGTACCGCCAAGGCCCAGGCGGCCCGTACCGCCAAGGCCCGGGCGACCCGGACCGGCGCCCCGGCGGCCCCCGTCCCCGTCCCCGCCCCCGCCGCTCCGCCCGCAGGCCCGCCTCCCCGCCCCCTCGCACCGGTCGGGGAGCCGTGGACCCCGAGGGACGCGACGCCCGTGGACGCGGCCCCCGTGCACCCGGCGGTCCCCGTGGGCGCGGCCGCCCCGGTGGACACGCCGTCCGTGGAGGACTCCCGCCGACGGGGCCGGGGGCTGGCCCGGGCGGCGGTCCGCATGGACGCCGAGGCCGTGCAGGAGCACATCACGGCGACCGTGGAGTCGTACGGCCTCCTGGCCGCGTGGGAGGAGGTCCTCATCCCGACGCTGCGGTACGTGGGGCGCAGATGGGAGTCCTCCGAGGACCGGTACGTGGAAGTGGAGCACCTCCTGTCCTGGCACATCTCCGTGGCCCTCCGCCACGCCTACGCGCGCGCCGCGGCCCGGAACAGAGCCGCCGACACCCGCCCCGTCCTGCTGGCGTGCCTGCCGGGCGAACAGCACACCCTCCCGCTGGAGGCGCTCACCGCCGTACTGGCGGAGCGCGGCCGACGCGTCCTGATGCTGGGCGGCTCGGTGCCGGTCGAGGCACTGGAGGCCACGGTGCGGCGGGTCGCCCCGGCTGCCGTGGCCCTGTGGTCGCAGTCCCGGAGCACCGCGGACCTCCCCCTCGCCCGGCACCTCGCCGCGATCCGTTGGGGCATCCACGGCGCCCGCACCCGCAGCCACGTCCTGCTGTGTGGTCCGGGATGGGGCCGACGCTCCGATCCCGACCTCCCGCGCCCCCTCGGACTGACCGACGCCGTCCGGATCATGACGTCGGTCGGCCGCCCCGGCGAGGACACGCCGACGGCGGGCCAGGGGCAGGCACAGGAGTCCGGGTGATCCGCGCCGAGGTCCGTGCCGGCATCGGTACGACTCGGTACACGCACTCGGTACACGGACTCGGCACACGCACTCGGAGCGTGCAAGCGGTGCGCGCATCCGGAGACGCTCCCGGCGCGGAAGAAAAGGTGCGATACATCCTCGAATGAGATCCTCCCTCCCCCCCCAGAGGAGTGCTCATCATGGCCAAGAAGTCGCAGGAGACGGGCGCCCGGAGCGAGCAGTTGCCTCCGCCCGAGGAGACCCCCGCAGCCGAGGGCTCGACGGCCGAGGCCCACCAGGAACGACCGGACGGCGGCATCTGGGAGCACCCGCACCTGTGGCTGTTCCTGATCGCGCTCGGCGCTGCGCTGTTCGCCGCGTTCTTCCTCGTCCGCGTGATCACCCTGTGAGCGGGGTGGGCGCGCGGGCCCGCGCGCCGACCCGGAGGGTGGCCTCAGCGAGGCCTCGCGGAGACTCCCCGCTCTGCCGCCCAGGCGCACAGCGCGGCCTCGGCTTCCTCGCGGGAGACGGGGCCGCGGTCGACGTGGAGTTGCTGGAGGTGGCGGATGGCCGCCCCTACCGTGCGGCCCTGGGGTATGCCGAGCAGGGCGACGGCCAGTCCTCCCGCGGACCGCTGAAGTCCGAGGTGTGCACCGGGCCCCATTCCCTGACGCCGGCCCGCCACAGGGCGGCGGTCTGATCCCCGTCGCCGCCCCAGAAGTCCGCTTCCACATGGGTTACCGGCCCGCCCCGCGACAGGTCACGCAGGAGGCGTGGCAGATCAGCGCGGAACCCGGTGGTGAGCGGCAGCAGCCCCAGACGTTGCGCGAGCGGGGCGACCACCGCCCCCGTCACCCCTTCGGCCCAGCGCCGCATGCGGTCGAAGTCGCTGATGGCAGCGTCGAGTCGGTAGGACATCGAAAGCACGGTAACGCGTGCCGGCGCGGGACTCAGTCCCGGGAGCGCAGGAGGGCGGGCGTGGGTGCGGGGTCCTGGCCGGGGGTGAGTGCCGCCTGGCTCGCGCGGCGGCGGGCGGCCAGGGCCTCGTGGGCCGCCTCGCGGGGGTGGCGGCGCCGCCAGTACGGGTTGTCGTGGGGCAGCTTGCTCGACACCCGGCCGTACATGCCGAAGCAGGCGATGAGCAGCCCCATCGCGAAGCTGAACATGACGTTGGACATGCCGAAGTCCAGCACGTTGGCGGGGCGGTCCAGGACGAAGAGGTGGAGGAAGCCGCTGAGCAGGAACAGCGTGCCGACGGTCATGTTGAGCGTGGACGCGAAGTTGCCGCCGACCACGGCACCGCCGATCAGGGCGAGGCCCACGACGACCGAGATCAGGCTGAGCACCCCGTTGGTGGACATCCCGGAGATCCGGGTCCCGTCCGTGTCGAAGGGAGTGAGTCGGTCCGCGAAGCCCAGACAGCCGAAGACCAGCAGGATGACACCGCACAGGCCGGCCCCGTACCGGTACACCCGGGCCAGCCGGTGGTCGACGGGGAGTTCG
Source organism: Streptomyces sp. MA5143a (assembly GCF_900290235.1). Classification (GTDB taxonomy): domain Bacteria; phylum Actinomycetota; class Actinomycetes; order Streptomycetales; family Streptomycetaceae; genus Streptomyces. The sequence goes on from NZ_OLMK01000007.1 coordinate 55,657, forward strand.
TCGCGAATCCTCATGGCGCGTTTCTCCTCTGTGGCCGGAAGGGGCCCCTCCCGCGGCGGGGCGGGCTCCTGATCGTCTTTCGTCACCATTTCCCTGGATACGGGGCATACGGTTGCAGCGTCTTCCGGACGGACCCGGGGGACCAAGAGGGCGGAAGAGGAGACGTTGGTATGGCCGTCCCCCACTGGCTGTTCGGCGACCAGCTCGGGCCGCACTTCCTGGCGGGGCGTTCCGACCCGCCCGTGGTGATGATCGAGGCCCGCTCGGTACTGCGGCGCCGCCGCTTCCACCGGGCCAAGGCCCACCTCGTGCTCTCCGCGATGCGCCACCGCGCCGCCGAACTCGGTGACCGGGTCCGCTACGTCCGCGCCGAGACCTACCGGGAGGGGCTGCGCGAGGCGGTCGGGGACGGCCCGGTGACGGTGCGTCACCCCACGTCGTACGCGGCCCTGCGGCTGGTGAGGTCACTGGAGTCGCAGGCGTCGGTGACCGTGCTGCCCGCGCGCGGGTTCCTCGTCACGCACGACGACTTCCGTGCCTGGGCCGACGGGCACGGGGGTCGGCGGCTGCGGCAGGAGGACTTCTACCGGTGGGTGCGGCGCTCCCACGACCTGCTGATGGACGGTGACCGTCCGGCGGGCGACCGGTGGAACCACGACCACGACAACCGCGAGCCCCCGCCGAAGGGGGCGCGCACCCTGGGCGCCCCGCCGCCCTACCGCCCGACGGAGGACGAGATCGACGACGAGGTGCGCCGCGATCTCGACCGCTGGGAACGCGAGGGCTCCGTCGCGTTCGTCGGCCGGGACGGACCCCGCCTGTTCCCCGCCACCCGGCGTGAGGCGCTGGCCGCGCTGCGCCGGTTCGTCGAGCACCGGCTGGCCGGCTTCGGCCCGCACGAGGACGCGATGCTGGCGGGGGACCCGGTGATGAGCCACAGCCTGCTCTCGTCCTCCCTCAACCTCGGCCTGCTCGACCCGGCGGAGTGCGTGGAACGCGCCGAGGACGCGTGGCGGGCGGGGCGCGCCCCGGTCAACAGCGTGGAGGGATTCGTCCGCCAGGTCGCCGGCTGGCGCGAGTACGTCTGGCAGCTCTACTGGCACTTCGGCGAGGACTACCGCCACCGCAACGCCCTGCGGCACCACGAGCCGCTCCCCGGGTGGTTCCTCGAGCTGGACGCGGACGCGGTGCGGGCGCGCTGCCTGGCCACGGTGCTGGCCCAGGTGCGGGACACCGGATGGACGCACCACATCCCCCGGCTGATGCTGCTGGGCAGTCACGCCCTCCAGCGCGGCTGGGACCCGTCGGCGGTGACGGACTGGTTCCACCGCGGCTTCGTCGACGGCTACGACTGGGTGATGGTCCCCAATGTCGTCGGCATGTCGCAGTACGCCGACGGCGGCCGCATGACGACCAAGCCGTACACGTCCGGCGGCTCGTACGTGAACCGGATGAGCGATCTGTGCGGCGGATGCGTCTACCGGCCGGGCGAGCGGACCGGCGACCGGGCCTGCCCCTTCACCACCGGCTACTGGGCCTTCCTGCACCGGCACCGGGCCCGCCTGGAGCGCAACCCCCGGATGGCACAGCCGGTCCGCGGGCTGGACCGCCTGGCGGACCTGGACGAGGTACTCCACCGGGAAGCCGGCCGCGGCGACGCCCCACCCTGACGACTGCGACCCCGGCCGCCCGGCAGGTCCCTCGGCCCCGCGGATCCGCCCTGGACGCAAGCCGGTGGCGTCGCCTACGGCCGCAGAGGAAGGCCCGTCGGCGCCCCCCTCGCGGCCTCGGGCGAGGTCGCCGCGCGGAGTTCGCTGGGCGGCATGCCGTACGCGGTGCGAAAGGCCCGGGTGAAGTCGGCGGGGCGGGGGAAGCCCCAGCGGGCGGCGACGGAGTGGATGGGCTCGGCGCGCAGCGCCGGGTCGGCGAGGTCGCGGCGGGCGCGCTCCAGCCGCTGGTCGCGGATGTACGCGGCGACACCGACGCCCTCGGCGCGGAAGAGGGCGTACAGACGGCTGCGGGAGACGTGGTGGGCGGCGGCGATCGCGGCGGGGGTCAGTTCCGGGTCCGCGAGATGACGGCGGACGAACGCCTTGATCCGCAGCATCAGCGTGCGGTCGTAGGCCTCCGCCGGCATCAGCGGATCGGCGTCCAGCGTGTGCGCGAAGGCGGCGGTGACCAGGTCGGCGACGACGGTGCCCAGCCGGGGGGCGTCCTGCGGCTGGTACGGGCCGGTGTCCGCGGTCAGGTTCACCAGGAACTGCGACAGCAGGGCGCCGACGCCCTCACGGCCCGATATCGGCCGCCCCACCGCCTGATCGGCCCGGCCCGGGGGCAGCGCCACCAGCGCCCGGGGGATCTCCACGCCGACGATGGTCACCGGATCGGAGCCGGTGAAGACGTCCCACGACCGCGACGAACTGTTGACGTGGATGTCGCTGAGCCGGTACGTGACCTCCTGTCTGCCCCAGGTGGCCCTGCCCTCTCCGCGCAGCAGCAGGGACAGGTGGTAGACCTCGGGGTCGGACTGGCGGACGAGCCTCGGCGTCCGGCGGAAGACCAGCGAGTCGAACGTCGCCGGCCACACCATCACGTCACCCAGCGCGATCAGCCGCTGGTGCACGCGGTAGTCCGCCGCGCGGTCACTGGACAGGTCCAGCGGAGCATGCGTGCGGCCCATGCGTTCCGTCCACGCGTCGAACCGGTCACCCTCAGGCAGATCCAGGGAGCGGAACACCGACTCTGGCAACATCGCCGCAGTCAATCACAGGGCCCCGAACCGGCGGAGCGGGCCCTCGTCCGCCGACACGGCCTACGCCGAACCGCGCGCGTCGGCGTACGCGGTGAGGAGCGGCTGGAAGAACCCCGTCTCCCGGGGGGTTCGCCAGCGGACGTCCTCGAAGCCCGCGTCGGACACCAGGCCGGCCAGCCGGTCGGACCGCAGCGCCCCGCACGATCGTCCGCTGTCCGCCGCCCTCCGGCAGACGCACCTGCGGAGGCCTCGACGGGGGCCGCTCCCGCAGGAGTTCGTCGTACGGGCGGGTGCTGAGCAGCAGTCGGCCGCCCGGGCGCAGCACGCGCCGCATGTCGGCGGCGGCGGTGACCACGGGCACCGACCGTCGGACGCCCTCCCGAGCGGCGCGGGCGGCGGCACGGGCACTGAGATCGGTTCCGACGACGCGATGCCCGCGCAGCGCAAGACCTACCGCCTGGGTGCCGATGCCGCACGAACGGTCCAGCACCACCGCCCGCTCGCGCCCCAGCAGGGCGTCCAGCGCCTCCCCCTGACGGCGGACACTCGCCTCCCAGTCCGCGTAGAGCAGGTGGTAGTCGTCGGCCAGTTCGTCGTAGAAGCGACCCACCGGGGTCTTGGACATGAACCGGGGTCAGGCCGTGTCCGACGATTCCCATCCGCCTCGCGACGCCGTGCGCGCTCCCCCCGAGCACGCCGACGGCGTCAGGTCAGCACCTCGGCGATCGCCGAGATCGCCCCCGGTCCCACCCGGCAGCATCCCCCGATCAGCCGGGCCCCGCCGGTGCGCCAGCCCTCGACCTCAGCCGCGGTGAACCGGGACCGGCCGGTCCACTCCCGGGCGGACGCGTCCCAGGCCTCGCCGCTGTTCGGGTAGACCACCACCGGCTTGCCGGTGACCCGGGCCGCCGTCGCCACCGCCGCGTCGACGTCCTCCGGGGCGCAGCAGTTCACGCCCACCGCGACGACCTCCTCGGCGTCGGCGGCCAGGGCGAACGCCTCCTCCAGCGGCTGGCCTGCCCGCGTCCGCTCCCCGGTCACGGTGTAGGACAGCCACGCCGGCACCCCGAGCCCGCGCACGGCCCGCAGCAGCGCCTCGGCCTCGTCGGCGTCGGGCACCGTCTCCAGGGCGAGGACGTCGGGCGCGGCGGCGGCCAGCACCTCCAGCCGCGGCCGGTGGAACCGCTCCAGCTCGGCGACGCTCAGTCCGTACCGCCCCCGGTACTCGGAGCCGTCCGCGAGCATCGCCCCGTACGGGCCGACCGAGGCCGCCACCCACAGGGGCCGCGCGACGCCCTTCGCCCGCGCCTGCCGGGCCGCGTCGCGGGCCAACTCCACGCTGAGGCCGAGGAGTTCGGTGGCCCGCCCGGTGTCGATGCCGCGCTTGGCGAAGCCCTCGAAGGTGGCCTGGTAGCTGGAGGTGATCGCCACGTCGGCGCCCGCCTCGAAGTAGGCGAGGTGGGCCTCCGTGATCGCCTCCGGCCGCTCGGCGAGCAGCCGGGCCGACCACAGCTCGTCGCTCAGGTCGTGGCCGGCCGATTCGAGCTGGTTGGACATGCCGCCGTCGAGGACGAGGGCGCCGGCGGCGAGCGCCTCGCCGAGGGCGGAGGACGGGACGGAGGAGGGGGAGGGGCTCCCCGGGGCGTTGCTGGTCATACGACGACGGTAATCGAGCCGCGGCCGTGCTCCCGAACCGATTGTGTCCACCTTATGAACAGATTGACCACCATGTGGAACGCCGGGATACGATCACGGCCCTCCCCGTCCCACCCCTCCCCATCCCCAGGGAACCGCCATGAGCACCACGAGCACCCCCGAGGCCGCAGAGCCCGAACCGTCGCCGGCCGTCGGGCCCGAAGCGGCCGACTCCAGCGCCGCCCACGCCGCCGACCCCGCTGCCGCCCCGGCCGCCGCCCTCGCACCCGCAGGCCGCAAGTTCGGTCTCACCGCGGCCACCGCCCTCGTCATGGGCAACATCATCGGCGGCGGCATCTTCACGCTCCCCGCCGCCGTCGCCCCGTACGGCACGGTGAGCCTGGTCGCGTTCGTCGTCCTCTCCGTGGCGGCCGTGCTGCTGGCCCTGCTGTTCGGGAAGCTGGCCAGGCGCAGCCCGGTCACCGGTGGTCTCTACGTCTACCCGCGCGACGCCTTCGGCCCCTTCGCGGGCTTCCTGTCGGCGTGGTCGTACTGGACGATGTGCTGGGTCAGCATCGCGGCCCTCGCCGTCGGTGTCGTCGGCTACGTCGACGTGCTGATACCCCTGGGCGACGGGAAGGTCGTCCTCGCGGTGGTGGCGCTGGCCGCGCTGTGGCTGCCGGCCGCCGCGAACTTCGCGGGCACCCGCTACGTCGGCGCGGTGCAGCTCGTCTCGACCGTCCTGAAGTTCGTGCCGCTGCTGCTGGTCGCCACGATCGGTCTGTTCTTCATCGACACCGACAACTACGGCCCGTTCAACGCCTCCGGGGAGAGCGTCCCCGGCGCGATCGCCGCCTCCGCCGCCCTGCTCCTCTACAGCTTCCTCGGCGTGGAGTCGGCCGCCGTGAGCGCCGGCGAGGTCCGCGACCCCGAGCGCACCGTGGGACGCGCCAGTGTCCTCGGCACCGTCGCCTCCGCGGTGGTCTACATCCTCGGTACGGTCGCCGTCTTCGGTCTCGTCCCGCACAAGGAGCTCGTCGAGTCGGGCGCCCCGTTCGCGGACGCCGTGGACTCGATCGCGGGCGGCGGCTGGGGCGGCACCGTGATCGCGCTGGTCGCCGTCGCCTCGATCGTCGGCTGCCTCAACGGCTGGATCCTGCTGAGCGCGCAGATGCCGTACGCCGCCGCCCGCGACGGTCTCTTCCCGAAGCCGTTCGCCCGGCTCGGCAAGGGCGGGGTGCCCGGCTTCGGCGTCCTCGCCACCGCGGTGCTCGGCACGATCCTCATCGTCGTGAACTACGCGGACGACCCGGACACCGCGTTCCGTGTGCTCGTCCTCATCACCACGTTCACCGGCTGCGTCCCGTACCTGCTGTCGGCCGCCGCCCAGCTGTACTGGCTGGCCCGGGGCACCCGGGAGCGCGTGCGCCCGGCCGGGCTGGTCCGCGACCTGATCGTCGCGGGTCTCTCCTTCGCCTTCTCCTTCTGGCTGATCGCCGGCGCCGGCTACGCGGCCGTCTACCAGGGCGCCCTGTTCCTCTTCGCGGGCATCCCGGTCTACGTGTGGCTGCGGGGACGACAGGAGACGCCGGAGGACGCGGACACCACCCCCTAGTGCTGTGTCCGGGCGGCCCCGTTCCGCGCGCTCCATTCCTCTTCGAGCACGCTGAACACCAGGGAGTCCCGCCAGCCGTCCCGGATCCGCGCGGTGTGGCGCAGGTGGCCCTCGTAGGTCATGCCGAGCTTGTTCAGCACGCGGGACGAGCCGGTGTTCCGCGGGTCGCAGGTGGCGTGGATCCGGTGCAGGCCCAACTCGGCGAACCCGTACGCGAGAAGTCGGCGGCCGATCCGCGTGCCGATGCCCCTGCCCCATACCCGTGGATGCACGACGTAGGAGATCTCGCCCTGGCCGTGCGCGCGGCTGCGGACCTGCAACTCGCCCATCCCCACGACGTCGTCACCCAGGCGCGCCACATGGGCGAACCTGAGCTGGGGCGTGCTCGACCAGGCCTCGGCGGCGGCCGTCACGAAGTCGCGCGTCTGGTCCTCCGTGTTGGGGCCCCAGGGCTGGAAACGGCACACCTCCGGCAGGCGGGCCCACGTGTGGACGGCCTGCCAGTCCGCCGGCGTGATCCGGGTCAGGGTCACCGACTGCTCACTCATGGACCGATCCTGCCAACTGTGCACGCGGAGAACACTTCTCCTTCGCTCCCGGGCAAGCGTCGTCCGGACGGAACGATAACTTCAGCCGTCAAGGGGCCGGTCCGCACCCGACGGGCCCGCGCACCACACCAGGGAGTGAGCCATGGGTTCTCAGGCCAAGGCGTTCGGTTTCGGCATGCCGTGGGAGGCGTTGTACGGGTACAGCCAGGCCCTGCGGGTCGGTGACACGGTGTACGTGTCGGGGCAGCTGTCCCACGACCGTGACGGGACCTTCGTGGGTGCGGACGACTTCGCACGGCAGGTCCGCACCACGCTGGAAAACCTCGACCTGGTACTGAAGCGGTTCGGGGCCGAGCGGAGCCAGATCGTGGAGACCACGGTGCTGGTGAGGAACCTGCGGGAGAACTTCGACACCACGGCGCGGCTGCACGCCGAGTACTTCGGGGGGCACCGGCCCACCAGCACGGTCATGGGCGTCGCCGACCTGGCGCTGCCGGAGCAGCTCGTGGAGATCGGCGCGCTCGTGCGTCTCGACGTGCAGCCGTAGGCCAAGCTCACCCCGTCGCCGCGTGGCGGCCGCCTCCCCGTCGGCGGTTCCTGCCGCGGCGCCTGCTCATCGGTACGGCGAGGCCGCAGAGCAGTCCCACGGCCAGGGCGTACGGCCACCAGCCGAAGCCGCTGTCGGCCGAGGCGCTCGTGTTCAGGGTGTCGGGGCCCCGGGGGTCCGTCCCGGCGTCCGCCGCGGACCTGGTCTTGGGCGACGCGGCCGCCTTCGCCGCCGTCAGGACGACGTCGTTGCCGTCGCCGCCCCGGTAGCTGATCCGGTAGGTGCTGTCGGCCAGCTTCACCTTCGCGCCCTCGCGCAGCCCCTTGAACGTACCGGTGACGCCGCCCTTGCCGGTGTGGTCGATCACGGTGACCTTCTCGCCGGGGCCGCCGACGGCGCCGAGGGCCGCGAAGTCCAGCCCGCCCGCCAGCCGTACCGCCCCGGACACCTTCAACGGCCGCTCGCGCAGCACCAGCCGGCCCCGCCCGGTCTGGGTGTAGCCGCCGGTCACCCGCAGGCCCGCCACGACCGCACCGGCGTTGGTCACGGAGCCCCGCACCGTGCCCTTGCCGGAGAGGGAGCGGTTCACCGTCAGCCCGGCCGTGCCCACGTCGAGCCTCGCGCCCGCCGTGGTGAGCCGGATCCCCTCGCTGCGCGCCAGGGTCGCCCCCGAGCGGAGCGCGAGCGTGCCCTTGGTGACGGTCGTCAGCCCGGTGTACGTCACCCCGCTGCCCGTCAGCGTCGTCGTCGCGGCGCCGGACTGGGTGAACGAGCCGCTGCCGCTGATCCTGGACAGCGACACCGGCTTGGTGACGTTGCGGACGACCAGCGTGCCGTCGTTGACGACCTTGTACAGGTCGCCCTTCGTGTACAGCCCGCCGTCTCCGCCCCGCTTTCCACTGCCCAGCCGCAGCACCGCGTTCTTCTGGACCGTCGTCGAGCCGTTGTAGTACTGGACGGCGGCGAAGGTGACGTCGTTGCCCTTCGTGCCCTTGATGACGATGTCCCCGGCGCCGGGCGCGGACAGGGTGTCGTGGAACCTGCCGCCGCCGATGGGGGCGCCCAGGGTGACCGGGCCGTTGTAGTCGAAGGTCAGCAGCGAACGGGAGCGGGCGGCCAGGAGGTTGATGTAGACCGTCTCGGCGGTGCCCGGCATGAAGATCTTGTTCGTGGTGCCGTCGCCCCACTGGACGTTCGCGCCCTTGATGTTGGTGCCGCGCTTGTTGACGTTCTTCCGCGCGGGCGTCCAGTTCAGGGCGGGGTCGCTGAGTGAGGGATTGGTGTCCCCGCCCTGGTTCGACCAGCTGTACTGGCCCGTGAGGATCACCTTGCTGCCGGGCCGGGACTGGACGTTGATGTCGCTGCCGTACTCGCGCTGGTAGAAGTCCATGCCCTGGGTGACGGTCTGCCCCAGGGGCGTGTCCACGGTCCAGGTGCCCTGGTTGAGGATCTTGCGTACGCCGGGCAGCGAGGTCGCGTACTCCGGCGCGCCCGCGTTGAGCTGTGTCCCGTTGTCGATGACACCGGTGAACGGGTGGGTGCCCGACAGGTCCCAGGTCGCCCACAGGAACCTCGGCTGACTGATCAACCCGGAGCCGCTGATGGTGCCCAGGTTGTACTGGACGTCCTTCAGCGCCAGCCGCAGGGTGCCGTCGACCCTGATGTTGTCCTGGTTGAGCCGGAACGCCGGGGTGTTGTACGGGAAGTTCCCGATCAGCCCGGTCCGGCCGCCGTTCCCGTACTGGAGGGTCGCGCCCCTCGCGACGGTCACGGCAGGCGGGTCCGGGTTCGTCACGGTGACGTACGGGTGGTTGCCGCCGAGCGTCTTCACGACCTGCCGCTGCCGGGCCTTGGGCAGGGTGAACCCGCTGTCCCTGGTGAGGATCAGGGTCCCGGTGCCCCGCACGGTCAGTGTCCCGGTCCCGCTGAAGGTGCCGTCGTAGGTCGTCTTCCCCGGCGGCACGGTCACGACCGTGTCGCCGTCGAGCCGGACGTCCCGGCCCGCCAGTACGTCGGCGGTCGCGTCACGGGGGGCGGCGGTCGCGGTCGGGGCACCGAGCATCAGGGCGGTGACCGCCAGGGCTCCGGCGGTTGCCGCTGTCTTGTGGATATGGCTGCGCACGCCTTGGGAGACGGTGGGGACGCCACCCGATAACAGAAAATCTCCCCCGAACCCTCGCGGTCCGGCGGACGGGGTGGATCCGCCGGACCACGGTGCCCCCGTTGCCACGGCCTCAGGGACACAGAGGCAGGGTCAGGCCGGTGCCCGGCGGTGTCAGATCGCCCGGGGAGGTGACGGGATGGGTGCGGACGCATGTGAAGACTTCCGCGTAACGGACTCCGGCCTCATGGCCGCGGCGCTCCGCCTGCTGCCGGGTGAGATCGACGAAGTCACTGCCCTTGCGCTGCCTCCGGGAGTCGTTCTGGCTCACGTGCTCGGCGAGCATCGCCTCCTTGACGGACATGGTGGCCGTGATGTCGACCCGGACGTCCGGGGTGCCCGCGCCCGCCCCGAGAAGGGTGTCCGCGTAGAACAACGAGGGCACCCGGTCCGTAGCCGGGTGAGCCGTCACGACGGCCGGTTCCCGAGCCAGTAGCCGCGCGGCGGTCACCAGCGCGGCGGCTGCCCGGTGGTCCGGGTGGTAGTCGTCGGGGTGGGGGGCGAAGATCACATCCGGCTGGGCCTGGCGCAGGACGTCCACGACCTGTTCCCGGGTTTCCCTGGTGTCGTAGAGGAACCCGTCGGGCAGCCCCAGCCACAGCAACCCGGCACCGAGGACGTCGGCCGCTCGCCGGGCTTCGGCCTCACGCACCGACGCGGTCCGCTCCGGCCGCATCGTACGGGAGCCGAGCGACCCGTCTGTGAGCACGCACAGCGTGACGGCGGCCGCTTGGTGCACGTAGTGGGCGAGCGTTCCGGCGCAGAACAGCTCGATGTCATCGGGATGGGCGCCGACTGCAAGTACCTTGAGCATGGGCCTCCTTGTCGGTGTCGGTGTCGCTGTCGGTGTCGGTGTCGGTGTCTTTGTCGGTGGTCACCTGTCCGTGCGTGCGGAGGCATCCACCAGGACGCGCGAGAACTGGGCCAGGCTGCTGTCGGTCAGGAAATGGCGCAGGACCCGTCGGCGTCCGTTCGCGCCCAGTCCCTCGGCGAGCGAGGGGTCGGCGAGCAGGCTGTTGATCGCGGTGCCGAAGCCCTGCGCGTCATACGCGTGCGCCAGCAGCATGCCGGTCTTGCCGTCCTCGACCTGCTGCCGCAGGCCGCCGACGGGGGACGCCACCACAGGACGGCCCTTCCAGGCGGCCTCCGACACGGTGAGGCCGAAGCCCTCGGCGAGCGATTTCTGGACCACCACGGTGGAGCGCCGTTGTACGGCGTTGATCAGCAGTGCGTGCCTGTCCGGGAGCTCCGTCGGCACACGCACCAGATGCACCCGTTCACGCATGCTCCCCAGGCTCGCCGTTCGCGCCCGGCACTCCTCGAAGACCTCGGCCGCCTCGCGGTCCTGCCCGATCTGCGGACCGACCAGAAGGAGGTGCGCTCCATGAAGGGGATCGACGTGCTGGACGAAGGCGGAGATCACCCCGGGTATGTCCTTGGCCCGGTCCCACCGGCTCACCTGGGTGATCACCGGAACCTGCCGCAAGGCGGGGACGATCCCTGACAGAAGCCGGGAGGGGTCTGCGGTGTTGTCCAGCGGCCGGTTCTTCGGGGACAGGGGGTTGATGGAGGGGGTGACGAGGTGGTGGGGGCCGTCCAGGCCCTGTGGCAGTACCTCGTCGCAGGAGGTGATGTAGCCGTGCGCGGCACCCAGATAACGGCGCAGGAACGCCCACCCCTGTTCGGCCAGGTCCGATCGGAGCGGAGGGCCGATGTGAGCCCGCCACAGAACGGTGCATCCGGCGTCCGCCAAGTGCGGGATCAAACCCGCGGTGTGATGGTCGTGCAGGACGACGATGCCGCGCCTGTCCACCGACCTGGCGATGTGTGCGGCCGTGGTACGGGATACACGCTCGTATAAGTTCCGGCTGAGTTCGAGTGCTTTGGCGGTCTTCGTACTGCGGGCCGGCCGTGGTACTCCACACAGGAGGTAATAGATTTCCTTGGACAAAGCCCGGAATTCCGGCGAGGCGCCGAGGGTGAACCACTGGGTGGAGATGTCGGCCCCGGACAGATAGGGCAGGGAGTTGTGGAGCAGCTCGGCGACACCGCCCCTGGTGTGGGTGTCGCTGACATGGCACACCTGACGTCCGTCGAGGTGATGGCGAGCCGTGCGCAGCATGTCCCCCACCTCCTTGACCCGTTCGGCTCCCACGACGGGCGTCAGACGGGAAAGGGGCATGGCGCGCACCGGGATTCTGATGGGACCTGAAGGAGCTGAAATCCCTTTCCCAACCGCCGGATTCACCCGGGACGACCCTGATGCGGGCGATATGATCACGCTTGGCTCTCCTTCTGGACAACTTCTCCGCCGGGCTGACCCGTAGGGCATTTGGCAGTGGGCCGATGGCTTCGAAGAGAAGCAGACCGCTGGGCCGACTGAAAATAGGGAATCGCCTAATTTCCCCTCGGTCATGGTGGTGAGCGATGTTGCCCGCACCGGGGTGGCGCGCCGTTCCATTGCTCGCGCGATGGCTTGAATTCACCATGGCCGGGGCTATTTCGTCGGCGGTTCCATGCGGCGTGGATGCCGCTTCTTCGGGCCGAAATCCGGGCCTGTGGGCCTCAGGGTCGGTCGCGCTCAGGATGTGCTCGTTGTGCGCGACCCGTTGACCTGTTCGTAGCGCACCCTTACCTTTTCGCCGTTCGGAGTGACTGATCTTGTGCGATATGCCGAACGATTCTGTTTCTTTTTGTGCCGCCTCGTACGCTCCGGCGCCCCCACATGACCCCCACCCCTACGACCCCCACACCCCCACGACCCCCACACGCGGAACCTTCAGAGAGGCAGACCGCATGAGCCGCGACAACGCCTTGCCCCAACCCCCCGACCGCAGGCAGCTGTTGAAGGGCGCCCTGGCCGCGGGCGCCCTCACCGCGCTGCCCGGTGCCGGTGCCGCCCACGCGGCGACCGGCGGGCCGGCCGCTTCCCCGGCGGGACCGGGTACCGCCGCCCCGTACGTCAACCCGCTGGTCCGCAACCGGGCGGACCCGCACATCCACCGCCACCGCGACGGCTTCTACTACTTCACGGCCACCGCCCCCGAGTACGACCGGATCATCCTGCGCGGATCCCGCACGCTGCGCGGTCTGTCGACGGCGTCCGAGTCGGTGATCTGGCGCAAGCACGCCACCGGTGCCATGGGCGCCCACATCTGGGCACCGGAGATCCACCACATCGACGGCAAGTGGTACATCTACTTCGCCTCCGCGCCCGCCGAGGACATCTGGGCCATCCGGATCTGGGTCCTCGAGAACGCGCACCGCGATCCGTTCAAGGGCACCTGGGTCGAGCGCGGCCAACTGAAGACCGCCTGGGAGACGTTCTCCCTCGACGCCACCACCTTCACCCACCGCGGCACCCGCTATCTGGCCTGGGCGCAGCACGAGCCCGGCATGGACAACAACACCGCGCTCTGGCTGTCGAGGATGGCCGACCCGCTGACCCTGACCGGACCCCAGGTCCGGCTCTCCACCCCGGAGCTGCCCTGGGAGGTCATCGGCTTCAAGGTCAACGAGGGCCCGTCGGTCATCCGGCGCAACGGCCGCCTGTTCATGTCGTACTCGGCGAGCGCCACCGACTTCAACTACTGCATGGGCCTGCTGACGGTCGACGAGGACGCCGACCTGATGAACCCCGCCAACTGGTCGAAGTCGCGGACGCCGGTCTTCACCAGCAACGACACCACCCGGCAGTACGGGCCGGGCCACAACAGCTTCACCGTCGCCGAGGACGGCCGTACCGACGTCCTCGTCTACCACGCCCGCCAGTACAAGGACATCGTCGGCGACCCGCTGAACGACCCCAACCGCCACACCCGTGTGCAGCGCCTCGGCTGGAAGCCCGACGGCGCCCCCGACTTCGGCGTCCCCGTCGCCGACACCCCCACCCCGGGTTCCCGGAAGGAGAGCTGAGATGAGACGTGCGTACGCGATCCTCCTGGCACTCTGTCTCGCGCTGGCCGGCGCCCTGGCCACCGCGGGCCCGGCCCAGGCGGCACCCCAGACCGTGCCCAACGGCGTCCAGTTCACCGACGGCGGCGGCAACCCCGTGCACGCGCACGGCGGCGGGGTCCTCAAGGTCGGCTCGTACTACTACTGGTTCGGTGAGCACCGGAACCCCGACAACACCTTCAAGTACGTGTCGGCGTACCGCTCGACGGACCTGAAGAACTGGGAGTTCCGCAACAACGTCCTCACCCAGGCCACCGACCCGGAACTGGCGACCGCCAACATCGAGCGGCCGAAGGTGATCTACAACGCGTCCACCGGCACGTTCGTGATGTGGATGCACAAGGAGAACGGCGTCGACTACAGCGAGGCCCGCGCCGCCGTCGCCGTCTCCGACACCGTCGACGGCGACTACAGCTGGCGGGGCAGCTTCCGCCCGCTCGGCCAGCACATGTCCCGTGACATCACCACCTTCGTGGACACCGACGGCGCCGGCTACATGATCTCGGCGGCCCGCGAGAACTACGACCTCCAGATCTACCGGCTCACCGCCGACTACACACAGGTCGCCGCCCTCGTCGCCGACCCCTGGCACGGCGGCCACCGTGAGGCCCCGGCCCTGTTCAAGCGGGGCGGCGTGTACTTCATGCTGACCTCGGGGGCCACCGGCTGGAACCCTAACCAGCAGCAGTACGCCACCGCCACCAGCATCGCCGGACCGTGGACGGCCATGACCAACATCGGCGACTCCACGACCTTCGGCTCGCAGACCGCGTACGTCCTGCCCGTGCAGGGCGCGTCGACCACCTCGTACCTCTACATGGGGGACCGCTGGGGCAACTCCTTCGGCGGCACGGTCAACGACTCCCGCTACGTGTGGCTGCCGCTGACCTTCCCCACCTCGACCACGATGTCCCTGTCCTGGTCGCCGGAGATCACCGTCGACACGGCCGCCGGCACGGTCAGCGGCACCGCCGCCACCTACAACACGCTGGTCGCACGGCACTCCTCCAGGTGCGCCGACGTGACGAGCCAGTCGCTGTGGGCGGGCGCCCAGCTCAAGCAGTACGCCTGCAACGGCGGCACCAACCAGAAGTACTGGTTCAAGTCCGTCGGCGGCGGCTACTACCAACTGGTGACCCGCCACAGCTCCCTGTGCGTGCAGGAGAACGCGAACACCGTCACCCAGGAGAACTGCAACTCCTCGGCGAACAACCAGCAGTGGTCCCTGACCACCACCGGCTCCTACGTCAACGTCAAGTCCCGCGCGACCGGCGAGTGCCTGGACGTGAACGGCGGGTCCACCGCCGACTCGGCCGCGATCATCACGTACACGTGCAACGGCGGCACGAACCAGCAGTGGGCCCGCGGCACATGACCGGGGGTCAGCTCAGCAGGTCGACCGCGTCGATCGCCGTCCCGGCACTCAGATAGGAGGTCGTCCCCGACCCGCTCACCACGTTGATCCTCAGCACGTTGTACTGGCTCGTGTCCGTCAGCCAGGCGGACGCCGGCACGCTGTAGGTACTGTGCTATCCCGGGGGATAACCCCCGGACCCCCAGCAGAAAAGCAGGTCGGCCGGCGTGACCGGCGCGGACATCGCGAGGCCAGCCGGCAGCAAAGATCGGCCCTGATCCCTCACCGCGAGGGATCAGGGCCGTCTGGCGTCGCAGCGCGGATCAGTTCCGCGGTGCCGGACGGTGGCTTGCAGGCTCGATCCGGCGGGTCGACCCGGAGTCTTCATCACTCCGGGGCGACCCGTTCGCTGTTCGGTCAGATGTGGTACGTCGTCCCCCAACGCATCGCGCCGCGCTGGGAGCAGTCGCGCAAGTGCTCGGCGGTCTGGTGCTGGTGGGCTCCGGGCGCGAGGGGGTCGAATAGGACCAGGACGCGGATCGGTCCGCCATGTGTGGCCCCGTCGACCCACGACCGCGCCGCGGGTACGCGTAGGCGGTACTCGTCGTCGGCGTTGTCCAGCCACGGCATACCGCGCCGTATCCGGATGCGGTGACCGATGTACGGCGGCTCGTTGTCGTGTGGACCGAGGTGCATCGCGGCGGCGAAGGACCGCATGCCCTCGCGGATGCTCTCGTCGTACTCGTGTGCCAGGCGGGGCGGCGAGTGGAACACGAGCAGGTTGGCCACGGTGAACGCGTCGGTTTGGTGGATGCCGGTTGCGAGGCGGATGCCGGAGACGAATCCCGCGCCAGGAGGTGCCTTGGTGACGTGTACGGTCATGACGTCTTCAGCTCCGCCCACACGACTTTGCCCAGTGGGATGTCCTTGACTCCCCACCCTGTGCCGTGGGGACCGCACAGGGCGTCGAGGATGATCAAGCCCCGGCCGCGATCCCGTTCGTCGGACTTGGGGCGGGAGCGGGGACGGCGGCGAACGGGGTCATGTACCTCGATGCGCGTCCGGACGTCGTCGGCGTGGATCTCCACCCGAAGGGAGTCGCCGGGTTCGGTGCCGTACCGGATGGCGTTGGTGACCATTTCGGAGGTGGCCAGGATGGCGTTCTCGACGTGGTCCTCGGGTGCGCCCGGAACGTGGTACGCGATGAACTCACGTACGAAATCGCGGGCATGTCTGGCGGATTGAGGCACCCCGTCCAGTAACAGGATGGAAGGCGGGCCGACGGCTGGTGTGCAGCGGGCGGGCACGGTGGCCCGTCGTTCGATCATGCACGTCCCCTCACGGGTAAGCGTCGCAGCACACTCCGCCTCTCGCGGCATGTCTGCGGTCGCACTCGCATTCCGACACAACCAGGTTGCTCTCTCGACTCTCTTCAGTGCAAGCCATATCGCCATTCCATAGAAAATTGCACACGATGGTGGGATGGAGTGCGGTGTGTTAAGTGTGCAGGTGACAGCGAATATGGGGCCACGGCAGACTGTTGAGCGGACCGTCGAAGGGGAGGGAGCGAACGTGAGTGCGCCTACAGTGCGCCGCCGACGCCTCGGTGCCAAGTTGAAGGCACTTCGGGGTGAACTCACCCTCGAAGAGGTCGCGGAGAAGTCCGAAGGATGGTTCGTCTCCTCGAAGTTGTCGAGGATCGAGACGGCCAAGAGCCCGGCGAAAGAGAAGGACGTCGATGCTCTGCTCGATCTGTACGTCGAGCTGGGCAGGGACGTAAGCGACGAACTACGGGCTGCGCTGCTCACCCTCACCAAAGAGGGTGCGCAGCGTGGTTGGTGGCACTCGTATCGGGGCGTCCTCAACCCTGTGTACGAGGATCTGATCAGTCTTGAGGCCGAGGCCGAATCGGTCTCGTCGTGGCAACTAGGGGCGATTCCCGGCCTGTTGCACACAGCCGAGTACGCCCGCGAGATCATCCGGGCCACGGCGATGTCCGAGGCGGTTGAGGCGCGGGTCGATGCCTTGGTCGAAGTACGCCTCGCTCGTCAGGCAGTTCTCACCCGCGAGGACCCTCTCACGCTGTGGGCGATCATCGCCGAGGGTGCCCTACGGTCTTCATCGAAAACTGAGGGCCTGATGAATGAGCAGCTGGGCCGCTTGCTCACCATGGCGAAACGTCCGAACGTCAACATTCAGGTGCTCCCCTCGGACGCACCCCTTCACGTCGGCCAGTTGGGCAGCTTCACGATTCTGAGTTTCGGCCCGCATGCTGACCTCGACGTCGTCCATACCGAGGGGTTGGCCTCGGCGCTGTACGTCGAGGACGGCGACGGGGTCGCCGCTCACCGGGACGCCTGGCAACGGCTGACATCTGCGGCGCTCTCGGTCGAGGAGTCGGCGGAATTGATCACGACAATAAGGAAGACCGCATGAACTCTGTTGGCGACGCGTCCACCCTCCCCGTGACGTGGTGGAAGTCCTCGTACAGTGACACGGGGGCGCAGTGCGTAGAGTGCGGCATCGTCGATGCCGAGACGGTGGCCATACGGGACAGCAAGAGGCCACACGGGCCGGCCCTGTTGGTGGACCGCGGGCAGCTCTCCACGTTCGTCTCCGCTGCGGCCGAGGGCCGGTTCGGCTGTCTTGAGTGGGAAGCTGTTGTCTCGAACCGGTGAGCCAAACAGTCACACGCGAGAGTGGCCGAAGTGGACTCCACCTGCTCGTTGGCATACACCTGCAACAACAGGGCCTCTCGGAAGGCGAGTTGGCATAGACGCCCTCCGAGCTGCCAAGCAAGAAGGCCTGTTCCCATGCCCGGCACCGGCCGCAATCAACCGATCGAGTGTCCTGTCGGACTGCCGCTTTCACGTGGTGGGCCGTTGACGAGCTGGGATGCCAGATCGTTTGCGACCGCGAAGGCTCGGGCTTCTCAAGCGGCCTGGCTTTTACGGAAGTCACGTTCGCGATAGAGGCGGGCCACGGCCTTGGAGACATCGGTGTGGCCCGCCATGCCGTCTGCTGGTCGCTGCCGTTCAAGCTTGGTTCCGGGCTGGAGCCTCACCTGTTGGACAGGGTGCGGTCCAGGAGGGGGAGCAGGCGATCCCAGTGGCGCTTCAGCCCGGAGGCGCTATAAGCGTCGGTGTCGGACATGGTGAAGCCGTGAATGGTGCCGGGGTAGATCTCGGAGGTGTAGCCGACACCTGCCGCATCCAATGCCTGGTTGAGCTCGCCGAGGGCCTCATGTGTCATGTCGCCTTCGGCGTGGCCGAGGTGGACCTGGGCGGTGAGCTTGGAGAAGAGGTCGGGCCCGTCGGCGCTCACGGGGCCGTGGAACGCGGCGACGGCCGCCACCTGGTCGGGATGGGCCGCGGCGGTGCGCATCGCGTAGAGGCCGCCTATGCAGTAGCCGGTCACCGCGACCGGTCCGGCGCCGACCTCGGGCTGGGTGGTGAGGAACCTGAGGTAGGCATCGGCGTCGCTCAGGACACGTTCGGCGGTGTGCGCCTCGATCAGGGGCATCAGCTGGGCGAAGACCGCGGGCCGGACCGCCTCTCCGATGTGCTCGGGAAGCTCGACCAGCGGTGCCGGGCCGTGGCGGTAGAAGGAGTTGGGGACGAGCACGTAGTAGCCGTGCCCGGCCAGTTCGCGGGCCATCCCCCGCAGCACTGGCCGGATGCCGAAGCCGTCCGCGTACATCAGCACCCCTGGGTGGCTCTCGCCGTGGTCGGGGAAGGCGGCGAAGGCGTCGGCCTGGCCGTCCGTGGTGGGAATCCGCAGCGTCTTGGTGGGCATGAATACTCCTGTCGTGGTTGATGTGCAGAGCCTGTGATCAACACGACGGAGGCGGAGCCCGCGCAGCAGCGCAAGAGCCTCGATGAACAGCGGGCCCGAACCAGCCCGTACGGCGCTCAGAAGATCCGCGGGTCACCGATCCGTGTCAGCTTCTAAGAGGTCGCGGAGACGACATGACCCGAGAGGTCAGGTGAGACAGTCGAACGAGCGATTGGGAGGGGCATCAGCGGCGTCGAGCCCAGAACAGTGCGTGCCCACCCTCGCCTTCGGGTACGAACTCCTCCTCCTCGACAGTCAGCCCAGCTTGAGTGATCCATGCTCGGTTCGTTGCAGCGTCCGCGTGACTCCACCACATAGCGGTCCCGCCGCCCAGCCAGTCCTCGTCGACACCCGTCCAGGCCCGATAGCCAGTGGTGCCCAGGAACCAACCGCCAGGTCGCAGCCATCCGGCGACCTTCCGCAGCAACGGAAGCTGTTCGTCAAGCGGGATGTGGATCAGTGCGTAAAAGGAGACGACCGCGTTGAAGGAGGCCGGCGCGAAGTCCACGGCCGTAGCATCGGCGCGGAGGAACTCGGCCTGTGGCACGAGCTCCCGGGCTCTGCTGATCTGCACATCGCTGATGTCGACACCGGTGACATAGTGACCGGCGGCGGACAACGCGCGAGCGACGGGAACCCCGCTCCCGCACCCGAGATCCAGCACCGTGCCTCCGGCAGGGATACGACCAGATAGTTCCCTGATCCATGACTGGTACTTCGTCTCGGCGCCATACGCTTGGTCATAGCGGAGGGAGAGCGCGTCGTACCCCCGCCGGACCAGCTCTTTGGGATCCTTGATGCCCACGCCAGTGCACGTTAGCCACCCACAATGAGCGGCCGCGAACGATTTTCCCCAGCTTCCCTTCCCAGCAGGGCAGCGAGACAGGATCTTCATCCGCTCAGTCCAACAAGCCCTGGCAGCACGCGCACTCCCATTCCAGAACAAAGAGCAACCACTAACCTTGTAGGGCCTCATCGCGGCGCTCTGCCCGACTTCACCTGGCCTTGACGCAGACGCCATCGTCCCAGCCGTTCACGCGCGGCTGACGAACCGATGGGGCGGTGGCAGAGTCTGCCACCGCCCCCGCCTTTCGCCGACGAGTCATGTACGCGTGCAACGGCGGCACGAACCAGTAGTGGACGCGCGAGACATGACCAGACGTCAGTTCAGCAGGTCGACCGCGTCGATCGCCGTCCCGGCACTCAGATAGGAGGTCGTCCCCGACCCGCTCACCACGTTGATCTTCAGCACGTTGTACTGGCTCGTGTCCGTCAGCCAGGCGGACGCCGGCACGCTGTAGGTGAACGTGTGGTTGTTGCCCCGGTACGAGCCGTTCGTCAGTGAGCGGGTGTTCGGCTGGGTGGGCGGGGAGGGGATGGCCGAGGTCCAGCCGTTCACCTCGATCTGCGGCCGGCCGTTCGCGTAGGCCGTCGTCACGCCGATCCGCAGGGTGTGCGCGGCGGCGGCCTGGGCCGCGGTCAGCCGGAAGTAGACGAGGAGGCCGCTGTTCACGTCCTTCCAGAGGTAACAGGGGAAGGCGGAGGTCTCGGTGCCGCTGCCGATCACCACGTTGCCGGTCCAGGAGGCGGCCCGGACGTCCGACGGGTGCGCGTACGTCATCAGGTCCGCGTTCTTGAAGCCGCTTGGCGTGCCGTTCCAGTCGTTGATCCGCCAGATCGCGCTCGCGTTGGACGGGTCGTTCGACGACGGGATGGCGATCGTGTTGAGCGTCGTCGTGCCGCCTGCCGTGACCGTCACGGAGGTCGTGTACACCGCCAGCTCGCTCTTGTGGACGGTCAGCGTGTACGTCCCCGGCAGCACACCCGTGATGGTGAAGTAGCCGTCCGACGAGCGTGCGGAACCCCAGTACTGCGCGGCCGAGTTGGCGAGCCCGACCGTGTACGGGTACGACGGGTTCCGCCCGGTGATGCCGACGCCCGTGACCCGGCCCCGGCCGCCCGCGCCGACGTACCCGGCGATGCCGAGCGAGTCCGCCCACGGGGTGGTCAGCGTGCCCGGGAACAGCGACGAGGAGGGCGCCCCGCCGTCCGTGAACGCGATGACGTACGGGCCCTGGAGCCCGAACCGCTGCTCCTCGGTCTGGTTCTGCCCGTAGTAGAGGATCTCGTACAGCCCGCCGCCGTCCGCGCTCTGGTGGCGCAGCAGCGAGCGGTAGAACGGGCCGCCGGACGCCTTCTCGTGGTTGGAGCGCACGATCCACAGGCCGACGCCGTTCGCCGACCAGCCGACGTAGTCGTAGTCGATCACCCGCAGCTTGGAGAAGTGCTTCGAGCGGGTCTGGCCGTCGGACTTCCTGAACACGTCCGACGCCTCGATGGTGGTCGGCGCGTATGTGTAGGAGTCGGGCGCGTCGTTGAGGAACAGGCCGGCCTTGACGCGCAGGATGAAGCGGGTCGCCGAGACCGAGGTGTCGGCCTTGTTCGTCCACACGTAGATGTGGTTCTCGCCGCTGCGGGCCGCGTAGTAGTGCCGCAGCGTGCCGTGGGTGACGGAGACCAGGATCGTGGAGCCGGACTGACGGATCGTCACCGTGGAGCTGCCGAGGCCGGACTCGATGTGCGAGTTCATGCCGCCGTAGCCCTGGTACTCCGTGCCCCGGTAGACGAGAGAGGCCAGGTCGCCGTTGCTCTTCCTGACCTTGAACACGAGGTTCGCGCCGGTGTCGACGACGTAGTGGGTGCCGTCGTCGCTCCAGCCGAACGCGGCGGCGCGGGCGGTACCGGCGAGCGGCCCGGCGAGTGCCGCGCCGGCCGCGGCGGCGGCCGTGCCGAGGACGAAGCCACGGCGGCCGAGGACCTGTTGGTCGGTGGCCTGGGACATGGGGGCCTCCTCGGGAGGGTGGGGGGAGTGCGGGTGATTCGGAAGAGTGACAGTTGAATCGATTTCGCGAAAGGGCTTTCGCTGCAAGGGAGTTGGCAATCCTGTAAAAGTGGGTCGACATCTAGAAAGCGCTTGCCGAACGGGGTACGGTCCAGCCGCCGGGTCTTGTCATCCCTCCCGAGGAGCCGCAATGAGACGTTTCACCGTCGCCGCGCTGACGGCGGCGACCCTGGGCACCGTCCTGTCGGCCGCACCGGCCCAGGCGCACCACGGCCGACCCGCCCTGGGCCCGGAGAACTGCGCCGCGAACGCCTGCCACTTCGACGTCCCCGCCGGCACCTACGACGTGACCGTCCGCCTCGGTGGCGACAGCGCCGCGAGCACCAGGATCACCGGCGAGACCCGCCGCGCCCTCCTGCCCGAGACGGCGACCGCCGCAGGCGAACCGGTCTCCCGCAGCTTCACCGTGAACGTCCGCACCCCCGAGGGCGAACCCACCGGCCCCGACGGCACCCCCGGCCTCGACCTCGTCATCGGCGGCTCGGCCCCCGCGCTGGCCGACATCCGCGTGACCCCCGCCCTCCCCCGAGCTCTCGGCTCCGCTCGAGCAGGGGGGACCCCCATGACCCGGCAGATCTTCCTCGTCGGCGACTCCACGGTCTGCGACCAGCCCGGCGACCCGTACTCCGGCTGGGGCCAGCAGCTCCCGCAGTACCTCCGCAAGGGCCTCTCGGTGGCCAACCACGCCGACTCCGGCGAGAGCACCGTGTCCTACCTCGCCGACGCGCGGTTGTGGGCCACCGTCCAGCCGCGGATCCGGCGCGGCGACCTGGTGCTGATCCAGCTGGCCCACAACGACAAGCAGACCGACGAGGCCACCTACCGCGCCAACCTGGAGACCCTGGTCGCGGGCGTCCGCGACCGGGGCGGCCGGCCGGTCCTGGTCACCCCGATCGTGCGCCGCTGGTTCAACGCGGACGGCACCCTCAACAACAACACGGCCCTCCTCGTCAACGGCCTCGGCGTCGACCACCCGGCCGTCGTCCGCTCCGTCGCCGCCGCCCACGACGTGCCCCTGATCGACCTCACCGCGAGGACGAAGGCCCTCGTCGAGTCCCTGGGCACCGAAGCCTCCAAGGCGCTCTACCTCTCCAACGAGAAGCGCGACAACACCCACACCTCCGTCCACGGCGCCACCGTGTACGCCGGCCTCGTCCGCGACGAACTCGTCGCCCTGGGGCTGGTGCCCGCCGGGCGGACCAGGATGGGATGAGCCCCTGGGGCGCCCCGACCGGAACCGGGGCGTCCCAGGTTCCAACCGACAGCGACGACCCAGGAAGCGTGCGCCCATGCCCTCCCAGCCCGACGAGGACCGCAGCCTCAGCCCGTACACCGGCTACACCCGCGCCCACTGGGAGGCCGCCGCCGACGCGCTGCTGGCCGCCGTCGAGCCGTACGCGACCGCCGACGGTGCCCTGTACGACCTGCCCGGCGACCGCACGAGTTGGTCGGGCCACCTCTCGGACGGCCTGGAGGGCTACGCCCGTACGCTGCTCCTCGCCGCGTTCCGCAAGGACGAGAAGGCCCTCGCCCGCTACGCCGACGGGCTCGCGGCCGGTGTCTCGGGGGTGTGGCCCCGGATCGAGGACCGCGGGCAGCCGCTCGTGGAGGCGGCGTCCGTCGCCCTCGCGCTCCGGCTGACCCGGCCGCTGCTGTGGGACCGCCTCGACGACGGGGTGCGCCAGCGCGCGGCGGCCTGGCTCGGCGACGCGCTCACCGCCGAACCCTGGCCCTGCAACTGGGAGTTGTTCCCGGTGACCGTCGGCGGGTTCCTCGCGGAGATCGGCCATGAACCGGAGAGGTCCCGCCGGGTGATCGAGGAGCGGCTCGACCGTATCGAGCAGTGGTACCTCGGCGACGGCTGGTACACCGACGGCGATGGCCGCAAGTTCGACTACTACAACGGCTGGGCGATGCACCTCTACCCGGTGCTGCACGCCTGGCTCGACGGCGACGAACGCCTGCTGGACCTGTACGGCGGCCGTCTGGCGACCCACCTCGCCGACTACGCCCGCCTGTTCGGCGCAGACGGCGCCCCGCTGCACCAGGGCCGCTCCCTGACCTACCGCTTCGCCACCACGGTCCCGCTCTGGCTCGGCGCGCTGACGGGGCGGACACCGCTCGGGCCGGGCGAGACGCGCCGGCTGGCGTCCGGCGCCCTGAAGTACTTCCTCGACCGGGGCGCCGTCGACGACCGGGGCCTGCTGTCGCTGGGCTGGCACGGCCCCGACCCGGCCGTCCTCCAGGGCTACTCGGGCCCCGCCTCCCCGTACTGGGCGAGCAAGGGATTCCTCGGTCTGCTGCTGCCGCCGGACCACCCGGTGTGGACGGCCACCGAGGAGGCGGTGCCGGTGGAGCGCGCCGACGGACTGCGGCCCCTCGGCCCGCCCAACTGGCTGCTCCAGTCGACCCGTTCGGACGGTCTGGTCCGCCTCCACAACCACGGCAGCGAGGACGTCCGCTACGACCCGTACTACACGCGACTCGGGTACTCCACGGTGACGGTGCCCGTGCCCCTGGCGCAGCCCCCGGCGTCGTACGACAACAGCGTGATCGTCGACGGCGACGCGAGCCGGACCGGGATCGAACCGCTCGGCGTGGGCGAGGGCTGGGCGGCGTCCCGGCACACGGCGGCCGGGGGAGTCCGGGTGACCAGCCTGGTGCTCGCGCGAGGGGCGGTGGAGGTGAGGGCCCACCTGGTGGTGGGGGCGGCGCCCGGCATGCCGGTCCGGGTGACCGGCTGGGCGCCGACCGAGGGTGCCCGCACCGACCTCCGCCCGGCCCTCGGCCTCATGCACGCCGAGGACGGCGACGGCGCGTCGGCCCTCACCGGCGAGACCACCGACGACGCCACGCTCTTCGTCGCCCTGGCCCGCCTGACGGCCGACCCGGCCCCGGCCCCACTGGAGGACACGGTGTCCGTGCGACTCGCCGACTCGGGCGAACTGCACGTCCGGTGGACGGACGGCCCGGAGGTCCGGGTCCGGCTGACGGACGGCGCTGTCGTCTCCGGGGACCTGGAGCCGGTGGGTGTGCCCCGCGCAACGTGACGTCGTCCGTGCTCGTCTCCCTGTCCGAGCGGGGTGACGATGATGCGGGTCATACAGGGCAGACCGCCGCCACGCCCGGACCTCATCGGCCATCCGTGCGGCGGTGACCCGCGGCCTGCGCGGGACACGGCGACGGCGGTGCGCCCGGAAGGGCGCCGGTATCACGACGGCGGTACGGGTCCCGTCACGGCCGCTTCCCGGGGCCAGTTCTCCAGGGCGACGTGCAGGGCCTCGATCGCCCGGTCCCAGGACGTCCGTACGTCGCGTGCCGCGCCGAAACCGCCGTCCGCCTCCAGGGCGCAGTAGCCGTGGAAGGTGCTGCGCAGCAGGCGTACGGCGTCGGTGAGGTCGGGCTCCTCCAGGCCGTAGGCGCGGAGCATGCCGTAGGTGATCTCGGCGGTGCGGCGGAAGGCGGGCGAGGCGGCCACCAGGTCCTGGTCGATGCGGGCCTGGGTGGCCGCGTACCGGCCGGGGCGCTCCAGGGCGTACGCCCGGTAGGCCCCCGCGAACGCGGCCAGCGCGTCCTTGCCGGCCCGCCCGGCCACCGCGTCCGCGATCCGCTCGATCATCTCCCCGCCGGCCAGGAACGCGACCCGGGTCCGCAGGTCCTGGAGGTTCCTGACATGGGAGTACAGGCTCGCGTCCTTCACCCCGAACCGCCGGGCGAGCGCCGACAGCGTCACGTTCTCGAACCCGACCTCGTCCGCGAGGTCGGCCGCCGCCGCGACGACCCGCTCGGCCGTGAGACCGGTTCTGGGCAAGGGCGACCACCTCGTGTTCCACGCGCCTGGGATGTGTGAGGACAGCCTAGGCCGTGGGTGCGGCGGACGCCCTTTCCTTCCGGCGCTCGTGGCCCCGGGTCAGCCGATCGGTGCGTACAGGACGCCCAGTTTGTCGATCTCGGCGCCCGAGCGGCCGGTGAAGCCGACGATCTGCCGGCCGGCGGGGGCGGTGAAGGTCCGGGTGTCGGCGGTGGACGTGCCGGAGGCGAGGGTGCGGCCCTGGTCGGTGGTGAAGGCGGCGGAGAAGATCCGGGTGCGGCCGTCCTTCTTGCCCTGGGTGAGCTTCACCGACGTGAGGTGCTCGCCGGGCGCCAGGGTCAGCGAGACGGCCGTGCCGCCGGTGCCGCCGTGGGTGAGCGTCGTACCGCCGTCGTGGGTGAGGGACACCGCGTCGAGGCGGGACGCGCCGCGCAGCGTGAGCGTGCGGGGCGAGACCGCCGAGGGGAGGTCGTCGGCGTCGCTGAACGCGGTGCCGTGCGGGCCGCCGAAGAAGTCGCTCGCCCCGAGCCGGGGGTTGACGCTCCAGGAGAAGTCGACGGTGTGCGGGAAGTGGTCGGAGAGGTTCTTCCCGCCCGCGTCGAGGAACTTGGCCCACTCGTTCTGGTAGCGCGTGGCGGTCAGGTCCACCACGGGGCTGCCCCGGTAGAGGACCTTGTCGACGACCTCGCAGTCCTGGGCCGGTGCGGTGGTGGCGCAGACCAGCGCGTCACCGCCCTGGGCCGGCGGCCTGCCGCCCTTGACGAGGTCCACCCACGGGTCGCGCAGGCCGTTCTCCGACACGAGCGTGCGGATGTTGTCGCCCGCGCGCGTGTAGCGGGTGTTGGTGTCGCCCATGACGATCACCGCGTTGCCCGCCGAGTTGGCCTTGATGAAGTCGGAGAGCTGGGTGATGTTCGCCCGGCGGGCGGCCAGGGCCGCGTCGTCGGAGTCGGCGTTGGTGTGCACGTTGTAGAGGTCGACGAAGACGCCCTCGGCGAGCCGCACCCGGGCCAGGGAGAAGCCCTTCGGGGTGAGGCAGTTGGTGCCGGTGCACTTGTTCCACTTCACCCGCTCGAAGTCGTCGAAGGGCAGGTCCGAGAGGGTGTTGAGGCCGTCCCCGAAGGGCACCCCGCCGCTGGTCGCCGTGCGGTGCGGGTGGTCGTCGCCCGCGTACAGCGCGGCGTGGTAGTTGAAGTCCTCCTGGACGTTGACGAGGTCGTACGCGCCGAGGCGGGGCGAGATCAGGGGCGTGTTGGTCTTCGGGCTGCCGGAACTCAGCCCCTCCGGGAGGCCCGCGACGTTGTACGTCAGCACGTTGAAGGTGCCGGAGGTGGCGGCCGTCGCGGGTGTCGCGCCGGTGGTGGCGAGGCCCGTGACGGCCAGGGCGGCGGCAGCGAGGGTGCCGAGGAGTCGTCTCATGCGGGTACTCCGGAGGGGGTGGGGAAGGTGAGCGGTGCTCAGGTTCTGTGTCCAACAGTGTGACGGGCAAGGGCAGTTGAGGAAACAGTGAGAGGTGTGGCGATTTGACGCGTCCATGGCGCCCTGTGGTCACCCGGAACTCGTTCAACGTTCATGTTTTGCCTCGATCCTCCACGGGCGGCGCACTCGCGTCGCGGAGGGCAGCCGCGGAAGGCAGCGGCATCCAGGAGGCGTCACATGGGGCACGGGCACGCGCACGGTCATCACCACCACGGGCACGACCACGGGCACGACCACGGACACGACCACGGTCACGAGCACCTGGCGGCGGACGGCCTCCCCGCCGCCTTCGACACCACCGTGCCCGACGAGGCGCTGACCCCCGAGCAGCAGTCGCGCCGCACCCTGCTGCGCCGCGCAGGGCTGCTGGGCGCGGGCCTGACCGCCGCGAGCGTCCTCGCCCCCGCGGCGGCCACCCCCGCGTACGCCGCCGGCGCCGGCAGCCGCAAGCGCGGCGGTTTCCTGTGGCTGTCCGGCGACCACCACATCCACACCCAGTACAGCAACGACGGCAAGTACCGCGTCGTCGACCAGGTCCGCCAGGGCGCCCGGCACGGCCTGGACTGGCTGGTCATCACCGACCACGGCAACACCACCCACGCCAGGATCGGAGTCGAGAGGGTCAACCCGGACATCCGTCGGGCCAGGGCCGCGTACGAGGACACCCTCGTCTTTCAGGGCCTGGAGTGGAACATCCCGGCCGCCGAGCACGGCACTGTCTTCGTGCACCCCGGCAAGAACGAGGTCGCCGTCCTCAAGCAGTTCGAGACCGACTACGACGGCGGCGTGAAGGGCGCGACCGACTCGACGCCCGCGAACGAGGCGCTCGCCATCGCCGGGCTGAACTTCCTCGCCGAGCAGGTCCGCCGCCGCAAGGTCAAGGACGTGCTCATGCTCGCCAACCACCCGGCGCGCAAGGGCATCGACTCGCCCCACGAGCTGCGCGCCTGGCGGGACGCCACCAGCCCCCGCCACCGGATCGCCGTCGGCATGGAGGGCGCCCCCGGCCACCAGGCCGGAGGTATCGCCGCGCCGCTCGGCATGGGCCGCGCCCGCGGCATCTACGACAACAGCCCCGGCGCCAACTCCTTCCCCGGCTATCCCCCGGAGTCCTACCGCACCTGGGGCGGCTTCGACTGGATGACCTCCACCGTCGGCGGCCTGTGGGACAGCCTGCTCGCCGAGGGCAAGCCGTGGTGGATCACCGCCAACTCCGACTCCCACCACGTCTACACCGACACCGCCGTACGCGGCGGCCCGGACAGCGACTTCACCGCCAACGGCAGCCACACCGACCCCGTCTACGGCGGGAAGATCGACCTGACGGAGGGCGACTACTGGCCCGGCCAGTACAGCCGCACCCACGTCGGCGCCGCCGGCTTCTCCTACGCCGCCGTCATGGACGGCATCCGCGCGGGCCGCGTCTGGGTGGACCACGGACAGCTCGTCAGCGGCCTCGACATCCGGGTGTCCGGCGGCAGCCGCTGGGCCACCCTCGGCGGCGCCCTGCACGTCAAGAAGGGCACCAAGGTCACCCTGACCGTCGACGTGGCGCTCGCCGGCGGCCCCAACTGGGCCGGTTTCGTGCCCAAGCTGACGCGCGTCGATGTCATCCAGGGCGAGGTGACGGGCACCCCCGCGGACAAGGACACCTTCACCGCGCCGACCGCGAAGGTCGTCAAGTCCTACGAGGTGAACAAGTCCACCGGCACCGTCCGGTTCACCTATCAGCTCGGCCGTGTCGACCGCCCGCTCTACGTCCGGCTGCGCGGCAGCGACGGCAACCGCTCGGCCGTCGGCGCGATGGGCGCGGCGGTCGACCCGGCGGGCCCCGCCATCGACGTCGTCGGTGACGCCGACCCGTGGCGCGACCTGTGGTTCTACTCCAACCCGGTGTGGGTGCTGCCCTCATGACGCCGTACGCCCTCACCGTGGACGCAGGGGTCCGGGACCTGCGCACCGCCGACCGTCTGCTCCACGCGCTGGCCGCCGAACTCGCCCTCCCCGAGGGCACCTTCGGCTGCACGCACCTGGTCCGTGAGGGTCGGCCGAGGGTCGCGCTGTCCCTAGCGCTGCCGTCCCAGCCGCTCCTGAGCACCGTCCGGGAGCGGCTGGCGGCCCGCGATCACCAGGTGACGCCCGGCATCCCGGACGCCATGGGCCGCGCCGTGCTCTATCCCGGTGTCACGGAACTGACCGGCACCCTGTCCGTCGCGGACGTGCTGGACCGCTCCGCGATCACCCGGGTGACCGTGCTCGGCGGGCCCGGCGAACCGGACCCGGCCACCCCGCTGACGACACAGGACCACGTGCGCCCGCACTGGCAGGACGGCGAGCTGATCCTCACCGCGATGCCCGCCGTCGGCGGCACCCTCGTCCCCTTCGAGGTCCCCGAACCGACACCGTGCTGCGCCGACCACTGAGAGGGGCCGGCGGACACGCGTGAGGGAGCGGCTCCCGCTCAGCGGGCCTCGGAGAACACGAACGAGAACTCCGTCGGCTCCGCCCGCAGGTGGTACTGCGGCAGCGTGGCCGGCCCGCACGACTGCGAGCCGATGCCCATCTGGCCGTGGTCCAGGTTGACCCAGACCGTGTCACCGGCCCGGAGGTCGGTCAGGTGCTCGGCGGCGTCGAGCTGCTCGTTCGTCCAGCGCCGCGCGGTGAACCAGAACTCCGGGTCGCCCTCGATCCGCAGACCGCCCAGCTCCGCCCAGCGGACGTCGGGGCGGGCCCCGTTCTCCTGGGGGCGGAGGTAGGGGGTCTGCAACTCGTCGACCGAGGAGTGGTAGCGGTACAGCATGGACGCCGACTTGGTGTCCGGGTAGCCCTCGCCGGGGCCGCCGCCGTACCACTTCACGGCGTCCGCCGACGACAGCCCGAAGCGGATGCCGAGGCGGGGGAGCGGGACCGTCCAGTCGCCCTCCGGGTCCACCGACACGGTCAGCTTCAGCCGCGTCCCGTCCGACGTCCACCGGTATGTCGTGCGCAGCCCGATCTCCCACGCCGCCGGCGCCACCCGGGTCCGTACCGTCAGCGCGTCCCCGCCCAGCTCGACGGCGTCCAGCCGGTGGCGCATGCGGTGGAGGCCGAACTTGCGCCAGAGGAGGCCGTACTGCGGGTCCGGCTGCCAGTCCGCCCCGGCGTCGTTGTCGGTCGGCGCCCGCCAGATGTCGAGGCGCAGCCCGGTCACGTCGACGCCGCCGATGGTCTTCAGCGCGCCGGTGCGCACGTCGAAGGAGGCCGGGCCGAGGTAGATCAGCTTCTCGCTCGCCGTGGGACGGTCGCCGGGCACCACGACCGGCGACGGCCGCTCCACGACCGGCAGCTGGGCCCACGCCACCTGGTGGTCCTTGCGGCCCCAGGCGGTGTCCTCGGCCAGCAGCGCCCGTACGGTCCACAGCGCCTCGCCCGCCGGCCCGCCGGTCGGCGGCTGCGGCAGCTTCACCTCGGCCGACTCGCCGGGCTTCAGGGAGGGCACGGCGAGGGCGCCCGCCTCCAGCGTCTTCCCGTCGACCTGGTACGACCACTCGAAGGCCAGCTCCGACAGGTCCGCGAAGTCGTACGCGTTGCGCACCCGGACCGTGCCGGCGGTCCCGTCGCCGTCGATGCGGACCGGCTCGATCACCTTCTTGAACTCGACCAGGCCGGGGGAGGGCGTCCGGTCCGGGAAGACCAGGCCGTCGCAGACGAAGTTGCCGTCGTGCAGCTCCTCGCCGAAGTCGCCGCCGTAGGCGTAGCCCAGCTCTGGGTGGGTGACTCCGTGGTCGATCCACTCCCAGATGAAGCCGCCCTGGATGCGCTCGTGTGCCTCGAAGATCCGCTGGTAGTCGGCGAGGCCGCCGGGGCCGTTGCCCATGGCGTGGCCGTACTCGCACTGGATGAAGGGCAGGCCGCGCCGCTTGTGGGTGCCGCCGTCCAGGCCCTTGCCGATGCGCTCGACCTCGGCGTGGTCGGCGTACATCCGGGAGTAGACGTCGGTGTCGCGGCAGTCCCAGTCGCCCTCGTAGTGCACCAGGCGGGAGCCGTCGCGGCCGTGGATCCACTCGGCCATGGCGGTCAGACCGCGTCCGGTGCCGCACTCGTTGCCGAGGGACCACATCACGACCGACGGGTGGTTCTTGTCGCGCTCGACCATCCGCGCCGCCCGGTCCAGCAGGGCGGGGGTCCAGCGGTCGTCGTCGACGGGGTTGTCCCGCCAGTTCTGCTCGGTGAAGCCGTGGGTCTCCAGGTCGCACTCGTCGATCACCCACAGCCCGTACTCGTCGCACAGGTCGAGGAAGGCGGGGTGCGGCGGGTAGTGCGAGGTGCGCACGGCGTTGATGTTGTGCCGCTTCATCAGCAGCACGTCCGCGCGCATCGTCTCCAGGTCGAGCGCGCGGCCCCGCTGAGGGTGCCACTCGTGGCGGTTGACGCCCTTGAACAGGATCGGCCGGCCGTTGACCTTGATCAGGCCGTCCTCCAGCACGACCGTGCGGAAACCGATCCGCAGAGGGACGCGCTCGCCCTCCGTCACCAGCTCACCGTCGTACAGATGAGGGGTCTCGGCGGTCCACGGCTCGACGGGTACGGTCACCGGCTCGCCCGTCGCGACATCGATGTCCAGCGCGGGCACGAGGACCCGGCCGTCGACGTCGGAGTCCACGCGCAGGGTCCCGGTGCCGCCGACGTGGTCGTAGGCGGCGTGCACGAAGAAGTCGAGGACGGCGCCCGCCGGGCGGTGCAGCAGGGTGACCTCCCGGAAGATGCCGGGCAGCCACCACTGGTCCTGGTCCTCCAGGTAGGAGCCCGCCGACCACTGGTGGACCCGCACCGCGAGGACGTTGCCCGTGGGCTTCAGCAGCTGCCCGACGGCGAACTCGTGGGCGAGCCGCGATCCCTTGAACTCACCGATGTCCGTGCCGTTCAGCCAGACGCGGGCACAGGACTCCACCCCGTCGAAGCGGAGCACGGCCCCACCGTCCGCCGGCCACCCCCCGGGCAGGTCGAAGTACCGCAGATGGTCGCCGGTCGGGTTCTCCGTCGGCACCCGGGGCGGGTCCACCGGGAAGGGGTACAGGTGGTTGGTGTAGATCGGCGCCCCGAAGGCCCCGTCGCCCTGAAGCACCCAGTGCCCCGGCACGGACACCCGGGCCCAGTCCCCGGCGTCGTAGCCCTCCGCGGCGAAGGAGTCGTCCTCGGCGTCGGCGGTCGGCGACAGCCGGAAGTGCCAGTCGCCGTCGAGGGACAGGGAACGGGCGTCGGAGGACGCGTACCAGGCGCGGGGCGGCAGGGCCCCGCTGCCCGGCGACACGTCCTCGACGTAGTCGACGGATGTGGTGCTACCGGTGGTGCGGAAAGACATCGGTCTCCTTGCTGGTTCCTAGCCCTTGATGCCAGTCTGCGCGATGCCCTGCACCAGCCAGCGCTGGAGGAAGAGGAACACGAACACCAGGGGCAGGATGGAAATGGCCGTCGCCATGAAGATCAGATGGAAGTTGACGGTCTGGCCGGTCGTGTAGTTCGAGAGTGCGACCTGTACGGTCCACGCGCTCGGGTCCTGGCCGATGACCAGGGGCCACAGGAAGGAGTTCCACCCGCTGATGAACGTGATCGTCGCCATCGCGGCGAAGAAGTTCAGCGAGTTGGGGACGACGACCCGCCAGTACGCGCCCAGGTAACCGAGCCCGTCCATCCGCGCCGCCTCCTCCAGCTCCTTGGGGAACCCGAGGAAGTACTGCCGGAACAGGAAGCAGGTGAAACCACTGAAGAGGCCCGGAATGATGAGACCCCGGTACGTGTCCACCCAGCCGAGCGAGGAGACCAGGACGAAGCTGGGCACGAAGGTCACGGCGGTGGGGACCATCAGCGTCACCAGGACGGCGTAGAAGACCTTGTTGGCGTGCTTGTAGGGGATGCGGGCCAGACCGTAGCCGGCCAGCGAGCAGACCAGCAGGGTGCC
Organism: Streptomyces sp. MA5143a; assembly: GCF_900290235.1. GTDB lineage: Bacteria > Actinomycetota > Actinomycetes > Streptomycetales > Streptomycetaceae > Streptomyces. The sequence goes on from NZ_OLMK01000007.1 coordinate 88,187, forward strand.
GAGGGTGTGCAGCACGCCCACGACCGCCGAGTTCCACAGCGAGCGCGCGAAGTCCACCGAGGGGTCGTCGAACGGCTCCTTGACGTTCCCCCACTGGATGTCGGTGGGGAACCACTTCCACTCCTCGCCCGTGATCTCCGGGTCCGTCATCAGGGCGTTGCGGACGATCAGGTAGAAGGGGATGAGGAAGAGGACGGCGGCGATGCCGGTGGCGACGTAGAGACCGGTCGAGCCGATCACGTTGCCGGTGCGGACCTTGCGCGGCCCGGCCGGTTTCCCGACCCGCTCCGCCGGAGGTGTCGTCGTGGTGGTCACTTGGACTCCTCACCCCTTCCGAATCCCATGATCTTGCCCTGGAGCAGGGTGACGAGGCAGATCAGCACGGTGAGGATCAGCGCGCCCGCGCTGCCCGCGCCGTAGTCCTGGCTGTCGCCGAGGGCCTTGTAGTACAGCTCCATCAGCGGCGGCCGGCCCCAGGTGGTCTTCGCCAACAGGTTGAAGAACTCGTCGAACGCCTGGTAGGCGGCCACGAGGAGCAGCAGGATCACGGCGGTGGAGGTGGCCCTCAGCTGGGGCAGGGTGATGTGCCAGAACGTCTGCCAGCCGGGCTTCGCGCCGTCGATCGCGGCGGCCTCGTACATCTCCTGCGGGATGTTCTGCAGGGCCGCGATGAAGAGGATCATGTAGAAGCCGGCCTGGAGCCAGAGCCGTACGGTCACGATGACCAGCCAGTACCACGGCGGGTCGGGGCTGGCGAGCCACGCGGTGTTGTCGATGCCGAACACACCCAGGAAGGTGTTCATCAGGCCGAAGCGGACACCGTTGAAGATGGACATCTTCCAGATCAGCGAGGCGGCGACGTAGCTGACCGCCGTCGGCAGGAAGAACACCGAGCGGAAGAACGCCCGCATGAACCGCAGCCGGTTCACCAGCAGCGCGAGACCGAGCGAGGTCGCCCAGGTCAGCGGCACGATGATCGCGGCGAAGACGGTGAAGGTGCCGAGCGACCCCACGAAGTCCTCGTCGGTCAGCATCACGACGTAGTTCTCGAAGCCGACGAACTTGTCGGGGGTGACGGTGAAGCGGGCCTCGAAGAACGAGAGCCACAGGCTCCACAGGATCGGCGCGTAGACGAAGACCGCCAGGCCGATCAGGAACGGCCCGGTGAAGAGCCAGAAGTTGAGCGTGGGGGAGCCCCGCAGCCCCCGCCGCGGCTTGGCCGGAGCGGCCTTCGCCGGGGCGGGGCTGGAGACGCCGTCCTTGGTGATGGTCGACATGTCGCGGCTACCTGTCCCCAGGCCTATCCGAACAGCTTCTTCAGCTCACGGTTGACCTTGGCGTCGGCCTTGGTGAGCTCCTTGTCCGGGTCGCCGCCCTTGCGGACGCAGTTCGCCATGACGTCCTCCATGGCGGTCCGGCTCGCCTGGGTCCAGCCGATGTTGTCGAAGTTGCCGTACTCGTTGAAGAGCTTCACGCCCTCAGCGGGCAGACCCGACTTCAGCTTGTCGGCGGACTCGGCGATCGACTTGCGCGGCGGGATGTGGAAGCCGTAGGAGAGCGCCCAGTCCTCCTGGTACTCCTTCTGGTCGATCCACAGCCACTTGACGTATTCCTTGGTCTCGTCGATGTTCTTGCCCTTGGCGTTGACGAACATCGACCAGCCGCCGTTGTACACCGAGAGCTTGCCCGCGTCGCCGACCTTCGGGAACGGGAAGATGCCCAGGTCGTCGCCGAGCGCCTCCTGCATCTGCGGCATCGCCCACATGCCGCACCACTGCATCGCGGCCAGGCCCTGGTTGAGCGCGGACGGGTCCCAGAAGTCGGTGGGGGCGTCGAGCAGCAGGTCACCGCTGGTGAAGAGCTTGCGCAGCTGCTTGAAGCCGTCGACGACCGCGTCCGTGTGGTAGGCGATCTGGTTCTTGTCGTCGAGGTGCTGGGCACCGGCCGACCAGATCAGCGGGTCGATGATCGCGTGCAGGGTGTTGCCGAGGTAGGCGCCCTTGACCTTGCTCGTGGTCAGCTTGGCGGCGGCCGCGATCAGCTCGTCGAGCGTCTGGGGGACCTCGACACCGGCCTTCTCGAACATCGACTTGCGGTAGAAGAAGAACTGCGGGTCGTCGATCATCCGGATGCCGTAGATCTTCCCGTCGACCGTGTGCGACTGGATGTCGGCCGGGTTGAAGTCGTCCTTCACCGGGTTGATGAGGTCGCTCAGGTCCGCCACCTGACCGCTCTCGATCAGCTGCAACTGCGGGTGGAACTCGAAGCAGTCGGGCGCCTTGTCGGTGAGCAGGGACGCGAACAGCTTGCTCTCGAAGTTGGAGCCGGTGATCCACTGCGTGGTGACGTTGCCGCCCTTGTACGCCTTCGCGTACCGCTTGATGGCCTGCTCGGTGCCGGCCTCGCCGTACGCGTGGAAGTACTGCGTCAAGCCCTTGCCGGACCCGGAACCGCCGCCTCGGCCGTTGTTGCCGCCGCACGCGGCGAGACCGCCGGCGGCGGCCAGACCCAGCGCGGCCCGCAGTGCGGTGCGGCGGTCGAAGTTCCTGTTGCTCATTGCCGACATGCTGACGTCCTTGTCTCGAGTGCGGCTCCCGGCGCTGCGCCGGTAATGGCTCCGCGGCTCAGTGCCCGTGGCTCAAAGAGGCTTGCGGAGCGGGACGTTAACCTTCGGCTAAGGCTTCGGCAAGGGGTTGAACGAAGTCTGTTCGAAGCGTTGTATTCGGTTCGGGTGTCCGAACGTCCTTGTTCCGGGGTGGAGTTGAGAACGGGTACGAGGGCCGCCGGGTCAGGGTCCGGCGGCCCTCTGCTCAGTGGGGTGCCACCGCAGCGACCTGGCCCGATGCCCGGTCGGCGCGGTGCGCACCCGTTCCCCTCACGACGCCGACGCGGTACGGCTCCTCGCGGGGACGCCGCGTCTGGTGGGCCGCTGGCTGAACGACGACAGTGCCCCTTCGAGGGCGAAGGTCGCGGCGCCCAGGCACACCGGGTCGGTCGGGATGGGGGACAGGACGATCTCGGCGGCGTCCAGCGGCCGGCGCAGCGAGTGCCGGGCCACGGCCTCCCGTACCTCCGCGAGGAGCGGTTCGCCGAGCGTGGCCGCGACCCAGCTGCTGAGCACGACCACCTCCGGGTTGAGCAGGTTGACCAGGTCGGCGATACCGGCACCGAGGTAGCGGGCGGTGTCCCGGACGACCTTGAGCGCGACGGGGTCCCCGTCGGCGACACCCCGGGCGAGGGCGTCGATGGTCGCGGTCTGGTCCTCGGGGTGCAGCAGGGTGCTCCGCGGGGCGAGCTCCCGCAGATGCAGCATGATCCCGGGCGCGCCGACATAGGTCTCCACGCAGCCGTGGTTGCCGCAGTGGCACAGCCGCCCGTCGAGCACGAGCGTGGTGTGCCCCCACTCCCCGGCACTGTTGCTGACCCCCCGGTGCAGTCCGCCGCCCAGCACCAGCCCGGCGCCGACGCCCGTGCCGAGGTTCACCACGACGGCGTCCCCCCGGCCCCGGGCCGCGCCGAACCACAGCTCGGCGACCGCGCAGGCCCGCAGCGGATTGTCCAGGTAGAGCGGGTAGGCGATGTGCTCGGCGAGCAGGTCGAGCAGCGGGACGTCGTGCCAGTCCCAGTTCGGGGCGTACTCCGACACCCCGCCCTCCCGGTCCACCTGGCCCGGCACGCTCACCCCGACGCCGAGCACACGCGCGCCCTCGACCCCGGCCTGGGTGACCACCGAGCCCACGGCCGCCGCGACATGGCCGACGACCTGCTCCGGCCGGCTCTCCCCGGGGCGCATGTTCTCGTCCGCGCGGGCCAGCACGTTGAGCGCCAGGTCGAACAGCTCGACCCGGACGTAGGTCTCCGCGATGTCGACGCCGATCAGCGCGCCCCCGGAGGTGTTGACGGCGACCAGCCCCCGGGGGCGCCCGCCCGCGGAGTCCTCGAAGCCGACCTCGGTGATCAGTCGCAGGTCGAGCAGCTCCCCGACCAGCGTGGCGACCGTCGCGAGGCTCAGTCCGGTGCCCGCCGCCAGCTCCTGCCGGGACGTGGGAGACTCGGCGATGATCTGGCGCAGCACCTCGTAGCGGTTCGCGGTGCGAATGTCGCGAGACGTGCGCTTCACCGACGACATGTTCTCCTCGATCCCTCCGGGCCGTGGCGAGGCTGCGGCCCCGGCGCGGCGCAAGGCTATGACTAGGAGGGACTTTCGACAAGGGGTTAGGAAAGGGGGTTTACAAAGTTCCCCCGACAGCCGCCACTCCCTGGCCGAAGAGCGACGGGGCGCCTCGGGCCCCAGGTGGGAGACCCGCCCGCCGGTACGGCTCAGCCGCCGAGCACCTCCCGGACGAAGGCGTTGCGGAACGTGCCCGCCGGGTCCAGTTCATCGGCCAGCGCCCGGAACTCACCCAGGCGGGGGTACAGCTCCCGCAGCACGCCCGCCGGAACCGTGAACACCTTCCCCCAGTGCGGCCGGGCCCCCAGCGGCGCCAGCGCCTCCTCCACCCGCCCCACCACCGGCAGGACGGCCGCCGCGTCCGCGACCCACGTGAAGTGCAGCGCGACCGTGTCCCGGCCGTGGGAGGGGCTGAGCCACTGCTCGTCGGCGGCCACCGTACGGACCTCGCACACCTGGAGCACGGGCGCCACCGCCTCCCGCAGCCCGTCCAGCGCGCGCAGCGCCTCCCCGGCGTCCTCACGCGGCAGCAGATACTCCGACTGGAGCTCCTCCCCGCTGCTCGGCGTGAACTCCGCCCTGAAGTGCGGCAGCCGCTCGTGCCACGGGCCGGGCACCCCCAACTGCTCGGTGCAGTTCACCGTGGGCATCCCCGGCACCGGGTGCACGGGTCCGGCCGCCGGCTCGGCCCACGGGAACTCCCGGAACGGCTGGTCGGTGCGCCGCTTCACCCACACCTGGTCGAAGCCGGAGTGCCGCCACCGGGTGAACAGGCTCACGCTGTAGCCCGCCGCCGAGACCGCCCCGAGGTCCAGCCCGGCGAGGGGGAGCGGGCCGTGGACGGTCTGGCTCACCTCGAAGGCCGGCTCCACGTCGAGGGTGAGCGCCGTGACCACACCGAGGGCGCCGAGCGAGGTCACCGCCCCGCCGAAACGCTCGTCGCCCCGCCCCACGGTCAGCGTCGAGCCGTCCGCGAGGACCAGCTCGACCTCCCGGACGGCCGCCGCGAGCGGTCCGTTGCCGTTCCCCGAGCCATGGGTGCCGGTGGCCACCGACCCCGCCACGGAGATGTGCGGCAGGGACGCCATGTTGTGCAGGGCGAGCCCGTGGGCGTGCACCGCGCGGGCCAGCTCCGCGTACCGGACACCGCCCCCGACCCGTACCGTACGGGCCGCCGGGTCCACCTCGATCACCGGCGGCAGGTCGGACAGCGACAGCAGCACGCCGTCCGGGCCGGGCTCGGCGATCTCGTTGAACGAGTGCCCGCTGCCCAGCACCCGCACGCGCTCGCCGCCCGCGACCAGGGCCCGCAGCGCGTCGACCGAGCGCGGCCGACGCAGCTCCTTCACGCTGTACGTGATGTTCCGCGCCCAGTTGGTCAGCGTCTCGGTCGTCATGCCTGTAGTCCTCCACCGTCCGCGAGCCCGGGGCCCGATCCCCCAGTGCGCTCATCCTCCCCGGTCCGGGCCGTCCGTTGCCCCCTCTCGCCCGCGCGCCTACGGTGTGAGAGCGCTTACTGCCGTCGACCGCCGCCACCGGAAGGCCACTTTCTTGTCCGAGCGTCCACGCGCCCTGCTCGCCATGACCGCCGAGAACGTGTCGCGGATCTTCCCGCCGGAGGTGCTGTCCCGGCTGCGGGACGCGGTGGACATCGACCCCGCACTGGTGGTCGAACGCGCCGAGGACTTCACCGACCCCCGCGTCCGGTCGGTGCTCGCCGGGGCAGAGGTGCTGATCACCGGCTGGGGCTGCCCCCGGATCGACGCGGCGGTCCTCGACGCGGCGCCCGCGCTGAGAGCGATCCTGCACGCGGCGGGCTCGGTGAAGGGCTTCGTCACCCCGGCCGTCTGGGAGCGGGACATCACCGTCTCCACGGCCGCCGACGCCAACGCCCTGCCCGTCGCCGAATACACCCTCGCGATGATCCTGCTCGCCGGAAAGGACGTCCTCGGCCGGCGCGACCGCCTGCGCACCGAACGGAAGCACCCCGGCTGGGGCCTCGTCCCCGGCATCGGCAACCACGGCCGCCGCGTCGGCGTCATCGGCGCCTCCCGCATCGGCCGCCGCGTCATCGACCTGCTGCGCCCCTTCGACCTGCGGGTGAGCCTGACCGACCCGTACGTCGACGAGGCGGGCGCCGCCGCCCTCGGCGTCCCCCTGCTGCCGCTCGACGACCTGCTGCGCACCAGCGACATCGTCACCGTGCACGCCCCCGACACCCCCGAGACCCACCGCCTGCTCGGCCGGCGCGAGCTCGCCCTCATGCCTGATGGGGCCGTCCTCATCAACACCGCCCGCGGCGCCCTCGTCGACCACGACGCCCTCACCGGCGAACTGCGCGCCGGCCGCCTCTGCGCGATCCTCGACGTCACCGACCCCGAACCGCTCCCCGCCGACTCCCCGCTCCTCGACCTCCCCAACGCCTTCGTCACCCCCCACCTCGCCGGCTCCCAGGGCAACGAGGTCGCCCGCCTCGGCCTCGCCGTCACCGAGGAGGCCGAACGCCTCGCCGTCGGCACCCCCCTGGCCCACGCACTCGACCGCGCCGTCCTGGAACGCACCGCGTGACGCGGAGGCGAAACAGACGATTCCGGTTGCGGCCGTTTTCGGACGTCGGGCAGAACGACGGCCGCCCCCGCCGACCGGGGGCGGCCGAGGCCGGGGCGGCATGTCAGGCGAGCGGGTTGTTCCCCGAGTTGGGGCCCGTGTAGCACTGGTCCACGCCCGTGCGCTCGTTGCACAGGACGAGCGCCACGTTCCTGATGTTGAAGTCGTCGGAGAGCGACAGGTCCGGGTGGACCGTCCCGTTCCCGGAGCACCCGTTGTAGTCGTAGCGCCCGGTGCCGGTCGTCCAGGTCGCCCCGTTGGTGCGGGTGACCCGGAACTTCACGTACACGGGATTGCTGTTGCACTCGTCGTCGCTGACATGCAGATCGATGTTGGTCAGCCGGCCCGGACCCGACCACGTCCAGGTGGCGCTGGCGAAGCCGAAGCTGCCGGCCTGTGCGGCACTGATCCGCGCACTGCCGGTCGCCGCGTGCGCGGCCGGAGCCATCACGACGAGCCCCGCGGTCAGCGCCGCGGCCATGGTGCCCGTGCCCAGCAGATTCCTACGTCCTTTGCGCATGTGCATCTCTCCCTCGGACCGCTCGGGTGGAACGCCCCCAAGGTGGCAGCGCGGGGGAGCCGGGCCCAGGCAGGGGACACGCAACTGACCGGCAACTGACGTGAACCGCACTCACGGGGTGGGCCCCCGCGGATGGCACAGTGGGCCGTCGACGCGCTGCGACCCGGGGGGTGCCGATGTTCGGCGAGCTGCTGCGCGACCACCGGCGCCGACGGGGCCTCACCCAGGAGGAACTCGCCGACCGGGCGGGCGTGAGCGTACGGACCATCAGCCATGTCGAGACCGGACGCATCGACCGGCCGCGCCCCGGCACGGTCCGCCGGCTGGCCGACGCCCTCGCCCTGACCGGAGGCCCCCGCGAGGACTTCCAGGACGCGGCGACCGGCCTGACCGGCGCCCGCACGGAACCCGCCGCCCCGCCGCAGCTTCCCCGGGAGCACCCGGCAGAACACCCGGTGCCGGCCCAACTGCCACCCGCACTGCCCGGATTCGCCGGACGCGTCGAGCAACTCGACCACCTCGACGCGCTGCTCGACCCCTCCCCGGCGGCCGACGGCACGACGCGGCCGACCGGGGCGGTGGTGATCTCCGCCATCGCCGGCACGGCCGGAGTGGGCAAGACGGCCCTCGCGGTGCACTGGGCGTGGCGGATGGCCGACCGGTTCCCCGACGGGCAGTTGTACGTCAACCTCCGCGGCTTCCACCCGACCGCGTCGGCCATGTCTCCCACGGAGGCGATCCGCGGGTTCCTGACGGCCTTCGGGGTCCCGACCGACCGTGTCGACCGGGACCCCGACGCCCAGATCGGCCTCTACCGCAGCCTGTTCGCCGGCCGACGGGTGCTCGTGGTCCTCGACAACGCCCGGGACGCCGAGCAGGTCAGACCACTGCTCCCGGCGACACCGGGCTGCCTGGCACTGGTCACCAGCCGCAACCGGCTCACCGGACTGGTGGCGGCCGACGGCGCCCACCCCCTGCTGCTCGACCTGCTCACCGAGGACGAGGCCCGCCAACTGCTCGTCGGACGGCTCGGCCGGGACCGGGTGGCGGACGCCCCCGACGTCACCCGGGAAATCATCACGCGCTGTGCCCGGCTGCCGCTCGCCCTGTCGATCGTGGCCGCCCGCGCCGCCACGGCCCCCGGCCTCCCGCTCGCCACGTTCGCCCGCGAACTGCGCGAGACCGGTTCGGGGCCCCGCGGACACCGCCTGGACGCCTTCGCGGAGGACGACCCGGCCACCGACGTACGCACCGTGTTCTCCTGGTCCTACCGGCGCGTCACGCCCCCGGCCGCCCGGCTGTTCCGGCTGTTGGGACTGCACACCGGCCCCGACATCACCGCCCCCGCCGCCGCGGCCCTGGCGGGCGTCCCGCACGACGAGGCCCGGACGCTCCTCGGGGAGCTGACCCGCGCCCACCTGCTGGAGCAGCACCGGCCGGGGCGCTACACGGCGCACGACCTGCTGCGCGCCTACGCGGCCGAACTGACCGGGGTACTCGACCCGGCGGACGACCGGCGGGCGGCGCTGCGCGGACTCCTCGACCACCAGCTGCACAGCGCGGCCTCCGCGTCCGACGCGCTGAGCTGGTACCGGGACCCCGTGCCCCTCGGCGCCCCCGACGCCGCCGCCCGCCCCGAGACGTTCACCGATCCCGCCGCGGCGCTGACCTGGTTCACCTCCGAACTGCCGAACCTCACCGCCGCCGTTCGCGCGGCGGCCCGGCACGGCTGCGAGACCCACGCCTGGCAACTGGCCTGGGCCATGGTGAGTTTCTTCGACCTCGCCGGGCACTGGCAGGACTGGGTCGACACCCACCAGGTGGCCCTCCGGGCCGCCCGGCGCACGGGTGACACCGTCGGCCAGGCCCGCACCTACCGCAACCTGGGCCGCGTCCGGGCCCGGCAGGGCCGCTTCGACGACGCCCTCGGCCACCTCGGCCGGTCCCTGAGTCTGTTCCGGGAGCTCGGCGACCCGGTCGGCCGGGCCCAGACCCTGCGCAACCTGGGCGTGGTGCTCGGCCGGCAGGGCCGGCACCGGGAGTGCCTGGAACACGCCCGCGAGGCACTGGACCTGCTCCGCCGGGCGGGCCACCGGGTGGGGGAGGGCCGGGTCCTGAACCAGATCGGCTGGCAGCTCGCCCTGATCGGCGACCACCAAGGGGCGGCAGAACACTGCCGGGAGGCCCTGCGGATCCTCCAGGGGCTCGGGGACCGCGACGGCGAGGGCGCCGCCTGGGACAGCCTGGGCCACGCCCACCTGGGTCTCGGCGACCACCGGGAGGCGATCAGCTGCTTCCGGGCCGCCCTGCGGCTGCGGCACGAGCGCGGCGACCTCGCCGAGGTGGCGGACACCCTCTGCCACATCGCCGAGACCCACTGGTCCGCAGGCGACCACCGCACGGCCGTCCTGCTGTGGCAGCGGGCCCTGGCCGTCCTGGACCGGCTCGACCACGTCGACGCCCACCGGATCCGGGCCCGGCTGCGCGAGACCGCCGCCGGTCCCGTGGCCGCCCCGAGCTGACCCGACGGCCGCCGCGCGACCCGCTCGGGGGCCCCGCTCCCACCTCCGCCGGGCCGGAGGCATACCGTGAGGAGTCGAACGAGAGGAGAAACGGCATGGGCAGCCGCACCGCGCTGGTGGAGGACCTGATGGAGAGGTTCCCGCACGTGCCACGGGAAGCCGTCTTCAAGGAGGACCTGCTCAGGGGCGGCGTGGCCTTCGACGCCTCCGCCCTCAGCGACAACGAGAACGGCGAGGTCAAGCCGAAGTCGTACTTCATCTTCTCCTTCGACCACGGCACCCTGCCCGAACTGGGCGAGGCCGCCCTGCGCCGCCCGCCCGAGGAGATCATCCTCACCGGCGGCCCCTACGACCTGCGGCGCACCGTCGTGTCCGTGCGGGTCAACCCGTCGTCGCCGTACCGGGTCGCGGCCGACGCCGACGGCCTCCTCGGCCTCTACCTCGACGGCCGCCGCATCGCCGACGTGGGCGTGCCGCCGATGCCCGAGTACTACCGGCACACCCTCTCCAACGGGAAGTCCGTGATGGAGGTGGCCCCCACCATCCAGTGGGGCTACCTCATCTACCTGACCGTGTTCCGGGTCTGCCAGTACTTCGGCGCCAAGGAGGAGTGCCAGTACTGCGACATCAACCACAACTGGCGCCAGCACAAGGCGGCCGGGCGGCCGTACACGGGTGTGAAGGACGTCGACGAGGTCCTGGAGGCCCTGGAGATCATCGACCGGTACGACACGGCGAAGACCTCCACCGCGTACACCCTCACCGGCGGCGCGATCACCAAGACGGTCGCCGGACGCGACGAGGCCGACTTCTACGGCCACTATGCCAAGGCCATCGAGGAGCGCTTCCCCAACCGCTGGATCGGCAAGGTCGTCGCGCAGGCCCTGCCGCTCGACGACGTCAAGCGTTTCCACGACTACGGCGTGAAGATCTACCACCCCAACTACGAGGTGTGGGACGAGTACCTCTTCAAGATGTACTGCCCGGGCAAGGAGCGCTACGTCGGCCGCGACGAGTGGCACAAGCGCATCCTCGACTCGGCGGAGGTCTTCGGCGCGCGCAACGTCATCCCCAACTTCGTCGCGGGCGTCGAGATGGCCGAGCCGTTCGGGTTCACCACGGTCGACGAGGCCATCGCGTCCACCACCGAGGGCCTGCGCTTCTTCATGTCGCACGGCATCACGCCCCGCTTCACCACCTGGTGCCCGGAGCCCACGACCCCGCTCGGCAAGGCCAACCCGCAGGGCGCGCCGCTGGAGTACCACATCCGGCTCCTGGAGGCGTACCGCGCCACGATGGACGACTTCGGTCTGTCCTCGCCCCCCGGTTACGGCCCGCCCGGTCCCGGTCACGCGGTGTTCTCCGTCAGCTCCTTCATGGACAGCCTCCCGGCGGCGGAGGACACCACCGAAGAGGTTACAGTCAAGTAACTTCCGTGAGCGGTGAGTCGAATGGGGCTCCCGTACGTACAACTCCACAGCGGAAACCGACGTTCGGCACATCTGAACACGTGGCTTGTCAGTTGTGCGGGAAGCGTGAAAAGCTCGGGGCCGCCACCAGGTGGTCCCCTCAACTCCCTTGTCCCAAGGGTCAGTTGACCTTTCTGTTGGACTTCCCCCTCGCTCTGTGGATGCAGGAGACCCATGCCCGACCTGCCGAAGCCCCAGGACGCCGTCGAAGCCGCGCTGTTCTCGGAGTGCTGGGACGCGGTCCTGTCGTACGCCGATCTGTGCACCTCCGGCTCGAACGCGGCGACCCAACTGGCCACCCAGGCCTTCAGCGGCGGCATGCGGGAGGCCGAGGTCCTGGAGTTCGAGGCGGGCGTCGGCCGCGGTGCGGGACGGCGGGCCCTGCGCCTGCCCCGCATACCCTTCCTCCTGACCTGGGTCAGGACCACCGCCGCCACCTGGGAGTCCGGCGGGCAGGGCCACCGGCTCGACCCCGACCTGCGCCTGTGGCTCAACTCGGACAAGGCGTTCCGCTACGCCGGCCCGCCGCTGCACCGCCCCCTCGCCCTGCGCGCCCTCAGGGACATGCAGGAGCCCGACGCGGCGCTGCTGTGGCTGGCCGAGGTCGAGGCGCTGCCACTGACCTCGGTGGCCCGCCGACTCGGCCTGGACCCGGCCGTCGCCCGCGCCGAACTCGACCAGGTGCGGAGCCTGTTCCGCGACCGGTGCCAGCGCAACCTGGTCGACACGCCCATGGACGCCGACTGCCGCAGCTACGCACGGCTGCTGGACGCGGTCACCCGCTCGCCCGGCACGGACACCCCCGACGACCTCTCCCGGCACCTCGCCACCTGCGTGGAGTGCGCCGAGGCGGCCGCCTGCCTCGGCCTGCACGGCGGCGGCCTGCCCGCCGCCCTCGCCGGCGGCGTCATCGGCTGGGGCGGACTCGCCTACCTGGAGCGCCGCCGCCGCGCCGCCGAGGCGGGCCTCCTGCCCGGCCGTGCCGACTCCTCCGGCACCGACCGGGGACTCTCACCGGGCAAGGAACCCCGCCCGAGGATCGGCCGCACCGGGATGCTGGTCGGCGCCGCCGTCGTCTCCGTGCTCGCGCTCGCCGTCTCCCTGATGCAGTTCGGCGACGACGACACGGCCGTGGCCGAGGACGGCAGGACGAGCGAGTCGCCGGTGGTCCAGCGGGACCCCTCCTTCCCGGAGGCCCAGCCCAGCCCGTCCGGCGATACGACCGGACTGCAGAGCACGACCCGCCCGCAGGAGACCGGCACCGACGACGGCGGTGACGGCGACAGCGACGGCGGCAACAGCAACGAGGAACCCCAGGGCGACTCCTCGACGCCCGCCAAGGTGTCGCACGAGCCGGTCGAGCCCGACAAGCCGTCCTCCGTGACCTGTCACGTCCGCTACCGGGTCGACAACGAGTGGCCGGGCGGCTTCCAGGCGACCGTCACCGTCACCACCACCAAGGCCCTCGACGGCTGGCGCCTCGACTGGTCCTACGAGGGCGGCCAGCGCGTCACCCAGATGTGGGACGGCACCTTCGACCAGAACGGCTCCCGCGTCACGGCCACCGCCGCCGACTACAACAAGACGGTCGCCAAGGGCGGCACGTTCGGCGTCGGCTTCCTCGGAGCCTGGGAGAGCGACGCGAACACGGTCCCCGACGACTTCACCCTCAACGGCAGGCTCTGCAAGACGGCCGACTAGCCGACGGGCCGACCTAACGGGCGGGCCCGGCCAAGAGGACAGGACCGGCAGACCGACGCGACGGGGCCGGGCAGGCCGCTGGAGGGCACACCAGGCAGGCTCGGCATACCGGCATACCGGCATACCGGCATACCGGCATACCGGCATACCGGCATACCGGCATACCGAGCGGACGTGTGGCGCGCGCACGGCCAGGCGGGCACATCGGCAAGCCGAGGAGGCCGGCTGCCTGGCATGCGGGAGGGTCGTGCCAACCGGTAGTGCGGCAGGTCGTGCCTACCGGTAGTGCGGCAGGTCGTGCCTAACCGGCAGTGCGGCAGGTCGGGTCAACCGGCAGTGAGGCAGGTCGGGCCTACCGGCGAGTCGGCACCCTACCGGCGGACCGGCGGACCGGCGGACCGGCGGACCGGCGGACCGGTGGACCGGCGGACCATCGGATCGGCGGCGGGGCGGCCCTGCCGACGGACCGGCAATCGGGCGGCTCGGCGGCCGCCCCGGCTGCGCCGTCTGCCCCGCGCCGTCTGCCCCGGCCGCTCCGGTCGCCCCCGTCGGCGGGCGGATTCCTCGCTGCCGGTTAATTCGATTGACGGGGCCCCGCAGGCCCCCGCTAGGGTGTGATCACCCCGCATCGCGGCCACTTCGGCCGCCGGTGCCGACGACGAGCAGAGAACTACAGGAGGTGTCGACCGATGGCTGTCACGGTGACGAGCGCTGCCCTCATCCAGGAATCCATCCAGTCCACCTCCGTGGTCACCGGCTGACTCACTCAGACCTTCACCCCGCGCCGCCCCGACGGGCCCGCGCGGCCGCCGGGACCACCCTTGTGAAGGGTCTCCCTTGACTTTCTCCGGCTCTCCTTCCGGTTCCGCCTCCTCTCTCTCCGCTCTCACCCCCTACGGCTGGGACGACGCCTGGGCGGACGCCTTCGCCCCGTACGACGCCGAGGGCCTCGTCGCCGGGCGGGTCGTCCGGGTCGACCGGGGGCAGTGCGACGTCATCACCGCCGACGGCCCGCTGCGGGCCGACACCGCGTTCGTCACCCCGCACGACCCCATGCGGGTCGTGTGCACCGGCGACTGGGTAGCCGTCGAACTTGCGGGCGACCCCCGCTACGTCCGCACCTACCTGCCCCGGCGCAGCGCGTTCGTGCGCTCCACCTCCTCCAAGCGCGCCGAGGGGCAGATCCTCGCCGCCAACGTCGACCACGCCGTGGTCGCCGTGTCGCTCGCCGTGGAACTCGACCTCGGCCGCGTCGAACGGTTCCTCGCGCTGGCCTGGGAGTCCGGGGCGCAACCGGTGGTCGTGCTCACCAAGGCCGACCTCGTACCGGACGCGGTGACCCTCGCGTACCTGGTGCAGGACGTCGAGACGACCGCCCCCGGCGTCCCCGTCCTCCCCGTCAGCTCCACCTCGGGCGAGGGCGTGGACGTCCTCCGCGCGGTGCTCTCGGGCGGCACCTCCGTGCTGCTCGGGCAGTCCGGCGCGGGCAAGTCGACCCTCGCCAACGCGCTGCTCGGGGAGGACGTCATGGACGTCCAGGCCACCCGCGACGTCGACGGCAAGGGCCGGCACACCACCACCACCCGCAACCTCCTCGCCCTTCCCGGCGGCGGCGTGCTCATCGACACCCCCGGGCTGCGCGGCGTCGGCCTCTGGGACGCCGAGACCGGCGTCAACCAGGTCTTCGCCGAGATCGAGGAGCTCGGGGCGCGCTGCCGCTTCCACGACTGCGCGCACGTCGCCGAGCCGGGCTGCGCGGTACTTCAGGCCGTGGACACGGGCACCCTGTCCCCACGCCGCCTGGAGAGCTACCGCAAGCTCCTCCGCGAGAACCAGCGCATCGTCGCCAAGAGCGACGCCCGCCTGCGCGCGGAGATCCGCAAGGAGTGGAAGCGGAGGGGCGCGGAGGGCCGCGCGGCGATGGAGGCGAAGCGCGGCGGCCGCCACTAGTCCCGACGGAGGGCATCCCCTGGAGGGACGGGCCCGCGGGCCCGTCCCTCCAGGGGCGCACGCTGTCCCCCTTCAGTGGCGCGGGAACCGTGCGAAACCACGCACCACCCGGCCCCGCCGAACCCCGGCCCCCTGTCGGCGGACGCCGAGCGCCGTGTCCGAATCCCGCCAGCCGAACCGTCCGCCGTCACCGAGACTGGAACCGTGGAGGACATCGAGGACACCAGGTACGAGGCCGTGCGGAGCCGGGACGCCCGCTTCGACGGCACCTTCTTCTTCGCCGTCACGACCACCGGCATCTACTGCCGCCCCAGCTGCCCCGCGGTGACCCCGAAACGGCACAACGTCCGCTTCCACCCCACCGCGGCCGCCGCACAGCAGGCCGGGTTCCGGGCCTGCCGCCGCTGCCGCCCGGACACCACCCCCGGCTCGGCCGAGTGGAACGTCCGCGCGGACGCCGTGGCCCGCGCCATGCGCCTCATCGCGGACGGTGTAGTCGACCGGGAGGGCGTCGCCGGCCTCGCAGGACGTCTCGGCTACAGCGCCCGCCAGATCCAGCGGCAGCTCACCGCCGAGGTCGGCGCGGGCCCCGTCGCCCTGGCCCGCGCCCAACGCGCCCACACCGCCCGCGTCCTCCTGCGGACCACGAGCCTGCCGATCACGGAGGTCGCCTTCGCCTCCGGTTTCGCGAGCGTCCGCCAGTTCAACGACACGATCCGCGCGATCTACGCCGCGACCCCCACGGCCCTGCGCGCCACGCCCCCCGCGGGCCGACGCCCGGCCACCCCCGCCCGCCCGCGCCCCACCGCCCCCGAACGAGGCACCCGCACCCCTTCCCCCGAAGGCACCGGCATCCCGTCCGCGGGCATCCCCCTGCGCCTGGCCCACCGCGGCCCGCACCAGTCCACCGCCCTCTTCGACGTCCTCGACGCCGAGGCGATCCCCGGCGTCGAGGAGCTGGGCGGCCCCCGGGGCCGCCGCACCTACCGCCGCACGCTGCGCCTGCCGTACGGCACCGGGATCGCCGAGGTCGACGAACGCCCGGGCACCGGCGCCCGGGACCGCACGGGCCCCGCACCCGACCGGCCCGGCGGCCACCCCGGCGGCTGGCTGGACGCCCGCCTCCACCTCACCGACCCCCGCGACCTCACCACCGCCGTCCAACGGCTGCGCCGCCTCCTCGACCTCGACGCCGACCCGTACGCCGTCGACGAGCGCCTCGGCGCCGACGAGCGGCTCGCCCCGCTGGTCGCCGCCCGGCCCGGCCTGCGCTCGCCGGGGGCGGCGGACCCGGAGGAGTGCGCCATCCGCGCCCTCGCCGGACCCACCGAAGCCGCACGGCTCGTACGCGTGTACGGCAAGCGCCTGGACGCCCCGTACGGGACGCTCACCCACCTGTTCCCCGAACCGGCCGCGCTGGCCGACGCCGACACCGGTGGGCCCCTGCGGGCGCTCGCCACGGCCCTCGCCGACGGCGCGGTGCGCCTCGACGTGGGCGCCGACCGCGACGAGGCCGAGGCCGCGCTGCTCGCCCTGCCGGGCATGGACCCGCGCACCGTCGCCGAGATCCGCACCCGGGCCCTCGGCGACCCGGACGTGGCCCCTCCGGACACGCCCCTTCCCGACGCCTGGCGGCCCTGGCGCTCGTACGCCCTGCGCCACCTGGACCCAGCGACCCGGAACACCCGGAACACCCGGAACACCCGGAGCGCCGGATGACAACGCCTCCATCAGAAGCGACGACCCTCTCAGTGGCACCAAGGAGTTCAGCCGTGAGCGCCGGACAGCGGACCTACTGCACCACCGTCGACAGTCCCGTCGGCCCCCTCCTCCTGACCGCCGACGCGTCCGGCGTGCTCACCTCCCTCTCCGTGCCGGAGCAGAAGGGCGGCCGGGTGCCGCTCGCGGACTGGCGCCACGACCCGGCGCCCTTCCGCGAGGCCGCGGAACAGCTCGCCGCCTACTTCGCCGGGGAGCTGAAGGAGTTCCGGCTGGAGTCGCGCGCCGAGGGAACGGAGTTCCGGCAGCGGGTCTGGGCCGCCCTCGACGACGTGCCGTACGGCGCGACCACCACGTACGGCGCCATCGCCGCCCGTATCGGCGCGCCCAGGGCCGCCGTCCGGGCCGTCGGCGGCGCGATCGGCGCCAACCCGCTGCTCATCCTCCGCCCCTGCCACCGGGTGATCGGCGCGGACGGCTCCCTCACGGGCTACGCCGGCGGCCTCGACCGCAAGCGTCTGCTGCTCGGCCTGGAGGGAGTGCTCGGGGCCACCGGACGGGACGGCGGGGTGACCCCGGCGGCGGACACGGCTTGACGGTCGTGGGGGCTCGGCCCGATGGCCGTGGTGGGCCGGGCGGGGCGCCGCTCAGCGGCCGAGCACCGCTCCGACCCACGCCCCCGCGACGAGCAGGCAGGCGAAGAGTTCCGCCAGCACGCTGGAGCCGCCCGACCGCATCGCCGTGCGCACGGCCGCCGCCGCCTCGCGGTGCCGGCCGAGCCGGAGCCGCTCGGACAGGTAGATGCCGCCGACGAACCCGGGGATCGCGCCGACCACCGGGACGAGCACGAAGCCCAGGAGCGCCCCGACACCGGCGTACACCGCCATCCGGGGGGAGGCGCCGCTCAGCTCCAGGCGCCGGGGCGGCAGCATCCAGCGGGCCGCCCGGGCCAGCAGCAGGACAGCCGTGGAGCCGACCAGGACCCACCAGGCGACCGGGCGGGGCTCCTCCAGCGCCCACCACATGACCCCGGCCCACACCAGGAGGGATCCCGGTACGCCGGGCACCAGCACTCCGCACAGGCCGAGCAGCACGACCACGCCGACCAGCAGGAGTTCCCACACTCCCATCTGCCCAGGGTGCCGGACCGCGCGAGAAGACGCAGGTCAGGGCGGCCGCCCCGGTGGCTGCCGCAGCCGCCTTCGCCCCTCCCCGCCGGCCGGATTTCCCGGCGTACGCAGACCCTGACCCGGCGGTCCTCTTCCCGCTCCACGGGAACGCACGGCTCCGCGCGGACACGGCGGACGTCCCCGTACCACCGCCCCAGGTACGGGACAACACACACCCCCGGAGGATCCTCCGGCCTCTCGACTCCCTTGCTTCGCACCGGAGTTCGACGTGTAGTCCGACACGCCGTGCGGTCATCGGCTCTGCGGGCTGATTTTCCGGATGCCCCGTTTTCATACGGCTGTTGAGGTGGACAATTAGGGGCATGAGCCAGCAGGGGGAGAGGCCGACCGGTCATGAGGACGACTGGTGGCGGCAGTTGTACGACGACGCCAGTGGGGACACGGGCCCCTCGGTCGCGGCCGATTCCCTCGACGACCGGTTCGCCTCGGCGGCGAACACGGTCGCGAATCGGCCGACGACACCGTCGAACGGGACGAGCGTGACCGGCCCGCCGAGCGCGCAGCGACCCCGGGGAGCCGAACCGGACGGACGGGACGGACGGGCCGGACGGGCCGGACGGGACGGACCGAGCGGTACGGGTGCGAGAAGCACCGGCGCCGGCAGCAGCTCCGCCCCCGGAGGCTCGGCGGTCCCGTCGGGCCCCTCGGCCACCGGTCCCCTTGCGGACAGGGTCCCGCCCCAGGGTTCCCCCGACCACCGGGCACCCGCCCCCGCCCCGGCTCCCGAGCCGCCTCCCACGCCCCCGGCCGCCGACTCCGCCACCGAGGCCCTGCGCCGCAGTGGCCTGCACCCCCAGCCGCCCCCATGGGAGCCGACGCCCAACGCGTCCTCACCGCCCGACGCCGCCCCGCCCTCCCAGCCGCCCCCGACGGACCGGCCCCCGTCCGCCGAGCAGCCCCCCGTCGCTCAGCAGCCCTCAGCCGACGGCCAGCCCCCGTCCGCTGCACGGCCCCCGTCCGCCCCGCAGTCGTCCGCTGCACCGCTTCCGCCCGCCCCGCCGTCGTCCGCTGCACCGCCTCCGTCCGCCCCGCCGTCGGGCGGCGAGTGGGCGCAGTCCGCCGAGCAGCCCCGAGTCGGCGGTCAGCCCCCGTCCGGCGATCAGCCTTCAGCCGACGGCCAGCCCCCGTCCGCTGCACGGCCCCCGTCCGCCGGGGAGCCCCGAGTCGGTGGTCAGCCCCCGTCCGGCGATCAGCCTTCAGCCGGCGGCCAGCCCCCGTCCGCTGCACGGCCCCCGTCCGCCCCGCCGTCGTCCGCTGCACCGCTTCCGTCCGCCCCGCCGTCGGGCGGCGAGCGGCCGCCGTCCGTCGGGGAGCCCCCGTCCGCCGACGCGCCGGAGCCCGGGGTCTTTCCACCCGGGCCCAAGCCGCCCGGGTTCCGTTCGGCTTCGTCGGGTGCGCGGCCGTCCGGGGAGGCGGCTCCCGGCAGTGGCGCGGGCTCGCCGCCCCGGCCGGACGCCCGCCCCGGTTCCGCCGCCCCGTCGTCGAGGCGGTCGCGGCCGTCCGGCTCGCTGTGGCCTCCGGGGCCCTGGGCGCGCCCGGCCGGGCCGACCCGCTCCGGAACGGGCCCGCTGGGCTCCACCCCCTGGTCGCCCCCCGCCACACCTCCGCCCACCGGCGCCGCCCCGCCCCCTGCGGCCCATGCCGTGCCACCCCCGCCCTCCACTCCCACCCCCGTGCCGCCCGCCCCGGCCCACCCCGCACCGACCGGCGACGTCCCACCGCCACCGCCTCCGCCACCGCCTCCGCCCACCGGCGCCGTCCCCTCCACTCAGCCTCCCGCCGCCCCTCCGTCGGCCCCCACCCCACCCGGTACCCCCTCCCCGGACGGCCCCCCGGCAGTGGTGCCCCCTTCCTCACCTCCGGTTCTCGGTGCCTCGGCGGGTACCGCCGTGCCCTCCGGTCCCGCCGTCCCCGAGCCCTCCGACGCGCGGCCCGGCGCGGACGTGGACCCGCGCACCCTCCAGGCGCAGGAGGTGAGGCTGGCCACCGGCAGTCAGCCGGTGCATGTGGACCACGTGGGGTCCGGGCCGCCCACATACGACCCCGAGCCGACCGCGCTGCCACCGGCCGACCCTGACGATCTCGGTGACCTGGTGGCGGACACGGTGCTGGACGGCGCGCGCTACGGCGCTTGTACGTTGCGTGCCGTCTCCCTGCGCGGGGACTCCTCGCGCTACCGCGGCGAACCGCGCCGGGACTCACTGCTGACCGCCCGGTTCGGTGGGGGCGAGCACGCCCTGGTGCTGGTGGCGATGGCGACCGGCGTCCGGGCGACCCCGGGCGCGCACCGGGCGGCCGCCGAGGCGTGCCGGTGGATCGGGCAGGCGATCGGGCGCAGCCACGCCCGCCTCGTGGAGGACATCAGGGCCGCCCGGCGCGGCGACCTGAAGTCGGGACTGCACCGGCTCACCGACCGCAGCCTCGGCAGACTCCGCGCGAGCGCGGTCGAACAGGGGCTCGACCCGGAGGAGTACACCGCGAGCCTGCGCTGTCTGCTGCTCCCGGCCGACCCCCGGTGCCGCACCCGGGTGTTCTTCGGGGTCGGACCGGGCGGACTGTTCCGGCTGCGGGGCGGGGAGTGGCAGGACATAGAGCCGCGGGTCGCCGAGGCCGCCGGGGCGCCGGTGGTCGGGTTCGGCTCGCTGCCGCACGAGACCCCCGAGGGCGACCGGCTCACCATGGACCTCGGCATCACGACGCCGCCGAGCCCGTACGAACCCGCCCCCGCGCCGCCCCGGGAACCCTTCCGGTTCCGTGCCTCCGTGGCGCGCGAGGGCGACGTCCTGCTGCTGTGCACCCCCGGGCTCGCCGATCCCCTGCGCGGGGAGGAGCAGCTCGCCGACCACCTCGCGGCGCGCTGGCGTACCGAGGAGCCGCCCGGTCTCGCCTCCTACCTCGCCGACACCCAGGTCCGGGTCAAGGGCTACGCGGACGACCGCACCGCGGCGGCCGTCTGGGAGGCGTGACCCTCCGCGGGTACCCGCCCGGGTCATGGGGGCGGGCGAGAGGTGGCCAGGTCAGCCGGGTGAACCGGGCGGACCGGGGTAGACGGAGGGGGCGACGCGCACGGTCCCCCGCCCGGTGGCCGCTGTCAAGCCGTCGTACCGGCCGCCCGGTTGGCCTGTACCAGCGCTTGATTTCAGCCAATGAACATCATCGTCGTCGAGCGGTCCGCGCCCGCCCCTGGTACGAGGCTCGTCCGTCCGTCCCGTGCCGTCGCGACACGGCCGGAACCCCAGTCCCACATGGGGGGTTGGCCGAGACCGCGGGGTCGGGTACCGGCCGCCCCGTCGAGGTCGCGCCGTCGGGTTCGTCGGCGTGTGAGGGGGTTTTCCGGGGCGGGAAGCGCTGTCTTCCGGCGCCGATGGCTGGCTTGACCCTGTGCGTTTGAAGGCGTACGGAGGGTCGTTGACGATTCGACATGAGTGCCGCGATCCGGGCCGGGCAAGGATCCCCGTGTGCGTGTTCGGGCAGGAGGGGAATCGGTCATCGGCGTGTGGGCGGGGGTCATGAAGAGGCAGGCACGAGGAGGCGGTCCCGTGGCGATCGGGGCGTCCTCGGCGGAAACGGTGGAGGAAGAGACCGACGAAGTGCCGGCGCAGCCCGGTGCCGGTCAGCTCAGGCGCAGACTCGGGCGGGCGGATCTCCGGGCGGTGCCCGAGTCCCGCAAGGCCCTGCGGGAGCTGCTACGGCAGTGGGGGCGGCCGGGGAGATCGGAGATAGCGGAACTGCTCACCAGCGAGCTGGTCACCAACGCACTGATCCACACCGACGACGACGCGGTGCTGACCGCCACGGTCTCGCCCCGCGGACTCCATGTGGAGGTACGGGACTTCGTGGCCCGCAGGCCCAGACCGAGGATGTCGCAGACCGACGACAGCACCCATGGCCGCGGTCTCCTCCTCGTGCAGTCCCTCGCCGACTCCTGGGGGGTACGGGCGCACGGGGTGGGCAAGTCGGTCTGGTTCGACCTCGACGGCGGCCTCACCTAGGCACAAGCGACTGGACACGGGCAAACGGACAGGGGCGCGGCTGATGCCGCGCCCCTGTCCGATGGTGTGGTCCGGACTCAGCCGAACTGCTGCTCAAGGTCCTTGAGCTTCCGCTCCAGGGAGTCCAGCCGAGGCAGGGCCATCGTGTCGTCCTCCGCGGTGAGATCCACGGTGATCGACTTGTCAGAGCCGTTGCGCACGGGCTGGAGGGAGGGACGCGTACGCACGGGCAGGGGCTCCGGCGCCGATATGGCAGGCTCCGAGACCGCCTGTGCCGGGACGCGCTCCACCGTGGTGTCCACCTGACGCTGGCCACCACCGCCACCGCCACCGCCGCCACGGCCGGGCAGACCCCGGTGGCCCCGGCTGATGGCCTTGAGGTGGGCGCGCTCCAGACGCTCGTGCTCCCGCTTGCGCGCGCGGTTCTCCTCCTTGATGCGCTTGTCCTCGCGCACCTCGTCCACGGCCTCGTCCAGGCTGCGCACACCCTCCAGGAGCATCAGCGACCAGGCCTTGTACGTCTCACGCGGAGCCCGCAGCCAGCGGACCACCCGGATCTGCGGCAGCGGACGCGGGACCAGGCCCTGCTCGCGCAGCGCCGCACGGCGGGTCTGCTTCAGCGCGCGGTCGAACAGCACCGCGGCGGACAGGGACATGCCGGCGAAGAACTGCGGGGCGCCGTCGTGGCCGAGACCACGGGGCGCGTGCACCCAGTTGAACCAGGCGGCGGCACCCGCGAACGTCCACACGAGTATGCGGGAGCCGAGAGCCGCGTCACCGTGGCTGGCCTCGCGGACCGCGAGCACCGAGCAGAACATGGCGGCGCCGTCCAGGCCGAACGGAACCAGGTACTGCCACCCATTGGTGAGGCCCAGGTTCTGTTCACCGAACCCGACCAGGCCCCGGAAGGAGAGCGCCGCGGCGACGGCGGCACAGCAGAAGAGAAGAATGTAGGAAGCAGTGCCGTACAACGCTTCCTTGCGCCGGCGGCGCTCCTCACTGCGTTCCCAGGAATCCTCGGTCTTAGCGTGCTCCCCGGAGCGCTTGCCGCGCGCGAGCACCGCCACCGCCGCCAGCATGCCCAGGAGCAGTACGGCGCCCGGAAGCAGCCAGTTCAGCGATATGTCGGTCAATCTCATCAGGGGTCCCTTGCATTGGGATAGGGCGTAACGCCCGCCATAGTGACCCAATCCTCGCGGCCCTCAGGGGATTTCGGGGCAAGAGGCCGCCAAGGAAGTGCAATGAGTGACGCCAGGCGGCATTCTGCTCGAACTGCCGCGCGAGGGACGGGAGTTGAGTGCGAGTGAGATTACCCGTTCGAGTGGTTCCACGGAAAGTTCCCGTGATGAGTGAGGAATTTGTGAACCACCTGTAACCCAACAAGGGTCCCACCCGGAGTGGATCTTACGGCACATGCCCCCGGCGATCGCCGGGGGGTCCTGGTCGCGCCGTGGGAGACGGCCCGTCAGGCTGCCGCGGGCGCCGTGAGCTTGGCGATCCGTTCGGCCTCGCAGGTGCGCGGGCAGGTGGCGCAGGTGTCCTCGGGTGCCAGTGTGTAGTACATGCAGCAGCTCGCCCGCTCCCGCGTCGACAGCGGCTCACCGCCGGGCCCGGCCAGCTCGCGAAAGCCCGCGGCGCCCACGTACGGCCGGGTCGCGCCCGGCAGCAGCAGCTCCAGCTCGCGCCGGCACCGCTCCCGCTCGTCGGGGCCGAGCAGTTCGGCGATGTACCAGACGCCCTCCACGACCTCGTCGGTCGCCATGCCCCACAGGGCACGGCCGCGTCGCCGCATCCGCGGCCCGAAGCCGCCGAGGACCGGTTCTATGTGCTCGGCGAAGGCGGCGCGCACCTCGGCCCGCAGCGCCTCCTCGTCCGGGACCACACGGGCGCCGGGCGCGGTGGCGGCCGGATCGCCGGGCAGGCAGCTGAACGTTTCCCCGCGGACCGCCAGCCGGCTCCGCTCCCGCTGGAACGCCACGTGCTTCGCCGGGAAGCGCGGCACCCGGCGCTCCAGGAACCAGGGGACGGTGAAGAGGAGGCACGCGTGCCAGGAGTAGCGGTGCAGGCCGAAGGCCGCCACCACGTCCGGGCGCCCCTCCCGTCCGTGGTCCCGGAGGATCTGGTCCTCGTCCCACGCTAGGAACGCGTCCAGTTCCGCGCCGCCCGCCGCGAGCCCGGCGGCGCGGACCCATCCCTCACCTTCGGGCAATGGATCCACGAGGGAGAGTTCTGTCACGCTCATCACGGGCAGGACCTCGGTCAGCCGCGCGTAGGCGGCCGTCATGGGTGACGTGCGCGGAGTGGGGACCGGTGCCGGTGCGCAGAGGGGCGTGCGGGGACCGCCGTTTCACCATCGCTACCAAGTAAGGCTTACCTTACCCGAGGCTCGCTCTGGGTAGTCCGGGTTTGAACTGAGGGCATGTGCGCCTATGGTGCTTAACGACCGGTAACAACCCCAGTAGTGACCAACCGCCCCCGGGTGCCGGTGGCCGTACCGGCCGGCCGCACCGCTCGACCCACCCGACACACCCGTGGACCCATGACTCGGCTCGGAGGAGGACCTGTGGACCAGGCCGGACCGCGTTCGCGCCAGGCCCCTGCCGCGAGTGCGCCGGACGCCGCCCGTCCGGCCACGGCCTACCGAGTGCCCGCGCAGCCGGGAGTGACGGACGTCGACCGGGAGCGGGGCCTCACCGCGGACGCCGCCGGGAGCGTCAGTCGACGTGACGCCGGCCGCCGTGATGCCCCCCGCGGTGATGCCGCGCCGACCGGTGAGGCGGGTCGCCGCGATGCCGGGCCGTCGGCCGACGCGGGCCGTCGTGGCGCCGTGCCGCCTGCCGACGCCGCCCGTGGTGAGCACACCCACAGTGAGACGCCGATCCCCCTTCCCCGCAGTGGCGGGGTCGGGGACGAGGCAGGCTCCGACGGGTTGCGCCCGCCGGGGCGCACCGTCGTGCAGCGGGCCTCCGTACGCGGTCAGATCCTCGACGCCCTGCGGGCCGCGCTCGCCGCGGGTGAGCTGACGCCCGGCGAGGTGTACTCGGCGCCCGCGCTCGGCGAGCAGTTCGGGGTCTCGGCGACCCCGGTCCGCGAGGCGATGCAGCAACTGGCGATCGAGGGCGCCGTCGAGGTCGTCCCCAACCGGGGCTTCCGCGTCGTGCGGCGCGGCGCCCGTGAGCTGGCCGAGCTGGCGGAGGTGCGGGCGCTGCTCCAGGTGCCGGTGATCCTACGGCTCGCGCGGACGCTGCCGGCCGACAGCTGGGCCGGGCTCAGGCCGCTGGCCGAGGAGACGGCGCGGGCGGCGTCCGCCGGGTGCCGGGCGACGTACGGGGAGGCGGACCGGGCCTTCCACCGGGGGATGCTGTCGCTGGCAGGCAACGAGCAGTTGGTACAGATCGCGGACGACCTGCACCGCCGGAGTCAGCTGCCGCTGACCGCCGGGTCGGCCGCTTCGCGGTTGGAGCTGATGGCCGACGCGGCGGAGCACATCGCGCTGCTGGACGCGCTGGCCGCGGGGGATCTCGAGGCCGTGGAGTGCCTCATGGGGAACCACTTCGGTGGGGCGGTCTAGCGCCGTAGGGGTGCGGGTCGTTCGCCGGGTGCCCGCAGTCTGTGGCTGGTCGCGCAGTTCCCCGCGCCCCTAGAAGCAGGGCGGCGTCCGGTGTCGTTTCCCCGCCCTCACGCCGTGGCCGCCGGTGGGGCCAGCTGCCGGGAGAGCCAGGTCGGTACGCCGCCCAGGAGGCGGAAGAGGCGGCGGGCCTCCTCGCGGAGGCGGGACGCCTCCGGTTCGGGCTCGGTGTCGGCGAGCGAGGCGAGCGCGGGCGCCGTACCCACGAGGTAGCCCAACTCCTCGCGGATGCGCAGGGATTCGGCGAAGCCGTGGCGCGCCTCGGCCAACTCGCCCTCACGCAGGGCGAGTCCCGCCAGATGGCGCCAGGTGAACGACTGGAGCAGCAGGTTGTCGTGCGCGGTGGCGCCGGCGTGGGCCCGGCGGTAGGCGGCGCGGGCGGCCTGCGGGGCGTGGGCGAGGTTCTCCGCGAGGAGGCCCCGGCGGAAGTCGAGCAGCGCCCGGCCGGGCGCTCCCGGCGCGATCAGGGCGGCGGCCCGGCCCAGCGCGGCCCGCGCCTCGTCCGAGCGGTCGCGGACCCCGAGCAGCGTGGCCGCGTACGCCAACTGGCCGCGCTCACAGGCCGCCGCGCCCCGCTCGTCGTCGGTCCGGGCCTGCGCCTCGGCCGTGCGCAGCGCGTCCTCGGCCTCCTCCCAGCCCTGCTCGGTGTAGAGGCAGCGTTCGACGAGGAGCGCGGTGCGCTGCAGCGCGGCCTGTGGGGTGACGGGGTCGATGAGGGCGGCCGCGTCCACCCAGCAGGCTCGTGAACGCAGGCGCCATACCGCGGTCTGGAGTGGATCGTCGCCGGCGGTCGTTCCGTTACCAGACATGGCGGTATGCGCCACGTTGCCCTCCCCGAGCACACCGTTGAGCTTTGAGTTGGTGGCCGCATCTCAGCACGAATGGCCGGGCTGGCCAAGAGGGTGGGTGAAAGAATTCACAAAGTCATGGGGTGCGGAGGGGCGCACATCGATCTTCGTCCACCACCCCCGGGCCCTCGCGCCGTCGGCGCCAACTCGCCGCCCGTGGGCGCTAACTCATCCGCAGCGCCAGGAAGAAGTCCAGCTTGTCCTCCAGCCGGGACAGGTCCCGGCTCGTCAACTGCTCGATACGGCCCACCCGGTAACGCAGCGTGTTGACGTGCAGGTGGAGGCGGGCCGCGCAGCGGGTCCAGGAGCCGTCGCACTCCAGGAACGCCTCCAGGGTGGGGATCAGCTCGGCGCGGTGGCGGCGGTCGTAGTCGCGCAACGGGTCCAGGAGCCGGGCGGTGAAGGCGCGGCGGACGTCGTCGGGGACGAAGGGCAGCAGCAGGACGTGGGAGGCCAGCTCCTGGTGGCCGGCCGCGCAGACCCGGCCGGGGCGGGCCGCCGCCACCCGGCGGGCGTGCCGGGCCTCCTCCAGGGCGCCCCGCAGGCCCTCCGCCGAGTGCACGGACGCGCTGACACCGAGGGTGAGCCGCCCGTCGCCGTCGAGGCCGGCCGACAGCGGGTCCCGTACGGCGGCGAGGAGGGTGTCGGCGTGGATGCCGGACTCGGAGCCGTCGTGCTCCGTGGAGACGGCGGGCAGGGGGACGAGCGCGATGGCCTCATCACCCGTGTGGGCGACGGCGATCCGGTCCGACTGCTCGGGGCCGGTCGCCAGGGGGTCCACGAGGATCTCCTCCAGCAGCGCCTGCGCCACCGGCCCCCCGTCGATCCCGCCCGCCCGCCGGCCGCCGCCGGTGTCGGCCGCGGGGCCCTGCTCCTCCCACTCGACCCGCGCCACGACGACCTGCCAGTGCGGGGCCGCCCCGAGGCCGGGCAGGAGCACCGGCGCGGCGACCCGCAGCCGGGCCGCGATCTCGGCGGGTGCCGAACCCGCCTGCACCAGTTCCAGGACCTCCTGGGCGAGCCGGCGCCGTACCGTGCGGGCCGCGTCGCGGCGGTCCCGCTCGACGGCGATCAGCTGGGTGACGCCGTGCAGCAGGTCGAGCCGCTCGGCGGGCCAGTCCCCGGCGTCGGCCTCGACGGCGAGCAGCCAGTCGGACAGCACCGTCTCGCGCACATCACGGGCGGTGTTCCCGGAACGGCCCGCGCCGCCGATGGGGAACAGGGAGTACGTGGTCGTGCCCACGCCCACCCGGTACGGCCCGCGCCGCCCGGTGCGCGCCGCCGCCAGGTGTTCGCCGGCCAGCCGCGCGCACAGCTCGGCGGGCAGAGCGGGCCCCCCGACCTTGGGGCCCGCGATGAGACGGCCGGTGGGGGAGAGGACCCACGCCCGCAGGTCCAGGTCGGAGCCGAGCAGATCGAGGACGACGTCCGGGCCGCCGCCCGCCGGGCCGGACGTCATCATCCGGCGGTGGCGGTCCACCACGGCCGCCAGGTCCCCGGCGCGTTCGCCGGAGACCTGCCGCACGACGTGCTCGGTGATCGTCGCGAAGGCCACCGACTCGTTGACCGCCAGCAGCGGCAGCCGGTGCCGGGCGCAGGCCACGACGAGATCCTCGGGGACGTCGCCCAGCTCGGCCTCACCCGCCGCCAGGGCGGTGACACCGGCGCCGACGAGGATCCGTACGAAGGGCTCGGAGTCGGTGGCGTCACGGCGCCAGGCGAGACCCGTGAGCACCAGCTCGCCGCCGGAGAGGTAGCGGCTGGGGTCCCGCAGGTCGGTGGTCATCACACCCCGCACGGTGCGATTCAGCTCGTCCTCGCCGCCGAGCAGCCGCAGACCCAGCGCGTCGGTGTCCAGCAGTGCGCGCAGGCGCATTCTCGTCGCCGCCGTTCCTGTCTCGAAATCTATGGTCGGTTCGCCCGGGGGGCGCCCCGGTGGCTTCCGGAGGAGGGTGGTTACGGAAGGCCGGGACACGTCCGGGGCGTGGCCTGGGACTTTCGAAAACCGACCCGCCCGGCTCCGGGTGTGTGCTGTGTGTTTCCAGAGCAAAACGAGGAGGTTGCTGATGGCCTCCGTTCATACGAATCTACAAGATACGCCCCCTGGCCAGGCAACTCCTTCATGGTTTCCGTGACTGACCGGGGCGGAGGAGAGCGCTGTGTACTGGCGACGACCCCTCATGAACAGCACATGAACGAGCCGGGCCCGCCGCACACGATCTGGCTCAAACGGAACCACTCCGAGACGACTGAGACGAAGAAGAGAGCCGGTCAGATGGACTTCCTTCGCCCCGCCAGCTGGGAGGAGGCGCTCGCCGCGAAGGCCGAGCACCCCACCGCTGTGCCGATCGCCGGCGGCACCGATGTGATGGTCGAGATCAACTTCGACCACCGTCGGCCCGAGTACCTGCTGGATCTGAACCGGGTCGGCGACCTCTATGAGTGGGAGGTCGGCGAGGAGACGGTTCGCCTGGGCGCTTCCGTCCCCTACACCCGGATCATGGAGCACCTCCGGCCCGAGCTGCCCGGCCTCGCCCTGGCCTCGCACACGGTGGCCTCCCCGCAGATCCGCAACCGCGGCGGCGTCGGCGGCAACCTCGGCACCGCCTCCCCGGCCGGCGACGCCCACCCGGCCCTCCTCGCAGCGGGCGCCCGGGTCGAGGTCGAATCCGTACGGGGTTCCCGGCTCATCCCGATCGACGACTTCTACACCGGCGTCAAGCGCAACGCGCTCGCCCCCGACGAGCTGATCCGCGCCGTCCACATCGACAAGGCGGACGGACCGCAGCAGTACTCCAAGGTCGGCACCCGCAACGCCATGGTCATCGCCGTGTGCGCCTTCGGACTGGCCCTGCACCCCGCGACGCGCACCGTCCGCACCGGCATCGGCTCGGCCGCGCCGACCCCCGTCCGGGCCAGGGCCGCCGAGGAGTTCCTGAACGCGGCGCTCGACGAGGGCGGCTTCTGGGACAACGGCAGGATCATCACCCCGTCGGTCGCCAAGCAGTTCGCCGAGCTGTGCTCCGCCGCCTGCAACCCCATCGACGACGTCCGCGGCACCGCGAGCTACCGCCGGCACGCCGTCGGCGTCATGGCCCGCCGCACGCTCATGTGGACCTGGGAGTCGTACCGCGGCAACGCCGCCCGCACGGAGGGAGTGGCGTGATGCGCGTCAATTTCACGGTCAACGGACGTCCGCAGGAGGCCGACGACGTGTGGGAGGGCGAGTCCCTGCTGTACGTCCTGAGGGAACGCCTCGGGCTCCCCGGCTCCAAGAACGCCTGCGAACAGGGCGAGTGCGGTTCGTGCACCGTCCGCCTGGACGGCGTCCCGGTGTGCGCGTGCCTGGTCGCCGCCGGGCAGGTGGAGGGCCGCGAGGTCGTCACCGTCGAGGGCCTCGCCGACTACGCCAAGCAGCGCGCCGAGCACGCCGGTTGCGCCTCCGGCGCGTGCGGCACCGCGGACACCGCGGCCGGCACCCCGCTCGACGAGGCCCGGCACTGGGCCGCCCGGGGCGCCGACTCCCAGACCGGCGAGGGCACCGAACTCTCCCCGGTCCAGCAGGCGTTCATCGACGCCGGCGCCGTCCAGTGCGGCTTCTGCACCCCCGGACTGCTCGTCGCCGCCGACGAGATGCTGGAGCGCCACCCCAACCCGACCGACGCGGACATCCGCGAGGCCCTCTCGGGCAACCTGTGCCGCTGCACCGGCTACGAGAAGATCATGGACGCGGTCCGCCTCGCGGCCGCCCGGCAGTCCGAAGGGGTCTGATCATGGGAACCACCGGCCTGCCCACCAACATCACCCAGGGCTCCCGCACCAAGGGCGGCATCGGCGAGTCCACCCTCCGCCCCGACGGCACCCTCAAGGTCACCGGAGAGTTCGCCTACTCCTCCGACATGTGGCACGAGGACATGCTCTGGGGCCAGATCCTGCGCTCCACGGTCGCCCACGCCGAGATCGTCTCCATCGACACCGGCGAGGCCCTCGCCACCCCCGGCGTGTACGCCGTGATGACGTACGACGACCTGCCGACCGACGTGCGGAACTACGGCCTGGAGATCCGGGACACCCCGGTCCTCGCCCACGGCAAGGTCCGCCACCACGGCGAGCCCGTCGCGATCGTCGCCGCCGACCACCCGGAGACCGCGCGCCGCGCCGCCGCCAAGATCAAGGTCGAGTACCGCGAACTGCCCGTCATCACCGGCGAGGCCTCCGCGACCGCGCCGGACGCGATCCTCGTCCACGAGAACCGCACCGACCACCACATCGGACACGTCCCCCACCCGAACATCGTCCACCGCCAGCCCATCGTCCGCGGCGACGTCGCGAAGGCCCGCGAACGCGCGGACGTCATCGTCGAGGGCGAGTACGTCTTCGGCATGCAGGACCAGGCGTTCCTCGGCCCCGAGTCCGGGCTCGCCGTCCCCGCCGAGGACGGCGGCGTCGACCTCTACGTCGCCACCCAGTGGCTCCACTCCGACCTGCGCCAGATCGCCCCCGTGCTCGGCCTGCCCGAGGACAAGGTCCGTATGACGCTCGCCGGGGTCGGCGGCGCCTTCGGCGGGCGCGAGGACCTGTCGATGCAGATCCACGCCTGCCTGCTGGCCCTGCGCACCGGCAAGCCCGTCAAGATCGTCTATAACCGCTTCGAGTCGTTCTTCGGCCACGTCCACCGCCACCCCGCGAAGCTCCACTACGAGCACGGGGCCACCAAGGACGGCAAACTCACCCACCTCAAGGCCCGCATCGTCCTCGACGGCGGCGCCTACGCCTCCGCCTCCCCGGCCGTCGTCGGCAACGCCTCCTCCCTCGGCGCGGGCCCGTACGTCATCGACGACGTCGACATCGAGGCCATCGCCCTCTACACCAACAACCCGCCGTGCGGCGCGATGCGCGGCTTCGGCGCGGTCCAGGCCTGCTTCGCGTACGAGGCCCAGATGGACAAGCTGGCCG
The DNA here is from genome assembly GCF_900290235.1 of Streptomyces sp. MA5143a. GTDB lineage: Bacteria > Actinomycetota > Actinomycetes > Streptomycetales > Streptomycetaceae > Streptomyces. Next base: position 119,460 of record NZ_OLMK01000007.1, read on the forward strand.
CGAAGCTCGGCATGGACCCCGTGGAGTTCCGCCGCCTCAACGCCATGTCCCAGGGCACCGCCCTGCCGACCGGACAGGTCGTCGACTCCCCGGCCCCGGTCGCCGAACTCCTGCGCCGCGTCAAGGCGATGCCCATGCCCCCCGAGCAGCAGTGGCTCGCGGCGGGCGAGGCGGCGGACGTACGGGAACTGCCGGGCGGCCTGTCCAACACCACCCACGGCGAGGGCGTCGTCCGCGGCGTCGGCTACGCCGTCGGCATCAAGAACGTCGGCTTCTCCGAGGGCTTCGACGACTACTCCACGGCCCGGGTGCGCATGGAGGTCGTCGGAGGCGAACCGGTCGCGACGGTCCACACGGCCATGGCGGAGGTCGGCCAGGGCGGCATCACCGTCCACGCGCAGATCGCCCGCACCGAACTGGGCGTCACCCAGGTCACCATCAACCCGGCCGACACCCAGGTCGGTTCGGCCGGTTCGACGTCCGCGTCCCGCCAGACGTACGTCACCGGCGGCGCCGTGAAGAACGCCTGCGAACTGGTCCGGGAGAAGGTCCTGGAGCTGGGCCGCCGCAAGTTCGGCACGTACCACCCCGCGTGGGCCACCGCCGAACTCCTCCTGGAGGGCGGCAAGGTCGTCACCGACGCCGGTGAGGTGCTCGCCGACCTGGTGGACGTCCTCGGCGACGAGGCCGTCGAGATCGAGGAGCAGTGGCGGCACCGGCCGACCGAACCCTTCGACCCGCGCACCGGGCAGGGCTTCGGCCACGTCCAGTACTCCTTCGCCGCGCACCGCGCCGTCGTCGAGGTCGACACCGAGCTGGGCATGGTGAAGGTCGTCGAACTCGCCTGCGCCCAGGACGTCGGCAAGGCCCTCAACCCGCTGTCCGTGCTCGGCCAGATCCAGGGAGGCACGACACAGGGCCTCGGCATCGCCGTCATGGAGGAGATCATCGTCGACCCGAAGACGGCGAAGGTCCGCAACCCGTCCTTCACGGACTACCTCATCCCCACGATCCTCGACACGCCGACCATCCCCGTCGATGTGCTCGAACTCGCCGACGACCACGCGCCGTACGGGCTGCGCGGCATCGGCGAGGCCCCCACCCTGTCGTCCACCCCGGCCGTCCTCGCGGCGATCCGGGCGGCGACGGGCCTGGAACTGAACCGCACGCCGGTACGCCCAGAACACCTGACGGGTACGGCGTAGTCCGGTTCGGCCGCGGAGGAGTCCGGTTCGGCCGCGTACGAGCTCGGGGGTGCGGGTTGTTCGGCGACCTCGGGTGGTCTGGGGTTGCTCGCGCAGTTCCCCGCGCCCCTCAAGGGCCTGCGGCCCTTGAAAGCGCCGGGCGCGACCCATGCCGCCCAGGGGCGCGGGGAACTGCGCGACCAGCCCCCACCCACCCGCACCCCGAGCCTGACAGAAGTACCCCCGTTCGTCTCGGGCCGTCCCCCGGGTCGGGCACCTTCCCAAATCCCGTGACCGCAACTCCGCTGTCCGGGGGCCCCTGTGAACCTTGGGAGCAGGCCCACATGACCCAGCAGTCCCTCCAGCCGAAGACCGACGCGTCAGCGGACGACGCGGCCGCGGAACCCCGCGTCCCCGCCGGCGGGTCCCCACTCGACCGGTACTTCCACATCACCGCCCGAGGGTCCTCCGTCGCCCGTGAGGTCCGCGGCGGCGTCACCACCTTCATGGCGATGGCGTACATCCTCCTGCTCAACCCGCTCATCCTGTCCGGCCCGGACGCCGCTGGCGCCACGCTCGGCCAGAAGGCACTGATCACGGCGACCGCCCTCGCGGCGGCCGTCAGCACCCTCCTCATGGGCTTCGTCGGCAGGGTGCCGCTCGCCCTCGCCGCGGGCCTGTCCGTCTCCGGCGTCATCGCCTCGCAGGTCGCCCCGCGGATGACCTGGCCGCAGGCGATGGGCATGTGCGTGATGTACGGCGTGATCATCATGCTGCTGGTCGTCACCGGCCTCCGCGAGATGATCATGAAAGCGATCCCGCTGGCCCTGAAGCACGCGATCACCATGGGCATCGGACTGTTCGTCGCCCTGATCGGCTTCTACAAGGCCGGCTTCGTGCACCAGGGCAAGGCGACCCCCGTCACCCTCGGCCCCGCCGGTGAACTCGCCGGCTGGCCCGTCCTGCTCTTCGCGGCCACCCTCCTCGCGATCTTCATGCTCCAGGCCCGTGGTGTCCCCGGCGCGATCCTGCTCGGCATCGTCGGCGGCACCGTCCTCGCCGTGGCCCTCAACGCCCTCGGCGTCATCGACCCGAGGCAATGGGCGGGCGGCGCACCGGAGTTGCACGGCAGCGCGGTGTCGATGCCGGACTTCTCGCTGTTCGGGCGCGTCGAGTTCGGGGGCTGGGGCGACGTCGGCGCGATGACGGTCGGCATGATCGTCTTCACCCTCGTCCTCGCCGGGTTCTTCGACGCGATGGCCACCATCATCGGCGTGGGCACGGAGGCGGGCCTCGCCGACGACAGGGGCCGGATGCCCGGCCTGTCCAAGGCGCTGTTCATCGACGGCGCGGGCGGCGCGATCGGCGGTGTGGCGGGCGGCTCCGGCCAGACCGTGTTCGTCGAGTCGGCGACCGGCGTCGGCGAGGGCGCCCGTACCGGGCTGTCCTCGGTCGTCACCGGACTGTTCTTCGCCGCCTGTCTGTTCTTCACCCCGCTGACGGCGATCGTCCCCGGCGAGGTCGCGGCGGCGGCCCTGGTCGTCATCGGCGCCATGATGATGACCAACGCCCGGCACGTCGACTGGTCCGACCGCGCCACCGCGGTCCCCGTCTTCCTGACCGTCGTGATCATGCCGTTCACGTACTCCATCACCGCGGGCGTCGCGGCCGGAGTCGTCTCGTACGTCGCCGTCAAGCTCGCCCAGGGCCGGGCGCGGGAGATCTGCGCGTTCATGTGGGGCCTGACGGCGGTGTTCGTCGTCTTCTTCGCGCTCGACCCGATCGAGAGCTGGCTCGGCGTGCACTGAGCCCCGGCCGGGCGCGCACCGGCCGGGCGAGGTCCGGGTCCGCCGTCCGGTACCGTCCGCGCAACCGTCGTACGTGAGGAGACCGAGAGATGCTGGACATCGCCGACGAGCTGCACCGGTGGGTGGGGCAGGGGCGCGACTTCGCCGTGGCCACCGTGGTTGCCGTCGGCGGCAGCGCCCCTCGGCAGCCGGGCGCCGCCCTCGCGGTGGACGCCGACGGCACGGCGATCGGCTCGGTCTCCGGCGGCTGTGTGGAGGGCGCCGTCTACGAGCTGTGCCGACAGGCGCTGGAGGACGGCGAACCGGTCCTCGAACGCTTCGGCTACAGCGACGAGGACGCCTTCGCCGTCGGCCTGACCTGCGGCGGGATCATCGACATCCTCGTGACCCCGGTGCGGGCCGGCGACCCCGTCCGCCCGGTGGTCGCCGCCGCGCTCGCCTCGGCGGCGGGCGGCAGGGCGGCGGCGCTGGCCCGGATCGTCTCCGGCCCGGCGGACCTGCGCGGCCGGGCCCTGCTGGTCCGCCCGGACGGCTCGTACGACGGCGGCTTCGGCGCCCACCCCGAACTGGACCGCACGGTCGTCGCCGAGGCCCGCGCCCTCCTGGACACCGGCCGCACCGGCACCCTGGAGATCGGAGAGCAGGGCTCACGTTGCGGAGCGCCGCTCACGGTTCTGGTGGAGTCCTCCGTCCCACCGCCCCGGATGATCGTCTTCGGAGCCATCGACTTCGCGTCCGCGCTCGTCCGGATCGGCACGTTCCTCGGCTACCACGTGACCGTCTGCGACGCCCGCCCCGTCTTCGCCACCCGCACCCGCTTCCCGGAGGCGGACGACATCGTCGTCGAGTGGCCGCACCGATACCTGGAGCGCACGGACGTCGACGCCCGGACCGTCCTGTGCGTCCTCACCCACGACGCGAAGTTCGACGTACCGCTGCTGCGTCTCGCCCTGCGCCTGCCCGTCGCCTACGTCGGCGCGATGGGCTCCCGCCGCACCCACCTCGACCGTGAGCGACGCCTCCGCGAGGAAGGCGTCACCGACCTGGAGCTGGCCCGCCTCCGCTCACCCATCGGCCTGGACCTCGGCGCCCGCACCCCCGAGGAGACGGCCCTGTCCATCGCCTCCGAGATCGTCGCCCACCGACGCGGCGGCACCGGGGTCCCCCTGACGGGCGCGCACACGCCGATCCACCACGACGGCCCGTCGTCGAACCCGGCGGACGTGCAGAGCCTGAGGGTGTCCTGACGCCCCTTCAGGCTTCCCCCGACTTGTGACTTGACCGCCCGGACGGCAGGGTTGACCGTCGGTGACACGGCAACAGCACGACGGGGGCGGCCAGTTGAGCACGGTGAGCACGGGGCACGGCGCGGGCGAGGGCATGGACGAGGGCCCCGACGGCACCACCGGCATGGACGAGGGTCCCGACGGCGCCACCGGCCTGGACGGCGGCGACGGTGGCACGGGCGCGGGCCCCGGCGACGGCGAGGCCGGCGGGGGAGCCGACGGAACCCGCGACGAGCGTCGGCTGTCGACACCCGCGACCACCCTGCTCGGCCTCTTCCTCCTCGTCGACGTGGTCTTCGTCTGCGGCGCCCTCGTGACCCTGTGGCCGGTGGTCCTGGCGACGGTCGAACCGGGGGCGGACCCCGCGGCCACCGCCCGCTGGTCACCGTTCGGCTTCGGGAACTGGGCGCTGACCGCGGACACGGCGATGCTGCTGGCCGTGGTGGTGTGCAGCGCGCTCGGCAGCTTCGTCCACGCGGCCACCTCGTTCGCGACGTACGTCGGCAACCGGCGGCTCTACGCCAGCTGGCTCTGGTGGTACCTGCTGCGCGCCGGCATCGGTGTGGCCCTCGCGCTCCTCGTCTACCTGCTGCTGCGCGGCGGCCTCTTCGCCGGCAGCTCCGGCGCCGGCGCCACCAACCCGTACGGCTTCTCCGGCATAGCCGGCCTGTGCGGCCTGTTCTCCAAGCAGGCCACCGACAAGCTCCGCGAGATCTGCGACACCCTCCTCAGCACGACGGGTGACGGCGACCGCGACCGCCGGGACGGCCTCGCCACCCCCCGCGACAGCACCCCGCACCACTGACCACGATGACGGCACCACGAACGGGGAACCCCTGATGAGCGATGACATGACCTCCAGCGGCTGGGACGTCCTGGACGCCTCCCACGAGGCACTGCGCACGGCGGTCCGCGCCGTCCCCGCCGACGGCTGGCACCTGCCGACGCCCTGCGCGGAATGGACCGTCACCCAGGTCTTCCAGCACGCCGTCGGCGACCAGATCGGCTACGCCGCCGCGCTGACCGGCGAACCCGGCCCCGACTTCGACCCGTTCGCCCCGTCGGGCGACCTGGAGGGGGCGGACCCGGTGGCGTTCCTGGAGGACGCCCTGGCCCGCGCGGCGAAGGCGTGGGCGGGGGCCGACCGGGACGCCGCCGAGGTGCCCGTGCCGGTACCGCCGCACAAGCTGTCCCCGTGGTCCGGCTCGGCGGCGTGCGGCCTGGACGCGGCGGTCCACGCCTGGGACATCGCCCGGGCGACGGGCGGACCGTCACCGCTCACCCCAGAGCTGGCCCGCCCCCTCCTCAAGGTCGCCAAGGAGATCGTCGAACCGCTCCGCCCCTACGGCGCGTACGCCGCGGCCCTGACCCCCGACGAGGGCGACGACGACGTGGCGGTCCTCCTGCGCCACCTCGGCCGCGACCCCCACTGGAGCGCCTCTTGACCCTGCTCGCGGCGACGTGGGACGCCTTCGGCAGCCGGTCGCACGGTCGAGTACGAACCCCTGGAGGTGCTCAGCGCCCGGAGGGCGTCTCCTCCAACAGCCCGTCCATCGCGCGCCCGAACATCCGCCGGGACACCCACCCGAGGGGCCGGTCGCAGAAGCCCGGCAGCCGGTGGACGCGCAGTTCCTCGCGCCACAGGACACGCGAAGCGACGGGCATGGAGGCGGAGTCGGGTCCGGCTCCCACGACGTCGCCGTAGGGACGGACCTCGATCTCGGCCCAGCCCTTCACCAGGGACCCGTGCTTGACGAGCCGACACCGCCCCGCACCCCCGCTCTCCGGCGGCTGCCACACCACCACCTCCATCGGATCGTCGAAGGCGAGGGGGCCGACACCGCTGCGGGCGACGAAGACCGTGCCCTCGGCGGTCGGGGGAGGAGTGCGGACGGTGACCCGGGTCAGGGGGACGACGTCGGCGTGGCGATGCCAGTCGGTGAGACGCTGCCAGGCCAGGTCGGTGGGGAGGCTGGAGAGGCGTTCGAGGGAGAAGAGGACCACGAAGCCGATCGTAGGTGAACAATCGGGGACACGGCGGACGCATCCCACCGTCCCCGCCCCACGAACGACCACTGCCCGCGCTACCGGACGCGAGCAGGCAAGCCGCGCGGGACCTACCGCCGCCACCCCGCGTACGGCAGCATGAGCCCCGTCCGCACGTCCCGCCCCGGCCGGAAGGTGCACCCCCGTGGACCGTGAACTGCACGCCAGGCTCGACGAGTTGCAGCGGGATCCGTATCCGCACTACGCGCGGGCGCGGGCGGCGGAGGGGCTCACCTATGTGCCGGAGCTGGACTCGTGGCTGGTGGTCCGGGACGCGGACGTGCGGGAGGTGCTGCGGCGGCCGGAGGACTTCTCGTCGGCCAACGCGCTGCGCCCCGACGTGATGCCCGCGCCCGCCGCCCTGGCCGTGCTGGCCGGCGGCTTCGGCGGCCGTCCGGTCGTCGTGACCGCCGACGGGGCCCCGCACCAGGCGCTTCGGGCACCCATCGCGCGCGGCCTGTCGCCCGCGCGGGTCGGCGCCGTCCTCCCGTACGCCGCCGAGCGGGCCGCCGCGCTCCTCGACGGCTTCGAGAAGGACGGCCGGGTCGAACTGATGGCCGCCTACGCCGGGAAGCTGCCCGGCGACGTCATCGGGCGCCTCGTCGGGTTCGACCCGGCGGACGTACCGGCCCTGGTGCACGGCGGTCACCGGCTCGAGGAACTGCTCTTCCGGCCCCTGACGGAGGCCGAGCAGATCGCCGCCGCCGAGGACGTGGTGGCGATGTCCCACCGCGTCGACGCGTTCGTCCGTGCCCGCCGCGCCGACCCCCGTGAGGACCTGGTCACCGACCTCATCACCTCCGTCGCCGGGCCGGGCGACGGCGAACTGACGCTCGATCAGCGTCATGAGCTGGTCGCCCATCTTCAGAACCTGCTCATCGCCGGGCATCTGACGACCACGGCCCTCATCGGCACGACCCTTCTGCACCTCCTGCGCCACCCCCGCCAGTGGGAGCTGCTGTGCGCCCACCCCGACCGCATCCCGGCCGCCATCGAGGAGGCCGCCCGGTACGACACGGCCCTCCAGGGCTTCCGCCGGGTCACCACCCGGGCCGTCACCCTCGCGGGCACCGAACTGCCCGCCGGCTCCCCGGTGTTCCTCGCGTTCGGCGGCGCCAACCGCGACGGCTCCCGCCACCCGGACCCCGACGACTTCGACATCACCCGCACCGCCGCCGCCCGTCATCTCTCCTTCGGCCTCGGCGTCCACGCCTGCCCCGGCTCCACCCTCGCCCGCGAACAACTCCGCATCACCCTGGAGCTCCTGACCCGCCGGCTCCCGGGGCTGCGCCTCGCGGACGACCAACGGATCGTCATGCGGCCGACCCTGATCCACCGCTCCCCGGAGAGCCTCGACCTCGTCTGGTGACCCCGCCGGGCGGGGAACGGGCTGGCTACCCCGACGGCGGACAGGTCATCGCCCTAAGGGGACCTCGGATCACCGCGACTCCCACGGAGATCCGTCAGAAGAGCCCTGGTCGACTCACACGTCCAGCACCTCCCGCGCGGCCACCGGCGCCCCCGTCACCAGTGACCGGTTCGCCGCCAGCCCCGTCACCAGGGACCTCGCCCCGTCCACCGCGTCCGCGGCGCGGCCCAGCCCGTCGGGGACGCGGTCACCGAACAGGTCGGCCAGCATCCGTACGTCCCCGCCGCCGTGCCCGCCCTCGCCCGTCGCGACCCTCACCTCACGCGGCCGCTCCCAGAACCGCCGTACGAGCAGCTCGGTCCGTCCGGCCCCGTCGCCGGTCTCCGTGCCGTGCAGGACGGGGCTCGCCCCGGTGACCCGGACGTGCGGGCGGGTCCACGTCGACTCCTCCACCAGCAGCTCCAGACGGCCCTCGCTGCCGTTGAAGGCGATGCGGTAGCCCTCCCAGGGCGCGTACGCCGTCAGGTGGTACGTCAGGGTCGCCCCGGACGCGTACCGCACGAGGACCGCCATGTCGTCCTCGATGGTGACGCCGGGCCCGAAGACGTTCCGGTCGCGGTGGTAGCCGTCCTCCCGCTCGGCGTCCAGGTAGAGCGCGCTGAGGACGGGGGAGTCCTCGAGGCGCAGGGCGAAGGGGTCGCCCTCGGCGGCCGGGGAGCCGTGGGCGCGGTCGTAGTCGCGGGCGAGTCCTCGGCGCCGGCCCGCCTCGTCGCCGTAGAAGAAGAGGCCGCCCTGGGCGAAGACCGTCTCGGCGCGGGTGCCGAGCCACCAGTTGACCAGGTCGAAGTGGTGGGTCGACTTGTGGACCAGCAGCCCGCCGGAGTTCGCCTTGTCGCGGTGCCAGCGGCGGAAGTAGTCGGCGCCGTGCCGCAGATCGAGCAGCCACTCGAAGTGCACCGAGCCGACCTCGCCGATCTCACCGCTCGCGAGCAGCTCCCGAACGGCCGAGTGCACCGGGTTGTAGCGGTAGTTGAAGGCGACCCGCACCTCGCGGCCCGTCCGGCGGCGCGCGTCCAGGATGCGGCGGGCGCGCCCGGCGTCGGTGGTCATCGGCTTCTCGGTGACGACGTCGCAGCCCGCCTCCAGGGCCCGCACGATGTAGTGGTCGTGGGACCGGTCCACGCCGCACACCACCACCAGGTCGACCCGCTCGCGCCGCAGCATGTCCTCGAACTCCCCGGCGGCGTAGGCCGGTACGGGCGCCCGGCCGGGGTGGTCGGCGGCGATCCAGGTGTTGTGGACGGCCATGCGGTGCGCGTTGGTGTCACAGAGGCCGACGAGGTCGATCCGGTCCGCGAAGGGCCCCGTCAGCGCCTCGGTGAACATCCGTGCGCGGGCGCCGAGTCCGACGACGGCGGCCCGGCGGCGGCCCACGGAGACGGTGCAGGGGTCTTGTTGTGACATCCGGACCTTCCCTAGGGTCTCGTACGGGGGGTGGAAGCGCTTTCTAGTGAAAGAGGTGACCCACTCATGCCCGGAAACAGGACAAGGAAGTCCTCCGCGACGGCCGTGGTCCTCGCTCTGTGCGCGGTGCTCGGCGGCTGCTCGGGCGCGGAGGAGTCGGGCGGCGGCGGCAAGGTCGTCCTGCGCTACACCTGGTGGGGCAACCCCGACCGGGCGGCGAGAACCCAGCAGGCCGTCGACCTCTTCGAGAAGAAGCACCCCGGGATCGAGGTGCAGACCTCGTTCTCCGGTTACGACGCCTACAAGCAGAAGCTGGCGACCCAGGCCGCCGGCGGTGACGCGCCCGACGTCATGCAGCTCGACTACCGCATGATCGACCAGTACGCCTCCGGGGGCGTCCTGCTGGACTTCGCCGAGCAGCGGGCCGCCCTCGACACCGACGCGTTCGACACCGGGCTCCTCGCCACCGGGAAGGTCGACGGCAGGCAGTACGCGATTCCCCAGGCCCGCGGCACCGAGACCGTCGTGTACGACGCGAAGCAGTGGAAGGCGGCCGGGGTCGCCGCGCCCCGCGAGGGCTGGACGTGGCACGACTGGGCCGACACCATGCGGGAGTTGGCGCGGAAGACCGGGCGGCCGGGCGGCACGGACCCCGGCTGGAGCGAGGACGCCTTCGAGGTCTGGCTGCGCGGCCGCGGCAAGGCCCTCTACACCGAGGACCGGCGACTCGGCTTCACGGCGGACGACCTGACCCGCTACTGGACGTTCACCGACCGGCTGCGCCGGGAGGGCGCCGTCTCGCCCGCCGAGGAGACCACCCAGCTCGACGGCACGGTGGAGAACACCCCGCTCGGCCGCGGCAGGGCCCTGTCCGACAACAACTGGGACGCCCCGGCCAGCGGCTACCTCGGGCTCCTCCCCGACGGCGAGGTCACGCTCGCGCCGATGCCCTCGGGCGAGGACGGCACACCCGGCCAGTACTTCAAGCCGTCGATGTTCATGGGCGTGGCCGCCGACACGAGTCACCCCGAGGAGTCCGTCCGCCTCGTCGACTTCATGCTGAACGACCCCGAGGCCGCGAAGATCCTCGGCGCCACCCGCGGCATCCCCGTCAACGAGACCCTCCGCGAGGAGATCGCGCCGGACCTCAAGGACTTCGACCGGACCATCTACGACTACCAGGCTTCCCTGGAGGGCGAGTTGAAGGCGCCGCCCCAGGCGCCCCCCTCCGGTGACAGCGCCCTGCAGACCACCTTCCAACGCGACTACGACCAGGTGTCGTACGAGCGGATGTCCCCCCGAGAGGCCGCCGAGAACTACCTCACCGAGGCGAAGGCGGAGCTGAGGTCATGACCACCACACAGATGCCGACGACCGTACGGGGCGAGGGCGCCGCACCCCCCGCCAGGCCCGCCCGCGGGCCCCGACGCGAGGGCGCCGCCTGGGTGTTCCTCTCCCCGTGGGTACTGGGCGCCTGCGTCCTCACCCTGCTCCCGATGGCCGTGTCGCTCTACCTCTCCTTCACCGACTACGACCTGTTCGACGCGCCCAACTGGGTGGGCCTGCGCAACTACACGCAGATGTTCACCGAGGACCCCCGCTACTGGCGTTCGGTCGGGGCGACCCTCACGTACGTCGTCATCGCCGTCCCCCTGCAACTGGCCCTCGCCCTCGTCGTGGCACTGGCCCTGAAGAACATGCGGCACGGCAAGGCCTTCTACCGGTCCGCGTTCTACGCCCCGTCCCTCCTCGGCGCCTCCATGTCCATCGCCCTCGTCTGGCGGGCGATCTTCAACGACGGCGGCACGGTCGACCAGCTGCTCGGCACCGGCGGCTGGGTCAACAAGCCCGGCTGGGCGCTGCTCGCGGTGGCCCTGCTGACGGTGTGGCAGTTCGGCGCCCCGATGGTCATCTTCCTCGCCGGACTCCAGCAGATCCCGGGGGAGTTGTACGAGGCGGCCGAGGTCGACGGCGCCGGGCGATGGCGCCGGTTCCTGTCGATCACCGTGCCGATGCTGTCACCGGTGATCTTCTTCAACGTGGTCCTCCAGACCATCCAGGCCTTCCAGGTCTTCACCCCCGCCTTCGCGATCAGCGCGGGCAAGGGCGGCCCCGCCGACTCCACCCTCTTCTACACGCTCTACCTCTACGACCGCGGCTTCGTCGCCTCCCACATGGGTTACGCCTCCGCCATGGCCTGGGCCCTGCTGCTCGCCATCGGCGTGGTCACCGCCGTCCTGTTCCGCACGTCCCGCTCCTGGGTCTTCTACGCCTCCGAGGGGGACCGATGACCACCACCACGACAACGCCCGCCACCGCCACCGCACGCGGGCCCTTCGCCTGGCGGCGCCTGGCCCTGCACGCAGCGTGCCTGGCCGCCCTGCTGATCATGCTCTACCCGCTGGCCTGGCTCCTCGCGACCTCGGTGAAACCGGCGGACGAGGTCATCGCGAGCCTCGACCTGCTGCCCGGCCGTCTGGAATGGTCCAACTACGAGACCGCCCTGGAAGGCGTCAACGACGTCTCGGTCGGCAGGCTGCTCGGCAACTCCCTGCTGATCGCGACCGGCGCGGTCCTCGGGAACGTCCTGTCCTGCTCCCTCGCGGCGTACGCCTTCGCCCGCCTTCGATTCCGCTTCCGTGGACCGCTCTTCGCCTTCATGATCGCGACGATCATGTTGCCGCACCACGCGGTGCTGATCCCGCAGTACATCATCTTCAACCAGCTCGGCATGGTGAACACCTACTGGCCGCTGATCCTGCCGAAGTTCCTGGCCACCGAGGCGTTCTTCGTCTTCCTCATCGTGCAGTTCATGCGGGGACTGCCGAGGGAACTGGAGGAGGCGGCCAGGATCGACGGCTGTGGACCGTTCCGGAGCTTCTTCCTGGTGATCCTGCCGCTGACGCGCCCGGCCCTGATCACCACCGCCATCTTCACGTTCATCTGGACCTGGAACGACTTCTTCACCCAGCTGATCTACCTCTTCTCCCCGGAGAAGTTCACCCTGACCCTGGCGCTCAGGTCCTTCGTGGACGCGTCGAGCACCTCAGCGTTCGGCCCGATGTTCGCCATGTCGGTCATCGCGCTGCTGCCGATCGTGCTGTTCTTCCTCGCCTTCCAGCGGTTCCTGGTGGAGGGCATGGCCAACTCCGGGATCAAGGGGTGAGCGCGATGCGGACCGACCGCGAGCCGGGCGAGATCTTCGGACCGAGGATGTCGCTGTTCGCCGATGTGCTGGCCGTCGGCGTCGCCGTGGCGGTGGTGAGCCTGCCGCTGGTGACGCTGCCCGCCGCGCTGTCCACGGCCTGCGAGGTGCTGCGGGGCGTACGCGACGGGCGGCCGGTGACCGCCCGGCGGTTCCTCGGCGGGCTGCGGCGGCGGTTGCGGTCCGGTGACGTCGCCGCCGGGCTCGTCACCCTCGCCGGTCTCGGCCTCCTCCTCGTCGACCTGGCGCTGGTCTCCGCGGGCCTGCCCGGCGGCCCCGCCCTCGGCCTGGCGGTCGCCGCCGTCGGCGTCTGCGCCGCCGTGGTCGGCCTGCGGGCCTGCGCCCGCCCCGAGTCCGCCGTCGACTGGCCCGGCGCGGTACGCGGGGCCGCCCACGACGCCGTGCGCGACCCGGGCGGCAGCGCCCTGGTGGTCCTGGCCGTGCTGACGGCCGCCCTGTGCGCCTGGATGCTGCTGCCCCTGGCGTTCCTCGTCCCCGGACTGCTGGCCCTCGCCCTCACCGCGATCGACGTACGCGGGGCCACCAAGGGAGCCGGGGTGGCGGCAGCGCGCGGAAAAGAGGTCGCCTCCCAGGAGGGCGTGTGATGGGGTGAGGCCCGAACTCGTCGCGTGGGCTGGGGGAGCAGTGAACAGAAGGCGGCAGAAGAAGCTGTCCGTACGTCTCGTCCGGGCCGCGTCGGTCGGTGACACCGCCACGGTCGACGTGCTGCTCCGGGCCGGTGCCTGCCCCGCGACGGCCGACGCCGACGGTACGACACCGCTGTACGCGGCATCCGTGCACGGGGCGTCCGACACGGTCCGCCGGCTGCTGGCCGCCGGCGCCCCGCCCGACACCGAGAGCGGGCACGGCGCGGAAGGCACGCCGCTGTGCGGGGCCGCCTGCTGGGGCCACACGGACACCGTGCGCGAACTCCTCGCGCACGGCGCCGACCCCAACCTCCGCGAGGACCACGGCACGGGCCGCCCCCCGCTCTACTGGGCGGAGCACGGCCCCCACCCGGAGACGGCGGCACTGCTGCTGGCAGCGGGAGCCCACCCGCTCGACGGGACCGCGTGACGTTCGGGGCCGCGTGACGGCCGGGACGGGTGCTGTCACCCCTGCGGTCGGCTCCCGCCGGCTCAGACCGCTATCGCGTAGACCTTGCCCGCGTAGTCGCCGATGTAGAGCACGCCGTCGGTCACCACCGGCGACGAGGGCGTGAAGAAGCTGTCGATGCTGTCGCCCGCCGAGAACCGCCACCTCTGTTCGGTAGTCTCGACGTCCACCGCGTACAGGTTGCCGTCGTCGCTGCCGAAGTAGAGGACGCCGTCCACCACCGCCGGCTGTGAGTCGACACTGTCCGCCGTCGGGAACTTCAGGCGCTGCTTGGCGGTGACGGCGTCGACTCCGTACAGGTCGCCACTGTCGCCACCGACGTAGACCACCCCGTCGGCGACCGTCGGCGAGGAGGAGCCGACGGGGCCCCCGCCCGGAAAATCGTCGTACTCCATGCCGTCGGAGGCGTTCACGCAGTACAGCCCGTCGATGCCGCCGATGTAGACACGCCCCTTCGCCACCGCCGGCGACGAGGAGAAGGTGTGGTCCGTGAGCGCCGACCATCGTTCCGTGCCGGTCGCCGCGTCCACTGCCCGCAGGCCGTCGCCGCTGCCGACGTAGACGACCCCGTCGACCACGGCCGGCATGGTGTCCACATAGCTGGGCGTGAGCGCCGTCCAGCGCTTCTCGCCCGTGGCCGCGTCCACGGCGTGCAGCCCGTCCGCGCTGCCGGTGTAGACGATCCCGTCCACCACCACCGGTGCCGAGTGAATCGCGCCCGCCGGGTACTGCCACCGCCTTTTGCCGGTGACCGCGTCCACCGCGTACAGCAGGCCGTCGCCGCTGCCGACGTAGACGACCCCGTCCACCACGGCCGGCGACGACTGGACCCGGTCACCCGTCTCGAACGCCCAGCGCTTCTTGCCCGTGGCCGCGTCCAGCGCGTACAGACGGCGGTCGTCGCTGCCGATGTAGACGACCCCGCCGGCCACCGCCGGTGTCGAGTTGACCGTCTTGCCGGTGGAGAACGTCCACAGCCGCTGCCCCGGGCGGCGCTCGGTGCCGTCGAGGAGCCGCCACGTCGTGTACCCGGCCCCGGCGACGCCCGCTCCGGCGAGGCCGAGCAGGAGCCGCCTCCGGGAGAGCCCGGTCTGCCGTCCGGGTCGTGGCGCAGTGGTGTCCTGAGGGTGCCGTGGTGCCGCGGCGTCCTGAGGGTGCCCTGGCGCCGTGGCGTCCTGCGGGTGCTCGTGTCCCCGTGGAGGATGCGGGGCGGGCGCGTCCGGGGCGGTGGACTGCCGTGGCGGTTCGACGTGCGGGGCCGCCGGGCCGGTCGGCCCCGCGGCCCGGGAGGACCACAGCAGCAGCCGCGGATCGGGCGTCGCCGGTACCGGCGCCTGAGGTGCCGTGGCGCGCGCACGGACATCGGCGGCGACCGGACCGGGCAGCCAGCCGACCTCGTGCGCGTCCTGGTGGGCGTCCTGTCCCCACCGCTCCTCGGCCAGCCGGTCCAGCAGCGCGCCGACGGTGGGGCGCTCGCCGGGATCCTTGGCCAGGCAGTCGGCGACCAGGGCCCGCACCCGGGCCGGGAGCGCGTCCAGGTCCGGTTCCTCGTACACGGCACGGAAGTTGAGGGCCTCGGCCGCGCCGGTACCGAAGGCGCTCCGGCCCGCCGCGGTGAACGCCAGCACCCCGCCCAGGGCGAAGACGTCACTGGCCGGGCCGACGGGCTTGCCGGTGAGCTGCTCGGGCGACATGAAGCCGGGCGTGCCGATCAGCATGCCGGGCTGGGTGAGCCTGCTGGCACCGGAGTCGGTGGCGGCCGAGATCCCGAAGTCGATCACGCGTGGCCCGTCCGCCGCCAGCAGGACGTTCGACGGCTTCAGATCCCGGTGGATCACTCCCGCGCCATGGATCGCCTCCAACGCCTCGGCCAGCCCTGCCGCGAGCGCCAGCACCGCGTCCTCGGGCCATGCCCCGTGCCGGACGACCGCCTCACCGAGGGAGACACCGGGCACGTACGCCGTCGCCAGCCACGCCGGTGACCCCTCGGGGTCGGCCTCGACGACCCCGGCGGTGAAGAACCCGTTGACCTTGCGGGCCGCGCCCACCTCACGGGCGAACCGGCGCCGGAAGTCGGGGTCCTGGGCGAGATCGGGCCGCACCACCTTCACCGCCACCGCGCGCCCGCTCGGCGACCGGCCCAGGTACACCCGCCCCATACCGCCCTCGCCGAGCCGCGCGACGATCCGGTACCGCCCCACCCGCGGCGGATCCACGTCCGCCGGCGCCGCGAAGCCGTCCGCCCCGGGTCTCGCCCCCATCCCGTCGGCCATGTCCCGCCTTCCATCCCGTCAAGTGCCGTGCGTCCGGAGTGAACCAGTTGCTCCGGCGCCTCCGCACTGGAGATCCGCGGAACCACCGGTTCGGTTCCCGACGAGTATGTGGGGGGCCTCACCCGAGGCCGTGGGCGGACCCGGCCTCCCGCTGCTCCTGGCGGACGCACCGGCTCGCTGGCCCGCACGTCGTGCGGCTCAGCGTCCCGCCGGCGGGCTCGTCGTGCCGCGGATCTCCAAGGTCGGGGTGGTCAGGACGACTCGGGCCGGACGGGTGGGGTCGGCGATGCGGTCCAGGAGGCACTGGGCGGCGCGGCGGCCGACGTCGTGGCTGGCGTTGTCCACAGTGGTGAGCCACAGATGGCGCAGCCGGGAGACATAGGTGTTGTCGTAGCCGACCAGGGACAGGTCGCGCGGCACCCTCAGGCCCAGTTCCTCGGCGGCGGAGAGGGCGCCGACGCAGGACATGTCGTTGAACGCCAGGACCGCGGTGGGGCGTTCGGGGGCGCTGAGGAGCCGGACCGTGGCGCGGTAGCCGCCCTCCTCCGTCAGGTCGCCGCGCTCGACGGCCGCCAGGTCGGACAGGCCGTGCTCGCGCATGACCGTCTCGAAGCTGCGGCGGCGCAGCGCGCCGACCACACCGTCCCCCGCGATGTGTCCGATCCGCCGGTGGCCGAGGGCGATGAGGTGCTCGGTGGCGAGCCGGGCGCCCGACTGGTCGTCGCCCGCGACGACATCGACATGGGGGAGCGTCGGCTCACGGGCCCCGGCGACCACCGTGGGCACCTGCGCGGCCGCCGCGCGCAGCGCCTCCGAAGGGGGCAGGGTGCCGACCGCGATCAGACCGTCGACCCGCAGCTCGGTGAAGGTCCGGGTGAGATCCTCCCCGAGACGCCGGTTGAGGTGGCCGTCGGCCAGCAGCATGCGCAGACCGTTGTCGTGCAGCCGGGAGTTCAGACCGTCCAGCAGCTCCACGAACCAGGGGTTGCGCATGTCGTTCAGGAGGACGCCGACCGTACGGGTCCGGCGTTCGCTCAGGCTGCGCGCGGCCGCGTTGGGCCGGTAGCCCAGCTCGTCCACGGCCGCCAGCACGGCCTCCCGCTTCTCGGGGCGCACCTGCTCGGAGCCGCGCAGCACCAGCGAGACCAGGGACTTCGACACGCCGGCGCGCTCGGCGACATCGCGGATCGTCGGAGGTCTCATGGTGTGGACCGTTCCACAGAGCCGATGCGGTTGTCAAAGGGCTTGACAGCTGCGGAGGCTCGCTCCAAGGTGAACGGCGTATGTTCTGGAACGGTCCAAAGCCGGTCCGGTGGGTCCGAAGAAGGGCAGTCATGGTGAGTGCGCTCGGTGTCGCCGTCGTGGGGTTCGGCTGGATGGGGCGGGTGCACACCCAGGCGTACGCGCGCGTGCCGCACCACTTCCCGCGGCTTCCCGTACGCCCCGAGCTGGTCACCGTCGTCGAGGACGTGCCCGGCCGGGCGGAGGAGGCAGCCGAGCGGTTCGGGTTCGCGACCACCGCCCGCGACTGGCGTGAGGTGGCCGCCGACCCGCGCGTGCACGCCGTGAGCATCACCGCGCCGAACTTCCTGCACCGCGAGATCGGCGTCGCCATGGCCGAGGCGGGCAAGCACATCTGGATCGAGAAGCCCGTCGGGCTCACCGCCGCCGACGCCCGCGCCGTCGCCGACGCGGTCGCGAAGGCCGGCGTTCAGGGCACCGTCGGCTTCAACTACCGCAACGCCCCCGCCGTCGCGTACGCCCGCGAGCTGATCGCCGCCGGTGAGATCGGCACCGTCACCCATGTCCGCGTCCGCCTCTTCAGCGACTACGCCGCCCACCCCGAGGGTGCCCTGACCTGGCGGTACGAGCGTGAGCGCGGCGGCAGCGGCGTCCTCGGCGACCTCGCCTCGCACGGCGTCGACCTCGCCCGCTTCCTCCTCGGCGACATCACCGCCCTCACCGCCGACACCGCGATCTTCGTCCCCGAACGGGCCCGCCCCACCGGCGCCACCGCCGGTCACACCCGCGCGACCGGAGGGGAACTCGGCCCCGTCGAGAACGAGGACTACGTCAACTGCCTGCTCCGCTTCGCCTCCGGCGCGAGGGGCGTCCTGGAGGCGAGCCGGGTCGCCGTCGGCGAGCAGAACAACTACGGCTTCGAGGTCCACGGCACCAAGGGCGCCGTCCTGTGGGACTTCCGCCGCATGGGCGAGCTGGGCGTCAGCCGGGGCACGGCCTACCAGGACCAGTCCGTCAGCACCGTCTTCGTCGGTCCGGGCCACGGAGCGTACGAGGCGTTCCAGCCGGGCTCCGCCAACGCCATGGGTTACGACGACCTCAAGGTCATCGAGGCCCACCACTTCCTGCGCTCGATCGCCGAGGGCACCCCGTACGGCGCCACCCCGGCCGACGCCGTGCTCAGCGCCACCGCCCTCGACGCGATGAGCCGCTCCGCCGAGTCCGGCGCGTGGGTGAGCCTCTGAGCCGGCCGACGACCACCGGCCGCCGGCTCCTGAGACCGGAGGATTCGGCGCGACGGGCGGGCCGTGCGCGATCAGTCCAGGTTGTTGCCCCAGAGGGACGTGTCGTCGCTCCTGAGGCTGGGCACCCCGTCGTAGGTCCCGCCGTCCGCGGTGACCAGGGGGGCGGACAGCTGGTCCTCCAGGACACCGTCGCGGATCCGTACGATCGTGCTGTCGTGGTCCGTCCCGCCGGGCTTGAACGTCTTGCCCTCGATCGCCGCCTGTAGGTAGTACAGGGCGTATTTGGCGTAGAGGTCGGCGGGCTGGGAGACCGTGGCGTCGATCTTGCCCTCGGCGATCTCCTTGAGCTCCCGGGGTGTGCCGTCGTTGGCGACCACGAACACATGCCTCTTGTCCTCCGGGCCGACCAGCAGACCTTGCTGCTTGAGTACTTGCAGGCTGCCGGAGAGCGCCAGGCTGGACTGCATGTAGATGCCCTTGATGTCGGGGTGGGCGGTGAGATTCGCCTGCAGTTTCTGCGCCGCGATGGTCCCGTCCCAGTTCGTGGTCTCTCCGAAGACCTTGATCCGGGGATAGTGCTTCTTCATGCACGCGTTGAACCCGTCGGTGCGGTCGCGGCCGTTGACGGAGGCGAGGTCTCCCTGGAGCATGACGACCTTGCCCTCGCCGCCGAGCTTGGTGCCGAGGAACCGGCAGGCCTTCTCCCCGTACGCGCGGTTGTCGGCGCGCACCACCATGTAGACGTCGCCGGTGTCGGGACGGGTGTCCAGGGTGACCACGGGGATCTTCTGGGCGGCGAGTTGCCGCAGGACCGGCGTGGTCGCGGCGGTGTTCTGGGGGGCCAGGGCCACGCCCTCCACGCCGTGGATGATGAGGCTCTGGGAGTTGGTGGCGAGTTTCGCCACGTCGTTCCGCGAGTTGGTGGTCTTCAGCTCCAGCCCGAGTTCCTCGGCGAACCCGGGGGTGTACTGCATGAACGCGTTCCAGAAGTCGGTGTCCGAGCGGGGGTAGTCGACACCCACCACCGTGGCGCCGCCCGGGTCGGAAGCGGAGCCGCCGCAGGCGCCGAGCACGGTGACGACGAGAGCACTGACGGCACCGAGGCCGATACGGCGGACGCGTCTGGTCTTCACGACTGGTTCTCCCTTGCGAACGGTTGCTTGCGGGAGATCAGGCGGGGGCCGACCATGCCGCGGCCTCCGCTGCCCAATCTAGTACCCCCACCGGTCTTCCTGCTGACCCGCGGTTTCCGGGGAGCTGGGCGCCGTGGTCCGGGCGTCAGGTGCGGACCAGCAACTGGAAGTCGAAGGAGTAGCGGGAGGCCCGGTAGATGTGGCTGCCGTACTCGACGGCCCGGCCCGTGTCGTCGTACGCCGTGCGCTGCATGGTGAGGAGGGCGGCCCCCTCGGGCTCGCCGAGCCGCTCCGCCTCCTCGGGGGCGGCGATCCGGGCGCCGACCGTCTGGTGGGCGCTGTGCAGGGTGATGCCGGCGTTGCGCATCATCCGGTACAGGCCCGTCGCCTCCAGCCGCTCGGTGTCGAGGTCCAGCAGGCCCGCCGGGACGTAGTTGGACAGGAACGCCACCGGCTGGCCGTGGGTGAGGCGGAGCCGTTCGAAGAGGTGGACCTCCGCGCCCTCGGCGAGGCCCAGGGCCGCGGCGACCCCGGCGGAGGCGGGCCGGATCTCGCTCAGCAGCACCTGGGTCGTGGGCTGCTGGCCCGCCGCCTCCAGGTCGTCGTAGAGACTGCTCAGCTCCAGCGGACGCTTGACCTGGCTGTGCACGACCTGCGTGCCCACGCCCCGACGGCGCACGAGCAGGCCCTTGTCGACGAGGGACTGGATGGCCTGCCGCACGGTCGGCCGGGACAGGCCGAGGCGGCCCGCGAGCTCGATCTCGTTGCCCAGCAGGCTGCCCGGGCCCAGGGCCCCCTGCTCGATGGCGGACTCCAGCTGCCGGGCCAGCTGGTAGTACAGCGGCACCGGGCTGCTCCGGTCGACTCGGAGGTCGAGCTTCTCTGTACTCCCTGTGGTCGCGCTGGTCACGGTCCGAGGGTAACCGCCCGTCCGGATGACAGGAAGCCCTGTCATTTCGTTGTCCTGACAAGCCCGCCACCCGTCGCGGGTGCCGGACGGCTCCCGGACCGGCCGCGGTCCCTGCCGCTCACGTCCCCGGGCGGAGATGCCGGCGCCGGGCGGCGACCTCCCGGTCGTACGTCGCGCGGGCCTCGACCGCGGCCGGGCGGGCGGCGGTCTCCGCCACCGGAACGTCCCACCAGGCTTCCGCCGGGGGCGCGGTGGGCGTCGGGTCGGTCTCCACGTACACGCAGGTCGGCCGGTCCGAGGCGCGGGCCGCGGCCAGGGCGTCGCGCAGCTCCCGCACGGTCTTGGCGCGGATGACGTCCATGCCGAGGCTGGCCGCGTTCGCGGCCAGGTCCACCGGCAGCGGGGCCCCGGTGAAGGTGCCGTCGGCGACGCGGTAGCGGTAGGCGGTGCCGAACCGTTCAGCGCCCACCGACTCCGACAGCCCGCCGATGGAGGCGTAGCCGTAATTCTGGACGAGGACCAGATTGACGGGCAGCCCCTCCTGGACTGCGGTCACGATCTCCGTCGGCATCATCAGATACGTGCCGTCGCCGACCAGCGCCCACACGGCCGTGCCGGGCGCCGCCTGCTGGACGCCGATCGCGGCGGGGATCTCGTAGCCCATGCAGGAGTAGCCGTACTCCAGGTGGTACTGGCGGGGGCCGCGGGCCCGCCACAGCTTGTGCAGGTCGCCGGGGAGCGAACCGGCCGCGTTGATGACGACGTCGTCGTCCCCCACGACCGCGTCCAGGGCGCCCAGCACCTGTGTCTGCGTCGGCACGGCGTGCTCGTCGGCCGGCGTGTACGCGGCCCGCACCACCTGCTCCCAGCGCTGCTTGCCGTCCCCGTACTCGGCCTCGTACGCCTCCTCCACGCGGTGCCCTGCGAGCGACTCCGTGAGCGCCTCCAGACCGGCCCGCGCGTCGCAGACCAGGGTCCGGGCCGCCAGCTTGTGGGCGTCGAACGCGGCGACGTTGAGGTTGACGAAGCGGACGTCGGGGGCCTGGAAGAGGGTGTGGGAGGCGGTGGTGAAGTCGGTGTGGCGGGTGCCGACCCCGATGATCAGATCGGCGGTGCGGGCGATGTCGTCGCAGACGGCGGTGCCGGTGTGCCCGATGCCGCCGAGATCGGCCGGGTGGTCGTGGCGCAGCGAGCCCTTGCCGGCCTGGGTGGACGCGACCGGGATGCCGGTGGCCTCCACCAGCGCCCGCAGCGCCGCCTCCGCCTCACTGTGGTGGACGCCGCCGCCCGCGACGAGGAGCGGCCGCCGCGCCGCACGGATCGCCCGGACCGCCTCGG
This sequence comes from Streptomyces sp. MA5143a, assembly GCF_900290235.1. Lineage (GTDB taxonomy): Bacteria > Actinomycetota > Actinomycetes > Streptomycetales > Streptomycetaceae > Streptomyces. Next base: position 141,078 of record NZ_OLMK01000007.1, read on the forward strand.
CCAGCTCCACCGGGTCCGGCGCGGGACGCCGCACCCGCCAGACACGCTCGGCGAAGAACTCCTCCGGCCAGTCGTACGCCTCCGCCTGCACGTCCTGCGGCAGGGCGAGGGTGACGGCGCCGGTCTCGACGGGGTCGGCGAGGACCCGCATGGCGTTGAGCGCGGCCGGGATCAGCGCCTCGGGGCGGGTGATCCGGTCGAAGAAGCGGGAGACCGGCCGCAGGGTGTCGTTCACGGACACATCGGCCTCGGTGGGGTGCTCCAGCTGCTGGAGCAGCGGGTCGGCGGTGCGGGTCGCGAAGTAGTCGCCGGGCAGCAGCAGCACGGGCAGCCGGTTGATGGTGGCGAGGGCGGCGCCGGTGACGAGGTTGGTGGCGCCCGGCCCGATGGAGGTGGTGACCGCCTGCGCGGAGAGCCGGTTCAGCTGACGGGCGTACCCGACGGCGGCGTGCACCATGGACTGCTCGTTGCGGCCCTGGTGGAACGGCATGGTCTCCTCGCCGGCCTCCAGCAGCGCCTGGCCGACCCCCGCGACGTTGCCGTGGCCGAAGATGCCCCAGGTCCCGGCGATCAGCCGGTGGCGTACGCCGTCGCGCTCGGTGTACTGCGCGGACAGGAACCGCACCAGCGCCTGGGCGACGGTCAGCCGGCGGGTGGAGGGGGTGCTCATCGGGACCTCACTGGGACGAAGGGGTGGGTGGGGGGTTTCGGGGG
>NZ_OLMK01000035.1 GCF_900290235.1 Streptomyces sp. MA5143a
GTTCGGGCCCGGCGCGGCCGTCGGCAACCTGCTCGTCGTCGCGGCCCTGGTGTTCGGCCTGATCTACCTGAAGGTCCAGCGAAAGCAGGCACTGTCATGACGATCGCGCAGGCATCCCCGCACCGGAGCCGCGGCAGCTCGGGAAAGACGGCCATCGGCCTGCTGCTGACGGCGGTGATGCTCTTCCCGGTCTACTGGATGATCAACGTGTCCCTCACCCCTGAGCAGGACATGCGCAAGTCCCCGCCGGACCTGTTCCCGGCGCACGGCACCCTGGCCGGTTACCGCGCCGTGTTCGACCAGCAGCTTCCCTACCTCGGCACCAGCCTGGTCATCGGTCTGGGCACGGTGGTGCTGACCGTGGCACTGGCCGCGCCCGCCGGCTACGCGCTGGCCAAGCTCCGCCCGCGCGGCGGCGGCCTGCTCAGCTTCCTGTTCCTGGTGGCCCAGATGATCCCCGGCATCATCATGGCGATGGGCTTCTACGCCATCTACCTCCAGCTGGGCCTGCTCCAGTCGGTGCCCGGCCTGATCGTCGCCGACTCCACCCTCGCCGTCCCCTTCGCGGTACTGATCTTCACGGCGTTCATGTCCGGCATCCCCGGCGAACTGCTCCAGGCCGCGCAGATGGACGGAGCCGGGCCGCTGCGCACCTTCCGGTCCGTGGTACTGCCGATGAGCCGCAACTCGGTCGTCACCGTCTCCCTGTTCGCGTTCCTGTGGTCCTGGTCCGACTTCGTCTTCGCCAGCACCCTCGCCAACGGCGGCGCCCACGAGCCGATCACGCTCGGCATCTACCACTACATCGGCAACAACAACCAGGAGTGGAACGCCATCATGGCCACCGCCGTCGTGGCCTCCCTGCCGGCCGCGGTCATCCTCGTCCTCGCGCAGCGCTACGTCGCCGCCGGCGTGACCGCCGGCGCGGTCAAGGACTGACCCACCCCAGCATCACCGCACGACCACCGCTGGTCAGCCCTGCCCGAGAAACGAGCCACGCCACATGACCGCCACCCGATCCGGCCCACCCTTCTCCCTCCACGACATCCCCTTCAGCACGTACGGGGCCTGGTTCGGCATTTCTCCCGTGCTCGCGGAGAAGACACGGGCCGAGGACCTCCACCTCGTCTCGCACCAGAACGGCATGCACGCGATCCTGCGGTTCACACCCCTCGACGCGACGACGGGCGAGCGCGCGGGGACCCGCGTCGAGGCCACCCCGAGCCTGCTCAGCTGGACCGGTGAGCAGGGGCGCATCGCCCTCGCCTACACCTCACCGGACACCGTCCGCCTGCGCGGTAGGGGACTCGGCCTGCGTATCGACGCGGCGGCGCAGGCCCTGACCCCCTTCGCAGGCACCTACTTCTACCGCGACCCGGTGGAGGGAGCGTACGTGTTCACCTCGTACGAGACCGGCCGCCGTTACCGGGTCACCGTGCTGTCGGGCACGGTCGCCGAGGTGTCCGGCAGCCAGGTCCTCGGTGCCGGGGAACGAGGCGTCACCGTCACCGCGGGCCCGGACGGAGTCTGGGACGCGGCGATCGAGGAACTGGACAGCGCCCGCCTGCCCTACACGTCCTGCGAGACGTTCGACGCCGTCGTGGCGAGGGCCGAGCAGGCATTCGCCGCGTTCGTCGACGCGGTGGCACCCTGGCGCTCGGCCGCGACCCCGGCCGCCGAACTCGCCGCGTACGTCCTGTGGTCGGCGACGGTCCGCCCGGCGGGGCTGGTCACCCGGCCCGCGGTGCTGATGTCCAAGCACTGGATGGACAAGGTCTGGAGCTGGGACCACTGCTTCAACGCCCTCGCCCTCGCCCCCGGCGCCCCCGACCTGGCCTGGGACCAGTTCTCCCTGCCCTTCGACCACCAGGACGAGACCGGCGCCCTGCCCGACTCCGTCACCCACTCCGAGGTCCTGCACAACTTCGTCAAGCCCCCCATCCACGGCTGGACCCTCGGCCTGCTGCGCCGACGGCTCCCCGCACCCCTCACCCACGAACAACTCACCGAGGCCTACGAGCGGCTGGCCCGCTGGACGGACTTCTGGCTCACCGCCCGCCGCCCACCCGGCGCCACCCTGCCCCACTACCAGCACGGCAACGACAGCGGCTGGGACAACGCCACCACCTTCGACCCCGAACGCGTCGTCGTCACCGCCGACCTCGCCGCCTTCCTCACCCTCCAGCTCCGCGAACTCGCCCGCCTGGCCACCGAGCTGGACCTGCCCGACGAGGCCGCGCGCTGGACCGGCACCGCCGAGGCGGCCCAGGCCGCGATGCTCGACGAACTGTGGAAGGGCGACCGGTTCGTGGCCCGCGGCGTGGACAGCGAGCGGACCTGGGACAGCTCCAGTCTGTTGGATCTGATGCCGATGGCCCTGGGCGAGCACCTGCCCGAGCACGTCGGCAAAACCCTGGCGACCCGGATCGAGGCCCACCTGACCTCGTACGGGCTGGCCACTGAACTGCCCACCTCACCCCACTACCTCCCCGACGGCTACTGGCGCGGCCCGATCTGGGCCCCCGCCACCGTCCTCGTCGAGGACGGCCTGCGCCGAGCCGGCCACCACCTCCTCGCCGACGAGATCAGCGCCCGCTACCGCGCCCTGTGCGAAACGCACGGCTTCGCCGAGAACTTCGACGCCCTCACCGGCACGGGTCTGCGCGACCGCGCCTACACCTGGACCGCCAGCAGCTACCTCCTTCTTGCCGAGGCCCACGAACTCCGGCACACCTCACCCGCCGCGCACACCGGCGACTGAAAGCCCCCTGGGCGCCCCGCTCAGGCGACACCACCCCCTTCCGGGAGAACCCCATGCACCCCACACCCCGCCTCCTTCCTCGATCCGGCCCCATGAGCAGAACCGCCCGGACAGGAGCCCGCCCGCGAACCCGCACCGCGCTCGCGGCCCTGCTGGTGTCGGTCGCCGCCGTCGCCCTCCCCGGCATACCGGCGCACGCCGCCGACACCACCGTGGTCGTGGACTTCTCCACGACCACCGGAGCCCCCACCTATCGGGCCTCCGGCATCATCTACGGGATGACCGCGAACGGGTCGCTGCCCCAGGACCACTTCTTCAAGGACATCAAGTGGAAGTTCATGCGGGCCGGCGGCGCACAGCTCAACAGCGGCGGCTACGCCACCAGCCTCGCCGACTACCAGACCCGCTGGAACGCCACGCTGGCCCAGTACAAGCGGACCGTCGCCCTCGGCGGTACCTTCGTCCTCCTTCCCCACGACCTGTGGGGGGCCGACGGTTTCACCAATCAGGGCTGGCCCGGCGACAACGGCGACTGGACGCAGTTCGACGCCTTCGTCACCCGGCTCATCAGCGACGTCCAGGCCAACAACATGACCGTCCAGTGGGATCTGTGGAACGAACCCGACGGCAGCAACTTCTGGGGCCGCTCGCAGACCCAGTACCTGCAGATGTGGTCGCGGTTCCACGCCCGTGTGCGGTCGGCCTTCCCCGGTCAGCTGATCGTCGGCCCGAGCATCGCCCATACGCCGAACTCCTCCAACACGTGGTGGACCACATATCTGAACTATGTCAAGGCGAACAACGTCGCCCCCGACATCTACAGCTGGCACGACCTGCCCGGCGACCCGGTCACCGACGTCGCCCGCGCCGACTCCACCCTCGCCACCGCGGGCCTGACCAACACCCGCCCGTACCAGGTCAACGAGTACGCCGTCTCCAGCGAGCAGAACCCGGGCCGGGGTGGCTGGTACATCTCCCGCCTCGAGCGGGCCGGGGTGGACGGGCTGCGGGCCAACTGGGCTTCCGGGAGCGGTCTGCATGACAACGCCGCCAGGCTGCTGACGAAGACGGGCAGCCAGTATGTGCCGCTGGGGGAGTGGTTCCTGTACCGCTACTACGGGTCCCAGACCGGCAACGTCGTCAAGGTCACCCCCGGCACCGGCACCGACGGAGTGGCGACCAAGGACAACGCCGCGCGGAACGCCAAGATCCTGCTGGGCAGCAACGGCAACACCGGGAACGTGACCGTGAACCTCAACCGCCTCGACACCACCGGCGTGGTCGAGAACGGGCAAATCCGGGCGATCGTCCAGCGCATCCCCAACAACGGCGGCGCCGCCGTGACCGGCCCGGTCACCGTCTCCGACCAGACCGTCACGGTCAGCGGCAACTCCGCCTCGGTGAGCGTGCCGTGGACGGACAGCAAGGACGGCTACACCGTCACCCTGCTGCCCCCGTCGAACGTCACGATCTCCACGGTCGCCGTGGTCCAGCACAGCGGCCAGTGCCTGGACGACACCAACCTGTCCACCGCCAACGGCACGCAGTACCAGCAGTACCACTGCGAGGGCGGCTACCAGCAGATGCTCGACTTCAAGCCGGTGAGCGGCAAGGCCAACACGTACACCGTGGTCAACGAGCTCAGCGGCAAGTGCCTCGACGTCGCCGGCGGCTCCACCGCCGACGACGCGGCCATCATCCAGTACACCTGCAACAACCAGCCCAACCAGCAGTTCACCCTCAACCCCGTCGCCGCGCTGGGCAACAGCAAGGACTACCAGCTGGTCGCCGTGCACAGCGGCAAGTGCGTCGACGTCAGCGAGATCTCGACCGCGCCCGGCGCGAAGCTCCACCAGTGGACCTGCGACCCGGCGAGCGCGCTGGTCAACAAGAAGAACCAGATATGGCGGCTCCAGGGCATGGGCTGACCTGCCTTTCTCCCATGGAAGCTCCAGTCGCCGCGGGCGACAGCCCACCCACACGTCCGGCACGGGGGCCGGCGCAGCAACAACAGCCCCATTCCTGAAGGGACGTAAGCACATGCCAGCAATCGGGCAAAGACGCTCGGCCGCGAGACGCCTTCTGCGCGGCGTCGCCACGACGCTGCTTCCGCTGGCCCTCGTCGCCGGTGTCACGACCGTGACGGCGACGCCGGCTTCCGCCGCCAACCCCACCCTCACCGTCGACCTCGGCAACACCACCGGAGCCTTCCGCGGCGGCGCCTCCGGGGTGCTGTACGGCCTGTACGGACCGGACGTGCCGACGAACAACCTCATCGAGGGGATGGGGCTGACGACCACCAACACCAAGTACCAGGACGGACAGCAGCACCCCGGCTCGGACGCCCTGGAGATCGCGAAGCCCTTCGTCGAGAGCGGCGGCCAGGACGTCCTCATCTACATGACGGACGTGTACCGCACGGTCTACGAACGGACCAGCTACGCGCAGTACCAGGGGTATATGAGAACCCAGGTCGAGCAGGCGATGGCCAGCCCCTACGCCAGCCACATCGTCTTCGTGCCCTACAACGAGCCCGACATCGGCTGGTTCAACGGCATGCGCAGCAATTCGTCGACGCTGGCCGCCTTCAACTCCGAGTGGCGCCAGACCTACAACTTCATCAAGGGCATCTGGCCCGAGGCACGGCTGGCCGGGCCCAACCTCGCCGGCTACAGCTCCTTCGCCTTCAACGGCTTCCTCAGTTACTGCAAGACCAACAACTGCCTGCCCGACGTCGCGACCTGGCACACCCTGGGCAGCCCGGCGGACGTCCGAAGCACCGTGGACAGCTACCGTGCGGCGGAGACCGCCGCCGGGATCACCTCACCGATCACCGTCAACCTCAACGAGTACGCCCACCGCTACCACCTGACCGACCCCGGCCAGATGGTCCAGTGGATCGCCGGCCTCGAGGACAAGAAGGTCGACGGCAACCTGCCGTACTGGAACATCAACGGCAACCTCGGCGACTCCGCCGCCGCACAGAACACGCCCAACGCCCAGTGGTGGCTGTACAACTGGTACAGCTCCATGAAGGGCGGCAACACCGTCAAGGTCACCAGCAGCAGCGGGGCCAACACCGCGTACGCCCTTCAGGGCCTGGCGAGCCTGGACACGGCCAAGAAGCAGGCCCGTGTCATCCTCGCCGGGGGCGGCACTGCCGGTGCCTCCGACACGGTCATCAAGAACATCGACCCCGCTGTCTTCGGCAGCACCGTGCACGTCAGCGTGTTCCAGGACCGCTACAGCGGCTACATCGGCGCGGCGGCCACCCCGACCCGGCTCTCCGACGCCGATGTCGCCGTGGGCTCCGACGGCTCGATCACCGTCCCCATCGACCTTGACCGTATGTCCGCGTACCAGGTGATCGTCTCCCCCGGCGGCACCGGCAGCGCCACCGCCTCCGACAGCACGTGGACGGGCACGTACGAGGCCGAGAACGCCACGCTCAGCGGCAGCGGCTACAACATCAACACCGAGGGCACCACCGGCAACGTCAGCAAGTTCGCCACCTCCGGCACCAAGGACGTCGGGGGCCTGCGCACCGGCTCGACCACGGTGATCTCCTTCAACGTCTCCGTCCCCACCACCGGCGACTACAACCTCTCGGTGTTCGGCAACAGCTACACCAAGGACCCCGACGTCAAGGGCCCGACGAACATCTACGCGAGGGTCGACGGCGGTGCCTCCACCAGGATCGACATCCCGGTGGGCTTCCAGTGGGTGGTGTGGGGACACGACGACGCCACCGTGCACCTCACCGCGGGCAGCCACACCATCACCCTGGCCACCACCGGCGACAACGGCGCGAACACCGTCGGCGACGCGATCATCGACAAGATCGACCTCCAGTACAAGGACGCCTCCGTCCAGGGCACCACGCTCTACGAGGCCGAGCAGGCGAACCTCTCCGACAGCGCCACCGCCACCTACACGTCCCAGGGCCAGTCCGGGGCGGGCGCGGTCAACCTCACCTCCGGCAAGTCCGCGACGTTCTGGGTCTACTCCGCACGGGACGGCTACGCCGACCTGACCGCCCGCTTCCGCAACACCGGCCAGGCCGACCTGACCGTCAACGGCAAGACCGTCAACGACCAGACACTCTCCGGCGCGACGACCGGCGCCTGGTACACCTCCACCAACCGGGTGTACCTGAACGGCGGCATCAACAAGGTCAAGGTGACCGGCGCCGGCGGCACCCTCGCCCTGGACGACCTGGCCGTCACCCCGTTCGGCGCCACCTCCGCCGTGACCACCGACAACGTCGTGACGTACCAGGCCGAGAACGGCACCCTCACCGGCACCGCTGCCGTGGACAACACCTACAGCCAGGCCAAGGGCGGCGTCGTCAAGGGCATCGGCGACGGAACCGCCAACTCCCTCACCCTCAACGTCAACGCGCCCACGGCCGGCACCTACGCCATGACCATGCGCTTCGCCAACGCAGAGGAACTGCCCTCCAACCACTACAACCCCGACCTGTACGCCGAGCACGCCGACGTCAGCGTCAACGGCGGCAACGCCACCCGCGTCAACTTCGCCAGCACCCTGCACTGGAACCAGTTCCAGAACTACACCGTCCCCGTCACCCTCACCAAGGGCGCCAACACCGTCAAGTTCACCGCCTCGCAGCTCTACAACTGGGACGGCACCACCATCGGCAAGGTCTACTCCGGCGGCGGCAGCGACATCGGACAGCCCATGCGCTCCAGCTCCGCGCCCCACCTCGACCAGGTCTCCTTCGCCCCCGCGAGCCTGCACATCGGCGCCGCGGCCGGCTTCTCCTCCACGGCCGTGGCCCAGCACAGCGGGCTCTGCATGGAAGACCCCGGCCAGTCCACCGCCAACGGAACCCAGTACAAGCAGAACACCTGCGGGGGCGGGCAGGAGCAGATCTTCGACTTCCACCCGGTCGCCGGTACGAGCGACACCTACACCCTCGTCAACCACTACAGCGGCAAGTGCCTGGACGTCAGCCAGCTCTCCACGGCCGACGGCGCCGCCGTCCAGCAGTGGACCTGCCTCAACGGAACCAACCAGCGCTTCACGCTCAGGCCGGTGACCGCGCTCGGCAACAGCCACGACTACCAGCTCGTCGCCGTGCACAGCGGCAAGTGCGTCGATGTCAGCGAGATCTCGACCGCACCCGGCGCCCGCATCCACCAGTGGCCGTGCGACTCGGCGAGCGCCCTGACCACGAAGAAGAACCAGATCTGGAGGCTCACCGGCAAGGACTGACCCGGCCCCCGGCCACGAACGACACCTGATCGGGTATCGGCCCGCCGGCGCAGACCGGCGGGCCGACGCCGTGCGTCGTGGTCGAGGGGGTGCATCCCGGTCCAGGTTCCGGACGCCCCGGCGCGCGGTCGGCCCGACGGGCCAGCATGGCCCCATGGCCCTCGCGCACATCCCCGGTTCCAAGTCCATCACCGCCCGCGCCCTCTTCCTCGCGGCCGCCGCCGACGGAGTCACCACGCTCGGCCGCCCCCTGCGGTCCGACGACACGGAGGGCTTCGCCGAGGGGCTCACCCGGCTCGGCTACCGCGTGGGCCGGACCCCCGACGCCTGGCAGGTCGACGGCCGCCCGCAGGGGCCCGCCGTCACGACCGCCGACGTCTACTGCCGGGACGGCGCCACCACCGCCCGCTTCCTACCGGCCCTGGCCGCCGCAGGCCACGGCACCTACCGCTTCGACGCCTCCGCCCAGATGCGCCGCCGCCCCCTCGCCCCCCTCACCCGGGCCCTGCGGGACCTCGGCGTGGACCTGGTGCACGAGGAGGCCGAGGGCCACCACCCGCTGCGGATCACGGCGAACGGCGTGACCGGCGGCGACGTCACCCTCGACGCCGGCCAGTCCTCGCAGTACCTCACCGCGCTGCTGCTGCTCGGCCCGCTCACCCGCGACGGCCTCCGGATCAAGGTGACCGACCTGGTGTCGGAGCCGTACGTCGAGATCACCACGGCGATGATGCGGGCGTTCGGCGCGGACGTCCGCCGCGAGGACGACGGCACCGCCGTCACGTACGCGGTGGCGCCCGGCGGCTACCGCGCGACGACCTACGCCGTCGAGCCGGACGCCTCCACCGCGAGCTACTTCTTCGCCGCGGCCGCGCTCACCGGCACCGAGGTGACCGTCCCCGGCCTCGGCACCGGCGCCCTCCAGGGCGACCTGCGCTTCGTGGACGTCCTGCGGCGGATGGGCGCCCGGGTCGACGTACGGGCCGACCGGACGACCGTGACCGGTACCGGCGAACTGCGCGGCCTCACCGTCAACATGCGGGACATCTCCGACACCATGCCGACCCTCGCCGCGATCGCCCCGTTCGCCTCCGGGCCGGTCCGCATCGAGGACGTCGCCAACACCCGGGTCAAGGAGTGCGACCGGCTGGACGCCTGCGCGGAGAACCTCCGGCGGCTCGGCGTGGAGGTCGCCACCGGGCCCGACTGGATCGAGATCAGCCCGGGGGCGCCCACGGCCGGCGCCGACATCCGGACGTACGGCGACCACCGCATCGTCATGTCCTTCGCGGTGACGGCGCTGCGGGTGCCCGGCATCACCTTCGACGACCCGGGCTGTGTGCGGAAGACGTTCCCGGACTTCCACACGGAGTTCGGGGCGGTGTTCGCGGAGCTTCGGCGGGGAATGTCCGGCGGCCCGTCGGCCAACTGAACGCCCGTACAGCAGTGGAGGGCTGAAAGGCCGTCCCGCCTTGCTACTCTCCCGGCCATGACTGCCACCGAGCCCACCATCGTCGCCACCTCGGGCGGCCACCGCAGGGGGGACCGCATCTGGGTCGGTTTCCACTCCCTCGTGCACCACGCGGTGGAGTTGTCGGGCGTGAACGGCCGTCGACCGAAGGTCATGTACGTCGGTACGGCCATCGGCGACGCCGAGCACATGACGGCGCGCATGGGCGAGGCGGCGCGGGTGGCGGGCTTCGACCTCACCCCGCTCCAGCTGTTCCCGATGCCCAACATCGAGGACGTCGAGGGCGCGGTCCTCGACCAGGACGTCGTCTGGGTCATGGGCGGCTCGGTGGCCAACCTGCTCGCCGTGTGGCGGGTCCACGGCCTCGACTCGGTGTTCCGGCGGGCCTGGGAGGCGGGGGTCGTCCTCAGCGGGGTGAGCGCGGGCTCCATCTGCTGGTTCCAGGGCGGTACGACCGACTCCTTCGGGCCCCGACTGCGGCCCGTCACCGACGCGTTGGCGTACCTGCCGTACGGCAACGGCGTCCACTACGACAGTGACGCCGGCCGTCGCCCCCTCGTCCACGGCCTCGTCGCGGACGGCACGTTGCCGGAGACGCACTGCACCGACGACGGGGTGGGCCTCGTGTACCACGGCACGAAGCTGACGGAGGTGGTCTCCGAGGTGCCGGCGAAGGGGGCGTACATCGTGCGGCGGGAGGGGGACGAGGTGGTGGAGGATCGGGTCGAGCCGCGGCTGTTGCCGGAACCGGGCGCCTAGTAGCTCGGGGGTGCGGGTTCGTTGGCGGCTGCGGGTTCGTCGTGGTTTCTCGCGCAGTTCCCCGCGCCCCTGAAAAGCAGGGGCCTGCGGCCCCGCCCCGACTCACCACTCCTGGACCCGGGGCCCCGCCGTTCCCCCTGGCTCCCGCCGTGCCGGGCGTTCGAACAGGGACCCCGCGTCGGGGTCCGGGTGGGGGAGCGGGCGGTCGGGGCGGTCGGACCGCCAGGCCGCCGGCACGCGCGGCCCCCCGCCCGCGGCGACCCGTTCGCGGGTCGGGCGGGTCGCCGTCGCGCGTCCCTTGTTCCACTCCCCGTCGCCCAGCACCAGCAGCGGGTCGAACATGATGACCACGCCGGCCAGGACCAGGAAGATGACCGGACCGATCAGCATCGGCAGGAGCATCGACGTCGGTGACTCCCCGGTCAGCGGACCACCGGCCCTGTCGTGCAGATGGACGCCCACGGCCGCCATGCCCGTGTAGTGCATGCCGGACACCGCGACCCCCATGACCAGGCTCGCGCCGAGGCTGGTGAGGAAGCCGCTGATGGACACGGCCGCCCAGAGCGCGGCGGTCGCGGCGACGATGGCGATGAGCACCGACAGGGCGACGACGGCGATGTCGTACTCGATGTAGCCGTTGAGCTGGATGGCGGCCATGCCCAGGTAGTGCATGGCGGCGACGCCGAGCCCGGTGACGCCGCCCGCCGTGCACAGGGTGGCGGTGCTGACGCCCCGGTAGCCGACGGCGAAGACGCCGATGCCGACGACGACGATCGCCACGGCGAGGCTCAGGACGGTCAGGGTGACGTCGTAGTGGATCCGGCTCTCCTTGACCCGGAAGCCGATCATCGCGATGAAGTGCATCGTCCAGATGCCGCAGCCGATCGAGGCCGCGCCGAGGGCCAGCCAACCGGGCTTCCAGGAGCGTTCGTTGTAGACGGACCTGACGACGCAGCGCAGTCCCAGCGCCGCGCCGAGGCACGCCATGATGTAGGCGGCCACCGGAGTGACCGCGCCGTAGCTGAATCCGTCGACCGTGCCTTGCATATGCCAAATCCCCCCGGTGATTGGCCAGTTGAGGCGGCTGAGTGCGGGAGGTAAGTGTGCGTTAAGGAAAGGCCGAGGCGCTCCGTTTTCCATGAGTTACTGGCGGTATCGGGTCGCCGGGTGATCGACTTTGTCTGGCTCGGTGTTGATTCGCGGTCAAAATCCCGGCGAACCTTGATACTTCAAGCTCAGGCCAGTGTTTTACGTTCCGTCGCGGCCTTTCCCGCGCGCGAGACCCTAGGCCGCCTCGTTGAGCAGCCGCGTGAGGTGCTCCCTCCCCGCCGCCAGCAGCTCCGGCAGCGGCGCGGCGGTCTCGTACCACCGCTTCTCGTACTCCCAGCACAGCCAGCCGTCCCACTCCTTGCGGGTGAGCACCTCCAGGCACTCGCCGAGCGGGAGGGCGCCCGCGCCGAGCGGCAGCGGGGTGGTGTCGTCGGCCGAGGCGATGTCCTTGACCTGGACGTAGCCGAGGAAGGGGGAGAGGGCGGCGTACGACTCGGCGGGCTGCTCGCCGCCCAGCCAGGTGTGCATGACGTCCCACAGCGCGCCGACGTTGCGGTGGCCGACGGGGCCGAGGACGCGGATGGCGTCGGCGCCGGTGCGGTGCGAGTCGTGGGTCTCCAGCAGGACACGCACCCCGCGGTCGGCCGCGTCCTCCGCCGCCGCGCCGAGCCGACGGGCCGCGACCGCGTCGGCCTCCTCCGTGCTCTGCCCGCCGTCCGGGTCGGCGCCGGGGAAGACCCGGACGAAGGGCGCGCCCAGGTCCCGCGCCAGGTCGAGCAGGTCCCGGATCTCGTCGAGCACGGGCCCGTCGTCCCCCGGCGCCGCGACCTTCACGTACCCGGCGATCCCCAGGATCTCCACGCCGGCCGCCTTGAACCCGGCGGCCACCCGGTCCCGTTCGGCGCTCCCGATCCCCGGATGCACCGGCTCCTCGGGATGGGCGCGCAGCTCGACCCCGTGGTAGCCGTGCCCGGCGGCGAGCCGCACGACCTCGGACACGGGAACACCGGGCACGCCAAGAGTGGAAAACGCAAGCTTCATGTCGTCGGACCCTACTCGTCGCTCGTCGATCGGTACGTCCTCCCGGTTGCCCACGCCCGGGGGTGTCACGCGGGTCGTCCCCGGCGGGAACACGGCGCTCCTCAGCTGTCCCGCTGTTCCAGCGGCTTCGTCGCCGGACCCTGGAGGACGCGGCCGTCCGGGTCGAAGCGGGAGCCGTGGCAGGGACACTCCCAGGCGCGTTCGGCGCGGTTGAAGGCGACGAGGCAGCCCAGGTGGGTGCAGCGGGCGGACAGGGTGTGCAGGACGCCGTCGTCGTCGCGGTGGATCGCGCAGTGGTGGCCGCCCACCCGGACGATCGCCCCGTCGCCCGGCGCGATCGCGTCGAAGGAGGTGTCGGAGGCCGGGGAGAGCCGGTCGCCGACGAAGTGCCGGGCGACCCGCGCCTGGTGCTTGAGGAAGCTCGGCGCCTCCCGGACCGCGCTGAGGACGCGGCGCGGGTCGTACAGGTCGCTCCATGGTGTCCGCAGCCCGTCGATCAGGTCGGTGAGGAGCCGTCCGGCCATGACGCCGGTGCTCATGCCCCAGCCGCCGAACCCGGTCGCCACCCAGGTGTGCCGGCTGCCCGCGTGGAAGGGGCCGACCAGCGGCACGGAGTCGGTGGAGTCGTTGTCCTGGGTGGCCCAGCGGTGGGTGAAGTCGAGCGTCCCGAACCGTTCGACGGCCCACTCGGCGAGCAGTGCGAACCGTTCCTCCACGTTGCCGGTGCCCGGCGTGAAGTGCTCCCCGGTGACGATCAGCAGCCGCCGCCCGTCCCCGTACGGGGCGGTGCGCGCGGACCGGGTGCGCTGCTCCTGCGTGATGTACATGCCGTGCGGGTCGGCGTCCGCCGGGATCGGCGCGGTCAGGACCAGTTCGCGGCGCGGGGAGAGCCGGGTGAACAGCAGCGCCCGGTCGAACACCGGGTAGTGCGTGGCGACCACGACGTCCCCGGCGGTCACCGTGAACCCCGCCTCCGTCGTCAGCCGGCACGGCGAGCCCTCCTTGAGCCGGGTCACCCGCGTCCGCTCATGGACCGCACCACCCCGGCGCACGAGGTCGTCGACGAGCGCGAGGAGATACGCCCGCGGATGGAACTGCGCCTGCTCCGCCACCCGTACAGCCCCCGCCACCGGGAACGGCAGCCCCGTCTCCGTCACGAACGACGCCGGCAGCCCGGCCTCCCGCGCCGCCTCCGCCTCGGCCCTCAGCTCGTCGACACGGCTCTCGCCCTCGGCGTACGTGTACGCCTCCGTCTCCTCCCAGTCGCAGGCGATGCCCAGTTCCTCCACCACCGCGGCGGCGTGCCGGATCGCCGCCGTCTGCGACCGCGCGTACAGGTGCGCGGCCTCCGCGCCCCGGTGGCGCCGCAGCCGGTCGTAGACCAGCGTGTGCAGGGCGCTCACCTTCGCCGTGGTGTGGCCCGTCACCCCGGCGGCGACCCGGTCGGCCTCCAGCAGCGCCACGGTGCGGCCGGTCCGGGCGAGTTCCCACGCCGTGCTGATCCCGGCGATGCCGGCGCCCACCACGGCGACGTCGACGACGAGGTCCCCGTCGAGCGCCGGGTGCGGGCTCGCCTCGGGCGCGGTGTCGATCCAGTACGACTGCTGCTTGCCCGTGTAGGTGTGCATGGCGGCCGGGTTCCCTTCGGTACGGAAGGCTCAGCGAGGGGCGGGGCTGTCGGGGGTGCTGTCGGGTGCGCTGTCGGGGGTGCGCCGCCGGCGGTCGGTGTCGGTGCCGCCCCCGGTGCGCTGCCGGTGGCTGGTGTCGCACCAGGGGTGGATCCGGCTGCGGCGGCAGGTGCACAGGGCCACGCGGAAGCGGTCCGAGGACACGGTCGTCCCGTCCTCCGTGGTGACCTCGACGGGGCCCTCGACCAGCAGCGGTCCGGGGCGCTGGACGGTGATGCGACGGCGCTCAGCAGGGTCGTTCGGCACGGATGACCACCAGCTCTTCCTTCTCGTCGTCCCCCTCGTCCCCCAGCAGCCCCCGGTCGCGCAACCAGGTGCTCCGCGACCGCAGCACGGGCCCGAAGGCGACGTACCGGCGGTCCACGACCCCGGCCGCGAGGCCCGCCGCCCGCACCTGCGCGAGCGTCCGCTCCGCGTCGCTCAGCGTCGACTGCACGAGCAGCAGCACCCCGCCGGGCGCGAGCAGCGCGGGCGCGTCCCGGCAGATCCGGTCCAGGGCGAGCCGCCCGTCCCACCCGGCGTCCCAGGCCCGCGCGGCGCCCCGTACGGCCTCCGCCCGCCCGGTGCCGCCGTCGCCGGGCTCCGGTTCCGGCCCCGGTACGTACGGCGGGTTCGACAGGATCAGGTCGAAGGACCGGCCCGACACCGGGCCCAGCAGATTCCCCCGCACGACACGCAGCGACAGCCCGGTCAGCACGGCGTTGACCTTGGCGTTGATCACCGCACGCCACGAGATGTCCACGGCGGTCACCCGAGCTCCCCGCCGGGCCGCGGCCAGCGCCACGGCGCCCGTGCCGGTACCGACGTCGAGGACCCGGGCCCGCGGCGCGAGCGACTCCTGCCCCAGGGCGTGCACCAGCAGCTCGGTGTCGTCCTGCGGGGCGTAGACCCCGGGCAGGGCGAGGGGTGGTGAGAGGGGGTTCACGGTGCTCGGCCTCCGGGGTGGGGGAGAGGGGCGGGGGCCGGTCGAGCGGTGCCGATCGGCTGCCGTGCGGGGGCGGGGTCAGACGGGCACCCGCAGCGAGGACCGGCCGGCCCGCCAGGCGTCGAGGAAGCGGTCGGCGAGAACGTCCTCCAGATGGTTCGTGGCGTCCACGCCGAACGCCACGTCGGCGTCCAGGTGCGGCTCCTGCGCGAGCAGCCCGGCGACGACCTCGTGCCGTACGACCTGCTCGTGGACGGCGTCGGCCTCGACGTGCTCGGTGTAGAAGTGCTCGGCGGCGGCCCCGGCCCCCGTCCGCCGCATCGCCTTGGCGAGCCGCCGGGAGGCGGGGGAGGAGGTGATCTCGACGGTCGCGAAGTGGCCGACGAGGGCGCCGCGCAGGGACCGGTGCAGGCCGAAGAGGGACATCAGGTTCACGAGGGCGAGGGTCTCGGCGCGGGCCACGTCCACGTAGCGGCCGTAGGCCGGGTCGAGCCCCAGGTCCGTCATCAGGTCGGCGAAGAGACGGGCGTGGACCCGGTCGGCCCGGCCGCCGCCGAACTCGTCGAACTCCACGGCGGCCATCCCGGCCTTCGCCCGCCCCCACAGCCGGGGCAGCACCCAGGCGTGCGGGTCGGCCTCCTTCAGGTGGTAGAGGGAGCGCTGGGCGGCGTACTCCCGCAGCTGCCACAGCTCGCCCTCGTCCGCGAGGAACCGGCTGACGCCGGTGCCGTCGACGGGCTCCACGAGCAGTTCGTCCAGCGCCTCGTCGGCGCGCTCGTGCCGGGTCGCGACGGCCCGCAGGGCCTCCAGGAACGGCCGCTCCAGCGAGGCCCGGAACCGCAACAGCTCCGGGTCCCACTCGCGGTCGTCGGCGACGCCCGCGAAGCCGCGGTAGTGCAGCTCGTAGCAGAGGTACAGCGCGAGCTGCACATCCTCGCCGAACGGGTCGGCCCCCGCGACCTCCCGCCCGTCGGGCGGCGGCCCGCCCCCGCGCAGGCACTCCACGAGGGCACCCGAGATCCCGCCCCTCCCCTCGGGCAGCGACGGTTCCTCCGACCGGACATCCATGCGCGCCGAGTACCCCGCGACACGTCATTAGTCCCCCGAAGATCGGACCCCCACACGGCACCCCCCGTACGAGGCCGGGCTCCGTGCCTCCCGCCCCGGCGCACAGGAAAGGGGCCCCGCGGCTGCGGGGCCCCTTTCACCGGCTCAGCTCGGCGTGTGCCGAGCGCGCGCGGTCGGCGCCGTTCAGACGCGCTCGTCCTTGGGGGCCGTGCGACGCGTGCCCTGGACGCGCTCCTGGGCCTTGCCCTTGAGCTTCTTCGCCTCGCCGCGGGCCTGCTGCATCTTGCCCTCGACCTGCTGCTCGCGGTCGCCGGTGACCTTGCCGGTCATCTCCTTGGCCTTGCCCTTGATCTTGTCCATGTTGCCCTTGTCCTTGGCGACCATGGTGTTTCCTCCTGAGTGGGGTGAAGCTTTCCACCTCAACGTAAGCCGGACTCGTCACTGTCGCGCGCTGAAGCGTCACTGTCCGTGACGAGTTGGATGGATCGCCGGTCACCGGAGTGCGCCACCGGCCCGGACGACCGCCGCGACCGCCCGCCGCCTCCCGCCAACTCACCTGCCCGCAAGGGGCGTTGCTGGAAAGTCGGCGGCGCCCCGCCCGGCGTCCGGCTCACTCCGCGCGCGGTGACCCCGTCGAGCCCCGGACCATCAGCTCCCCCCGTACCGTCGCGATCCCCCCGTGCGGCGCCTCCTCGCGGCCCATCGCGATCCGTCCCGCACGTGCCCCGGCCTCCGCCAGCGGCAGCCGTACGGTCGTCAGCGCGGGCACCGCGTCGATGCTGAACGGCAGGTCGTCGAACCCGGCTACCGAGACGTCGTCCGGGATGCGCAGGCCGGAGTCGCGCAGCGCCGCGCACGCGCCGAGCGCGACCGTGTCGTTCGCGGCGACGACCGCCGTCAGCGTCGGGTCGCGCCGCAGCAGTTCCAGCGTCGCCTCGTACCCGGAGAGCCGGTCGTACCGTCCGTAGACGGTCCGTGCGGGGTCGTCCTCGATACCGGCCCCGGCCAGCGCGGCCCGATGCCCCTCCAGCCGGTGCCGGGTCGTGGTCCGTTCCTCGGGCCCGGCGATGTACCCGAGCCTCCGGTGCCCCAGCCCGATCAGATGCTCGGTGAGCAGCTGTCCGCCGCCCCGGTTGTCGAAGGTGATCGCGATGGCCTCGGGCGTGGGCGGCCGCCCGCACAGCACGACCCGTGTCCCGGCCTCCGCCAGCTTCCGCAGCTTGTTGCCCACGGCGGTGAGATGCGCCGGGTCCTCGATGGCCCCACCGGTCAGCACCACGGCCGCGGCCCGCTGCCGCTGCAACAGCGTGAGATACGTCAGCTCGCGCTCCGGGGAGCCGCCCGTGTTGCACACCACGGCCAGCCGCTCCCCGCCCGCGCGCCCGCCCGGCCCGCCGATCTCGTTCTGGATGGCGCTCGCCATGATCCCGAAGAAGGGGTCGGCGATGTCGTTCACCAGGATGCCGACGAGGTCGGAGGTGGCGGCGGCAAGGGCGCTGGCGGGCCCGTTCAGGACGTAGTCAAGCTCGTCGACGGCCTTGAGCACCCGTTCCCGCGTGGACGCGGCCACCGGGTAGTTCCCGTTGAGCACCCGGGAGACGGTCGCGGGCGACACCTGCGCACGGGCCGCCACGTCCGCCAGGGTCACTGTCATCGTTTACTCGCCTCCGGTGAGCGTCTCGTTCGGGTCGTCGTGAGCCGTGCGGCTAGTCCGGTGGGTCGGACGACCCCTGGACAGGGCAGCGCGGCTCGTCCGGGGAACCATACGACCGCGATCACCGTTCGCCCCCTCGAACAACTCCGACCCCCTACGGTCTTGTCCGGACCGCTGCTCAGAGGCTAGCTTCTCACTAGATAGAAAGCGCTTGCTGTCACGCTCACCTCTTCACGGGTCCCCGGGCGTACGCGGCGCCGGACGCGTACGCACCACAACGAACACATCAGCGACGCAGACAACACGAAGGGATCGGCCGTGACACGCAAGACCGTACGGATCGCCATGAACGGCGTGACGGGGCGCATGGGGTACCGCCAGCACCTCGTCCGCTCCCTCCTCGCCCTCCGCGAACAGGGCGGACTCGACCTCGGCGACGGCACCGTCCTGTGGCCCGAGCCGATCCTCGTCGGCCGGCGTGAGCACGCGCTGAGGGCGATGGCCGAGCAGCACGGCCTGGAGCACTGGTCCACGGACGTGGACGCGGTCCTCGCCGACGACACGGTGGACATCTACTTCGACGCCCAGGTCACCTCCGCCCGCGAGGAGGCCCTGAAGAAGGCGATCGCGGCCGGCAAGCACATCTACACGGAGAAGCCCACGGCCACCGGCCTGGAGGGCGCCCTGGAGCTGGCCCGCCTCGCCCACGCCGCCGGCATCAAGCACGGCGTCGTCCAGGACAAGCTGTTCCTGCCCGGCCTGCTGAAGCTGAAGCGCCTCATCGACGGCGGCTTCTTCGGCCGCATCCTCTCCATCCGAGGCGAGTTCGGCTACTGGGTCTTCGAGGGCGACTGGCAGGAGGCCCAGCGCCCCTCCTGGAACTACCGCGCCGAGGACGGCGGCGGCATCGTCGTCGACATGTTCCCGCACTGGGAGTACGTGCTGCACGAGCTGTTCGGCCGCGTGAAGTCCGTACAGGCCCTCACCGCCACCCACATCCCGCAGCGCTGGGACGAGCAGGACAAGCCGTACGACGCCACGGCCGACGACGCCGCGTACGGGATCTTCGAGCTGGACGGCGGCGCGATCGCCCAGATCAACTCCTCCTGGGCCGTCCGCGTCAACCGCGACGAGCTGGTCGAGTTCCAGGTCGACGGCACGGAGGGCTCCGCGGTCGCGGGCCTGCGCAACTGTCGCGTCCAGCACCGCAGCGCCACCCCGAAGCCGGTGTGGAACCCCGACATCCCCGCCACCTACTCCTTCCGCGACCAGTGGCAGGAGATCCCCGACAACGCCGAGTTCGACAACGGCTTCAAGGCGCAGTGGGAGCTGTTCCTCAAGCACGTGTACGCCGACGCGCCCTACCACTGGGACCTGCTGGCCGGCGCCCGCGGCGTGCAGCTCGCCGAGCTGGGCCTGAAGTCCTCGGCCGAGGGCCGCCGCCTCGACGTACCGGAGATCCAGCTGTGACGATCCGACTCCCCGACGGCGCGGGCGGGCTCAGGACCTACACCCCCCGCCCCGAACCCCTGGCCCTGACGACGGGCGCCCCCTTCACCTCCCGCACGGTCTTCTCGGCGGCGCACGTCGTCGCCGACCCCCTCGCCGACGTGTCCCCGGACTCGCCCGCGGCCGTCGACTGGGAGGCGACCCTCGCCTTCCGCCGCCACCTGTGGTCGCACGGGCTCGGTGTCGCCGAGGCGATGGACACCGCCCAGCGCGGCATGGGCCTCGACTGGGCGGGCGCGGCGGAACTGATCCGCCGCAGCGCCAAGGAGGCCAAGGCCGTCGGCGGCCGTATCGCGTGCGGCGTCGGCACCGACCAGCTGACCGCGCCCGCGTCCCTGGACGAGATCCGCGCGGCGTACGAGGAGCAGCTGGCGCTCGTCGAGGAGTCGGGCGCCCAGGCGATCCTGATGGCCTCGCGGGCGCTGGCCGCCGCCGCGAAGGGCCCGGAGGACTACCTGGAGGTCTACGGGCACCTGCTGCGCCAGGCCGCCGAGCCGGTCGTGCTGCACTGGCTCGGCCCCATGTTCGACCCGGCGCTGGAGGGCTACTGGGGCTCGTCCGACCTGGACACGGCCACGGAGACCTTCCTGGAGGTCATCGCCGCCCACCCGGACAAGGTCGACGGCATCAAGGTCTCGCTCCTGGACGCCCAGCGGGAGATCGACATCCGCCGCAGGCTCCCGAGCGGAGTCCGCTGCTACACGGGTGACGACTTCAACTACCCCGAGCTGATCGCGGGCGACGAGAAGGGCTTCAGCCACGCCCTCCTCGGCATCTTCGACCCGCTGGGCCCGCTGGCGGCGGAAGCGGTCCGCGTCCTCGACACGGGGAACGTGCAGGGCTTCCGGGACCTCCTGGACCCGACCGTCGAGTTGTCTCGCCACCTCTTCCAGACCCCGACCCGCTTCTACAAGACGGGCGTGGTGTTCCTGGCGTGGCTGTCGGGCCACCAGGAGCACTTCACGATGGTCGGCGGCCTCCAGTCGGCCCGCTCCCTCCCGCACTTCGCGCGGGCGTACGAACTCGCCGACGGACTGGGCCTGTTCCCGGACCCGGCCCTCGCGGAGACCCGGATGAAGAACCTGCTGGCGGTGTACGGGGTGGCCCAGTGAGCGCGGGCACCGGACTGGAACGCTTCTCCATCAACCAGATGACGGTGAAGCAGCTGTCGATGCCGGAACTGGTCGCCGGCTGTGTGGAGCTGGGCATCCCCGGCGTGGGCCTGTGGCGCGAGCCGGTGGCGGAGTTCGGCCTGGAGGCGACGGCCAAGCTGGTCCGCGACGCGGGCCTGACGGTCACCACCCTCTGCCGGGGCGGCTTCTTCACGGCGATCGACCCGGCGGAGCGGGCGGCGGCCCTGGCCGACAACCGCAAGGCGATCGACGAGGCGGCCACGCTCGGCACGGACACGCTGGTCCTGGTCTCGGGCGGCCTCCCGCAGGGCTCGAAGGACCTCCACGGGGCGCGCGAGCGCATCGCGGACGCCCTGTCCGAACTGGGCCCGTACGCGGCGTCCAACGGCGTCCGCCTCGCCATCGAGCCGCTCCACCCCATGTTCGCCTCGGACCGCTGCGTGGTGTCGACGCTCTCCCAGGCCCTGGACATCGCGGAGCGCTTCCCGGCGGACCAGGTGGGCGTGACCGTGGACACGTACCACATCTGGTGGGACGACACGGCCCCCGCGGCGATCGCCCGCGCGGGCGCCGACGGCCGCATCCACACGTTCCAGCTCGCCGACTGGATCACCCCGCTCCCGGCGGGCGTCCTGACCGGCCGCGGCCAGATCGGCGACGGCGCGATCGACATGCGGGAGTGGAAGGGCTACGTGGAGGCCGCCGGCTACACGGGCCCCATCGAGGTCGAGCTGTTCAACGACGAGCTGTGGGCGGGCGAGGGGCGTGCGCTGCTCGCTCAGACGGCGCAGCGGTTCGTGGAGCACGCGGTGTGACGTTAGGGCGGCGGGCCGAGGCGTCAGGCCCGGCTCGCCGCCCCGAGCGGTGCTGGGCAGGGACGGATGAGCCTGATGACTCGGTGAAGGCCGTATACGTCACGTATACTCGCCGCATGTCCGACGTCATGATCCGTGTGCCCGCCGAAGTCCGTGACCAGCTCGCCGCCGTGGCCGAGGCCCGGGGGACGAGTCTTCGTGCCCTCATGCAGGACATAGCCGCTCAGACACTGACACCCGAGCAGATCAGGGAACGCGCCGACCGCACCCGGGCCCTGCTCGCCGAGCGCTTCGGGCACGAGGTGTCCGAGGAGGAGTCGGCCGAGATGCGGCGCAAGATGCGGGAGGCGACGGACGCCCACCGGGCCGCCCTCGCGCAGGGGGAGCCGTCGCGTTGAGCCAGATCGAGCACTATGTTCTCGACGCGCCCACGCTCGTGGCGCTGGGCGGCGACAAGCAGGTCTCCGGCCTCATCCACGCGGCGGCGGCGAGCGCTGACGTACGTCTGTGGGTGCCCGTCCTGTGTCTTCTGGAGGCCGAACGCCGTCGTCCGGGCATGGTCGGCCACGTGGGTGTCCTGGTCGACGTGCTGTCCGTCGTCGACGATGACTACGCCATGGCCGTGACGGTTGCGGAACTGGGACGAGCGGGGGTCGCCCAGGACGCCTCGGCCGCCGTTCACGCCGCGAGGCCCAACCAGGTGATTCCGACGGGGGCGTTGATCGCCACAGTGGAACCGCGTGCCTACGACGGACTCGGGGTCGGGGTCATGGACCTGAGACGCTGACCGGCGGAGCGGGGGTTGGATACGCGATTCTGGCCCGCCCGCGGGTCGGACCTGTCTGACCTCGACCTGCTTGCCGCAGAGCGGCTTGAGATCGTCGAGGTCGGAGGTGAGTACAGTGACGGGGGGGCCGGGCCGCGCGAGCGGTGGCGGCGACGATCGCGTCCAGGGCGCACTTGTGCCCGCCGGTCCTGCCGCTGTCCTTCATCCGGGCGACGGCCTCCTTGGCGGTCTCCTTGGTGACCGGTTCCACGACAAGCCGGGACAGGGCCCAGGCGAGGCGGGCTGTGTGTGTTCCTTGGGGATCCGCTTCCACGATGGTGGCTGCGCTGGTGATCACCCTGACGTCCCGTTTTGGGCGACGGCGAGCCTGGCGGTCATGGTGCGGTCGCCGCGCAGATACAGGGACAGAGCCTCACTGTCGAGAACCCAGGTGCCGCTCACGCCACCGCCTGGCTGCCCTGGCCTTCGCCGAACATCTCGCGCTCGGCCGCGTCGATCTCTTCCTGGGTGAGGGGACCATGGATCTCCTCGTTCGTGGCGATGAGTTCGTCGAGCTGGTCGCGTTCGATCTGCCGCTGGATCGCGGCCTCCACATAGGCGGAGATGCCACGCTTACCGACGCGGGAACGGAGGGCCGCGATAGTGCCCTCGTGCATGGAGACCGAGACGGACTTGGTCGGGCCCTCGCCGGGCCCGTAGACGGCTTCACTCACCCAGCCAATCTGGCAGAACTTCTATGAGAACGTTTTCCTGGCAGTAGCGCGGCAGTCCACAGAAACCGATCCGCAGGATCGACGACGTCTACCTCGCCTCTCGCGCCGCCCGCGACCGCGCGTGGAACTTCGTCGGTCCCCAGAGGACCGGCGGCGCCACCGCCGGAAACTCGATTCTCAACGGCGTGGCCGCTGTGCGAGGGTCGGCCGGTGACTGTCTCCCGCCCTGATCCCGCCCCGCGCCCCCCGCTCGACCTGCTGCGCTGGCAGTTCGACCTGACCTGGTCGCTGTTCGAGTACCACCTGGAGAGGCTCGAACCCGACGACTTCCTGTGGGAGCCGGCCGCGCTCTGCTGGACGATGCGCCGGGCCGACGACGGCACGTGGGTGCCGGACTGGGCGGACACCGAGCCGGACCCGGTCCCCGTACCGACCGTCGCCTGGCTGAGCTGGCACATCGGCTGGTGGTGGAGCGTGGCCGCCGACCACGCCCACGGCAGGACGCCTCGCGAGCGGGCCGACATCGTCTGGCCGGGCCCGGGCGAGCCGACGGTCGCGTGGCTGCGGTCGCGGCGCGGGGACTGGCTGGAGGCGCTGGACCGCCTCACGGCGGCTGACCTGGAGACGACCGCGCGCTTCCCTTGGCAGGACGACCCCCGGCACACCGTGGCGCACATGGTGGCCTGGGTGAACGCGGAGTTGATGAAGAACGTCGCGGAGATCGGCCAACTACGCCTTCAGCGCGCGGCGGGCTGACGCTCTCCGGGGAGGGAGAGGAAGCCGGTCCAGGCGGTGGGGGAGAGGGTGAGGGTGGGGCCGGTGGGGTTCTTGGAGTCGCGGATGTGGATGGTGTGGGGGGTGGTGGCTATCTCGACGCAGTCACCGTCGCCGCTGCTGCTGTAGCTCGACTTGTGCCAGGTGAGGGCGACTTCGACACAGTCATCGCCGTCACCGCCGCTGTAGCTGCTTTTGAACCAGGCGAGTTCGGAGCTGCTCATAGGTTGCCTCGCATCCGCTGCAACAGGCTCACGGAGTCTTCGGAGGTAAGAGCCTGTGATCGCATCCTGGCATATCGCCGTTGAAGGACGCTGACCTCTTTCGCGTCGGATACGAGAATGCCTCCTCGTTGCCCCTCGCAGTAGCCGTACCAGCGGTTTTCCGTTGTTTCCAGAAGCCGCATGGGGCCGTCGAGCCCAGCGTGAGTCTCGCGCACCTGAGGCATGACCTGAATCTCGATGTTCCGCCACTGGGCGACCTCCAGGACGTGATCGATGAGCTCACGTGTTACTGCCGCGCCGCCCGTACGGCGAACGAACAGCCCCTCCTCCAGGATGAAGCCGAACTCGGTGTTCGGGCGCTCCCGCAGCAAGCGTTGGCGTTCCGCGCGGGCCGTCCACTGGGCCTCGATCTGTCCGTCGCCGAGTGGCGGCAGCTGGTTGTTGAACAACGTTCGCGCGTACGCCTCGGTCTGCAACAGACCAGGAATCAGGCGGCACTCGTACGTGTACAACGTGATCGCCGTCGCCTCCAACCGCGCCCACTTCCGGAACCACGCCGCCAACCCCGGCTGGCGCCCCAGGTGCTGTGCCGCCGCGAGCAGCGCCCTCGTTCCTCCCAGCGCTCGGTCCACCCCCTCCACGAACGCCGTGTCCGGTAGGCGGCGGCCCTGCTCCACCGAGGCCACCATGTGCTTCGAGTAGCCGATGGACTCGGCCAACTGCTCCCGGCCCAGGCCCGCGTGCTCGCGCAGGGCCTGGACCATCGCCCCGAACGTCCGCAGACTGTCGGAGACCTCCGGCTCGCCGCTGCCGCCCAGTACCGCCATGTCGCTGCTGTCGGCCCCCATCGGCCACCTCCCGCGCGCCCGCCCACCAGACCACACCGCTCAACGCACATCGTCACGTCACGTCACCAATACTGTCCAGCGAGTCACGACGTACGCCGCGTGAGCGTACGCGGTGTTCCGGTGGCCAAACGGCCCCCGCCGCGGCCAGATTGTTGGGCATGACCGCACCACCGTCTGCTCAACCCACCGCCACGGCGCCGTCGTTCACGCGCCGCTTCAGCTCGACCCCGCTCGGCGCCCGGCTCGCGAGACGCACGACGCTGAGCGCCCTGAACGCCTGGGGCATCCCGTACGGCTCCGACGTCTCCGAGCGCGCGGCCGTCGTCGTCGCGGAACTCGCGGCGAACGCCGTGACGCACGGCCGCGTGCCCGGCCGGGACTTCGAGCTGCGGCTGTCCCTGCCCACCGGCTCGCTCCGTATCGAGGTCACCGACACGCGGGGTGACGGCCGGCCGCCGGGCCCCGGTGCCGTGCGCGCCGCGGGTCCGCTGGACGAGTCGGGGCGGGGGATGGCGTTGGTCGAGGCGCTGGCCGACCGCTGGGAGGTACGGGAGCGGACGCCACCCGGCAAGACCGTGCTGGTGGAGATCGACGTGCCGGGGTGGCTGGCGCTGATGCGGCGGCTGGCGGTGGCGAGGCCGCCGAAGAGACGCCGTTAGCGCGCCACCGCGTGCCGTCAGTGCCGGACGTTCCGGCCGGGCCGGTTCAGGACACGGGTGGGGGCCTCGGCCCGAGTGGGTGGAGGGGGAGGCGGTGGCGGGGGCTGCCGTGGTCCTTGGGGCGGCGGCGGTGGAGAGGCCGGCGCCGGCTGCTCCTGGAGCAGGGGGAGCGGGGCGTGAAGGTGCCAGATGCCGGGGAGGTCGAGGCGGCCCTGGCGTTCGGCGAGCAGGATCTGCTGGACGGCGAGCCGCGCGTCCAGGACGCACTCCCCGCTGTGGATGGCGACGAGGTGGGCGTCGCGTACGACGGCGACGAGCCCGTTGATGTGGAAGATCAGGTCGAGCCAGATGTCGAGGGTGCCGACCTTGGCGCCGTCCAGGAAGACGTCGACGTACGGGCGGTGCTTGGACGCGATCTCGTGGCTCGCCAGCGCGACGACCTCCTCGCTGCCGGGGACGGCGCGGGTGCGGTGCGCGGCATCGGTCAGGGCCACGTGGCGTCGCCAGCCGCCGGCGGCCACGTCGAAGACGTCGAGGGAGAGGAAGGAGTCGATGGAGCCCGCCACTTCCTGCTCCACGGCCCGGTCCCCGGCGGGGGTCAGCGGGCGGCCGGTGTCGCCGAGGAGCCGCCGGGCCGTACCGCTGCCGTGCAGCGGGTCGGTCAGCGCGCCCGCCGGGTCGGGGCAGTCGGGGCCGAGGAGGAAGGAACGGACGGTGAACGGTGGTGCCGGTGCGGGCGCGGTCATGACGTCACCTCCGCGGGGTTCTCGGTGCGGCGGCCGTCCAGGGCGGAGTGCGCTGAACGGGCGGCGCGGGTCGTTCAGTCGAGGCGTTGGTCGCCGTGGTCGGGATGGGGTTCCAGTCGTACGGTGCGGTCCGGCGTCACACCGCTGCCGCGCCGTCGGAGCAGCTCGGCCGACCCGGTCCCGGACCCCGAGCGCAGCGCCGCCCGAACGTGATCGTGGACCCAGCGCGGCCCGCGGTGAACATGGTGCAGCAGGGAGGACAGCAGGGCTGCGAGCAGCAGGACCGCGAACAGGGAGGGACCTACGACCCATCCGACGGGGACAGCCGTGTCGCCTTCGCCGCTTCCGTCGGTATCGCCGCCCGAACCTCCGTCGTTCGTGCCGTTCCCGCTGCCGTTTCCTGCGCCGTTGGTGTCCCCGTTCGTGTCCCCATTCGTGTTGCCGTCAGTGGTGTTGCCATCTGTGGTCGTGCCATCTGTGGTCGTGCCGTCCGTGCTCGTGCCGTCCGTGGTGTTGCCGTCCGTGGTGTTGCCTTCGGTCTGGTTGCTGGTGGTGTTCCCGCTCGTCTCCTCGTCGGTCACCTCGAAATCTTCCTCGGCGTACCACTCGGGGTACTCCGTGCACCTGGCCTGTACGGGGTGCGTCTTCGCGCTCGCGTCGGCCGGAACGGAGAACGTCGTCTCGAAGGTCTCGTCGGTGACACCGGTGGTGGTGAGCCGGGTGCCGTCGTCCCACTCCAGGGTCACGTCGAAGCAGTTGAAGCCGGAACCTGTTGCCGTGACTTTTGTCCTGGGCGGGCCCTTGTCGGGGGCCAGCGTGAGATCGCGGTCCCTCTCCTCGGGATCCGTCACCGTGAACGTCGCTGATCCCGTGTAACCGTTGCTGCAGTACGCCTTCACGGTGTACGTGTCCGGTTTCGCCGTGGCCGGCACGACGAATGAGGTGCCCTTGCCTATGGTTCTGCCGTTCCAGGTGATCTTTCTGATGGAAGCGGCCCGCGGTGCCCCGGCCGCCGCCGCGGCCCTGGCCTCGGACAGTCCGAGCTCCAGGTCCCCCTCCTCGCTCGGGGTCGTCTCCGGCGGGGTGTTCGGGGTCGTGTGCGGGGACTCGTCGGGCGAGGTCTCCGGCGACGGTGTCTCATCGGTGCAGGCGCCGAAGCCGATCGTCACCGGGGTCTTCGGCGGTCCCTTGTCCGGGGTGAGAGTCAGCGGTGCCGGCTGGGCCACGGCACCCGGCGGGAAGAGAGCCGTCGGCCCCCACGCGATCGCGATGCTCATCAGCAGGGCGGTCAGCGCTCGCAGAGCGGATTCTGGGGCGGAGTGCATCAGCCGAGAAAGGTGAAGGTGTGACGAAGTGGTTGGGCGGCGGGCTCCTGGCAGGCCATGGGCCTCGGACGTCGCCTCTTCCATTGTCCCCCGTGCACCTGCTGCCCGCTCGTCGGCCCGTGGGGCTTGGACTCCTCGAACAGTGCATCCTTCAACTTCGGTTGCGGGCCGCGGGGAGGTCCAGGGACCGCGGGCCGCCCGGCGAGACGGTCCTCGTCGAGATCCATCTGCCGGGCCGGCGCTCGCCGGTGAGACGTCCGGCCGAACGCCGCCCGCCGAAGAGGCGTGGCCGGCTACGTCGGTCCAGGCGTGCTCCAAAGGGCAGGCACTAGGGCGCGTTGCGAAAGTAGCGTTGTCTGCC
>NZ_OLMK01000076.1 GCF_900290235.1 Streptomyces sp. MA5143a
CCTCCGCTTCGCCTGAGGGCCGCCCGTGTTTCATCCGGAAGACGATAGTGCGCGCGGGGCGGTCGAATGGCTCAAGGGCACGACGGGGATCACGGATGCACATCGCGGCCGGGGTTGTGACCGGCCACGGACAATCACCTGGGAACATGGGCCCCTGCACGGACGCACGGCGGGAAGGGCGACGGGGGATGGCACGGGGGACGAACGACTTCGTACGGGGGCGCACACACCCGGCGCGGGGGACGCGGGGACGGCTGGCGGTCCTCGTCCTGGCGCTGCTCGGTCTCCAGTTGGCGTCGCTGGTGGCCCCGGCGTACGCCTGTGGGTGCGGGGCCATGGTGCCGGACGGGCAGCGCAGTGTGTATGTGAACCGTGAGACGTCCGTGGTGCGCTGGGACGGCCGCGAGGAGCAGATCGTGATGCGTCTGACGGTCGCCGGGGACGCCCGGACGGCCGCGTGGATCATGCCGGTGCCGAATCGGGCGACGGTCGAGCTGGGGGACGCGGCCCTCTTCGACCGGCTCGCCGAGGAGACGGCGCCCGAGTACCGCGAGCGGGAGTACTTCTGGCCGCGGTCGGGCGACTGGCCGTTCGACGCGTTCGAGGAGGACGGCTCGGCGGGGGCGGCGCCCGGCGACGGCGCGGTGGACGTCGTCGGCCGGGAGCGGCTCGGCCCGTTCGACGTGGCCCGGCTGACCGCGACGGACTCCGGGGCCCTCGGCGACTGGCTCGACGACAACGGCTTCGAGCTGCCCGACCGCCTGGAGACCGCGCTGGAGCCGTACGTCCGCCAGAAGTGGGAGTACGTGGCGATCAGGCTGGCGCCACAGGAGGCGGCCGGGGACGTCCCACTCGGCGGCACCCTCGACCCGCTGCACCTCACCTTCGCCAGTGACACGCCGGTGTACCCGATGCGGCTGTCGAAGCTCGCCACCACCCCGCAGGCCCTCGACCTGTACGTCCTCGCCGGGCACCGGATGGAGCCGGGCTCGGCGATCGGCGGGGAGGAGCCGCGGGTCACCTTCGCGGGCCGGATCGGCGCGCCCGGCGGTCCGCTCGGCGAGCTCGCCGCCGGTGGCACGGACTTCCTGACCGCCGTCGAGCAGAACTTCCCCCAGCCGTCGCGGATCTCCGGCGATCACACGCTCCGGCGGGCGGCGGCCGACGACCCCTATCGAAAGGTCATCTACGTGGACGAGATGTGGACCGTGGGCGGCATCCCCGGCTGGCTGTTCACCTTCGGGCTCGGCATCGCCGTGCTCGCGATCAAGGCGGTGGCCGTCGCGATCGTGCTCCGCCGCAACGCCCGCAAGCAGCCGCCGCTGCCCCCGATGGCGCCGGGCCCGTGGGTCCCGCCGGGCGGCCCGCACGCCGGATACCCGCACGGCGCCCCCGTGCCGCCGGCCGCTCCCGCGCCGCCGTCGGACCACAAGCCCGGTCCGGGCGCCTGACTCCGAACGACCGAAACACGCACGCGAAACGCCTGACAGCGAAGGGACCTGCGCCTACCATTCGTTAGCGCAACTAGTTAGCCGATCTAACTAGCTATCGGAAAGGGCGCAGGTCCATGAGCAGCTCGCAGACGTGGGACGACGTCGACACCTACTTCACGACCCACCTCTCCCCCGACGACGCGGCCCTGGAGGCCGCGCTGCGCGACAGCGAGGCCAACGAGCTCCCGCACATCAACGTCGCCGCCAACCAGGGCAAGCTGCTCCAGCTCCTCGCCCTCGTCCAGGGCGCCCGGCGCATCCTGGAGATCGGCACGCTCGGCGGCTACAGCACGATCTGGCTGGCCCGCGCGCTGCCCGCCGACGGCAGGCTGATCTCCCTGGAGTACAGCCCCGAGTACGCGGAGGTCGCCTGCCGCAACATCGCGCGCGCCGGGCTGGACCCGCTCGTCGAGGTACGGGTCGGCGCGGCCCTGGACTCGCTGCCCAGGCTGGCCGACGAGAACCCCGAACCGTTCGACCTGGTCTTCATCGACGCCGACAAGGCCAACAACCCGCACTACGTCGAGTGGGCGCTGCGCCTGACCCGCGCCGGCAGTCTGATCATCGTCGACAACGTCGTACGGGGCGGCCGCGTCGCCGACGCCGACAGCACCGAACCGGACGTCGTCGGCACCCGCGCCGCCATCGAACTCATCGCCGGCCACCCGAAGCTGGACGGCACGGCCATCCAGACCGTCGGCACCAAGGGCTACGACGGGTTCGCGCTGGCCCGGGTCGTGGACTGACCCGAGGACGGCGGGGCCGGGGCCGGGCGCCGTCCTCGGGGGCGGGCTCAGAGCTCGTGGTAGAAGCCCACGTTGACGCTGCGCGGGCCCGTGCGGTCGACGATGACGAGCTCGCCGGAGCCGTTGTGCGGGAGCTTCGCGGTGCCGCCGTACGGCAGCGGCTGCGGCGGGTGGCCCTGGAGGGCCAGGCGGACCTCGGAGGAGGGCTCGGCGTGCGTACCGCGCAGCCAGGTCACCTGCCAGGTGCCGTCGGGGCCGCAGAGGAACTCCAGGTGCACACGGGAGACGAACAGCCAGTCGTCCGGGGTCGCGAGACGGCACACCGCCCGGTCCCGGCCCACCCGGAGCACGGCGCCCGGCTCGCTGGGCGCGTCGGCCATCTGCATGCCGGCCGTCGCCCCGGCGTCCGCCTCGGACACCGAGGCCATGGTGAGTTCGAGCACGTACCGCTCCTAACGGGTCAAACTCCGATTGTCGCTGGACACGGCGCGCTCGACGCACCGCCGCCGCATGATAAATCGCCGGATCGTCCGCTTGTGCGGGGTCCGGCACAATGGACGCATGACCGAGCGAAAGCCACCGGGTGTCAGCTTCGAGTCCTTCGTCGACAAACAGATCCGCGACGCGGAGGCGCGCGGCGATTTCTCCCACCTCCCCGGAGCGGGGCGACCGCTCGACGGGGACGACACGACGTACGACGAACTGTGGTGGATCAGGCGGAAGATGGCCCGTGAGGGGCTGTCGGTGCTGCCGCCCGCGCTGGAGTTGCGCAAGGAGGCGGAGGACGCGCTGGCCGCCGCGTCACGGGCCCCGTCCGAGCGGGCCGTACGGAAGATCATCACCGAGGTGAACGTGAAGATCCGCGCCATGATGTTCCGCCCGCCGCCTGGACCGCCGCTGGGGCTGAAGCCGTACGACGTCGAGGCGATCGTCGAGGAGTGGCGGGCGGCCCGACAGAACCGTTGACGTCCTCGGGCGCGGACACGGGGCGGCCGCGCCGCGCACGCGGGAGGCCGCGTCCCCGGGCACGACCGGGGGCGCGGCCTCGTTCAGGGGCGCCGCTTCAGGGGCGCCGTCGCAAGCGGAGCGGTTACAGGCGGAGCAGTCGTTCGGTGAGTTCGCGGTAGTCGCGCAGGGCCAGCCTCAGTTGCTCCGTGTCGGAGGAGGAGGCGCGCTCCTCGCCGGCCGTCTGCCAGCTGGCGCGCAGCGTGCGGCGCCGCTGGTTGACCGCGTCGGTGAAGCGGGAGGCCGCCTCCTCCAGGACGTGGTCGGCCTCCTCCACGGAGGTCCGGGGCCCGTCGACGAAGCCGCCGACCGCGTGCTGCAACCGCAGACTGAGCTTGTCGGTCTCCTCGTTCGGCAGCAGATGCCCGCCGGAGCCGGCGGCGGCACCGGTCGCCCGGCCCTCGGAACGTCCCTCGGTACGACCCCCGGTACGGCCTGCGGTAGGCCCCTCGGCCGCGTCCTCGCCCTCGTGACCCGCCACGAGCGGGGACCGGGCGTCCTCGGCGCCGGTGGCGCCCATGGTGTCGTTGGGGCCGGTGGTGCGGGTGGTATGGGTGGTGCGGGTGGGGTCCACGGTGCCCTTGGTGATGCCGGAGCCGCTGGTTCCGGTGGCGCCCGTGGTGTAGGCGGTGCCGGTGGCCGCGGGGCGCTGCTCGCGCCGCCCTCGGGTGTTGCCGTCACCTGTCGTCGTGTTCTCGGTCATCCCCCTCAACTCCCCTTCGCATGACGCCTGGTCAGGCCCCACGGCAGATGGTGTCGGCCGTCGGAGCGAGCGGCGGTGGTGGTGGTCGTGCGGCGGCGGTCGGCCGCCGTGCGGTCGGGTTCCGTCCCCGCGTCACGGTCGGCCCGCGTATCGCGGCGACCGGGCGCCACCAGGTCCTCGAACAGGGCGCGGCCCTCGACCATGGCCTCGCGCAGTTCCTCGGTGCCGGCGCCCGAACGGCCGTCGGCGGTCACGGTGTCCGGGGAACCGCCCTGCGCCGCGCGGTGCAGTCGGCGGTAGCCGTGGACATGGTGGGCGTGGTGGACGGAGAGCGCCTCCAGCTGGGTCTCGTAGCGGCCGCCGTCAGGGAAGCCGCGCGCACCGGCCAGGTCGGCGATCAGCCGGTCCGCCTCGACGACCGCCTCGCGCGGCGAGTCGACGAAGCGTTCCTGGGCGGCGGCCCAGCGGGCCTCGTACCGTTCACGCTCCGCGCTCGGCAGCGGCCGGCGCTCCAAGTTGCCGTGCCGCTTCACTCGTTCGGCGAGTTCGCGGGCGGCGGCCCGCTCGTCACCGTCATGGTGGGCCACGGTCCGGTCGTACTCGGGTCCGAAACGCCGCTTCAGCGATCCGCCGCCGTTCGAGGCGCCGCGGGCGCGCAGGGTCAGGACGGCCGCGAGAACGACCACGACCGCCACGATCACGATCAAAGCGATGATCACGCCTGTGGACATGGATGCCTTCCAGATTCGTCGGCCCAGGGCTTCTCGGCTCGGCGGGCCGTCTCTCGCACCGGGTTGCCCGAACCGTTTCGTTCAAACGGCGACGACGGGCGGGCGAGAGAGGCGATGGCGCCCGGCGCGGCCCCGGGGCGTCTGAAGTGGCCCCGGGCAGAACACCGTTGACCACGGACCGGCACAGCGTCCGCCGCCCGGCACTCGCCCGCCCCGTGAAGTCAGTGCCCGGCGCCGTGAAACCCGCTCGCGTCCGCCTCACCCGATCACCGACAATCCCGCCATGGCCTCCACGACGACCGCCTGGTCCATAGCCCCCGAACCGTTCGACTCGCCCGTCGCGGCAGCGCTCTGGCGGGCGTACTACACGGAGGTCAGCGACCGCTGGTACCTGCTGCACGAGGGCCGCGCCACCGACCCCGACGAACTGGAGCGGGAGATCGCGGCGAACACCGGGGACCGGCTCGCGCCGCCGGACGGGGTGCTGCTGGTGGCGCGGTACGCCGGCGAACCGGTCGGCACGGCGGGCGTCCGGCTGATGGACGCGGACACGGCGGAACTCAAGCGGGTGTTCCTCCGTACGGACGCCCGCGGCAAGGGCGGCGCCGCGCTGCTCGTGACGGCGGCCGAGGACCGGGCCCGGCTCCTCGGCGCGGAGCGGATCGTGCTCGACACCCGCGCCGACCTCGTCGAGGCCCGCGCGCTGTACGCACGGCTCGGCTACGAGGAGGGCGAGCCGCACAACGACGACCCGTACGCGGACCACTGGTTCACGAAGAGACTGGCGCGGCCGGCGGCTCCGACGGGCGGGTGACCGGCCGTTCGTCGTGCGGACGCTCGGCGTCCGAGCCGCACATCTCGTCGGTGAGCTCCTCGACCAGACGGACCAGATCGGTCGGCCGGTCGGGTCCCCACCAGTCGCCCAGCAGCTCCGCCAGTGACTCCTCACGGGCCTTGGCGAGCCGGTCGGCGGCCGCGCGCCCGGTACCGGTCAGCACCAGGTCGAGCCCCTCACGGCGGGCGAGCCGGCGCTCCTCGACCTGCCGCGACGCGGCCATGATCACATCCAGTGGCACGGTAGTGCGCTCGGCGAGAACGGCGGGTTCGACCCAGCCGTACCTCCGGATCCGCAGCAGCAGCCAGCTCGCGGCGGGCTCCAGGTCGTAACCGGCCCGCGCGGTGATCGTCCGGTAGATCTCCCGTCGGCCCTCCCGCGACCCGAGCAGGGACAGCGCCCGCCACACCTCGTCGTACGACGACCGCTCGACGGGGTTGCTGGCGAAGGTCTCTGTGCCGTCGGGGGCCGTCACCGAGGCGCGCAGCCGGTCCTCGCGCAGGAACCAGGCGAGGACGAAGCCGAGGAGGGCGACGGGGGCCGCGTAGACGAAGACGTCGGTGATGGCCTCGGCGTAGGCGTCGAGCGCGGCGGGACGCAGCGAGGACGGCAGCGCGGCGATCTCCCGCGGGTCCGCCTTCAGCCCGTCCACGCTGACGCCGGCCGGCAGCCGGGCACCGTCCAGGGCGCTCGCCAGCTTGTCCCCGAGGTGCCCCGCGAAGACCGTGCCGAAGACGGCCACCCCGAACGCGGCCCCGATGGACCGGAAGAAGGTCGCGCCGGAGGTGGCGACGCCCAGGTCCTCGTACGGGACGGCGTTCTGCACGATCAGCACGAGCACCTGCATGACGAGGCCGAGGCCGAGCCCGAAGACGAAGAGGTACGCGCTCATCTCGCCGTCGCCGCTGTGCGCGTCCAGCTGGTGCAGGAGCAGCAGGCCGAGCGTCGTCACCGCGGTCCCGGCGACGGGGAACACCTTCCAGCGGCCCGTACGGCTGACGATCTGCCCGGACACCGTCGACGACAGCAGCAGACCGAACACCATCGGCAGCATGTGCACACCGGACATGGTCGGCGACACACCGCGCACGACCTGGAGGAACGTCGGCAGATAGGTCATCGCCCCGAACATCGCGAAGCCGATGATGAAGCTGATCACGGCGGAGAGGGTGAAGGTGCGGACGCGGAAGAGCTTCAGGGGCAGCACGGGTTCGGCCGCCCGCCGCTCCACGGCCACGAAGACCACGGCGAGCGCCACGCCCAGTACGGCGAGACCGATGATCTGCGGCGAGCTCCAGTCCCAGGTCGTACCGCCGAGGGAGGCGACGAGGACCAGGCAGGTGGCGACGGAGGCGATGAGGAAGGTGCCGAGGTAGTCGATGACGTGCCGCTCGGCCTTGCGGGGGACGTGCAGGACTGCGGCGATGACGATCAGCGCGACCGCCCCGACCGGCAGATTGACGTAGAACACCCAGCGCCAGCTCAGATGCTCGGTGAACAGCCCGCCGAGCAGCGGCCCGAGCACGCTGGTGGCGCCGAACACGGCTCCGAACAGCCCCTGGTAGCGGCCTCGTTCACGCGGCGGGACGAGGTCCCCGACGATCGCCATCGACAGGACCATCAACCCGCCGCCGCCCAGGCCCTGGAGCGCCCGGAACCCGATCAACTGCGGCATGTCCTGCGCCATTCCGCACAGCGCCGACCCCACGAGGAAGATCCCGATCGCCGTCTGGAACAGCCGCTTGCGGCCGTACTGGTCGCCGAGCTTCCCCCACAGGGGTGTCGCCGCCGTGGCGGCCAGCATGTACGCGGTGACGACCCACGACAGATGCTCCAGGCCGCCCAGATCGCTCACGATCGTCGGCAGCGCCGTCGACACGATCGTCTGGTCCAGCGCGGCCAGCAGCATCCCGAGCAGCAGGGCCCCGATGGACACCATGACCCCACCGGGCACATGCTCGGCGGCCCCCGCGGCACGACGTGCACCGGCGGGGTCCGACGCCACCGCGCTCCCCGTCGGATCTCCCGCCGTGGGCCCCGCCCCGCGCCCCGCCTCGTGCCCCGCCGGGCGGCCGCCGTCGTCGTGCGCGGTGTCGTCGGTCATACGGACCTCCCGAGGGCTTCCGAGGGCCTCGTACGGCGTCCCCGGTTTCCTCATTCCTCCGGCTCGTTCTCCGGTCGTTCCTCCGGTGTTCCTTCCATCGTGGGCGGTGTGACCGGTTATGGCCTGTCGAACCACTGCGGCGCCCGTCACTCCTGTGACGATCGGGAGGTTGTGTGACGACGGTTTGCATAAACTCGGGAGTCTTCACGGGGAGGGACCACACGTGAGTGAACCGAACAGCCACATATGCCCGGAGTGCTTCGCTCCCCGGGCCACGGACGGGACCCCGTCCTGCGGCTGTGGCCGCCGCGTCTCCGAAGCACTCCTGGAAGCCCGCACGGCACAGGCGGCGGCAGCCGAGGACTTCGACCCGCTGCGCATCCGCCCGTACGTGGAACTGGGCGACGCCGGGGACCACGACGGGCACCCGGACGACACCGGCCCCCTCGCGGACCGGAGGCCCGCACGCGGCCCCGGACACGGCGAGCCCGCCGAGGCGGCGACGATGCGGCTGGCGGCCTTCCGCGCCCCGCGCAGGACCACACCGGCCGACGACCGCACCCGGCCGCTCACGGTCCCACCGCCCGCTTCCGCCTCCGGGCACCCGCACACCCGCTCCTCGACGCCCGCACGCCCCCGCTCCGCCGGCCGTCGCCGCCGTACGGGGCTGATCGTCGCGCTCGGGGGCACGGCGGCGGCCGGGGTGATGGCGGCGGCCGGCTTCATGAGCGGCCTCTTCTCCTACGAGGCGCCCGAGCGGAACGGGGCACTCCCGGACGACGTGCGGGCGAGCGCGCCGGACACCACGGTGGACGGCGACAAGACGCCGGTGCAGACGCCCGAGGAGGCCGCCGGGGGCGGGGCGCCCGCACCGGCACCGCCGGGCGGCGCCGGACGGGCGAAGCCGTCCGGGAGCCCGTCCCCCTCCGCCTCGAAGTCGTCGGCGTCACCGTCGGCGTCCCCGTCGCCCAGTCCCAGCGAGGCGTCGCCCAGCGCCCGCGCCTCCGACGGGTCGACGGCCGACGAAGCGAACAAGAAGGGGGACAGCCGACTGGAGGCCCCGAAGACGCTCCGCCTCGGCGACGACGACCCAGAGGTCACCGAACTCCAGCTCCGGCTGCGCCAGTTGGGCCTCTACAACGGCGACATCGACCAGAGCTTCGACCGCCAGGTCGAACAGGCCGTCATCGACTACCAGACCACCCGGGCCGTCTCGAAGGACGACGAACCCGGCGTGTACGGCCTGGCCACCCGAGCCCGCCTGGAAGCGGAAACCCAGGAACCCTGACGCCGGGGGTCGACGCACACCCCCGTCGACCCCGTGATGCAGGATGACCTCATGAGCATCGTCAAGATCAACGTCCTCACCGTACCCGCCGAGCAGCGCGAGGTGCTGGAGAAGCGGTTCGCCTCTCGTGCCGGGGTGGTGGAGGGTTCCGACGGGTTCGAGTGGTTCGAGCTGCTGCGCCCCGTCGACGGCACCGACAACTACCTCGTGTACACCCGGTGGCGCGACGAGGCGTCGTTCGAGGCGTGGATGGAGGGTCCGATGAAGCAGGCCCACCAGGGCGGCGGCGACCAGCCCCCGGCCGACCGCCCCAAGCCGGCCGCGTCCGCCTCCACCGTCTGGTCCTTCGAGGTGGTCCAGCAGACGGGCCCGAAGAACACCGAAGCCTGACGGCCCCCGCGTCGCGCCCCGCCGTCGCCCCACCGCGCGCGGGGCGGGGCCGCGGCGGCGCGGCCGCGCGGGGCGGGGCCGCGGCGGCGCGGCTCCGGGCCGTGTGTCGCGTCACACGGAGGGATCCACGTTCCACGCCTCCGGCAGATCGCCGCCGCAGAAGACGCAGACGAAGTCGTCCTCGCGCACGATGGTGGGCTCCTGGCAGTCGGGGCACCGCCGGAATACCACCTCGTGGGTGAAGCCGGAGGGCCGCCCGAGCTCCACGTCGTCCAGAGCACGCGCCACCGCCGGCCAGGAGGTGACGTCCGGACAGTATCCGGTGGACTGGTTGCTGACCTCGTCCACGGTCCACCGGTCCGCCTCACGCATGAAGCTGATCTCGCCGGCACTCAGAACCATGCGCCCACCGGCGCAGGCCACGTGCTCACTGCGCCGCGGCGCCAGCCGAAGCACACCGTCCGTGCCGACCACAAAGGTGAAGGGTTCGGTCAGTTCCGCTGCCGATCGCTCAGCGATCCAGCGGTCGAAGTCAGCCGCCGAGCCGATGCGGCACCCGCCACCGCCAGGCCGGACCGCGGCCTCCAGCTCAACCGGTCCGACGTACCTGTAACTCCGCCCCCGCACACTCACCTCGGCCGACCCCAAGCACTTCCGGCACACACCCCTAGGCGATGTGCAGCCGGACCAGCCCGTCCTCGCCCGTTACGACCCGTACCGAGCGCAGATCGGGGACCACGGCGTCCGGGCCGTGGGCGGCCGCGCGCGAGCCGATGCCGACGACGCGCATGCCGGCGGCGTGGCCCGCCTGAATGCCCGCCTCGGAGTCCTCGAAGACGACGCAGTCCTCGGGGGCGATACCCAGTTCGGCGGCGCCCTTCAGGAATCCCTCGGGGTCGGGCTTGCTCGCGCCGACGGACTCGGCGGTGACCCGGACGTCGGGCAGGGTCAGCCCGGCGGCGGTCATCCGCGCGGTGGAGAGGGGAACGTTCGCGGAGGTCACCAGCGCGTGCGGCACTCCGCCGGCGGTGAGGGACGCGAGGAACTCCGGCGCGCCCGGGATCGGGACGACCCCGTCCACGTCCGCCGTCTCCTCCTCCAGCATCCGCGCGTTGTCCGCGTAGTTCAGTTCCATGGGCCGGTCGGGCAGGAGTACGGCCATCGTGGCGTACCCCTGGCGTCCGTGGACCACCCGCATGACCTCGGTGCCGTCGAGCCCGTTCCGCTCGGCCCAGCGCCGCCAGACCCGCTCGACCGCGGCGTCCGAGTTGACGAGGGTGCCGTCCATGTCGAGCAGGAAGGCGCGGGCGGTCATAACGGTCGTGGCCGGCATCGGCAAGCTCCAGGGCGCGGGAACGCGGGCAGGGGCCGGGCGTCCGGAGAGAGCCGTACGGCCCCGTGAAGGACAAGGCGGCCCCGCCCACCGGTCAGGGAATGCGGGCGGGAGCCACTTTGTTCCTCCACGGTACAAAACAAACGGGGCTCACCGCCACCCCCCTTCGTCATCCCGTCACGGCTTCCCACAAACTCCACACACCGAGCCCCGTCATCAGCACGGCCGCGATCTGGGTGATCAGCTTCAGCGGCACCCTCTTCATCAGCGCCCGGCCGCCGACGATCCCGAGCCCGGCCACGGCCCACAGCGCGAGGACGGCCCCGAGGCCCACGGAGAGCGGGTCGTCGTACCGCGCCGCGAGGTTCGCCGTCATGATCTGGGTCAGGTCGCCGAACTCGGCGACGAGGATGAGCATGAAGCCCGCGCCGGAGACCTTCCAGAAGTTCTGGTTCTCGGGCCTGCGGATCTCCTCCTCACCCTCGTCCTTCTTCATCAGCAGCACCGCCGCGCCGCCCAGGAACAGCACACCGGTGAGCGCGTGCACGATCTGCTGGGGCAGCAGGGTGAGGACGCTGCCGGCGGCGACCGCCAGCGTGACATGCACGGCGAAGGCCGCGGCGACACCGGCGAAGACGTACGAGGCGCGGTAGCGGGTGCCGAGGACGAGGCCGGCGAGCGCGGTCTTGTCGGGGAGCTCGGCGAGGAAGACGACGCCGAAGACGAGCGCCGTGACACTGAAGCTGATCAAGGGTCCTCAATCGGTCGGGCTGCCCCACCGAGAGAAACCGTCCGCTGACGCGACACCTCGGCACGGCAGCACACGTTCACCCGTGCGGGGTCGCACGGGTGTGCACTGCTTGCCGAAGGTCTCGCTGGCGGGCCCCCTGTCGATGGACCCGCTCCGGGCGCCGGCTCAGACGAGCTGAGCAGTATGTCGACGGTCCGGCGAAGAGCTACTCCCCTTCTGCGCGGCCAATGGTACGCGACGCGGCCTGGGGGCTTCGGGGGCCGCCTTTCGGGTGCGGGCGCTTCGTGGTTTCTCGCGCAGTTCCCCGCGCCCCTGAAAAGCGACCGGGGCTGCGCCCCGTGCTTTTCAGGATGAAGGGCGGGCCGCAGGCCCGTTCCCTTCAGGGGCGCGGGGAACTGCGCGACAAGCCCCCACTCGTCCGCACCCGCCAACAACAAGCGCCCCCCGAGCCGGAAGGCGCCCCCGCACCAATCCCCGCCCAAACCCTTGTCGTGTCATGCGCACGTCATTAACTTCTCACCCGACGCTCATCCGCCGGTAACACCCCACCGCGACCCTTCAATCGCTCGCGCCCCAAACCCCCCGGCCCCACAAGGAGTTCCCATGCGCAGGTTCTACGCGCGTCGACGGCTCAGCATACTCACCGCGCTCAGCGGACTCATAGCCTCCGCCGCGCTCTTCAACGCCCCGACCGCCTCCGCCGCCCTGCCCACCCCGGTCAGCGCCGCCACCGCCCGCAGCTACCTCGCCACCCTCACCGTGGCCACCGAGGACCGCACCGGCTACAGCCGGGACCTGTTCAACCACTGGATCACCATCAGCGGCAGCTGCAACACCCGCGAGACGGTCCTCAAGCGGGACGGCTCGAACGTCGTCACCGACTCCGCCTGCGCCTCCACCAGCGGCAGCTGGTACTCCCCGTACGACGGCGCCACCTGGACCGCCGCCTCCGACCTGGACATCGACCACCTCGTGCCGCTGGCCGAGGCGTGGGACTCCGGGGCCGACAACTGGAGCAGCTCGCTGCGGCAGCAGTTCGCCAACGACCTGACCCGCCCGCAGCTCATCGCCGTCACGGACAACGTGAACCAGGCCAAGGGCGACCAGGACCCCGCCACCTGGATGCCGTCGCGCACCGCGTACCGCTGCACGTACGTCCGCGCCTGGGTCCAGGTGAAGTACTACTACGACCTCTCCGTGGACTCCGCCGAGAAGAGCGCCCTCACCGGCTATCTCGCGAACTGCTGACATACCCGACGCGCTCGCGGTGACCCGGAACCTCCCCGACCTCCTCCGTCGTTCCGTACCGTACGGGGCGACGGAGGAGGGTGGTCCGCGGGGACACAGGCGTCCCCCAGGGACCTCCGACCAGAGAGGGAGCGGGTGATCGCCGATGGCGGAACTGCGCCTTGGCCCACTGCTGAGATACGTGGACGGTTCGACCGCGACCGTCTGGGTCGAGACGAGCCGCCCCTGCACGGCCGAGGTGCGCTGCGCCGGCGGCGGGGGCGGCAGGGCCCGCACCTTCCAGATCTCCGGCCACCACTACGCGCTGGTGCCGGTGACGGGCCTGACCCCGGGCACGGTGTCGTCGTACGAGGTCCTCCTCGACGACTCGCCGGTCTGGCCCCCGCCCGACTCCCGTTTCCCGCCCTCCGAGATCCACACCCCGGCCGGCGACGACCCGGTCCGTGTCGCCTTCGGTTCCTGCCGCTGGGCCGCGCCGCCCCACGGCGACCCCGACCCGGTGGGGCCGGACGCCCTGGACGCGCTGGCCTCCCGTATCGCCGCCGGGGCGGGCGACGAGCGCCCCGACGTCCTGCTCCTCCTCGGCGACCAGGTCTACGCGGACGAGACGTCCAAGGCCACCCGCGCCTACCTCGCCTCCCGCCGCGACCTGAGGGAACCGCCGGGCGCCCAGGTCGCGGACTACGAGGAGTACACCCACCTCTACTACGAGTCCTGGCTCGACCCGGGCATCCGCTGGCTGCTGTCCACCGTACCCACCTGCATGATCTTCGACGACCACGACGTCATCGACGACTGGAACACCAGCGCGTCCTGGCTCGCCGACATGCGGGACACCCCCTGGTGGCAGGAGCGCATCCTGAGCGGGCTGATGTCGTACTGGGTCCACCAGCACCTCGGCAACCTCACCCCCGCCGAACTGGCCGCCGACCCGGTGTACGCCGCCGTACGCGCCGTCCCGGACGGTACGGACGTCCTGCGCGCGCACGCCACCGAGGCGGACCGTGACCTCGCCTCCGTCCGCTGGAGCTACCGGCGGGACTTCGGACGCGTGCGCGTGCTGATGCTCGACAGCCGGGCCGCACGGGTCCTCGACGAGGCGAACCGGTCGATGCTGGACGCGGGTGAGGCCGCCTGGCTGCGGGAGCAGGCGCTGGACGACCCCGGCTCCTGCGACCACCTCCTCATCGGCACCTCGCTGCCCTGGCTGCTGCCGCACCTGGTGCACGGGGCCGAGTCGTGGAACGCCGCGCTGTGCCAGGGCGTGCGCGGGGAGCGCTGGGCGCGGTTCGGGGAGAAGGTGCGGCGGGCGGCGGACCTGGAGCACTGGGCCGCGTTCCCGGAGTCCTTCGAGGCGCTGACCGCGCTGACGGCCGAGGCCGGCTCGGGGGACGGCGCCCCGGCGACCGTGCTGGTGCTCTCCGGGGACGTGCACCACGCCTACATCGCCCAGCCGACCTGGCCCGCCGACGCCCCCGCCGTGCCGGACGCCCGCGTTCTGCAGCTCACCTGCTCCCCGGTCCACAACTCCGTCCCGCTGTCCATGAAACTGGGCTTCCACTTCGGCTGGAGCCGGATCGGGCGGTCGATCGGCCGCTGGCTCGGACGGCACGGGCGGGGCCGACGGCCCTCCATCGACTGGCACAAGGCGGGCGGCCCCTGGTTCGGCAACCAGCTCATGACCCTGACCCTGCGCGGCCGTTCGGCCCGGCTGCGCTTCGAGCAGGCGCGGGCCCGGAAGGGCGAGAAGGCCCGGCTGGAGACGGTCACGGAGTCGGCACTCACCCCCTAATACCGCCATTGGACACGGTTGGCACCCCTGTTGTCCGGGATGCGCGTGAGGCATCCCACACCGGGTGCGCTGAAGGGTTTCAGTGCTCCGTTCGCGTGCCGTCCGACGGCATGATGAGGCGGACCGTCCGCTTGCTCTCGGGCGGTCCGCCGCGCCGCGCCCCACGACGCGCCCCACACGCACGGGAGTTACCCCCTTGTCCGAGTTGCCAGGGATCAGTGACATCGGCGTCGCTCTGGTCGGCGCCGGCCCCCGCGGCACCAGCGTCCTGGAACGCCTCTGCGCCTCAGCACCCGAACTGCTGCGTCCCGGGATCCGGTTGACCGTCCATGTCGTCGACCCGGCTCCGCCGGGGCCCGGCCAGGTGTGGCGCACCGCCCAGTCCCCGCGGCTGCTGATGAACACCGTGGCCTCGCAGGTCACCCTGTTCACCGACGAGAGCGTGGACTGCTCGGGTCCGATACGGCCGGGGCCGAGCCTCCACGAGTGGGCCGCCGACCGGGCCGATCCCGGCGGCCCGCCCGCGCCCGGCCCCGACGACTATCCGACGCGCGCCCAGTACGGCCGTTACCTGGAGTGGGTCTTCGCCGAGACGGTCCGGGGCGCGCCCCCCGCGGTCCGGGTACGGACGCACCGGACCCGCGCGGTCCGCCTCGACGACGCGCCCGACGGCAGCCAGCGCCTCACCCTCGCCACCGGTCACGTCCTCGCCGGCCTCGCCGCCGTGGTCCTCGCCCAGGGCCACCTGCCCACGGCCCCGGACGAGGAGGAGCGCCGTACGACGGCGTACGCCGCCCGGCACGGTCTGCGCCACCTCCCGCCCGCCAACCCGGCCGACCTCGACCTCTGCTCCCTGGCCCCCGGGGAACCGGTCCTCCTGCGCGGACTCGGCCTCAACTTCTTCGACCACATGGCCCTGCTGACGACGGGCCGGGGCGGCCGTTTCGTGTACGACCGGGACGAGGAGGAGCGGGAGCCGGGCACGCGGCGGTCCCGGTCGCCGCGCTACCTCCCCTCGGGCCGCGAGCCCCGCCTCTACGCCGGCTCCCGGCGCGGGGTGCCGTACCAGGCGCGCGGCGACAACGCCAAGGGCCCCTACGGCCGCCATGTGCCGCTCGTCCTGACCCCCGAGGTGATCGCCGGCTTCCGCAAGCGCGCCGACTCCGGGGAGGCACCGGATTTCCTCGCGGAGATATGGCCGTTGGTGGCGAAGGAGGTGGAGACGGTCTACTACGAGGCGCTGAGGCGGCGCCAGGGCGCGCAGGCGGCGGGCGCGGAGACCGCGGGCGAGCAGGCCGCGGGCGAGCAGGCCGC
This sequence comes from Streptomyces sp. MA5143a, assembly GCF_900290235.1. Classification (GTDB taxonomy): domain Bacteria; phylum Actinomycetota; class Actinomycetes; order Streptomycetales; family Streptomycetaceae; genus Streptomyces. Next base: position 15,734 of record NZ_OLMK01000076.1, read on the forward strand.
GGGGGACGGCGCCTTCCGTGAGCGGTTCCTGGCCGCCCCGCACCGCAGCCGCCAAGAGGTCGCCGTCCTGGACGAGTTCGGGGTGCCCGAGGGCGACCGCTGGTCGTGGGAGCGTGTCTCGCGCCCGTACGCGGGGCTCGTGTTCCCGGATCCGGGGGCCTGGCGGGCCTGGCTGCTCGCCCACCTCCGCGAGGACGCCACGCGGGCCGCGCTCGGCAATGTGGCGGGCCCGGAGAAGGCCGCGCTGGACGTGCTGCGGGACCTGCGCAACGAGCTGCGGCTGATCGTGGACCACGGCGGACTGACCGGCGACTCCCGCCGGGAGCACCTGGACCGCTGGTACACACCCCTGAACGCCTTCCTCTCCATCGGCCCGCCCCGCAGCCGTATCGAGGAGATGACCGCGCTGATCGAGGCGGGCGTCCTGACGGTCCTCGGCCCCGGCCTGGAGGTACGGCAGGACGACGGTGCCTGGCTCGCCCACTCCCCCGGCGTGCCGGGCTCCGAGGTCCGGGTCACGACGCTCGTCGAGGCGCGGCTGCCCGAACCGGATGTCCGCCGGACCACCGACGAACTGCTCGCCCGGCTGCTGCGCGAGGGCGCCTGCCGCCCGCACCGGGTGGACGGGCACGAGACGGGTGGGCTGGACGTCACATCCCGGCCTTATCACCTGATAGACCGTCACGGAGTGCCGCACGAGAAGCGGTTCGCTCTCGGGGTGCCGACGGAAGGGGTGCACTGGGTGACCGCCGCGGGAGCCCGACCTGGCGTGGATTCGGTCACTCTTTCGGACGCGGACGCGGTGGCACGGGCCGTTCTACGCGCGGTAACGGGGGGAAAATCCGACCAAGAGGAGGTAAGGACCTGGCCAGATGTTGAACTTGTAACCATCGAGTAGCGGTGCATAACTGGTGTGACCCGCCGGTAATCCCGTCCCCACCGGTCCCCACCGGGACCGGGTGATACCGAAGGAGTCACCCCACATGACCGGACGCCTCAACAGCGCCCAGCCATACGCCCTCGGGTTGTTCCGCATCGTCATCGGACTGCTGTTCACCTGCCACGGAGCCAAGAGCCTCTTCGGCCTCCTCGGCGGCGTCGACGGACAGGGCGGAACCGCCGCCACCGGAGCCTGGCCGGGCTGGTACGCGGCCGTCATCCAACTCGTCGGCGGCAGCCTGGTCCTTCTCGGCCTCGGCACCCGCATCGCCGCGTTCCTCGCCTCGGGCGCCATGGCCTACGCGTACTTCAAGGTCCACCAGCCGGAGGCCCTGTGGCCCCTCCAGAACAACGGCGAACTCGCGGCCCTCTACTGCTGGACCATGTTCCTCCTGGTCTTCACCGGCTCGGGCGCGCTCGGCCTGGACAAGTTCATCGCCAAGCGCTCGACGGCCCAGGGCAGGGAGGCGAGGAAGCGGGAGCCGGTGGCGGCCTGACCGACACCGACACCGACACCGCCGCTGAAGGACAGTCAGTGAACGCCGGTGACCGTCGGCCGATGGCCGTCGGTTGATCGCCGGTTGATCGCCGGTCTCCTCACCGCCGCGGCGGCACCGGGCCGCCGGGGGCGCCACACGCCCCCGGCGGTCGCGCGCGCACTCCCGGCTCCGCGGCCCCTTTCCTCCCGGCTCTCCTCCCCCGGGTCGTCCCTGACTCCTTCCGGCGTACGCACCGCCTCTGATGAACCGTTCGTGACGGACACATGAGCCCCTGTGGGCTTTGTGTCGTACCCGGGGCGTACGCTGTTCGGCTATCACGGGATCACCGTGATGTCGGGGGACAACAGGAGAGTGCTCGGTGCTTGAGAGTCTGGGCTGGCTGACCGCCGGCCCATGGATCTACGCCGTCGTGGCCGCGTCCATCGTGCTGGACGTGTTCCTCCCGGTCCTGCCGAGCGGTGTCCTGGTCGTCGCGGCGGCCACGGCGGCCGCGGCGGAGACGGCGGCGGGCGCGATGCCCCACGACGTCCCCGACGTGCTCGTCCTGATCCTCGCGGCGGCCACGGCGTCCGTCCTCGGCGACCTCGTGGCGTACCGCCTGGCGTGGGCGGGCAGTGCGCGCCTGGACCGCGCGATCGCCCGTTCCCGGCGCCTGACCACCGCGCAGGAACGTCTCGGCGCGGCGCTCGCCCGAGGCGGCGGCCTGCTGGTCGTCATCGCCCGGTTCGCCCCCGCGGGCCGCTCGGTCGTCTCCCTCGGCGCGGGCGCCGCCCGCCACCGCGCCCGCGACTTCCTCCCCTGGTCCGCGCTGGCGGGCCTCACGTGGGCCGGCTACAGCGTCGCCCTCGGCTACCTCGGCGCCCACTGGCTGGGCCCCACCTGGCTCGCGACGGCGGTCTCCCTGGCCGCCCTCTTCGGCGCGGGCGCGGCGGCGGCGTACTTCATGCGGCCACCGCGGGCCGCCGGCTGAGGGCCGGCGGCGGGTCACGGCGCAGGGGTGCGGGCGTCGCACCTGCCCGGCCCGCCGGACCTACCCTGCCCCCTGACCCCTGACCTACCCGGCCCGCCGGGCCGCGGCGCCCCGTACCTCCAGCCCGGCCAGCAGTTCCGCCGTGGCGGCCGCGACGGCCTCCACCGCGTGATCGAACACCTCACGGTTGTGGGCGGCGGGCGCGCGGAAACCGGACACCTTGCGGACGTACTGGAGGGCGGCGGCCCGGATGTCGTCCTCGGTGGCCTCCTCGGGGATCGCGGGCGGTCGCAGAGTCTTGATGCTTCGGCACATGAGCCCAGTCTCCCGCGCCCACCCCACTCCCACCCACCCTCACTCGACATGAAGCAAATCCTTGGGTATCGGCAAGTTTCCCCGAGGATTGACTCCACCCTGCCCCCTTGTGATCATCACGGAGGCCGCCGGCCGACCGACGAAGGCGACGCAGAGACGAGGGGACCATGTCGACGAACGAACGGCTCACCTTGGCGGTACTCGGACCCGGCGGGGTGGGCGGCCTGCTCGCCGCGCTCCTCGCCCGCGCGGGCAACCGCGTCGTCTGCCTGGCGGGGGACGAGACGGCCCGCGCCCTGGACAAGGACGGCATCAGCGTCACCAGTGCCCGCTTCGGCGACTTCACCGCCCGCGTGGAGACCGCCGCCGAACTGCGCGAACCGGTCGACGCGGCGCTCGTCGCCGTGAAGCACACCACCCTCGGCCCGGCCCTGGACCGCCTTCCCGCGTCGTCCCTGACCCCCGGCACCCTCGTCGTCCCGTTCCTGAACGGTGTCGAACACCCGGCGGCCCTGCGCGCCCACTACGGCGACACCGCCCGCATCGCCCCGGCGACCATCCGGGTCGAGTCGACCAGGGTCGCGCCGGGCGTCATCGCGCACGGCAGCCCCTTCGCGGAGGTCGACCTGACCGGTGACGAGGCCCCCGCGGACCGCCTCAACTCCCTTGTGGGGGCTCTGGAATGGTCCGGTATCACCACCCGAGTGCTGCTCGGCGAGACGGTGGCGCTGTGGGCGAAGATGTCGTTCCTGGCCCCGTTCGCCCTGCTGACGACCCGCTACGGCCTGCCCCTGGGCGAGATCCGCACCCGCCACCGCGAGGAGCTGACCGCCCTGGTCGAGGAGACGGCGGCGGTCAGCGCGGCGGTCGGCGCCTCCGTGGACCCGGCGGAGGCGGTACGCCGCTACGACGCCTTCCCGCCCGGCACCAAGTCGTCGATGCAGCGCGACGCCGAGTCCGGCCGCCCGCTCGAACTGGACGCGTTCGGCGGCGCGCTGCTCCGCGCCGCCGAACGCCACGGCGTACCGGCCCCGGTGGCGGCGAGGGTGATGGCGGACCTGAGGGCGGCGGGCCACTGAGCCGCCCACCAAGGCCGCGCCCCGCCGCCCGGCTCTCGCCGCTCACCCCTGCCCCCTCGGTCCTCCCCCTCACTCCTCGGGCGCCGGTCGCACCGCTCCTCCGACGCGCACCGCGTGCCGGGCGACCGTGTCGGCGAACGCCCGGGCCGGGGGTGAGAGCGCGTCCCAGCGCCGTACCGCCCAGCCGACGGTCAGCGGCGGCAGATCGGGGACCGGGACGAAGCGCAGGCCGGGGTGGCCGGGGCCGGTCCAGCCGGGCAGGGCGGGGACGACGGCGTGGCCGACCCCGAGTTCGGCGAGGAGGATCGCGGTGTCCCAGTCGGCGACCCCGGCTCCGGACGGGCCGGTCTTTATGCCCAACTCCCGGTAGGCGGCGTCCAGATGGGCGTAGGAAGTGGAGTTCTCCGGCAGCCCGATGAGCCGCATCCCGTCCAGTTCCCCGGCGTCGATCCGCTCCCGCCCGGCGAGTTCGTCGTCGGCGCGTACGGCGAGCACCCAGGGGAGTTCGACGACGGCCCGCTGTTCGATGCCGCGGACGGCGGGCCCGAGGGTCACCCAGGACAGGTCGAGGTCGCGCGCGGGATCGCCCAGCGCGTCGACGCAGCCGGCGCTGGACCGCACGGTCTGGAACTCCAGTCCCACGTCCGGGTACGCCCGCCGGAAGTCGACGATGCCCTGCGCCATGAAGTGCCGCACGGTCGTGCCGCCGGTGGCGATCCGTACGACACCGCCGTCGCCCCGCACCATCTCGGCGAGCCGCCGCAGGGCGAGATCGAGCCCGGTGATCCCCTCGGCCGCGGCCTCCTGAAGCAGGCGCCCGGCCCGCGTGGGCACGACACCGCGGGCCCGCCGTTCGACCAGCCCGACCCCCACCTCGCGCTCCAGCCGCCGCACATGCTGACTCACCGCCGACTGCGTACAGCCCAGCTCCCGGGCCACCGCACTGAGACTCCCGGCCCGGCACACGGCGACGAAGACACGCAGATCATCGAGGGTCATGGAGGGGAAGATACCGAAGAGACCCAAGGGAGAGCTTGGGTGAGGGGGTCGGGACGGAGACTCGTCCAAACGACACCGCCCCGAAGCGGAAGAAGGAACTCGCATCACAAAATCGAACAGGCGTAGCATTGCCGTGTGGCTAAGACCTATGACTTCCCCAGTGACCTCCTCGCCGGCCAGGAGGAGCTGCATCAGGTCCGGGCCGAGCTCCTGGCGCTGCTGAAGCGGCTGCCCTGGTCCGTCGAGCCCCTGGACGGTTTCAGCGACGACAAGGGCTGGCGCCAGATCGAGCGCCCGGCCTCTCCCGGCTGGACACCCGACGAACAGGCCGAGGTCGAGAAGCTCCGCGAACGCGAACGCGAACTGGCGGTGTTCGTCAGCTGCCACCGCTTCTGGGCGGAGGTGGCCCCGGAGGAACGCGTCGCGGCCCGCAGCCTGTTGAAGCACGCGCGCGAGACGACGGAGGAGGCCCCGGAGGACGGGGCCTGACACGCGGTGGTCCGTCCGCGGAGGTGGACCCCTTGTGGACTCCGGGCATGCGGAAGGCCCCCGGGAGCGTATTCCTGGGGGCCGGCACAGAACTGTCGACCTGGTCCTGCGGTCGGTGGGCGCGGACGGTTTCGAACCGCCGACATCCTGCTTGTAAGGCAGGCGCTCTACCCCTGAGCTACGCACCCGAGTACGAGTCGACAGCCTACATTGCCGTGGGCCGTGCCCCGCAAACCGTTAACCGGGGGATATCCCCACCCTCGATCCGGGAGCGGCCCGGATCCCCCCGAAGACCCCCGCTCCGTACGGTCGAAGCACGCTCGGCGGATGCCGGCGGACGTGGGAAACACCGGCCCCAGGGGGAGATCGTCATGGCTCGTACGGCTCGCAGCTCACGCACGGGAACGGTGGCCGTCGCCGGGCTCGCCGTCGCGCTCATGGCGTCCGTCGCCGCGTGCGGGGCGGACGCCGGGGACGACCGGGAGCCGGAGCACCGGGCCTTCGCCCTGGAGGGCCGTACGCTCACCGTCGACTCGGACGACTCGGCGCTGGAACTGGTCGCGGCGGACGTGGACGAGGTCGAGGTGACCCGGTGGTTCGAGGGCCGGGTCGTGGTCGGCGGGGACCCGCGGGTGACGTGGGAGATGAAGGACGACCGGCTGAAGCTGCGGCTGAAGTGCTCCGGCATCGTCGCGGACTGCTCCGCCAAGCACCGTATCGAGGTGCCGCGCGGCGTGGCCGTCGTCGTGGAGGACGGGGACGGGAGCGTGCGCGCGAAGGGGTTCACCCAGTCGCTGAGGATTTGGACCGCTGACGGCGCGGTACGGGTCAGCGACAGCAGCGGCCCGCTGGAGATGCACAGCGACGACGGCTCGGTGCACGCGTGGGGCGTCGAGTCGCGCAGCGTCCGGGCCAGCACGAAGGACGGCTCGGTCAGGCTCGAACTCGGCGCCGTGCCCGACCTGGTGGAGTCCCGCAGCGACGACGGCTCCATCACCATCGGCCTGCCCCGCGAGGCCTCGTACCGGGTGACGACCGGGAGTGACGACGGCTCCGTGGCCGTGTCCGTGCCCCGTGACTCCCGCAGCACCCATGTGGTGAAGGCCCACACCGAGGACGGCTCGGTCACCGTACGCGACGCCGACTGATCAATTCGTCCTCGAACCGATCGGCCCGTGTTTTCGTCCTTGACCGGTGGGAGAATGGCACCGGTCAGGGCGGATGACAGCACGGGAGAGGGATGTGACGGCGACACCAGCAGAGCCGTACACGCCGAATGCGCCCAGCGCACGACAACCCCACAGCCGTGCACCACGACCAGCAGCCGGCCCCCCGCGGCAGCGGCCCGGCCGCCCGCGCCCCCTCCGGCGCTCCGCCGCCCACGACTCCCTCCTGCTCCTCGGGCTGCCCCTGCTCGCCGCGCTGGCGCTGCCCGCCGCGTTCGCCGGGGGCGGGACCCGGCGGTGGTTCGGCGGGCGGGCGGAAGGGCAGCGGGCCGAGGCGCAGGCGGCGAAGGACGCGGCGGCGGCCGCGTTCTACGAGCTGGACACCGCCCAGCGCGACCTGCGGATCTCCATAGAGACCATCACGGCGGTGGACGACTCCCCCGCGGCCCGCCAGGCGGTCTCCGGCTTCGAGGCGCTCGGCCGGCGGATCGACGAGGTCAGCGGCCGGTACATCGCCGCCGTCGACGCCCATGATCTGGACCGGGACGACCTGGAGGCGTCCGCCGCCGCCCGCGCCCGGACCGAGCTGACCGCCGCCAAGGACGAGCTGGGGCGGGTCAAGCAGGAGCTGGACCGTTTCGCCGAGGGGCTGGGTCCGCTGCTCGGCAAGGCCGAGACACAGCTGGCCCGGCTCGCCCCGGCCGTGGAGCGCGCCCGGCAGGGCCTGCTCGCCGCCTCCAACGCCCTGGACGCCGTGCGGGAGTCGGGGCTGAAGGCGGACGACCTCGCCGCGCGGCTCGCCGCGCTCGCCCCGGAGCTGACCAAGCTCAACCAGGGGGCGGGCCGGCACGGCGTGGCGGAGACACTGGAGCGCGCCGACCGGGTCGTGCGGGAGGCGGAGGCGGTACGGGCGGAGGCCGAGCGGCTGCCGGAGAAGGCCGCCGAGATCGACCACCGGCTGGTGTCGCTGCGGACCCGCGCGGAGGCGCTGGGCACCCGGGCGGGTCAGGTGCCGCAGACCCTGAGCGAGCTGCGGCGCAGATTCGTGGCGGCCTGCTGGCAGGACCTCCAGCAGGTGCCGGAGCAGGCCGCGGCCGATGTCGAGCAGGCCCGGCTGAAGCTGCGTGAGGCGCGGGCCGCTCGTGACGCGCAGCGCTGGCCGGACGCGACGGCGCTGCTGTCGACCGTGCGGGCGCTGCTGAACCGGACCGACGAGGCGGTCTCCGCGGCGGGCGACCGGCTGCGGCGGTTGAACGCGGTGCAGAAGGACCCCCAGCAGGAGATCGACCGCACCCGGTTCGCCATCCGTGACGCGCAGCGACTCGCCATGGCGGGCCGTTCCACGCCCGATCCCCGGCACGCCCGCCCGCTCGACGACTCCGTGGCCCGGCTGGACCGCGCGGTCGCCACACTGGAGGGCCGGCACCCCGACTACTGGCACTTCCTGACCGAGACGGAGTCCGTCCGGCAGACGGTGTCCCATGTGGTCGACCAGATCCGCAAGGAGCGTGGCGGAAGCGCCTGAGGGGCGGGGCCGGTTTGCCCGCCGGGGCGCCCCGGCGGATGCTGAAGGGGTACGGAGGCCTCCGCTCACGCCTAGGAGGCGGATATGGCCACGCATGCCACGCACTCCCTGCGGTCCCAGGGCAAGCACGCGGGTCCCCGGCGGCGGATCAGGATCGACGAGCATCTTCCCGTCGACCACCGGCTGAACCGGGTCTACCGGTTCGGGGCGGGCCTGATGGGCCTGTTCCTGGTCGCGTTCGGCATCCTCGGCCTGATCGACAAGGTCGGCTGGTTCGACACGCGCGGCGACCAGGTGGCGGGGCTGAACACGAACGGCACGCTGAGCGTCCTGTCGATCGCGGTGGGGCTGCTGCTGCTCGTCGGCATGGTGATCGGCGGCAACTTCGCCTCCACGCTGAACATGACGCTGGGCGTCCTGTTCATCCTGAGCGGCTTCGGCAACATGGCCCTGCTGGACACCGACTCCAACTTCCTCGCGTTCCGCATCCCGAACGTCCTGTTCAGCTTTGTCGTCGGCGTCCTGCTGATGACGTTCGGCATGTACGGCAGGGTCGGCTCGGCGCTGCCCCACGACAGCCCGTACTGGCGGGCGCGGCATCCGGCCCAGGCGGAGCGGGAGAACCGGGTGCGGGCCGAGACCGAGGAGGGCAGGCGGAAAAGGGCCGACGCCCTCACCGAAGGCGGAGAGGGCGCCGGCACGGGCTCCTGAGAGGCCCGACAGAAGTCGGCCGAATCAGGTGCGGTACGCGTAGTAGTACGAGTTCGGGTACGAGGCGATGATGCTCGCCACCGAACGGCGGTAGGTGTCCGCGTCGTGGTACGTCAGGTACGGCACACCGCTGGAGCTGCGGAAGGTCACCATCATCGAGTGGTCCTTGTCGCCGTCCCGGTTGAAGTCGACCTGGAGCACGTCGCCGATGTCCAGCTGGTAGACGTTGGCGAGCGGGGTGGTGCGCTGGGCGGTCTGGGTGAACCAGGACCACTCGTTGACACCGATCCACGCGTCGGCCGTACCGTTCGAGGCGTAGTACCAGGTGTCGTACTCCTCGGGCGTCACCTTGGAGATCTGCTGCCAGCCGCCTGCCAGGAGGCCCTGGCTGAGGTAGTTGGTGCAGTCGCCGCCCATCGAGTTGTACTTGCGGTACGCCGGGTTGTAGTTCTTCCAGTACTTCTCGGTGTAGGCCACCATCGCCTGGTAGTTGTACTTCCCGCCGTTGATCGTCTTCGGCGCGGAAGGAGCGGGCCAGCTGGTGGCGGCCTTCGGAGCCTGGTGGACGGCCATGGGCGTACGGCTCAGCTTGGCGTCCGCCGCCGGGGCGACGGGGTCGTTGATGCGCTGGGCGCCGCCGTCCGTGCCCTTCATGGCGGTCAGTTGCCACGTGCCACCGGACGCCGTGAAGGTGAGCTGGTGGTGCGCCTCGAAGCCCGTGGAGGCGGGCTCGTCGCCACGTATCTTCTTGTACTTCAGGCTCGTCCGCTCGGTGATCTTCACCGTGGCCTTCGTGCCCTTGACCTTGGTGCTGTCGACGGTGACCGCGGTGTCGGCCGAGGTGTAGGCCTCGCCCAGGGCCGCGAGACGCGCCTTGGTGGCGCGCAGGGCGCTCAGCTTGCCGTCCTCGACCTTCTTCTGGGCGCTGGACAGCTTGACGCCACCGGTGGGCTTCAGCGACTTGCGGGTCGCCCCACCACCGACGAGCACGGCCGTGCGGTCGGTGATCACGTTGTCCGCGACCCGCCCGAACGCGTCCTTGGTCGCCTTCGTGACCTTGGGCGTCGACCCGGCGGCCTGGGCGGCGGTCATGGGCAGCAGCGCGGTGGCCAGTACGGCCGCCGCGACGGTCGAGCCTGCGAGGCTCAACGTCCTTGATCTCACTGCATTCTCCTTGCCCCCGAGTTGGTCTTACCCGGGGCCAGAATCTTTACATGACCTCCTCAACTGGAGTAAGGCCGGGGGGAATAACAAGTCGGAGAACGGGAAGGCTACTTGATTACCGTCGCCCAGTCCGGGGACTGACCGGGGTCCAGATTGCGCAGGTTCGCCAGGGTCGACGGCTTCTGTACGTCCATCCAGTCGGCCAACTCCTGGAAGGACACGCACTTCACGTCCTTCTTGGTGCAGACGTTCTTGATGATCTCGTCGACGGCGTTCATGTAGATGCCGCCGTTCCACTGCTCGAAGTGGTTGCCGATGAACAGCGGGGCGCGGCTGCCGTAGTAGACGCGGTTGAAGCCGGACATGTAGGTGTCGATGGTCTCCCGCTGCCAGGTCGGGTGCATCGCCGGGTCACCGTCGGTCTCGCCGTTCGACTGGTTGTAGAGGAAGTTGAAGTCCATCGACAGCGCCTGGTAGTCGTCGTTGAACGGGAGCATCTGCAGCGGGAAGTCCCAGACGCCCTCCTTCTTGGCGGGCCACACCTGGTAGGCGCCCGGGGAGCTGGCGTCGTAGCGGTAGCCGAAGCCCTTGACCGCCTTCAGCAGGTTCTTCTGCCCCTCCAGGCAGGGCGCGCGGCCGCCGGTGACGGCCTTGACGTCGAAGGGCAGCGGGTCCATGTCGGTGAAGCCGGTGTTGGTCTTCCAGTTCTCCAGGAAGGAGTTGAACTCCTCGATCTCCTGCTTCCACTCCGCGACGCTCCAGTCGCCGCCGCCCTTGGCGCCGCAGAAGTGACCGTTGAAGTGGGTGCCTATCTCGTTGCCCTCGCGCCAGGCCTCGCCGAGTTCCTCGATGGTGGTGCGGATGTGGTCGTCGGTGGGGTAGCTGATCGCGGCGGAGCCCTTGTCGTGCTGCGGCGGGTCGTAGAGGTTCCGCTTGTCCTTCGGCAGCAGGTAGATACCGGTGAGGAAGAACGTCATGTGCGCGTTGTAGCGCTTCGCCATCTGCCGGTAGTGATCGAAGAGGTTGTCGTCGCCGGCCAGGGCGCCGTCCCAGGAGAACACGACGAACTGCGGGGGCTTCTCGCCCGGCTTGAGCGGTACGGCCTTCAGCTGCCCCTTCTGCGGGCCGGTGTACGACGTGGAACCGTCCCCGATGACCTTGGTCTTGCCGTCCCACTTCGGTTGGGCGTTCTTGGCGGAGTCGCCCTTGCCGTCCCCGCGGCCGGAGGACGACGCGGTCGGCGCGGTACTGGTCGTACGGTTCAGCACCATGTAGCCGCCGACGAGGGAGGCGACGACGAGCAGCGCGGCCAGGGTCAGGAACTGCGGCCGGGTGGTACGGCGGGGCTGGCGTGCTTTGCGGCGGCGGCCCTTGTGTGACGTGCTGCCAGGCTTCATGTGCGGCTCATTCTGCGAGGATGGCGGGTCGGGTGCTCATGGCGGGCGTCAGCCGACGCTCGTCGCACGGGACCAGATGTCGTAGGGCACGCCGGATCCGGGGGTTCCGGCGATGCCGTCGAGCCGCAGCGGCTCCAGGCTCTTGGACAGGTCGATCCGGTACAGGACGACCGCGGTCGACACCTTCTCCGCGGTGCCGACGTACCAGGCCGCCTTGTCGTCCTGGGTCGTCCCGCCCTTGCCCGCGACCTCGAAGGAGGCGGCGCCGGGCGAGGCGGGGTGGTCGCTGCGGAAGGCGTCCGTGAGCGCCTCGGTGACCTGCCGGGCCACCTCGGCGCCCACCGCCCGCTTCGGCTTGGGTGTGGACATCCCGACCTTGGATCCGTTGTGGGTGATCTTCCGCACCGAGTACGGCTCGGTGTGCCGGCCGTCCGCGGCGAACGTGCTGTAGCCGCTGGCCATGCGGATCGCGCTGGGGGTGGCGCTGCCGACGGACAGGGCGGGCACCTGTGCCCCGAAGCTGGACGACAGCAGTCCGGCCGCCTCGGCGGTGGAGCGCACCTTGTTCAGACCGGTGTCCATGCCGAGCTGCATGAACGGGGAGTTCACGGACTTGGCGAGCGCGTCGTGCAGGGTGATCTGGCCGTAGGACCGCTTGCCGTCGTTGCGGGCGCGGACCCGCTTGCCGTTGCGGTCCCAGTAGGGGCCCTCGGGCGTGGTGACGACCACCCCGTCGTCACCGTTGTAGAGCGTCTGCGGGGTGACAGGTGTCGACCGGCCGTCGCGTTCCTTGACGACACCGTGTTCCAGGGCGGCGGCGTAGACGAACGGCAGGAACGCCGAGCCGGACGGGACGGTGGTCGAGTTGGACTCGTTGTAGCCCTGTCTGCGGTGGTCCGGGCCGCCGTAGACGGCGAGGATCCGTCCGTCGGCGGCGACGGAGGACGCTCCGAAGTGGGCGGACTTCGCCTTCTTGGGGCTGTCCTTCTCGACGCCCTCGCGGGCCTTGGTGACGGCGTCGGTCAGCTCGGTCTGCCGCTTGCGGTCGAAGGTCGTGTAGATCTGGTAGCCGCCCATGTCGAACTCCTGGGCCGGTATGTTCCCGGCCTTCTTCGCGTACTGGGCGGCCAGCTCCACGAGGTAGTCGCTCTGCTTGCCGGTGTCGTACTGGTTCGACTGCTTCAGCGGCTCGGGGAACTTCTGGTACGTGGCGCGCTCGGCCTTGGAGAGCTTGCCGATGGCGACCATCCGGTCCAGAATCCACTCCCAGCGCACGACGGCCCGGGCGTGGTTGGACCGGCTGAGGGAGGGGTCGTACAGGGCGGCGCCCTTGAGGAGCGAGGCGAGGAAGGCGGCCTCGCTCGCGTTCAGCTGGCTGACGTCCTTGCCGTAGTACGCCTGGGCGGCCCGCTGGATGCCGTAGGTGCCGCGGCCGAACCAGCTGGTGTTGAGGTAGCCCTCCAGGATCTCGTCCTTGCTCATCTGGTTGTCGAGCTTGATGGCGATCATCGCCTCGTCGAACTTGCGGCTGAGCGAGCGGTCCTGGGTCAGATAGACGTTCTTGACGTACTGCTGGGTGATCGTCGAGCCACCCTGGGTGTCGCCCTCGCCCACGGTGCGCACCAGGGCCCGGGTGATACCGCTGAAGGATATGCCGGGGTCGGAGTAGAAGCTCGAGTTCTCCGCCGCGAGGACCGCCCAGCGCACGTCCTCGGGGACGTCCTTCAGCGGCATCGCCTGGCGCCGCACCCAGCCGGTACGGGCCATGGGCGTGCCGTCGGACCAGAAGTACACGTTGTCCTGCTGGGTGGCGAAGGTGTTCAGGTCGTCGGGTATGTCCGTGGCGGCGTAGGCGATGGTCAGCAGCATGGTGCTGAACCCCACGGCGAGCCCTCCGGCGCCCAGGGACTGCCGCCAGGACGGCACCCAGCGCCGCCAGTCGGTACGGCCGGGGCGCGGGTACTGCGGGCGTATTCGGTGGGCATACGGGGCAAGCGGGGCGAGGCGCGGGCCCACGGCGGCCAGGAATCTGGCGCGAACCGACGGCCGGGCCGCCTTGCGCCGGTCCCGCCTGCCGCCCGGCGCCGACCGCTCCGGCCGGCTCTCGAGCATGCCCGGTTCGAGCACCCGCAGCTGCATGGTCTCGTCGGCCGGCGGGGGCGGGGCCTTGAGCTCCATGGTCTCGTCGGCCGGCGGGGGCGGGGCCTTCAGCTCCATGGTGTACTCGGACTCCGGGAGCCCCTGCTCCCGGCGCTCCTGTGCCGCTCCCCGGCGGCGGCGCATACGGCCCTCTCCTTCAGCGCTGCCCATGGCACACTCCGCTGCGGGTACGGCTCATGTGCTGCGCGGCGACGATTCGGCGGATCGCGGCAACCTTTCGCCCGCCCACGGCGACATAGCGACCGGGGGACGTGACTCCCGATCGACACAGGACAGCGGTCATGACTGTCCCCCCTCCCACTTGGCATCGCCCGCGTGGACCGCCACAGCCGCCACACCCGCGGCTGTGAGTCCCCCGGCCCCCCGGTCCCCCGGCCGTCCGGTCTCCACACAGCGACCACAAATTATCAGTCACTTTCACAACCGCCCCGGTCGGCAGCGTGAAAATTTGGCCAGTGTGACCGACCCGTCGAAAACAAGTCCTGCTGACGGCGGTCCGCCGCCGGTTAGCCTGAGCACATGCCTCGCTACGAATACCGCTGCCGGACCTGCGGCGACACCTTCGAACTCAGCCGTCCGATGGCCGAGTCGTCCGCCCCCGCGGACTGCCCCTCGGGCCACCCGGACACCGTCAAGCTCCTGTCGACGGTCGCGGTGGGCGGCTCGGCCTCCGCTGCCGCCCCCGCGCCCCGGGCGGGCGGCGGCGGGGGCGGTGGATGCTGCGGCGGCGGATGCTGCGGTTGATCACACTGGGTTCAACGGCCTCCGGCCCGGGAGCGTTCATCCGCACCTCAGGCTCCCTTCAGCTTCGTTCCCCTAGCCTGCGCCCATGACAGCCATGCAAGCGGAGTCGATGAGCGGCGCACCCCTGTGGATCATAGGCCTGATGGATCTGCTGGGGGCACCGGGGGCCGGTCTGGCCGTCGCCCTGGAGAACCTCTTCCCGCCGATCCCCAGCGAGGTCGTCCTCCCTCTCGCCGGCTTCGCCGCGAGCACCGGCCGGATGGACCTCTACGCCGCGCTGCTGTGGACCACGGCGGGCTCGGTCATCGGCGCCCTCGCCCTGTACGGCGTGGGCGCCCTCCTGGGCCGCGACCGCACCCTGGCGATCGCCGCGAAGCTGCCCCTCGTCAAGGTCTCCGACGTGGAGCGGACGGAGGCGTGGTTCCTGCGGCACGGCACCAAGGCGGTCTTCTTCGGCCGGATGATCCCGGTCTTCCGCAGCCTGATCTCGGTCCCGGCCGGCGTCGAACGCATGCCCCTGCCCGTCTTCACGCTCCTCACCGCGCTGGGCAGCGCGATCTGGAACACGCTCTTCGTCCTGGCCGGCTACTTCCTGGGCGCCAACTGGACCGAGGTGACGGCGGTCGTCTCGACGTACTCGAAGATCGTCCTGGCGGTCGCCGCACTGGCCGTGCTGGCCTTCGTTTTGCTCCGCCTCATGAAGAAGGGCAAGAGCGAAGGGGCGCGGGGAACTGCGCGCCCGACCACCGACGACCGGCAGCCCGCGGACCGCAGCACCCCCACCCCCTGACCGGACCCGACAGGACTGACCGGGCCGGACCCTGAGTTCACGCCCGGCCGACGGCCCCCGCGTCACCCTTCCCGCGCGGCCCGGAGGAACTCCCGCAGGATCCGCTCCCCGGCCATGACCCCCCGCTCCGGCAGCGCCGTGATCGTCGGCCCCGACCAGCCGGCGTCCGCCAGCTCACCGTGGCCCGGCCGCCACGCCCGGTCCGCCGCCAGCAGCAGATCCGCGTCGAGCAGCGAGTCGCCCGCGGCCACCGTCAGCTGCGCCCCGGTCCGCCGCGCGACCTCCCGCATCGCCGCGCTCTTCGTCAGCGGCTTCGGCACGGCGTAGAGCTTCCGGCCCTGGAGCGACACCGTCCAGCCCCGGTTCTCCGCCCACACCGCGAGCCCCTTCACCCACTCCTCGGGCAGCAGCTCGCGCTCGACGGCGAGATAGACGAAGAGGTCCTCGGCGATGCGGTGCTTGCGCACCCAGGACGGGTCGGCGGTGGCGGCGAGATGGTCCCGTACCTCCTCCAGCGGCGCGCACTCGTCCGCGAGCCGCGCGATGACGCCCGCGTACCAGTCGGGGTCCGAGACCCCGTCGACCAGCAGATGCCCGCCGTTCGCGCAGATCGCGTACGTCGGGGTGGGTCCGGGCAGATTGATCCGCTGGTACTGCTTGCGGGTCCGGGTCGTCGTCGGTACGAACACCGCCGCGTCGCCCAGCTCGGTGAGCAGGTGCGCCGACGTCTCGGTCAGATACGACAGGGGCTTGTTCTCGTGCACCTCGACGGTGAGCAGCCGGGGCGCCCGCGCGTCCGGCATGGTCAGCGCGAGCGCGGCGGTCGAGTAGATGAGCGTACGGTCGAGGTCGCTCGCGACGAGCACACGGGGGCCGGGCATCAGACCGCCACCGCCTTGCCGTCGGCACCGGTCGCGCCCCGGGTGTACTTGGGGTGGATCAGTCCCACACAGGTGTACGGCAGCTCCGCCACCTCTTCCACCGGTACCCCTCTCTGTTCGGCGAGCAGGCGTACGTGGTCGAGGTCCGCGCCCGCCCCGGCCCGCGCGAGGATCTTCCACGGTACCCGGCGCAGCAGCACCCGGGTGGTCTCCCCGACACCGGGCTTGACCAGGTTGACGTCGTGGATCCCGTACTCCTCGCTGATCCGTTCGACGGCCGCCCAGCCCTCCCAGCTGGGCGTGCGGTCGGCGGACAGCAGGTCCTTGGTGCGGGCGTCGACGGTGTCGGCGACGTCGGCGAAGCGGGCCGAGACGACGTCCAGGAACTCCACGGACACATCGGCGCCGGCCAGCTCACGGTAGAACTTCGCGCCGTGGAAGTCGTCCGGTCCGACGAGGTCCGCGCGCAGCACGGTCCGCGATATCAGCCCGGAGACGGTCGAGTTGAGGCACGCCGAGGGGATGAGGAAGTCCTCGCGGGTGCCGTAGGTGCGGACGCAGGAGCCGGGGTCGGCGAGCACCGCGATCTCCGGGTCGAACCCGGTGATGCCCTCGGTCCGCTCGAACTCCTCGATGGCGGCGGCGAGTTCACGGGTGATCGCGCCCTTGCCGGTCCAGCCGTCGACGAACACCACGTCCGCCGGGTCGTGGTGGGCGGCCAGCCAGCGCAGCGCGTTGGCGTCGATGCCGCGGCCCCGCACGATCGAGACGGCGTAGTGCGGCAGTTCGACGCCGTGGCGCTGCCGCGCCCACCGGCGCATCAGCACGCCCACGGGCGTCCCGGCGCGGGCCAGCGACACCAGGACGGGACGCGGGGAGCGCTCCGCGAGCACGGTCTCGGTCACGACCCCCACGGCCACGGCGATCCGCTCGGCCGAGGCGTCCAGGGCGCTGTGGAAGAGGGCCTGGTACTGCTCGCTCGGCTGGTACTCGACCGGCAGCGATTCGGCGTAGTGCGCCCCGCCGCTCTGGATGGCCTCCTCCCGCTCCTCGGTCGGCGCCTCCAGGGTCACCTCGGAGAGGTCCTGCAGCAGCCACCCGACCTCCTCGGCTGCATAGGAGGAGAACGCGGGGCCGCGCAGGGGCTCGGGCAGCATGAAGGGCCTTTCGGTGCGGTGCGGGGGCGGCGCCCCGTCCTTCGACGGGGCGGGGGGCGGGACATAGGACGGGACGACCGCGAGGAGGACGGTCGGGGTGTGGGCGGCGAGGGCGGCCAGGAGGCCGTCGGGCGCGTGGAGGGCGGGCGTGTCGGCGGTCGAGTCGACGACGGCGATCACCGCGTCGAAGCCCCCGCCGGCCACGTTGTACGCGTACCGCTCCCCCGGCCCGTCCGCGGGCTCGTCGTGGGCGGGGAAGACGATACGGCTGCGTATCGCGTAGCCGGGGTCGTCGACGGCCAGCACGGGCGACCTCGTGGTGGTGGAGAACCGTGTCTCCACCCCGTCCACCAGCCGCTCCAGTTCCGTCGCCAGTCGCAGCGGCGCGTACATCAGCTCCTCGAAGCCGAGGACGAGCACCCGTCGGGCGCCCTCGGGCAGGGCGCGGACGAGGCGTGTGGCCATCCCCGGCAGCGCGGCCTCCAGGCGGTCCCGGTGCGCGGGGGCGAAGCCGTGCCGCCCGCCGTCGGGCACACCCTGGGGCCAGCCCAGCTCGACCCGGCCGACCCACCCCGCGCACACCGGCGCGGCGGGCGCCCCCTCGTGCTCGGCGACCAGCGCCTGCCCCTTCTCCAGCACGCCCCCCGGGAGCCGCACGGTCCCCTTGGCGGTGGTCACCAGGTCGACACGGGCCCCGATCTCCCGGGCGAACCCGGCGAGCCGCCCCTGGTCCTCGGCCGACCGCATGTCGACCAGGGCCACGACGACGTACCGCTCGCGCGGATACCGCTCGTGCAGCGCGCGGATGGTGTTGAGGACCGTGTTCCCGGTGGAGAACTCGTCGTCGACGAGGACCAGCGGCCCGGCCCCGGCCAGCAGGCGCGGGTCCTCCGGCAGCAGCAGGTGCGACGTCGCGTGGGAGTGGGACTCCTCGAAGCCGCCGGCCCGGTCGACACCGTCGACGGGCCGCCGGGTGGAGTGGAGGTAGGGCGCGTCGCCGAGGCCGTCCGCGACGGAGTGCCCGAGCCCGGTCGCGGTCTCGGCGTACCCGAGGACGACCGAGGCCCGCGCCCCGTCGGCCCCGAGCAGGTCCCGTACCCGGCGGCCGAGGGCGACCCCGTGTCCGTGCACGACGGCCGGCGACTGCGGCACGTGCTTGCCGAGCACGTTCGACACGAGCAGATGCGCCCGCTTGGGGTTGCGCCGCAGCGCGAGCCCCAGCAGACCGCTCAGCTCCTCGTCGCCCACCAGCTCGACCCCGAGCCGCTCGGCCACCCAGGTCCCGGACCAGATCGGGTCGTTCACTGCGTTGTTCATCGATTCCTTCGTCGGTTACGGCAGGTGCGGGCGGCCACCGCGGGTACTGGGCGGCGGCTCCTCAGTCGGTGAGCCCCGCTGCCAGCAGGTCCACGAAGCCGATGTCCTCGTTGGCCACACCGAAGACCTCGGCCCGCTGCAGAACCCTTTCAGCCCAGGCCCGGTGCGGCTTGACCTCGTTCATCTTGTTCCGGGAGGCGGAGCGCAGGACCCCGCCGCCGCCCCGCTCGGGGCGCAGGATGTCCTCGGCGTCGCTGAACTCCTCGTGGCTGACCACGGACAGCGCGTGCACGGGCAGCACATGCGAGGGGTGGATGCAGGTCTTGCCGAGCAGACCGTTGGCCTGGTCGAGGGAGATCTCGCGCAGCAGTCCGTCCAGGGCGTGCTCTATCAGTGTCTCGCGCAGCCGCCCGGCGCGGTTCTCCAGGAACGGGCTGGTGCGCAGCTGCGGCTTGAACATGCGCTCCTGCACCCGGAAGTACTCCCACACGGGCCCCGTCACCGTGAACCCGGTGCCGTCCGCCCGCCCCAGCACGTTCACCACGTCCGCGATCACGGAGGCGACGATCTGGACGTCGTACGCGGTCATGTCGGGTGCCCGGCGCAGCGCGTACGAGGAGCAGAAGTCGGTGACGCCGAGGCGCAGGGCGAGGACGCGGTCGCGGTACTTGTCGACGGTGTGGGCGATGCCCTGGAGGGCCTCTACGCGCGTCTCCCGGTACATCAGCTCGGGCGATTCCAGCACGGGCATCGCGAACAGCCGCCGTCCGCTCGTGGCCTCGGCGGCGGTGAGCGCCTCCAGGAAGGCGATGCCGCGCTCCTCGGTGAACTTCGGGAGTACGAATCCGGACAGCAGCGTCACGTCCGGGCCGAGTCGCCGTACGAGGTCGGGTATCTGCTCGGGGAAGCGGACCCGGATGAACAGCAGCGGCAGATCGGCGTGCGGGCGTGCGGCGAGGTCCGCGAACTGCCGCACGAGGTTCTCCTCGGCGCCCACGACCTCCGCGTCGTCGATGGAGTCCTCCAGGCACAGCACCATGGAGACCACACCGCGCCCGGCCTGCTTGACGATGTCGTCGGCCAGCCGCTCGCGGGTCGCCGGGCTGTAGAGGGTGGCGCCGAGGGCGGCGGCGAGGACACGGGCCGGTGAGTCGGCGGTGAAGCAACCCGGCTCGCGGAAGAAGAGACGCTGACGCTCCTCAGGGGCGATATGCCCGAAGTGACGCATGGAGATCCCCCGTGGCTGCTGGGCGGCCGGTCGTGAAGGTGGCCGGTAATAGTACGTACAAATGTGTGTCTTCAGTTCCCTCCGGGCGTGAAGTTCTGGTAACCCGGCCATGTCGGCCGCTCGACGACCCGACCGACCCGTCCTCGCCCCCGCGTTGTCGTGATCAGGACCGAGAGGGCAGGATGAACGACATGACGCACGCGATGCTGAAGGGGTCGAACGTCCCGGTCGAAGCCACGGCGGTCCGCGCCGTGCTGCGCTGGGCGCCCGGACAGGGTGCCCCGGAAGTCGATGCCTCGGCGCTGCTCCTCGGCCCCGACGGACGGGTACGGTCCGACGAGGACTTCGTGTTCTACAACCAGCCGCGCCACCCCTCGGGCAAGGTGTGGCGACTCGGCAAGAAGCGCGTCGCCGACGGCCTCACGGACACCATCCAGACTGACCTGGCCGGTGTCGAGTCCGCCGTCGGCCAGATTCTGCTCGTGGCCTCCGCCGACGACGTCACCTTCGACCACGTACGTTCCCTGCGCATCCTGCTGTACGACGCCACGGTCTCCGACGCGGAACCGCTGGCGTACTTCGACATCAAGCCGGAGACGGGCGAGGAGACCGCGCTGATCTGCGGCGAGCTCTACCGCCGGGGCGGCGGCTGGAAGTTCCGCGCCCTCGGCGAGGGCTACACCAACGGCCTCCAGGGCCTCGCCACCGACTTCGGCATCTCGGTCGACGAGTCGGAGGCGGCGGCCGCCGCGGCGAACCAGACGTCCACCACGCAGGCCCCGGCACCCGAGGTCTCGGCCCCGCTCCCCCCGGAGCAGCCGACCACCGGGGTGCCGTCCCAGCCGGCGTACGGCTACCCCCCGGCGGCGCCGACCCAGCAGCCGCCCCAGCCCGCCTACGGCTACCCGCACACCCAGCAGGTCCCCGCGACCGCCGGCGCCGCCTACGGCTACCCGCAGCCCACGGGCGCCGGACCGGGCTCCGACGTCCGGCTCCCTCCGCAGGGCCCGCAGTTCATCGGCAGGTGAGCGTCAGGGAGCCGGGGAAGGCCCCGTGCAGGGCACGGGAGGACGTGGGGGCGGGCGGGGCCGCGGTCAGCGCTCCGCCTTGGTCTTGAAGCCGCGCCCCCACTGCAGGCCCCACCCGTAGAGCCGGTCGAGCTCCGCCTGGAAGCCGTAGACGAACTTCACCTCGCGCCGCACGATGATCTCCCCCTTGACGTTCTCGATCATCACCACCGCGCACGACCGGGCCTGCGGGTGGCGTTCGTCGAGCCCGATCTCGATCCTGGGGCCGTTGCTCGGGTACAGCGTCACGACGGCGTGCGTACGGTCGAAGGCCGGCGTCTGGTCGTAGATGTAGACGAAGACGAGCATCCGCTTGAAGGCGTCGCGGTGGTCCAGGTTGATGTACATGGTCTCGCCGGACCCGGACCCGAACCGGTCGTCTCCGCTGAGCCGCATGTACGGCGGGTCGTTGATGTCGCCGAGGAAGCCGCCCAGCGGCTGCACGACCCCCTTCGTCCCGTCGGCCAGCTCGTACAGGCAGCCGAGGTCGAGGTCGACGTTGACCATGCTCTGGCTGTGCGCCACGACCTCCTCCGGCTTGAGCGCCCTGAAGGGGTGCCGGAGCACGCTCTGCCGCTTGGGTCCGCCGATGTCGGAGGTCCGCATCCGCCAGGACAGGTTGACGCGCAGATGGCCGGTGGCGGCGCCCTGCTTGCTGAGGGAGACCTTCTGGTGCCGTTTGGTCAGCTCGATGGCGTTGGTCGCCGCGTTGCCCGCGTCGAACTCCGTGGACCGTCCGCGCCAGAGGTTGTCCAGGAAACTCATGCCCGCCCCACAACTGCCGTGTCGTCGCGTCAACCACCAGCGGGGCGGCCGACGAGGACGAGTCCTCGTCGGCCGCCCCGCTCAGAGCGTTCCCTCACCTGGAGGGCAATCACACTCCGGAACCGGTCACACCGGCCCCGGCTTCCGGGTCGTACCAGCCTCGGGGTCAGACGCCGGACGCCACCTCCTCCTTGGAGGCCTCAGCTTTTCCCTCCGCGGCCTCCAGCGCCTTGTTGCGGCGGACCGAGGACCAGAAGGACCAGCCGATCAGGACGACCCCGATGAGGCCGGTGATGATCTCGTTGATCTCGTACTGGATGGTGACGAGCAGGATCACGGCGAGGGCGCCGATCGCGTAGTGCGCGCCGTGCTCCAGGTAGACGTAGTCGTCGAGGGTGCCCTGGCGGACCAGGTAGACGGTGAGCGACCGGACGTACATCGCGCCGATGCCGAGGCCCAGCGCCATCAGGACGATGTCGTTGGTGATGGCGAACGCGCCGATCACGCCGTCGAAGGAGAACGACGCGTCCAGGACCTCCAGGTAGAGGAACATGAAGAACGCGGCCTTGCCGGCGAGGGCGACGGCCGAACGCGGCTTGCCGGTGCGCTCCGCCTCCTCCTCCGCCTCGTGCTCGCGCTCCTCCTCTTCCTCCAGGCGGTTCTCGAAGAAGCTGGAGAGACCGCCGACGATGAGATAGGTGATGAGGCCCGCGAGCCCCGAGATCAGCACGGTCTGCGCCTTGTCGACATGGGTGCCGCCGTGCTGGTGGGCGTGGGTCGCGAAGGTCATCGAGGTGATCAGCAGAACGATCATCGCGATACAGGCGGACAGCATGTCGATCTTGCCGAGCTTGGCCAGCGGACGCTCCAGCCAGGCCAGCCACTTGATGTCCCGGTCCTCGAAGATGAAGTCGAGGAAGATCATCAACAGGAACATACCGCCGAACGCCGCGATCGACGGGTGGGCGTCGGTCACGTACTGCTGGTACTGGTCCTTGTCGGTGAGGGCCAGGTCGACGGCCTCGATCGGGCCCAGCTTGGCGCTGATCGCGACGATCACGACGGGGAACACCAGGCGCATGCCGAAGACGGCGATGAGGATGCCGATGGTGAGGAAGATCTTCTGCCAGAAGGCATTCATCTTCTTCAGGATCCCGGCGTTGACCACTGCGTTGTCGAACGACAACGAGATCTCCAGGATGGACAGGATGGCGACGAGCCCGAGCGCCGTCCATCCGTCGTAGAGAACCGCTGCAACCAAGCCGAGCGCGGTGACCGCGAACGACCAGCCGAAGGTTTTCAGAACCACTGGCTACCCAATCGTGTGTGTACGGGGTTCCCCCGCGCCGCGCGCGGCTTTACCAAACATTGACTCCGAAGCCGAAGTCTAGTCGGGCGCCCCTCGTCCCCCACCAGGCCCCAGGTTTTGCGCATATAGCGCCCAGCCCTTCGCCTACGACACATTGACCCCGAAATCGAGGGCGATACCGCGCAAGCCTGACGCGTACCCCTGGCCGACCGCGCGGAACTTCCATTCCCCGCCGTAGCGATAGACCTCACCGAAGATCATCGCGGTCTCGGTGGAGGCGTCCTCCGAGAGGTCGTAGCGGGCCAGTTCCTGGCCGTCGAGCTGGTTGACGACGCGGATGAAGGCGTTGCTGATCTGTCCGAAGGACTGGCCGCGGTTGTCCGCGTCGTGGATGGAGACCGGAAACACGATCTTGTCGACGGTCGCCGGCACGCGGGAGAGGTCGATGATGATCGACTCGTCGTCGCCTTCCCCCTCGCCGGTGAGGTTGTCACCTGTGTGCTTCACCGAGCCGTCGGGGCTCGTCAGGTTGTTGTAGAAGACGAACCACTCGTCCCCCAGCACCCGGCCCCCCTGGCACAGCAGCGCGCTGGCGTCGAGGTCGAAAGGGGCTCCGGTGGTGGTCCGGACGTCCCAGCCGAGCCCGATCATCACCTGAGTGAGGTTCGGCGCGGCCTTGGAGAGGGAGACATTGCCTCCCTTGGCGAGCGTGACGCCCATGGCGTGGGTCCTCCCCGTTGTCTGGCTTCGCAGGTGTTCCGTTGTGGTGCACGAGCGCGTCCGGCGCCGCGGTCGAGGACGACTGCGGCGCCGGAGCGGTTGAGCCGGATGGTTCTTCCCCGGTGGCTCAGACGTTCACACCGAAGTCCTGGGCGATACCGCGCAGACCCGAGGCGTACCCCTGGCCGATGGCGCGGAACTTCCACTCGGCGCCGTGCCGGTAGAGCTCACCGAAGACCATGGCGGTCTCGGTGGAGGCGTCCTCGGACAGGTCGTAACGGGCGATCTCCGCCTCGCCGGCCTGGTTCACCACGCGGATGAAGGCGTTGCGGACCTGGCCGAAGGACTGCTGGCGGTTCTCGGCGTCGTAGATCGACACCGGGAAGACGATCTTCTCGATCTCGACCGGCACGGCGGCGAGGTTGACCTTGATCTGCTCGTCGTCGCCCTCGCCCTCACCGGTGAGGTTGTCACCGGTGTGCTCCACGGAGCCGTCGGGGCTCTTGAGGTTGTTGAAGAAGACGAAGTTGGCGTCGCTGCTGACCTTGCCCGACGCGTCCAGCAGCAGTGCGCTGGCGTCGAGGTCGAAGTCCGTGCCGGTGGTGGTGCGGATGTCCCACCCCAGACCGACGATGACCGCGGTCAGGCCCGGGGCCTCCTTGGTCAGCGATACGTTGCCGCCCTTGCTGAGGCTGACTCCCACGAAGTCCTCCCATAGATGTCTGGGGCGGGGAGCCCCGTCGTGCGTTGGTATCGGATCAACGTGTCGATCCTAGTGACGGGTTCCCGAGAACCGCAGGCCTTGGAACCGAAGAATCACAGGGTGTCGAGCGCGGCGACGTACTCGTTCAGGTCACGGGCGTCCGGCAGGGCGTTGACGACCGTCCAGCGGACGACGCCCTCCTTGTCGATGATGAACGTCCCGCGCACCGCGCAGCCCTTGTCCGCCTCGAAGACGCCGTACGCGCGGGAGACCTCGCCGTGCGGCCAGAAGTCCGACAGCAGCGGGTACTCCAGCCCCTCCTGGTCGGCGAAGACCCGCAGGGTGTGGATGGAGTCGTTGGACACGGCCAGCAGCTGGACGTCGTCGTTGACGAACTTCGGCAGGTTGTCCCGCAGCTCGCACAGCTCGCCCGTGCACACGCCGGTGAAGGCGAACGGGTAGAAGAGCAGCACCACGTTCTTCTCGCCCCGGAAGTCCGAGAGCTTCACCGTGGCGCCGTGGTTGTCCTTGAGCTCGAAGTCGGGTGCCTTGTCGCCGACCTGGATCGCCATGATTTCCTGCGTCCCTTCGTGGGGCTGTTCGGGTGGCCCAGCCTACGCAGGTGACCGGCCGCAGAAACGGAGCGCCCCTGGACGGGCCCTGGAGGGGCGCCCGTCCAGGGGCGCGGGGAACTGCGCGACCGGCCACGGCGACGCCGCGACCGCCTCGACGCAGAACCCACCGAGTTCTCGGGCGACGCTCTATTTCTTGCCGGACTTCGCCGCCTTCGGCGTCACCAGACGGCTTCCGCTCCAGTCCTTGCCGACGCTGACGCTCTTCGACGCGGACAACCCCGCGGTCGTCGCGGCTTCCGAGATGTCACTGGGCTCCACATAGCCGTCGCGCCCGGTCTTGGGCGTCAGCAGCAGGATCGAGCCACCTTCCTCGATGTACGTGGTGGCGTCCACCAGCACATCCGTCAGGTCGCCGTCGTCGTCTCGGAACCACAGCACGACGGCATCGGCCACGTCGTCGTAGTCCTCGTCGACGAGATCGCTGCCGATGACTTCCTCGATGGACTCGCGGAGCTCCTGGTCGACATCGTCGTCGTAGCCGATCTCCTGGACCACCTGCTCGGGCTGGAACCCCAGCCTCGCGGCAGGGTTCGTCCGCTCCTCCGCGTGGTCCGCGGTCGCGCTCACGGGTTGCCTCCTGATCATGTTTCGAGTGGGGTCGCCCCCGGGGAATCAGCCACGCGCGTACGCGAGGCATTGGCCGTAGTCCACACGGGCGGGACGGATCGCGCAAGTACCCAGCCTGCGAGACCGCCGAAACGGTGACGATCCGGGCCGTGTCCACGCAACTCCAGGCATCGAATCCCAGCGCCGCGTGACGCACACCACACCATTCTGTCCGGTTTGCGCATTCGGCAACCGCTCGGGGGTACGAGTGCCGCATGCACTTCCTACTGTGACAGAGCGGGTGACCAGCTTGGTTACCTCTCGGTAGAGATGACGTTTGCGCCCTCGAGGTACACGATGGGGGCGGTGCAGGCACCCAGAAGAACCCATGAAGAGTGGCCCTCTGACAGCTAAGGAACAGCGTGGCTTCCGGATCCGATCGCAATCCGATCATCATTGGCGGCCTTCCGAGTCAGGTCCCTGACTTCGATCCCGAGGAGACCCAGGAGTGGCTCGACTCGCTCGACGCCGCCGTGGACCAGCGCGGGCGTGAGCGCGCGCGCTACCTGATGCTCCGGCTCATCGAGCGGGCCCGCGAGAAGCGCGTGGCCGTGCCCGAGATGCGCAGCACGGACTACGTCAACACCATCGCCACCAAGGCGGAGCCGTTCTTCCCCGGCAACGAGGAGATCGAGCGGAAGATCCTCAACGCCACGCGGTGGAACGCCGCCGTGATGGTGTCCAGGGCCCAGCGCCCGGGCATCGGCGTGGGTGGCCACATCGCGACCTTCGCGTCGTCCGCCTCCCTCTACGACGTGGGCTTCAACCACTTCTTCCGGGGCAAGGAGGAAGGCGACGGCGGCGACCAGATCTTCTTCCAGGGGCACGCCTCCCCCGGTATCTACGCCCGCGCGTTCCTGCTGGACCGGCTCGACGAGCAGCAGCTCGACGCGTTCCGCCAGGAGAAGTCGAAGGCGCCGTACGGCCTGTCCAGCTATCCGCACCCGCGGCTGATGCCGGACTTCTGGGAGTTCCCGACCGTCTCCATGGGCCTCGGCCCGCTGGGCGCGATCTTCCAGGCGCGGATGAACCGCTACATGGAGGCGCGCGGGATCGCGGACACCTCCAAGTCCCATGTCTGGGCGTTCCTCGGCGACGGCGAGATGGACGAGCCGGAGTCGCTCGGCCAGCTCACGCTCGCCGCCCGTGAGGGCCTCGACAACCTGACCTTCGTCGTCAACTGCAACCTCCAGCGCCTCGACGGCCCGGTGCGCGGCAACGGCAAGGTCATCCAGGAGCTGGAGTCGGTCTTCCGCGGCGCCGGCTGGAACGTGATCAAGCTGGTGTGGGACCGCACCTGGGACCCGCTGCTCGCCCAGGACCGCGACGGTGTGCTCGTCAACAAGATGAACACCACGCCGGACGGCCAGTTCCAGACGTACGCGACCGAGACCGGCGCGTACATCCGCGACCACTTCTTCGGCGGCGACCACCGGCTGCGCGCCATGGTCGAGAACATGTCCGACGACCAGATCCTGCACCTGGGCCGCGGCGGTCACGACCACCGCAAGATCTACGCGGCGTACAAGGCGGCCCACGAGCACAAGGGCCAGCCGACGGTCATCCTGGCCAAGACCATCAAGGGCTGGACGCTGGGGCCGAACTTCGAGGGCCGCAACGCCACGCACCAGATGAAGAAGCTGACCGTCGCCGACCTCAAGGGCTTCCGCGACCGTCTGCACCTGCCGATCTCCGACAAGGAGCTGGAGGGCGGGCTTCCGCCGTACTACCACCCCGGGCGGAACTCCGACGAGATCCAGTACATGCACGACCGCCGCAAGGGGCTCGGCGGTTATGTGCCCACCCGGGTCGTGCGGGCGAAGCCGCTGCCGCTGCCCGAGGACAAGACGTACGCGAGTGTGAAGAAGGGCTCCGGTCAGCAGTCGATCGCCACCACCATGGCGTTTGTACGACTGCTGAAGGACCTCATGCGGGACAAGGAGATCGGCAAGCGGTTCGTACTGATCGCGCCCGACGAGTACCGCACCTTCGGCATGGACTCGTTCTTCCCGAGCGCGAAGATCTACAACCCGCTCGGGCAGCAGTACGAGGCGGTCGACCGGGAACTGCTGCTCGCGTACAAGGAGTCGCCGACGGGGCAGATGCTGCACGACGGCATCTCCGAGGCGGGCTGCACTGCGTCGCTGATCGCGGCCGGTTCGGCGTACGCGACGCACGGCGAGCCGCTGATCCCGGTCTACGTCTTCTACTCGATGTTCGGTTTCCAGCGCACCGGCGACCAGTTCTGGCAGATGTCCGACCAGCTGGCGCGCGGCTTCGTCCTGGGCGCGACCGCGGGGCGTACGACGCTGACCGGTGAGGGTCTCCAGCACGCGGACGGGCACTCGCAGCTGCTGGCCTCCACCAACCCGGGCTGTGTCGCCTACGACCCGGCGTTCGGCTTCGAGATCGCGCACATCGTGAAGGACGGTCTGCGCCGGATGTACGGCGAGACCGCCGACGGCCGGCCCGGCGAGGACGTCTTCTACTACCTCACGGTCTACAACGAGCCGATCCAGCACCCGGCCGAGCCCGCCGACGTCGACGTCGACGGCATCCTCAAGGGCATCCACCGCTTCAAGGCCGGCGAGTCGGGTGCCGTCCCGGCGCAGATCATCGCCTCCGGTGTCGCGGTGCCCTGGGCGGTCGAGGCGCAGCGGATCCTCGCCGCCGAGTGGAACGTCAAGGCGGACGTCTGGTCGGCGACCTCCTGGAACGAGCTGCGCCGTGAGGCGGTCGAGGTGGAGCGGCACAATCTGCTCCACCCGGAGGAGGAGCAGCAGGTCCCGTACGTGACGCGGAAGCTGAGCGGCGCCGAGGGGCCGTTCGTGGCCGTCTCCGACTGGATGCGGTCGGTTCCGGACCAGATCGCGCGGTGGGTGCCGGGCACGTACCAGTCGCTCGGCGCGGACGGCTTCGGCTTCGCGGACACGCGGGGCGCGGCCCGGCGGTACTTCCACATCGACGCCCAGTCGATCGTGGTCGCGGTGCTGACCGAGCTGGCGCGTGAGGGCAAGGTCGACCGCTCGGTGCTCAAGCAGGCCATCGACCGGTACCAGCTGCTCGACGTGGCGGCGGCGGACCCGGGCGCCGCGGGAGGCGACGCATAGCATCCGCTTCTCGGTCAAGGGGTGGTGAACCGGTGGGTTCACCACCCCTTCACGTTTTCTACTATGCGCTCATGAAGCAGCGAACGGTCCCGGCGCAGGTCCGGTGGGAACAGAACACTCAGCGGCCGCTGTTCGTCCTGGCGGCCGTGTTCGCGGTGGCGTACGCCGTCCCGATCGTCCGGCCGGACGCGGGCGACGAGGTGGAGTGGTGGTGCGAGCTCGCCGAGTGGGTGGTGTGGGGCGCGTTCGCGCTCGACTACGTCATCCGGCTCGCGCTCACCGACCAGCGTCGGGAGTTCGTACGGACCCGCTGGCTGGACCTGGCGGCCGTGGTGCTCCCGATGATCCAGCCGCTGCGGCTGCTGCGGGTGGTGGCGACGCTGCTGCTGCTCGGGCAGCGTGCGCGGATGGCCTCGCAGATACGGTTCACGACCTATGTCGGCGGGTCGCTGATCGGGCTGCTGATGTTCGGATCGCTGGCCGTGCTCTCCGTGGAACGGGACGCGCCCGGTGGGAACATCGACACGCTGGACGACGCGGTGTGGTGGTCGTTCACGACGATGACGACCGTCGGGTACGGGGACCACGCGCCGACGACCGGGCTCGGGCGGGTGCTGGCCGTGGGGCTGATGCTGTCGGGGATCGCACTGCTCGGTGTGGTGACCGCGAACATCGCCGCGTGGTTCATAGCGCGGTTCGAGAAGGACGACGCGGAGGAGCGGCGGCAGACCGCGGCGATTGCGGAGCTGACCGAGGAGGTACGGCTGCTGCGGGCCGAGGTGATGGCGCTGCGGGCGGGGAGGGTGATGCCGGAGCAGCGGCGCGGCTGTTCTTGAGAGCGCCGAGGGCCGTAGGGGTGCGGATGCTTGGGCGGGTGCGGGTGCGTCGTGGCCGGTCGCGCAGTTCCCCGCGCCCCTTGGCATGCTGCACTGCCCGGCGTGGGTAAAGGGCGCCCCTCGGCTGTCGTCGGCCGATTGCGCAGTTCCCCGCGCCCCTGGAGGTTCGCTGTCCTGCCCGGAACTGGAAAAGGGGCCCTCGGCTGTTGCCGAGGGCCCCTGCCCTTTTCCCGCACTCCTGTGGGTCAGAAGAGTCCGGCCCCCGGAGTGGCTGTGCCGGCCAGCCAGAGGATGGCCAGGAGTGTGTCTATGGCACCCAGGACGACCGCGACGAGGGCGGGGACGGAGCGGGTGCCGGACCAGCTGCGGTTCATGGCCAGCCAGCCGCAGACGATCGCGACGGGACCGAGGATGATCCCCAGGACGAAGAATCCCGCGATCGCGCAGATGACTCCGATGATGCCGAGGGTCGCGCGATCCGGCCCGGTCCGTGACCACGTCCGGCCACGTGAGCGGGGGTGCCTGCGCGTACTGTGTCCGAAACCCGCCATCGCCAACAACTCCCTGAACTTCGCCGTCAGTTCGGGTACGAAGTGCCGGGTACCCCCCGATGAGGGTTGAAACCAGGGAGTGTTGACGGACGTGCCCGAGCGCGCCGCCCCCCTCCGGCAGCGCGCCCCGGACCCCACGACCCCCGCCGTCGAACACCCATGCAGTGCGGAGGAGTTGACTTACTGTGACCTGCGGCGCGTATCGGGTGGAAGTGATCTTCAGCCTTGTCACCCTGATAGGCGAACGCGGGTGGAAACCCGCGCATGAAGCGCCGGGGGGATCAGATGTGCGCCGCCCCGGCGCCCGCCTCCGCGTTCTCGCCCCGCTTGGTCAGGAACGCGACCAGCACGGCGACGGCGGCCACCCCGGCGGCGACGAGGGACGCCAGACCCATGCCCGACATGAACGTGTCGTGCGCGACCGTGGCGATCTTGGCGGCGATCTCCGGCGGGGTCCCCGGCGCGACCGGGGGCACACCGACCTGGACGGCCTCGGACGCCTGGTCGAGTTGGGCGCCCTTGAGCGGCGGGAGACCGGCGTCGGCCCAGTTGCCCGGCAGGTCGCCGTCGACCTTGGAGGCCATCACGGCGCCCAGGACGGCCGTACCGAGGCTGCCGCCGATCTGCATGGCGGCCTGCTGGAGACCACCGGCGACACCGGACAGCTCCAGCGGCGCGTTGCCGACGATGACCTCGGTGGCGCCGACCATCACCGGGGCGAGGCCGAGGCCCAGCAGCGCGAACCAGAGGGACATCACGGCGCTGCCGGTGTCGGTCTCCAGGGTCGACATGCCGTACATGGCGATCGCGGTGCAGGCCATGCCGCCGGCCAGCGGGATGCGCGGTCCGGCCTTGGTGATCAGCGCGCCGGCCAGGGGCGAGCCGACGATCATCATGCCGGTGAGCGGCAGCAGGTGCAGACCGGCGTCGATGGGGCTCATCCCGTGCACGTTCTGGAGGTAGAACGTCACGAAGAACAGGCCGCCCATGAAGGCGATGGCCATCAGGACCATCAGGACCACACCCGCGGACAGCGGTACGGAGCGGAAGAGGCCCAGCGGGATCAGGGGCTCCTTCACCCTCGTCTCCCAGAAGGCGAACAGGGCGAACAGGACGAGGGACGCCGCGACGAACGTCCAGGTCGTGCCGGAGCCCCAGCCCCACTCGGGGGCCTTGATGAGTGCCCAGACCAGGCAGAACATGGCCCCGGAGAGCAGGGCTATGCCGAGGATGTCGAAGGAGCGCGGGGCGTTCTCGGCGCGGTGGTCGAGGAGGATCCCCACGCCGAGGGCGACGGCGAGGACGCCGACGGGGACGTTGATCCAGAACACGGACTGCCAGCTGACGTTCTCCACGAGGAAGCCGCCGAGGATCGGACCGCCCGCGGTGGAGGCGCCGATGACCATGCCCCAGATGCCGATCGCCATGTTGAGCTTCTCGGCGGGGAAGGTCGCGCGGAGCAGACCGAGCGCGGCCGGCATGAGCAGCGCGCCGAACAGTCCCTGGAAGACCCGGAAGGTCACCACGAAGGCGACCGAGTTCGACAGGCCGATGGCACCGGAGGCCGCGGCGAAGCCGACGACACCGATGAGGAAGGTCTGGCGGTGGCCGAAGCGGTCGCCGAGTTTGCCCGCGGTGATGAGGGTGACCGCCAGCGCGAGGAAGTACGCGTTGGTGATCCACTGGACCTCGGCGAAGCTCGCCTTGAGGTCGTCCGCGATGGCCGGGTTGGCGATGGCGACGATGGTGCCGTCGAGGGCGACCATCATGACGCCCACGGCCACGGTGAGGAGGGTGAACCACGGGTGGCCGCGCAGGCCCCGCCCCTGGCCCGGTGTCGGGTCCGACGGGGTTGCTGGCGCCTGGTCCCCCGGTCCCGTCTTGTCGACAGTGGTCTGACTAGTCATGCGTGCGAGGCTAGTGACAGCCACTGACAGTTGACAAACGAGTTCACAAGTCGGTAACTGTCACGTCACTCGGAGCACGGACCGGGTGGAGAAGAGGGTTCATGGAGACGGCGGAGGCGACGGCGGCGGAACGCCCTGGGCTGCGCGAACGGAAGAAGCAGCGCACCCACGACGCACTGCTGCGGGCCGCCCTGGAGCTGTTCACGACCCAGGGGTACGAGGCGACGACCGTCGACGAGATCGCCGAGGCCGTGGACGTCTCGCAGCGCACCTTCTTCCGCTACTTCACCGGCAAGGAGGAGGCCGCCCTCGCGGTCGTCGACCTCGGCCAGGAGCACTTCGTCGCGGCCCTGCGGGCCCGGCCCGCGCACGAGGCCCCGCTGGAGGCCCTGCGCAACGCCCTCCTGGAGGGCTGGGACGCCATCGGCGAGGCCGTCGCGCGGATCGTCCCCGTCGACCTCTATCTGCGCAGTTACGGGATGATCGAGTCGACGCCCGCGCTGCTCGCCGCGCATCTGCGCCGCACGGACGAGGTGGCCCGCGAGATCGAGGCGATCGTCGCCGAGCGCGAGGGAGTCGATGTCCGCACCGACCCCCGGCCCCGGGTGGCGGTGGCCGTCTTCGCCGGAGTCATGCGCGTCACCGAACGCCTGTGGGCCATGGGCGGCGACCTGAGCATGGAGGCGATGCGGGAACTGACCGCCGCCCACCTGGACGCCGTACGGCCCTCACTGGCCGAGAAGTGGCGGAATGTCTGAAATACCCTCATAACACCACCATCGGGACGCTCTCTGCACACCCCGCGGAACAGACGCGCTCAAACGTGATCCCTCTCACTCGGTTAACGCGAGACCCTTCCGTTCTCTTAGTGTGTCCTTTCAGTGACTTCCTTCGACTCCTCCCCGCAACTGAACGTCTGGCGCGCACTGCTGGCGCTGGCCGTCGTTTTCGTGATGCTGGCGACCACCGGCTGGACCGCGATCCGCAGTCATCGGGGGGAGTCGCCGCTACAGGCGTCGCTCTCCGCGTGGCGGCACGGACACCTCGACGGGCGTGAACTGCCCGACGCGGAGTCGTCCCCGCACCGGCTGACCGCCTTCTTCGCCTCGCTCACCGATCAGCAGCAGCGGCGGCTCGCCCACCGCTACCCGCTCGCGGTCGGCAACATGAACGGCGCCCCCGTCGAGCTGCGCTACCGCGCCAACCGCGTCGCGCTCCGGCAGCAGAGCAAACGCGAACGGGCCCGCACGCACGACGAACGGCTCTCCGCGACCGGCCAGTACGAGGCGACCCGGCGCATGCACCGCTATGTCTCGCTGGCGGACGAGGACCGGCAGATCCTCGCCTTCGACCCCGAGGGCTCCGGCCGGGTCGCCGAGGTCTTCGGCAACCTCGACAAGGCGGAGCGCGTCTCGGTCGTCGTCCCCGGCGTCGACACCGACATCCTCAACTTCCAGCGCACCAACCGCCGGTACTCGGCGCCCGTCGGCATGGCCAAGGCGCTGTACCGGGCGGAGCGCACGGCGAGCACCCGGACGCGTACCGCCGTGATCGCCTGGGCCGACTACACCGCGCCCGACGGTCTCGGCCTCGACTCGGCCACCGCACTCCGCGCCGAACGGGGCGCGGTCCGGTTGAACACACTGGTCAGGGCGCTGCCCGGCGGGTCCACCGTCGCTCTGGTGTGCCACAGCTACGGCTCGGTGGTGTGCGGGGTCGCCGCACGCTCCCTGCCGTCGCGGGTCACGGACATCGCGGTCGCCGGCAGCCCCGGCATGCGGACCGAGAAGGTCTCCTCGCTGCGCACGGCGGCCCGGGTGTGGGCCATGCGGGACGGCGACGACTGGGTCCAGGACGTGCCGTACCTGGAGGTCGGCGGGCTCGGTCACGGCGCCGACCCGATGTCGGCGGAGTTCGGGGCGCGCCTGCTGTCGGCGTCCAACGCCGAGGGGCACAGCGGCTACTTCGAGCCCGGGACCGTGAGCCTGTACAACTTCGCGGAGATCGGGATCGGCGCCTACCACCTGGTGGAGTGCGCGCGGAAGAACGACGGGTGCCGGGCGGGTCTGCCGGACAGCAGCGCCGCCTGACGCGCGTAGAGGCCGCAAAAGTGCGGTTCGCCACGGGTCGGGACTTCGCCGCCCCGTCCGCATACGATGAGCCGCATGGGTGACGTACTGGCCGGATTTCATGCCGCCTGGGAGTTCGAGTCCGACTCCGTGCTCATCCGCTTCGAACGGGGGATCCGAACACCGAAACTGTTCCAGGCGCTCGGCGAGCGACGTGTCCCCCTGGAGGCGATCGCGGGGGTGACGCTCACACCGGGCAAGCGGGGCACCGTCGTCCTGCGGGCCGTGCCGCGGCCGGGCGCCGACCCGCTGATGGAGGCGGCGGCGGATCAGCTGAAGGAGGGCTCCGATCCCTACCGGCTGGTGCTGCCGGCCGAGCGGGAGACCCTCGCCGAGTACTACGCGGACGAACTGCGGGCCCGGCTGACCGAGTCGGGGCCGGCCGAGCGGTTCCTGGTGGCGGCGCCGGAGGCGCCGTTGCAGTTCAAGGCGTACGACGGGAAGGCGTCGTTCGACGGGCGGTCGGTGTCGTTCCGGTGGTCCTGGACGGGTGCCTCCTCGGCGAAGTGGAAGGCCGGCGACCAGAGTTTCCCGGTGAGCGGGCTGAGCGGGGTCGAGTGGCGGTCGCCGGAGGTCTTCGAGGGGTATCTGCGGCTGCTGCGGCGGGACACCGCCGGTGACCGCCCGCCCCAGCCCGACCATGATCCGGCCGCCGTGGTGTTCGGGCTGGGGTACGGGCCGGTGCACGAGTCGCTGCCGTTCGCCGCGGCGGTCCTGGCGGCGACGCGGTCCACGGGCGCCGGGGCCCTGGCTCCGGTCGCGGCCGGGGCCCGACGGGACCCGGCCGACATCGCCGACCGGATCCGGCACCTCGGGGAGCTGCACGAGGCGGGGCTGGTCACCGACGAGGAGTTCAGCGCGAAGAAGGCGGAACTCCTCGCGGAACTGTGAGCCCCGGACCACTCCCTGCCCGATACTCCCTACCTGTTACTCCCCACCTGTTACTCCCTGCCTGCCGACGTGAACCTCATGTCCGGGTAGCGGTCGCCCGCCACCCCGGCCGCAATCGGCTCCAGTAGGGCCAGGTCCGCCTCGGTCAGGGCGAGCCTCGTGGCCGCGGCGTTCTCCTCGATCCGGCCCGGCTTGCGGGTCCCCGGGATGGGGACGACCGGGAGGTCGTGCACGGACGCCCGGTGGTGGACCCAGGCGAGGGCGACCTGACCGGGGGAGGCGCCGTGGGCTTCGGCGACCTGGCGGATCGGGTCGAGGAGAGCCGCGTTCGCGGCGGCGTTGTCGCCGGTGAAGCGGGGCTGGTGGCGACGGAAGTCGTCGGCGGTGAGGTCCTCGGCCCTGGCGAAGGAACCGGTGAGGAAGCCCCGGCCGAGCGGGGAGTACGCCACGAGTGCCACGCCGAGGTCACGGGCCGCGGGAACCACGGTGGCCTCGATGTCCCGGCTGAAGAGGGACCACTCGGACTGGAGGGCGGCGATGGGGTGCACGGCGTGCGCGGCACGGAGCTCCCCGGCCGTGACCTCGCTGAGCCCCAGGTGCTTCACCTTGCCCTCGCGGACCAGTTCGGCCATGACGCCGACGGACTCCTCGATGGGGACGTCCACGTCCCGGCGGTGCATGTAGTAGAGGTCGATCGCCTCGACGTCGAGGCGTCGCAGACTGCCCTCGACGGACTCGCGGATGTGCGGGGCGTCGTTGCGGATGATCCGCCTGGTCGGGTCGTCCGGGTCCACGGCCAGGCCGAACTTCGTGGCGATGACGACCTCGTCGCGGTGCGCCTTCAGGAACGGTGAGAGGAACTTCTCGTTCTCCCCCGCGCCGTAGGCGTGGGCCGTGTCGTAGAGGGTGACGCCCAGCTCCAGCGCCCGCTCCAGGGTGGCCCGGGACTCGGCCGCGTCCGAGGGGCCGTACGCGAAGCTCATGCCCATGCAGCCGAGGCCCTGTACGCCGACCTCGGGGCCGTCGGCTCCCAGTCGTGCCTTCGCGATCGTGCCGTTCGAGCCGTTCGTCATGAGGCCCTCTCCGACGCCAGGGCCTGCCCGGCGTCCGCATAGAAATTGATCTTCCGGTCGAGCACGGCCAGGGTGTCCTGGAGCTCGGCGATCCGGGACAGGACGTCGTCCCGGGTCGACTTGAGCAGGTCGAAGCGCTCGGCGTAGGTGTGGTCGCCCTCGCGCACCAGCTCCGCGTACCGGACCATGTCGGCGACCGGCATCCCGGTGAGCCGGAGCTTGCCGACGAGGTCGAGCCAGTCGAGGTCGCGGTTGCGGTAGCGGCGCTGGCCGGTGTGCGAGCGGTCGATGTGCGGCATCAGGCCGATCCGCTCGTACCAGCGCAGGGTGTGCGCCGTCAGACCGGTGAGGGTGACGACCTCGCTGATCGTGTACTTGTCCTGCCCGTCCGGCCGCCGGGGCTGCCGCGGCGGTCCGGCACAACTGTCGGCACTGGCAGTGCTGGTGGTACTCGTGGTCTCCATCACCGTCATGCCCACCACGCTAAAACCTTGGAGTGGGCTCCAAGCAAGCGAATGCGGTGAGAAAACACGAGGACGTGACGTGGGCCCGCTGGCTAGCGTGCGGGACATGGGTCTCGTACGACGTGCCACGGACGGGGACGCGGGGGAAGTGCTCCGACTGCGTCAGGTGATGATCGACTCCTTGGCCGGGACTCCCGGCGCCACGGACTGGCACACCGCCTCGCTGCCCACACTGACCGCCGAACTCACCGACCCCGGCGCCAGGTTCGCCGCGTTCGTCGTCGACTTCCCAGGGCGGCCCGGCACGTTGGCCGCGCTGGCGGCGGGGACGCTGGAGTACCGGATCGGGCGGGCCGGCAATCCGCACGGGCTGATCGGGTACGTCTTCAGCGTCGCCACGGACCCGGACGCCCGCCGCCGGGGGTACGCCCGCACCTGCGTGGAGGAGCTCCTGGACTGGTTCCGGGAACGAGGCGCCGGGTATGTCATGCTCACCGCATCGCCGGACGCGGAGCCGCTGTACACGTCCATGGGGTTCACCCGGGACGCGGACCCCTCGATGCGTCTGCTCTTCGGGCCCGCATAGGCTCGTCGTATGTCCTTGCAGAGCCTCGCCCTGATCGAGAACTGGCCGGTCCCCACGGCCGCCGCGGCCGTCGTCCGGGCGGACGGCACCGTCCTCGGGTCGCACGGCCCCACCGGGCACCGTTTCCCCCTGGCCTCGGTCACCAAGCCGCTCGCCGCGTACGCGGTGCTCGTCGCGTACGAGGAGGGGGCGATCGAGCTGGACGAACCGGTCGGGCCCGCGGGGGCGACCGTACGGCATCTGCTGGCGCACACCTCGGGGCTGGCCTTCGACGAGCACCGGGCGATGTCGGCGCCCGGGGAGCGGCGGCTGTACTCCAACGCCGGGTTCGAGGTGCTCGGGGACCATGTGGCGAAGGCGACGGACATCCCGTTCGCCGAGTACCTGCGGCAGGCGGTGCTCGCACCGCTGGGGATGACCGCGACCACGCTCGACGGGTCACCGGCCAAGGACGGCGTGTCCACCGTCGACGACCTCGTCCGGTTCGCCGCCGAGGTGCAGGCGCCCCGGCTGCTCGACCCGCGCACGGTCGCCGAGGCGATGACCGTGCAGTACCCCGGCACGAAGGGCGTGCTGCCGGGGTACGGGCACCAGAACCCCAACGACTGGGGGCTCGGTTTCGAGATCCGGGACTCCAAGTCACCCCACTGGACCGGGAAGTCGTCGTCGCCGGGCACGTTCGGACACTTCGGCCAGTCGGGCACGTTCCTGTGGATCGACCCGACGGCGGGCCTCGCCTGCGTCGCCCTGACGGACCGGCCGTTCGGCCCGTGGGCGATCGAGGCGTGGACGCCGTTCACGGACGCGGTGCTCGCCGAGATCCAGGGCTGAGGCACGTCACCCACCGGCGGACGAGTACCTGATTCCCACCCCCGCGCCACGACTCCTCGCTTACGCTCGACTACGCAACGAGACGAACGCCGCGAGGCGTTGGAGGCCGGAGGCAGCACGGTGGCCCACACCCAACCACTCGATCCCAGCGCGTCCCCGCTCGACTACTACGGCTGGGAACTCCGTCGGCAGCGCGAGGCCCACGGCCTCAGACAGGGCCAGCTCGGCGACATCATCTTCTGCTCGGCCTCGTTGATCGGGCAGATCGAGACCACGAGGAAGATCCCCACCCGTGACTTCTCCGAGCGTGTGGACGCGGCGCTCGGCACGGACGGTGTCTTCTCCCGGCTGATCGGCCTCGTGCTGCGCAGTCAGCTGCCCAGCTGGTTCCAGCCGTACGCGGAGATGGAGGCGAAGGCCACCTACATCTCGACGTACCAGGCGCAGGTGGTGTACGGGCTGTTGCAGACGGAGGAGTACGCGCGGGCGGTCCTGGCCACCGGCATGCCG
The DNA here is from genome assembly GCF_900290235.1 of Streptomyces sp. MA5143a. Lineage (GTDB taxonomy): Bacteria > Actinomycetota > Actinomycetes > Streptomycetales > Streptomycetaceae > Streptomyces. The sequence continues at coordinate 53,958 of NZ_OLMK01000076.1, forward strand.
GACGACCTCGACGGCCTGGTCGCGGCGCGGATGGAGCGCCAGCGCATCCTGGAGAGGGAGCAGCCGCCGCTCTCCTGGGCGATTCTCGACGAGGCGGTGCTGCACCGGCCCATCGGTGGCCCTGAGGTCATGCGGGGGCAACTGACCCGGCTGTTGGAGTTCAGCGGGCACCGGTGGATGCGGGTGCAGGTGTTGCCGTACAGAGCAGGTGAACACACGAGCCTGGACGGGGCGTTCAACCTCCTCCGTTTCGAGGACGACCCGGACATCATCTACACGGAGGACCTGATCTCCGGCCATATGACGGCCGACCCGGGCGCCATCAGGGAAGCCGCACGCCGTTACGCTCATCTCCAGGCCGCCGCTCTGTCCGTTGAGGCTTCGGCGGAGTTGATCAACCGTGTGATGGAGGAGCGTTATGGAGAACAGCCCCGACCTGACGAAAGCACGGTGGCGTAAGTCCAGCTTCAGCGGTAGCACCGGCGGCGACTGCGTCGAGGTGGCCGACGGCTTCCCCGGCGCGGTCCCCGTGCGCGACAGCAAGAACACCGGTGGCCCCGTCCTGCTCGTCGGCCCGGACGCCTGGCGGACCTTCGTGGACGGCCTGCGCCGGTAGCGCGCACCGGACCCGGTGCTCGCCGGGACGCACGGTAACTGCGCCCCCCGAGAAGGCTGTTGATCCACTCGGATAACCTCCCCATGCACACACGCCACAGCAGACGCGGAGCCTCGGGGGAGACGATGGGCGAGGTACGAGCGGGCGGGCAGTTCCGTCCGCTGGACGACAGCGATCCGAGAGCCGTGGCGGGTTACCGGCTCGCCGCCCGGCTCGGCTCGGGCGGCATGGGCACGGTGTATCTGTCGTACACCCCCGGCGGGCACCCCATCGCCCTCAAGACGATCCGGCCGGAGCTGAGCGAGGATCCCGAGTTCCGCCGCAGGTTCCGGCAGGAGGTGCAGGCCGCCCAGCGGGTCCAGGGCCTGTACACCGCGCCGGTCATCGACTACGACACCGAGGGCGACCGGCCGTGGCTGGCCACCGCCTACGTGCCGGGGCCGTCGCTGCACTCCGCCGTCGCCGAGCACGGCGCGCTGCCGGTCACCTCCGTCCTGCTGCTGCTCGCCGGGGTCGCCGAAGCGCTGAAGGTCATCCACGCGGCCGGCATCGTCCACCGCGACCTCAAGCCGACCAATGTGCTGCTCACCTCCGACGGCCCCCGGGTCATCGACTTCGGCATCGCGCGTGCCGCCGACGCCACCGCCCTCACCGGCACGGGCGTGTCGATCGGCACCCCGGCTTTCATGTCGCCCGAGCAGGCGGCCGGCAAGCCCATCACGCCCGCGTCGGACGTGTTCGCGCTGGGACAGGTGGCGGCGTACGCGGGTCGGGGCAGCGGCGCGTACGGCGACGGGCCCTCGCACGCCGTGCTGTACCGCATCGTCCACGAGGAGCCGGACCTCTCCGGTCTCCCCGGCGAACTCGGCTTCGTCGGGCGCTGCCTGGCGAAGAACCCCGAGGACCGGCCCTCGCCCGAAGAGGTCATCGCGCTGTGCCAGGAGGCCTCGCCCGCCCCGCTGGTCCAGTCCGGCACCTGGCTGCCGGAGGCGATCGGCGCCGACATCACACGCCGGGTCTCGGCGTCGGCGGAGTTGCTGGCGGCGGGGAACGCCGCGGCGGAGCCACCGACCCGCGTGCTCCCGCCGGTTCCGCCCACCGCCCCGGTGACCCAGCAGGACGTCGGGGCCGTCGGCCGGGCCGCGCCGCCGGTGCACGCGGCGCCGACCATGCACGCCGGGCGCGCCGCCCCGGCGACCCCGCCCGCGCCCCAGCCCATCGCCTACGTCGCGCAGCCGGCGCCGACCACCATGCCGACGTACCGGACGCCTTATCCGCAACCGCCGCATCCTCAACCGCCGCAGATGTGGCACCCGCAGCCCCAGCCGCGCCCCATGCCCCTTCCGCCTCCCAAGAACAGCGTTGGCAAGTGGCTCGCCATCGGCGTCGCCACCCTGTCCGTCCTGATGTGGCTCGGCGGCTGCGCGGCGTTCATCCAGTCGTTCGACGGCTCGTCGGACGACTCCACGGGCGGCTCCGGAAACACGAGCGCCAAGCCGCTGCCCAACCCGAAGCCCGTCACGTACAAGGGCATCAACATCCCCGACTACTACTACGTGGAGTTCGCGGACTCCCCGCCCAAGCCCCAGAGCGAGGAGGACGGCGACCTCTGGGGCGGCGACCTGTCCTACTACGACGACGAGATTCGCAGCGGGAACAACAAGATCGTCCTGCTGAACAACGCCCAGAAGGGCTCCCTGAAGACCTGCCGCGAGGAGACCCGGTTCGCCGAGAGCGTGTCGTTGTCGCAGCTCTCGAAGGGCACGCAGCTCTGCGTGCACACCGACTCCGGCCACATCGCACTGGTCACCTACCAGGGCAAGGCCCCGGAGAACGACCCCAGCGACTACGTCTCCGTGGACCTCACGATCTGGCGCAACGCGGAGGAGCCGGAGAGCGACGGCTGACCCCGTCTCACTCCCCCAGCTCCCAGACCAGCACCTCCGCAGGTACGGCCGTCCCGACCAGCTCCAGCCCCTTCTCCCCCTCCACCCGCACCGAGTCGCCGGGGCCCAGCTCATGGGGGCCGAGGCGGGCCGTGCCGTGGACGACGTGGACGTACGCGCGGGGCGCGTCCGGTACGGCGGTGCGCTCGGCCGGGGTGGTCAGGCGGCGGACGTGCAGCATGGCGCCGGCCTCGGGGACGGCGTACGGGGTGGAGTCGGCGATGCCGCGGACGATCTCGTAGGCGGGGTCGCCGCCGGGGGCCGTCGGGGCCAGCCACATCTGTACGAAGGTCAGCGGCTCCGTGCCGTCGTTGCGTTCCACGTGCCGGACGCCGCCCGCCGAGCTGAGCCGCTGGACGTCGCCGGGGCGGACCAGCGTCTCGTGGCCGGTGGTGTCGCGATGGGTCAGCTCGCCCTCGACGACCCAGGTGACGATCTCGGTGTGGCTGTGCGGGTGCTCGTCGAACCCTGCGCCCGGCGCGAGCCGCTCCTCGTTGCACGCGATCAACGCCCCGAACCGGAGGTTGTCCGGGTCGTAGTGCGCCCCGAAGGAGAAGGCGTGGAAGGAGGAGATGCCGGCCGAGGAGTCTCCGCCCGGATAGCGCTCGTCGGCGCGCCGTACGTCCATCACGCACCCACCGTAGCCCGGCCGACCGCTCAGGGGCCCGGGGGCGCGGCCCCGGCTGACGCGCACCCCAGCTCACGCACCCTACGGCGCACGCCAGCGCGGCGATAAGGCACTCTAGGTCCCGTGCCCGAACCAGAAGCCAGCAAGTCCGAGACCGCACCGTACGTCCACGCGCACTCCGCGACGTTGAAGCGGCTGGAGAAGTCGTCCGGAAGCCTCGCCGCGCAGGCCATCGCGCGGATGGACGAGACGCTGCCCTGGTACCGGGCGATGCCGCCCGAGAACCGGTCGTGGATCGGACTGGTCGCCCAGGCGGGTATCGCGGCGTTCACGGAGTGGTTCCGGCACCCGGACGCCCCCCAGGCGATCTCGACGGACGTGTTCGGGACCGCGCCGCGCGAACTGACCCGGGCGATCACGCTCCGCCAGACCGTCGAGATGGTGCGGACGACCATCGAGGTCATGGAGTCCGCGATCGACGAGGTCGCGGCCCCCGGCGACGAGAGCGTGCTGCGCGAGGCGCTGCTGGTGTACGCGCGGGAGATCGCGTTCGCCACCGCCCAGGTGTACGCGCAGGCCGCCGAGGCCCGGGGCGCGTGGGACGCCCGCCTGGAGTCCCTGGTCGTGAACGCGGTGCTCAGCGGCGAGGCCGACGAGGGCGCGGTGAGCCGGGCCGCCGCCCTCGGCTGGAACTCGCCCGAGCATGTGTGCGTGGTCCTCGGCACGGCCCCCGACGGTGACAGCGAGCTGACCGTGGAGGCCATCCGCCGGGCGGCCCGGCACGCCAAGCTCCAGGTGCTCACGGGTGTGCTCGGCGACCGGCTCGTGGTGATCGCCGGCGGCAACAACGACCCCTTGCAGGTGGCGAAGTCGCTGATCGGCCCGTATGCGGCGGGCCCGGTCGTGGCGGGGCCGATCGTGCCCGACCTGCTGGCCGCGACCAGGTCCGCGCAGGCGGCGGCCGCGGGCCTCAAGGCCTGTTCCGCCTGGCAGGACGCGCCCCGGCCCGTGCTGGCGGACGATCTGCTTCCGGAGCGCGCGATCGCGGGCGACCCCAACGCGCGCGAGCAGTTGGTGGAGGAGATCTACAGACCGCTGGAGGAGGCCGGCTCCGCGCTCCTGGAGACACTCAGCGTCTATCTCGAACAGGCGTCCAGTCTGGAGGGTGCGGCGCGGATGCTGTTCGTCCATCCCAACACCGTGCGCTACCGGCTTCGACGTGTGACTGACGTCACCGGCTGGTCGCCCTCCGATGTACGCTCTGCGTTCACGTTGCGGATCGCGCTGATCCTGGGGCGTCTGGTCGATGGGGATCACCAGCTCTAGGGTTTTGTCGGAGGGCTACAAAAGGCCCTGCTGTTCTTCGTCCCTGTCCTCACGGGCGGCTTCGGCCGTCCCCAAGAGAGAGTGTGAGAGTGCTCGTACTCGTCGCTCCCGGCCAGGGCGCCCAGACGCCCGGCTTCCTGAACCCTTGGCTCGAACTGCCCGGTGCCGCCGACCGTATCGCCGCGTGGTCGGACGCCATCGGACTCGACCTCGCCCACTACGGGACGCAGGCCGAGGCCGACGACATCCGGGACACCGCCGTCGCCCAGCCGCTGCTGGTCGCCGCGGGACTGCTGTCCGCCACCGCTCTCGGGGACGTCTCCCCCGGCGCGGTCGCGGGCCACAGCGTCGGTGAGATCACCGCCGCCGCCTTCGCCGGTGTCCTCGACGACACGGCCGCGCTGACCCTCGTGCGCAAGCGGGGTCTGGCGATGGCCGAGGCCGCCGCGATCACCGAGACCGGTATGTCCGCGCTGCTCGGCGGCGACCCGGCGACGACGGTGCCGCACCTGGAGAAACTGGGGCTGACCCCGGCGAACATGAACGGCGCGGGCCAGATCGTGGCCGCGGGCACCCTGGAGCAACTGGCCGCCCTGGCGGAGGACAAGCCCGAGGGCGTCCGCAAGGTCGTGGCGCTCAAGGTCGCCGGCGCCTTCCACACGCACCACATGGGCCCGGCCGTGGACGCGCTCGCCAAGGCCGCCGAGGCCCTGGCGCCCGCGGACCCGACCGTCACCTATGTCTCCAACAAGGACGGCAAGGCCGTCGCGACCGGCGCCGAGGTGCTGGAGCGGCTGGTCGGACAGGTCGCCAACCCGGTCCGCTGGGACCTGTGCATGGAGACCTTCAAGGAGCTGGGCGTGACCGGCCTGATCGAGGTCTGCCCCGGCGGTACGCTCACCGGTCTCGCCAAGCGCGCGCTGCCTGGCGTACGGACGGTGGCCCTCAAGACTCCCGACGACCTCGACGCCGCTCGTGAGCTCGTGGCCGAGACATCGACACCTGCCGCTGACGCGGCGGGCGCCTGAGACCTTAGGAGCCAGACAGAAATGTCGAAGATCAGGCCGAGCAAGGGCGCCCCGTACGCACGCATCCTCGGCGTCGGCGGCTACCGCCCGGTCCGAGTGGTGCCCAACGACGTGATCCTGGAGCGGATCGACTCCTCCGACGAGTGGATCCGCTCCCGCTCCGGCATCGAGACCCGGCACTGGGCGAACGACGAGGAGACCGTCGCCGCCATGTCGATCGAGGCGTCCGGCAAGGCCATCGCGGACGCCGGCATCACCGCCGAGCAGATCGGCGCCGTGGTCGTGTCCACCGTCTCGCACTTCAGCCAGACCCCGGCCGTCGCCACGGAGATCGCCGACAAGCTCGGCACGGCGAAGGCCGCCGCCTTCGACATCTCGGCCGGCTGCGCGGGCTTCGGCTACGGCCTGACCCTCGCCAAGGGCATGGTCGTCGAGGGCTCCGCGGAGTACGTCCTCGTCATCGGCGTGGAACGGCTGTCGGACCTCACCGACCTGGAGGACCGGGCCACCGCGTTCCTCTTCGGTGACGGCGCCGGCGCGGTCGTCGTCGGCCCCTCCCAGGAGCCGCACATCGGCCCCACGGTCTGGGGCTCCGAGGGCGACAAAGCCGGAACGATCAAGCAGACGGTGCCCTGGAACGAGTACCGGATCGGTGACGTCGCCCAGCTCCCGGTGGACAGCGAGGGCAACGTCAAGTTCCCCGCGATCACCCAGGAAGGCCAGGCGGTGTTCCGCTGGGCCGTGTTCGAGATGGCGAAGGTCGCCAAGGAGGCGCTGGACGCCGCCGGACTCACCTCGGACGACCTGGACGTCTTCATCCCTCACCAGGCCAACGAGCGGATCATCGACTCGATGGTGAAGACACTCAAGCTGCCGGAGCACGTCACGGTCGCCCGCGATGTGCGCACCACCGGCAACACCTCGGCCGCCTCGATCCCGCTCGCCATGGAGCGGCTCCTGGCGACCGGCGAGGCGAAGAGCGGCGACACCGCGCTCGTCATCGGCTTCGGGGCGGGTCTCGTGTACGCAGCGACGGTCGTTACCCTCCCCTAGGCAACCGTTCCGGATCTTGCGATCCGGCGCGGTACAGCAACACCTGCCGCTGACGCGGCGAACGCCCACCCTCTGGATATCTACGAAGGAGCGCCCGACATGGCCGCCACTCAGGAAGAGATCGTCGCCGGTCTCGCCGACATCGTGAACGAGATCGCCGGCATCCCGGTCGAGGACGTCCAGCTGGACAAGTCCTTCACCGACGACCTGGACGTCGACTCCCTGTCCATGGTCGAGGTCGTCGTCGCCGCCGAAGAGCGCTTCGACGTCAAGATCCCGGACGACGACGTCAAGAACCTCAAGACCGTCGGCGACGCGACCGACTACATCCTCAAGCACCAGGCCTGATCCGCCGGGACCGGGTCCGGCCCGACGGCCGCCCGGTCCCCCGGAATCAGTCCGTCTGCCCCGCCACCCGGCGGTGGCGCCGCTGAATCCTCGTAACCGTTGGAGAACATTCCCGTGAGTTCGACCAATCGCACCGTGGTCGTCACCGGTATCGGCGCAACCACACCGCTGGGTGGCGACGCGACTTCCACCTGGGAGGGGCTGGTGGCCGGCAAGTCCGGTGTCCGCCCCCTGGAGCAGGACTGGGCCGCCGAACAGGCGGTCCGTATCGCGGCGCAGATCGCCGTCGAGCCGATCGAGGTCATCCCCCGGCCGCAGGCCCGCAAGCTGGACCGTTCGGCGCAGTTCGCGCTGATCGCGGCCAAGGAGGCGTGGGCCGACGCCGGTTACACCGAGACCTCCGCCGACGACGGCACCGTCGACGCCGACCGGGTCGGCACGGTCATCGCCTCCGGCATCGGTGGCGTGACGACGCTGCTCGACCAGTACGACGTGCTGAAGGACAAGGGCGTACGCCGCGTGTCCCCGCACACCGTGCCCATGCTGATGCCCAACGGCCCGTCCGCCAACGTCGGTCTGTACGTGGGGGCCCGTGCCGGTGTGCACACCCCCGTGTCCGCCTGCGCGTCGGGCGCCGAGGCCATCGGGTACGCCATCGAGATGATCCGCACCGGCCGCGCCGACGTCGTGGTCGCCGGTGGCACCGAGGCGGCGATCCACCCGCTGCCCATCGCCGCCTTCGGCAACATGATGGCGATGTCCAAGAACAACGAGAACCCGCAGGCCGCGTCGCGTCCGTACGACACCGCCCGTGACGGCTTCGTCCTCGGTGAGGGCGCGGGCGTCGTGGTCCTGGAGTCCGCGGAACACGCCGCCGCCCGCGGGGCCCGGGTGTACGCCGAGGCGGTCGGGCAGGGCATCTCCGCCGACGGCCACGACATCGTGCAGCCCGAGCCGGAGGGGCGGGGCATCGCCCACGCCCTCCAGAACCTGCTGGACCGCACCGACCTCGACCCGGCGGAGATCGTGCACGTCAACGCGCACGCGACGTCGACGCCGGCCGGTGACATCGCCGAACTGAAGGCGCTGCGCAAGGTGTTCGGCGACGACACCGACCACATGGCCGTGTCCGGTACGAAGTCCATGACCGGGCATCTGCTGGGCGGCGCCGGTGGCGTGGAGACCGTCGCGACGGTGCTCGCGCTGTACCACCGGGTGGCTCCGCCGACGATCAACGTCGACAACCTGGACCCGGAGGCCGAGGCCAACGCGGACGTGGTGCGGGGTGAGGCCCGCAAGCTGCCCGTGGAGGGCCGGATCGCCGCGCTGAACGACTCGTTCGGCTTCGGTGGGCACAACGTGGTGCTGGCGTTCAGGACGATCTGACACCGACGTCAGTCGAAGATGGCCCGGACTCTGGGAGGAGTTCGGGCCATTCGCCGTTGCCGGCCGCGTGTCGGCGGCTACACGACCTGGTGGAGCCAGCGGACCGGGGCGCCCTCGCCCGCGTACCTGAAGGGCTCCAGCTCGTCGTCCCACGGCTTGCCGAGGAGCTTGGCGATCTCCGCCTCCAGGTCCGTCTCGCCACCGCGGGATCTCGTCAGGGCCGCGCGCAGGCGGTCCTCCGGGATGAGGATGTCGCCGTGGATGCCGGTGACCGCGTGGAAGATGCCCAGGTCGGGGGTGCAGCTGTAGCGCTCGCCCTCGGCGGCGGGGCAGGGCTCGGCGGTGACCTCGAAGCGGAGCAGGTGCCAGCCGCGGAGCGCGGAGGCGAGCTGCGAGGCGGTGCCGGCCCGGCCCTGCCAGGAGAACTCCGAGCGCCAGGTGCCCGGCGCGGCCGGCTGACGGATCCAGTCGAGGTTCACCCGGGTGCCCAGAACGCCCGCGACGGCCCACTCCACGTGCGGGCACAGCGCGCGCGGCGCGGAGTGCACGTACAGAACTCCACGTGTCGTCACCGGGGCCTCCACAGAGCGGGATGTCTTGCAGTTTGACGGATCGGCAGTGGCAGAGCGGCCACGGGCCGAGGCTACCGTGCGGCGAGGTGGGGAGTGTGACGTACCGTCGGAGCGGGCGCCGGGAAGCAGCGCGGTTTCACCCGGCGGGACGCTTGTCCGACCCCTCGGTTGGGCCATCGGGGGGTGGACTCCCGGAAGAACTCGGCCATCTGAGGGGACGTCCGGAATGGCTGGATCAGTTGCGTCGTTCCTCACATCCGTCCCGGCCGCCCTCCGTGTCGGGAACCCTCGCGCGTTGTGAAGGGTGGGAACTTGCAGGGGGATGACCGAAGAGGGGACCAGGGGATGCGGAAGCGACGCCACCGTTCGAGGGCGGTGTCCGGTGCCGTGCTGACGGCGGCGCTGCTGGCGGTGACCGGCTGCGACGCCACCGGCGGCAACTCCCCCGGACCCGAGGGCACCGGCACGAAGGCCCGGCCCTCCGCGTCGCCGACCCCCGCCTGGGACAGCACCCCGCGCTCGCTGGTGGCGGTCGGTGACTCCATCACCCGTGGCTTCGACGCGTGCTCGGTGCTGTCGGACTGCCCCGAGGTGTCGTGGGCGACCGGCAGCGACGCCTCGGTGGACAGTCTCGCCGTACGGCTGCTCGGCCGGACCGGAGCGGCCGAGCGCAGCTGGAACTACGCGGTCACCGGGGCCCGGATGGCCGACCTGCCGAACCAGGTGGCGCGGGCGGTGACCCGGAAGCCGGAGCTGGTCACGGTCATGATCGGCGCGAACGACGCGTGCCGGGCGACCGCCGACGAGATGACCCCGGTCGCGGACTTCCGCGCCGACTTCCAGGACGCGATGGACACGCTCCGCGACAGCCTGCCCAAGGCACAGGTGTTCGTGACGAGCGTGCCCGATCTGAAGCGGCTGTGGTCCGAGGGGCGGACGAACCCGCTCGGCAAGCAGGTGTGGAAGCTCGGCATCTGCCCGTCCATGCTGGCCGACCCCGATGTCCTCACCACGGCGGCGACGGAGCGGCGGGAGGCCGTCCAGGACCGGGTGGAGGCGTACAACGACGTGCTGCGGGATGTGTGCGCCGAGGACCGCCACTGCCGGTACGACGGGGACGCCGTCTTCGACTACCGCTTCGGGCAGGCCCAGCTCAGCCAGTGGGACTGGTTCCATCCCAGTGTGGACGGCCAGGCACGGCTGGCGGAGATCGCCTACCGGATCATCAGCAGGAAGGGCGAGTGACCCCCCCCCCCCCCCCCCCCCCCCCCCCCCGCCCCCCCCCCCCCGCGGGGTGGGCGCCCTCGGGGCCGGGGGGGGGGGGGCCCCCCCCCCCCCCCTCCG
>NZ_OLMK01000005.1 GCF_900290235.1 Streptomyces sp. MA5143a
GGGCAGACGGGACTTTCGCAACACGCCCTAGGCGGGGACCGATGCCACGCCCGGCTCCAGGAACTTCTTGCCGTTCACCCGCTCGCTGACGCCCTCGCGGTCCAGGTACGGCGTGATGCCGCCCAGGTGGAAGGGCCAGCCGGCGCCGGTGATCAGGCAGAGGTCGATGTCCTGCGCCTCGGCGACGACACCCTCGTCGAGCATCAGGCCGATCTCCTGCGCCACGGCGTCCAGGACCCGGGCGCGCACCTGCTCCTCGGTCAGGACGACGTCGCCCTGCTTCAGGAGCGCGGCGACCTCGGGGTCCAGCTCCGGCTTGCCGGAGTCGTAGACGTAGAAGCCGCGCTTGCCCGCCTTGACGACGGCCGCGAGGTTCGGGGAGACCGTGAAGCGGTCCGGGAAGGCCCGGTTGAGGGTCTCCGAGACATGCAGACCGATCGCGGGTCCGACCAGCTCCAGCAGGACGAGGGGAGACATCGGCAGGCCCAGGGGCTCCACCGCCTTCTCCGCGACCTCGACCGGCGTGCCCTCGTCGATGACGTTCTGGATCTCGCCCATGAAGCGGGTGAGGATGCGGTTCACGACGAACGCCGGGGCGTCCTTCACCAGCACCGCGGTCTTCTTCAGCTTCTTGGCGACGGCGAAGGCCGTGGCCAGCGAGGCGTCGTCGGTCTGCTCACCGCGGACGATCTCCAGCAGCGGCAGGATCGCGACCGGGTTGAAGAAGTGGAAGCCGACGACCCGCTCGGGGTTCTTCAGCTTCGACGCCATCTCGGTGACCGACAGCGAGGAGGTGTTGGTGGCGAGGATCGCGTGCGCCGGGGCGACCGCCTCGACCTCCGCGAACACCTGCTGCTTGACCCCGATCTCCTCGAACACGGCCTCGATGATGAAGTCCGCGTCCGCGAAGCCCTCGGCCTTGTCCAGGACACCGGTCACCAGCGCCTTGAGGCGGTTGGCCTTGTCCTGGTTGACGCGGCCCTTGAGCAGCAGCTTGTCGATCTCGGCGTGGACGTAGCCCACACCCTTGTCGACGCGCTCCTGGTCGATGTCGGTCAGCACGACCGGCACCTCCAGGCGGCGCAGGAACAGCAGCGCGAGCTGCGAGGCCATCAGGCCGGCGCCGACGACACCGACCTTGGTGACCGGACGGGCGAGCGACTTGTCCGGCGCGCCGGCCGGGCGCTTGCCGCGCTTCTGCACCAGGTTGAAGGCGTAGATGCCGGCGCGCAGTTCGCCGCCCATGATGAGGTCGGCGAGGGCGGTGTCCTCGGCGTCGTAGCCCTGCTGGAGGTCGCCGTTCTTGGCGGCGGCGATGATGTCCAGCGCGCGGTAGGCGGCCGGGGCCGCGCCGTGCACCTTGGAGTCCGCGATGAAGCGGCCCTTGGCGACGGCCTGGTCCCAGGCCTCACCGCGGTCGATGACCGGGCGGTCGACGACGATCTCGCCCTTGAGGACGGACGCCGTCCACAGCAGCGACTGCTCCAGGAAGTCGGCGCCCTCGAAGAGGGCGTCGGCGATCCCCAGCTCGTAGACCTGCACGCCCTTGAGCTGCTTGTTCTGGTTGAGGCTGTTCTCGATGATCACCGAGACGGCCTTGTCGGCGCCGATCAGGTTCGGCAGCAGCGTGCAGCCGCCCCAGCCGGGGACCAGGCCGAGGAAGACCTCGGGGAGCGAGAACGCGGGCAGGGCCGCGGAGACGGTCCGGTAGGAGCAGTGCAGACCGACCTCGACACCGCCGCCCATCGCGGCACCGTTGTAGTACGCGAAGGTCGGGACGGCGAGGGTCGCCAGCCGCTTGAAGACCTCGTGGCCGCCCTTGCCGATGGCGAGCGCGTGCTCGTGCTCCTTGAGGAGCTCGACACCCTTGAGGTCGGCGCCGACCGCGAAGATGAACGGCTTGCCGGTGATGCCGACACCGACGATCTCGCCGGCGGCGGCCTCCTTCTCGACCTGGTCGATGGCGGTGTTCAGGTTCGCCAGCGACGCCGGGCCGAAGGTGGTCGGCTTGGTGTGGTCGAAGCCGTTGTCCAGCGTGATCAGGGCGAAGCGCCCCGCGCCGAACGGCAGGTCGAGGTGGCGTACGTGCGCGCTCGTCACGACCTCGTCCGGGAACAGCTCCGAGGCCTGCTTGAGAAGCTCGGCGGTGGTGGTCACTTGTCCCCCTCGAAGTGCGGGTTCTCCCAGATGACGGTGGCGCCCATGCCGAAGCCGACGCACATGGTCGTCAGGCCGTAGCGGACGTGTCGCTGCTCCTCGAACTGGCGGGCCAGCTGCGTCATCAGACGCACGCCGGAGGAGGCCAGCGGGTGACCGAAGGCGATGGCGCCGCCGTACTGGTTCACGCGCGCGTCGTCGTCGGCGATGCCGTAGTGCTCCAGGAAGGCGAGGACCTGGACGGCGAATGCCTCGTTGATCTCGAACAGGCCGATGTCATCGATGGAAAGGCCCGCCTGGGCGAGCGCCTTCTCCGTGGCCGGGATCGGGCCGTAGCCCATGACCTCCGGCTCGACACCCGCGAAGGAGTACGCCACCAGGCGCATCTTCACCGGGAGGTCGTGCTCGCGGGCGAAGTCCTCGCTGGCGATGATCGAGGCGGTGGCGCCGTCGTTCAGACCGGCCGCGTTACCGGCGGTGACCCGGCCGTGGACGCGGAACGGCGTCTTCAGGCCCGTGAGGTTCTCGATGGTCGTGCCCGGACGCATCGGCTCGTCGGCGGTGACCAGGCCCCAGCCGGTCTCGCCGGCCTCGGGGTTGGTGCGGCGCACCGAGATCGGCACCAGGTCCTGCTGGATCTTGCCGTTGGCGTACGCCTTGGCGGCCTTCTCCTGCGAGCGCACGGCGTACTCGTCGGCGCGCTGCTTGGTGATGGTCGGGTAGCGGTCGTGCAGGTTCTCGGCGGTCATGCCCATGAACAGGGCGGACTCGTCGACCAGCTTCTCGCTGACGAACCGCGGGTTCGGGTCCACGCCCTCACCCATGGGGTGGCGGCCCATGTGCTCGACACCACCGGCGATGGCGACGTCGTAGGCGCCGAAGGCGACGGAACCGGCGACCGTGGTGACGGCGGTCAGGGCGCCGGCGCACATGCGGTCGATGGAGTAGCCGGGGACGGTCTGCGGCAGACCGGCGAGGATGCCCGCCGTGCGGCCGATGGTCAGGCCCTGGTCACCGATCTGCGTGGTCGCGGCGATGGCGACCTCGTCGATCTTCGCCGGCTCCAGACCGGGGTTGCGGCGCAGCAGCTCCCGGATCGCCTTCACGACGAGGTCGTCGGCGCGGGTCTCGTGGTAGATGCCCTTCGGGCCCGCCTTGCCGAACGGGGTGCGGACGCCGTCGACGAAGACGACGTCCCTGACGGTACGAGGCACGATGGCTCTCCTCCAGGGTGCGGGATGGCACTACTGCTGCACGACACGCTGAGCGCGCGCTCAGGCCCATGCTACTTACGAGTAACCGGACTGCCCACCCCTGAGGGCGGGAGCGGTGAACGTCACACACCCTCGGCGTGTTACCGCCGGTTACATGCACCCAGCTTAGGGGTGCGGGGAACCGCGCGACCAGCCCGAAACGCCTCCGCGGCGCCGGACCGCGATCACGCCGCCGGAGCGGTGGACCCCCTGGGCACCAGGACCGGGGTCGCCACCGGATGGGAGGAGGCCTCCCCGGCGATCACCCCGAACAGCGTGCGCGCCACCTCCGCCCCGAACCCGTGCACGTCATGGCTCATCGCCGACAGGGTCGGCCGGGTGAGCCGGCACAGCTGCGAGTCGTCCCAGGCCAGCAGCGAGACGTCCGCCGGCACCCGCACCCCCATCTCCGCGGCCACCGACAGGCCCGCCACCGCCATGATGTCGTTGTCGTAGAGGATCGCGGTCGGCCGGTCCCCGTCGGGCGCGCTGAGCAGCGACCGTGTCGCCCGGGCCCCGTCCTCCCCGGAGAAGTCGGTCGTCACCTGGCGCACCCCGGCCAGCCCCAGCCGGCGCGCCGCCTCGTCGACCGCGGCCGTCCGGATGGCCGTGTGCCCCAGCAGCGCGGCGCCCCCGACCCGCGCGATCCGCCGGTGTCCGAGCGCCGCGAGATAGCGCACCGCCTCCGACACGGCGGTCGCGTCGTCCGTCCACACCGAGGTGAGCCCGCCGGTCAGGGACGGATGCCCGACCGCGACGACCGGCATGCCGAGCCGCCGCGCCGACTTTGCCCTCGGATCGTCCGCCCGGAAGTCCACCAGGATCGACCCGCTGACCTGCCGCCCCCGCCACCAGGCGTCCTGCACCGCCATCTCCTCGTCCACGTTCCGCACGAGACGCAGCAGCAGCGAGCAGGACCGCTCGGTCAGCACGCTCTCCACCCCGGAGACGAACTCCATGTAGAACGGCTCCAGCCCCAGCAGCCGCGCCGGCCGGCAGACCGCGAGCCCCACGACGTCCACCCGCCGGCTCGACAGCGACCGCGCCGTCAGGTTCGGTGTCCAGCCGAGCTCCCGCGCCGCCGCGAAGATCCGGTCGCGCGTCGCGTCGGACAGCCCCGGCTTGCGGTTGAAGGCGAGCGAGACCGCCCCCTTGGACACTCCGGCACGCGCGGCGACGTCCTTGATCGTCACCCGAGGGGGTGTGCTCATCGGGCGGGCTCCACACAGAACAGGGCCCGCCGGACGGCCGCCTCGTCCGGTACGGCCGCCCAGCCCGTCACCCCGATGGTGACCCGCTCCCCGGGCAGCAGCGTGACCCGTCCGGTGTCGGCCCGGGCCCCCGCGTCCAGCCGGTCGGCCTGGAGCAGCAGGTCCCGCAGCAGTGTCCGCGCGGTCACGGTCACCGCCCCCGGCGCCACCTCGACGTCGAACTCCGGCCGAGGGTAGGGCACGTCACGGTCGGGTGCCTGGAAGCGCAGCGCCCGCAGTCCGTCCACGTCCGCCACCAGGAACTCCTTCGCGCCCGTCGGCTCCACCTCACGCGGCACCGGCACCTCGACGACCGCGCGGCGCCCGACGGCCACGCCGGGGACCGGGAACTCGGCGATCACCTCGCCGTCCACCGACATCCGCCGCAACCGCGGCGCGGTCGGCTCCCACACCTCACCCGCCTGGTTCACGACGGCCAGCACCAGTGCTCCGCCCCGCTCCTGAACCGTCACCAGCCGGTCCGCGTACAGCCGCCGCAGCTCGTGGTAGAGCGGCTTCTCCCTGCCGTCGCCGTCGATCGCCGCCCAGGACGTCACCGGCCAGCAGTCGTTGAGCTGCCACACGACCGTGCCCGCGCACACCGGCCAGTGCGACCGCCAGTGCTCGATGCCGGCGGCGACGGCCCGCGCCTGGTTCAGCTGCGTCAGATAGTGCCACCGGTCGAAGTCCCCCTCGGGCAGCGCGAAATGACGGGCGAGACCCCGCTCCAGCTTCCCGTTGCCGTCCTCCGCCTTCTGGTGGTGCAGCATCCCCGGCGAGTCGGCGGCCAGCTCCTCCCCGGCCTCGGCCAGCGCCCGCCGCAGCGTCGCGTACGCGGGCGGAGCCTGCCAGCCGAACTCCGCCACGAACCGGGGCACGTCCGCCCGGTACTGCGCGTAGTCCTCCCGGTTCCACACCTCCCAGGAGTGGTGCGTGCCGTGCGCCGGGTCGTTCGGATGGTGGTCCCAGGACCCCGACCAGGGGCTGCCCGCCGTGTACGGCCGCGTCGGGTCCAGCTCCGCCACGATCCGCGGCAGCACACCCAGGTAGTACCCCTCACCCCAGGACTCCCCGGCGAGCCGCTCCTCCCAGCCCCAGTCCCGGAACCCCCACAGGTTCTCGTTGTTGCCGTTCCACAGCACCAGCGAGGGATGCGGCATCAGCCGTACGACGTTCTCCCGGGCCTCGGCCTCCACCTCGCCCCGCAGGGGCTGCTCCTCCGGGTAGGCGGCGCACGCGAAGGGGAAGTCCTGCCAGACCAGCAGACCCAGTTCGTCGCAGACGTCGTAGAAGTCGTGGCTCTCGTAGATCCCGCCGCCCCAGATCCGCACGAGGTCGACACCCGCGTCGGCCGCCTGGGTGAGGCGGGAGCGGTAGCGGTCGCGGGTGACGCGGGAGGGGAAGGCGTCGTCCGGGAT
Source organism: Streptomyces sp. MA5143a (assembly GCF_900290235.1). Classification (GTDB taxonomy): domain Bacteria; phylum Actinomycetota; class Actinomycetes; order Streptomycetales; family Streptomycetaceae; genus Streptomyces. The sequence continues at coordinate 6,079 of NZ_OLMK01000005.1, forward strand.
CCAGTTCACGCCCCGCGCGAACAGCCGCTCGCCGTTGACGACGAAGGTGAACCCGGTGCCGTGCTCATCGGCCCCCCGGTCGACCTCCACGGTCCGGAACCCGACCCGCCGCCGCCAGATGTCGAGCCCCTGACCCCCGACCTCGTGCAAGGTCAACTCCACGTCGTACAGCGGCTGTTCACCGTACCCGCGCGGCCACCACCGTGCGACGCCGGGCAGCTCCAGCCGGACGACGCCGCTCGTGCCCTCGACCTCCGCGACCGCGTCGACGCCCCCCACCCGGGCCCGCAGCCGCAGCCCCGCCTCCACGGCCACCCGCTCCACGTCGACGTGCAGCTCCACCGTCCCGGTCGTGCCCTCGACCGTCACCAGCGGCCGGACGCGGGCGATCCGGGCCGTCGACCAGTGCTCAAGGCGCACCGGCCGCCAGATCCCCGCGGTCACCAGGGTCGGCCCCCAGTCCCAGCCGAACGAGCAGGCCATCTTGCGGATGAACTGGAAGGGCTCGGGATACGCGTTCGGCCGGTCGCCGAGCCGTTCGCGCACCGCCTCCGCCTCGTCGTACGCGGAGGTGAACCGCACGGAGAGCCGGCCGCTCATCCCGGTGACATCGAAACGGTACGACCGGTGCATGTTCCGCACCGATCCCAGCGGCCGCCCGTCGAGCCGGATCTCGGCGGCGGTGTCCAGCCCGTCGAAGACCAGGTCGGTCCGGTCCCGCCCGCCGGCCGTCCCCGACCCCGGCAGATCCACCTCGTACGTCCACTCCCGGCGCCCCACCCATGCGACCTCGGTCTCGGCGCGCCCGAGGAAGGGATCCGGGATCAGCCCCGCCGCCAGCAGATCGGTGTGCACGCACCCGGGCACGGCGGCGGGCAGCTCCCGCCCCTCGTACCGCAGGATCCAGCCCTCGGTGAGCGGGGTGGCGTCGAGCATGCGCCCTCCTAAACCGGTCCAGTCGATGACGCGGCAGCATCACGAAAAGTTTCGGCACCCTTGGCGAGATTGGGACTTTACCGGTTCAGTGAACGGCTGCCAGAGTGCCGAACCAGCCAACCCACCCGTGCTCGTCCGTCCCGAACGGAGCTGGTGCACATGAACCACCGAAGGACGCTCACCGGAACACTGCTCGCCGCCGCGCTCCTCGCGTCGGGCTGCACAGGCAGCGGAGGAGGCGCGAAGGCCGCCGACGCGAAGGCACCCGACGATCCGTCGAAGGTGTCCGGAACCATCAAGGTCCTCACCCACCGCACCGACATCGTGCAGGACGGCACGATGAAGAAGTACGCGGCGGAGTTCAACAAGATCTACCCGAAGGTGAAGGTCGAGTTCGACGCGATCACGGACTACGAGGCCGAAGTCAAGATCCGTATGAACACGAAGAACTACGGCGACGTCCTCATGATCCCCAGCGTCATCAAGAAGAACGACTACCCCAGGTTCTTCGCCTCCCTCGGCACCCAGGACGAGCTCGCCGAGAAGTACCGCTTCACCGGCTTCACCACGGTCGACGGCAAGGTCTACGGCCAGAGCCCCATGGGCGCGACCCCCGGCTTCCTCTACAACAAGCGGGTCTGGGCCGAGGCCGGCGTCACCGACTGGCCCACCACGCCCGACGAGTTCCTCGCCGCGCTGAAGGCCATCAAGTCCAGGACCGACGCCGTCCCCTACTACACCAACTTCGCCGCACAGTGGCCGCTCACCCACTGGACGTACGTCAACGGCTCGGTCAGCTGCGACCCCGGCGCCACCACCGCCCTCGCCGAGACCGACCCCTGGGGCGAGAACGGCGAACTCCGCGTCGGTGACACCCTCTTGTACGACATCGTCAAGCAGGGCCTGATCGAGAAGGACCCGACCACCACCAACTGGGAGGAGTCCAAGCCCCAGCTCGCCAAGGGCGAGATCGCCACGGCGTGGCTCGGCAGCTGGGCGGTCATCCAGTTCCGGCAGGCGGCCGAGAAGGCCGGGGCCGACCCCGACGACATCGGCTTCATGCCGTTCCCCGCCCGCGTCGACGGCAAGGCGTGCGCCACCGCCAACCCCGACTACAACCAGGCCGTCAGCATCCACTCGAAGCACAAGGCGGCCGCCCGCGCCTGGGTCGACTGGTTCACCGACAAGTCCGGCTACGCCGAGGACAACCTGTCGATCGCCACGCTGAAGAACGCCCCGCTGCCCGAGTCGCTCAAGCCGTACGAGGAGCAGGGCGTGAAGCTCATCGAGCTCGACGACGCCGAGGGCGGCCGGGTGAAGGAGATCGACAACGCCTCGGAGGTCGGCATCTACGCCCCCGAGTACCGCCAGGACCTCGTCGACCTCGCCCGTGGCGCCAAGGACGGCACCCTCGACGACTTCCTCGACGACCTGGGGAAGCGCTGGACCGAGGCGCGCAAGACCGTGGGTTCCTGATGCCCGCCACGCACACGACCGAGAAGGTGGCGCGGCCCCCGTCGGCCGCGCCACGGCCCCCGGTGCCGAGGCCGGCCCCCCGCTCGGTGCGCCTGTGGCGGGGGCTCACCCCGTGGCTGTTCCTCGCCGCCCCGCTGGCCCTCCTGGTCACCTTCACCTACGCCCCGGTCGCCAACATGCTGGCGTACAGCTTCACCGACTGGGACGGCGTCAGCCCCGAGCTGAGCTACATCGGCGCCGACAACTACGGGGAGATCTTCACCCGCCCCGAACTGTTCCAGGTCTTCTTCGTCAGCGGCTACTACCTGGCCGCCTCGGCGGTGCAGATCGCCCTCGCCCTCTACTTCGCGACCGTCCTCAGCTTCAACGTGCGCTTCCGGAACTTCTTCAAGGGCGTGCTGTTCTTCCCGTACCTGATCAACGGCGTCGCGATCGGCTTCGTCTTCCTCTACTTCTTCCAGGACGGCGGCACCCTCGACTCGGTCCTCGCCCTCGTCGGGTACGAGTCCGACCGCGCATGGCTCGGCACCTCGACCTCCGCGAACATCTCCCTCGCGAGCGTCTCCGTCTGGCGCTACCTGGGCCTGAACTTCGTGCTCTTCCTCGGCGCGATCCAGTCCATCCCGGGCGAGCTGTACGAGGCCGCCGAACTCGACGGGGCGAGCCGCTGGCACCAGTTCCGGTACATCATCGCCCCCGGCATCAAACCGGTGCTGAGCCTGAGCGTGATCCTGTCGATCTCCGGATCCCTCTCGGTCTTCGAGATCCCGTACATCATGACCGGCGGCGCCACCGGCACCGAGACCTTCGTGATCCAGACCATCGACCTGGCGTTCCGCTTCAACAAGACCGGCCTCGCCTCGGCCGCCGCCGTGGTCCTGCTGCTGATCATCCTCGCGGTGACCTGGGTGCAGCGCCGTCTCGTCCCGGACGACAAGGTGGACCTCACATGACGCTCGCGCACCCGACCCCGGTCGTACGCCGCCGGGTCGCCCGGACGCTCACCCGTCTCTCCCTGGTCATGGCGTCCGTGGTCGTCCTGCTGCCGCTCGCCGTGGTGTTCCTGACCTCGCTCAAGTCCGAGCAGGAGATGGCGAAGGGCAGCCGGGCGCTCGGTCTGCCCGACGATCTCCTCAACTTCCGGAACTACGTGACCGCGTTCCGGGACGGCGAGATGCTCGCGGCCTTCGGCAACACGGCCTTCATCCTGCTGTTCGCCGTCACCGGCACGGTGGTCATCGGCTCGATGGCCGCCTACGCCATCGACCGGTTCACCTTCCGCTTCCGCAAGCTGGTCGTCGCGCTCTTCCTCGTCGCCACGCTGGTGCCGGGGGTGACGACCCAGGTGGCGACCTTCCAGATCGTCGACAGCTTCGGCATGTTCGACAGCCTCTGGGCGCCGATCGCTCTCTACATGGGCACCGACATCGTCTCGATCTACATCTTCCTGCAGTTCGTCCGGTCGATCCCGATCTCCCTGGACGAGGCCGCCCGCCTCGACGGCGCCAACGCGTTCACCATCTACCGGAAGATCATCTTCCCGCTCCTGAGGCCGGCGATCGCCACCGTCGTCATCGTGAAGGGGATCACGGTCTACAACGACTTCTACATCCCCTTCCTCTACATGCCCTCGGAAGACCTTGGCGTGATCTCGACATCCCTGTTCCGCTTCAAGGGCCCCTACGCCGCCCACTGGGAAACGATCTCGGCCGGAACGGTCCTGGTCATCCTGCCGACCCTGATCGTCTTCCTGGCCCTCCAGAGGTTCATCTACAACGGCTTCATGAGGGGAGCGACGAAGTGAGGCAGGGGGCGCCTCGTGACTCCCGGGAGCCCGACAGGGGCGCGGGGAACCGCGCGACCAGCCCCCACACACCCGCACCCACACCGCACGCACCCCCAGGCGCCCCTCCGCGGAGCGGCTACGCGCCGTTGCCCACCGCCGACAGCGCGCCCACCAGCACCGGCGTCACCAGCTCCACCTGCCACGCCCGCGCCCCGTACCCCGCGAGCGAGGCGGAGATCGAGTCGGCGTCGGCCGTGACCGGCGGCTCCCAGCACAGCCGCCGCACCGTGTCCGGCGTGATCAGGTTCTCCTGCGGCATGTTCAGCTGCTCCGCCAGGGCGCTGACCCCGGCCCGCGCCGCGGACAGCCGCGCGGCCGCCGCCGGGTCCTTGTCGGCCCACGCCTTCGGCGGCGGCGGCCCCGTCACCGGTTGCCCGTGCGCCGGCAGCGCGGTCTCGGGCAGCGCCTTCGCCCGGTCCACCGCCGCCTGCCACTGCTCCAGCTGCCGCCGTCCCATGCGGTGCCCGAAACCGTTCAGCCCGGCGAGGGCCTGAGCGCCGGCCGGCAGCGCCAGGGCCGCCTCGACGATCGCCGCGTCGCTGAGCACCTTGCCCGGGGAGACGTCCCGCCGCCGCGCGATACGGTCGCGGGCCTCCCACAGCTCCCGTACGACCGCCATCTGCCGTCGGCGCCGTACCTTGTGCATCCCGGACGTACGCCGCCACGGGTCCTTGCGGGGCTCGGCGGGCGGCGCCGTCGCGATCGCGTCGAACTCCTGGCGGGCCCATTCGAGCTTGCCCTGCCGGTCCAGCTCCTTCTCCAGCGCGTCCCGCAGGTCGACGAGGAGCTCCACGTCGAGGGCGGCGTAGCGCAGCCAGGGCTCGGGCAGCGGGCGGGTCGACCAGTCGACCGCGGAGTGGCCCTTCTCCAGGACGTAGCCGAGGACGTTCTCCACCATCGCGCCGAGACCGACGCGGGGGAACCCGGCGAGCCGGCCGGCCAGCTCGGTGTCGAAGAGACGGCTGGGGACCATGTCTATCTCGCGCAGACAGGGAAGGTCCTGGGTGGCCGCGTGGAGCACCCACTCCACGTCGGAGAGCGCCTCGCCGAGGCCGGAGAGGTCCGGGCAGGCGATGGGGTCGATGAGCGCGGTGCCCGCGCCCTCACGGCGCAGCTGCACCAGATAGGCGCGCTGGCCGTAGCGGTATCCGGACGCGCGTTCGGCGTCGACGGCGACGGGGCCGGAGCCGGCGGCGAACGCGGCGATCACCTCGGCCAGCGTCGCCTCGTCGGCGATCACGGGCGGAATGCCGTCCCGCGGCTCCAGCAAAGGGATCGGCGCCTCCGCGTCAGAAGATCCGCCGTCGTCCGGAGGGGCGCCTCCGGTGGTTCGCAGGGTGCTGTCTGCTGCGGTCTCTTGGGCGTCGGTCACCTGTCAAGGGTATCTGTGTATGGACATGGCCCGCCGACGGAACGTTCCGTCGGCGGGCCACGCAGGGGCGTAAACAAGTCATGTGTCACACGTGTCAGTGAAACTTCCCGGCGAATCGGGAGAGTCCGGGCGTCATCGAACGATCTCGGCCTCCTCCCGGCCGCTCCGGCGTCCTTCCCGGCCGCTCCGGCGCGACCTCAGTGGATGATCCCGGTGCGCAGGGCCACCGCGACCATTCCGGCGCGGTCACCGGTGCCGAGCTTGCGGGCGATACGGGCGAGGTGGCTCTTGACGGTGAGCGCGGACAGGCCCATGGACACGCCGATCGCCTTGTTCGACTGGCCCTCCGCGACCAGGCGCAGCACCTCGACCTCGCGGCCCGACAGCTCCCGGTAGCCGCCCGGGTGGCTCGGGGCACCCGGGGGGCGGCGGTGCATACGGGCGGCGGAGCCGAGGGGGGCGGCGCCGGGGCGGGTGGGCAGTCCGATGTTGGTGCGGGTGCCGGTGACGACGTATCCCTTCACGCCGCCCGCGAGGGCGTTGCGGACGGCGCCGATGTCGTCGGCGGCGGAGAGCGCGAGGCCGTTGGGCCAGCCCGCGGCTCGGGTCTCGGAGAGGAGGGTCAGGCCGGAGCCGTCCGGCAGGTGGACGTCTGCCACGCAGATGTCACGGGGGTTGCCGATGCGGGGACGGGCCTCGGCGATGGACGAGGCCTCGATGACATCGCGGACACCGAGGGCCCACAGGTGCCGGGTGACGGTCGACCGGACGCGAGGATCGGCCACCACCACCATCGCGGTCGGCTTGTTCGGACGGTAGGCGACCAGGCTTGCGGGCTGCTCGAGGAGAACGGACACCAGGCCTCCTGGGTGCGGGACGGGGGGGCCGGTTCGCCGGGCTCGTGGGGTCGAAGCCGGGACGAACCGTGCTTTCAAGGTCACAGAGGTCTTCGGCATCAAACCTCTGCTCCTTTAGAGAATGATCACGATTTGGTGAGTAACAATCCGTGCAATTCGGACACGTCTTCGATCATTCGAAGATCGAACGGTGTCGCTTCACGTCGATACGAGGCCGAAAGTGGCCGTATCGACAAAGTGATGGTTTCGATCGGCGTGGCGACGCGGCACGAAAAAGGACCGTGCCCCTCGGGGCACGGTCCTCGGACGGCGACGGGTCTCAGCGTGACTGGGGCCCCCGCCGCTGCGGAAGCGTCACCACGGCGGCGTCCCCCGGATCGACGGCGGGCGGCAGCCCGGCGATCTGGGCGAGCAGATCGCACCAGGACGCGAGGTGCGCCGCGGTGTCCGGGACACCGCCCAGCACCTCCCGCGGGGTCCAGGACGCCCGGATCTCGATCTGCGAGGCCGCGGGCCGCTCGGCGAGCCCGCCGAAGTAGTGCGAGCCGGCCCGGGTCACCGTCCCGCTCGGCTCGCCGTACGACAGTCCGCGCGTCTGCAGCGCGCCGGTCAGCCAGGACCAGCACACCTCGGGCAGCAGCGGGTCCGCGGCCATCTCCGGCTCCAGCTCCGCGCGGACCAGCGTCACCAGTCGGAAGGAACCCTGCCAGGCGTCGTGGCCCGCCGGGTCGTACAGCAGGACGAGACGGCCGTCGGCCAGGTCCTCGTCGCCCTCGACGACCGCGGCCTCCAGGGCGTACGCGTAGGGGGCGAGCCGCTGCGGCGGCCGGGTCGGCTCGATCTCGATCTCCGGCCGCAGGCGGGTGGCCCTCAGCGCGTCCACCGCGGAGCGGAACGGCAACGGGGCCGTTCCGCCCGCATCGCGCTCCCCCTCCTTCGCGTCGTCCATTCCGCCAGCGTCGTCCGACAGTCGTCCCTGAGCCGCAGCCATGCCGGAACAGTAAGGGGAACGGAGCCTCGGCGCAGGGCAAGACACCCGTGCGCTGGGTCACGGTCGGATCGCGCTCAGCGAACGCGGCCGGGCCGCGTCCCGGCGGTGGTGGCCGGAAACATTCGGTGCCCCGCGTTGTCCACAGCCCGGGCCGTCCCTGTCAAGCGGGCGTGCGAGACTTTGCCTCGTGAGTGCCAACGCCAGCCCCTCGGGCCACCAGCCGACCGCCACGTATGACTCCGCCTTCCTCAAGGCGTGCAGGCGCGAGCCCGTGCCGCACACGCCGGTGTGGTTCATGCGGCAGGCCGGGCGCTCACTGCCGGAGTACCTGAAGGTGCGCGAGGGCATCCCGATGCTGGAGTCGTGCATGCGGCCCGAGCTGGTCACGGAGATCACCCTCCAGCCGGTCCGCCGGCACCAGGTGGACGCGGCGATCTACTTCAGCGACATCGTCGTCCCGCTCAAGGCCATCGGCATCGACCTCGACATCAAGCCCGGCGTCGGCCCGGTCGTCGAGCGCCCGATCCGCAGCCGGGCCGACCTCGCCCAGCTGCGCGACCTGACCCCCGAGGACGTCTCGTACGTCACCGAGGCGATCGAGCTGCTCACCGCCGAGCTGGGCGGGACCCCGCTCATCGGCTTCGCCGGCGCCCCCTTCACCCTGGCCAGCTATCTCGTCGAGGGCGGCCCCTCCCGCACCTACGAGAACGCCAAGGCGATGATGTACGGCGACCCGGAGCTCTGGGCCGACCTGCTCGACCGGCTGGCCGAGATCACCGCCGCGTTCCTCCGTGTCCAGATCGAGGCCGGCGCCTCCGCCGTCCAGCTGTTCGACTCCTGGGCGGGCGCGCTCGCCCCCGCCGACTACCGCCGCTCCGTGCTGCCCGCCTCGGCGAAGGTCTTCGACGCCGTCGCCGGATACGGCGTCCCGCGCATCCACTTCGGCGTCGGCACCGGTGAGCTGCTGGGCCTCATGGGCGAGGCGGGCGCGGACGTCGTCGGCGTCGACTGGCGCGTCCCGCTCGACGAGGCCGCCCGCCGCGTCGGCCCCGGCAAGGCGCTCCAGGGCAACCTCGACCCGACGGTCCTGTTCGCCGGCCCCGAGGCCGTCCGGACCAAGACCCGCGAGGTGCTCGACTCGGCCGCCGGCCTGGAGGGCCATGTCTTCAACCTGGGCCACGGCGTCCTGCCCTCCACCGACCCCGACGCGCTGACCCGCCTCGTGGAGTACGTCCACGAGCAGACCGCCCGCTAGGGCGCGTTGCGAAAGTAGCGTCGTCTGCC
>NZ_OLMK01000105.1 GCF_900290235.1 Streptomyces sp. MA5143a
CGCGCGCAGTTCGGCCTCGTTGGCGGTGATGCCGTCGACGCACCGCTCGGCGAGGGTGAGGCAGGCCGCGCGCAGATGCGTGACGGACTCGGACAGGGAGTGCAGGATGATCGGTTCGAAGGCGTTGAGCTGGAGCTGGCCCGCCTCGGCGGCCATGGTGATGGTGACGTCGTTGCCGATCACCTCGAAGGCGACCTGGTTGACGACCTCGGGGATCACGGGGTTGACCTTGCCCGGCATGATCGACGAACCGGCCTGCACCGGCGGCAGGTTGATCTCGTTCAGCCCCGCGCGCGGCCCCGACGACAGCAGCCGCAGGTCGTTGCAGCTCTTGGACAGCTTCACCGCGATCCGCTTGAGCACCCCCGACATCTGCACGAACGCGCCGCAGTCCTGCGTCGCCTCGACCAGATTCGCGGCCGTCACCAGCGGCAGCCCGGTGATGTCGGCGAGATGACGGCGCGCCGCTTCGGCGTAACCGGCGGGCGCGTTGAGGCCGGTGCCGATGG
>NZ_OLMK01000003.1 GCF_900290235.1 Streptomyces sp. MA5143a
GCGCTCCACAAAAGGCCCTGAGGTGCTCGGGCGGACCGGGTGGGCGGGCGGTGCGTGCCCACCCGGTCCGTCAGCCGGGCCGGTACGGGGGAAACCGGCTCGGGGGAGGAGTGGCTCAGAGGAGGAGTGGCTCGGGCGACCGTCGACGACAGGGACAGACAACGTTGTCGAGTGGTCTATACAAGACTCTATCCCCTCAACGTCCCACGCCGTCAAATCAGTTGGGGGGGCGGGGCCCGACGAGCCGCCGGGCCCCCTGGTGTTCACCGAGTTCACGAGCTCGATGTCACGACAGCAGTTCCACCTCCGCGAGGGTCGCCGGGGCGTCCAGGACCAGGCGGTAGTGGCGGTACGCCCTCGGGGTGGGGACCGAGAAGGCGCGGGTCTGGCGGTTCCAGGTGAAGGATTCGTCGGCGCGCCGGTCGAGGGTTCTCCAGGTGGTGCCGTCGGCCGAGCCCTGGAGGGTCCAGCCGGTGGGGGCCTCGGCGCGGTCGGCGGACGTCAGGGTGTACTGCACGGCCCTGGTGCGGGCCGGCACCGGCAGGTCCGCCGTCGTCAGCGTCGCCTTCGTCGACGACGTGTCGTCGAACAGCTCCCCGTCGCCCTCGATGGCGTCCGAGCGCGGCGACGGCACCTGGTCGTCCTTGGTGATCGACACCGGCGCGGCGTTCTCACCCGTGCCCCACCGCGACGGCCTCGGGCCCATGTCGAACTCCAGCACCCCGCCCTTCGCGAGCAGCGCGTGCGGCAGCGACGTCGACCGCCATGCCTTGCCGTTGACCTTCAAGCCCTGAATGTAGACGTTCCTCGCGCTGTTCTTCGGGGCCCGGACCACCAGGTCCCTGCCGTTCTCCAGATGGAGCGTCGCCTCGGTGAACAGGGGCGAGCCGATGGCGTACTCGCCGCTGCCCATCACCAGCGGATAGAAGCCGAGCGCCGAGAAGAGGTACCAGGCCGACTGCTCGCCGTTGTCCTCGTCGCCGTGGTAGCCCTGCCCGATGCCGCTGCCGACGTACAGCCGGGACAGCACCTCGCGGACCTTCTCCTGCGCCTTCCACGGCTGCCCCGCCGCGTCGTACATGTAGATCGCGTGGTGGGCGACCTGGTTGGAGTGGCCGTACATGCCCATCCGTACGTCCCGAGCCTCGGTCATCTCGTGGATGACGCCGCCGTAGGAGCCGGTGAGGTCGGGGGAGGCCGTCTCCGGGGTGGAGAAGTAGGTGTCCAGCTTCCTCGCCAGCCCGGACCGGCCGCCGTACAGGTTCGCCAGGCCCTTGCCGTCGTGAGGCGCGGAGAACGCGTAGCCCCAGCCGTTGGTCTCCGTGTAGTCGTGGCCCCAGACCCGCGGGTCGTACGCCGACGAGTCCAGCCGCCACTTCCCGGTGCCGTCCCGGCCCTGGAAGAACCCGGCGTCCTTGTCGAACAGCTGCACGTAGTCCCGCGCCCGGTCGAGGAAGTACGCCGACTCCTCCCGGTACCGCTTCTCACCCGTCCGCTCGTACAGGGCCCGACCCATCCGGGCGATGCCGTAGTCGTTGAGGTAGCCCTCCAGCGCCCAGGACAGGCCCTCGTGGGTGTCGGTACTGGTGTAGCCGAGGAAGGGGGAGGAAGCCATGCCCTTGCGGCCGACGCCCGGGTTCGGCGGGACGACCGAGGCGTTCTTGACGGCCGCCTCGTACGCCGCCTTCGCGTCGAAGTCGACGCCCTTGACGTACGCGTCCGCGAACGCCACGTCCGAGGAGGTGCCCGTCATCAGGTCCGCGTACCCGGGGGAGGACCAGCGGGAGGTCCAGCCGCCGTCCTTGTACTGCTGCACGAAGCCGTCCACCAGCTCGCCCGCGCGGGACGGCGTCAGGAGCGAGTAGGCCGGCCACGTCGTCCGGTAGGTGTCCCAGAAACCGTTGTTGACGTACACCTTGCCCTCGACGATCTTCGCGCCCGTGTGGGTCGGGGTGTCCGGGCCCGGCATGGGGGAGAACGGCGAGGCGTACCGGTGGGTCGAACCGACCTTCTCGAAGCCGGAGTTGGGGTACAGGTACAGCCGGTACAGGCTGGAGTACAGCGTGGTCAGCTGGTCGGGGGTCGCGCCCTCGACCTCCACCCGGCCGAGGAGCCGGTCCCACAGCGCCCGCGCCCGGTCCCGGACCCGCTCGAAGGCGGTGCCCTCCGGGATCTCCTGGCGCAGATTGTCCTTCGCCTGGTCGACGCTGATCAGGGAGGTGGCGAGGCGGAGGGTCACCGTCCGGTCGGCGCCCGCGTCGAAGCGGAGGTGGCCCCTCACCCCGGCGGAGTCGCCGCCGGTCACCGGCGCGTCGAACACCCCGTACACGAAGAGGCGGGTCGCGCCCGTCGACAGCCCGGACTTCACATCCGAGAACCCCGTGACGACCCCTGCCTCGCGGTCGAGGGTCAGGCCCGCCTGGTCCGTGACGTTGTCGAAGAGGACGCTCGCGTCGTCCCCCGGATAGGTGAAGCGGAGCACCGCCGCGTGGTCCGTCGGCGCCATCTCCGCCTTGATCCCGTTCTCGAAGCGGACACCGTAGTAGTACGGCCGGGCCGTCTCGTTCTCGTGCCGGAACGCCAGCGCCCGTGCCGTGCGGCCCAGGTCGGGGGTGCCGGCGGCGGCCGACGGCATCACCTGGAAGGTCTGTCGGTCACCCATCCAGGGGCTCGGCTCGTGACTCGCGCTGAACGCCTGGATCGTCGGCAGGTTGTCCGCGTTGTTGGCCCGCGCGTAGTCGTACAGCCAGCTGAGCGAGCCCGCGTTGGTCACCGGCGTCCAGAAGTTGAAGCCATGGGGGACCGCCGTCGCCGGAAAGTTGTTGCCGCGGGAGAAGCCGCCGCTGGAGTTCGTCCCTCGGGTGGTCACCGCGTAGTCGGAGAGATGTGCCTTCGGCCGCTCGGGCGCCCGCACCCGCAGGGTCACGTCGTCGAGCCAGCCGCGGAACCTCGCCGGCCCCTTCGGGGAGTCGTACGCCACCAGGACCCGGTCCACCGTCTTCCCCGCCGCGACCGACCCGATCCGGGAGACGACGTCGTTCCACTGGTTCACGTACAACACCTTCGCCGCGCCCTGTCCGCGCGGCGTGAGGGGGAATCCGTGCTGGTCGACGGCGCGCAGCTCACTCAGCGAGGTGCCGTCCGTGAAGACCAGGTCGACCGCGACCCGGGTGGCGTCGTAGTCCAGGTCGCCGTCCGCCATGGACGGGAAGATCCGGTACGCCAGCTCGGTGTCCCGCCCGACGGCCACGTCCACGTCGAAGACCTTGTTGTACGAGTGGGCCGGGCCGTCCGCCGTGTGGCGGCCCGCGTACCGCAGCGCCCGCTTCCCGGTGAAACCCACGCCGGCCTTGGCGGTCGCCGAGCCGCTCGGCCCCCGGTCGGTGTGGGTGCGCATCTCCTCCGGCGCGGGCGTCTGGCCGCCGCCCGTGGAGAACTGCACGTCGGCGAGCTGGGTGATGGTGGAGGCACCGTTGTTCCGGGTGATGTCCAGCCGGAAGTGCCGGTACCCGGCGACCGCGTCGGCGGCGATGTCGTACGACTTGGTCAGATACCGCTCGGGGAAGGACTCACCGGTGCGGGTGTCGAGGGTGCGCCACTCCTTGCCGTCGGCGGACCCCTTCAGCGTCCAGTCCCTCGGGTCGCGCCCCTCGGCGTCGTTCGCCGAGGTCAGCGCGTACGTCACCACCTCGGCCGGTCGATCGAGGTCGAACTCCACCCAGCCGGTGGGCTGGAAGGAGAGCCACTTGGTGCCCGGCTCCCCGTCGACCAGGTTCTCCTTCACCTCCCCGCCGGAGGTGTTCTCGCCGCTCGCCCGGACCTCGGTCACCCGGTCGGTGATGTTGCCGGGGATGCCGGTGGCGTAGCCGCCGTCGACCCCCGAGGCGCGGGGGGAGCCGTCCGGCGCGGTGTCGACGGTGTCGGTCCAGTCCGGTGCCGGATCCCCCGACTCGAAGGAGGAACCGAACTCCCGGTCGGCCGCCGCCGGTCGGGCCGGTAACGCGACGGCGGCCCCCTGCGAGGCCACCACCAGAGCGAGCGCGGCGGCGCCGAGCGCCACCGTGGAACCCCATCCGTGCCGCATCCGCGAGCACCCTCCCTGCGCCTGGTCACCCCGCTCGACCGCCTCGACGATCAAGGAATGACCAGTAGTGGACAACGTTGTCTGCCGTGTTGCGCAGGGACCAGTAGTGGTTCAAGTGATGAGTGGTGTCAAGGGTGTTGAGTGAGCCATTCGGGTCGAACGGCGGGGAATTCGCGGTCGAGCGGCGCACGGGCGCTCGTATTTCCGCGAGGTCTCAACTCGGAAAAGACCGACGGCCAACCTTGCATTCGATCTTGCTCCCTTGGCGGGAAGTGGACTATACCTGTCGGCGTCCGCATCGTGGTCGCACGACGGTGGACGGGCACTACCTGGGGGGAATTACCGGTGGGCGCGGACGTGTCCGCGCGCGGACCGCCGTCCTGCCCCTGTTGAATCCTCACGCACGACCCCAGCTTGAACCGATCGCGGTGCCGGGAGGATCCGGTTCACCGCCTGAGTCCTGGAGAAGGCGAGGACTTGAGCATGGGATCCACGACCGCTGAGAACAACGAACCCGAGGCTTCCGGCACCAGCACCGCGGAGGGTGTGGGCCGCCGCGATCTGATCAAGCGATCCGCCGCGCTGGGCCTGATCACCGTCCCCACCATGAGCTTCCTCTCGGCCTGCGCGAGCGGCGGCGGGGGCGACGACTCCTCCGAGGACGCCCAGGGCGAGACGTCCAAGTCCAACCCCTTCGGCGTCAAGAAGGGCAGCAAGCTCGACGTCGTCATCTTCAAGGGCGGCTACGGCGACGCCTACGCCAAGGCGTGGGAGGCCGCCTTCCAGAAGAAGTGGGGCGTCACCTCCACCCACACCGGCACCCAGGAGATCACCGGCAAGCTCCAGCCCCGGTTCAACGCGGGCAACCCGCCGGACATCGTCGACGACTCCGGCGCCCAGCAGATCCCGATCGACGTCCTCTACAAGAACGACCAGCTCCTCGACCTGGCCGCGGTCCTGGACGCCCCCTCGATCGACGACCCCGCCAAGAAGGTCCGCGACACCCTCATCCCCGGCACGCTCGACGCGGGCATGCAGGAGGACAAGGTCGTCGCCCTCAACTACATCTATACGGTGTGGGGCCTGTGGTACTCCGGCAAGCTGTTCAAGGAGAACGGCTGGGAGGAGCCCAAGACCTGGGCGGACTTCCTGACCATCTGCAAGGAGGCCAAGGCCAAGGGCATCGGCGGCCTCGCCCACCAGGGCAAGTACCCGTACTACATCAACGTCGCCATCATGGACCTGATCGCCAAGACCGGCGGTCTGGAGGCCATGAAGGCCATCGACAACCTCGACCCGAAGGCGTTCGTCGGCTCCGACGCGGCGAAGGCCGGTGTCGAGGCGATCTACGAGGTCGTCGAGAAGGGCTATCTGATGCCCGGCACCAACGGCCTCACCCACACCGAGTCCCAGACCCGCTGGAACCAGTACAAGGCCGTGTTCATCACCTCCGGTTCCTGGCTGGAGAACGAGCAGCTCAAGCAGACCCCGGCCGACTTCGACATGACGTTCATGCCGATGCCGCTGCTGCCCGACAGCAAGATGCCGTTCGAGGCGATCCGGGCCGGCTCCGGAGAGCCGTTCATCATCCCCGCCAAGGCGAAGAACCTGCCGGCGGCCAAGGAGTTCATGCGGATGATGCTGTCGAAGGAATGGTCGACGCTGTTCGCCAAGGAGGCGAACTCCCTGACCATCCTCAAGGACGGCGTCGACCCCGGCGTACAGCTGCGGCCCGGCACGCAGTCCACGGTCGAGGCGTCCAAGGCCGCCGGTGACAACACCTTCCGCTACCTGTACACCGAGTGGTACAGCGAGATGGACACGGCGATCCAGAACGCGTCGAACGAGCTGATGGCGAAGCGGATCCAGCCGGCCGAGTGGCTGAAGCGGGCGCAGGCGGCCGTGGACAAGCAGGCGAAGGACCCGGATTCCAAGAAGAACCACCGGGACTGAGCGGGCCTTCGGGCGTCGTGGGGGGCTGAGTGGTGCGGTGGGCCGCCGGTCCACCGTGGATGGCTTTCGCGCAGTTCCCCGCGCCCCGAAGCGTGCGGGCCCTTCGTCTCACGGAACCCAAGGCAGGATCACGCCAATGCGCAAAGGGCAGTACCGGTTCGTCGCGGGGTTTTTGTTCGTCCCCGTGGCGCTTTATCTGATCTTCGTCATCTGGCCCTATCTCCAGACCTTCGGCTATTCGCTGACGGACTGGAAGGGGCAGTCCCAGACATTCAGCTTCGTCGGGCTGGACAACTACACCGCGTTGTTCCAGGACGACATCTTCCTCAAGGCCATCTGGCACAACATCCTGTTTCTGGTGTTCATCCCGGTGATCACCATTCTGCTCGCGCTGTTCTTCGCGTTCATGCTGAACGCGGGCGGGCGCGGCCGGGCCGGCGGTGTCTCGGGGGTCGCCGGGTCGGGCTTCTACAAGATCGTCTACTTCTTTCCGCAGGTCCTGTCGCTGGCCATCCTCGCGGTGCTCTTCGGCGCCGTGTACCGCAGTGACAGCGGCGGCATGCTCAACGGCTTCCTCATGAAACTGGGGCTGGTCGACGAGAGCAGCCCCGTGGAATGGCTGAACGAACCGAATTTCGTGCTCTGGGCGTTGATCGCGGTGGTCGTCTGGCACGGCGTCGGCTTCTATCTGGTGCTGTTCTCCGCCGCCATGCAGGCCATTCCGAGGGACATCTACGAGGCCGCGCTGATCGACGGCGCCGGCCGCGCCCACACCTTCTTCCGGATCACCCTGCCCCTGCTGTGGGACTCCGTGCAGACCGCCTGGGTCTACCTCGGCATCGCGGCGATGGACATGTTCATCCTGGTCTCCACGATGACGGCGGGGGAGTACGGCGGCGGCCCCGATCACCACAGCGAGGTCATGGCGACCGTGATGATGCGGAACTTCCTGCTGTACGGCAAGAGCGGCTACGCCTGCGCCATGGGCGTGGTGATGCTGCTCCTCACCCTGATCGTCTCGGTGGTCATGCTGCGCGCCACCCGCCGTGAACGCATCGAGTTCTGAAGCCGGAGATGACGGAACGATGAGCGCACCCCTCAAGACCGCCTCCCCCGGCGACTCGGCCCCCACCGGTCCGGCCGTGACCAAGAACCGCACCGGCCCCGGTGACGAACGCGGCGAAGGCGTCGTCCTGAACGTCTTCTCGCACGGCTTCCTCGCCCTGTGGGCCCTGATGATCGTGCTGCCGCTGCTGTGGCTGATCCTCAGCGCCTTCAAGACCGACGCCCAGATCGGCGGCTCCGCCTTCGGCTGGCCGGAGAACTGGTCCCTGGACGTGTTCTCCCGCGCCTGGGACAAGGGGATCGGCGACTACTTCCTCAACACGGTCATCGTGCTGGTCTTCTCCGTGCCGCTGACCATGCTGTTCGGCTCGATGGCCGCCTACGTCCTGGCCCGCTACCAGTTCTGGGGCAACCGGCTGCTGTACTTCTTCTTCGTCGCCGGGGCCATGTTCCCGGTGTTCCTGGCGCTGGTCCCGCTGTTCTTCATGGTCAAGCGCCTCGACATGCTGAACAGCTACCAGGGCCTGATCCTGGTCTACGTCGCCTACTCGCTGCCGTTCACCGTGTTCTTCATGCACGCCTTCTTCCGGACCCTGCCCACGGCGGTCTTCGAGGCGGCGATCCTGGACGGGGCCTCCCACACCAGGACCTTCTTCCAGGTGATGTTGCCCATGGCGAAGCCGGGTCTGATCAGCGTGGGCATCTTCAACACCCTCGGCCAGTGGAACCAGTACATCCTGCCCACCGTCCTCATGCAGCCGCAGAGCGGTGACGACCCCGAGCGCTATGTCCTCACCCAGGGTCTGGTCCAGCTCCAACAGCAGCAGGGCTACGCCTCTGACCTGCCCGTTCTCTTCGCAGGTGTCACCATCGCGATGGTCCCCATGCTGGTCGTCTACCTTTCGTTCCAGCGCCAGGTGCAGGCCGGCCTGACGTCGGCGACCCTGAAGTAGTAAGGAGGGCTTCCGGACGACCCCGACGTAGCGCCCCAGTGACATTTAGTGGTCAATTGACGACGCCAGTTTCCGTCAAGGACTTGACTGCGGTAACCCGTTCAGCGGAGCTTGGAGTTCACAACTTGTAAGTGACCCGGGATCCGCGGCTTTGACCTGGGTCACGGGCGGCGGGGGCCGTCCGGCCTGGGACAGGAGTGGATGAGTCGATGGAGACTCCGGGGTCGCAGTCGTCGCTGCACCGAGCAAATCTCGAACGCGTCGTCCGGGCGGTGCGTCTCGCCGGCTCGCTCACGCAGGCGGAGATCGCCAGGACGACGGGCCTGTCCGCGGCCACGGTCTCCAACATCGTCCGCGAGCTCAAGGACGGCGGAACGGTCGAGGTCACGCCCACATCGGCGGGTGGACGCCGGGCTCGCGCGGTCTCCCTGAGCGGCGACGCCGGGATTGTCATCGGCGTGGACTTCGGGCACACCCATTTGCGCGTCGCGATCGGGAACCTCGCCCATCAGGTGCTGGCCGAGGAGTCCGAGCCGCTCGACGTGGACGCCTCCTCCACCCAGGGGTTCGACCGGGCGGAGCAGCTGGTCACCCGGTTGATCGAGGCCACCGGGGTGGATCCCACGAAGATCGCGGGCGTGGGCCTCGGTGTGCCCGGACCGATCGACGTCGCGTCCGGGACGCTGGGCTCCACCGCGATCCTGCCGGGCTGGACCGGCACCAACCCGGCCGCCGAGATGGGCCACCGTCTGGGCGCACCGGTGCACGTGGACAACGACGCCAACCTCGGCGCCCTCGGTGAGCTGGTCTGGGGCAGCGGACGCGGGGTGCGCGACCTGGCTTACATCAAGGTGGCCAGCGGTGTCGGCGCCGGTCTGGTCATCGACGGCAAGATCTACCGGGGCCCCGGTGGCACAGCGGGAGAAATCGGGCATATTACTCTTGATGAATCCGGACCGGTCTGCCGCTGTGGAAACCGCGGTTGCCTGGAGACCTTCGCCGCCGCACGTCATGTGCTGCCGCTCCTCCAGTCCAGCCACGGGACCGATCTGACGATGGAAGGCGTCGTGCGGTTGGCGAGGGACGGGGATCCGGGCTGTCGCCGGGTGATCGCCGACGTCGGCCGCCACATCGGAAGTGGAGTCGCCAATCTCTGCAATCTGTTGAACCCGAGCCGCGTGGTCCTCGGTGGCGATCTCGCCGAGGCCGGGGAGCTGGTGCTCGGGCCCATAAGGGAGTCGGTCGGCCGGTACGCGATCCCGAGTGCCGCACGTCAACTCTCGGTGCTGCCAGGGGCGCTTGGCGGCCGGGCGGAGGTCCTCGGGGCCCTCGCGCTGGCACTCAGCGAGATGGGTGATTCAACCCTTTTGGACGGAACCCTGTCCGCAGCAACCCCTGCCTTCACTTAGAGAACGAAACACGCCGTTGCCAACCCGTTAAGGATTTACTTCTTGACGTCGCACGTGTGGCCGAGTTGACTTCCAGCCACCTCGGCCGCAGTGCTGCGGCCCGTGTCAGGGAGGCACAACCCAAATGAACGCAACGATGCGTAGAGTCGTGATCGGCGCCACCGCGGTTTCGCTGGCGCTCTCCGTGGCCGCCTGTGGGAAGGCCGGCGACGACAACGACTCGGACAGCGGTAGCGACAGCGGCAAGGGCAACAAGACCATCGGTCTCCTCCTGCCCGACAACGTCACCGCGCGCTACGAGAAGTTCGACCGTCCGTACTTCGAGGACAAGGTCGAGGAGCTCTGCTCCGACTGCAAGGTCGAGTACGCGAACGCAGCCGCCGACCCCACCAAGCAGGCTCAGCAGATGAGCACCATGGTGACCAAGGGCGTCAAGGTCATCGTCGTCTCCGCCCAGGACTCCGCCGCGATCAAGTCCTCCATCCAGTCCGCGGTGGACAAGGGTGTCAAGGTCGTCGCCTACGACCGCCTCGCCCAGGGCCCGGTCTCGGCCTACGTCTCCTTCGACAACGTCAAGGTCGGCGAGCTCCAGGGCCAGGCCCTGCTCGACGCGCTCGGCGACAAGGCCACCAAGAAGTCCAAGGTCGTCATGATCAACGGTGACGACGCCGACCCGAACGCCGGCCAGTTCAAGGAAGGCGCCCACAAGGTCCTCGACGGCAAGGTCGACATCGCCTACGAGCAGTCCGGCCTGTGGAAGGACACCGTCGCCGCCCAGAAGATGTCCGCGGCGATCACCCAGCTGGGTGCCAAGAACATCGCGGGCGTCTACGCCGCCAACGACGGCATGGCCGGTGGCATCGCCAACACCCTCAAGGGTGCGAAGATCAGCAACATCCCGCTGACGGGCCAGGACGCCGAGCTCGCCGCCATCCAGCGGATCGTCGCCGGCACCCAGTCCTCCACGGTCTACAAGGCCTACAAGCCGGAGGCCGACACCGCCGCCGAGCTCGCGGTCGCGCTGCTCAACGGCAAGAGCATCAAGGACCTCGCCGACACCGAGGTGACGAGCGGCTCCGGCGACAAGGTGCCCGCCAAGCTCCTGACCCCGGTCTCGGTCACCAAGGACAACATCAACGACACGGTCGTCAAGGACAAGCTGTACACGGTCGCGGACATCTGCACCCCCGAGTACGCCAAGGCCTGCAAGTCCGCCGGCCTGGAGTAGTCACGCCACCGCGCGTCATCCGGCCCGGGTCCCGCCGAGGGACCCGGGCCCGGACGGCCGAGCGGCCCCGTGAAGCCCCGCCGGCGCCCGCCCCGCCAAAGACCCCGCTGCGGGGCGGGCGCCGGACGGAACCCGCCGCCGAGCGCGGCGGTCCAGGCATGTTCACCCTGTAAACCACGGTGCGAGCAGCGGCCCTCCCGCCGCGATCCGCACGTCACTCCGCGCACACCCCCAAGCGCGGCATCCCCGCCGGTCAGGCGGCGAAGGAGATGGTTCACGTGTCCGCTACGCCCGTGCTGGCGTTGCGCGGAGTCTCCAAGCGATTCGGTGCGGTCCAGGCACTCACCGACGTCGATCTGGAGGTCCACGCCGGAGAAGTGGTCGCCCTGGTGGGCGACAACGGCGCAGGTAAGTCGACCCTGGTCAAGACGATCGCGGGCGTCCACCCCATCGATGAGGGCGTCATCGAGTGGCAGGGCGACGCGGTGAGGATCAACAAGCCGCACGACGCCCAGGGACTCGGCGTCGCGACGGTCTACCAGGACCTCGCGCTCTGCGACAACCTCGACGTCGTGGGCAACCTCTACCTCGGTCGCGAACTGCTGCACCGGGGCGTCATCGACGAGGTGACGATGGAGAAGAACGCCCGCGAGCTGCTGTCCACGCTCTCCATCCGCATCCCGAGCGTGCGCATCCCGATCGCGAGCCTCTCGGGTGGTCAGCGCCAGGTCGTGGCCATCGCCCGCGCCCTGATCGGCGACCCCAAGCTCGTCATCCTCGACGAGCCCACCGCCGCCCTCGGTGTCGAGCAGACCGCGCAGGTCCTCGACCTGGTGGAGCGGCTGCGGGAGCGCGACCTCGCTGTCATCCTCATCAGCCACAACATGGCCGACGTCAAGGCGGTCGCCGACACCGTCGCCGTGCTGCGGCTGGGCAAGAACAACGGCTCCTTCCCCGTGAAGGACACCAGCCACGAAGAGATCATCGCCGCGATCACGGGTGCCACGGACAACGCCGTGACCCGTCGCGCGGAGCGGCGCACCGCGGAGGCGGCAAAGTGAGTGACACGTCCAAGACCGTGAAGAGCGACTCCGCGGCGACCGACAAGGTCACCAAGGACGAGGGCGTGGTGGAGCTGCAGGACACCGTCGCGCCCGCCGACGACCCCACGGCGGCCCCGGTCGCCGTCACGGACCCGCGGCTGCTGGTCCGCGAGGAGGGCTTCAAGGGCTACCTCACGGAGTTCAAGCGCAAGGTCAAGGGCGGCGAGCTGGGCTCGCTGCCGGTGGTCATCGGCCTGATCGTCATCTGGACCATCTTCCAGTTCCAGAATGATCGTTTCCTCAGCGCCGACAACCTCTCCAACATCAGCTACTTCCTGTCGGCCACCGGCATGCTCGCCATCGGCCTGGTGTTCGTGCTGCTGCTCGGCGAGATCGACCTGTCGGTCGGCTCGGTCAGCGGTCTGGCCTCCACCCTGTTCGCCGTGTTCGTGGTGAACAACGGCATGAACGCCTGGCTGTCGCTGGTCCTCGCCGTCATCACCGGTATCGCCATCGGCGCGCTGCACGGCTGGTTCTTCGCCAGGATCGGTGTGCCGGCGTTCGTCGTCACCCTGGCCGGTTTCCTCGGCTGGAACGGTCTGATGCTGTGGCTGCTGGGCGACAGCGGCACCATCAACATTCCTTCCGACACGGGCCCGGTCCACCTGCTCGGCCAGAGCTCCTTCTTCATGGACCAGGCCATCATCGGCGCCTACCTGCTGGCCGGCCTCGGTGTCGTGCTCACCGCCGTCGGCAACTTCAACGAGCAGCGCCGTCGCAAGGCCGCCGGGGTGCCGTTCCGGCCGACCAGCGAGATCCTGCTCCGGGTCGGCGCGCTGGCCCTCGCGTCCTTCGTCGCCGCGGCCGTGCTCAACGACGCGGCCGGTGTCTCCAACGCGCTGGTGATCTTCCTCGCGGCGCTGGTGATCGTGGACTTCGTGCTGCGCCGTACGACCTACGGCCGTCAGGTCTTCGCGGTCGGCGGCGGCATCGAGGCCGCCCGCCGTGCCGGTATCAACGTGCCGATGATCCGCATCACGGTGTTCGCCATCTCCGGTGGCTTCGCCGCGGTCGGCGGTATGTTCTTCGCCGGTCAGACCGCGAGCGCGACGCTCTCCGCGGGCGGCGGCAACACCCTGATGCTGGCCATCGCCGCGGCCGTCATCGGAGGTACGAGCCTCTTCGGTGGTCGTGGATCGGTGTGGTCGGCGCTGCTGGGTATGTTGGTGATCCAGTCGATCCAGACGGGTCTCGACCTGCTCAACATGAACACCTCGATCCAGTACATGATCACGGGTGCGGTGCTCCTGGGCGCCGTGGTCATCGACTCGGTCTCCCGCAAGAGCCAGAAGGCGGCGGGTCGCGCCTGACGCAGTGGCAGGCGGCCCTCGTACAGAAGTGCCCGGCATCGCATCCGATGCCGGGCACTTCTCTTCTGTGTCGGACGTTTCGTACACGGGTACCGGTGCAGGATGGTTTACGGCCGTTCGTGTGACGCGGGTTCCCCCCGCCCGGCGGTCGGCGGTGCACGCGGAAGATTAGACTTCGACGAGCCCGGCAACGCTCGAACAGCACTATTGCAAGGAGGCACGGGTGCCGCTGCTGACCCGCATCAGGGGACCGCGCGATCTGGACCGGCTCAGCCTGGAGGAGTTGGACCAGCTGGCGGAGGAGATCCGGACCTTCCTCGTGGAGGCGGTGTCGAAGACCGGCGGTCACCTCGGCCCGAACCTCGGCGTGGTCGAGCTCACCATCGCACTGCACCGTGTCTTCGACTCGCCGAAGGACAAGGTGCTGTGGGACACGGGCCACCAGTCCTACGTCCACAAACTCCTCACCGGCCGACAGGACTTCTCCCGGCTGAAGATGAAGGGCGGCCTGTCCGGCTACCCCTCGCAGGCCGAGTCCGAGCACGACGTCATCGAGAACAGCCACGCCTCGACGGTCCTCGGCTGGGCCGACGGGCTCGCCAAGGCCAACCAGGTACTGAAACGCGACGACCACGTGGTCGCCGTGATCGGTGACGGCGCCCTCACCGGCGGCATGGCCTGGGAGGCGCTCAACAACATCGCCGACGCCAAGGACCGGCCCCTGGTCATCGTCGTCAACGACAACGAGCGCTCGTACGCGCCGACCATCGGCGGCCTCGCCAACCACCTCGCCACCCTGCGCACCACCGACGGGTACGAGCGGTTCCTGGCCCGCGGCAAGGACCTGCTGGAGCGCACGCCCGTCGTCGGCCGACCGCTCTACGAGACGCTGCACGGCGCCAAGAAGGGCCTGAAGGACTTCATCGCCCCACAGGGCATGTTCGAGGACCTCGGCCTCAAGTACGTCGGACCGATCGACGGACACGACATCGAGGCCCTGGAGTCCGCCCTGTCGCGCGCCAAGCGCTTCGGCGGTCCGGTCATCGTGCACTGCCTCACCGAGAAGGGCCGCGGCTACCAGCCCGCCCTCCAGGACGAGGCGGACCGCTTCCACGCCGTCGGCAAGATCCACCCGGACACCGGTCTGCCGATCGCCTCCTCCGGAGCCGACTGGACCTCCGTGTTCGGCGAGGAGATGGTCAAGCTCGGCAAGGAGCGCGAGGACGTCGTCGCCATCACGGCGGCCATGCTCCAGCCGGTCGGCCTCGACAAGTTCGCCAAGGCGTTCCCCGAGCGCGTCTACGACGTCGGCATCGCCGAGCAGCACGGCGCGGTCTCCGCGGCCGGCCTCGCCACCGGCGGCCTGCACCCGGTCTTCGCGGTGTACGCGACCTTCCTCAACCGCGCCTTCGACCAGGTCCTCATGGACGTCGCCCTCCACAAGTGCGGTGTGACGTTCGTCCTGGACCGGGCCGGTGTCACCGGCACCGACGGCGCCTCGCACAACGGCATGTGGGACATGTCGATCCTTCAGGTCGTCCCCGGGCTGCGGCTGGCCGCGCCCCGCGACGCCGACCAGGTGCGGGCCCAACTGCGCGAGGCCGTCGAGGTCACGGACGCGCCGACCGTGGTGCGCTTCTCCAAGGGCGCCGTCGGTCCCGCCGTACCGGCCGTGGGCCGGGTGGGCGGCATGGACGTGCTGCGGGAGCCGGGCACCGACACACCGGACGTGCTCCTCGTCTCCGTCGGCGCCCTCGCGCCGATGTGCCTGGAGATCGCCACCCTCCTCGACAAGCAGGGCATCACCACCACCGTCGTCGACCCGCGCTGGGTCAAGCCGGTCGACGAGCACATGGCTCCGCTCGCCGACCGGCACCGCGTGGTCGTCACGGTGGAGGACAACTCCCGTGTCGGCGGCGTCGGCTCGGCGATCGCGCAGGCCCTGCGCGACGCGGGCGTCGACATCCCGCTGCGCGACTTCGGCATCCCGCCGCGCTTCCTCGACCACGCCTCCCGCGCCGAGGTGATGGCCGAGATCGGGCTCACCGCGCCCGACATCGCCCGCCAGGTCACGGGTCTCGTCTCCAAGCTCGACGGCCGGCTCGACGGCACGCCCTCCGAGGTCGAGCCCGCGCGCGACTGACCCGCCCGTCCGGGCTGTCCGGGCCGGTCCCACCATCCTTTACGGTGGTGAGACCGGCCCATTCGCGTGAAACCGCCCGTGCCGGGGCATACGCTCCCCCAGCTCTCGGCTTCGCTCGACCCGGGGGGACCCCCATCGCCCCCTCTCGATCATGTCGAGGACGACAAGCATGGGAGGTACCCCTGTGAGCAGCACACTCTTCCGGACGAAAAAGGTCGAGCAGTCCATCCTCGATACCGAGGAGCCCGAGCACGCGCTCAAGAAATCCTTGTCCGCGCTGGATCTGACGGTCTTCGGGGTCGGCGTCATCATCGGCACCGGCATCTTCGTCCTCACCGGTACGGTCGCCAAGAACAACGCGGGGCCCGCGGTGGCCCTGGCGTTCGTCGCGGCCGGTGTCGCCTGCGCGCTGGCCGCGCTGTGCTACGCCGAGTTCGCCTCCACCTTGCCCGTCGCCGGGTCCGCGTACACGTTCTCGTACGCCTCCCTCGGTGAACTGCCCGCCTGGATCATCGGCTGGGACCTGGTCCTGGAGTTCGCGCTCGGGACGGCGGTGGTGGCCGTCGGCTGGTCCGGCTACATCCAGTCGCTCATGGACAACGCGGGCTGGGAGATGCCCGTGGCCCTGGGCAGCAGAGAGGGCGCCGGCGAGTTCGGCTTCGACATCCTCGCGGCCGCGCTCGTCCTGGTCCTCACCGTCATCCTCGTGATCGGCATGAAGCTGTCCGCGCGGATCACCTCGGTCGTCGTCGCCATCAAGGTCGCCGTCGTCCTGACCGTGATCATCGCGGGCGCGTTCTTCATCGAGGGCAAGAACTACGACCCGTTCATCCCGAAGGCGCAGACCGTCGACGCCGGTGACAGTCTCCAGGCGCCGTTGATCCAGCTGATGTTCGGCTGGGCGCCCTCC
Source organism: Streptomyces sp. MA5143a (assembly GCF_900290235.1). Taxonomy (GTDB): domain Bacteria; phylum Actinomycetota; class Actinomycetes; order Streptomycetales; family Streptomycetaceae; genus Streptomyces. Next base: position 16,159 of record NZ_OLMK01000003.1, read on the forward strand.
AACTTCGGCGTGATGGGCATCTTCACCGCCGCCTCGGTGGTGTTCTTCGCGTTCATCGGCTTCGACGTCGTCGCCACCGCCGCCGAGGAGACCAGGAACCCGCAGCGCGACATGCCGCGCGGCATCCTCGGCTCCCTCGTCATCTGCACCACGCTGTACGTCCTCGTGTCGATCGTCGTCACGGGCATGCAGAACTACAGCCGGCTGTCCGTCGACGCCCCGCTCGCCGACGCCTTCAAGGAGACCGGCCACCCCTGGTTCGCGGGCTTCATCAGCTTCGGCGCCGCCGTCGGCCTGACGACGGTCTGCATGATCCTGCTCCTCGGCCAGACACGGGTCTTCTTCGCGATGAGCCGCGACGGACTCCTGCCGCGCTTCTTCTCCCACGTCCACCCGCGGTTCAAGACCCCGCACCGGCC
>NZ_OLMK01000054.1 GCF_900290235.1 Streptomyces sp. MA5143a
CCCACGGCATCCAGGACACCGTCGACGGAGCCCTCGCGGTCGGCACCCTGCGCCGCGATCACGGCACCCTCGCCGACTTCACCACCGCGCTCGCCCGCCTCCACACCCACGGCATCCCCGTCACCTGGCACCACCCGAGCGGCACGACCGTCGACCTGCCCACGTACCCCTTCCAGCACCAGCACTACTGGCTGGAGGAGGCCGAGCAGCCCGAGACCGGGCACGTCGACGAGGTGGACGCGCGGTTCTGGGAGGCGGTCGAGCGCGAGGACGTCGGATCGCTCATGGCGGCGCTGGGCGTCGACCCGGAGGAGCGGGAGCGCACGGCCGACGCGATGGAGGCCGCGGTGGGCGTGCTGTCGTCGTGGCGGCGCCGCAGGGACGAGAAGTCGGCCGTGGACCGGCTGCGTTACCGAGTCGGCTGGAAACCCCTCGCGAACCCCGCGCCCGGGCTGCCCGCGGGCACCTGGCTCGTCGTCGTACCGCAGGGGACCGACCGGGCCGGCGAACTGCTCGACGCCCTGGCCGCCCAGGGCATGCGGACCGTCGTACTCCCCTACGACGGCGCCGATCGCGCCGAACTCACCGAACTGCTGCGTAAGCAGGTGGACGACGACCTGGGCGGTGTGCTGTCGCTGCTGGCCCTGGACGACCGTTCGAGCGGCGCGTCCGCGGCCCTGAGCGCGGGCGCCGAAGCGACCTTGACGCTGGTACAGGCACTCGGTGACGCCGGGGTCACGGCACCGCTGTGGTGCGTGACCTCGGGTGCGGTCGGCACGGGGCCGGCCGACCCGGTGCGGTCGCCGTGGCAGGCGCTGGTCTGGGGGCTCGGACGCGCGGTTCCGCTGGAGTCCCCGGACCGCTGGGGCGGCCTGGTCGACCTGCCCGACGTGATCGACGAGCGGGCGGTACGGCGGCTGCTGGGGGCGCTGTCCGGTCAGGACGGGGAGGACCAGTTGGCCGTGCGGCCCGCCGGTGTGCTGGCGCGCAGGCTGGGCCGCGACACCTCCCGTGCCGTGTCGGACTGGCGGGTGCGCGGCACGGTGCTCGTGACGAGCGGTACCGAGGGGCTCGGCCGGCACGCGGCGAGGTGGCTCGCCGGGGCCGGCGCGGAGCACCTGGTGCTCACCGCCGCCCCGGGAACGGGCGGTCTCCCCGAGGAACTCGGCGGCCTCGGCTGCGCCTGCACGGTGATCGAGACCGACCTGACCACACGCGACGGCGTCGCGGACCTCCTGGCCCGCGTCGACGCTCTCGGCCTCACCCTGGACGCGGTCGTGCACGCGGCCGATCTCGTCCGAACGAACCCCGTCGTCGGCACCGACACGACCGAACTCGTGGAGGTGCTCGCCGCGAAGGCCGACGGCGTCGTGCACCTCGACGAACTGCTCGGGGACAGACCGCTGGACATGTTCGTCGTGTTCTCGTCCATCGCCGGTGTGTGGGGCGGAGGCGGCCAGGGCACCTCGGGCGCGGCGAACGCGTTCCTCGACGCGCTCGTCGAGCGGCGCCGGGCGCGCGGGCTGCCCTCGCTGTCGGTGGCCTGGGGCGTCGTCGAGGGCATCGGGGTCGGCGCGGACGAGGCCACCGTCGAGCAACTGCGGCGCCGGGGCGTGTCCCCCGTCGCGGCCGGCCTGGTCGTCACGGCGCTCTCCCAGACCGTCACCCAGGACGCCCCCGCCTCGGTCACCGTGGCCGACATCGACTGGGACAGGTTCGTCCCCGCGTTCACCGGCATGCGCGGCAGCCCGCTCCTCACGGACCTGCCGGAGGCGCGTCGGATCATCGAGGCGGCCGCCACGGACGACGACGGTGACGACGCGGGCTCGGAGTTCCTGCGTACTCTGCTGGACGCGCCCGAGGCAGAGCAGGAACGCATCCTGATGAAGCTCGTGCGTTCGACGGCGGCGACCGTCCTCGGGCACAGCGGACAGGACGCCATCAGTCCGCACAGCCCCTTCCAGGAGATGGGCTTCGACTCGCTGGCGGCGGTCGGCCTGCGCAACAGCCTCGGCGCGGCCGTGTCGACACGCCTGCCCGCCACGCTGACCTTCGACTACCCCACGCCCGCCGCGCTCGTCGGCTACCTGCGCGAACACCTGGTGCGCGCGTATGCCCAGGGCCCGTCACAGGAGGACACCGCGTTGGCGGAGCGGGAGGCGGAGATCCGGCGGGCGCTGGCCGCCGTACCGCTCAACGCGCTCCGGGACGCGGGAATCCTCGACGCCCTGCTGGACCTCGCGGGCGACGGCACGACGGAGGACGAGCCGGCGGAGCGGGACGACTCCGACGAGGAGCTCATCGACGCGATGGACGTCGACGACCTGTTGCAGCGGGCGCTCGGGAGCACGCAGTGAAACGGAACACTGAACAGGACAGGGAGCGGGACGTGGCGACCGAGACGGAGCGGGACATGGACGACCGGACCGAGAACCGATCCGGCGACGGGACCGACGATCGGCCCGGCGACCGGACCGGCAAGCTGGTCGAGGCCCTCCGCGCGTCGCTGAAGGAGAACGCCAGGCTGCAGAAGCAGTACGACAAGGCCGTGGCCGAGTCGTCCGAGCCGATCGCCGTTGTCGCCATGTCGTGCCGGCTGCCGGGCGGCGTCAGCACGCCGGACGACCTGTGGCGGCTCGTGGCGGACGGCGTCGACGGCATCACCGAGTTCCCCACCGACCGCGGCTGGGACATCGACGCCGTCTACGACCCGGACCCCGACAGGACGGGCACCTGCTACATCCGCGAGGGCGGGTTCCTCGACGACGTGGCCGCCTTCGACGCGGAGTTCTTCGGCATCTCGCCGCGCGAGGCGCTCGCCATGGACCCGCAGCAGCGGCTCCTCCTCGAAACGACCTGGGAGACCTTCGAACGCGCCGGAATCGACCCCGTGGGGCTGCGCGGAGACCGCGTAGGCGTGTTCGCCGGCGTGGTGAACCACGACTACCTCACCCGCGTCAATCCGCTCCCCGCCGACCTGGAGGGCTACCAGTGGACCGGAGGCGCCGGCAGCGTCGCCTCCGGTCGCGTCGCCTACGCGCTGGGCCTCGAAGGACCCGCGGTCACCGTCGACACGGCCTGCTCGTCGTCCCTCGTCGCCGTGCACTTCGCCATTCAGGCGCTGCGGGCCGGGGACTGCCGGCTCGCGCTCGCCGGTGGCGTCGCCGTCATGGCGGCCACCGACGGCTTCGTCAGCTTCTCGCGGCAGCGCGCCCTGTCCCCGGACGCCCGCTGCAAGTCATTCGCCGCCGCCGCCGACGGCACCGGCTGGTCCGAGGGCGTCGGCATGCTCCTCCTGGAACGGCTCTCGGACGCCCAGCGCAACGGGCATCAGGTGCTCGCGGTGATCCGTGGCTCCGCCCTCAACCAGGACGGCGCCTCCAACGGCCTCACCGCCCCCAACGGCCCCTCCCAACAGCGCGTCATCCGTCAGGCCCTCGCCGATGCCCGCCTCTCCCCGGCCGACGTGGACGTCGTGGAGGCCCATGGCACCGGAACCGTCCTCGGCGACCCGCTGGAGGCCCAGGCCATCATCGCGACCTACGGCCAGGACCGCCCCGAGGACCGGCCCCTCTGGCTCGGCTCGCTCAAGTCCAACATCGGTCACACGCAGGCCGCGGCGGGCGTCGCCGGTGTGATCAAGATGATCCAGGCGATGCGGCGCGGTGTCCTGCCCAGGACCCTGCACGTGGACGAGCCGACCCCGCAGGTCGACTGGTCGGCGGGCGCCGTCGAACTGCTCACCGAGGCCCGTGAGTGGACCGCGGCCGACGACCGCCCCCGCAGGGCGGGCGTCTCGGCGTTCGGGGCCAGCGGCACGAACTCCCACCTCATCCTGGAGGAGGCCCCGAAGAGCGACCCGGGCGAGGAGACACCCTCGCCGGAGCCACTGCCGGTGACGCCGCTGGTGCTGTCCGCCCGTGGGGCGACCGCTCTGGCGTCCCAGGCGGAGCGGCTGCTGACGCACCTGGCGGAGGGCGCCGGATCCCTCCAGGACGTGGGGTACTCGCTCGCCACGGGCCGGGCACGGCTGTCCGAGCGCGCTGTGGTCCTCGCGGCCGACGAGGACGAGGCGCGCGCGGCGCTCACGGCGCTGGCCGCAGGGGAGTCCCACCCCGCACTGGTGACCGGGAACGCGGGGGAAGGGCGGCTCGCGGTGCTGTTCACGGGGCAGGGCAGTCAGCGGGTGGGGATGGGGCGGGAGTTGTACGAGGCCTTCCCCGTGTACGCCCGTGCGTTCGAGGAGGTGTGTGAGGCGTTGGACCGGCACCTGGCCGGTCACGTTCCGCATCCCGTCGCCGAGGTGGTGTTCGCCGACCCCGACGGTTGGCTGGACCGGACGGTGTACACGCAGTCGGGTCTGTTCGCGGTGGAGACCGCGCTGTTCCGGCTGGTGGAGTCGTGGGGTGTGCGGCCGGACCAGGTCGCCGGGCATTCGATCGGGGAGCTGACGGCCGCTCAT
>NZ_OLMK01000002.1 GCF_900290235.1 Streptomyces sp. MA5143a
CCCCCGCCACCCCCACCTCCACCGTCTGCCCCCACGCCAACTCCAACGCGTCCCCCTCCATCCCGTCCCCGAACACGATCAACCGATCCGACTCCACGGTCACCCGCAACCGCGCCCCCGCCCCCAGCGCCCCCGCCACCATCGACGTACCGGTCACCGGCGACGGCCACGCCTCCCGCACGAACCACAGCAGCCGCGCCTCCCCGGGTCCCGGCAGCTCCAGCCGGCTCGCCCGCTCCTGCCACACCGACCGGATCCACCCGGTCGCCCCCGTCCCCGTCCCCACCAGCACCCCCGACGAGGCCTGGGACTCGACGGCACCCCTGTCGCCGTCGAGCCCCAGGCGGTACCGCGCGGTCTGGTGCCCCGCCGCGCCCAGATAGACCTCGTTGAGCGCCACCAGCCGCTGTGTGTCGTCGGCGACGGCCTCCACCATGGTCAGCTCGTCCACCGCCGCACCCCGCCCGACCGCCGAGCCGAGCAGCTTCCCCACGTCCGCGACCCCGTGCCGGACCAGCACCCCCGGGTTGCGCCGGGGATCGGCGTTGACCCCCACCACCGGCTGCCCCGCGAGGTACTTCGCCACGTTGGCCACCAGACCGTCCTGCCCGACGACGACCACGACGTCCTCGGGAGCGAACAGGAACCGGTCCAGGTCGGCCCGCTCCACGCGGGCCTGACGCCAGGTCAGCGGTACCGAGGACGTGACCTCGGCCAGTGCCCGCCGTTCGCGGCGGTGCCGCTCGGCCACGTCCTCGATGTCCCGTCCGCGTGACGTCAGGAAGAAGGCGGCCTGGCCGTGCGTGCCGTGCCGGGCCACCAACTCCTCGTACTCGGTGGTGCGGTGGACCAGCACCACCCGTGGCGCGAGACTCACGCGCGCTCCCCGGAGCCGCCCGCCCCGCCCAGCTTCGCCAGCAGCCCGGTCAGCACGTCGGGCGAGACGGTCACGCTCTCGATGCGCGGCAGGTTCTCCGCGAGGCGCGTCCCGGTCAGCGCGTGCAGCGTCGCCGCGTCCACCTCGCCGTGCACCCGCAGCCACGCCGACTGCGCCTCCGCCCGCGCCGCGCCGACGGCCCGCGCGGCGGCCGCCTCCGCCTCCGCGAGCTTGACCTGCCGTTCCGCCTCCGCCTCGGCGAGCCGGACGTTCCGCGTGGCCTCCGCCTCGGCGAGCTGCACGGTGCGCGCGGCCTCCGCCTCGGTGAGCCGCAGCGTCCGGGCCGCCTCCGCGCCCGCCCTCACGGCGTCCGCGGTGGCCTTCTCCTCGGCCTCACGGCGCGCGTTCGTCCCGCGCTGCTCGACCAACTGCTCCTCGCGGCGGGCGAGTTCGATCTGGCTGGCCAGCTCGTTCTCCGCGATGGCCCGTTCCCGTTCGACGGCCACGGCCCGGCGTTCGTAGGTCGCGCGGTCCGCCTCCTGCTGGATCTGCTCCCGCGCGGGCGTCCGCAGGGCCCGCTCCACCTCCGGCTCGGGCCGCAGCGCCACCACGCGGACGGCCACGATCTCGATGCCGGTGGCCGGCAGCCGGGGCTCGGCCGCGAGGCCGCTCGCCACCCGCTCCCGTACGGCAGCGACCCCGTCGACCAGCGCGGACGACAGCGACGTACGGGCGAGGACGTCCAGGGCGTGCTGCTGGGCCGTCTCCGTCAGCAGCGTCGACAGCTGCTCCAGGGGAGCGCCCCGCCAGACGCCCGTGTCGGGGTCGATGGAGAAGTCGAGCCGTGCGGCGGCGACCGCCGGGTCGCTGACCCGGTAGGTCACCGTCGCCTGCACCGCCACGTCCTGGAAGTCGGAGGTACGGGCGTGGAAGGTCATCGCCAGCTCGCGGTCGTCGACCGGGACCTCGGACAGCGCGGCGGTCAGCGACCGGTACCAGAAGCTCAGCCCCGGGCCGTCGTGCACGAGTCGTCCGGAGCGGTGGTGACGGATGTGCGCGGTGGGCGCTCCGCGCAGATGCCGCCAGCCGAACCGTCTGGTGATGTCGGCCATGAAAGATCCCCTCGTCGTCCCCACGCACTCGTTCGCGTCAGGTAGACGATAATCGCCCGAACCGCTTATCGTCAAGGAGACGAGATCAGGGAATCGTTTCGGCCGACCTGTGGGTGAACGCACGCCCGAATGGTCAGGATGGAGGCATGGGATTCCATGTCGACTCCGAGGCCGGGCGGCTGCGCCGCGTCATCCTGCACCGGCCCGATCTAGAGCTCAAAAGGCTCACCCCCAGCAACAAGGACCTGCTCCTCTTCGACGACGTGCTGTGGGTGCGCCGGGCGCGCGCGGAGCATGACGGCTTCGCGGACGTGTTGCGCGATCGCGGAGTCGCCGTCCACCTCTTCGGTGATCTGCTGACGGACGTCATGCGAGTCCCCGAGGCCCGCGAACTCGTCCTCGACCGGGTCTTCGACGAGAAGGAGTACGGCCCGCTCGCCACCGACCACCTCCGGGCCGTCTTCGAGTCCCTGCCCCTCGGTGAGCTGGTCGAGGCGCTGATCGGCGGGATGACCAAGCGGGAGTTCCTCGACGCGCACATGGAGCCGACGAGTGTCCGCTTCCACGTCATGGAGCTGGACGACTTCCTCATCGACCCCCTCCCCAACCACCTCTTCACCCGCGACACCTCCGCCTGGATCTATGACGGGGTCTCCATCAACGCCATGCGCTGGCCGGCCCGTCAGCGCGAGACCGTCCACTTCGAGGCGATCTACCGACACCACCCCCTCTTCCGCGGCGAGGAGTTCCATGTCTGGTCCGAGGGCCAGGCCGACTACCCCTCCACCATCGAGGGCGGCGACGTCCTCGTCATCGGCAACGGCGCCGTCCTCATCGGCATGAGCGAGCGGACCACGCCGCAGGCCGTCGAGATGCTCGCCCACAAGCTGTTCGCCGCCGGTTCCGCGCGGACCATCGTCGCGCTGGACATGCCGAAGCGCCGGGCCTTCATGCACCTCGACACCGTCATGACCATGGTCGACGGTGACACCTTCACTCAGTACGCCGGACTCGGCATGCTCCGCTCGTACACCATCGAGCCCGGCGTCGGCGAGAAGGAGCTGAAGGTCACCGACCACCCGCCGGAGCACATGCACCGCGCGATCGCCGCCGCCCTCGGGCTGAACGAGATCCGGGTGCTCACCGCCACCCAGGACGTCCACGCCGCCGAGCGCGAGCAGTGGGACGACGGGTGCAACGTGCTGGCCGTGGAGCCGGGTGTCGTGGTGGCCTACGAGCGGAACGTGACGACCAACACGCATCTGCGCAAGCGGGGCATCGAGGTGATCGAGATCCCCGGGAGCGAACTGGGGCGGGGGAGAGGTGGCCCTCGCTGCATGAGCTGCCCGGTGGAGAGGGCGCCCGTGTGAGTTGCCCGGGCGGAGACGGACGGGCCTGTATAGAAATGTGGAACGTCGTATAGACTTCCATCCGTCCCGCAGTCCTCCCGTCCCCGACCGACCCTGGAGCGTCCCCATGGCGACCGCCCTCCCCGCCCTCGCCGGGCGCCACTTCCTCAAGGAGCTCGACTTCACCGCCGAGGAGTTCCGCGGGCTGATCGAGCTGGCCGTGGAGCTGAAGGCGGCGAAGAAGGCGAGGACGGAGACCCGGAGCCTGACGGGCCGGAACATCGCGCTGATCTTCGAGAAGACCTCGACGCGCACCCGCTGCGCGTTCGAGGTCGCCGCGGCCGACCAGGGCGCCTCGACCACCTACCTCGACCCCTCCGGCTCGCAGATGGGACACAAGGAGTCCGTCCGGGACACCGCCCGGGTGCTCGGCCGGATGTTCGACGCGATCGAGTACCGCGGCGACAGCCAGGCCAACGTCGAGGAGCTCGCCGCGTACGCCGGGGTGCCCGTCTACAACGGCCTCACCGACGACTGGCACCCCACGCAGATGCTCGCCGACGTGATGACCATGACCGAGCACAGCGACAAGCCGCTGACCGACATCGCCTTCGCCTACCTCGGGGACGCCCGCTTCAACATGGGCAACTCCTACCTGGTCACCGGCGCGCTGCTCGGCATGGACGTCCGTGTCGTCGCCCCCCGCTCCTACTGGCCCGCCGAGGAGATCGTCGCCCACGCCCGCAAGCTCGCCGAGATCAGCGGGGCGCGGATCACGCTCACCGAGCAGGTCGAGGAGGGGGTGCGGGGCGCGGACTTCGTGGCCACGGACGTCTGGGTGTCGATGGGTGAGCCGAAGTCCGTCTGGGACGAGCGGATCGCCGCGCTCTCCCCGTACGCGGTGACCATGGACGTGCTGCGCGCCACGGGCAACCCCGACGTCAAGTTCCTCCACTGCCTGCCGGCCTTCCACGACCTGGGCACGAAGGTCGGCCGGGAGATCCACGAGAGCCACGGCCTGGACTCGCTGGAGGTGACCGACGAGGTCTTCGAGTCCGAGCACTCGGTCGTCTTCGACGAGGCGGAGAACCGACTCCACACGATCAAGGCGGTCCTGGTGGCGACCCTGGCCTGAGCGGGGCCTGCCCGCTGGGCGGCGACCTGCGGTACGACCGCTCGTCCGCCAGGGCGCTTCAGATCATCCCCGGCCGCTGCTGGTGCGGCACCGACGGGAGGCGGAACCAGACCGCCTTGCCCGAGCTGGTCGGGCGGTGGCCGCAGGCCGAGCTGAGGGCTCGGATCAGCAGCAGGCCCCGGCCGTGTTCCTGCCAGGGGTCCGGCTCGTCGTACCCCGGCGCCGTGAGGTCGCCCGGCGGCGCCGGGTCCGGGTCGTGCACCTCGACCGTGCAGCCGGACGGCAGCAGCTCGACGACCAGCTCTATCGGGCCGTCCCCCGTCGCGTGCTCCACCGCGTTCGCCACCAGCTCCGCCGTGAGCAGCTCCGCCGTGTCGCAGTCCGTCCCGTGCTTCAGGTCGGTCAGAGCCGTCCGGACCAGCGCGCGCGCCACGGGCACGGCCGCAGCCGTGTGCGGCAGCGCGATGCGCCAGGAGGAGGGGGTGGAGGGCTCGTGCAAGGTGGTGGGTCCGTTCATGGAGCAGGTCATGGCTCGTCCTGCTTTCAGCGTTTACGAATGGTACGGCGCGCCCCTTCGCGATCACTCGCCGGGCGCCGTGCGGGACCTTCGGCCCCGTTGACGGGCGATGTACCCCTACCGACGCCGCGCCGCTCACGGCGGAGCCCGCCGTTACGTGCTTGTCGAACGTCCGTGACCGAGTCACGGGGCCGGTCGGACCGGGCGCCCCACCCACCCCGGGCCGTCCCTCTCTATCGCGCACTCGTGACGACAGTCAGATAACGGTGATAGCTTCGTAGGAGCAGGTAAAGCAGCCGCAGCGTCGCGGTAGCCCCCCGAGGAGGCCGCCCGTCATGAGTCCCTTCACCGGCTCCGCCGCCCGCACCTCCGACTGGCGACATCTGCGGTGCTCGCTCGCCGACGGCGTCGCCACGGTCACCCTCGCCCGCCCCGACAAGCTCAACGCGCTCACCTTCGGCGCCTACGCCGACCTGCGCGATCTGCTCGCCGAGCTGTCCCGGGAGAGGTCCGTGCGCGCCCTGGTGCTGGCCGGTGAGGGCCGCGGCTTCTGCTCGGGCGGCGACGTCGACGAGATCATCGGCGCCACCCTCGGCATGGACACCGCCCAGCTCCTCGACTTCAACCGCATGACCGGGCAGGTCGTCCGGGCCGTCCGCGAATGCCCGTTCCCGGTGATCGCCGCCGTGCACGGGGTGGCGGCCGGCGCCGGCGCGGTCCTCGCCCTGGCCGCCGACTTCCGCGTCGCGGACCCCACCGCCCGGTTCTCGTTCCTCTTCACCCGCGTCGGCCTCTCCGGCGGCGACATGGGCGCCGCCTATCTCCTGCCGCGCGTCGTCGGCCTCGGCCACGCCACCCGTCTGCTGATGCTCGGCGACCCCGTCCACGCCGCCGAGGCCGAACGCATCGGCCTCATCAGCCGGCTCACCGACGAGGGCGAGGCCGACGAGGCCGCCCACGCCCTGGCCCACCGCCTCGCCGAGGGCCCCGCCCTCGCCCACGCCCAGACCAAGGCCCTCCTCACCGCCGAGCTGGACATGCCGCTCGCGGCGGCCGTCGAACTGGACGCCGCTACCCAGGCCCTGCTGATGAACGGCGAGGACTACGCGGAGTTCCACGCGGCGTTCACCCAGAAGCGCCCACCGAAATGGCGAGGCCGCTGAATGCCCGCCGACCGGACGGCGAAGTCACGGGCGGGGGACGCCGTCGACCAGCGGGCCCGCCCCGAGGCGCGACCGGCTCCCACCCACCCGCGGGCGCCCGCGCACCGCGGCCGGCCCCACCGCATCGCGATCATCGGCGGCGGTCCCGGCGGCCTGTACGCCGCCGCCCTCTTCAAACGCCTCGACCCCACCCGCGACATCACCGTCTGGGAACGCAACGCCCCCGACGACACCTTCGGCTTCGGCGTGGTCCTCTCCGACGAGACCCTCGGCGGCATCGAACACGCCGACCCGGTGGTGTACGAGGCGCTGCGAGGGGACTTCGTGCGCTGGGACGACATCGACATCGTCCACCGGGGCACCCGTCACACCTCCTCAGGCCACGGCTTCGCCGCCCTCGGCCGCCACAGACTCCTCCAGATCCTCCAGGACCGCTGCCGTGCCCTCGGCGTCACCCTCCGCTTCGGCACGGAAGCCCCCTACCCGGACTGGCTCTGCCAGACGAACGACCTGGTCATCGCGGCCGACGGGGTGCACAGCGCGACACGCGAGGCGTACGCGACGATGTTCCGGCCGGCCATCGAGACCCACCGCTGCCGGTACATCTGGCTGGCCGCCGACTTCGCCTTCGACGCGTTCCGCTTCGAGATCCTGGAGACGGAACACGGCTTCATCCAGCTCCACGGCTACCCCTACTCCCGCCCGTCCCCCGACCCCGACCACCGTCCCTCGACGAAGCCCTCCGGGCCACGGAACCACCCCGGCGCCTCCACGGTCATCGTCGAGACGCGCGAGGAGGTCTGGCGGGCCGCCGGCTTCGGGGAACAGGACACCGCCGAGTCCGTGGAGCGGTGCGCGAAGCTGTTCTCGGACGCGCTCGGCGGACGCCCGCTGCGCGCCGAGAACTCGACGTGGACGACGTTCCGCACGGTCGTCAACGACCGCTGGTCCCACGGCAACCTGGTCCTCCTCGGCGACGCCGCCCACACCGCGCACTTCTCGATCGGCTCCGGCACCAAACTGGCCGTCGAGGACGCCCTCGCGCTCGCCGCATGCCTGGAGGAACAGCCCGACCTGGACGCGGCGCTGGCCGCCTACGAGGAGGAGCGGCGCCCCGTCGTGGCCTCGACGCAGCGAGCGGCGCGGGCCAGCCTGGAATGGTTCGAGAACATCGGCCTGTACCGGCGCCAGCGGCCCCGGCAGTTCGCGTTCAACCTGCTCACCCGCAGCCGCCGCGTCACCCACGACAACCTGCGGCTGCGCGACGCGCACTTCACGGGCGCCGTGGAGCGGGAGTTCGGCTGCCCGCCGGGCACGCCCCCGATGTTCACCCCGTTCCGGCTGCGCGGTCTGACCCTGCGCAACCGGGTCGTCGTGTCCCCCATGGACATGTACTCGGCGACCGACGGCCTCCCCGGCGACTTCCACCTCGTCCACCTGGGCGCGCGGGCGCTCGGCGGCGCCGGGCTCGTGATGACCGAGATGGTGTGCGTGAGCCCCGAGGGGCGCATCACCCCCGGCTGCGCCGGACTGTGGAACGCGCGGCAGGCCGAGGCATGGCGCCGCGTCGTCACCTTCGTGCACGACGAGGCACCCGGCACCGCCATCGGCGTCCAGCTCGGCCACTCCGGCCGCAAGGGCTCCACCAAACGCATGTGGGACGGCATCGACGAGCCGCTGGACGACGGCAACTGGCCCCTCGTCGCCGCCTCCCCCCTCCCGTACAAGCCGGCGAACGCCACCCCACGCGAACTCTCCCGCGCCCAACTCACCGACATACGCGAGCAGTTCACCTCAGCCGCCTGCCGGGCCGCCCGCAGCGGTTTCGACCTCCTCGAACTGCACTGCGCCCACGGCTATCTGCTCTCCGGGTTCCTCTCCCCGCTGACGAACCGCCGCACCGACCGGTACGGCGGCCCCCTGGACCGCCGGCTGCGCTTCCCCCTCGAAGTGTTCGACGCGGTGCGGGCCGTCTGGCCCGAGGAGCGACCGATGACGGTCCGGATCTCCGCCACGGACTGGGCGCGGGGCGGTACGACCGCCGACGAGGCCGTGGAGATCGCCCGGGCCTTCGCCGCGCACGGGGCGGACGCCGTCGACGTCTCGACCGGACAGGTCGTGGCCGACGAGCGCCCCGCGTACGGCCGCTCCTACCAGACGCCGTACGCGGACCGGATCCGCCACGAGGCGGGGATACCCGTGATCGCCGTGGGCGCGATCTCCTCCTGGGACGACGTCAACTCCCTGATCCTCGCCGGCCGCACCGACCTCTGCGCCCTCGGCCGCCCCCACCTCTACGACCCCCACTGGACGCTCCACGCCGCGGCCGAACAGGGCTACGAGGGCCCGGCCGTGACCTGGCCCGACCCGTACCGGGCGGGAAGCCGCCGCCCGAACACCGGCCGCACCGACGCCCCCAGGCCGAGGCTCACCCTGGGCGGCCCCCCATGACCCCGACGGACACCCGCCGGCAGGGCTCTACGCCTCCAGCCCCGCGAACGCCGCCCCCGCGTCCCGCAGCCGTTCGTGCAGGGCCCGGAACACGGCCGCCGAGCGCACCCCCGGCCAGTCCGCCGGCAGCAGCGCGGCCGGTAGCCCGGGGTCGACGTACGGCAGATGGCGCCAGGAGTCCAGGACCAGCAGGTAGTCGCGGTAGGCCGCCTCCGGCGGGGTGTCGGCGCGGCGCTCCCAGTCGTGCAGCACGGGCGCGTGACGGTCGAGGAACGCCTCGTGCTGCTTGGCGATCCCGGCCAGGTCCCACCACCGCGACACCGCCTCGGCGGTCGCCTCGAACCCCAGGTGCTCGCCCCGGAACAGCTCCACGTACGGGTCGAGCCGCAGCCGTACGAGGGTGTGCCGGGTCTCCTCGTACAGCCGTGCGGGCGCGATCCACACGCCCGGCGCCGCCGTGCCGAAACCGAGGCCGGCCAGCCGGGAGCGCAGCACGTGCCGCTTCTGCCGCTCGGACTCCGGAACCGAGAACACGGCGAGCACCCAGCCCTCGTCCTGCTCCGGAGCCGTCGCGTAGATCCGCCGGTCGCCGTCGTCCAGGAGCTGCCGCGCGTCGTCCGACAGCGCGTACCCGGCGGCGCCCGCCGCGGTCCGGGCGGGCAGCAGCAGTCCGCGGCGCTTCAGCCGGGACACCGAGGAACGGACGGAGGGCGCGTCGACACCCACCGCGGCGAGCAGCCGGATCAGCTCGGAGACGGGCACGGGACCCGGCACCGAACGGCCGTACGCGCCGTAGAAGGTGACGATGAGCGAACGTGGTGCATGCTGTTCGGACACGTTGATCATTTTAGGTCTTCGGTATCAATGCTGGTCACCTGTGGTGCGCAGACGGAACCGCTGGAGTTTGCCGGTCGCCGTGCGCGGCAGGGCGTCCAGGAACACGATCTCGCGCGGACACTTGTACGGCGCCAGCTCGGCCCTGAGGAACGCACGCAGCGCCTCGCCGTCCCGGTCCGCCCCCGCCGCGACGACCACATACGCCACGGCGACCTGCCCGCGCGCCTCGTCGGGCCGCCCCACGACCGCCGCCTCCAGCACCTCCGGATGGCGCAGCAGCGCGTCCTCGACCTCGGGGCCCGCGATGTTGTACCCGGCGGAGATGATCATGTCGTCGGCGCGGGCGACATAGCGGAAGTACCCGTCCGGCTCACGGACATAGGTGTCACCGGTGACGTTCCAGCCGCCGCGCACGTACTCCCGCTGCCGCTCGTCCGCGAGATAACGGCAGCCCACGGGCCCGCGCACCGCGAGCAGCCCCTGCTCCCCGTCCGGCACCGGCTCCCCGTCCGGGTCCTGCACGCGCGCGTGCCACCCCGGTACGGGAACGCCGGTCGTGCCGGGCCGTATGGCGTCGTCGGCGGCGGAGATGAAGATGTGCAGCAGCTCGGTCGCCCCGATGCCGTTGATGATCCGCAGCCCGGTCCGCTCGTGCCAGGCCCGCCAGGTGGCCGCCGGCAGGTTCTCGCCCGCCGACACGCACCGCCGCAGCGCCGACAGGTCGTGCCCGTCCAGCTCGCCGAGCATCGCCCGGTACGCCGTCGGCGCGGTGAACAGCACCGACACCCGGTGCTCCGCGAGCGCCGGCAGCAGCTGCTTCGGGCCCGCCTGTTCGAGCAGCAGGGCGCTGGCCCCGGCCCGCATCGGGAAGACCACGAGACCGCCGAGGCCGAAGGTGAAGCCGAGCGGGGGAGACCCGGCGAACACGTCGTCGGCCCGGGGCCGCAGCACATGCCGGGAGAAGGTGTCCGCGACGGCCAGGACGTCCCGGTGGAAGTGCACGCACCCTTTGGGCCGCCCGGTGGTGCCGGAGGTGAAGGCGATCAGCGCCACGTCCTCGGCCGCCGTGTCGACCGCCGGGAACGGCCCGTCCGGCGCGGGCAGCCGGAGCAGGTCCTCCGGCCCGTCCCCGCCGTACGTCGCGATCCTCAGCCCGGGGACCTCGGCCTTCACCAGGTCGTCCACGGACCGGATGTCGCACAGCGCGTGCGTGACCCGCGCCAGCTCACAGACCGTCACCAGCTCGTACGGCCGCTGCTGCGCGAGCACCGTCACCGCGACCGCCCCCGCCTTGAGCACCGCCAGCCAGCAGGCGGCGAGCCAGGGCGTGGTGGGCCCCCGCAGCAGGACCCGGTTGCCCGGGACGACCCCGAGGACGGAGGTCAGGAGGTGGGCGACACGGTCGACGCGGGCGGAGAGGTCGCCGTACGTCCAGGTCTCCCCGGCGGGCGTGTGGAAGACGGGCCGGCCGGGGTCGGTGCCGCCGAGCAGTTCGGCGGCGGCGTTGAGCCGGTCGGGATAGCGCAGCTCGGGAAGGTCGAAGACCAGCTCGGGCCACTGGTCCGGGGGCGGCAGCCGGTCACGGGCGAAGGTGTCGACATGGGCGGTGACCCTGGAGTTCATGACGTTCGCCCCCTGCTCGGTCCCTGCGGTGGTGGACTCGCATGTGGTGGTGGACTCGCACGTCGTGGCGGGCTCGCATCTGGAGCGTATCGCCTTGATGACGACAGTCAACAGATCGCGATAACCTGAAGCGGCCCGATGGGGGAGAGGGGACGGCAGTGACCGCATTCTCGCTCGAACCGGAACAACTCGCCCGATGCGCCGACCTGCGCGCCCTCGCCGCCGACCGGCTGCGCCCCCTCGCCGAGAAGGGCGAGCCCGGCCGCGTCAACCGCCCCCTCGTCGCCGAGCTGGGCCGTCTCGGCCTGCTGCGCCGCCTGTTCACCTCCGGCGCCCTCGACCTCTGCCTGATGCGCGAGTCCCTGGCCTACGCCTGCACCGAGGCCGAGACCGCGCTCGCCCTCCAGGGGCTGGGCGCCCACCCCGTCCACGCCCACGGCACCGAGGCCCAGCGCGCCCGCTGGCTCCCCCGGGTGGGTGACGGCGACGCGGTCGCGGCCTTCGCGCTCAGCGAGCCCGGCGCCGGTTCGGACGCGGCGGCGCTGGAGCTGCGGGCCGAGCCCGACGGCACCGGCCGCTGGCGGCTCACCGGCGAGAAGTGCTGGATCTCCAACGCCCCCGAGGCCGACCTCTACACCGTCTTCGCCCGCACCACGCCCGGCGCGGGCGCCCGCGGTGTCACCGCCTTCCTGCTCCCGGCCGACCGCCCCGGCCTCACCGGCACCCCGCTCGACATGCTCTCCCCGCACCCCATCGGCACCCTCGCCCTCGACGCCGTCCCCGTCACCGCCGACGACGTCCTCGGGGCACCCGACCGGGGCTTCCGCGTCGCCATGGGCACCCTCAACCTGTTCCGCCCCAGCGTGGGCGCCTTCGCGGTCGGCATGGCCCAGGCCGCGCTCGACGCCACCCTCACCCACACCGCCCGGCGCGAGGCGTTCGGCGGGAAGCTGCGCGACCTCCAGACCGTCGCCCACCAGGTCGCCGAGATGGCGCTGCGCACGGAGGCCGCCCGGCTCATGGTCTACGCGGCGGCCACGGCGTACGACTCCGGTGCCCCGGACGTCCCCGGCCGCGCGGCGATGGCGAAGCTGCTGGCCACGGAGACCGCCCAGTACGTCGTGGACGCGGCCGTCCAACTGCACGGCGCCCGGGCGCTGCGACGCGGCCACCTCCTCGAACACCTCTACCGGGAGGTACGGGCGCCACGGATCTACGAAGGGGCGAGCGAGGTGCAACGGGCCGTCATCGCCAAGGAGTTGTACGCCCGGACCGCGGAACAGGAGCCGTCCTCATGAGCATCGAACGGGTGAACCCGGCGGAGCTGTCGCCGCCCAGCGGTTTCTCGCACGCGGTGGTGGCCACCGGGGGCCGGGTCGTGTTCCTCGCGGGCCAGACCGCGCTCGACGCGGACGGCAAGGTCGTGGGGGAGACGCTGGTCGAGCAGTTCGAGCGGGCGCTCGGCAATCTGCTGACCGCGCTGGAGGCCGCCGGCGGCACACCGGCCGACCTGGCCCGCGTCACCGTCTACGCCACGGATGTCGCCGACTACCGCGCCCATGTGTCGCTGCTCGGCCAGGTGTGGCGGAGACTCGCGGGGCGGGACTATCCCGCCATGGCGGTCGTCGGTGTCGTCCGGCTCTGGGACGAGCGGGCCCTGGTGGAACTGGACGGCTTCGCGGTCCTGCCGTAGCGCCGTCGGTCCGGTCGGTGCCGGGCGGTCCGACGGAGCTCAGGCGGCGACGGCGAGACGGCTCGGGGCGACGACGCGGCCGTCGGGGAGGATCTCACCGGTGTCGTCGAAGACGATCGCCCCGTTGCACAGCAGGTTCCAGCCCTGCTCGGGGTGGAAGGCCACGATGTGCGCGGCGTCGCTGGTCGTGCTGTCGGCCACGGGGCACAGGGGCTGGTGTGAACACATGGCGCACCTCCACGTCATTGTGAGTGCCGGCGGCGAGTCACCGCCTCGCAGTACTGACGATGCACGCCCTCGGAACGCGCCGACAAGGCGTCGCGGCGAGACGTGACAACACCCGGACGTCCTGTGACACGACGCGGACACAACACGGGGTGTACGGGGGACGGCGGAGGCGACGCGCCGACGGAGGGGTGACGATCGCCGGTGCCGCACGGCCTGGCCGGTACGACGGTAGGCCCAGCTCAAGGAGGTCATCCCATGCCCGCTTCCCGCGTCCGCCGGGTGCTCGGCACGGCGGCCGGTGCCGCGCTGCTGCTGTGCGCCGCCGTACCGTCCGCCGGCGCCACGGCCGAACCGTTCGAGAGGGTGACGGTCGACGCCACCGGAAAGGTCGCCCCCGATGGCACCCTCACCCTGTCGGGCACCTACCGCTGCCGCGGCGGCAGCGGGCCCGTCTTCGTCTCGTCGTCGCTCTGGCAGGGCGACAGCCGGGTCCGCAAGGGTGTCGGCGGGTCCGAGGCGGTCTGCGACGGCGCCGACCACAGGTGGACCAACACCGACAAGGCCGAGCGGGGCCGCTTCCGTCCGGGGCCGGCCAGAGTGGAGGCGACCGTGACGGAACTGTCCGGCGGGTGGCTGCTGCTGCCCCGCTTCCACGCCGTCCGCCAGCAGCGCATCACCCTCGTCAAGGGCTGAGGCCCAGGACGCCGAAGGGGCCCGGCGGAGATCCGCCGGGCCCCTTCCGTCCGTCTCGCGGCGGACTACTTCAGCAGGTGCACCCGCTGGGTGGTCAGGTCGTAGCGGGCGCCGACGATGGCCACCTTGCCCGCCTTCACCTTCGCGGCGAGGTCGGGCTCGGCCGCCAGCTTCGAGCGGACCAGCCGGACGTTCGCGTCGATGGTCGCCGCCACACGGGCGTCGCCCTCCTCGTGGTGGTCGATCGCCGGGCGGATCTGGTCGGCCACGTACTGGATGTGGGCCGGCAGCTTCTCACCGGTGCTGTCCGCCTGGACGGCCGCCTTCACGGCCCCGCAGGACTGGTGGCCGAGCACCATCACCAGCGGGATGTCCAGTTCGAGCACGCCGTACGCGACACTGCCGAGCACCGCCTCGTCCAGTACCTCGCCCGCGCTGCGCACGGTCATGAGGTCACCGAGGCCCTGGTCGAAGACCAGCTCCGGGGGGACGCGGGAGTCGATGCAGCCGAGGATCAGCGCGAAGGGGTGCTGACCGGTCGTCAGGGTCTTGCGGGTGGTGCCGTCCTCGTGGGGGTGCTGCTGGTGGAAGGTCCGCCACCGGCGGTTGCCCTTCGACAGTTCCTTCAGCGCCTTCTCGGGGGTGTCCGGCCGGGTGGGGGTGGCGGCCGGGGTGGAGCGCGTGGTGCGGGAGAGGGGTTCCGCTTCGGCGGGGATGGCGCCTACCGCGAGTCCGCCACCGATGACGGCGGTGCCGGCGAGCGCGGCGCGCAGCAGCGACCGGCGCCCGCGGGGCCGCACGAGGGATATCGGGCCGTCGGCGGAACCGGACGCCACGGCGTCGTCGCCTCTGTGAGGTGCTTGGTCAGAGTTCACGCGGAGGAACGTACGTCCGGCCAAACGTCCGAACGTTCGCCTTGCGGAATCATGGACGAATGTTGATCAATCATGGTCGGCCGTTGAATCGTTCTTGGCCGACTTGAGGAAAGGTTTTGGACAGTCCGTCACCTGCCGTTCGCCCGGGGCGGGGAGCGCTCCCACCGCTGTGCCCGGCCCTGTCGCGGGCCGGGATCCGGTGGGCTCAGGTGAGGTGTCCGAAGACCACCAGATTGTCGGTGTAGTCCTTGGCGGAGTGGTCGTAGTCGCCGGCGCAGGTGATCAGCCTGACCTCGGCGCGGTTCGCGTCGGCATACACGCGCTTGTCCGGGAAGTCGTCCTTGGCGAACGTCTCCACGTCGTCGACGACGAAGTTCGCCTTGCGCCCGTCGGCCCGTACGACGTCGAAGACATCGCCCTTGGCGAGGGCGCCGAGTTGCGCGAAGACGGCCGGGGAGGTGGCCGTGTCGACGTGCCCGGCGATGATCGCCGTGCCCGACTCGCCCGGCGTGGCGCCGTCGGAGTGCCAGCCCACCAGATTGACGTCGTTGGGGGGCGGCGCTTCCAGTTGCCCCGTGGCGCCGATCTTCAACGGGGTGAAGGGGGCGTCGACGGAGATCTTCGGGATGTGCAGCCGCACCGGGCGCGACCGGGGCAGGGGCCGGCTCGTCGCTCGGGCGGAGGGGGAGGAGGCCCTGGCGGACGGGGGCGGCGTCACGGCCTGCGGGGCGTGCCGGGCGTCCGGCGGTGGGGCGGCGTCGGGCGAGGAGCCCTCGCGGCCGAACAGGATCAGGGAGACGATCAGCAGACCCAGGGCGACCAGTACGGTCACGTTCGGTCGGTTCCCGCGGCGGGTCGGTCCCGGACCGGTGCCGCCGGGATAGGGGGGATGGGCTGCCATTGGACACCACCTCACAAGGCACGGCAGCGGAACGGGCGGGGCGGGGGACGGGAGCCGGGCGGCCGGGCCGCCACACGTACGGTGTGACGGCCGCGGCCGCTATCGGGCCGGGTATCGCGCCGGGCATGGATCAGGCCGTGCTTCCGCCGATGTTCTTGCGGCGCAGGGCGTACATGCCGGTGCCCGCGACCGCGAGGACCGCCAGCCCGCCGGCGGTCATGGCCGGTGAGGCGAGCGCGCCGCCGCCGGTGTGCATCCCGCCACGCGGCTTGTCGTGGTCGCCCTTCCAGCCGCCCTTGTCGTGGTCGCCCTTCCAGGACTCCTTGTCGCTGTCGCCCTTCCACGACTCCTTGCCGTGCTCGCCGTAGCCGCTCTCGTCCTTCTGCTTGTCCTCGTCGCCCCAGGACTTCTCCGCCTTGTCCTCGGAGCTCCACTCGTCGTTCTGGGGAGCGGTCAGGGCGCCGCCACCGGTGTGAACGCCGCCGCGGGGGCCGTCGTGCCTGCCGTCCTTCTGGTGCTCCTTGCTGTACCCATGGTCCTCACGGTCCCACTCGTCCCCGCCGGCGTAGGCGTAGGCGCCGGGGGCGGTGATGGCGATAACGGCCGTGGCCGCCGCCGTCGCAAAAAGCATGCGGGCTGAACGCATTTGATGGTCCTTCCGCCATGACCGGGCAGCTGGTGCTTCGTCAGCTGAAGGGACCCGGCCTTGACGTGATCAACCGTCAGTCGGTTTCCCGCTCGCCACCACTCAAGGCGCTCAGCCGGGTGAACCCGGCCGTCCGCGCGCCCCCTTGACCACCCGTTCGGCTCCGGCCGCGCCCCCTCGGGCCGCCGGGGCGGCGGGAGGGGGCGGACGGCGGCGGAAGGGGGCGTCAGTGGTATGCGTGGACGACGGCGTGGCCCTTGCCACGGCCGATCATCCACTTGTTCACCGGCGTGGTGATCAGGAACGCGACGGCGAATCCGCCGAGGAGCGCCGACCAGAACAGCCCGTCGGAGAGGTGGGCGTCCATCGCTCCCGGAGTCAGGGCGATGATCGCGTTGTCGACCAGCTCCATCACGGCGATGGAGACGGTGTCGGCGGCCAGCGCCACCTTGATCGCGCTCCGCAGGTCCAGGCCCGCGCGGCGCACCGCGAACAGGGTGAAGGAGTACCCGAAGACGAACGCGAGGGCGATGGCCAGCACCATCGTCGGCGCGTTGCCCCACCGCAGGGCCGTGCCGACGACCATCCCGAGGATCTCCCCGATGGCGCACCCGGTCAGGCAGTGCAGCGTCGCCTTCACCGCCGAGCCCCAGGACGCTCCGCCGTGGCCGCCGGGGGCCATCGAGTGATCGGCGTGCCCCTCGTGCGCGGCGTGGTCGTGCGCGCCGCCGTCATGGTGAGCGCTGTGGTCCATGACCAGTCATCCCCGTCCTCGTCCGTGGTGGTCCGTCCTCGACACTCCGCACACTATACCCCTGGGGGGTATATGACGAGGGGGTCGGAGTTACCCGTGTCGGACCCATCCGCAGCGTGGTCCCACTCCCCCCGCTGAGTCGGATCGCCGCCCCTCACGTACTAAGGAGATACGTAGTGGTCGACGAGCGGTGGTGGCGATGTGACGGGACACCTTCTGGGCTGGACGCTGGTGGTGCTGGGAGCGGGGGTGGCCCTCGGGAACCTCGTCCGGATGGCGCTGGTCGACGGCTGGGCCCGGTTCGAGGCGGGAGCCGAGGTCGCCATGGGCGCGGGCATGGCCGTGATGGCGGCGCCCCCGACGGCCCTCCACTACGGCACGTACGGCCTGTGGTGGGCGGCGGTCTTCGCCCTGTTCTGCGTCGGTGGCGTGGCCCTCTCCGTACGGCACGTCAGGCGGGGCGGCGTACGGCGACTGGGGCACGGGGCGCACCTCGTGATCGGCAGCGCCGCCATGGTGCTCATGACCCTGGCCATGCCCGGCGAGAGCACCGGGCCGACCCTCGCCCTGGGCGCCTCCGCACACGGGCACGGGCACGGGGCGATGGCCGGCACGCAGGGCGTGGGCGGCGGCCACGGGGTGACCGAGGCCGCCGCGTCCTCGGGCTCCGCCGTCCTGTGGCGTGCCGCCTTCTGGGCGCTGGCCGCCTACTTCGTGGTCTTCGTGGCCCTGGCCGTACGGGCACGTCTGCGCGGCCCGGTCGCGGCCCCCGCGGCGCCCGTCCCGAGGGCCCGCCACCGCCGCGCCGCCCGTACCCCCGCGGTGCTCTCGGCGCCGAACGCCCGCCTGGCCGGTCATGTCGGCATGGGCGGCTCGATGGCGACGATGCTGCTGATGATGACGGCGTGACGGCGCCGCCCGGGGGTCAGGTCGTCGCCTCGGCCGGGAGTTCCAGGCGGAGCGCGTAGCCGCCGTCGGGTGTGGGGCCGGAGGTGACCGTGCCGCCGAGGAGTTCGGCGCGCTGGCGCAGACCGAGCAGGCCGTGGTGGGCGCCGGGGAGGGGCAGGGCAGGCCGGGTCGGGGCCGTGTTGGCGACGGTGGCGTGCACGGCGCCACCCCGGTGCCGGACGTGGATCGTGGCGGTGGCGCCGGGGGCATGCTTGCGTACGTTGGTCAGGGCCTCCTGGACAGTGCGGTACACCGCGCGCTGCACGGCGGGCGGGAGGTCGTCGGGCAGGTCGGTGCGCAGTTCGGCCTCGATGCCGCTGGAGTCGACGAGGCGGCGGAGATCGGCCAGGGACGGCTGCGGGGTCAGCTCGGTGGGACGGCTGCCGGAGGCGCGCAGCACGCTCACCATGTGCCGCAGCTCCTCCAGCGTCTGCACGCTCAGCCGCCGGATGGTGGACGCCGCCTCCCTCGTCCCCGGGTCCCGGCTGCCGACCTGGAGCGCCCCGGCCCGCACGGCGATCAGGCTGACCTGGTGGGACACCACGTCGTGCATCTCCCGGGCGAGCTGCGCGCGTTCCCGGGCCAGGACGCCCTGGGCCAGCAGCAGGCGCTCGTGTTCGCGGGCCTCGGAGATCTCGTCGAGCCGCAGCGACAGCTCGCGGCGGGCCTGGACGAGCTGCCCGAGGAAGACGGGGGCGACCCCCGTCGCCACGCTGTAGGTGACCGTCACGAGCGCGGAGCTCTCGTGCGGTTCGAGGAACTCCGGCGAGGGCCACGACCACCAGGTCAGATCGCAGGCGGCGTACGCCGACGCGCACCCGGCGAGCAGGACCCGGTGCCGGGACAGGGACGCGAGGGTGTACAGCGCGGCCAGCGTGGCGAACACCGCGTCGGAGACCAGGGCGGACGGCAGGGCGAGCAGAAAGGTCAGCGAGGGCAGGTGGCGGCGGGCCGGCAGGACGACGGCGGCGAGCAGGGCGCAGACCATGCGCAGCGGCTCGTCCGGCGCGAAGTGGATCCGGACGTCCACCAGGGCCACCGCCACCAGTACGGCGTCCCACAGCACCGCCGGCGGTCGGTACGACCGGACCGCCGGCCACCGCCTCACCCCGCCTCCCCTTCCCGGCGCGCCCGCAGCAGACCGGCGCGCTCGGCGAGCAGGGCCGCCTGGACGCGGTTGCCCACCGCCAGCTTGGCGAGGACGGCGCTGACGTGGTCCTTGACCGTGCCCGTGCTCAGGTTCATCCGGGTTCCGATGCCGGTGTTGGACAGGCCCTCGGCGAGGAGGACGAGCACCGCACGCTCCCGCTCGGTCAGCCCGGCGACGCGGTGGACGGCCTCTCGCCGAGGGCCGCCGTCGAGATAGCCGGCCACGACCGTACGGGTGACCCGGGACGCCAGGACGACTCCACCGTCCGCCAACGTGCGTACGAGATACGGGAGTTGCTCGGGGTCGGTGTCCTTCAGCAGGAACCCGGCCGCCCCCGAGCGCAGCGCGGCCGCCACGTACTCGTCCATGTCGAACGTCGTCAGCATGGCGACGACCGGCGGGTCCGGCAGCCGGCGCAGCTCCGCCAGGACGGTGAGACCGTCCACGTCCGGCATCCGGATGTCGAGCAGCACCACGTCGGGGCACAGCTCCCGCACCACGGCGACCGCCCGGCCGCCGCCCACCGCCGCCACGACCTCGATGTCGTCCGCGGTGCCGAGAATGTGCTCGAACCCCGTACGGAGGAGGGCCTCGTCGTCGACCACCATGACGCGGATCACCTGAGCTCCCCTCACCCCGGGGCCGCCGTCGGATCCTGTGACGGCGGGCGCCGCCCGCGGGTTCCGTCCGGCCGGGGTGGTGCGGGAGCGCGGCGCGCGGCGGGGGCGGCTCCGGCCGGTCGGCGGGGACGACTCCGGCCGCCCGCCGGATGGCCCGCGGCCCGCCCCGCTCCCGACGCTGAGGTTCATGACACCCAACCCGCCACCGCCGTCCCCGCCCGTGCGGGCGGACCGCCCGACCGCCGTCCCCGGCGCCCCGCCGCCGACGGGTCGGCTCATCGGCGTCGACCTGGCCCGGGGCCTCGCGGTCCTCGGCATGTACGCCGCCCATGTCGGACCGGACCCCACCGTGGGCGGCCCCCTCGGCTTCGTCCTGGAACTGGCCCGCGGCCGTTCCTCCGCGCTCTTCGCCCTGCTCGCGGGCTTCTCGCTCGTCCTCATCACCGGTCGCCCGCACCCGAGGACCGGGCGCCCGGGACGGCAGGCCGTGGGCAGGATCGTCATCCGCTCGGCCGTCCTGCTCGCCCTCGGTCTCGCCCTGACCGCCCTGGACACCGACGTCGACGTGATCCTCGCCTTCTACGCCCTGATCTTCCTCGCCGTCCTGCCGCTGTACCGGCTGGGGGCCGTGCCGCTCGCCGTCGTCGCGGCGACGGGCGCGCTGGTGATGCCCCAGGCGCTGTACGCGGTCCGCCGGTCCATCGACGAGGGCACCTGGGCCGACACCGTCATCGCCCTGGACCCGCTGGCCCGGATCGGCGACACGGACGGCGTCGTCGAACTGCTGTTCACCGGGGAGTACCCGGTGCTCACGTGGCTGCCGTTCGTGGTCGCCGGCATGGCGGTGGCCCGGCTCGACCTCGCCAGGACCACGGTCCGCGTCCGCCTCGCCCTCACCGGCGGCGCCCTGGCCGTGCTCGGCCACGGCGGCTCCTGGCTGGCCCTGACCCTGGTGCCCCACGCGCGGGCCACCGTCGCCGCCGCGACGGACGGCGACACGGGCGCCTCGGCCTGGTGGTCCGACACCGTCGGCGAACTCCTCGACCACACCCCGCCGGCATGGCTGCTGGTGGGCGCGCCCCACAGCCAGACGACCTTCTCGATCCTCGGCAACACGGGCGTCGCGCTCGCCGTACTGGCCATGAGCCTCGCCGTCACCGACCGGATGCCACGCCTCACCCGCTGGGCCACCCCGGTGACCGCGGTCGGCACGATCGCCCTGACCGCGTACGTCCTGCACATCCTCGCGATCCGCGCCGTCGGCATGGAGGAGGAGACCGTCCCGGCGCTGATCGCGCTGCTCGCGTTCACGGCGGCGGCCCTGCTGTTCGCGACCCTGTGGACCCGGCGCTTCCCTCGCGGCCCGCTGGAACATCTCCTCCACGTGACCACGCTCGTGGCTCGCCGGATCAAGTGAGGGACGGGGCGACAGCCCCTAGGGGAAGCGGAGGGGAGGGCGGGTGCGGGCGGACGCGGCCGGGGAGGAGGCCGGGTGTGGGGCAGCCGAGGCAGGCCGGGCAGACGGGCAGGCGGGGCGCAGGTCGGCCGCGGCCGGGGCGGGCAGGTGCAGGAGGGCGGAGTCGGGTCGCCGAGGCCGGACGCGGGGCGGGCGAGGGTCAGGTGAGGCCGGGTGGGCAGGTGGCGAGCAGCGGCAGCAGCGGTACGGTCACCGCCAGCGCGGCCACGGCGGGGGACAGGGCCCGGTGGGGAGCCCGGGGCGGGCCGAGTACGCGCCGCATCCGGATCAGCACCGCCCGGCCGCCCGCCCCGAACGCGCCCCGCGGGGCACGGGCCGCCGCCATCTCGTACATCGCGGTCGCCAGGGCCTCGCGGGAATGCCCGTGCAGGGCACGGTCGTCGGCGACCATCTCCAGCAGCAGCGCCGTCTGCTCCCGGACATGGCGGGCCACGGGCAGCCGGCGGAAGACGGAGTGGAACGCCTCCGCCGCGGCCAGCACCAGATGATGACGGCCGGTGACATGGGCCTGCTCGTGCTCCAGCACGGCGCCGAGCTGCTCGGCCGTCAGCTCACGCACCGCCCCGTCACTGACCACGATCCGGGGCGAGCGGCCCGGCAGACAGTAGGCGGCGGGCACGTCGTACGGCAGGACGACGGCACCCAGCCGGGTCGACCGGCGCCCCACCAGGTCCACCGCCCGCCGATGCCGCGCCCGCGCCCGGCGGGCCCGTACGGCGTGGAAGGCGAAGCTCCCCGCCAGGGCGAGACCCAGCGCGGCGGGCAGGGCCACGGCGACCCGGGCTGCGGTCCGCGGATCGGCGCCGCTCCCGAGGACGGCGAGCCCGCAGGAGTGCAGCAGACCCAGCAGTCCCGCGTGCGGATGCCCGGCGGGCATGGCCAGGTGGTACACGGTCAACGCGACACCCAGCGAGAACGACAGGGCCAGCGCGTGCCAGACCGCGAGGGCGGCGGCGGGCGCCCGGTGCGGCCAGTCGGCCCGCACGAGCAGCGGCGGGGCGACGAACCCCACCAGGACCGTGTAGACGACCAGGACGGGCGTCGCGTTCACGGCTTCGCCTGTCGTCCCACGGTCCGCAGGGCCTTGCGCAGGGCGGCCACCTCTTCCTCCGTCATGTTCTCCACGAAGTGGACCAGCGCGGCCGGGCGGTCCCTGCTCGCGCCCAGACCGTCCTCCATCAGCGCGGCGGCGTACGCCTCGCGACTGCGGACGGGTGAGTAGAGCCACGCCCGGCCCTGCTTGCCGCGCAGCAACCAGCCCTTGTTGTAGAGGATGTTGGTGACCGTCATCACCGTCGTGTAGGCCACGGGCCGGGTCAGGTTGATGTCGTCGACGACCTCGCGCACCGTCGCGGGACGGTTCCACGTCCAGAGGCGGTCCATGATCTCCGCTTCCAGTTCCCCCAGCCGGCGCATGCCCTGACTCCCTCGCCCCACCCGACGTGCACAACCAATACGTAAGTCCATAGTAGGTTAGTAGAACTGACGGCTCTGCCCGCGGGGGTCGTCACAACACGCAAGGGACCCATGAACCGTGCCCACGACGAGGCCCTGACCGGCCTCGCAGCGCCGCACCGCCGGCCGCGTCCGCCCCTGCGGGCCCGCGGCCTTCTCGTGTGCGCGCTGCTGCTGGGCCTCCTCGGCATGCACGGTCTCGGCCCGGTCCCCGCGCTCCACGAAGCCGCCGCCGGGCACGACCGTATGGCGGCGAGCGCGACGAGCGCGGACGCGGAGGCACCCGTCCGGGTGTCGATGCCGGGGGCGTGCGGTCACGAAACCGACGGCGGTACGGGGCACCTGCACCACGCGGACCCGACCTGCGCCTCGGCGTTTGTCGGCCAGGCCCCGGCCGTGGCGCCGGTGCTGATGCCCGACGTGGCGACATGGGCCGAACGGGGGCACGTGGGGGCGTCGTTGACGGGCTCCGGCCCCGAGGGCGGCCGGGCACCACCGTCCCTCGCCGAACTCCAACTCCTGCGGATCTAGAGAAGCCCGCACGCCGCCGCACGCCCACCGGTCCGCGGCGCCGTGCCCCGGAACGCCCCTCTTCCGACTTCTCGATCCGAACCAACGCAGGAGTACCACCATGACCGCATCCCGCGGATTCCTCCGTCGTGCCGCCCTCGCCGTCACCGCCGGTGCCGCCGCCCTCGTCCTGACCGCGTGCGGCGGCGACAGCGACGGCGCCGGCCACGACATGGGCTCGATGGCCTCCGAGTCCGGCTCCCCCAAGGCCGGTTCGTCCGGCAAGGCCGGGGCGGGCGGCCACAACAAGGCGGACGTCGGCTTCGCCGAGGAGATGATCCAGCACCACCGCCAGGCCGTGGACATGGCCGAACTCGCCGACAGTCGCGCCGCCTCACCGGAGGTCAAGGAGCTCGCCACCAAGATCAAGGGTGCCCAGGACCCGGAGATCGAGACGATGTCCGGCTGGCTCACCGCCTGGGGTGAGCAGGTCCCCGAGGACATGGCCGGCATGGGTCACGACACGGCGTCCGGCATGCCCGGCATGATGAGCGCGGAGGACATGGCCGACCTGGAGAAGGCGTCCGGCGCCGCCTTCGACGAGAAGTTCCTGAAGCTGATGGTCGAGCACCACGAAGGCGCCGTGGAGATGGCCGAGACCGAGAAGGCCGAGGGGAAGTACGGCCCCGCGATCGACCTGGCCGAGGACGTCGTCACGGCCCAGACCGCGGAGATCGAGCAGATGAACAAGATGCTCGACAAGGGCTGACGTTTCGCGGGGCGGCGGTCGGCGGGTGGCGGGCGTACCGGCGGCGGTCGGTGGGTGGCGTGCCAGGACCGTCGCCGCTGTCGCCCTTACGGCCACTGTCACCCCGTCACCCTGCCACCCCGCCACCCTGCCACCCCGCCACCCCCCACTCCCGTTACCCCTCACTCCCGTCACCACCGTCACCGTGTTCACGACGGCGGTGACGGGAGTGCCGCGAGGCTGCGGGCCCTGGACGTCAACCGCCAGGAGCGGCCCCCGGGTTGGGCTTCTACGCCCTGCTGACCGAGGCGGATCCGCCGGAGCTGGACTTGGCGTTCGTCGCAGACGACACACAGGGCAAGGGCGTCGGACGGCTCCTGGTCGACCACATGCTCGGGCAGGCGCGGGAAGCGGGGCTGGCCGGTGTGCGCGTGACGTCCCACCCGACCGCCGAGGGGTTCTGCCAGCGGATGGGCGCGGAGCGCGTGGGAACGGTCGGGCCCGTGCCGCCGAAGGTCACCTGGGAGCGGCCCTAACTGCGGCTCGAGGTCGCTCGACCTCCGACCCCCTGAACACGCCGGGCCGTCGGGCCGTACCCCGTGCCACAGGCCCCGGCGCCGCCGACTTCGGGGGCGGCCCGGGGAGGAGAAGGACAGGAGTGACCCGATGGCGGGCAAGATCTTCACCGTGGACGGAATGACCTGCGGCCACTGCGCCACGAGTATCACCGAGGAGGTCGTACGCGTGGCCGGCGTCACTGACGTCGACGTCGACGTCAGGTCGGGCCTGGTGATCGTCTCGGGAGACCGGGTCGAGGACGCCGCCGTACGCGCGGCCATCGTCGAGGCGGGCTACGAGGTCGCGGAGGTCGTACGCCGAACGGCGGCGTGAGCGACCCTGCCGCAGTTCGACCACTGGTGCGCCGAGTCCGGACCGACACCGCGTGAGCGCTACGCCACCTGGAACGGAGGCCCTGACCGACGAGCGTGATCTGGACCTCCTGCCGCGCGAGGGTCAACGCTGTCACTCCGTACGGGTGAAATCCGGACACCTCACAGCGCTACACACCGTGATGTGCCAACTGGCGCCGATAACTGGCAACTTGCCTGCGTCCACCCCGAATGGGTCACCAAGTTCGCTGATGTCGTACCTGCTGTGACATACGCCCTCCGCGCTCGGGAGCAGGGACCGGACCGTCCGCCGAGGGCGTAAAGCAGCCATTGGCGTTCGTCACGGCTGCCCTGACGCACCTCGTGCGCGGCCGATTAGCGGTCAGACCGACGTGCGACTGCGGTGCCGTCATCGGTGCGTCATCGGTAGGTCATCGGTGTCGGCCGGGCGTGGTCGTCCCGATCGCCCCGGGGCGCAACCTGCCGGTCCGCGTGCTGTTCACCCGAGAACGTGCGCGACCGAGGACACGGCATCACCCAGGACTCCACGATCCGTGAAGCAAGCGGCGATTTGGACCGACCGAATATATGGGTCCCTCGCGGCGGGGAGCAGCGCGGCCGAACTGGGGCTGTTTGGCATGTACTCGGCCCACCTAGGTTCGCTGTGCTCCACACGCTGATCGGCCAGGCCTCAGAAGCAGGCACGGCGACGACAGCTGTGCAACGAACGCACCGCTACGAACGCACCGCAACGAACGCACCGCAACGAACGCACCGCATCGAACGCACTCCAACGACGATCGAAGGAGCAGTTTGTGCGCAGTCTCAGACACTCGATACTCCCGCTGGCCGCGGCCACCGTACTGGCATTGATCGGTACGGGAACGGCCGCCGAGGCGGCACCGGCCCCGGCCGCGGCAAAGACCCGGGCCACCGCCGGTGCGCTCACCGCCTCGGGGAGCGAGGCGGCGAGCGTCGGTCGGTCGGCACGGCTGTCGAACGGCACTCCGGTCGACTCGGCGAAGGACATCGCCGCGCTGGAGCGCTTCTGGACGCCGGAGCGAATGGCGAAGGCCGTGTCGCTCGACAAGGCGCCCGCCGCGCCGAGGCCGGACGCGGCGAAGCCGGACCCCGCGAAGTCGGCCGGCCCCACCGGGAAGCCGGGATCGATTCCGTCCGCCCCGGCGCGTTCCGACCTCAAGGCCCCGCGCATCAACGAATCCGCCGCGGCGGGCAAGGTGTTCTTCACCAACCCCAGCGACGGCGGCACCTACACATGTTCGGCGAGCGCGCTGAACAGTAGCTCGAAGCAGATGGTGATCACGGCCGGGCACTGCGTGCACGGCGGCAAGGGCGGTACGTGGATGACCAACTGGGTCTACGTACCGCGTTACCGCTCCGGTGCGCGTCCCTTCGGCACCTTCGCCGCGAAGCAGATGCGTACCTTCACCGCCTGGATGAACGACAGTGATCTCAGGCGGGACGTGGCGATGGTGACCACCTGGCCGCTCAACGGGAACAAGATCGTCAATGTCACCGGCGGTCACGGACTGAGCTGGAACTTCTCGCGCCAACAGGCCGTCACGATCCTCGGCTACCCCGGGAACCACGACGGCGGGGAGGTCCAATGGGCGTGCACGGGCACGACGCGGGCGGTCAGTGACGGTCGCATCGAGATCCAGTGCAACTTCGGCGGCGGTTCCAGCGGTGGACCATGGCTGCGTGAGTTCAACGACTCGAACGGACTCGGTTCCGTCAACGGGGTGATGAGCACGGTCAACTCCGACGGCTGGAACAGGTCCTCCTACTTCGATGACGGCGTCAAGGGCATGTACGACGCCCAGGGCGGCGTAACCTGACAGAGCCGACACCGGAATCGGACCAAGGAGAAAGCCCTGTGCGTCGCAGCAGTCTGAGCCGCTGGGCAGCAGCCGCCGCCCTTGTCGCATCCGTCGTCGCCGTGGCCGCCTGGCGTACCGCGGCCACCGCGGCAGAACCCGAGCCGCAGCCCGACTCCGGGACCACGGTCAACGAGGTACGGCAGGATCCGGAGAAGGTCCGGGACTACTGGACGCCCGAGCAGATGAGGAAAGCCCAGGACGCGCCCATGCCGAAGGACAACTGACGGCCGGCGGGTCCAGCACGAGCACGACGCCCCGGGGCGCGGGCGGGTGGCATCACACCCTCCCCCAGCCCCGGGGCGTTGTGCGTCGGATCCCGGAAGGCAGTGGAGTCGATGAGCGCCGCGATCGCGGCGCGGATGCCCTCCGGAGGCAGCAGGTCGCCGGAAGCCGTGTCCTTCGACCCCTGGGGCGGCTGAGCGTGAACGGGCCGGACCACAACGTCTGTTGGGGCCAGAGAGATCACAACGTCGTACGCACATCTGCGATGCTGGCCCGATGAGCAAGGTGTGGCAAGGACACGTCATCGATGGCACGCGCTTCGTGGTCCCGGCGTCCGGTGTGACGCCGAGGCACGTGCTGTGCGCGGTCGGCGTGGGCCTGGATCCCGATGTCATCAGCCGGGTGGTCGAGGAGGCGGGCGCGGGGGAATTCACGCTCGACGAGTTCCAGCGGGAACCTGACGCCCGGATGCGTGAGGCGTTCGAAGCGGCGGTGGCTTCCCGCCGGATCACCGGCGTCGACGAGTTCGGCGACGACGACTGGGCCGCGGTGGACGCACACGACTCGGTCGCCTATGTCCTGTCACCGCCGATCTCCCAGGCCACCGGCCTCGACGTGTCCCGCCGGGCGCTGGCCGTCACCGCGGCCCTGCTGGCCAACGGAGCCACCGCGGTGAAGAACGAGTCCAGCGGTGTGGCCTGCGGTCGGGAGCGCTGGCTGGCCCTGGCGAGCGAGGCGGCGGCCGCCGAGACCGTGGACGACCTGGTCGGCGCCCTCGTCCAGGCGTGGGTCGTGCCGGTGATCCACGACGGGGAGGTCTACTACAGCTGCGGCATGCACCTCCTGGGCGAGGCCGACGTGGAGCTGGCCCCCAGAAGCACCGCCGCGCCCGAGCCGGAAGTGCTGCTGGAGTGGGTGACCACCGTGGAGGTCGCGGGGTACTACCTGCTGACCGAGCAGCCGGACCACGGCGTCCAGAACGGCGAGGGCTTCCGCATCACCCCGGACGCCTCTCGCTGGATCATGAACCGTGTGGAGTGCGAACGGTTCGAGGACGATGACTTCTTCCACAACCCGTACGGATACTGGCGCCTGACCCCGGCCGCCCGCGGCCCACAGAGACAGGCGAGGCTCAAGAGGCGCAACCCCCGCACGACGTTGGGAACGCGACGGAAGAGGTGAGAACGGCGAGGGTGTGAGATCTCCGGACCGCGGGCCGAACACCGCGCCCTTCTCCGGCGTCTCAGTACGGGTTAGGACGGGTGCGGCGGTACCCGCCGTTCAGATGTCCCGGAAGGGACCAGCGGACGCCGTCACCTGCCGCGATTACGGTCGTGCGTCGCTGACCTGCGCGAATGGCCTTTCGGCTGCTTCACCCTCGTACCCGTTGATGCAGCCGGAAGTCCCAGAAAAGTCCCAGGGGGTTCCGACTGCCCGTAGGAGCTCTCTCGGCTAGCGCAGGGCGTACAGGCGTGGTGGGGGCTGATGTCGTGCATCGGTGGTTCCCCCTTGAATGAACGGCAACGCGTGTCCCTCGAACGGGTCGCGACCGTGAGATGGACGCGGCCGCGGAGCCGGGTTATGCGACCGCCACCGCGACCGCGGGCGGCAGGTAGGCGGTGAAGCAGCGCGCTTGAATGCGAGTGGAGCAGCGAGAGCGGCCGGGTACCTATGTACAACTCGATGCGGAATTCACCGGAAACCATCCCCCTGGTTCGATTGGATGGGCACTGCCAGGAGGCTTCTGGCAGGCGCAGGGCTGTGCACGAACGAGGGGGAACAGCCATGACATCGATGTGGGATGCCGCGGAGTGCGACGGATTCGGGTCGGCCGTACTCGCCCTGACCCGGCGGCGAGTCGAGATCTACAGGGACGCGGGCGAGACATGGCGGTTCGCCGAGAGTTTGAAGTCCGTGAGCGAGGACGCCGCTCAAGAGTACGAGGGCCGCACGATCCTCGAACTCGTCCAGAACGGCCACGACGCACTTGGTCAAGCCACACCGGGAAGGATTGCCGTCCTGGCGGTCACCCGGGAGGACGGCGGCGTCCTCTACGTCGCCAACGAGGGGGCGGTGTTCGCTGAGAAGAACTTCCGCGCCATCACCGAGCTGGCCCTCTCGAGCAAGACGGCCGGTGAGGGCATCGGAAACAAGGGCCTCGGCTTCCGCAGCGTGCTGCAAGTGACGGACTGGCCGGAGATCTACTCGAAGTCCTCCCCCGAATCCCAGGTATTCGACGGCTATTGCTTCCGCTTCGCCAGGCCCGAGGATGTGCGCTCCCTCGTGGAAGACCCGGCACTCGCGGCCAGGGTGATCGAGGACATCTCCCCGCTGGCGCTGCCGGTACCGGCCGACGTCACCGATCCCGTGCTCAAGGAACTCGCCGAGGACGGGTACGCCACGGTCGTACGGCTGCCGCTGCGGGACCGGCATGCCTGGGGACTCGCCGTGGCACAGGCGGAGGACGTGGTGAAGAGTGAGGCGCCGCTGCTGCTCTTCCTCGACCGGGTGGCCGAACTCCTCGTAGAGGTGCGGGACGGCTCCGACACCGCTTTCCGGCAGGTTCTCTCGCGTACCGAGCGCACATCAAACCTGGTCACCACGGGCGAGGACGACTGGGTGCGGGAGGTCGACCTCGCTGCGGCGGGCCGCTACCTGCTGGCGCGTCGCACGCTCGATCCCGAGGCGCTGAGCGGAGCGATCAGCCGCAGCGTCCAGGCGCGTGAGATCGATGCCGCCTGGGAGAACTGGGACGCCGACGCATGGGTGGCGGTCGCGCTGCGCCTCGACGTACCGCTCCCCAACGGCCGCATGTACACCTTTCTGCCGATGGCCGAGGGCGTCCACGCCCCGTTCCCCGGCCACGCCCATGCCCCGTTCTTCACCAAGCTGGCTCGCCTCGACATCAGCGAGACGGTGGCCCTGAACGCCTTCCTCCTTGACCAACTCGCCCGCCTGACGGTGGAACTGAGCAGGCGCATTCGTTCGGAGACCCCGCACCTTCTCGCCGCGGACCTCGTCCTTGACCTCCTGTGCTGGGACGTACCGGACCGGCTGGACGCGTCCCTGGACGGGAGGCTCGCCGCTGAACCGATCGTGCCCCTGCACGGCAGGGAGGCGTGGGGCTCGTTGCAGGACTCCTACGGCTGGCCCGACGGCAAGCGCTCCTGGCGCGTGCTCACCACCGAGGCACTCACGACGGCCGGAGCCGACCTGCTGACCCCGTCTGTCGGCCCTGTCCGCCACGCGCGTCTGGACAAGCTGTGCAGAGCCGTCATCTCCAGGCCCTTCCGTCCGCCGGCGCCCCTGGCCGCCGCTTGGGCAGAAGCCGTGGCCCGGTCTCTGCTCGGCGGTACGGAACCGGAGGGGCAGGTATGGGCGGACTTCTACAGCGACCTGTCCCATGCGTTCGCCCGGGACCACGGTGTGTTGCGGGGCCGACGCATCATCCTCGATCAGGACATGCGTCTGAGAAGCGCCCTCGGCGGCAGGACCGATTCCGGCAGGCAGGACGCGACCGTCTTCTTCCACCCCGAGCCCGACGACATCGCGGACGGTGAGACCGCCACCCGGGTCCCGGGTGATCTCAAGGCACTCCGGCGCCGTATCTCATTCACCCACCCGGCGATCGCCTGGGACAGCGCCGGGCGCGGGTTCCTCGAGCGCAACGAACTGGTGCGCCCCTACCAACTGGATCGGGTCTTCGACGCACTTGAAGACCTGCTCTGCGGCCACCCCTCGGAGGCGCTCGGCCGCGACGCCCTCACCTTCGCCTTTCGGCAGTACCCGCTGCTCACCCAGGCCCAGCGCCGACGGCTGGCTCGTATTCCCTTCCGGCTGCCACTGGCCGACACCGGCCGGTGGGGCAGGGCCGCATGCTGCTCCTTCTCACCCGCCTGGGGCACCGAGGGAGCGCGGCGGCTGGAGCGGTTCCTCGCCGAGGGAGGATCCGGGATCCCGGCTCTGGCAGCCCAGCGGGACCAGTGGATCAGCGGCCCCGACGACTGGCCCACGCCGGTACGGGACCGGGCGGCCTACACCGAGTTCCTGGAATCCCTCGGTGTGTGCGACGGCCTGCGGCCGGGAACCGTCGGGGAGCGACTGGGAGCCCGCCAGGGACACGAACTGCGCCTCACGCAACTCGCCGCGGGCTTCGGGCTGGGGGACACGCTCACCGATGCCTGGTGCGCCGACGTCAGGAGCGACTGGACCCGATTCCAGCACCCTTACACGCTCTACGAGTTCACGCACCCGCCTGCCCACCTGGCGGGAGCGACCGAAGTGGCCGGGCTCGGGCCTGCCGCCCGGCGCGAGTTCGCCGAGCTGTTGATGCACGGGCTGCGCACCTGGGGCGAGGAGGTCTTCACCGTCACCGTGCACAGGCCCACCTACTCCTTCAAGGACGCGCACACCTGGCCCACTCCCTTGGTCTCCTACCTCCGAGGCATGGCCTGGCTGCCCGTGGAGGAGCCGGATGGTCCCTCCTTCGTCGTACCCCGGCGGGCCTGGTTCAGCACCGACGGGGAACTCCCGGCCTTCGTCTCCGCGTTGCCCTTGTCGACGCGCCGCCTGCTCGCCGACAGGAATGTCGTCGAGCGGATGCTCCGGCTCGGCCTGCGCAGGTGGGAAGATCCGCAGCACGCGGGGGCGGCGGTGAGTCAGCTCGCTGACGTGCTCGACAAGGGCGACGTGCCCGAGTACCTCAGCGTCTCCTTCAAACGCCACTACGAACGGGCGTGGTCGAACATCGTACGGACGGGCCGGTGGCCCTGGGCGCCGCGTGAAGAGGTCCGCCTCGTGGTCAGCCGCACCCACGTGCTCGGCACCTTCATCCCGTCGGCCGACGAAGCACCCGTCATCGTCTGCGACGAGGCGGATCCCCTGAAGGAGGCGCTCATCGAGCCGGCGGGGCATCCCGTCCTCGTCGCCCCGGCGGAGTCCGGTGACGCCGTCGTCCGCCTGGCAGAGGCGAACGGGCTGAGAGTGCAGCGCACGTCGACCACCAACGTGCAGGTACGTCATCGCAACGGCGCCCCCATCACGCCGTCGAGTCAGGCGGCGGTGTTCATCCGGGAACGGGAGTGGCTGGTCACCGTGGTCGCCCTCGCCATGGAACTCAAGTCCGGGGCATTCGTGCGCCGCAGCGAGCGCAGTGTCCGGGCCGCACTCGAACGACTCCGAAGCATGCGCGTCGTGCACGCCGACGATGTGGAGATCACCGTCTCCGGGACGCCGGCCGAACCGCCGTCGTCGACGCGCGCCCTGCCATTGCCGGACGACGAGTACCCCACGGTGGTCGTCTGGAGAAGCGACGAGGGGTGGGACGAACTGCAGGCGGCGACACCTGCCGTCGCACAACTGCTGGGCAGGCCGTGGTTGCAGGACGCGCTGGAACTGGTCCTCGTCAAACTCGAGCGGAGCTTCGGCGGCAGCAGCCCGACGCTCGTCGACGACGCCGTTCTCGCCGCCGCTCTGGACACGACCCAGGCCAAGGTCGCCGAGATCCGGCGCAACCTCACCGGTGACGTGCAGGACACGGTGAGACTGCTCCGCCCGGTACTGGCATGCCTGGCCGCCGACGCCTGGGACGAGGAGGCCGCCCACCTCCTCGGTCGTGCGGCCGGCGAGCGGGAACTCGTCGGGATCATCGACCGGCTCGCGCCCGGCCTGCCGCTGCCGCCGGCGGAGCTGGTGGCCCTGGCCCGCTCCTGCACGAGGCCGGCGGAGCTCAGGGACGAACTGGAACTCGACTTCCAGCAGTTCAACGCCGCACTGGTCGCCCTCGGGTACTCCCCGGAGTACTACCCCGACCGCCACGAACAGGCCTTCGGGGACTTCGTACGCGCACGCTCCGGAATCCTCATCGACCGGCTCCGCGAGCGATACGCCGTCGCCGCGCAGCAGGGTGAGGACATCTCCGGCTACGCCGCGGCCCGCGGTCTTCACGACCTCCAGCCCGACCCGGACTGGCTTGCCCAGTTCATCACCCCGCCGGAGGAAGCAATGACCGACAGGGTGCGGGAATGGCTCCGGGCGCACGGAGCTGACGACGACCTCGAACGGCCCACTGAACTCGAGCCCCTCGACCGGCTCCGGGCACGCAACACGGCCGCTCTGGACGCGCTCGTGCCGGTGCTGCCCCCACTGGTGACCGCCTGGTGCCGCCGTCACGGCGTCCAGGTGCCCGCGGGGTGGCACGGGGCGGTGCTGCTGGAATGCAGGAGTTTCATCGACGGAACCGGGCTGGGGGACCTGCTGCCGCTGAGCGAGGGCCGTCTGCTCGACGCGGTCGGACGCGCCGTGGGATGGCCCGCCGGAATGCCTCACGCCGCAGACCCCGCGGCGCTGGGCCTTACCGACAAGGACCTCGCGCAGACGGCGATACGCGCCCGGGATTCCGGTGTCTCCACCACCGTCGCTCCGCGCACGATCACCATCGGGGATGCCGAGGTCAGGGTCGGAAGCGACCAGCTCTCCACCATCGCGGACATCGCATCGAGAACCATCGACGAGGCTTTCCTCGCCCAGTCGGGCAGGGTGCGCCTGGACACCGTGGCCGGCGTGCCCCGGCCACGTAGCGGAGGCGGACCCTCCGGCAAGCCGCGCATCGTCGTCGCGAAGATGAAGCGGACCACCGAGGACCAGCGGTCCGCCATCGGCCTCGTAGGGGAGGTGGCCGCGCGCGCCTGGCTCCAGCGCCACTACCCCGACGTGCGGTGGATTTCGGGCTATGCGGCCGTCGTCAACGGCGACGACGAGGCGTCCGACTCCCTGGGCTACGACTTCGAGGTCACCTGGCGTGACACCACCCGGCTGTACGAGGTGAAGGCACTGAGCGACCCATGCGCTGAGCGGGTTGAGTTCGAACTAGGACCGTCCGAGGTGGAAGCGGCCCGCCGCCACGCCCGGGGCAACCGCTACCGCATCCTGTTGATTACCTCGGCCCTCGTCCCTGAGGAACGCCGCATCTTCGACCTGCCGAACCCGTTCTCGGCCCAGGGGCGTGACCGCTTCAGGATGGTCAGCCGGGGGGTGCGCTATCAGTGCTCGCCCTTGGGGAAGGGGTAGCGCGCGGAGGGCGCCGGTAAGGCTCAACCGGCTGGTGAACGACCAGGCGAAGCTGCCGGCTCTGAGCATCCCGGTGCCGGGTGACGGCGGCTTACAGCCCTATTGCGATAGATGACGTGGCGTCAAGTAACTGTTGACGGCACAAGTTTCCCTTGGTGCAATGCCTTGTCCGCGAAGACGCGAGGGTGGGGAACGGGGCACGTGGCAGGGCTGGACAGTGCAAATCTCAAGACGCTGCTCGGTGACGTCGCCTCGGGAAGGCTTCAGCTCCCCGACTTCCAGAGGGATTGGAAGTGGGACGACGACCGCATCCGGGCCATCATCGCGACCGTGACGCTCGACTACCCCCTGGGCGTCACGATGACGTTGGAGACCGGCGGTGCCTCCCGCTTTCGCACCAGGCCGCTCACGGGTGCGGAGTCGGTTGCCGAGCGGGATCCCAGTCTCCTGTTGCTGGACGGCCAGCAGCGTCTGACGTCGCTCTTCCAGGCTCTGTACGTGGCCGATGCGCCGGTACGGACCGTGGACACACGGGGCAAGTCGGTCCGCCGTTGGTACTACGTCGACATAGCGAAGGCGACCGGTTCACCGTCCGACCGCGACGAGGCGATCGTCTCCGTGCCGGAGGACCGCATCCTGCGCAGGGACTTCGGGCGCAAGGTCGTGCACGACCTCACTGACACCTCGGGTGAATGCGCCGCGGGGCTGTTCCCCCTGCGGATCGTCTTCGACACCCAGAGGGTCAATGCATGGCGTCGCGAGTACGAGAAGGCGGACGAGGCGCAGAACTTCGATCTCTGGATCAAGTTCGAGGACCAGGTGCTGCACCCCGTCCGGTCGTTCCAGGTGCCGATGATCAATTTGTCCTCGTCGACGTCCATGGACGCCGTCTGTGCCGTCTTCGAACGAGTCAACACCGGAGGCGTTCCACTCAACGTCTTCGAGCTGCTGACCGCCACCTACGCCGGGGATCGTGGGTACACGAGTCGCACGGGCGACTACTACGACCTCCC
The DNA here is from genome assembly GCF_900290235.1 of Streptomyces sp. MA5143a. Taxonomy (GTDB): domain Bacteria; phylum Actinomycetota; class Actinomycetes; order Streptomycetales; family Streptomycetaceae; genus Streptomyces. Next base: position 34,857 of record NZ_OLMK01000002.1, read on the forward strand.
CTCTGTCTGGCGTTCGATAAAGGAGCAGGTGGCGGAGCGGTACCCGGTGCTCGGCCGCCTCGAGGTTGACCTCGACGACGGTCTGACCAACAGCGACTTCCTCCAGGCGGTGGCCCTGGTGCGGACATGGAACCGCAAGCTGCTCGACTCCACGGTGGGCGTCTCCTGCAAGCGGCGTGACCTGCTGGAGCTTCCCCTGGAGGACTTCCAGGAGCTCGCCCCCCGCCTCAAAGACGCCTTCGAATGGGTCGGAGAGTTTCTGTTCACGCAGTGCATCGTCCACGCCGCGGACCTTCCGTACCGAACCCAGGTGGTTCCGCTGGCCGCGGTCCGGGCGATCCTAGGTGAAGATCTCGATACCCCGGAGGCGACTCAGAAGGTCACGCAGTGGTACTGGTGTGGCGTCCTCGGCGAGATGTACGGCGGCTCCACGGAGACCCGTTTCACCCGTGACGTGGAGCAACTGATCTCGTGGATCCGTGGCGGCACCGAAGTCCCCGACACGATCACCGACTCCCTCTTCGACCCGCAGCGCCTGTTCACCCTCAAGACCCGCAACAGCGCCGCATACAAGGGCATCTTCGCGCTCCTGATCCGGCAGGGCGCAGTGGACTGGCATTACACCGACGGCCCGATGGCTCCGGGCACGCTGGTGGAATACGGCGTCGACGTGCACCAGATCTTCCCGAAGAACTGGATACGCCGGAACCTCGACGAGCGCTACCCGGCCAACTCCATCATCAACAAGACCCCGCTGTCGCTCCGCGCGGCCCAGGCCCTCAGCGGTGCCCCGGCCGCGTACCTGGAGCCCCTCGCGGCGGCGGCCGACATGCGCTCCGAGTGGTTCGACGATGTGATCTCGACGCATCTCATCGACGCGAAGGCCCTGCGAGCCAACGACTACGTCGCGTTCTTCGAGGCGCGTGCCACCGCGTTGGAAGACCTGGTGTACCAGGCCATGGGCAAGCGCACCACGGTCGTCCGCGGCATGGCGGACGAGGAGGGGGAGCGCTGATGAAGAAGCCGACAACGGCACAGCTGATCGCCCTCAAAGGTGTGGAACTCGCCCTGTCGGAGCTGCTGGCGCTGTACGAGGTGCGGGTGCGGCAGGCCGGCGTCATCCGGGAGATGAGCGAGTCGTTGGCCGCCGCCGGGCTGACGACGCTCCCCGACTTCTCGACTTGCCCGTCCCTCGCCCGGGTGCGGCTCGTGCCGGTCGCGGCCACCCCGACGGTGGCACCCGAGGAGGATCCGGCCGTGCCGGCCGATCCCCTGCCTCCGGGAGCGCTGCCGCAGCGCCTGCTGCTGGGGGACCTGCCCTCGGCCGTGGGCGGCCTCCAGTGTGTCTCCCGCGGCGCCGCGCTGAGCCAGGCCACCTATCTCATGCGCCATGAGGGTTACAACCAGATCCCCGTGGTCAGCAACATGACCGAGCTCCACGGAGTGGTCACCTGGAAGTCGATCGCCCTCATGTACGAGAACGGCTGGGATCTCACTCTGGAGAACGCCATGCAGCAGGAGTCGCTGCCGGTGTTCGACAGCCGGGAGGACCTGTTCAGCTGTCTGCCCATGCTCGTCGATCACGGGTACGTGCTGGTGCGAGGGCAGGACGGCCGAATATCCGGCATCGTCACGTATCAGGAGATCGTCCGCCGGTTTCAGAACACCGCCCGGCCCTTCTTCCTTCTCGGGGAGATCGAGTCGCTGCTGCGCCGCTGGCTGGGGGCCCGCCTGGACGCCGAAGCCGTCCGCGCGGTGCAGGCGACCAACCGGAAGCCGGAGCACCGCACCGGCAAGGTGGAAGACCTGATGTTCGGCGACTACGTCCTGCTCCTGGACGGCACTCAGCAGAAGAAGCCCGCCCTGGCGCAGCGCGCGGACGACAACTGGAACGCCCTGGGCCGCCCTGGACTGGACCGCGGCCAGTTCGTCCACCATCTCCAGCGCGTGCAGGACATCAGGAACAGGATCGCCCACTTCGACGACGATCCGCTGCCGGCTGAGGACATGAGGGACTTGACCTCGTTCGCCCGGCAGCTTCGGGAATGCGTACGGTGAGCAGTGGTCGAAAGCGGGTCCCGCTCCTGACCGGCTCCGCGTCCGCCGATGTCAGAGGGCGAGAACCCGATGACGGCACTCCGACCCAGCGATAGGGTGAACCTTCGGTAAAAGTGTGACGTGCCCGGACAGGTGGGCACGAGAGGGTGGCGCGGCATAGATGACTGAGGTGCCCACGCAGATCGGCCGGTACACGGTTGAGCGCGAGCTGGGCGCGGGGGGCATGGGACAGGTCTATCTGGCCTACTCACCCGGCGGCGACCCGGTCGCGGTGAAGGTGATCAGGAACGACAGACTCGATCAAGCGACCCGAGCGCGCTTCGAGCGAGAGGCGTTGATCGCCCGGACGGTCGTCGGAACCAACCGGGTGGCCCGTTTCCTCGACGCCGACCCCTACGCCGACGAGCCGTGGATGGCAGTCGAGTATGTGCCCGGGCTGACCGTCCACGAGCAGGTGGAGAGGGCAGGAACCCTCCCGGTGCCGCTCGTCGCCAGTCTCGGCGCGCTGCTCGCCGAGGGCCTGGAGGCGGTGCACTCCGTCGATCTGCTGCACCGCGACCTCAAGCCGCAGAACGTGATGCTCGGCGAGTACGGCCCGATCCTGATCGACTTCGGGCTGGGCGCGTTCATGGACGCGGGCAGGGACACCCTCACGCACGACGGCATGATCATCGGCACGGTCCGCTGCATGCCGCCGGAGCAGGCGCTCGGCCGCTCCCGGGTGAAGGCTCCGGCCGACGTGTACGGCCTGGGCACGGTCCTGCTGTACGCGGCGACCGGCCACTACCCGTACGACGGACGCGGCTGGCCGGCGATCGTCGCCCAGGTGACCGACGAGACCCAGCCGCCGGACCTCTCCGGGCTCCCCGAGGCCCTCGTCCCGTTGGTCACGGCGATGCTCGCCCATGCCCCGGAGGACCGGCCCGCGCTCGCGGAGGTCACCGACCAGTGCGTGGCACTGATGAGGGGCGCGGGGTTCGCACCCGTACAGGCGCGGTACGCCCTGATCGACAGCGTGGCTCCCTTCGGCACAGCGGAGGGCCGCACCGGCCCCTCGCCGACGGTGTGGGAGCGCATCGCCGTGCAGTACGGCGACGCGCTCGACGTGCACACGCAGGTCGTGGACGAGGACGGTGTCGACAGTCCACTGGACCGCCCCGCCCGCCCCGACCTGTCCGAGAACGGGGACGGGGACGGGGACGGGGAGGAGTCCAGCGCCTCCGGAGCGGAACGGGCGGACGAGGCCCCCACCGGGTCCGCGGCCGTGTCGTCGGGCGGCGCGGATCGTACCGATGCCTCCCGTTCCGTCGAGCGGATGCCCGTCGAGCCGCCCCGCAGGCCCGGCCGGAAGCCGGCATCGCAGAAGGTGGCCGAGGAGCTGAGAGCCCGGTACGCGATGCAACCGGCCCTGTGACATGCGGCGAGCAGGCAGGTCGGTCATGTGGAGACCGACGGGGCGCGTCGGCACTCGCGGCGGGCGAGGACACCGGGAAGCGGCAGTAGGAACGGTATGCGGGACGTCAGGGACGATGAAGGAACGGAGCGGTTCGTGAGCGGTGCGGGGGCGGTCGACGGCACGACGTCGATGAACCAGGGGACCTTCGATTCGGTGGACGGCTCGATGGTCCGCGAGCGGACCGCACCGGTCGCTCCGTCCGATGCCGGGCCGCGCTCGCGCCGCCCCGGTTTCGCCCCCGGTTCCCAGGTCGTGGTGCGCGACGAGCAGTGGCTGGTCAAGAAGGTCGCCGACACCAAGTACGACGGCTGGATGGTCGAGGTCACCGGCGTCTCCGCCCTGGTGCGCGGTATGGACGCCGTCTTCTACGACAAGCTGGACCACATCGAGCCGATCGACCCCGACAAGACCCGCCTGGTCGCCGACTCCTCGCCGAACCACCGCAAGGCGCGCCTCTACCTGGAGGCCGTCATCCGCAAGACCGCGCTGCCCCAGACCGAGCACGGGCTCGCGCTGGTCGGCAACTTCCTCATGGACCAGCAGACGCACCAGCTGCGCCCCGCCGAGCTGGCCCTGTCGAAGGAGAACCCCCAGCCACGCGTGCTCATCGCGGACGTGGTGGGTCTGGGCAAGACCCTGGAGATCGGCATCCTGCTGGCCGAGCTGATCCGCCGGGGCCGCGGCGAGCGCATCCTCGTGGTCACCCCGGCGCACGTCCTGGAACAGTTCCAGCGTGAGCTGTGGACCCGCTTCTCCATCCCGCTCGTCCGCCTCGACTCCACCGGCATCCAGCGCATCCAGCAGGACATCCCGGCCGGCCGGAACCCGTTCGCCTACTTCAAGCGGGCGATCATCTCCGTGGACACCCTCAAGAGCGACGTCTACGCCCACCACCTGGAGAACACCGAGTGGGACGCCGTCGTCATCGACGAGTCGCACAACCTGGTCAACCGGGGCACGAAGAACAACGGCCTGGCCCGCCTCCTCGCCCGCCGCAGCGACGCCTTCGTGCTGGCCTCCGCCACTCCTCACAACGGGGACGCCGAGTCCTTCGCCGAGCTGATCGGCATGCTGGACGAGGCGGCGATCGCCGATTCGTCGTCGTACGACGTGAAGGACCTGGGGCACCTATACATCCGCCGCACCAAGACGGACCGCGAGGTACGCGACTCCCTTAAGGGCGAATGGGCGGACCGCGGCCCGTCCTGCCCCGTGCTCGCCAAGGCGACCGCGAAGGAGGAGGCGGTCCTGGAGGAGCTCGCCGCGCGCTGGATCCCGCGAGACCCGGCGGCCTCCTCCGTGTGCGTGGACTCGATGGTCGCCTACAACCTGCTGAAGGCGTTCCTCTCCTCCCACCGCGCCTTCCAGGTCTCTGTCGCCGCCCGGACCAAGACCCTCGAGAAGCCCCTGAAGGGCCGCAAGGGCCAGGACCCCGCCCAGCTCGAGGCGGCGCGACAGATCGAGCGGAAGGCGATCGTCGACCTGGCCCGGCTCGCGAACGACCTCGGCGACGACGACTCCTCCAAGCTCGAAGCCCTGATCGAAGTCCTCAAGGAAATCGGTGTCAAGCCCGGTTCGGACACCCGTGTCGTGGTCTTCTCCGAGCGCATCCCCACCCTGAAGTGGCTGGCGGAGACCGTCCCGGAGCGGCTCGGCTTCCCGCGGACGACGAAGCTGGAACAAGCCGAGGAGGACTCCAAGCCCTGGAAGGCGTACGGCGGGGTCGTCGAGGTCATGCACGGCGACGCCACCGGTGAGGAGGAGCAGCAGCGCATCGTCGAGGAGTTCGGGCTGGCCACGAAGCCCGTCCGGCTCCTGTTCACCGGCGACGTGGCCTCCGAGGGCGTCAACCTGCACCAGCAGTGCAGCGAGTTGATCCATTACGACCTCCCGTGGTCGCTGATCCGCATCGAACAGCGCAACGGCCGCATCGACCGGTACGGGCAGAAGAAGAACCCCCGGTTCCGGGCCCTGGTGCTGACCAGCGACGTCGAGTGGCGCACGGACGATGCAACCGGCGAGCCCCTGCCGCTCGACGACCGCCTCGTCGGCGCCAAGCTGCTCGCCCGCGAGGAGGAGGCGCACCGCATCGAGGGCACCGCGGAAGCGGTCACCGGGATCTACAAAGCGAAGGACGAAGAGGACCGGCTCACCCGCGACCTCATCGCCGGCCGCACCGTCGAGGAGTCGATCAAGCAGTCGTCGTCGACGGCGGGCGGCGGAGTAAAGGCCATGCTGGCCAAGGCGATGGGCAACGTGGGGGCGAAGAAGCCGACGGACGACGTGCCGCGCGCCACCGTGCCCAGCCTGTTCGGCACGGTCGGTAGCACCACCGCCACCTCCGACTACTTCGACGAGGCCCTCCGCCAGGTCTGCCACCCCATCAGCCCCGACATCGCCCTCAAGCTCCGGCGCGAAGGGGACGGAACCATCGCCTTCCAGCCGCCGCCGGACCTCCTCCATCGGCTGAAGGCCCTGCCCAAGTCCTATCTGACCGAGCAGGAGATCCTCCCCACGGCGAACAGGGAGGCGCGCATCCGCCTCACCTTCGACAAGGGCCTCGCCGCCCAGCGCCTGAAGGTGGCCCGCGAGGAGTCCGACAGCCAGTGGCCGAACGTCAGCTACGTCTCCGACGTGCACCCCGTCCTGGACTGGGTCACCGACAAGGCGCTCGCCGCGCTCCGCCACGACGAGGCGTTCGTGCTCGCCTTCGACCCGGACCTCGACAAGGCGGCCGACATCGATCCGGAGCTGCCCGCCGCGCTCGCCGGCCCGGTCTACCTCCTCCAGGGCATCTACTCGAACAAGGCCGGACGTCCCACCGTCGTCGAGTGGATGGCCGTCACCGGCCTGCCCGACGCACCGCGCACCTACCGCATGGACAACGCCTTCCTCGCCGCCTGCCGGGTCGGCCCGAGCATGCCGGGGCGTGCCGCCCCGGTGAACAAGGACGCCCTCCAGCGCTGGGTGCCGGCCGCGGTCGGTGAGGCTCGCCGGTTCCTGGCCGGACGTGAGGCCGCGTACACGCAGCAGATCGAAGCCGTGCTCGCGCCGTTCGAGAAGCGCGTCACCGAGTGGAAGCAGGCCGCGCTGTTCACCGCGGAGGCCCGCCGCTCCCAGAAGAAGAAGAACGACGTGAACCTCACGGCCGACCGGCGCCGGACGCTGATCCGCTCCCTGCGGACCTCGGGTGCCCCGCTGCTGCGGCTCCTGGCCGTCCTCGAACCGCTGGCCGCCATCCCCGTACCGCCCACCACCGGGTCCGCCGCGACCGACCTGCCCGACGCCGGAGAGACGACCGCCCGATGAGCACCGACTTCGACTCCTTCTCCAACCGCGGCGAGTACCTGTCCGCCCACTACTTCGCCGAGCAGCTCGCCGACGGCCTGAAGAAGGGCGTGTTCGCGGCCTGGTCGGACCGCGAGTCCGACGAGAACGACAAGCGCCCCACACCGCGCGTCGCCCTGCGCGGCCTGCGCTCCGTCTACCTCGACGAGAAGTACCGGGGGTTCTTCGCCGAGCAGGCCAAGGCGGACGCGGAGGACGACGAGCACCCCGACAAGGAGGGCTTCGAGGAGCGCCTCAACACCTACAAGGACGAGGAGTGGCGCGGGCGCGTCGCCGAGTGGCACCGCAAGGTGCTCACCGCCCTCGGCTACCCGGGGGCCGACGCCGAGACCGATGGTCCTCGCGAACTGACCGTCCACCGCGCCGGACGCGACCACACGGTCAAGGTCGCCTGGCACGGAGACGGCATCGTCGCCGTCGACTGCGGCTGGTCCGCGAGCAACGACACCGCCCTGGACGCCGAGGGCTACGGCCGTCTGCTCCACCCGCTGCGGACGGTGGGCAACGGCGAGACCTACGAGTCGGGCCACGCGCTCGCCACCTGGCTGTTCCAGAGCGAACTGGGCGGCGAGGGCGGCAGCGCCCCGCGCTTCGTCCTGCTGCTCTGCGGCGGCGTCATCGTCCTCGCCGACCGGCAGGCGTGGGGCGAGGGCCGCTACCTCGCCGCCAACCTCGACGCGGCCCTGGAGCGCTACGACCGCCGCCAGACCGGTGAACTCGCCACCATCGCCGGTCTGTTCAGCCACGACGCGCTCGCCCCGGCCGAGGACGGCAAGGGCCCCGCCATCGACGCCCTGGTCAAGGCGTCCCGGGACAACGCGGTCGGGGTCTCCGGCGAGCTGCGTCAGGGTCTCCAGAAGTCCGTCGAGATCATCGCCAACGAGGTCCTGGTCCGACTCGAGGAGGCAGGTCTCGTACCGCGCGACCTCGAAAAGCCGGGGGAGCCCTTCGCCCGGCAGCTCACCCGCGAGGCGCTGCGCTACCTGTACCGCATCCTGTTCCTCCTGTACGCCGAGGCCCGCCCCGAACTGGGCATCCTCCCGGCCGACGACGGTACCTACGAGGCCGGCTACTCGGTGGCCCGCCTGCGCGAGATCGTCGAGCGGGACGCCCAGCTCACGGACGAGACCGCCCGCAACGGCACCCACCTGCACGACTCCCTCGACCTCCTCTTCAACAAGGTCAACTACGGACACCGTGAGTACGGCACCGAACCGTGGGACGAGCTGGACGGCGACGACGCCGAGACCCGCAAGAAGAAGGCCAAGCAGCGCAGCGAGGGACGCGGCCTGCGCTTCGAACCGCTGCGGAGTGAACTCTTCGAACCGGCGGCGGTGACGCTCATCGGCCGCGGCACCCGCGACCCGCGCCGCGACGAGGACAGCCCCGAGGGCCCGGCCTGGCTCGATCTGCGTCTGCGCAACAGCGCCCTGCACGAGGTGCTGCGCCTGCTGACCATGAAGAAGGCCAAGCGGCGCGGTGAGCGCGGCGGCTTCATCTCGTACCGCAACCTCGGCATCAACCAGCTCGGCGCGGTCTACGAGGGCCTGATGTCGTACACCGGCATCATCGCCGAGGAGGAGCTGTCAGAGGTCGCCAAGGGCGGCGACCCGGAGAAGGGGTCGTGGCTCGTCCCCTCGCACCGGCTCAAGGAGTACGACGAGAAGACCTGGGTCCAGTACGACGAGCGGGACCGCGAGGAGAAGGGCCTGCGCGGGCCGAAGAAGTACCCGGCGGGGACGTTCGTCTATCGCCTCGCCGGACGTGACCGGGAGACCTCCGCCTCGTACTACACCCCCGAGTCGCTGACGAAGGTCACCGTCGAACTGGCCCTGAAGCACCGCCTGGACCAGGAGAAGGACGAGGCCGGGAACGTCATCAAGACCCGGGCTTCGGAGCTGCTGAAGTACCGCATCTGCGAGCCGGCGCTCGGTTCCGGGGCGTTCCTCAACGAGGCGATCAACCAGGTCGCCGAGGAGTATCTGCGGCGGCGGCAGGACGAGTTGGGCCGGTCGATTCCGACCGCACAGGCGCTGACGGAAAAGCAGAAGGTCAAGGCGTACATCGCGCTGCACAACGCGTACGGCGTGGACCTGAACCGGACGGGTGTGGAGCTGGCGGAGGTCTCGCTGTGGCTCAACACCATGCATCCGGGGATGCGGGCGCCATGGTTCGGGCTGCACCTGCGGCGGGGTAACTCGCTGATTGGGGGGCGGCGGGCGGTGTATGCGGCGGGGGACGTCTCGCCGCAGAAGGGTAAGCCGCGCTGGCTGGTGGACAAGGACACCCTGTCCCCCACCCGACTGCCGTTCCGCGACAACGAGGCTGGCGGGCAGGAACTGCCGCTGCCGGAAGGTGCGGTGCACCAGTTCCTGTTGCCGACGCCGGGCTGGGCGGCGGTGACGCGGGCGGGCGGTGATGCGAAGAAGCTGCTCGGGCAGTTGGCCGGGGACGGCGTGGAGCAGTTGAAGGAGTGGAAGAAGGGCGTCCTCCAGAAGCCGGAGAGGAAGTACACGCAGGCCGGCACGCCGAGGGTCGACCGGAAGACCGGTGACGAGGCCGCCTCGCAGTACACGCGGCTGCGGGACGCTGCGCGGCGCGCGGAGTTCCTGTGGAAGCTCGTCGTCAAGCGGATGGAGCTGTCGGAGCGGGAGATCGCCCGCAGCATCGACGTCTGGGAAGCCGACCCGAAGAGCGAGGAGTTCGCCTTCCTGCGCCGGGCCGAGACTGGCGCTGCGACGCGGCTGTCGAAGGAGAAGGTTTACACGGACCTGTTCAACGCCGTGGACACGCCGTACTGGCGGCTGAAGCAGGTGATGGACGCCTGGTGCGCGTTGTGGTTCTGGCCGGTGGACAAGGTCGGTCTGCTGGATGGTACGGACGGGGAGTACGCGGCGGAGTCCGTCGACGTGGAGGAGTTGCTGGGCGGGTTCGGGGAGCCGGAGACGCCTCAGGCAGCGCCGCAGGATGTGCGGCCGAGTAACGAACCTGCGCCTGCTCCTGTGGCGAGCAAGTCTGCGCCCCGGTTCGCTCAGGCGGGCTTGCTCTTCCAGATGGCTGGTGACCAGCCCTCCCTCGACGACGCGAACATGGAGGCGGAGGGTGACTACTTCTACGAGGTGCAGAAGGCCGGCGTACCGAAGCAGCGCAAGAAGTCGACCGGCCCCGCGCCGAAGCGCCGCCGCCCTGTCATTCCGCTGAAGGACCTGAACGACTGGCTGGACTTCCTGGAGTCCATGCTCGGGGTGGGCCCAGTCCCCGACGGCAGTATTGGATCTGACCTCGACAACCTCAAGGACTTGGGGGAGTACGAGAAGCTGCTCCTGGACGAGATGTGGATGGACCGCACCGACCCGGAGGCGCGGTACCCCTGGATGGGGGTCGTGAGGGAGATCGCGGAGGAGCAGGGCTTCCTGCATTGGGAGTTGGACTTTGCGCTCGCCTTCGCCGAAGGTGGTGGGTTCGACCTTCAGGTGGGGAATCCGCCGTGGGTACGGCCGGAGTGGAAGGAGAACTCCGTCATCGCGGAGTTCGAGCCGTGGTTCATGCTGACGGAGAAGCCTCCGGCGGCCGAGAAGCAGCGGCGGCGCACCGCCGAGTTGGCCAAAGCCGAAGTCGTGGCCTACACCATCGGCGAGGTGACGGCCACGGTATCTATGGCCGACCATCTAGCGGCGCCGCAGGTGTATCCGCTGGTCGCGGGAAGCCGCCCGGATCTATATCGGGCCTTTATGTGTCAGGTCTGGGATCACACTGCGGCCTTCGGTTGTGCAGGGATGGTTCATCCAGACACGCACTTCAACGGAGACAGAGAAGCGGCGTTGCGGGAGAACGCATACCGCAGATTGCGGGTCCATGGGGACTTCGTTAACGCGGGAAACCGATTCTTCCCGCCGCCCGTAGGGCGTTCCAGCCACTTCGGTGTACACATTTATGGCACACGTGGAGAGATCGACTTCCAACACCTATCCTGGCTTTTCTCTGTAGATGCGTTGCGGCAATCAGCGGCACATGACGGAAGGGGGGATGCGCCGGGTGTGAAGTTTGGTGGTGACTGGGACGAGAGGCCGCACCTCAAGCGCGTCGTGCACGTCACCACTGAGACGCTGACGCGCTGGCAGAGACTTGCTGGTGAGCAGGACCTACCTGTTGAATCTTCGCGCCTCCTCACTCCGGTGAGCACTGCCGAGGACCCAGCCATTGATGCTCTCGCAGCCTACCCGCTGCGTCTCGTGCATTTGCTGCCCCAAATTTCAGAAGGCTTCAACGAGACTAATGCCAAGAAAGCTATGAATGGGCCGAACGGAGACGCCAGGCTGATTGAGTACAACACGAACGTTCCCAATCGTTTGGACTACCAGGCAGATACCTGGGTAGATGTCGTGCTAAAGGGGCCACAGCTAGGCGTCGCCAACCCGTTCTTTAAGCAGCCAAGCCAGGGTGGCGGCGAGCTGCGTGGGCTCAACCCCTTGAAACTGTCATCGGACGCTGTCCCGGAAACGGAATACAGGTGCGTTGCAGATGAAGCGACGTATGAAGAGGAGACGGACCGATGGTTGAACCACGCTGAGCTGGAGCGACTTCGGTCTTCACAGGAAGCGATCCTGGCAGTGAGAGCGCAGCTGGCTGAAAGACTGGAATGCCTGCCAGGGGAAGTCGAGTACGAGTCCGTAGACAAGGTGTTTGTTGAGCGGGCGACGAAACCATACACGGAATTCTATCGGCTCGCGTGGCGTCGGCAGATTGCGCCGGACACGGAGCGGGCTCTCTATGCCGCGATTATTCCGCCCGGGGCTAGGCACGTACACATGGTTCACAGTGCAGCCCTTCCTGCAAACCGAGCGACCAGCTTGGCGGCGGGGTTCTGGGCGGCCTTGCCTCTGGACTACTTCGTTCGCACGACAGGGCGCGGAGACCTCCAGGTGGCTGGTGCACACATCATGCCGGCACCTCAGAGCGATCATCCTCTCGCGCCCGCTCTTCTTCTCCGTATCTTGCGCCTCAACTGCCTCACTGATGCTTATGCTGATCTCTGGCAGGAGCTGCACAACCTGAAGTGGACCGAGTGCGAGCCGTGGGCGCGCACTTGGCCTCTGATGGGCACTCAGCTCCATGAAGTTACTCCCAACTGGCAGCGCGAGACCCCTCTCCGTACCGAGTACGCCCGACGTGCTGCCCTTGTAGAGATCGACGCACTTGTTGCGGTGTGGCTCGGTATCGACGCCGACACTCTCATCACCATGTACCGAGCCCGCTTCCCGATCATGCAGGATTTCGATCGAGTGACCTGGTTCGATGCTGCCGAGAATAAGATCGCCAGCGGCCGGTACTCCCTGGGGCACAGTCAGAGTAAGGACAGCTGGAAGCAGTTCGAGAAGTACCAGGCCGACCCCGCCTTCGAAGCCCACCAAGTCGACCCCGCCAACAACCCCGCCCCCCAAACCCCCGTCCCCGACGGCTACACCGCCCCCTTCTACAAAGCCGACCGCGAGACCGAAATGCGCGAAGCCCACGCCTACTTCCAGAAGCGGCTGGATGACGCCGTCGCCGCCGGTAAGTGGGACCCGGTCAAGCAGGAGGTGCCGAAGCGGTGAGGCCGACGCTCGAAGCGGAGGGGTTGAAGGAGAGCCTTCTCCAGTACCTCTCCACGACCTACGCGCTGACCGACGAGGGAGCGCGGAAGGCGCTGCACAGGTTTCTCGGGGACGACAACTCCGGGATGTTCCGAGGGCCGTTCCTCCGGCTGCGCACGCCCTTCGTCCCGGCGGGCCCGTCTTGGGAGCAGTACCTCGACTGGCGACGCACGGACGGTTGGACGCCGTACGCCCACCAGGCCGTGGCCTTCGAGCGCCTGTCGTCCGCAGGCGGCCGGACCCCCCGGCCGACCCTCGTCACCACCGGTACCGGATCCGGCAAGACGGAGTCCTTCCTCTACCCGGTGCTCGACCACTGCGCCCGTGAGCGATCGGCCGGGCACGCCGGCGTGAAGGCCGTGTTCCTGTACCCGATGAACGCCCTGGCCACCGACCAGGCGCAGCGCATCAACGGGCTCCTCACCGACCACCCGGAACTCAGCAAGGTCCGGGCCGGTCTGTACATCGGTGAGCGCGCGGCCACCCGGTACGGCCGCGTGTACACCGACCGGTACGACATGCAGGTCACCCCGCCGGACATCCTGATCACCAACTACAAGATGCTGGACCTCCTCCTCCAGCGCGCCGACGACGCCGCGATGTGGGCGGGATCCGATATCCGGTACGTCGTCGTCGACGAGTTCCACACCTACGACGGTGCGCAGGGCACCGACGTGGCCATGCTCCTGCGCCGGCTCGCCTCCGCCGTCGGGGCCTCGGAGAAGGGGCGCCCCCTCGGTCGTATCTGCCCGGTCGCCACCTCCGCGACCCTTGCCTCGGGCACGGACGCCGACGGAGCACGGCAGTTGCTCGACGTGGCGACCCAGGTGTTCGGCACCGAGTTCACGGCCGACGCCATCGTCGGCGAACAGCGGCTGACCGTGGACGGGTTCGTGCCCAGCGACGACTTCGACCCGATCCTGCCCGTGCCGACCCCAGACGAACTGGCCGCCCTGCCCGACCCCACGCTCGGCGAGGAGGAGTTCGCCGCTCTCGCCGAGGCCGTGACCGGTAGCCGGGACACCGATCCGTTCACGCTCGGCCGGACCCTGAAGCGGCATCCCCTCACCGCCGCCGTGCTGCACGCCCTCGACGGGCAGGTGCGTTCGATGCCCGAGGTCCTCGACCTGATGTGGCGCCGCGGCGCCCAGGCCTGGGGCCGCACCATCACCCTGCGCCCCGAGGTCGCGGCGAAGGCGCTCGCCCGCTTCGTCGCGCTGCTCTCGGTGGCCCGTGACCCGGCATCCACGCCGAAGGAGCCGCGTCCCTTCGTGCAGGTCGAGGTGCACCAGTGGGCCCGGTCGGTGTCCCGTCTCGTGCGAGGCGTACTGCCTTGGCCCAAGGCAGAGTTCCAGTGGGACGCGGCAGGCGCGCCTGAGACCTCCGAGGAGGCGGCGGCCCGCACCGCGCCCGTCACCACAGCCACCGAGGGACAGTCGGCGAATCTCTTCCTGCCCGCCGTCTACTGCCGTGACTGCGGGCGTTCCGGGTGGGCGATCTTCACCCCGGAGTCCGACGACCTGGCCGTCGAGGTCGACACGCACAAGATCCGGCGGGCCTCGGTCAGCCAGGACAAGATGCGGGTGCGCAACCTCATCGCCGCCACCGACGGCGAGGCCCGGGAGGGCTCCGGAGCCGCGCCCATGGAAGGGGCAGGTCGCGCTGCCGGGCGCGCCGACGCCAATGCGCTCAATGTGGCCGGTGCGGGCCAGCTCCGCGTCCTGGACGGGCCGAAGCGCAGGCTGCGGCTGCCCGACCCGGTCGCCGACTACGACCCGGAGACCGGTAGCCCCCGGCTGGCCGGCGCCGACTCGGCGTTCGTCCTCGTCTACCTGGGGGAGACGGCGACCACCGCCGCCGAGGAGGACTGGTGTCCGGCCTGCGGTTCGCGCAACACCATCCGCTTCCTGGGTACCGGCGCCGCCGCGCTCGCCGCCGCCTCCGTCACCCAGCTGTTCACGGGCGGGGAGCTGGACAAGAAGCAGGGCGAGACCAAGACCCTCATGTTCAACGACTCGGTGCAGGACGCCGCGCACCGCGCCGGGTTCGTCGCCAGCCGCTCGTACACCTTCTCCTTGCGCGCCCTGTTCAAGAGCCACCTCTCGGAGGAGGCCCCGACCGCGCTGAACGACCTGATCGCCGATGTCGTCAACGCGACCACGGACCGCACCACGCTCGCCGCCGTCGTCCCCACCGACCTGCATGACATCAAGGGCGTCAAGAAGCTCCTCTCCGGTCAGGGCCGGGGCGGGGACTACAAGACCTGGCAGCTGATCGGTGAGCGGTTCGCCTTCGAGGCGCTGATGGAGTTCGGCTTCCGGTCCCGCAACGGACGTACGCTCGAACTCACCCGCACCGCCGCCGCCCAGGTACGCATAGCCGACCCTACGGCCGCCATCAACATCGTCCGCACCGCGCACACCGCCCCGTACGGAAAGGGCGGCCAACTGCCCGTCCCCGACGCACTGGGCGACGACCGGTACCTCGGGTTCCTCCGGATCTTCCTGGAGCGGCTGCGGACCCGCGGCGCCATCGGTCATCGCTGGCTGGACGGCTATCTGAAGGAAGCCGGCACCAGCCGCTACTTCATCTGGGGCAAGCGCCCACCAGGCATGCGCGCCTTCCCCAAGGGCATCGCCGCTCCCGTCTTCCTGCTGAGCGCGCCGAAGTCGAGGAGCGAGTTCGACTTCGCCACCGGACGCCTCTCCTGGTACGAGCGGTGGGCCCAGCGCAGCCTCGGTCTGCCCCGCGAGCAGGCCGCCGAGTTCTGGTCCCGGCTGCTGCCCGAACTCGTCGCCGCCGGACTGCTCGCCGCACGCACGCCCGAGGACAGCAGCCTCAGGATCTACGGCCTCAAGCCGGGTGCCGTCGACGTCCAGCTCCTGAAGGACGGCGAGGTCAACGAGGCGTTCGTCCGGTGTCCGAACTGCTTCTGGGAACAGACCGTCCACCCCTCCCTGCTCGGCCAGTGGGACGGTCAGAAGTGCCCCGCCTACCGCTGCCGCACCGGCCGTCTCGTCGCCGGGACCCGGCCGGAAGGGCTCGGTCGGCACCAGCGCGACCGCGACTACCGCGAGGACTACTACCGCAGGCTGTACCGCAAGGCCGGTACCTACCAAGTGATCACCGCCGAGCACACCGGCATGCTCACCCGCCCGGAACGCGAGCGGGTCGAGGCGGCGTTCCGGGACGGCAGCGGGTTCAAGGACCCCAATGTGCTGTCCTGCACGCCCACCCTGGAGATGGGCATCGACATCGGCGACCTGTCGGCGGTCGTGCTGGCCGCCCTGCCCCGCCGCGCCGCCAACTACGTCCAGCAGGTCGGCCGTGCGGGACGGCGTACCGGCAACGCCTTCCTCCTCACCATCCCCGACCGCAGTCGCCGGGATCTGTACTACCTCGACCAGCCCCGCGAGATGATCGCCGGGCAGATCGTGCCGCCGGGCAGCCATCTGTCGGCCATCGAGATCCTGCGCCGGCAGTACCTGGCCCACCTCCTCGACCTCGCCGCACAAGGCCGGCTGAAGCGGGCCGACGGGCGGACGCTCGCCGCGATCCCCCGTGAGGCGCCCGCCCTCTTCGGCCCCACCGGATACCTCGAAGACCTTGTGGAGGCCGCCCTCGCCGGTGCCGCCGAGCACGTGGAGGCGTTCCTCGATCTCTTCCCCACCGGCGTCAGCCCCCAGGCCGCCGACGAGCTGCGCGCCTACGCCAAGCGCGAGCTGCGCGGCGCCGTGGAGGAGGCCGCGCGGCAGTGGAAGCGTGGGGAGGAGGAGCTGCGGCGCAGGCTCACCTTCATCGACGAGGCCGTCCGCGAACTGCACGAGGACGACGACGAGCAGCGCGTCCGCAAGGCCGAACTCGAAGCGGAGCACCGCGCCGTCGGTCGGCGTCTGATGAAGCGCGGGAACATCACCGCCCAGCAGGCCCTCTGCGACCTCGGCCTGCTGCCGAACTACGCCCTCCTCGACGCCGTCACCACGCTCAACGCCACCCTGTACTGGTTCGACGGCCCCGACCCGAAGACGGGGAGGGAACGCTTCGACTCCAAGATGCGCCCGTACGAGCGGCCCCAGCGCTACGCACTGTCCGAACTCGCGCCCGGCAACACGTTCTACGTCAACGGCTACAAGCACCAGATCACCGGCATCGAGATCGGCAGCTCCACCCGGCCCGACTGGACGCCCTGGCGCTTCTGTCGAGAGTGCGGCTACGTCCGCACCGAGGACGCCGCCGAAGACCGCAGCCCCTGCCCGCGATGCCACAGCACCGGCATCGCCGACGACGGCTCCTGCCTCCACCACGTGATCGAACCGACCGTCGTCACCTCCCGCGACAAGCGCGACGACGCTCGGATCAGCGACGACAAGGACGACCGCGAGCAGCGCTTCTACACCGTCATCGACGCGGTCGACTTCCCGGCGGAGCACATCCAGGCCAAGGCGTCCTGGCGGCACACCCGCGAGACCTTCGGCGTCGACTACTCCCGCAAGGCGGTCATCCGCAGGGTCAACGTCGGCCCGCTCCGGTTCGACGCCCGTGCCGAGGAGGAACTGGCCGGACACGACGTCCGGCTGGCGCCCTTCCATGTCTGCACCGCCTGCGGGGCGGCGAGCGCCGACGGCAAGCCCGTCTTCGACCACGACACCGACGCCCTCGACACCTCCGCCGTACGCAACCCCGCCGTCAAGCACCACCAACCCTGGTGCCCGCTGCGCCGGGGCAAGAGGGGGCCGGACGCGCCGAAGCAGGAACCGGTGCTCCTCGCCCACCAGCTCACCACCGAGGCCCTGCGCATCCTGCTGCCGGCCGCGACCGTACTCGTCGACGAGAAGGTCCACTCCTTCCGGGCCGCCCTACGGCTCGGCGTCGACCGGCACTTCGGCGGCGACCCCGCCCACCTGGACACCACCATCGCCACGATGCCCGACGCGGCCACCGGCGAGAGGCGGCACTTCCTCGTCCTGTACGACCGGCTGCCCGGCGGCACCGGCTACCTGGACCGTCTCAAGACGCCCGACGCCTTCCGCGACACCCTCGCCGAGGCCCGGCAGATGCTGATGGCCTGCCCCTGCAAGGAAGAGGGGCGGCGCGCCTGCCACCGCTGCCTGCACCGCCACACGGAGGAGCGGTACCAGGACGTGGTCTCGCGCAAGGACGCGCTGGAGATCATCAGCAGTCTGCTCGGTCCCGTCGACGAGGACGGCCGTCCGCTCACCGACGACGAGGGAAACCCGGTCAGCCACTGGGCCACCAAGGAGATTCCGACGACCGCGGCGATCGGCCTGGACCGGCAGGTCGAGTCCGACCTGGAGGCCCGCTTCCTCGCCGCCCTGCGTACCTGGAGCACCGGCCAGGACGACGCCGCTCTCGAGGAGAGCGGTGCGCACAGCGGCCTCCTGCGGTTCGCGGGGGCCGCGGCATGGCGCATGACCGCCCAGCGCGACGAGGAGTTCACCCGGACCGACTTCACCTTTGAGCGGACCGACGGCACACCCCAGAAAGTGCACGTCTTCCTGGACGGCCACCGCTTCCACGCGACCCGCACGCACAACCGGATCGCCTCCGACTGCAGGAAGCGGGACGAGCTGCGAGCCGGGGGAGCACTCGTCTTCCAGATCACCTGGGACGACCTCGAACTTTTCGAGAAGGGCGAACGCGCCAAGGCCCGCCCGGTGTGGCCGCCCTACCGGCGCACCGGCCAGGACACCGCCAAGGACTGGTACGAGGAACTCGGCGGTGACCGTGCTGACCTCGCCGACGCCGTCTTCGCCAACCCCATCGACACGCTCCTCGGCTACCTCCGCGACCCCTCCCGCACCCGCTGGGGACGGCGGGCCCAGGCACTGGTCGGCGGACTCCTCAGTGTGCCCGAGCCACTGGCCCAGAACGTCGGCCCCGCGCAGGCCCGCGCAACCCTGCGCAGCGCCCTGAATGCCCTCGCGAAGGGCGGGAATCCGACGGCCGACGTCGAACCCGTCACCGGGAACGACGAGATCCTCGTCCTGTCCGCCACCGACGAACACGGCCTGCCGCTGCTCTACACCGTCGACCCGTCCGGCGGACCGGACGGCACCGCCGGGGTCGGCTGGGGCGCCCTCGCCGTACTCGACGACCAGGACGGCGACCAGCTCGGGACCGCCGCCCACAAACTCCGGTGGCGCTCCTGGCTCTACTGGTCCAACCTCCTCCAGTTCCTCGCCTTCACCGGCGGCGACGGCGTGCAACTCGCCGGCAGCCTGGCCGCCGGCTTCGCCGTGGAGGCACTGCGGGTCGGAGGCGGCCCCGGTGAGCTGGAGACGCTCGTCGCGCGGCTGCACCCAGAGGCGGAAACCGCCGCTGCTACGGCTCCTGCGGACGTCACAGAGCTGGTGACGCCGGACCGGGCCTCGGCCTCCTCCTCGCTGGAGAAGGCGGTGGAAGGACTGCTCCGGGACGCGGCCTGGGACGAGGACATCCTCGAACTCCTCGAAGAGGACGAGCCCGACTCCGACCTCACCCAGCTGGCCAAGGCACTCGCCGCGCGGGGCAAGAAGGCCCCGGTCTTCGGCTATGAGCTGGGCGACCGTGGCTGGCAGGCCGACTTCGCCTGGCCCGGTGCCACCAAGGTGGCGGTGTTCGTCGACTCCGACGCCCACGACAGCGAGGAACGCCGGAAGCGGGACGACGCCTACACCGGCGACGGCTGGACCGTACGCACGGCAGCCGACTGGCTCGACCACCTCGACACCCTCCTCACCCTGCTCCCGGACACGGAAGGCACCACCCACCGATGACCGCACGGCTCAGCCTGTATGAGAAGGCCGAACAGGAGCTGTACAAGCTCGACCGCTCGGTCAAGGGCAAGTTCTACGACTTCTGCCACCGCTTCCGCCAGAACCCCGACCACCCGGGGCTCGACCTTCTGCCGCTCAAGGGCGACGGCCGCGTATACCGCGCCAAGATCGACCAATCCTACCGCGCGCTCCTCGCCAAGATCGGCGTCGACGATGCGGGCCGCGAGAAGTGGCTGGTCGTCGCCGTCCGCCACCGCAAGCACGTCTACGAAGAACTCTCCGTCGCGATCAACCGCATCACCGGAGAGATCGAGTTCGTCGACCTCTCCGTGGTGGGCCAGAGTGTCCTCCAGCGGGCCGGGATGACGCTCACCCCGGCCGAGCGGCCCGAAGCCGCGGACGAGCCGGAGACGTCCGCCCCAGAACCGGCCACCGCCGAACCCGCGGACGACACCACCGCCGTTCCCGAGGTCGAGCCGCTCCTCGCCGACGTCACTGCCGAAGACCTCCGTGACCTCGGCGTCGCCGAACAGCTCATCGACCTCGCCCTCGCGGTCACCGAGAGCACCGAACTCGACGCTCTTGTCTCCGGCGCGCCCCTCCTCACCAAGGACATCCTGTACGGCCTCGCCGCCGGCCTGTCCATCGCGGACGTCCGCAAGGAGATCACCGCTCCCGTCGACGTCAAACTCGCCGAAGACGAGCGGCACGACCTGGACGCGGCGCTCGCGCGGACCACGGTCACCACCGTCGACGACGCCCTCAAGGACATCATCGAGGAGGGTGACTTCCGCGCCTGGAAGGTCTTCCTCCACCCCGCCCAGGCCAAGCTCGTCAACCGGCACTACAGCGGCCCGTTCAGGGTGTCCGGCGGCCCCGGAACCGGCAAGACCATCGTCGCCCTCCACCGCGTCAAGCACCTCGCCGAACAACTGCCCCCCGGCCACAGCAAGCCGATCCTGCTCACCACCTTCACCAAGAACCTCACCACCGACCTGCGTGCCCGTCTGGCGTCCCTGCTCGAACCCGAACTGCTGGCCCGCGTCGACGTCACGCACATCGACCAGCTCGCCGCCCGCGTCCTCAACGAGAACACCGTTGCCGGGGCAGGAAAGCAGCGCATCTACGACAACGTCGCCCTCAACACCCTCCGCCAGGTCCTCCTCGAACTCGACGAGAAGCGCTGGGACGCGGAGTTCCTCTACGAGGAATGGGAGCAGGTGATCCTGGGCCAGTCCCTCGGCACCCGCAAGGCGTACTTCGACGCGCGGCGAGCCGGACGCGGGCGGTCCATCAGCCGTCCCGACCGGGCGCAGATCTGGAAGATCCTGGAGCAGTTCACCACCCGTCTCGACAAGGAAGGGCGCGAGACCTGGGGCCAGGCCGCCGAGCGAGCCGCCCGCTTCGAGATGCAGCGTGCCGCCAAGATCGAGCAACGTAAGGAGTACAAGGAAGAGATCGGTGGCAAGGACCTCATCCACCGCGACGACAGCTCCGGCATGTACTACCTGGGCCACCGGTACAAGCACGTCGTCGTCGACGAGGCGCAGGACCTCAGGCCCGCCCACTGGAAGATGCTCCGCGCCATGGTCGCGCCGGGCGAGGACGACATGTTCATCGCCGGCGACACCCACCAGCGCATCTACGATCAGCAGGTCACCCTGGGAACCGTCGGCGTCAACATCCGCGGTCGCGCGGCCCGCCTCACCCTCAGCTACCGCACCACCCGCGAGATCTTGAACCGGGCCATGGAAGTGGTGAACCCCAAGAGCGCCCAGATCACCTTCGACGACCTCGACGACGGCACCGACACCCTCGACGGCTACCGCTCGGTTCTCCGTGGTCCGGCTCCTGAGCTCGTCCGCTGCGAGAGTTGGGACGACGAACTCGCCCAGCTCGCCACCACGCTCCGGGCCTGGCGCCAGGAACTCGCCACAGCCGGAGCCGACGGCAAGGTTCGCGACCCCCGCGGCAACATCGCGGTGTGCGTCGCCGACCGCGAAGCCGTCACCCAGGTCATGTACTACCTGGCGACCGAGGCCGAGCTGACCGTCGCCGAACTCACCAAGGAAGGCGTCAAGGGAGACGGCGACATCCACGTCGGCACCATGCACCGCTTCAAGGGTCTCGAATACCAGAGGCTCGCCATCGTCGGTGCCCGCGACGGCGTCATCCCCCGCGCGTCCGTCATCCAGCGCTACCGCGACACGGACCCCCGGCGCCTCGCCCGCGAGGAACTGAAGGCCCGTTCCCTGCTGTTCGTCGCCGCCACCCGCGCCCGCGACACCCTGCGGATCAGCTGGTACGGCAAGCCGAGCCCTTACCTGCCCAGGTAGAGATGTGCGTGAGCCCTGCCGTCCTTGAGCGGGCGGCAGGGCTCTCGCTTCTCGTACGACCGTCAGGCCTGCATGACGAATCCTGCCCATGCTTCAGGAGACACGTGGATGACGGGTCCGGCCACGGCCTTGGAGTCCCGGATGTGTACGACTCCCGTGTCGGCCGCGACCTCGACGCAGTCGCCGCCCTCGGTTCCGCTGTAGCTGCTCTTGAACCAGGCGAGGTCGGACGCGACGGCCGAGGACTCAGCGGTGTTCATAGCTCTCCCAGCAACCTCTCGATGAACTCAAGGGACTCTCGCGGAGTGAGAGCCTGCGATCGGATGATCCCATAGCGGGCGGCAGCGAGCGCTGTCTGCTCCGGGTCGGTCTGAAGGGTGCCGGTCGACTGGGCCTCGGCGTAAACGAACTTGGTGCCGTCCTTACGCGTGACGACCGTGAACGGCCCATTCACGCCCGCGTTGTCCTCGCAGTCGGTCGGCATCACCTGGATCTCGACGTTGCGTTTCTGACCGATCAGGAGAAGGTGCTCCAACTGCCCTCGCAGCACGTCTTTGCCGCCGTATCGATGCCGTAGTACCGACTCGTCCATGACGAAGCTCAGTAGAGGTGAAGGCTGGCGGTCGAAGATGTCCTGTCGGGCCAGCCGAGCGGCCACGCGCTGCTCGATGGTCTCGTGGTCCAAGACCGGGCGCCGCATGGCGAGCAACGCTCGCATGTACTCCTCGGTCTGAAGCAAGCCCTTTACCACGAGGGCGTCATAAGCGAGCAGTTCGATGGCCTCCTTCTCCAGCTTCGCCATCCCCTGGAAGAACACCGGATACTGAGCCCGCTCCACCTGCTCCTTCCACACCGTCAGCAGCCCGCACGCGTCCAGAACCTCGTCCGCACGCTCGATGGTCCTGGGCGACGGAATCCGCCGACCCTGCTCGTACGACGCGACCGTGGACGCCGAGTATCCGATCCGCCGTCCGAACTCCTCGCGTTCCAGGCCCGCCCGCACCCGGAGCGTCTTCATCGTCTGGCCGAACGCGATGACGACGGCCTGGCCGGACGTGTCCGCCGTCGCCTGTCCCGCGTCGTCCGCCATCACGGTCTCGGCCCTCTCGTCCGTACCCTCGGTCATCGCCACCGCCTCCCTGGCTCAACGCCGTCCCGGCGGCCTCGTCACGCCGCGCACCTCGTACCCGTACCGCCACCACGCGTACAACGGCCCGCGTCGGTGCGTCACCACTGGTCACGCTACGCGACCGGGGACACCGTTGTCGGCATGACGAACCAACTCCCCAGCCCCGTCGGCGCCTCCCAACCCATGTGTCACAGCGACGACCTGAGCCGCACCTTCGAGATGCGTTTCACCTCCACCCCACGGGGCGCTCGCCTCGCCCGCCGACTGGCCGCGCACCGGCTGGACACCTGGGGGGTCCCGTACGGCACCGGCCCGCACGAAGAGATCGTGCTGGTCCTCGGCGAGCTGACCGCCAACGCCGTACGGCACGGCCATGTCCCCAGCCGGGACTTCCATCTGCTCCTGCACGTGAGCGAACCCGCCCACACGGTAAGGATCGAGGTCTCCGACACCCGTACCGAACGCACGCCGCCCGAGCCGGAAGCGCTGCCCGCCCCCGGCTCGGAGGACACCGGCGGCCGAGGGCTGCTTCTGGTCGCGGCGCTCGCCACCCGCTGGGGCTGGCACCCCCGGCCCGGAGGCCCCGGCAAGACGGTCTGGGCGGAGTGCGTGTTCGCAACTCCCACATGAGCTCGCGACCGCGGTGGAAGAATGTGCCGAGATGACCTCCAGCAACTACTCTCCGTTCGCCCACCTCACCACTCCCAACGCCCCCCTCTACCGCCAGGTCATGCGGGCCTTCCTCGCCGCCAAGGAGCGGTTCGCGGTGCATCTGCGGCCGGAGGACGTGCACGCCGCATTGGACGCGGAGAGCCGTCCCGCCGACCTCGAAGCGGTGACGCAGGCGCTGGACAAGCTCGTGGAGTGGGGCAATCTTCGGGCCGACCCGGACCACGCACGCGTGACGGCGGTCGTGGACTTCTATCGCAGGCGGTTCATCTACCAGCTCACCCGGGCCGGTGAGGCGGCCGAGGCGGCGCTGGGGACGTACGACGAGGTGCTGGGGCGGCGCGGGGAACTCCAGGCGGTCGCGCTGCACGACATCGTCACGCAGCTGCGGGCGCTCCTGGTGATCGCCGCGGAGGACGAGCCCGACCCGGCCAAGACGTACGTCGCCCTGTCCGTGCTGACGGCGCGGTTCACCGACCTCGCCGACAATGCCCGCGCCTTCATGGGTTCGTTGCAGCGCACCATCGACCTGCACGACATCGAGGTCGAGGCGTTCCTCGCCTACAAGGACCGGCTGATCCAGTACCTGGAGCGCTTCATCCAGGACCTCATCACCCTCGGTGGGCGGATCGCCCTGCTGATCGGGGAGCTGGAGGAGCAGGAGCGGGTCGGACCGCTGCTGCGGCTCGCCGCCGCCCGCGAGGCCGCCGACGCCGCCCCCGAGGACGCCGAGCGGGCGGAGGCGGTGGCATACGAGCGGTGGGCGGCCCGGTGGTCCGGGCTCGCCGAGTGGTTCGTGTCGGGGGAGGGGCGGGAGTCGCAGGCCCGACTCCTGCGCGGGCGAGCGCTCGGTTCGATCCCGCAGCTCCTGGCCGTCGTACGACAGCTCAACGAGCGGCGGGCCGGACGCTCGGACCGTTCCGCCGACTTCCGTACCCTGGCGCGTTGGTTCGCCCAGGCCCCGGACGACGAGGCGCGGCACCGGCTCTGGCGGGTGGCGTTCGGGCTGCACTCGTCCCGGCACCTCACCGTCGACGCCGACACCCTCGCCGAACGGACGGTTGCCCCGGAGCCGGCCGCCACCCCGTGGAGCGAGGCGCGATCGCTGCGGATCAGTCCTCAACTCCGCCGCACCGGCAGCTACGAGCGGCGCGGCAGGCCGCGCCGGGTGGCTGACCGGGGCGAGGCCAAGCGTCGGCTCGCCGAGATCGCCGCCCGGCAGACGGAGGAGACCAGGCGGGCCCGGGACCGTCTCGTGACGGACGGACCGGTACGGCTGTCCCGGCTCGGTGGACTCGACCCGCACGCCTTCCAGTTGTTCCTGCGGCTGCTCGGCGACGCGCTCGCCACCTGGCGGCCGGGCACCATCACCACCGTCGCCACCAGCGGGGACGGTTCGATGGAGATCCGGCTGACCGCCCTCGACGACGGATCGACAGCCGAAGTACGCACACCCGACGGTGTGTTCAGCGGTCCCGACCACCTGATCGACATCGTCGACCTCACGGCGGGGCAGCGCGACCGCGCCGCCGCACCGGCATCGGCACCCGGTCCCCTCCCCGCCCCGCGACGGGACACCGCTCCGCAGCTCGCGGAGGACCGATGAGCGGCCCCCTCGCCGAGGTCCTCGACGGCCAGCGGCAGGCCGACCTCCAGAAGGCCGCACGCGCCCTGCTGAAGGAGCCGCTGATCACCGCCGACGGACCGTACGCCGACGAGTTCCGGCTGGTGCGCCGGCACACCGCCGAGCTGCGGGAGTGGTTCGAACGCAACGTCGGCTGGACGCTGCGCACGGACGCCGACGCCGCACGGCTGCGCAAGACGCCGGGAACCCTCACCGACGCCACCCACCCTGCGCGCGAGGCCGGCCGCAGTGCCCTGCCCTTCACCCGCCGCCGCTATGTCCTGCTCTGCCTGGCCCTGGCCGCGCTGGAACGGGGCGAGTCGCAGGTGGCTCTCGGACGCCTCGCCGAGCAGATCGTCCTGGCCGCCGCCGATCCCGAACTCGTCGCCGCCGGGATCGCGTTCACCCTGGAGCGGCGCGACGAGCGCCTCGACCTCGCGGCCGTCGTCCGCCTGCTGCTGCGGCTCGGGGTGCTGCGGCGGGTGGCCGGGGACGAGGACGCCTACGTCAGTGGATCGGGCGACGTGCTGTACGACGTGCGGCGGCGCGTACTGGCCGGGATGTCGGCGTCCCTGCGGGGCCCCTCCATGGTCGAGGCCGAGGGCTTCGAGGAGCGCCTGGTGGAGATGACCGCGTGGACCGCGCTCGACAGCGACGAGCTCAGGTTCCGGGCGGTCCGCTGGAAGCTGACCCGCATCCTCCTGGACGACCCGGTGCTGTACTACGACGACCTGACCGACGAGGAACTGGCCTACCTCACCCGGCAGCGGGGCTTCATCACCGCCCGGATCAACGAACTGACGGGACTCGTCCCGGAGGTCCGGGCCGAGGGCATCGCCATGGTCGACCCGATGGACGACCTCACGGACGTGCGCATGCCGGAACAGGGCACCCACGGCCACATCACCCTGCTGCTGGCGGGACACCTGGCGCGGGCGGCCGGGCCCGTCGAACCGGCGGAGCTGGCGGCCCGCGTACGGGAACTGGCCGCGGAGCACGGCGGGTTCTGGTCCAAGTCGGCGAGGGAACCGGGCGCGGAGCCCGAACTCGTCGAGCAGGCGCTGAGCAAGCTGGTGGCGCTGGGACTCGCCGAGCGCACCGACGGGGGCGTCGTACCGCGGCCGGCCCTCGCGCGGTACGCGGTCGGCGAACCCGTGGTCAGGGAACCCGGACGGGCTTGCCGTTCCGCCACGACCGCGCAACCCGCGCAACCCGCGCAACCCGCGCAACCCGCGCAACCCGCGCAACCCGTGCAGCCCATCCAGCCCGTGCAGGACGAAAGGTGAACCGCCCCGTGACCGCGCTCCACGGACCCGAGTCGCCCGGCCTCGCGCTGCCATCTCCCGCGCCCGGCCGGTGGCGGCCCCTGCGCATCGGACTCGTCGATCTCTTCCACTACGACGTCGAGGAGTTCTGGTTCCGCGACGGCCGGCTGCTGTTGCGTGGTAACAACGGCACCGGCAAGTCGAAGGTGCTCGCCCTTACCCTGCCGTTCCTCCTGGACGGCGACCTCTCCGCCCGCCGCGTCGAACCCGACGGCGACCCGGGCAAGCGCATGGAGTGGAACCTCCTCCTGGGCGGCGCGCACCCGCACCCCGAACGGCTCGGCTACACCTGGATCGAGTTCGGACGGCTCGACGGCGCCACCGGCGAGGCGTACTTCCGCACACTGCTGTGCGGCCTGAAGGCGGTCGCCGGACGCGGCATCGCCCGCCACTGGTTCGCGGTCACCGACCAGCGGATCGGTGCCGATCTCGACCTGCTGGACGCGACCGGGACGGCACTGTCCCGGGACCGGCTCGCGGAGGCCATCGGCGGCCACGGCATGGTCCACGACACGGCGAAGGCCTACCGCAGGGCCGTCGACGAAGCCCTCTTCGGGCTCGGGGAGCGGCGCTACGGGGCCCTCGTCGACCTCCTGATCCAACTGCGCCAGCCCCAGCTGTCCAAGCGCCCCAGCGAGGCCGCCCTGTCCCGGGCACTGACCGAGGCGCTGCCGCCGATGGACCAGGCGGTCGTCGCCGACGCGGCGGAGGCGTTCCGGTCGCTGGACGAGGAGAAGGAGGAACTGCGGGCGGCCCGCGAGGCCGAACAGGCGTCCTCGGCGTTCCTCGACCACTACCGCCGCTACGCCCGCCTCGCCTCCCGGCGCCGCGCCCGCCTGCCCCGCCGGGAACACGCCCGCTACGAGAATCTGCAAAGGGAACTCGCCAGGGCGCAGGCGGACCGGGAGCGGGCCGTTGCGGACCGTGAGGAGGCACGGGAGAGGGGTGCCGCCCTCGACGAGCGGGCCGCGCGGCTGGCCGCTCAGGACGCCACGCTGCGCTCCCGGCCCGAGATGCGTGACGCCCGCGCGCTCGACCGGGCGGCGGACGACGCATCCCGCACGGCCGCGGAGCTGAAGCGGGCCGAGGCGGACCGGCGTACGGCCGCCGAGGCGCACACCCGGGCCCTGGGTCGGCTCGCCACCGCGGACAACCGGCTCACGGCCGCCCGGGAGGCGCTGGACGGCATCCGGGACCGGGTGGCCGGGAGCGCCGCGGCCGCCCGGCTCGGCGTCCCCAGGACGGAGGGAGCCCCCGACGCGGTGCTGCGCCGGGAGGCGGACCAGGCGACCGCGAGCAGGCGGCGCGCCGTCGAGCACGTGGCGGAGCTCGTCACGCGGGCCGAGCAGGCCGAGGAGCGGCACCGCGCCGCCCGGCTGCGCGCCGACGAGGCCGACGAGGAGGTCGTGCACGCCGAGGAACGGCTGGCCGAGGCAGGAGAGGACGTCGCCCGGGAGGGGCGGGCGCTGGTCACGGCCGTACGGGCGCACCTCTCCGGGTGTGTGGAGCTGCGGGTGCCCGGGCTGCCCGGGGTCCTGGACGCCGTACAGGACTGGGCGAGCTCTCTGGACGGTCCACTGCCGGCCCGTACGGCGGCGAGCGAAGCGCATCGCGCCGCCGCCTCCCACCTGGCGGACCGGGCGGCCGGGCTGGCCCACCGCGAGGCGGCGACGGCGGAGCGGCAGCGGCTGGCGGGGGAGGAGCTGACCACCCTCGAAACGGGTCGGCAGCGCGGCCCTGCGGCTCCCCCCACGCGCACACCCGGCGTGCGGGGCCGGGGCCCCGGCGCTCCGCTGTGGCGGCTCGTCGACTTCCGCCCGCACGTCACCGGCGCCGACCGCGCTGGACTGGAAGCCGCGCTGGAGGCGTCGGGGCTTCTCGACGCGTGGGTGCGGCCGGACGGCTCCGCGGCCGCGGCGGACGGACATGACGTATTGCTCGATCCGGTCGGACTGCTCGGCGGGACCGGCCTCGACCGCGCGCTGTGCCCAGCGGTCGACCCCGCGGACGCGGGGGCCGCAGCCGTGGGGGAGGAGACGGTCGCGCGTCTGCTCGCCTCGATCGGGCTGGCTGCGAGCGACGGCGAGGGGCCCGGCGAAGCCTCCTTCCAGGCCGGTGGCCACGACACCTGGGTCTGCGCGGACGGGCGCTTCCGCGTCGGGGCGCTAACCGGAAGCTGGGCCAAGGACAGCGCCCAGTACGTGGGGGAAGGAGCGCGGGAACAGGCGCGACGCGTCCGGATCGGAGAACTGCGCGCCGAAATCGACGGCCTGACGGCGGAACGGGAACGACTGGCCGAGGAGTCCCGCGCCGTGGCCGGGCGCCGCGCTGTGCTGGACGCCGAACTCGCCGCACTACCGGGCGACGACGACCTGCGGCACGCCCACGCCCGCGTCACCGCCGTGACCGAGGCGGTCCGCCGCGCCCGCGCCCGGCGGGACGAACGCGCCGCGGAACTGGCTCCGGCGGCGCGACAGGCCGAGCGCGCGGCGACCGAACTTGCCGACACCGCGGCAGCCTTGAACCTCCCCACCGACCACACGGCACTGGGCGCCGTGCGCCAGGCGCTCGCCGACCACACCGCCCTCCTGGCGGCCCTGTGGCCCGCACTGCGCGAGCGCGCGGAAGCCGAGCGCGCGGTGACCGCTGAGCGGGAGGAGACCAGCCGGGCCGACGTCCTCGTGTCCGAACTCGCGGAGCGCGCCGCGGAGGCGGCTCGGGTGGCCGCGGCGGCGGACGAACACCTCGCGACGCTCCGCTCCACCGTCGGGGCGGCCGTCGCCGAGCTGCAGCGGCAACTGGAGGAGACGGCCGAGGCGGCCCGGGTCTGCGAGCACGAGCAGCGGCAGGCCCGGGCGGAGCACGGTGACGCCGACCGGCGG
Source organism: Streptomyces sp. MA5143a (assembly GCF_900290235.1). Lineage (GTDB taxonomy): Bacteria > Actinomycetota > Actinomycetes > Streptomycetales > Streptomycetaceae > Streptomyces. The sequence continues at coordinate 64,093 of NZ_OLMK01000002.1, forward strand.
GCCAGCCGCGCCGAGGGACGCATCGAGCAGCTCGCCGAGGACGTCACCGAGGCGACCGCCGCGCGGGAGGAAGCCGTCGCGGCGCTCCAGCGGTTCGCCGCGACGGGGCTGCTCGCCGTCGCGCTGCCCGACATCGACGTACCGGACGACGGCGCGGGGGAGTGGGCGGCGACCCCCGCCGTCGCCCTAGCGCGGGCCGTGGAATCCCGGCTCTCCTCGGTCGACGACACCGACGCGGCCTGGGAGCGCGTGCAGAAGCGGCTGAGCGAGGAGTTCGGCAGGCTCCAGGACGCGCTGTCGCGGCACGGCCACACGGCCACCGCCCGCCCGAGCGAGGACGGTATGCGGGTCGACATCGTCTACCAGGGCCGGGAACGGGCCGTGCCCGAACTCGCCCAGGCACTGGCCGTGGAGGTCGCGGAACTGACCCGCATCCTGTCCGCACGCGAGCGCGAGATCCTCCAGACCCATCTGATCACCGAGGTCGCCGGGACGCTCCAGGAACTGATCGGGGCGGCCGAACGGCAGGTGGCCGCCATGAACAGGGAGCTGGAGGAGCGCCCGACCTCCACAGGCATGAAGCTGCGGCTGGTGTGGAGGGCGTCCCGCCGGGCCCCGCAGGGGCTGGCCCAGGCCCGCGAACGGCTGCGTCAGTCGGCCGACGCGTGGTCGCCCGAGGATCGGGCCGCGGTCGGCGCGTTCCTCCAGGAGCAGATCGCCCACCGGCAGGCCGACGACAGCACCGGCAGCTGGCTGGAGGACCTCACTGCCGCCCTCGACTACCGGTCCTGGCACGAGTTCGGCGTCGAACGCCACCAGCACGGCAAGTGGGTGCCGGCCACCGGCCCCGCCTCGGGCGGGGAGCGGGTACTGGCCGCCTCTGTGCCCCTGTTCGCCGCCGCATCCTCGCACTACGCCAGCGCGGGCGGTGCGTACGCCCCGCGCCTGGTCACCCTGGACGAGGCGTTCGCCGGCGTCGACGACGACTCGCGCGCCAAGTGCCTCGGTCTGCTGCGCGCCTTCGACCTCGACGTCGTCATGACCAGCGAACGCGAGTGGGCCTGCTACCCCCAGGTGCCGGGCATCGCCATCGCCCAGCTGTCCCGCGTCGACGACATCGACGCCGTACTGGTGACGCGGTGGGAGTGGGACGGCAGCGAACGGCGGCGCGGCACGGAGCCCGGTGCCCGGGCGGACGCGTTCGCGGCGGCCGCCGGTGCCGGCGACTCCGGTGAGGGGGCCGACGGACCGGTGAGTTCCTCCGCTGAGCCGGGGCGGGCCGTCGTCGACAGCTCCGGCGGCCAGGAGGCCCTGTGGACGTGACGCCTTCGGCGACCCCGCACGGCCGCGACGGCGGCCGGACGGCGGCCGGCCGCACGACGCCGCCGACCGCCACCGTGGACGCGGTGCCGGCCGTGCCGCCACCGGCAGAAGCCCTGACCGACGTCGATACCGAGCGCCTCGGACGCCTGCTCGGCGATCCCGGGCTTGCCTGGTTCGTGGACCGCGTGCGGCAGCGCTTGGCACGTGGCCGGCCGCTGACGGGCTCCGTCACGTTGTCCGACCCCGATGAGGTCCAACGCCGCGCCGCCGAGCGCCTGCTGGGACGGGCACCACGATCCAGCGGCTCCCTCAGCGTTCGCCTCGTCACCGTCGATGAGATTTTGCGTCGCTCCGGAGCCAGCCCCGACGGCCTGGCGGCGGCCGTCGTCGCCCTCACCGGCCCGGTCGTACTCCACGCCGAGACACGGAACAGGGAGGAACGGGCCTGGGAGGAGGCGTACGCCCCGCTCGGCATCCTCGACGGGGAACTGGCCCGCTGGGCCGAGCGGATCCGCGGTGACGGTCTCGTACGGCGCCTCGCCCGAACACCGGAGGCCGTGGGGCCCCTGGTGGCGGCCGCCGTGCGCGCGTTGCGTGCGCTGCCCGCGTCACCCCCGACCTCGCGGGCGACGTTCGCGGCACGGAACCTTTCGGGCGCCCATGCCCTGGACGAGGGGACGCCGCTCGCCACGCTCGTCCTGTCGGGCATCCGTTGCCTCACCGGCTTCCCCGACGGCTCCGGTGCGCAGTGGCGGCGGGAGGCGTGGGCCTCGGCGGGCCTGCTCAAGGACGACCTGTCATCGACCGTCCTCACTCTCAACCTGCGTGGTACGCCGGCCCTCGACTGGATGGCCGACACGGGGGAGCCAGCGGTGCTGACGCTCCGCTCCCTCACCGGTCGCGCACCGGTTGCCTCCGTTCCGACGCCGTGCGACGTCTATATCTGCGAAAACCCGGCGGTACTGTCCGGCGCCGCCAGTACTCTCGGCCCTGCGTGCCCTCCCATGGTGTGCCTTCAGGGGCAGCCGTCGGCCGCCGCGCTCACCTTGCTGCGCGACCTGTCGATGCGGGGAGCCCACCTTCTCTACCACGGCGATTTCGACTGGGGCGGTGTGCGCATCGCCGCAGCACTGGCACGAAGCATCCCTTGGCGGGCGTGGCGTTACACGGCCGCCGATTACCGAGCAGCAGTGACCGCCGTGGCCGAAGCCCCGGAACTGACGGGCCAGCCTGCCGCAACTCCCTGGGACCCGGCCCTGGCCATCGCTCTCACCGAGTGTGGTGTCCGGATCGAGGAGGAAACGGTGTTGGACGACCTGCTCACAGACCTTGAACCGGGGTCCCGCTGATGCGTAGGTGAAAGTGCAGCCGGCGCAGATTCGGACGAGTACCGAGGCAGAGTTCTGTCACCTCGGGAAAGTTCCGGGGACGTACCATGTTGAATCGCGCGGTGACCGGAGGCCTTTGGTCCCGGCCGAAGTCCCGGAGAAGTCCCACAGGCGCCGCCACCTTCCGTCTCGCCGCACGTTCATGCAGGTCAGTAGGGACGTGACGGCGTCTTTTTGTGAGAACTTTCAGATGTCCCGGAAGGTCTCGATCTGTGCCCCCACCGTGTTGAGGCGCTCCGCGAGGTCCTCGTAACCGCGGTTGATGACGTAGACGTTGCGGAGGACGGACGTGCCCTCGGCGGCCATCATCGCGAGGAGGACGACCACGGCGGGGCGCAGGGCCGGCGGGCACATCATCTCGGCCGCGCGCCAGCGGGTCGGGCCCTCGACGAGCACCCGGTGCGGGTCGAGCAGTTGGAGGCGGCCGCCGAGGCGGTTGAGGTCGGTGAGGTAGATCGCCCGGTTGTCGTACACCCAGTCGTGGATGAGGGTCTTGCCCTGGGCGACGGCGGCGATGGCCGCGAAGAACGGGACGTTGTCGATGTTCAGGCCGGGGAACGGCATCGGGTGGATCTTGTCGATCGGCGCCTGGAGCTTCGAGGGCCGGACGGTGAGGTCCACCAGTCGCGTACGGCCGTTGTCGGCGAAGTACTCCGTCGTGCGGTCGTGGTCGAGACCCATCTCCTCCAGGACCGCCAGCTCGATCTCCAGGAACTCGATCGGCACCCGGCGCACCGTCAGCTCCGACTCGGTGACGACCGCGGCGGCGAGCAGGCTCATCGCCTCGACTGGGTCCTCGGAGGGCGAGTAGTCGACATCCGCGTCGATGTGCGGCACGCCGTGCACCGTGAGCGTGGTCGTGCCGATGCCCTCGACCCGGACGCCGAGCGCCTCCAGGAAGAAGCACAGGTCCTGGACCATGTAGTTGGACGAGGCGTTGCGGATGACGGTCACACCGTTGTGGCGGGCCGCGGCGAGCAGCGCGTTCTCGGTCACCGTGTCGCCGCGCTCGGTCAGCACGATCGGACGGCCCGGCGTCACGGACCGGTCCACCTCGGCGTGGTAGAGGCCCTCCGTCGCGGTGATGTCCAGCCCGAACCGGCGCAGCGCGATCATGTGCGGTTCGATGGTCCGCGTACCGAGGTCGCAACCGCCCGCGTACGGCAGCTTGAAGTGGTCCATGCGGTGCAGCAGCGGGCCGAGGAACATGATGATCGACCGGGTGCGGCGGGCCGCCTCCGCGTCGATCGCCGCCAGGTCCAGCTCGGCCGGCGGCACGATCTCCAGGTCGACGCCGTCGTTGATCCAGCGGGTGCGGACGCCGATGGAGCCGAGCACCTCCAGCAGGCGGTACACCTCCTCGATCCGGGCCACCCGGCGCAGCACCGTGCGCCCCTTGTTCAACAGGGAGGCGCACAGCAGCGCGACACACGCGTTCTTGCTGGTCTTCACATCGATCGAACCGGAGAGCCGGCGCCCGCCGACCACCCGCAGATGCATCGGACCCGCGTACCCCAGCGAGACGATCTCACTGTCCAGGGCTTCACCGATTCGAGCGATCATCTCAAGGCTGATGTTTTGATTGCCACGCTCGATTCGATTCACCGCGCTCTGACTCGTCCCGAGCGCCTCCGCCAACTGCGACTGTGTCCAACCGCGGTGCTGCCGTGCGTCACGGATGAGCTTGCCGATGCGTTCGAGGTAGTCGTCTGCCATGAGGGTGAGGTTATCTCAGATATGAGATGGCGCCTCTTGGGGGGTCTGTTGGGGTGGTGCGGCGGGAGCGTTCGGGTGACAGGCCCTCAGGCGGGTGGACGGGGGGCCGGCTCCGCTCGGTCCGGTCCTCCGCGCTACGCGCTCAGTGACGCCTCGCGCTGCGCGTGCGGCGCCAGCCGAAGGGGCCGGGCAGGTCCATCGACGTCGTGCGGCGTCCCGTACTGCTGTGGGTGTGGCGCGGGCCGTTGCCGCCGCCGGTCGTGATGGACCAGGAGCGCTTGTTGATGTTCAGCCGGACGCCCGGCAGGATCCGGAAACTCTTGCGGAACGTGAGCGGCATGGATGCCTCCTTCCGATGTCCAACTCGGGTACCCCGTCCGCCGATTGCCATGCGGACACGGACGCGGACGCGGACGCGGGAGGACCCGGACCCGGGCGGGGGAGGCCGGTGCCGGTGGAGACCCGGTGCTCCCGTCGGGTCTCCACCTCCCCGGGTTCGCGCCGCTATTCCTGCTCGGGCGGATCCAGCAGGGCTGTGGCCACGTGTGCCTGGGCGCGCTCCACGTAGGCGCGGCTGGCCTCCTGGAATGAGCTCGTGCGTACCCGCTCACGTATGTAGTGGTCGATGCCCTCGCGGATCACGGCGTTGGCCGTGGTGTCCTCGACGGCCGCCACCGCGTGGATCCGCTGGAGGAGTTGGGCCGGGAACCGGACGGAGACGACGACCTGGCGATCCTTGGCTTCGGTGTGGCTGCTCTTCCGTTCATTCGACACGTGAGTCCCTTCGGTGGGGCGTCGGCGTGCCGGATCTCAGAAGGGCGAGAGGGCGGGCACGCCTCCCCGGTGTGTACTGAGTTGCAATACGGCCATGAGGCACAGTTCGCTCAACTCGGCCAGGGTACAACGCGCTTCGCGACTTCAAGAAGCTCTGTAGTGCGAGCACTGCCTGCGTGAACGCACTACGGTCATCCAATTGCCCCTGGATACTTAAAACTTCACGAAGCGTTGACGTTTGCGTCGTGTGTGCGACACGACACCCACACGAGGTACTCTGCGCCAGAGGGCGCGTGAGCGTGGGGGGCCTCAGTCACCACCCTTGATCACAAAGGGAGTTGGACCTCGGATGAACCGGTCTGGTACCTGCGGCAACCCGCAACGCATCGCCTCCGTGCACGTGGCGACCGTCGTCGCCGAAGCGCTGTACGCCCAGCAGCGCGAGACTCTCTACGGGGCCCGCCGGCCCGTGGACGTCGACCAGGCCCACGCGCGGCTTGCGGGGTACGACCCCGTCGAAGCCGTGCGCGCGCTGCGGGACCCGCACACGTACGACCCGACGCTGCACCCGCCCGCAGCCGCGACGACCCGGGAGGTCTCCGGGGTGGTTTCCCCGGTGCTCCCCCGGCGGACTTCCGGGGAGCCCTCCCCGGAGGAGGAGCGCGCCGACTTCCTCGCCCGGCTCTTCCGTGCCGCGCGGGAAGTGCTGGACCGCCTCGGAGAGGAGATGGGCACCCCGATCGCCCTGATCGGCGCGGAGGGGGAACATGAGGAGCGCCTGGAGCTCTTCCGGAGCCACGTCCTCGCCGAGCGGCCGGTCGTCTCCGTGTCGGTGACCGGTTGCCCGCAGGCGCTCCTGATCCGAGGTGACGCCCGTGCCGCCTCCCTCTCGGTGCTGGTCTGGCTGCCGAGCCCGCCGCTCGCCGCGGCGACGGTCACGCTGGAGTCCGCTCTCATCGCCGACTGCACCTCGGCGTACCGCCTGTCGCCCGAGGGGGAGTGGGAGGAGCTGACGGAGGACACCCCCGCCGTCAGCCCCGGGACGGGGTACCTCGTCTTCCCCTGGTCGATGGTGGCGCGGGCCGACCTGCTGACCAAGGAGTTCCCGAAGATCGAGTTCCAGGAGGAGACGACCTCCGCCATCATCCAGGCCGTTCTCAACCACCGCGTCCCGGCCGCCATCCATCCGTCGGGCGAGGTCCTGGACAGCGCCATCCTGCTGGTCGCCGCCGCGCAGGGGCTCACGGTCCGCCTGCACGACGTCGAGGGCACCCCGATGACGGCCCTGGAGGCGAGCAAGATGCTCTTCCGGGCTGTCAGGGAGGGCTCGCCGACGCTTCCGGGGGTCATCATCGCCCGTGGTCAGGAGACCGCCCAATGGGTCGCGGAGCTGCTGGGCGGCGTGCGCGCGTGACACTGACGACGACTCCGTCCGGCGGGTTCCGGGGACATTGGCGCACGCCACATCCGCCCGGGCATGACCTGTCCGCGCCTATGTACTAGAGTTATCTCGACATCGAGATATCTGCCGAGGCGCACTGCGGCCGCCACCCCGGTAAGGGGTACCTAACTTAGCCTTACCTTAGCGGATCGGCCAAGAGGACGTGGCGGCAGGATGCGGTGGAACGCGCACATGGAATGAAGGAGACTGTCGTGTCGGCGAACAGCTTCGACGCCCGCAGCACGCTGCAGGTGGGCGACGAGTCGTACGAGATCTTCCGGCTGGACAAGGTGGAGGGCTCGGCTCGCCTGCCCTACAGCCTCAAGGTCCTGCTGGAGAACCTGCTCCGCACGGAGGACGGCGCGAACATCACCGCCGACCACATCCGTGCCCTCGGCAACTGGGACTCCCAGGCTCAGCCCAGCCAGGAGATCCAGTTCACGCCGGCCCGCGTGATCATGCAGGACTTCACCGGCGTTCCCTGTGTGGTGGACCTCGCCACCATGCGTGAGGCCGTCAAGGCCCTCGGCGGCGACCCGGCGAAGGTCAACCCCCTCTCCCCGGCCGAGATGGTCATCGACCACTCCGTCATCGCCGACAAGTTCGGCACGAACGACGCCTTCAAGCAGAACGTCGACCTGGAGTACGGCCGCAACAAGGAGCGCTACCAGTTCCTGCGCTGGGGCCAGACCGCGTTCGACGACTTCAAGGTCGTCCCCCCGGGCACCGGCATCGTCCACCAGGTCAACATCGAGCACCTGGCCCGTACGGTCATGGTCCGTAACGGCCAGGCGTACCCCGACACCCTCGTCGGCACCGACTCGCACACCACCATGGTCAACGGCCTCGGTGTGCTCGGCTGGGGCGTCGGCGGCATCGAGGCCGAGGCCGCGATGCTCGGCCAGCCGGTGTCGATGCTCATCCCGCGCGTCGTCGGCTTCAAGCTGACCGGCGAGCTGACCCCCGGCACCACCGCCACCGACCTCGTGCTCACCATCACCGAGATGCTGCGGGGGCACGGTGTCGTCGGCAAGTTCGTCGAGTTCTACGGTGAGGGCGTCGCCGCCACCTCCCTGGCCAACCGCGCCACCATCGGCAACATGTCGCCGGAGTTCGGCTCGACCGCCGCGATCTTCCCGATCGACGCCGAGACGATCAACTACCTGAAGCTCACCGGCCGCTCCGAGCAGCAGCTCGCGCTCGTCGAGGCGTACGCCAAGGAGCAGGGTCTCTGGCTGGACCCGGCCGCCGAGCCCGACTTCTCCGAGAAGCTGGAGCTCGACCTCTCCACGGTCGTCCCCTCCATCGCCGGCCCGAAGCGCCCGCAGGACCGTATCGTCCTCGCGAACGCCGCCGAGCAGTTCAAGACGGACGTCCGCACCTACGTCAACGACGAGTACGAGGCCAGCAAGGAGTCCTTCCCCGGCTCCGACGCCCCGTCGACGATCCCGAACGGCACCCCGTCCAACCCGGTCACCGTGACCGCCCCCGACGGCTCCTCGTACGAGATCGACCACGGCGCGGTGACGGTCGCGGCCATCACCTCCTGCACCAACACCTCGAACCCGTACGTCATGGTCGCCGCCGCGCTCGTCGCCAAGAAGGCCGTGGAGAAGGGCCTGACCCGTAAGCCGTGGGTCAAGACCACCCTCGCCCCGGGCTCGAAGGTCGTCACCGACTACTTCGACAAGGCCGGTCTGACGCCGTACCTCGACAAGGTCGGCTTCAACCTCGTCGGCTACGGCTGCACCACCTGCATCGGCAACTCCGGCCCGCTGCCGGAGGAGGTCTCCAAGGCCGTCAACGACCACGACCTCGCGGTCACCTCGGTCCTCTCCGGCAACCGGAACTTCGAGGGCCGGATCAACCCCGACGTCAAGATGAACTACCTGGCCTCCCCGCCGCTGGTCGTCGCGTACGCCCTCGCGGGCTCCATGAAGGTGGACATCACCAAGGACGCTCTCGGCACCGACCAGGACGGCAAGCCGGTCTACCTCCAGGACATCTGGCCGACCGAGGCCGAGGTCAACGACGTCGTCGCCAACGCCATCGGCGAGGACATGTTCTCCAAGTCCTACCAGGACGTCTTCGCGGGCGACGCCCAGTGGCAGGCCCTGTCGATCCCGACCGGCGACACCTTCGAGTGGGACCCGGAGTCGACCTACGTCCGCAAGCCCCCGTACTTCGAGGGCATGACGATGGAGACCACCCCGGTCACCGACATCACCGGTGCCCGCGTCCTGGCCAAGCTGGGCGACTCGGTCACCACCGACCACATCTCCCCGGCCGGTGCCATCAAGGCCGACACCCCGGCCGGCAAGTACCTCACCGAGCACGGTGTGGAGCGTCGTGACTTCAACTCCTACGGCTCCCGCCGAGGCAACCACGAGGTCATGATCCGCGGCACGTTCGCCAACATCCGCCTGCGCAACCAGATCGCGCCGGGCACCGAGGGCGGCTACACCCGCGACTTCACGCAGGAGGGCGGCCCGGTCTCCTTCATCTACGACGCGTCGCAGAACTACCAGGCCGCCGGCACCCCGCTGGTCATCCTGGGCGGCAAGGAGTACGGCTCCGGCTCGTCCCGCGACTGGGCGGCCAAGGGCACCGCGCTCCTCGGCGTCAAGGCCGTCATCACCGAGTCGTACGAGCGTATCCACCGCTCGAACCTCATCGGCATGGGCGTCCTGCCGTTGCAGTTCCCGGCCGGCCAGTCGGCCGACACCCTCGGTCTGACGGGCGAGGAGACCTTCACCATCACCGGTGTCACCGAGCTGAACGAGGGCACCACCCCGAGCACGGTCAAGGTCACCACCGACACGGGCGTCGAGTTCGACGCGGTCGTCCGCATCGACACCCCCGGTGAGGCCGACTACTACCGCAACGGCGGCATCATGCAGTACGTGCTGCGCAACCTGATCCGCAACTGAGCGATCCGGTAGGGCAGTTGAGGGCCGCATCCCCGGCGACGGGGGTGCGGCCCTCCGTCGTGCACCGGGACGAGCGGCCCTCCGACGCGTCCACCTACCTCCTTGCGCAAACGGTTTACAACCGAACCACTTCGCGCTAGCTTCCGAAGCAGGTGGGGGTGGGAGCGCTCCCATCCCGAGCGGTGGACCGGAACCCGCCCCTCGGGGGGCCGCTCCCGCCCGCACCACCCATGTGTACGCACGCACCTGCACTCCGCCGGGCAAGCACCCGTACATCCGCGGCACGTCCGGCACATCGCGCATCGCACATCCGTACATCGGCGCATCCGTACATCGGCACTTCGGCACATCCGCACGCACGCACCTGCGCACACGCACGTTCCTCAAGGCCGTACACCCAAGGAGCGTTTGTCATGCATGTGACAACACTGCGATTGAGGCTGCCCAAACGGCACCGCGCGCTGCTGCTCGTCCTGCTGGCCCTCGTGACGACGATCCCGGCGCTCGGCCTGGTCGTCACCGCCGGCAGCGGCAGGGCGGAGGCGCACGGCACGCCGATGAAGCCCGGCAGCCGTACCTTCCTGTGCTGGCAGGACGGGCTGACCGACGCCGGTGAGATCAAACCGGTCAACCCGGCCTGCCGGGCGGCACAGCAGACGAGCGGGACGACCCCGTTCTACAACTGGTTCTCGGTGCTCCGCTCGGACGGCGGCGGCCGCACCCGGGGCTTCGTCCCGGACGGTCAGCTGTGCAGCGGCGGCAACACCAACTTCACCGGGTTCAACACGCCCAGCAGGGACTGGCCGCTGACCCACCTCACCGCCGGCGCGAACGTCGACTTCTCGTACAACGCGTGGGCGGCGCACCCGGGCTGGTTCTATGTGTACATCACCAAGGACGGCTTCGACCCGACGAAGACGCTCACCTGGAACGACATCGAGGACCGGCCGTTCCTGAGCGTCGACCACCCGCCGCTGAACGGCAGGCCGGGCACGGTCGAGGCCAACTACTCCTGGCGGGGCCAGCTTCCCGCGAACAAGTCGGGCCGCCACATCATCTACATGGTCTGGCAGCGCTCCGACAGCCAGGAGACCTTCTACTCCTGCTCCGACGTCGTCTTCGACGGTGGCAACGGCGAGGTGACCGGCATCAAGGAGCCCGGCAACCCCACCGAGCCGGTGCCGGGCCAGTGCTCCGCGACCCGCCGTACGACGGGTACGTGGAGCGGCGGTTACCAGTCCGAGGTCGTCGTCAAGAACACCGGTGACGTGCCGATGCTCGGCTGGATGGTCGACTGGACCCTGCCGAGCGGCCAGCGGGTCGACAGCCTCTGGAGCGGCAGCGCCACCTACAGCGGACAGAACGTGATGGTCCACAACGCCAACTGGAACGGCTCGTTGGCCCCCGGCGCGACGGCGACCTTCGGGTACGTGGTCCAAGGGCCGGGAGGTGATTCCAGTACGACACTGCCCTGCCGGGTGGGCTAGGG
>NZ_OLMK01000013.1 GCF_900290235.1 Streptomyces sp. MA5143a
TTCCCTGTCGGTGGGATTTGCCTTTCGGCTGCCTTTGGGCCTCTCGGTTTCCCTCGCGGCCTTTCGACATTCACTACGTTAGCCGATTCCCCTGGCAACTCATAATTGAGTTCTGCGGACTCGAATCAGGGCATGCCTAATTCGCCCCCGCCGAGGGGTTGTCGTAGGTAGTGGGTGGCCGCTTCCGGCTGCTGGCTGACTGCCGTACCCGGTTCAAGCGGCTCGGGCTACGTTACGGACCGCCCGGAGGCGAGTCAAGTTCGGCGGCGGCGGGGGACATGGGCCCGATACGGGCTCACCGTGGGGTCGTCGGCGATCCAGAAGCGCCAGGGGTGGACGCCTCCGTCGCCCGCGACACCGGTACGGGGACCGTTGCGCACCTGGTCGGAGTGGACAGGTGTGCCGGTCAGGACCGTAAGAGGGGGGTCGTCGGGCGAACAGGCGTCCGTGCCGTCGAGTGCGCGGTCCACGTCCAGGGCGGTGGCCAGGCGGGCCGGCCCTTTGGCCAGTTCCTTGTCATTTCGGGCCGAGATTCGACGTTTGCGAGCCAACTCCGCGCCCTCGATCACCTCGCCGGCGCGCAGCAGGACCGCGCTCGCCCGGCCCTCCGGCCCGCACACCAGGTTCATGCAGTGCCACATGCCGTACGTGAAGTACACGTACACATGGCCGGGTGGACCGAACATCACGCCGTTGCGGGCGGTGCGTCCGCGAAACGCGTGCGAACCGGGGTCATTCTGACCGTCGTAGGCCTCGACCTCGGTGATGCGGAGTGCGATCGGACCGTCCGGGGTGGTGCGCACGAGGACACGTCCGAGGAGGTCCGGGGCGACCTCCAGGACGGGGCGGTCGAAGAACTCTCGGGCCAGGGGCGTACGGTCGGGGGTCGCGATCATGGCGTACGAGCGTAGTCCAGACGGGTGCGGGCCGATGGGTGGCGAGGAAGCGTCCTCCTTGGAAGTGTGGGGACCCGGAACCGGTCACCGTCGGTTCGCGTTTGTAGGGATCAAGGATCCACGCCACACAGAGCGATCCACCCATACAGAACTACAGAGCCACACAGATACACAGGCGTTGCCTGACGGGAGGAACAGACATGGGGTTCAAGCGACTGCTCGCGAGCCTGGGGGCCGGTGGCGCTTCGGTCGAGACGGTGCTGACCGAGGTCAATGTGGTGCCGGGCGGTGTCGTCCAGGGTGAGGTGCGGATCCAGGGCGGTTCCGTGGACCAGCAGATCGAGGCGCTGTCGGTCGGTCTTCAGGCCCGGGTCGAGGTCGAGGGCCAGGACGCCGAGTACAAGCAGGACATCGAGTTCCTGAAGCAGCGTCTCGGGGGTGCCTTCGAGCTGAAGGCGCAGGCGGTGCACGTGGTGCCGTTCGGGCTGGAGATCCCGTGGGAGACGCCGGTCACCACCATCCAGGGCCAGACGCTGCCGGGGATGCACATCGGTGTGACCACGGAACTGGAGATCGCGCGTGCGGTCGACTCCGGTGACCTCGACCCGATCAACGTGCACCCGCTGCCGGCGCAGCAGGCGATCCTGGACGCCTTCATCCAGCTGGGCTTCCGCTTCAAGAACGCGGACATGGAGCGCGGCCACATCCGGGGCACGCGGCAGAAGCTGCCCTTCTACCAGGAGATCGAGTTCTTCCCGCCGCAGCAGTACCACGGGCTGAACCAGGTCGAGCTGAGCTTCGTCGCCGACGAGCGCGAGATGGACGTCGTGCTGGAGATGGACAAGAAGCCGGGGCTGTTCAGTGAGGGCAGCGACTCGTTCCGTTCGTTCCGGGTGGGGCTCCAGGACTACGGGAACACGGACTGGGCCGCCTACCTGAACCAGTGGCTGTCGGAGGTCGGCAGCAAGCGCAGCTGGTTCTAGGCTCTGAACCAACCCACAGGATCCACCAGGAGGTACCGAGGTGACCGAGCCGAAGAGGCCGCCGCTCCCCCACGATTTCCATCCGGTCGTGCCGTCCTTCACGGTCACGAGTAAGGACGTCGAGCCGGGGGCGACGCTCAAGGACGCTCAGGTCTACGCGGGCGGGAACACCTCTCCGCAGCTGCGCTGGGAGGGTTTCCCGCCGGAGACCAAGAGCTTCGCCGTGACCTGCTACGACCCGGACGCCCCCACGGGCAGCGGGTTCTGGCACTGGGTCGTGTTCGACATCCCGGTGTCGGTGACCGAGTTGGCGACCGGTGCGGGGTCGGGGAAGTTCGAGGGACTGCCCGAGGGCGCGGTGCACGCGCGCAACGACTACGGGACACGTGACTTCGGTGGGGCCGCCCCGCCGCCCGGTGACCCGGCGCACCGTTATGTGTTCACGGTGTACGCCGTGGATCAGGAGAAGCTCGGTCCGGATTCCGACGCTTCGCCCGCCGTGGTGGGATTCAACCTTCGTTTCCACACGCTGGCGCGCGCCCAGCTCATCGGGGAGTACGCCGCTGTAGCGGAAAAGTAACGAAGCCGGACGTTCATTGAACGTTTGCCCGCCTCTGGTCTTGGAAGTGATCAGAGGCGGGCATTTTTTATTGCGTTGTCCATCTCGGCGTGCCCGGCCACAGTTGATCCAAGCCTGCCGGGGGGTGGGCTGGTGCACAGGAGGTGGGCTGGGATGCGGGACACGCTGGTACTGAACGCGAGCTTCGAGCCGCTGTCGACGGTGACGCTCAACCGGGCCGTCGTTCTGGTGCTGCAGGACAAGGCCGTCGTCGAGCAGACCCACCCCGAACTGCGCATGCGCGGAGCCGCGGTCGACATACCGGCGCCCCGGGTGATCAGGCTCTGCAGGTACGTGAGGGTGCCGTTCCGAAGACAAGCGCCGTGGTCGCGGCGGGGTGTGCTGGTACGGGACAGGCACAGGTGCGCGTACTGCGGCAGGCGGGCGACGACCGTGGACCATGTGGTGCCGCGGTCCAAGGGTGGCTCCGACAGCTGGCTGAACACGGTCGCGTCGTGCGCGGAGGACAACCACCGCAAGGCGAACAGGACTCCGGACGAGGCGGGGATGCCGCTGCTGCGGCAGCCGTTCGAGCCGACTCCGGCGGACGCGATGCTGCTGTCCCTGGGACATGACGACTTCGACGCGCTGCCGGGCTGGCTGTCGAAGGGTGCCGCGTAACCGGCGTCACCGACTGCCGTCGTACGGCGAACGGGCCCGCCCTTCCTGGTGGAAGGGCGGGCCCGTTCGCCGTGTTCAGTCGATGGCCGGCTTCTCGCGGCGGTCGGCGTTGCCGTCGGCTGGCTTGGGGACGGTGGGGCCGCCGCCCAGGTTGCCGAAGTTGCCCATGGCGCCGGAGAGGCCCTTCAGGGCGTCGCCGATCTCGCTGGGGACGATCCAGAGCTTGTTGGCGTCGCCCTCGGCGATCTTCGGGAGCATCTGGAGGTACTGGTAGGAGAGGAGCTTCTGGTCCGGGTCACCGGCGTGGATGGCCTCGAAGACCGTACGGACGGCCTGGGCCTCGCCCTCGGCGCGCAGGGCGGCGGCCTTGGCCTCACCCTCGGCGCGCAGGATCTGGGACTGCTTCTCACCCTCGGCGGTCAGGATCGCCGCCTGGCGCGTACCTTCGGCGGTGAGGATCGCCGCGCGCTTGTCACGGTCGGCGCGCATCTGCTTCTCCATCGAGTCCTGGATGGAGGTGGGCGGCTCGATCGCCTTGAGCTCGACGCGGTTGACGCGGATGCCCCACTTGCCGGTCGCCTCGTCGAGGACCCCGCGCAGGGCCGCGTTGATCTCCTCGCGGGAGGTCAGGGTCCGCTCCAGGTCCATGCCACCGATGATGTTGCGGAGCGTGGTGACGGTGAGCTGTTCGATCGCCTGGATGTAGCTGGCGACCTCGTAGGTCGCGGCGCGGGCGTCGGTGACCTGGTAGTAGATGACCGTGTCGATGTTCACGACCAGGTTGTCCTGGGTGATCACCGGCTGGGGCGGGAACGGCACGACCTGTTCGCGGAGGTCGATGCGGTTGCGGATGGAGTCGATGAACGGGACCACGATGTTGAGGCCCGCGTTGAGCGTGCGCGTGTAGCGGCCGAAGCGCTCCACGATGGCGGCGCTCGCCTGTGGGATGACCTGGATGGTCTTGATCAGGGCGATGAAGACCAACACCACCAGAATGATCAGGACGATGATGATCGGTTCCATCGTTCGCTCCCCGTGCCCTTCTCCGCCGCGGCGCCTGTGGAAGATCTTATGCCTGTTTGCCTGTTGAGGATCTTGCTCGTCGAGTCTGGCAGAACAGCGCCTGCCAGGTGGGACGTTCGGTGCATTGCGTGATCGCGTCGTGACCGCGTCGTGCGAGGTCACATGACGATCGCGGTGGCTCCTTCGATCTCCACGACGTCGACTTCCTGGCCCACCTCGAAGGTGAGTCCGGAGTCGAGGGAGCGGGCGGACCAGATCTCGCCGCCGAGCTTGATGCGGCCGCCGGAACCGTCGACCCGTTCCAGGACGACGGCGTGCTTGCCCTTCAGGGCGTCGATCCCCGTGGCGAGTTCGGGCCGCCCGGCTCTGTGGCGGGCGGCCACGGGCCGTACGACGGCGATGAGCGCCACGGACACGACGGCGAACACGACCACTTGGAGGACGACACCGCCGCCCAGTCCCGCCGTCACGGCGCCGGCGACGGCGCCCAGGGCGAGCATGCCCAGTTCCGGCATCGCGGTCACGACGAGGGCGATCCCGAGCCCGGCCGCGCCTATCAGCCACCACACCCATGCGTCGATGCTGTCCACATCGTCCATGGTAGGACCGGGATCGCCCCGCCGACAGAGCGCACGGCCGAAGATCGCTTACAGCGGATCCGCCAAGTCGGTCGCGTCCGGCCCGGGTTGTGGAGCGGGGGTGCCCGACCGGCGGATCGGCGGGAGAAGTCGGAGGTCAGGTGAGGGGCAGGCCCTGGGCCGTCCAGCGCTCGCCGACCTGCTCGACGACGAGCGGGAGACCGAAGCAGAGGGAGAGGTTGCGGGAGGTCAGCTCCAGCTCCAGGGGACCCGCCGCGAGAACCTTGCCCTGACGGATCATCAGGACGTGGGTGAAGCCCGGGGGGATCTCCTCGACATGGTGCGTGACCATGATCATGGAGGGGGCGATGGGGTCGCGGGCGAGGCGGCCGAGCCGGCGGACGAGGTCCTCGCGGCCGCCGAGGTCGAGGCCCGCGGCGGGCTCGTCGAGGAGGAGCAGCTCGGGGTCGGCCATCAGGGCGCGGGCGATGAGGGTGCGCTTGCGCTCGCCCTCGGAGAGGGTGCCGAACTTGCGGTCGACGTACTCGGTCATGCCGAGGCGGTCGAGGAAGGCGCGGGCGCGGAGCTCGTCGATCTCCTCGTAGTCCTCGTTCCAGGTGGCCGTCATGCCGTACGCGGCGGTCAGCACGGTCTGCAGGACGGTCTGGCGCTTGGGGAGCTTCTCCGCCATGGCGATGCCGGCCATGCCGATGCGGGGGCGCAGTTCGAAGACGTCGACCCGGCCGAGGGTCTCGCCGAGGATCGTGGCGGTGCCCTTGCTGGGGTAGAGGTAGCTGGACGCGACGTTGAGGAGGGTGGTCTTGCCCGCGCCGTTCGGGCCGAGGATGGCCCAGCGCTCGCCCTCCTTGACCGACCAGGAGACCTGGTCCACCAGAGCCCGGCCCTCGCGGACCACGGATACGTCCTCCAGCTCCAGAACATCGCTCATGAGCGCGCTGTCTCCCCTTGCAGTGTCGGCCTGTCTCGGCTGTCGCGTACGCCTGTGGTTGGAGCCACCGCCGGGTGGGCGCAGCCCTCAGGGAAATCTACGCCACCGGTCGGGCCGTCCATTCCATCGGTCGGTCCTTAGGGTGGGGGCATGCTCTCGGAACCACGTTCAGGACGCCTTGCCGCATGGGGAAACGCCCTTCTTGCCGGACTTGTCTCACCGGATGACGCGGTGCTCGCGATCGTCGGGGAGGACGCGGTGCATCGGGTGGAGGGGTTGCCCGGTGAGTCGGGGCCCGTCGGGCTGACGCTCGCGCTGGGGCGGTTGCGGGCGCTGGGGGTGACGGGGTTGCGGGTGGCCCTGCCCGCGCCGGGGCATCCGTTGGGGCTCAGTGGGCCGCCGGAGTTCAACAAGCGGGCGCTGGAGGCGGAGGAGGCCGTGGTGTGCCACGGGGGTGCGCTGGGTCTGGTGCCTGAGGTGTACACGGCCGGGCCCTCGGGCGACGAGCACGTCGAGGTGGTCTGGCACTGCTTGGAGGTGCGGGAGGCTCCGCCCGCCGATGTGCCGTCCCTCGGGGAGGCCGAACGGGAGCTGGCGGAGGCGCTGCGGGACGCGACGGCCGTGCTGTCCCGGTTGGACGTGGCGGCGTCGGGTCCGGTGGCGGAGGCGGCGATCGACGCGTACCGGGCGCGGGCCGAGCGGGGGCGTGAGGTGCTCGCGCCCGGGTATCCGCCGCGGGCCGTGCGGGTGCTGGAGCTGGCGCAGCGGGTGGGGCTGCTGATCTCGCTGGCGTACGAGAACGGGCACGGGGGTGCGGTGAGCGCGTCCGAGATGGGCTCCCGGGTGGCCGCGTTGCGACCGGTGGAGCGGACGGCCCGGCGGGCGCAGGTGGCGGCGTACAACGCGTTCGTGGAGGAGCGGGAGCGAGGGTAGTGCGGACATGGCTGACCGGCCTTCCGGAGGGGTCCGGAAGGCCGGTGGTCACTGGTGCTCCGGGGCGGAACGTCAGTGGTTGACACCCAGGTTGCCGAAGGCCGGGTTCAGGACGCCCACGACGTTGACGCTGTTGCCGACCACGTTGACCGGGATGTCGACGGGGGCCTGGATGAGGTTCCCCGAGATGACGCCCGGCGAGCCGACGGCCTTGCCGCCCGCGTGCGCCCCGCCGTCGGTGGCGGAGGCCATGCCCGCACCGGCGGCGACGAGGCCACCGGCCACCATCGTGACAGCGGCGGCCTTCTTCAGGTTCTTCACTTCTGAGCCCTTCCTCGCGATCACTGCGGCGGTCGCACGCAGCACGCACTGAAGAACGGCGGGGCCCCGCCGAGGATGCGCCATCCGGGGGACATACACCCGACGGTATGAATCTCAGATCGGAGGGGAACCTTCCGGGTTTCCGGACAATCGGCACATCATCCGGTCACACCGTGGCGCACCGCCCACAGCGCGGCCTGGGTCCGGTCCGCCAGGTCGAGCTTCATCAGGATGTTGGAGACGTGGGTCTTGACCGTCTTCTCGGACAGGACCAGGGCGCGGGCGATCTCCCGGTTGGAGCGGCCGTCGGCGATCAGACCGAGCACCTCCCGCTCCCGCTCGGTGAGCGAACCGCCTCTCCCCTGACCGGAGTTGGCCTCCTCCTGGGAGAGGAGCACCCCGGCGACCTCCGGCTGGAGCAGGATGTGTCCGGCGTGCACGGAGCGGATGGCGCCGGCGAGGGCGTCGGGGTCCACGTCCTTGTAGACGTACCCGGCGGCGCCGGCGCGCAGGGCCGGGACGACGGTGCGCTGCTCGGTGAAGCTGGTGACGATGAGCACGCGCGCGGGGTTGTCGAGTTCGCGGAGTCTGCGGAGCGCGTCGATGCCGTCCATGCCCGGCATCTTGACGTCCATGAGGACGACGTCGGGCCGGAGCTCCTCCGCGCGGGCGACGCCCTCGGCGCCGTCGGCGGCCTCCCCCACGACCTCTATGTCGTCCTGCACCTCGAGGAAGGTGCGCAGGCCCCGGCGGACCACCTGGTGGTCGTCGACGAGCAGCACCTTGATTGCGTCAGCCACCGGGGACCTCCATCTCGATCGTGGTGCCCTTGCCGGGCGCCGATTCCACGGTCAGGGTGCCGCCGACCCCGCTCGCCCGGTCACGCATGGAGACGAGGCCGAGGTGGCGTCCCGCGCGGCGTATGGCCTGCGGGTCGAAGCCGGTGCCGTCGTCGGTGATCCGCAGCACCGCGCCGGTGCCCCGGCGCTCCAGGGCGACGTCGACGTGCTCGGCGCCCGAGTGGCGCAGGGCGTTGTGCAGGGCCTCCTGGGCGACGCGGAGCATGGCCTCCTCCTGGGCCGCCGGCAGCGCGCGGGCGCCGCGGGCGGAGAAGGTGACGCGGGCCGTGTGGGCGCGGTCGAGGACGTGGACCTGGGTGCGCAGGGTGGCGGCCAGGCCGTCCTCGTCCAGCCCGGCGGGGCGCAGTTCGACGACGGCGGCGCGCAGCTCGTCCGCGGCCTCGGCGGCGAGGGCGGCCACCTGCTGGAGCTCGCCCTTGGCGCGTGAGGGGTCGCGGTCGACCAGGGCGGCGGCCGCCTGGGCGGTCAGCCGCAGGGAGAACAGCTTCTGGCTGACCGCGTCGTGCAGCTCGTGGGCGAGGCGGGAGCGTTCCTCGGCGATGGTCAGCTCGCGGCTGCGCTCGTAGAGGCGGGCGTTGGTCAGGGCGATCGCGGCGTGCTGGGCGAGGATCGACAGCAGTTCCTCGTCGTCCTCGGTGAAACCGCAGCCGCCCTCCGGGCGGGGGCAGCGCTTGTTGGCGAGGAAGAGGGCACCGATGACCTCGTCGCCGTCGCGGATGGGCAGGCCGAGGAAGTCGACCAGGTTGGGGTGGGCGGTGGGCCAGCCCTCGAAGCGCGGGTCCTCGCGGACGTCTGCGAGGCGCTCGGGGGTGGCCTCGTGGAGCATCGCGGCGAGGATGCCGTGCTGGCGCGGGAGGGGGCCGATGGCCTTCCACTGCGCGTCGGTGACGCCGTCGACGACGAACTGGGCGAAGCCGCCGTGGTCGTCGGGGACGCCGAGGGCGGCGTACTCGGCGTCGAGCAGCTCTCGGGCGGAGGCGACGATCGTCTTCAGGACGTCCCTCATCTCCAGGTGTCTGCTCATGGCCAGCAGCGCGGAACTCACCGCCGCGAGGCCCGACCGGGGACCTTGACTCATGAGCTCACCGTACCGGCGGGTCCAACAGCGCGGATCGGACCGCGGGCGGCGCCGCCCCGGCCGTCGGACCTAGGTTCCGGGCCTACGACCGGTCCTAGGTCCCGGGGCCCCGACCGGTGGCCTAGGGCGAAGGGCCTTGGCGTACCGGGGCCCGCGTACGAGGCGGTGGGGAGGGCCGGGTTCCTACGTTGGGATCACCGCCGACCGGAGCGGGAGGCGGCGGGCGACGAGGGGACGATGTCATGCCGGTGGCGATCATCACGGGGGCTTCCAAGGGCCTGGGACGGGCGCTGGGGGAAGCGCTGGCCGCACGGGGATGGGACCTGGTGCTCGACGCGCGGACCGAGGAGGTCCTGCGGGGCACGGCGAAGGAGCTGGTGGCGCACGGGACGCGGGTCGAGGCGCTGGCGGGGGATGTGACGGACGCGGCGCACCGGTCCGCGCTGGTCGCGGCGGCCCGTGCGCTGGGCGGGCTGGACCTGCTGGTGAACAACGCGAGCGCGCTGGGCGCCGAGCCGCTCGTCCGGCTGGAGGAGCTGGCCCTGGAGGGGCTGCGGTGGGCCCTTGAGGTGAATGTGGTCGCGGCGCTGGGGCTGGTCCAGGAGGCGCTGCCGCTGCTGCGGGCGTCCGGCGCGGGCACGGTGATCGACGTCAGCTCGGACGCGGCGGCGGAGGCGTACGAGACGTGGGGCGGGTACGGGGCGTCGAAGGCGGCGCTGGACCATCTGTCGGCGGTGCTGGCGGTTGAGGAGCCGGGGCTGCGGGTGTGGGCGGTGGATCCCGGGGACATGGGCACCGATCTGTACGCGGCGGCGGTGCCGGACGACGACGGTCCGCGGCCGCGTCCGGAGAGTGTGGTGCCGGCGTTCCTGCGGCTGATCGAGAGGCGGCCCGCCAGCGGCCGGTACGGGGCGCCGTCCCTGCTGGAGGCGTGATGGCGACGGCGCTGAAGGTGCCCGGGAACCGGTCGGCGCGGGTGCCGGTCGAGCAGCGCGGGCCGGGGCTCGACCGGGACTCCGTACGGCTGCTGGTGTCGCACGGTACGGAGGTGTCGCACCACGCGTTCGTGGAGCTGCCCCGGCTGCTGCGGGCCGGGGACCTGCTGGTGGTGAACACGTCGTCGACGTTGGCGGCGGCCGTCGACGGAATGATCGGGCACACGCGCGTGGTGGTGCATTTCTCCACGCGGGGCGATGACGGGCGGTGGGCCGTAGAGCTGCGGGACCCCGACGGCAGGGGCACCACGCGCGCGCGTGCGGGTGGTCCCGCGGGGGCGGCGGTGCGGCTTCCCGGGGGTGCGGGGCTGGTTCTGGAGGAGGCGCTGAGCGGGCGGGGCGGGCGGCTGTGGTGGGCGCGGGTGTCGTCGCCGGACGTCCTGGGGCTGCTGCGGGAGCACGGGAGGCCCATCCGGTACTCCTACACGGAGCGGGACCAGCCGCTGTCCGTGTACCAGACGGTGTTCGCGCTGCCGTCCGAGGACGGGGAGGGCAGCGCGGAGATGCCGAGTGCGGCGCGGCCCTTCACTCCGCGGCTGGTGGCGGAGCTGGTGAGCCGGGGGGTGCAGTTCGCGCCCGTCACCCTGCACACGGGGGTCGCGTCGGCGGAGGCGCACGAGCCGCCGTATCCGGAGCGGTTCGCGGTGCCGGAGGCGTCGGCGCGGCTGATCAACGCGGTCGGGGCGGGCGACGGGCGGGTGGTCGCGGTGGGGACGACGGCCGTGCGGGCCGTGGAGTCCGCGGCCGGCGCCGACGGTGTCGTACGGGCCGGTGGGGGGTGGACGGACCTGGTGGTCACTCCGGAGCGGGGGGTGCGGGTGGTCGACGGGCTGGTGACCGGGCTGCACGAGCCGGAGGCGTCGCATGTGCTGATGCTGGAGGCGGTCGCGGGGCGGGCGGCGGTGGAGCGGGCGTACGACGAGGCGCTGGCGGGGGACTACCTGTGGCACGAGTTCGGCGACGTGCATCTCATTCTTCCTCCGGAGATACCTCACCCTGCGCATTGCGACAGCAACTGCATGTGAAGACACGGCGTCGCCGATGTGAGGCCGGGCATAGGGTCCACATCACGTACGAAGCTGCCTAGGAGATGGATACGCCCGGTTTGAACGGGACAGACGGGCTGTTCTGTCCCGTTTTGCCGCTTCCGCGTCCACTAAGCAGCATCGTACGTCACACCTTTGCCACCGGATTTTGCGGCCGCTAAGAATTGCTTTCGTCGCTCGGCGCCGTGGGTTTCCGCCCACGGCGCTTGTGCTGGAAACGCAAGGTCCCCACCCGGCCGAGAGCGACCTCCGCGCTATTCGAAGAGGTCCATCACTCATGTCGCTGAACGCCAAGAACCCCGGTAACCGTCCCGTGCTGTCCAAGGCCCACAAGCTCTCGTTCGCCGGAGTGGCCGCCGTCGGCGCCGCCGCCGTCGCGTTCTCGCTGGTGCCGGCCGAGGCTCAGACCGCCACGAAGACGGTTTCCGCGGCGCCGGTGGCGTTCAGCCAGAACCCGGTCCAGACGGTCAAGGCGAGCGTCGTCGACCAGGCGGCCGACGCCGGGAAGAAGGCCGCCGTGGTCGCCGCGCAGCAGAAGGCCGCGCAGGAGCGTGCGAAGAAGGAGGCCGCGAGCCGGTCCGCCAAGCGCGTCGCGCAGGTCAAGGCCGCCGCTGCCAAGAGCTACCCGAACAACCTCGACGGCTGGATCCGCGAGGCCCTCGACATCATGAAGAAGCACAAGATCCCGGGCACGTACCAGGGTCTGCACAAGAACATCATGCGGGAGTCCTCGGGCAACCCGAGGGCCATCAACAACTGGGACATCAACGCCCAGAACGGCGTCCCGTCGATCGGTCTGCTCCAGGTCATCAAGCCGACCTTCGACGCCTACCACGTCCCGGGCACCGCGTGGAGCCAGTACGACCCGGTCGCCAACCTGACGGCCGCCGCGAACTACGCGGCCGACCGCTACGGGTCGATCGACAACGTCAACAGCGCTTACTGAGGTCGGCGCGGACCCCGGTGAAGCGTCGAAGGGCGGCACCCCCTGGTGGGGTGCCGCCCTTCGGCGTGTGTGCCGGTGCCCTCGGTTACTTCCGCATGACCTCGGGCTCGTGGCGGCGCAGGAAGCGGGCCACGAGGATGCCGCAGACGACGCCGATCAGGACCAGGGCGACCATGTCGAAGGCGTAGACGCCGGCCGTGTGGTCCCACAGCGGGTCCGTGTCGCCGGCCTCCTTGGGCGGGCTGATGTTGTTGAAGTCCAGCGTGGCACCGGCGGCGGCGACCGCCCAGCGCGACGGCATCAGGTACGAGAACTCGTTGACGCCGGGGCTGCCGTGCAGGGCGAAGAGGCACCCGGTGAAGACGACCTGGACGATCGCGAACATCACCAGAAGCGGCATGGTCTTCTCGGCGGTCTTCACCAGCGAGGAGATGACCAGGCCGAACATCATCGACGTGAAGCCGAGGCCCATGATCGGGATGGAGAGTTCGAGCATCACGGCGACCTTGCCCTCGCCGAGGATCAGGGCCTCGTCGGGGATGGTCCGGCTGGCGAAGCCGATCGCGCCGACCATGGCGCCCTGGAGGACGGTGACCGTGCCGAGGACGATGACCTTCGACATCAGGTACGCCGAGCGCGACAGACCGGTCGCCCGCTCCCGCTCGTAGATCACCCGTTCCTTGATCAGCTCACGGACGGAGTTGGCGGCGCCCGCGAAGCACGCGCCGACCGCGAGGATCAGCAGCACCGTGGTGGCGGTGCCGTTCGGGATGGGCAGGTTGGTCGCCGGGTTCACCTTTCTGACCAGCAGGTCCTTGTCCGGGTCGATGAGCAGGCTCACCGCGCCGAGGACGGCCGGCAGGATCACCGTCAGCGCCAGGAAGCCCTTGTCCGACACGATCACCGCGAGGTAGCGGCGGACGAGGGTGCCGAGCTGGGAGAACCAGCTCTGCGGCTTCGGCGGGCGCATCGACTGCGGCGGCGGCATGTGCACCGACTGCGGGGCGACGGCGTCGATGTCCGCGGCGTACATCTGGTAGTGCTGCGAGCCCTTCCAGCGGCCCGCCCAGTCGTAGTCGCGGTAGTTCTCGAAGGCGGAGAAGACGTCGGCCCAGGTCTCGTAGCCGAAGAAGTTCAGGGCCTCCTCGGGCGGGCCGAAGTACGCCACCGAGCCGCCCGGCGCCATGACCAGCAGCTTGTCGCAGATCGCGAGCTCGGCCACCGAGTGGGTGACCACGAGGACCGTGCGGCCGTCGTCGGCGAGGCCGCGCAGCAGCTGCATGACGTCGCGGTCCATGCCCGGGTCGAGGCCGGAGGTCGGCTCGTCCAGGAAGATCAGCGACGGCTTGGTCAGCAGCTCCAGGGCGACCGAGACGCGCTTGCGCTGGCCGCCGGAGAGGGACGTGACCTTCTTGTCCTTGTGGATGTCGAGCTTCAGCTCGCGCAGCACCTCGTCGATGCGGGCCTCGCGCTCGGCGGCCGTGGTGTCGGCCGGGAAGCGGAGCTTGGCCGCGTACTTGAGGGCCTTCTTGACGGTCAGCTCCTTGTGCAGGATGTCGTCCTGCGGGACCAGACCGATGCGCTGGCGCAGCTCGGCGAACTGCTTGTACAGGTTCCGGTTGTCGTAGAGGACGTCGCCCTGGTTGGCGGGGCGGTAGCCCGTGAGCGCCTTGAGCAGGGTGGACTTGCCGGAGCCGGAGGGGCCGATGACCGCGATGAGCGACTTCTCCGGGACGCCGAAGGAGACGTCCTTGAGGATCTGCTTGCCGCCGTCGACGGTGACCGTCAGATGGCGCGCGGAGAAGGAGACCTCACCGGTGTCGACGAACTCCTCGAGACGGTCCCCGATGATGCGGAACGTCGAGTGGCCGACGCCGACGATGTCGTTCGGACCGAGGAGTGCCGTGCCGCCCTTGGCGATCGGCATACCGTTGACGAACGTGCCGTTGTGGGACCCGAGGTCACGGATCTCGAAGCGGCCGTCGGGCGTCGCGTGGAACTCGGCGTGGTTCCGGGAGACCTGGAGGTCGGAGACGACCAGGTCGTTCTCCAGGGCACGACCGATGCGCATCACCCGGCCGAGGGCCAGCTGGTGGAACGTGGTCGGGCTGCGGTCGCCGTACACCGGCGGCGCCCCCGCGCCACCACCGGGGCCCTGCTGCGGATGGCCCTGCTGATGCGGGACCTGGGGCTGCTGCGGCTGTTGCCAGCCCGCCTGCGGTGCCTGCTGCTGCGGCGCCTGCTGGGCGGCGTATCCGGCGCTCGCGCCCTGCGCGGCGTACGGCTGCTGCTGCGGCTGCGACACCGCCGCGGCCGTGCCGGAGAGGCTGACTCTCGGGCCGTCGGTCGCGTTGCCCAGGTGCACGGCCGAGCCGGGGCCGATCTCCAACTGGTGGATCCGCTGGCCCTGCACGAATGTGCCGTTGGTGCTGCCGTGGTCCTCGATCACCCAACTACGGCCGCTGAAGCTGATCGTGGCGTGGCGCCAGGAGACCCTGGCGTCGTCGAACACGATATCCCCCTGCGGATCACGTCCGAGGGTGTATGCCCTGGACGGATCGAGCGTCCAGGTTTGTCCGTTCAATTCCAGTACGAGTTCCGGCACTCCATGCCCCACTGAGTTGTCCCCCGAGTTACCCCCATCACAGGGAGTCTAGGGATGTCGAACATCGGGGGGAACTATTTCAGGCTCGACCCCTTGACCGAAAGTCGGGCCTTGTGAAGAGAACGTACGGGGGCGTCGCCCCGTCCCGTTGACGGGGTTGAAACCGGGCCGGAGAGTGGTAATCCCACGCGAGGGGGACATCAGCGGTGCAACGCCGCGATGCGGATCGGGGGGTCCGACCATGAGCAACCGGAGTGCCGGCCAGGGCGGGAGCGTGCGCTGGGGGGACGTCGTGTTCTCCGCGATCGCCGCCGTGAGCTGGTCGTTGATCGGCATGGCGGGCACGGCGGCGCTCGGTCTGCATCTGCTGGGGGCCGACTCCGCGGGTGAACTCGGGCCCATGACCGCGGCGCTCGTGGCGCTCGGTGCGGGTGGGTCGGTGACCCCGTCCGGCGATGTGTCCGTCTTTGGCCTGGAAGGAGCCCGGGCCACGACCGCCATCGAGATCACGCCACTGGGTGTCGGCCTCGTGGGGGCGCTCCTGCTGGCCTGGTTCTTCCTGCGCTCGTTGCGCGGCGCGGGAGTTGTCCTCACCGCGGCCGAACTCCTCGCGCGTGTGGGCGCGGTGGTCGTCCTCTTCGCGGCACTGATGGGCGGCCTGGCCTACGCCGGCCAGGCCGTGATCACCCTGGACGGCGGCGACCTGGGCCTCGACGAGTTGCCCGGCGGCGGTGACCTCGGCGGCGTCGAGATCCCCGGGCTCGGCGACATCCGGGACATCGGCGGCGGGCTGCTCCCGGACCGGCTCGGCGACCTCGCCGGCGCCGACGCGCAGGTGGGGTTCACCGTCGACGCGGCGCCCACGGTGCTGGGCGGCCTGCTGTGGTGCCTCGGGGTGCTGCTGGTCGCCCTGCTGGCCTCGCGCCACACTCCCCTGCCGCGCGGCCTGGAGGCCGTGCACCGGGTGGCGCGGCCCGCCGTGTCCGCGGTGGTGACCGTGCTGCTGGTGGCGGTCGCGGCGGGGCTCGCGGCGGCGGCGTACGCGGCGGCCGGCGACCCCCACCCGAGGCGGATCGCGGGCGCGGCCCTGCTCGGAGCGCCCAACGGCGTCTGGCTCGGCGTGCCCCTCGGCCTCTTCGTCCCCTGGGACGGCAGGGCCACGGGAGCGCTCGCGAACCTGCTGCCCGACCCGCTCGACGCCCTGCTGCGCGTCGACGCGAACGAACCCGTCACCCTCGGCCGCCTGGCCGAACTGGACTCCAGGGTGTGGCTGTTGGGCGTGGCGGCCGCCCTGACGATGCTGTACGCGGGCGCGCTGACCGCCGTGCGTACGCCTTTCGCCGGGCGGGTGTCTCCCCCGACCGCCGGGGCCGCGGATGGTGCGGGTGCACGAGGCGGGGGCGCGCTCGGGTTCGCGGGGCACTGCGCACTTCGGCTGGGCGTCGCGACGGCGGTGGCACTCCCCCTTCTTGTGCTGCTGACGGAGGTGTCGGTGGACGCCTCGCTGGCCGTGCTCGGCATCGACGCGTTCGGCGCGGGGATCGAGCTGCACGGGCGGGCGGCGACGGCTCTCGTGCTGGGCGCGGTGTGGGGTGCGGGCGCGGGCGCCGCCGGGGCGCTGCTGGCGTGCGCCACGGGCGCGGCGGGGCGGCGGGCCGCTCCGCAGGCCCTCGGTGCGGGGCGGGCCCCGGCCGCCGGGTCTCCCTCGTTGGTCTCCCCGTGGGGCCCGTACACGCCGGGTACGCCGTACCGGCCGCCGAACCCGGACACCAACCCTTATCTGCGGGTGCCGGAGGAGCTGCTGCGGCCCGGGCAGGGCGAGGGGCGACAGGACCAGGGTGGGGGGCGAGGAGAGGGGCGGGGGGCTCCGGAGGGGCCGGGATCGGGTGGGAGCGGGCGGAGGGCTGCCGGGCGGGGCGAGGAGGACAGCCGCACGGGAGGTGGGCGAGGGGCGCCCGGGGAGGGCCGGGGTGCGGGGAGCGGCGGTCCGGGGCCCGACGGGCGACGGCCGCCCGATGTGTACGGCGCGCCCACCGTGGCGAGGCGGTTCACGCCGCCGCCTCGCCGACCGGGCATGGGGACAGGGACAGGGTCGGGCGTGGGAGCGGGGTCCGGGTCGGGCGCCGGTAGCCGTTCGGGGTCGGGTAGCGGTTCGGGGGCCGGGCGGTGGCCGGCTCCGCCGCCGCCACCGGACGACGGGCCCCCTCCGCCTCCACCGCCTCCACCGCCCCCTCCGCCTCCACCGCCCCCTCCGGCGCCGGGGGCGGGGCCGCGGGGTCGATGAGAGGCTCCGCGCGGAGGGCTCCCGCGGCTGTGGAAGGGGGGATTCCGGTGCCGCCCCCGCGCTTCGTACACGATCCGGGCCCCCTTCAGCCGCTGGTAACCCAGAGTTCTCCGTCCGCTGGGCGGACCTCAGGGGCGCAAGGCGGGGGGTCCCGGATACGGTTGGACCATCATGAGCGCTTCGCAGACCTCCTCTGACGTCCCCACTCTCCTCGTCAAGATCTTCGGCAAGGACAGGCCGGGCATCACCGCCGGGCTGTTCGACACCCTGGCCGCGTACGCAGTCGACGTGGTCGACATCGAGCAGGTCGTCACCCGTGGCCGCATCGTGCTGTGCGCCCTGGTGACCGTGCCGCCGGCCGGTCAGGAGGGCGATCTGCGGGCCACCGTCCACGGCTGGGCGGAGTCCATGAAGATGCAGGCGGAGATCATCTCCGGCCTGGGCGACAACCGGCCCCGCGGTCTCGGCCGCTCGCACGTCACCGTGCTGGGACACCCGCTGACCGCCGAGTCCACGGCCCGGATCGCCGCACGGATCACCGCGACCGGCGGCAACATCGACCGTATCTTCCGGCTCGCCAAGTACCCGGTGACGGCGGTGGAGTTCGCCGTGTCGGGCACCGAGCCGGAGACGCTGCGGACGGCGCTGGTGACCGAGTCGGTGACACTCGGCGTGGATGTCGCCGTGGTCGCGGCGGGGCTGCACCGGCGGGCCCAGCGGCTGGTGGTCATGGACGTGGACTCCACGCTCATCCAGGACGAGGTGATCGAACTCTTCGCGGCGCACGCCGGGTGCGAGAAGGAGGTCGCCGAGGTGACGGCGGCCGCGATGCGCGGTGAGCTGGACTTCGAGCAGTCGCTGCACGCGCGTGTGGCGCTGCTGGAGGGGCTCGACGCCTCGGTGGTGGACAAGGTACGCAGCGAGGTGCGGCTCACGCCGGGGGCGCGCACCCTGATCCGCACGCTGAAGCGGCTCGGTTTCCAGGTCGGTGTCGTCTCGGGTGGCTTCACCCAGGTCACGGACGATCTGAAGGACCGGCTGGGGCTGGACTTCGCGCAGGCCAACACCTTGGAGATCGTCGACGGCAAGCTGACCGGCAGGGTCGTCGGGGAGATCGTGGACCGCGCGGGCAAGGCGCGGCTGCTGCGCCGGTTCGCCGCCGAGGCGGGGGTGCCGCTGGCGCAGACCGTGGCGATCGGCGACGGGGCGAACGACCTCGACATGCTCAACGCGGCCGGTCTCGGCGTCGCCTTCAACGCAAAGCCGGTCGTACGGGAGGCCGCGCACACCGCGGTGAACTTCCCGTTTCTCGACACCGTGCTCTACCTCCTGGGTGTCACACGGGAAGAGGTCGAGGCGGCGGACACCCACGACGAGCAGTGAGCGCCGGCGGCGGCGTGTGACGACGCGGGAAGGCCCGGCAGCGCTGCGCTGCCGGGCCTTCGTCGTGCCGAATGCCGTGCGGGCGTGCCCAGGGTGCCCCTGGTGCCGGGGTGGCCTGGCCGGTTACTCCGTGGGCGCCCAGTAGTCGACGAGGGTGCCGACGCCCGGTTCCAGGCTCTTCCAGGAACCCTCGAAGGAGATGACGGCGTAGGCGGCGGCCGGGAAGTCGCGTCGGCTCATGCGCTCGCGGGCGTCGCCCTCGGCCTGGCCGGCGAGGATCTCGGCGAGCGCCTGGACGCCGGGGTTGTGGCCGACCAGGAGGACGGTCTGCGCGTCGTCCGGGGTCTCGTTGAGCAGGGCGATCAGATCGCCGGGAGAGGCCTCGTAGATCCGCTCCTCGTAGACGGTTTTCGGTCGCTCGGGCAGCTCGTGGACGGCCAGCTTCCAGGTCTCACGGGTCCGGACGGCGGTGGAGCAGAGGGCAAGGTCGAAGGAGATGCCGCTGTCGGCGAGCTTGCGTCCGGCGACGGCGGCGTCCATTCGGCCCCGGTCGGCGAGGGGCCGCTCATGGTCGGACACCTGTGGCCAGTCGGCTTTCGCATGCCGGAAGAGGACAATCCTGCGGGGTTCTGCGACGCTCATGGGTCCCAGCTTCGCACGAAACAGGCCATGGGGCGCAGGGAGTTGAAGTGCGGATATCCGCGACCTGTGTTCGTGCCGCCGTGGGCTCGGCCGAGCGTCACGGGACGAGGGCCGTCAGGAGCCTCTGTATGCGCTCGAAGACGTGGGCGACCAGCGGGTCGCCGCTCGCGGCGTGGGCGTCCGCGGGGTCGAGGATCAGCAGCAGGAGGGTGACGAAGCCGAGGGCGGGCAGGGCGAGGGCCCACCAGGGGAGGCGGATGTCCATGCCGCCCGTGGGCGCCGGGGCCACCGGGTGGGGTCGCGTGTGCGTACGGGCCGACATGCCGCCTCCGAGGTCTTCGCGTCGTCGGTGGCCGCTCCTCCGTAGGGTCCTCGCGAGTCCCCCGCGGCCACACTTCGAAGCTACGGAATCCGGGCGGCACGGCCTATCCGGTGATCCACCCACTTCACCCTGAGACTCACCCCCTAGGGGATGGGGGGTTAGCCCCACCATGAGGGTCGCGCGTGGTGACGTTGTGGCGCGCGGCCTGGCAAACTCCCGGCGCTGGGCGGCACCGCGGCCCGCCGGGGCGTGGAGCCCTCGGCGTCGGCCGCCCGGGGGTCACGGGGAGGCGATCGCCGCGATGATGCCGATGACGATGAAGATGGCGAGGAACGAGCCGAAGACCACGAGCATCTTCTTCTGGCCGTTCTGGGGATTCGGGTCGAGCACGGGCATGCGCCCAGTCTCGCACCCCGCCCCTCCGCGCGGCGCAGGGGGTGGGCCGGACGCCCTCTCCCCGCTGCCCGTCGGTCCGCCGCCTCAGCAGGCCGTCGCGGCCGTCTCGTCCTCGATCATGCGGTCGCGGCCCGCCAGGGCGCCCACCGCTATCTGCGGGACCATCAGGGCCGCCATGAGGGCCAGGGGCAGGCCCCAGCCGCCGCTGTGCTGGTAGAGGACGCCGACGAGGAGCGGGCCCGGGATCGAGATCAGGTAGCCCGTGCTCTGCGCGAACGCGGACAGCTTGGCGACGCCCTCTCCGGTCCGGGCCCGCATACCGACCAGGGTGAGCGCCAGCGGGAAGGAGCAGTTGGAGACGCCGAGCAGCAGCGCCCACACCCAGGCGCCGCCGGCCGGGGCGAGGTACAGACCGGCGTACGAGAGGAGCCCGCAGAGGCCGAGGGCGACCGCGATGGGCCCCTGGTGGGGCAGCCGGGTGGCGAGCCGGGGGATCACGAAGGCCAGCGGTACGCCCATCACCATCGTCACGGCGAGCAGTACACCGGCCGTGTCCGCGGGGACCCCGGCGTCCCGGAAGATCTGCGGCATCCAGCCCATCGTGATGTAGGCGGCGGTCGCCTGGAGCCCGAAGAACACGGCGAGCGCCCAGGCGGTACGGCTCCGTGTGACACGCGGCGCGGCACCGTCGTCCGGCACGGCCCCGGGCTCCCCGGGTACCTCCCGGCGCGCGGGGCCCGCGCCCACGACCGCGTCCCGACGCGCGGGCCCCGAGCCGCCGGCCGCGTCCCGTCCGACACCCTCGGCCGCACGCCCCGCGCCCCGCGTGCCCCCTGTCCGTACGAACGGCAGCCACGGCAGTACCGCCACCGCCGCGAGGGTCGCCCAGGCGGTGAGGCCGGTCTGCCAGGTGCCGCCGAGCGCCTCCGTCAGGGGGACGGTGACAGCTGCGGCGGCGGAGGTGCCGAGGGCGAGGGCCATGGAGTACAGGCCGGTCATGGAGCCCACCCGGTCGGGGAACCAGCTCTTGACGATGACCGGCATGAGGACGTTGCTGACGGCGATGCCCATCAGGGCCAGGGCGCTGGCGGCCACGAATCCGGCGGTGGTGCCGGCGTAGGGCCGGACGACCAGCCCGGTGGCGATCGCGGCCATGCCGGCGCACACCACGGCGGCGGGACCGAAGCGGCGGGCCAGCCGTGGGGCGAGACTCCCGAACACGGCGAAGCAGAGGGGCGGCACGGAGGTGAGGAGTCCGGCGACGCTGCCGCTCATGCCGAGTCCGTCGCGCACCTCTTCGAGAAGGGCGCCGAGGCTGGTGATGGCGGGCCGGAGGTTGAGGGCGGTCAGAACGATGCCCAGGATCATCAGCCGGGTCGTCCACGCGCGCGTGCCCGGTCGCACCCGTGCGCCGGGCGACTCGATCCGGTCGGGTGTGCGGGTGGACACGGACGTCGTCCTCAGGGTTTCCTCGCTCGCCATGCCTTACATCATAGAATCATAGGATGATTGGTTGTCGAGTCTCTCGACGGGGCGGCCACGCCCTTCGTCCCGGACCGTGCGAAGGTGTGTCATGCCCTTGAGTCATCCCCGCCGTTCGGCGCTGTCCGAGCAGGTCATCGCGGCGCTGCGGAACCAGATCACCTCGGGTGAGTGGCCGGTCGGCTCCCGCATCCCGACCGAGCCGGAGCTGGTCGAGCAGCTGGGCGTCGCCCGGAACACGGTCCGTGAGGCCGTCCGTGCCCTCGCGCACAACGGTCTGCTGGACATCCGCCAGGGCTCCGGCACCTTCGTCGTCGCGACGAGCGAGCTGGCGGGGGTCATGCACCGCCGCTTCGCGGACGCCGACCCCCGGCACATCGCCGAGCTGCGTTCCGCCCTCGAGTCGAGCGCCGCGAAGCTGGCGGCCGAGCGGCGCACCGAGAAGGACCTGAAGCAACTGGACGCGCTCCTCGCCCGACGCGAGGAGGCTTGGGCCTCCGGCGACGCGGAGACCTTCGTGTCGGCCGACACGACCTTCCACCTGGCCGTGGTGGCCGCGTCCCACAACGACGTCGTCACCGCCGTCTACGCGGACCTGGGCGAGGTCCTGCGGGACTGGCTGCGCGACGACGTCGGCGCGGAGCTGACGCCGGAGGCCTACATGGACCACGCCCGGCTCGTGGACGCCATCCGCGCGGGCGACGCGGAGTCCGCGGCGACGGAGGCGGCCGGCTATCCGTTCCACTGCCGCCCCTGACGGGTCAGCCGTCCGCGCCCCTGGCGGGTCAGCCGTCCCCGCCCCCGAGGGGTCGGTCGTCCGGCCGCTGGTGGCTGAACCACACGGCGCGGACCTCCTTCCAGCAGCGCCCGGTGAACCGCACGGTCCGCGCGGGACCCGTCTCGACGGGGGCGCCGTCACTGTCGATGTCCCACCAGCGCGCGCACTCGATGTGCAGGCGGACCCGATCGGGGTCCGGGTACGGGTTGAAGCAGTACCCGACCACCCGGGAGCCGACGACCGTGTAGTTGCAGGCCGCCCCGAAAGGGTCGGGACGGTCGGCCGTC
Source organism: Streptomyces sp. MA5143a (assembly GCF_900290235.1). GTDB lineage: Bacteria > Actinomycetota > Actinomycetes > Streptomycetales > Streptomycetaceae > Streptomyces. The sequence goes on from NZ_OLMK01000013.1 coordinate 22,028, forward strand.
ACACGCGCGTGCCGTGGTCCGGTCAGGTTCCGGGTCTCCACGCGCGCGTTCGGGATCGCTTCGTACGGAAGGGACAGTACGAGAGCCAGGGCGACGGCCACGGGGGCGGAGCTGCGGGACAGACGCACAAGGGAGACCTCCTCGGCCGAGCGGCTGGGCGGTGTACGTCCAGCGTGCGCGGCACCCGGCCGGGGCGGCCCGTCGGATGGGCCGAACGGGGGATGCGCGAAGGGCCCGTGTCCGGGTGGACACGGGCCCTCGACCCGACCGTCAGGCCACGGGTGGCGTCACGCGCCGATCGCGTGCAGCCCGCCGTCGACGTGGATGATCTCGCCGGTGGTCTTCGGGAACCAGTCGCTGAGCAGGGCGACGACACCGCGGCCGGCCGGCTCCGGGTCCTTGAGGTCCCACTCCAGGGGCGAACGGTGGTCCCACACGGCGGCCAGCTCACCGAAGCCCGGGATGGACTTGGCGGCCATGGAGGCGAGGGGGCCGGCGGAGACCAGGTTGCAGCGGATGTTCTGCTTGCCCAGGTCACGTGCGACGTAACGGCTCGTGGCCTCCAGGGCGGCCTTGGCCGGGCCCATCCAGTCGTACTGCGGCCAGGCGAACTTCGCGTCGAAGGTGAGGCCGACGACCGAACCGCCGTTCTGCATCAGCGGCAGGCAGGCCATCGTCAGCGACTTCAGCGAGTACGCCGAGACGTGCATGGCGGTCGCGACGGACTCGAACGGCGTGTTGAGGAAGTTGCCGCCGAGCGCGTCCTGCGGGGCGAAGCCGATGGAGTGGACGACGCCGTCGAGGCCGCCGAGCTCCTCACCGACGACGTCGGCCAGGCGCCCGAGGTGCTCCTCGTTGGTGACGTCGAGCTCGATGACCTTGGTGGGCTTCGGGAGCTTCTTGGCGATGCGCTCGGTCAGCGTGGGCCGGGGGAAGGCGGTGAGAATGATCTCCGCGCCCTGCTCCTGGGCCAGCTTGGCGGTGTGGAAGGCGATGGAGGACTCCATCAGCACACCGGTGATCAGGACGCGCTTGCCCTCGAGGATTCCGCTCATGGTGATCAGTGACCCATTCCCAGTCCGCCGTCTACGGGGATGACGGCTCCAGTGATGTACGAGGCGTCGTCCGAGGCGAGGAACCGCACCGTCGCGGCGATCTCTTCGGGCTGCGCGTACCGGCCGAGCGGCACCTGCGAGACGATGCCCGCGCGCTGCTCGTCGGTGAGGATCTTGGTCATGTCGGTGTCGACGAAACCGGGCGCGACGACGTTGAAGGTGATGTCGCGCGAGCCCAGCTCACGGGCGAGGGACCGCGCGAAACCGACCAGCGCGGCCTTGGAGGCGGCGTAGTTGGCCTGGCCGGGCGAGCCGTAGAGGCCCACGACCGACGAGATCAGCACGACGCGGCCCTTCTTGGCGCGCAGCATGCCGCGGTTGGCGCGCTTGACGACACGGAAGGTGCCGGTGAGGTTGGTGTCGATGACCGAGGTGAAGTCCTCCTCGGACATCCGCATCAGGAGCTGGTCCTTGGTGACGCCGGCGTTGGCGACGAGGACCTGGACCGGACCGTGCTCGGCCTCGATCTCCTTGTAGGCCTGCTCCACCTGCTCGGAGTCGGTGATGTCGCACTTGACCGCGAGGCAGCCCAACTCCGCGAGGGCGGCCGGCGGCTCGCCCGAGCGGTATGTGTAGGCGACCTTGTCGCCGTTCTCGGCGAACGCGCGGGCGATGGCGAGGCCGATGCCCCGGTTGCCTCCGGTGACGAGAACCGAGCGGCTCAACGGATCACCCTTTCCATAGCGGTCTGCACACCTGCCCGATTGCCTGGACGCAGGCGCCTTCCTCGAAAACCTATCGGTCGGGCCCGTCGCGCGGGCATTCGGGCACTGACAGTGGCGTGAGGGAGTCACTGTGGGGTCCCTACAGAAAACCATCGGGGGCGGCGCGGAAAGATGTGGTCCGGGTGCCCGCGGGCGCGACATGATCGGAACCGACAGGCCACGACAGCAGGGAGACCTCGGTGCCTCATTCCATCGACGAAGCCTTCACGGCACTGCCGCTAAGGGCCCTGGCCGACGCCGCGCTCGCACGCGCGCGTGCGCTCGGGGCCGAGCACGCGGACTTCCGGTTCGAGCGGGTGCGCAGCGCGTCCTGGCGGCTGCGGGACGCCAAGCCCGCCGGGTCGTCGGACACGACCGACCTCGGGTACGCGGTGCGCGTGGTGCACGGCGGGACCTGGGGGTTCGCCTCCGGGGTGGATCTGACGATGGACGCCGCCGCGAAGGTCGCCTCGCAGGCGGTGGCGATGGCGAAGCTGTCGGCGAAGGTCATCGAGGCGGCAGGGTCGGACGAGCGGGTCGAACTGGCGGACGAGCCGGTGCACGCGGAGAAGACGTGGATCTCCTCGTACGGGATCGACCCGTTCACCGTCCCCGACGAGGAGAAGTCCGCGCTGCTCACGGACTGGAGCGCGCGGCTGCTGGCGGCCGCCGGGGTCAACCACGTGGACGCCTCGCTGCTCACCGTGCACGAGAACAAGTTCTACGCGGACACCGCGGGCACCGTGACCACGCAGCAGCGGGTCCGGCTGCACCCGTCGCTGACCGCCGTGTCCGTCGACGAGTCCAGCGGTGAGTTCGACTCGATGCGGACCCTGGCGCCGCCGGTCGGCCGGGGCTGGGAGTATCTGACGGGCACCGGCTGGGACTGGGACGACGAGCTGGCGCGGATCCCCGAGCTGCTCGCCGAGAAGATGCGGGCACCGAGCGTCGAGGCGGGCCTCTACGACCTCGTCGTCGACCCGTCGAACCTGTGGCTGACCATCCACGAGTCCATCGGTCACGCCACCGAGCTGGACCGCGCGCTCGGCTACGAGGCCGCCTACGCCGGCACGTCCTTCGCCACCTTCGACAAGCTCGGCAAGCTGCGGTACGGCTCCGAGCGGATGAACGTCACCGGTGACCGCACCGCCGAACACGGCCTCGCGACCATCGGGTACGACGACGAGGGGGTGAAGTGCCAGAGCTGGGACCTCGTCAAGGACGGCACCCTCGTCGGCTACCAGCTCGACCGCCGTATCGCCAGGCTGACCGGCCTCGGCCGCTCCAACGGCTGCGCCTACGCCGACTCCCCCGGGCACGTCCCGGTCCAGCGCATGGCCAACGTGTCGCTCCAGCCGGATCCTGCCGGGCTGTCCACGGAGGACCTGATCGGCGGTGTCGACCGCGGTATCTACGTCGTCGGGGACCGGTCGTGGTCCATCGACATGCAGCGGTACAACTTCCAGTTCACCGGTCAGCGGTTCTTCAGGATCGAGAACGGGCGGATCACCGGGCAGCTGCGGGACGTCGCCTACCAGGCCACGACGACCGACTTCTGGGGTTCCATGGCGGCCGTGGGCGGGCCGCAGACGTATGTCCTCGGCGGTGCCTTCAACTGCGGCAAGGCCCAGCCGGGCCAGGTCGCCGCGGTCTCGCACGGCTGCCCCTCCGCCCTGTTCAAGGGCGTCAACATTCTGAACACCACGCAGGAGGCAGGTCGATGAGCGCGCCCGTCAACAAGGCACACAAGCCGCACGAGATCGTCGAGCGTGCTCTCGAACTGTCCCGGGCCGACGGGTGCGTGGTCATCGCCGACGAGTACTCGACGGCCAACCTGCGCTGGGCGGGCAACGCGCTGACCACGAACGGGGTCACGCGGGGGCGGTCGGTGACCGTCGTCGCCACGGTCGACGGCAAGGAGGGCACCGCCTCCGGGGTCGTGTCCCGCTCGGCCGTCACCGCCGAGGAACTGGAGCCGCTGGTACGGGCCGCCGAGGAGGCCGCGCGCGGGGCCGGGCCCGCCGAGGACGCCCAGCCGCTCGTCACGGGCGTGCAGCCGTCCCCCGACTTCACGGAGCCGCCCGCGGAGACCTCCTCCGCGGTGTTCGCCGACTTCGCCCCGGCGCTCGGCGAGTCCTTCGCACGCGCGCGTGCGGGCGGCCGCGAGCTGTACGGCTTCGCCAACCACGAGCTGGTCACCAGCTATCTGGGCACCTCGACGGGGCTGCGCCTGCGGCACGACCAGCCGAACGGCACGCTGGAGCTCAACGCCAAGTCCCCGGACCGTACGCGCTCGGCGTGGGCGGGCCGCTCCACGCGGGACTTCAAGGACGTCGACCCGGCGGCCCTGGACGCGGAGCTGGCCGTACGGCTCGGGTGGGCCGAGCGGCGGATCGAGCTGCCCGCCGGACGGTACGAGACGCTGCTGCCGCCGACGGCGGTGGCCGACCTGCTGATCTACCAGATGTGGTCGGCGTCGGCGCGGGACGCCGCCGAGGGCCGGACCGTGTTCAGCAAGCCCGGTGGCGGCACCCGGATCGGCGAGCGGCTCACCGACCTGCCGCTGTCGCTGCGCAGCGACCCCTTCGAGCCGGGGCTGGAGTCGGCGCCCTTCGTGCTCGCCCACTCCTCCGGCGGCGACAGCTCCGTGTTCGACAACGGGCTGCCGCTGGAGGCGACCGACTGGATCCGCGAGGGCGAGATCGCGCATCTGCCCACCACCCGGCACAGCGCGGGCCTGACCGGTCTGCCGGTGGTGCCCGCCATCGGCAACCTCATCCTCGACGGCGGTGAGGACCGCTCCCTGGAGGAGATGGTCGCGAACACCGCACGCGGGCTGCTGCTGACCTGCCTGTGGTACATCCGCGAGGTCGACCCGGCGACGCTGCTGCTGACCGGGCTGACCCGCGACGGCGTCTACCTCGTGGAGAACGGCGAGGTGACGGGCGAGGTCAACAACTTCCGGTTCAACGAGTCGCCGGTGGACCTGCTCGGGCGGGCCACCGAGGCGGGGCGCACGGAGAAGACCCTGCCGAGGGAGTGGAGCGACTACTTCACCAGGGCGGCCACCCCCGCGCTGCGGGTGCCGGATTTCAATATGAGCTCTGTCAGCCAGGGCGTATAACCTCGTAGTCGTTCGTGGTCGGCCGCCCCTCGGCCGCCGGCCACCATCCGAAGATCATCGAGGAGACACGAGAACCGTGACGGACATCGTCGACGAGCTGAAGTGGCGGGGGCTGTTCTCCCTGTCCACCGACGAGGACGCTTTGCGCAAGGCTCTCGCGGACGGTCCCGTCACGTTCTATTGCGGTTTCGACCCGACCGCGCCGTCCCTGCACGTCGGGCACCTGGTGCAGGTGCTCACCGTGCGCCGGCTCCAGCAGGCCGGTCACCGGCCGCTGGCGCTGGTGGGCGGTGCGACGGGTCTGATCGGCGACCCCCGCCCCACGGCGGAGCGCACGCTCAACGACCCGGAGACGGTGGCCGGCTGGGTCGGCAGGCTGCGCGCCCAGATCGAGCCGTTCCTGTCCTTCGAGGGTGAGAACGCGGCCGTCATGGTCAACAACCTCGACTGGACCGAGGGGCTGTCCGCGATCGAGTTCCTGCGGGACATCGGCAAGCACTTCCGCGTCAACAAGATGCTGACGAAGGACTCCGTGGCCCGCCGCCTGGAGTCCGACCAGGGCATCAGCTACACCGAGTTCAGCTACCAGATCCTCCAGGGCATGGACTTCCTCCAGCTCTACCGGAGGTACGGCTGCACGCTCCAGCAGGGCGGCAGCGACCAGTGGGGCAACCTCACGGCCGGCCTGGACCTGATCCACCGGCTGGAGCCGGGCGCCGAGGTGCACGCGCTGGCGACGCCGCTGATGACCAAGGCGGACGGCACCAAGTTCGGCAAGACCGAGGGCGGCGCCGTCTGGCTCGACCCGGAGATGACGACGCCGTACGCGTTCTACCAGTTCTGGCTGAACGTGGACGACCGGGACATCACCCGGTACATGCGCATCCTGTCCTTCAGGTCCCGTGCGGAGCTGGAGGAGCTGGAGCGGCAGACGGAGGAGCGGCCGCAGGCCCGTGCCGCGCAGCGCGCGCTGGCCGAGGAGCTGACGACGCTGGTGCACGGGGCCGATCAGACGGCCGCGGTGATCGCCGCGTCGAAGGCGCTGTTCGGCCAGGGTGAGCTGGCGGAGCTGGACGAGCGGACGCTGGCCGCGGCCCTGTCCGAGGTGCCGCACGTCAAGGTGGCCGAGCTGGCGCCGGTCGTGGACCTCTTCGCCGAGGTCGGCCTGGTGCCCAGCAAGTCCGCGGGGCGGCGCACTGTGAAGGAGGGCGGGGCGTACGTGAACAACGTGAAGGTCACCGCCGAGGACGCCGTGCCGACGGCGGAGGACCTCATCCACGGGCGGTGGCTGGTGCTGCGGCGTGGGAAGAAGAACCTGGCCGCCGTCGAGGTGACCGGGGCCTGAAGCTGAGGGGCGTGGGGGCGGAGCGACCGCGGGGTCGCTCGGCCTTCACGCCCCTTTTCGCGCGGCGGGCGTCTCTCAGGCTTGGTGTTTCCTCTTGCCCACCGTCGACATGTAGAGGCTGTCACCCAGGTACACGATGGCCACCGCGGCGACCACCTGGAAGATGTGGCGGCTCCAGTCGATGCCCTTGGTCTCCTCGACACCGAAGCCCCGCGCGATGGCGTTGCCGACGACGGCGCCCAGCATGCCGAAGATCGTCGTCAGCCAGAGCGGGCTGTGCTGCTTGCCCGGAATGATCGCCTTGGCCAGCAGGCCCAGCACGAGGCCCACGATGATCGCCCACAACCAGCCCATGGCTGCCTCCTCGTACGGCTCGACGTGAGCTGTACGGCCAGTGTCGGCCCGCCTCCTCTACGCCGCATGTCGGGCGGTGCCCTACGCGGGGCGGCGCATTTCGTCCCGTCCTGTCGGCAGGAGACCCGGTCTCCCAGGCGGCGCAGGCGCGGCGTACCGTGGACAGGGACCGGCCCGCCGTGCACCGTGCGGGACCGGCAGGACAACGGGCCGGGGAGCGTCCGATACAGGCGGGTGGTGGAACGCGATGCGGAAGCAGAGCAATGTCGAGGTCTTCCGGATCACCGGCGCCCGGCAGGGACTCGCCGACGACGTCCGGGGCAGGCAGCGGCGCTATGTCATCTCGATGTCGGTCCGCACGCTCGCGGTGATCGCCGCGGCGGTCCTCTGGAACGTCGAACGGCACGTCGCGATCGTCGCACTGGTGCTCGGAATGGTCCTGCCGTACATCGCCGTGGTGATCGCCAACGCGGGCCGGGAGAACGCACCCTCGCTGCCGTCGACGTTCATCGCCCCGCCGGTGCGGCCGATGATCACGCCGCCCCCCGCCGAGGGGTCCGCGGAATCCTTCTCGGAAGACGACCCGGCGGACTCCGCGGGCCGTCACCGCAGTGAGCCGCGCGAGCGGGCCTGAGCACCGGGGAGCCGCTCGAAGCGGAATCCCTCCGACCACGAACCTCAAGAAAAGCTCAGATCAATCATGTAGTTCCTGTGCCGGGCAGAGGCTTACCCGTGACATACTTCGTACGCGCTCCGCATCCCCCGTCGGAGCGACAGACCGACGCCGGGCAGCTCCCCCCGTGGCTGCTCGGCGTCGCCTTTTGTGCGACTAGGGTCGACGGGTGAACATCCTCAATGTCCCCGGTTCCGAACCCACCTCTCCCGTGTGCTCAGCCAAGGGCTGTCGTGCCGACGCGGTCTGGGTGCTCGCCTGGAACAACCCCAAGCTGCACACGCCGGAGCGGCGCAAGACCTGGCTCGCGTGCGAGGAGCACCGGGAGCATCTGTCCCAGTTCCTCGGTGTGCGCGGGTTCCTCAAGGACGTCGTCACGCTGAAGGAGTGGGAGGACCGCGCCTCGTAGGCGCGGAGCGCTCATCCTCCGATCGCGGACATCGGTCGGTCGGGCTGGACGAAGGACGGGTCGTCCAGGCCGGCGCCCGCCTTCTTGCCCCAGGTCGCCAGACGCCAGATGCGGGCGATCTCCTCGTCGGGGGCACCCGAGCGCAGAGCCGCCCGGAGGTCGGTCTCCTCGCGGGCGAACAGACAGGTGCGGACCTGGCCGTCCGCGGTGAGGCGGGTGCGGTCGCAGGCGGAGCAGAACGGGCGGGTGACGGAGGCGATGACGCCCACCCGGTGCGGGCCTCCGTCGACGAGCCAGCGCTCCGCCGGGGCCGAGCCGCGCTCCTCCTGGCCCTCGGGGGTCAGGTCGAAGCGGGTGCGCAGGGAGGTGAGGATGTCGCCGGCGGTGACCATGCCGTCGCGCTTCCAGCCGTGCTGCGCGTCCAGCGGCATCTGCTCGATGAAACGCAGCTCGTAGTCGTGCTCGACGGCCCAGGCGAGCAGGTCCGGGGCCTCGTCGTCGTTGAGGCCGGGCATCAGGACCGAGTTGACCTTGACGGGGGTCAGGCCCGCCTCGCGGGCCGCTTCGAGGCCCTCCAGGACGTCCTTGTGGCGGTCCCGCCGGGTGAGGGTCTTGAAGACGTCGGGGCGCAGGGTGTCCAGGGAGACGTTCACCCGGTCCAGGCCCACCGCCTTCAGGGCCGTCGCCGTGCGCCTCAGGCCGATGCCGTTGGTGGTGAGGGACATCTGAGGGCGGGGCTCCAGCGCCGCCACGCGCTCCACGATGCCGACCAGGCCGGGGCGCAGCAGCGGCTCACCGCCGGTGAAGCGGACCTCGGTGATGCCGAGGGAGGTGACGGCTATGTCGATGAGGCGGACGATCTCGTCGTCCGTGAGCAGGTCGGGCTTGGCGAGCCACTGCAACCCCTCCTCGGGCATGCAGTAGGTGCAGCGCAGATTGCACCGGTCGGTCAGCGAGACCCTGAGGTCGGTGGCCACTCGGCCATAGGTGTCGATGAGCACGTGGGCCCCCTCCCGCGCCGGATCAGTCGTTCCCTGACACCTGCGAGCCTACGTGACACCCGTGAGGACATCACAGGCCCGATCCCACGAGACACGGCGAGGGGCCGCCGTAGATCCCTACGACGACCCCTTCGCGACGCGGGCGCGCACGCGCGGTGCGGTGGCTCCCGGCGGGGCTAGTGCGCGCCGGTGCCGGTGAGGGAGCGGACCTCCAGCTCGGCGTACTTGGCCTCGTCGGGCTTCTCCTTGGAGAGCACGGTGCCGAGGAAGCCCATGAGGAAGCCGAAGGGGATGGAGATGATGCCGGGGTTCTTCAGCGGGAACCAGTGGAAGTCGGCGTCCGGGAACATCGCCTTCGGGTCGCCGGAGACGACGGGCGAGAACAGCACCAGGCCGACGGCGACGATCAGACCGCCGTAGATCGACCACAGCGCGCCCTGGGTGGTGAACCGCTTCCAGAAGAGGCTGTAGAGGATGGTCGGCAGGTTGGCGGAGGCAGCGACCGCGAAGGCGAGGGCGACCAGGCCGGCCACGTTCAGGTCGCGGGCGAGGGCGCCGAGGCCGATGGAGACGATGCCGATGAAGACGGTCGCCCAGCGGGCCGCGCGGACCTCCTCGGCGCCGGACGCCTTCCCCTTGCGGATGACGTTGGCGTAGATGTCGTGCGCGAAGGACGACGACGAGGCGAGGGTGAGGCCGGCGACCACGGCGAGGATCGTCGCGAAGGCGACCGCCGAGATCGTCGCGAGCAGGATCGCGCCCCAGGCCGAGTCGACGCCGCCCAGATGCAGGGCGAGCAGGGGTGCGGCCGTGTTGCCCGACGGGTTGGAGGCGATGATCTCCTTCTGGTCGATCAGCGCGGCGGCGCCGAAGCCGAGGGCGATGGTCATCAGGTAGAAGCCGCCGATGATGCCGATGGCCCAGTTGACGGACTTACGGGCGGCCTTGGCGTTGGGCACCGTGTAGAAGCGGATCAGGATGTGCGGCAGGCCGGCGGTGCCGAGGACGAGGGCGATGCCGAGGGAGATGAAGTCCAGCTTGGAGGTGCCGGTCGCGCCGTACTGGAGGCCGGGCTCCAGGAAGGCGGCGCCCTTGCCGCTGTTCTCGGCGGCGGTGCCGAGCAGATCGGAGATGTTGAAGTTGAACTTCAGCAGCACCAGGAACGTAATGAGGAGCGTGCCACCGATCAGCAGCACGGCCTTCACCATCTGAACCCAGGTGGTGCCCTTCATTCCGCCGATGGAGACGTAGACGATCATCAGGACGCCGACGAGGGCGACGATCAGGATCTTGCCGGCGTCGGAGGTGATGCCGAGGAGCAGGGAGACGAGGACGCCAGCGCCCGCCATCTGGGCCAGCAGATAGAAGATCGACACGACGATCGTGGACGTGCCGGCGGCGGTGCGCACGGGGCGCTGGCGCATGCGGTACGCGAGGACGTCGCCCATGGTGTAGCGGCCGGAGTTCCGCAGGGGCTCGGCGACCAGGAGCAGGGCGACCAGCCAGGCGACCAGGAAGCCGATGGAGTAGAGGAAGCCGTCGTAGCCGAAGAGGGCGATCGCGCCCGCGATGCCGAGGAACGACGCGGCGGACATGTAGTCGCCGGAGACGGCGAGGCCGTTCTGGAAGGCACTGAACTGGCGGCCGCCCGCGTAGAAGTCGGCGGCGTCCTTGGTCTGGCGGCCGGCCCAGACGGTGATGGCGAGCGTCGCGAGGACGAACAGCCCGAACAGGGTGATGATGAGCGGCCGGTGCTCGCTGGCCTCGTTGGCCGCGAGGACTGTCTGCTGAACGGGGCTCATGCGCCGCCCTCCATCCGGGACTTGATCGCCTCGGCCTTGGGGTCGAGCTTCGCGGCGGCGTGCCGCGAGTACCACCAGGCGATGAGGAACGTGGTGACGAACTGGGCGATGCCGAGGACGAAGGCGATGTTGACGTTGCCGAGGAGCCTGGTCCCCATGAAGTCGCCGGCGTAGTTGGAGAGCAGGACGTACAGCAGGTACCAGGCGATGAAGGCGACGGTCAGCGGGAAGGCGAACGACCGGTAGGAGCGGCGCAGTTCACCGAACTCGGCGCTCTCCTGGACCGCGGTGAACTCCTCGGCCGAGGGGAGATGGTGTTCTGCCTTCGCGGGGGGCGGTGCGTCGGTTGCCACGGAGTCTCCTCGCGTATCCGCCGCGGTCGCGACGGTGGATGGGGACGATTTCGCCGTCGGATCGGGGGACGGGTCGATTACGGACATCTGGTCGGCTCTGTTCCTAGCGGTGATGGGGCGCACGATCGTGCTCGGGCTCCCTGCTCAACGTCACGGCGGCACGAGAGGACCGGTTCAACCGTCTGTCGTTCTTTCGAAAATCGATTCGGCGACGGATCGACACAGGCGTGTCGATAAGGGATACCCCTCTACTTCGCCCGGGGTCTCCTCAAGTCATTGCTGGCCAGGGACGGCGGGGGATAGCTTCGGGGCGCACCACCAAGTCATGTACCTGCCCAGGCACTCGTGTGCCCTGGGCCGGTTTCTTTGAGGATGATGTGGAGACCCCATGGCTCATCTGCGCTCCAGCCGTCGGCTCGCGCTCGCGGTACCGGTCGCTCTCTCGCTGACCGCCTCACTTGGCTTCCTGCCGGGTGTCGCCTCGGCGGCGCCGCTCGCCGCACCCGCCACCGCGACCGCGACCGTGGAGGGCCCGAACCTCTCGTACGTCGTGAACACCCGCACCGACCGGCGCACCATCGCCTCGGTGGAGAGGGCGATCGCCGCGGCGGGCGGCAAGGTCGTCGTCACGTACGACCGGATCGGTGTGATCGTCGTCCACTCGACCAACCCCGAGTTCGGCGCGACGATGCGTGCGACGCGCGGTGTGCAGTCGGCCGGTCTCACCCGTACCGCGCCGCTGGCGCCCGCGGGGACGACGGACGAGGGCGCCGTCGACTTCCTGACGGACGCGGAGGCCGCGAAGGTGAAGGCCGCCTCGGCCGACATCCCCGACGCCGAGCCCCTCGAGGCCGACCAGTGGGACCTGCGCTCGATCGGCGCCGACAAGGCCGCGAAGATCAACGACGGCAGCAGGAGGGTCACGGTCGCCGTCATCGACACCGGCGTCGACGACACCCACCCGGACCTCGCGCCGAACTTCTCCAAGTCCCAGTCGGCGAACTGCGACGGGGGTGTCGCGGACACCAGCGAGGGCGCCTGGCGGCCGTACACCGTGGACGACTACCACGGCACGCACGTGGCCGGTGAGATCGCCGCGGCCCGCAACGGCATAGGTGTCGCCGGTGTGGCTCCTGGCGTCAAGGTCTCCGCCATCAACGTGACCGACAGGAAGAGCGGTCTGTTCTACGCGGAGAGCGTCGTCTGCGCGTTCGTGTTCGCCGCCGACCACGGCGTGGAGATCACGAACAACAGCTACTACGTCGACCCGTGGCTCTACAACTGCATGGAGGACCCGGACCAGAAGGCCATCGTCGACGCGGTCAACCGGGCCCAGCTGTACGCCCAGAAGAAGGGCACGCTGAACCTGGCGTCGGCGGGCAACTCCAACCACGACCTGGCCTCCGACGCGATCGCGGACGCCACCAGCCCCAACGACACCACTCCGGTCCCGCGCACGATCGACCCGAGCGAGTGCTTCGACGTGCCCACCCAGCTGCCGGGTGCCGTCACGGTGAGCGCGACGGGCGTGAAGAACGAGAAGTCGTACTACTCGACGTACGGCAACGGCGTGGTCGACATCGCGGCGCCGGGCGGCGACCGCCGTTACCAGCTGCCGGACACCCCGTCGAAGGACGGCCGCATCCTGTCCACGATGCCGGAGGGCAAGTACGGCTTCCTCCAGGGCACGTCGATGGCGGCGCCGCACGCCTCCGCCGTGGCCGCGCTGCTGAAGTCCACGCACCCGTGGGCGTCCCCGAAGCAGTTGCAGTGGCTGATGAAGGCCCAGGCCGACAAGCAGGCCTGCCCGACGACGTACGACCAGAACGGCGACGGCACGCCGGACGCCGTCTGTGAGGGCGGTCCCCGCGCCAACGGCTTCTACGGGCACGGCATCGTCAACGCCCTGAAGGCCGTCAAGTAACCCAGCACCGGGGCGGACCGGCACCCCGAGGGGAACGGTTCCCGCACAGCTCGTACCGCTCATCACGCGAAACGAACTGGAGACAGCATGACAGCGCTCAGTAAGCGCTCGCGTCGCCTGGCGGCGATCCCCCTGGGGATGGCCCTGGCGACGGCGGTGGTCGTCGTACCCGGCGCCACGGCCTCGGCGGCAGAGGTGACCGCCGGGGCCGCGGCCGACGCGACACAGCTCAGCTACGTGGTCAACGTCCGCCCCGGTCACGGACCGTCCGCCAAGGTGAAGAAGGCCATCACCGAGGCGGGCGGCACGATCGTGACGTCGTACGACAGGATCGGCGTCATCGTCGTCCACTCGGCGAACGCCGACTTCGCGCCCGCGATCCGCCGGGTGCGCGGCGTGGAGTCGGCCGGTGCCACACGCACCGCGCCGCTGCCCGCGCAGTCCACCACCGATGTCGGCACCCCCAAGGTGCTGTCCGCCGAGGAGATCGCGGCCGCCGACGCGGCGGAGGGTAAGGACCCGCTGGAGTCGTTGCAGTGGGACCTGCCGGCCATCAAGGCGGACAAGGCCCACGAGGTGTCCCTGGGCAGCCCGGACGTCACGGTCGCCGTCATCGACACCGGCGTCGACGACACCCACCCGGACATCGCGCCGAACTTCGACCGCAAGGCGTCGGTCAACTGTGTCTCGGGCAAGCCCGACACGACCGACGGCGCCTGGCGGCCGGGGCCCACGGAGAGCCCACACGGCACGCATGTGGCCGGAGAGATCGCCGCCGCCAAGAACGGCGTCGGCGTCACCGGTGTGGCACCGGGCGTGAAGGTGTCCGGCATCAAGGTGTCCACGACGGCCGGTTTCTTCTACACGGAGGCCGTGGTCTGCGGCTTCATGTGGGCCGCCGAGCACGGCGTGGACGTCACGAACAACAGCTATTACACCGACCCCTGGTACTTCAACTGCAAGAACGACCCGGACCAGAAGGCGCTCGTCGAGGCCATCACCCGGGCGTCGCGGTACGCGGAGAAGAAGGGCACGGTCAACGTCGCGGCGGCCGGCAACGAGAACTACGACCTCTCGGCCGACGAGATCACCGACCCGACGTCGCCGAACGACACGACGCCGGCGGACCGGGTGATCGACCCGTCGAAGTGCCTGGACATCCCGACCCAGCTGCCCGGTGTCGTCACGGTCGCCGCGACCGGCGCGAAGGGCGTCAAGTCGTCGTTCTCCAACCACGGTCTGGGCGTCATCGACATCGCCGCGCCCGGCGGCGACTCGACCCGTCTGCAGACCCCCGCGCCGCCCGCCACCAGCGGCCTCATCCTGGGCCCGCTGCCCGGCGGCCGGTGGGGGTACATGGCGGGCACGTCGATGGCGTCCCCGCACGTCGCGGGTGTCGCCGCCCTCATCAAGTCGACGCACCCGTACGCTCCGGCGCCGCTCGTGAAGGCCCTGCTGTACGCGCAGGCCGACGCGACCCCGTGCACGGACCCGTACGACCTCGACGGTGACGGCAAGGCCGACGCGGTGTGCGAGGGGCCGAAGAACTACAACGGCTTCTACGGCTTCGGCACGGCGGACGCGCTGGACGCGGTCACCAAGTAGAAGGTCACCAACGAAAGGTCAGCAAGGCGAAGCTCTCCTCCGGGGAGCGTCAGGGCCGGGCGGTCGGGTACCGCCCGGCCCTTCCGCTAGCTGCCCCGATACCCGTGTTGATCCCGTCAACACCGCACAGTGGGCCCATGACAGACATGGGTGCGGGCATGAGCGGGGGCAGAGGTGCGGGCATGGACGTGAGCCTGGCGTCGGCGTGGGCGGCGCTGGGCGGCGAACCCGGCCTGCTGCCACGGGTGTCGACGGTCGTACGGGAGGAGGCGCTGCCCGCGCGCCTCCCGGTACGGGAGCTGGCGCGGGCCTGTGCGGGCGTGTGCGCGCTGGCCGCCGCCGAGCTGGGCGCGCTGCGGGCCGGGCTCACGGAGGTGCCCCGCGTACGGGTGGACGACGGGGCGGTGGCCACGGCCTTCGTCAGCGAGCGGCATCTGCTGATCGACGGGCGGGCACCGGTCGCCTTCGCGCCGCTGTCGCGTTTCTGGCGCACGGCGGACGGCTGGGTGCGGACGCACGCCAACTACCCGCACCACCGGGAGCGCCTGCTGTCCGCGCTGGGGCTGCCCGAGGGTGACGCGGCCGCCGTCGGGGCGGCGCTCGCCGAACGGTCGTCGCTGGAGATCGAGGAGACGGTGTACGCGGCCGGGGGTCTCGCGGTCGCGCTGCGGACGCCGGAACAGTGGGCGGCGCACGACCAGGCCGCGGCGGTGGCGGCCGGGCCGCTCGTCGAGCACGACCGGGCGGACACGGCGGCGGATCTGGCGGTGGCCGCGGTTTCGGTCTCGTCAGGTGGGGCTCCGCTGTTGCCCGCCGCCGGCGTCCGGGTCCTGGACCTGACCCGGGTGATCGCGGGCCCGGTGGCCACCCGCACGCTCGCCCTGCTGGGCGCGGACGTGCTGCGCGTCGACCCGCCGGGGACGCCCGAACTCCCCGACCAGCACATCGACACCGGCTTCGGGAAGCGGTCGACGGCACTGGATCTGACCCGCGCCGCCGACCGGCGCGACTTCGAGGAGCTGTTGGCCGGCGCGGACGTCGTCGTCACCGGGTACCGGCCGGGCGCGCTGGACCGGTTCGGCCTCTCCCCGCAGGCCCTGCTCGCCCGACGCCCCGGCCTCGTCGTGGCGCAGCTGTCGGCGTGGGGTTCGTACGGGCCGTGGGCGGGGCGACGGGGCTTCGACAGCCTCGTCCAGGTGGCGACCGGGATCGCCGTGGTCGAGGGTTCGGCGGAGCGTCCGGGCGCGCTGCCCGCGCAGGCCCTCGACCACGGAACGGGGTATCTGCTGGCGGCGGCCGTGCTGCGGTCGCTCACCGAGGGGTCGGCGGACGGTCATGGGCGGGTCGTCCGGCTGTCGTTGGCGCGGACGGCGGCGTGGCTCCTGGAGAGTGCGGCGCGGCGTGGGGAGGCGCCGCAAGGAGAGGCGCGGCGTGGTGGTGGCGGTGGCGGTGGGAGCGAGGCGTTCGACGCGGCGGAGGGCCGGCTCGCCGAGCGGGACAGTCCCGTCGGACGGCTGCGGTACGCGCTGCCGCCGGTGTCCTTCGAGGGCGGACCCGGTGACTGGGCTCGGCCGCCGGGGCCCTGGGGAGTGGACGGGGCGAGGTGGGGGTGAGGCGCCCGGTGCGGACAGCGGTGGTGTGAGGGCGCGAGGAGACGGCGCGCGTCTGAGGCGGGCGCCGCCCTGGTGCTTCTCTGCGCGTGCGCCGTCCTGAGAGAGCGGCCGCCTCGGGTCGTACGGATGGGTGGAATGTCGAACTGCCGGAGGTTTTCCGGCACTTGCCCAGTTCCGGTGCGACCGGGGGACTTTTCGGGGGTGAGCCTGACGAGACGGAGAGCGGAGGAGAGCGGGGCGGAGGAGACAGGGCGGTTGCCCTCCGCGGGCGCCGGGGAACGGCCCTCCGGTGGAGCCGGAGAACGGCCTTGCGGGTCGCGGTCCGTGGGGTGGATGCCGATGGGGGCCGGTCGGGCGGTCGGGCTGCTTCTCCTGGTGGCCGTGGGCGCGCTCATCCCGCTGTTCGGGCCACGACTCGCACTGGACGGCACCGGTGAGGCGGTGGCTCCCGGGGCGGGCGGGATCGCTCTTCTGCGGACCGTACTGCTGGCCGCGCTGTGCGTACCGGCAGGCGAGCTGTTCGTCGTGTGGCTGGCCCGACGGGTGCCCGGCGGCCCCCCACAGATGCCGCAGGGCTGGGCGGCGGGGGCGGCGACCGCCGGTTGCGTGGCCGCGCTGGGGCTGGCCTCGGTGGTGGCGACCGGCAACCTGGTGCCGGACTCCCCCGCCGACATCGACGTCGGCGGCCTCTACGCCACGCGGGACGGCCGGCTCGCCCTGCTGGAGGTCAACGCGTTCGCGGCGGTGGCCCCGTGCGCCCGGTCCCGCCGCCCGCTCACCCAGGTGGTGCCGCTGACGGCGATCGGCGTCGCGGAGGCGTTGCGGGCGCACCCCACCGTCGAGGACGGCCCGCTCGTCGGCACGGCCCTGACGTTCGCCCATCTGCTGTGCGCGGCCCTGTGGGCGGGCGGGTTGCTGTCCGTCCTGCGCACCCTGGGCACGCGCGCGTGGCGCGCGACGGCGGGGGCGGGCGCGGCGCTGCTGGGCCTGTACGCGCGCGTGGCCGCCGTTCTGCTGGCCGCCGTGACCGCCACCGGGTCGTGGAGCACGCTCCGGCGGATGCCGCCGGGCACGGTCCTCGACCAGCTGACGCAGACGGCGTACGGGCGGGCCCTGCTCGCCAAGGTGCTCCTCATGGCCGCCGTGGCCGCGCTCGCCCTGCGGGCCCGGCTACGGCTGCGCCATGTGACCGACCCGCTGGACGCCTGCGGCCCCGCCCGCGCGGAACTGGTGGTCCTGGGTGCGGTCGTGGCGATGTCGGGCCTGCTCACCGCGCTGCCGGTACCGATCCGCTGGTGAGTGTCGATGCCGGGTGGCAGAGGGTGAGTACCGGCGGTGGGCGAGCGGGCGAGATCGGGCTGCGGGCGACAGCGGGTGCGTACCGGCGGCGGGGTCCACGTCGCTCAGGGCGTCGCCGGAACCGGTCCGCCGCCGGTTGGCGTGGGCAGCGCGGCCTCCGGGGTCCGCAGGACGCCCCGGGCCAGCAGGTACTGGGCGGCGATGTAGGTGAGCATGATCCACAGGTCGGGGCGTGGGAGCTGCGGCCACTCGGCGACCCCGGTCGCGATGAGCATGTCCGACAGCACGAAGAGCGCGCCGCCGGTCCCGGCGACGGCCCCCAGCCGGGCGGCGGAGCACGCCATCGCGGTCAGCAGCGCGCTGTACCCGGCGACGGGCGCACGCAGGTCCGCCGGCAGACCGGGCCACAGGCTCGCCACGGCGACGACGAGGGCGAGCGCGTACCCGGCGGGCAGCCGGAGGGCACGCGCGCGTGACCCCCACTCCCCCACCACGGGCGACCCCTGGTCCGCGGCGCCGTGCGAGGCGCTCGCCCGCCGTGCCCGTTTCCCGAAGAGGACGAGGTAGCAGACGTGGCCCGCCGCGAAGCAGCCCATCCCGGCGAGGAAGGCAGGCTCGGCGTCGGAGAGGAGGAGGACGTCCCCGCCCCAGCCGCAGAGCAGGGCGGCGATCAGCAGCCGCGGGCCACCGTGTGCGTGGACGTACGCGGCGAGCAACGGCATCAGCAGCGGCTTGGCGACCAGGTGCCCGGGGGTGAAGCCGACTGCGAGGGAGCCGAGGTCGACGGCGGTGGCGAGCCCGAAGCCGATGAGGAGGGCCTGTCCGCTCGGCCCTCTCACGCAGCCGTCTCCGTGACGGCCGGCTTCTCCCCGACCGCCGGCTTCTCCCCGACCGCCGGCTTCTCCCCGACCGCCGGCTTCTCCTCGGCGGCCGCGCGCCGCGACGCGGGCCCCCAGCCGGGCCCCCGGAAGACCCGCCCGGCCCGCTCGCTCCAACTCCGCGCCGCCCTGAGGTCCTTGGCGATGGCGACGTACTCGTGTGTGGCGACCCGCAGCGGGTTGTAGGTGCCGATGTTCTTGGTCAGGCCGTAGACCGGCCGCTCGGTCTCGGCGACGAAGGAACCGAACAGCCGGTCCCAGACGATGAGGATGCCGCCGAAGTTACGGTCGAGGTAGCCGCCCTGGGAGGCGTGGTGGACCCGGTGGTGCGAGGGCGTGTTGAACACGAACTCGAACGCCGGGTGCAGCTTGCCGATCCGCTCGGTGTGGATCCAGAACTGGTACACGAGGTTGGCCGACGAGCAGAACGCGAGCGCCGCCGGGTGCACGCCGAGGGCGATGAGCGGGACGTAGAACGGCCAGACGGTCCAGGTGGTCCAGGGCTGCCGCAGCGCGGTGGTGAGGTTGAACTTGCGGCTGGAGTGGTGCACGACGTGGCAGGCCCACAGGATCCGCACGACGTGGTGGCCCCGGTGCGACCAGTAGTAGAAGAAGTCCTGAGCGAGCAGCATCAACGGAACCGTCCACCACAGCACGGGCACACGCAGCGGGGTCAGCTCGTAGATCGCCGTGTAGAGGGCGACGATCGGGATCTTCCAGAGGAAGTCGAACACGAGACTCCCGAGTCCCATGCCGACGCTCGTCGCGGCGTCCTTCGCCTCGTACCCGGCGGCATCCTCGTCCGGATGGAGCCGGTAACTGATCACCTCGATCACGGTGAGCAGCACAAACGCGGGTATCGACCACAGCACGACATCGGGCAGGTTCGGCATGTGGGCACCGTAGAACCGCTGGTGAGCTGGGGCTAGACGTTGTTACTGACAAGTATTCCCGGTGGTACGCGCTTGCTTATTGGCGTCCTCCACCAACCCGGCGTCCGCGCACCGAGCTGCGCGTACCTGGTCGAACAGCTCACCGCGCAGCCTTCGTTCGCGGCCAGGGCCGCGGTGGCACACCCGTCGCTCGGGTCGTACGGAGGGCCTGCCGCGCGACCTGACCGCCGCCCGCCCCGGCCGTGGCCCCGGAATTCGAGCAGCGGTACGCGGAGTTCGTCGCGGCCGGGTCTTCTCTCCTCTGGAGACGCTCCAGGTCATCGATGTGCCCCAGCGGCGCTCGCCGAACTACCGGCTCTTGAACGGCTCGTGCCGTATCGCCGTGGCCCCGTCGACCTGGCGCCTCCGGCCTCCCTGCACCGGCCGCGCGTCCGGATCCTCGACTGTCCGCCGCCCCTCGGCACCGACCTCCTCCCCCGGAACGTCTCACCGTCGAGTAACAAGCTGTCAGTCGTGGCCCGTATCCTCAGGGACCATGCTTGATGACCTTTCGACCGCGGCGTCGCAAGCTCCCTGGCCGGTCGCGTATCCGCAGGGATACGCGGTTGTTGACGTGGAGACGACCGGGCTCGCCCGGGACGACCGGATAATCTCCGCGGCTGTGTACAGACTGGACGCGCGCGGCGAGGTCGAGGACCACTGGTACACGCTGGTCAATCCGGAGCGCGATCCGGGGCCGGTGTGGATCCACGGGCTGACGAGCGACGTGCTCGAAGGGGCGCCACTCTTCCGGGAGATCGCCGAGGAGCTGTCCTCGCGGCTCGCGGACCGCGTGCTCGTCGCGCACAACGCGGTGTTCGACTGGTCGATGCTCGCGCGGGAGTACGCGCGCGCGGAGACCGAGGCGCCGGTGCGGCAGCGGCTGTGCACCATCGCACTGTCGAAGGAGCTGGAACTGCCGCTGCCCAACCACAAGCTGGAGTCGCTCGCGGCGCACTTCGGCGTCGTACAGCAGCGCGCCCACCACGCGTTGGACGACGCGCGGGTGCTCGCGGAGGCGTTCCGGCCCAGTCTGCACGCCGCCGCGAGCCGGGGTGTGCGGTTGCCGCTGCTCGAGTGCCGGCCGCTGACCGAGTGGTCCGCCTCCCCGACGATCGGGCGGCAGGCGTCCGGCGGCTACTCCCCCGGTGGCTACCGGGCGGGCAGTTGGCGGCCCTCGCGCAAGCGGCCCCCGTGCCCGTACCCCAACCCCGGCCGGTACGAAGAGGGCAAACCTCTCAAGCAGGGCATGCGGGTCGCGTTCTCGGGGGACACCTCGGTCGAGCGGGAGCTGCTGGAGGACCGTGCGGTCGAGGCGGGCCTGCATGTGGCGACGAGCCTGTCGCGGGTGACGAGTCTGCTCGTCACCAACGACCCGGACTCCGGCACGTCCAAGACGGTCAAGGCACGGCAGTACGGGACGCCCGTGATCGACGAGGCGGCGTTCGGGCAGCTGCTGCGCGACGTGGAGCCCGCCGTCGAGGAGTGAGACGGGCGTACGGGTGATTGACGGGCGACTCGCCCGTCGTCCGCTCGCCCGTGCCACGTCGGCCCCGCACCCTGTGGCGCATGGCACGTTGCGAAGTCTGCGGAAACGACTACGGCATGACCTTCGAGGTGCACGCGCAGGGCGCGGTGCACGTCTTCGACTGTTTCGCCTGCGCGATCCACCGGATGGCCCCGATCTGCGAGCACTGCCGGGTGCAGATCATCGGCCAGGGAGTCGAGGTCGAGGGCCACTGGTACTGCGGCGCCCATTGCGCGCGGGCCGAGGGGAGGGTGGGCATCGTCGACAAGGTCTGAGCCCGCGGGTGACGGCGGGGCCGGCCCGTCGTCGCCCTGAAGGCAGATGCCGGCCCCCGGCGGGACCCTCCCGTCGGGGGCCGGACCGTGCGAGGTACGGTCAGTGGGTGTACCGCTTCCTGTTGTCCCGGCAGTGGGTGATCCTCACGCTGCTCGCGCTCGTCCTGATCCCGACGATGGTCAGGCTGGGCTTCTGGCAGATGCATCGGTACGAGGAGCGCTCCGCGCGGAACCAGCTCGTCGCCGACGCGCTCGCCGCGAAGCCGGTGCCCGTGGAGCGGTTGACGTCCCCCGGACACACGGTCACCAGCTCCGAGCGCTACCGGACGGTGACCGCGCACGGCCGGTTCGACACCGACGACGAGGTCGTCGTCCGCCGCCGCACCAACGCCGACGACGAGGTCGGCTTCCACGTGCTGACGCCGTTCGTCCTCGACGACGGCAAGGTCCTGCTCGTCAACCGCGGCTGGATCCCCGCGGACGGGCCCAGCCAGACCGCATTCCCCAAGATCCCCGCGCCGCCCGCCGGTGAGGTCACCGTCACCGGGCGGCTGATGCCCGACGAGACGACCGAGGCCAGCGGGATCAAGGACCTCAAGGGACTGCCCGACCGGCAGATCATGCTGATCAACAGCGGGCAGGAGGCCAAGCGCCTCGACGCCCGGGTGCTCGGCGGGTATGTCGCGCAGACGGCGCCCGAGCCCAAGGGCGACACGCCGGAACCCCTCGGCAGCCCCGGCGACGAGAACGCCGCGCTGAACTACGCGTACGCCCTCCAGTGGTGGCTCTTCGCCGCGGCCGTCCCCGTCGGCTACGTCATCCTCGCCCGCCGCGAACGCCGCGACCGTGAGGCGGCGGCGGCCGCCGCCGAGCGGGCGGACGACGAGGAGAAGGAGACGACGCCCTCTCCTGCCTAGTGCTGTGACCGGAAAGGTTTGCCGGGAAGCTCGCGGCGTCCGGTGCCGGGCGTCGCGAGCCGGTGAACCTTTCCGGTCACAGCACTAGCCTCCTCGCCCGGGCAGCCGTGTCAGCGCCCCGTCGCCCTGTCCCGCCAGTAGGTGAACGTCCGCTCCGGCTCCGGCAGCAGGTTCCAGGGGTGGGGGGTCATGTGGCGGCCCAGGCGGCCAAAGACGGGGGCGGCCTCGTCGGGGCGGTGGGCGCGGGTCAGGGCGAAGGCCAGGACGTTGAGGTCGGTGACGGCCTGCGCGTGAGGCGGGGCCGCGGCGTCGAACCAGTTCCGCAGCGCCAGGTCGATCTCGTGGGCCGCCCGCGGTTCGTTCCAGTTGCCGCCCGCTCCCAGCGACCCGATCGGTGTCTCCCCCTGGCGGTGGGCCATGAGTTCCACACGGGCGGCGACGGGGAGCAGGGCGAGCGGTGAGCCGTGCGGGGCGCGGACGGCGGCCTGCCAGGCGAAGTCCATCATGTCGGGGACGGTGCCGTGGCCGCGTGGGGAGAGGTAGCGCAGCAGCCGGTGGTAGGACGTGCGCAGCCAGGGCGCCCGGTTCACCGCCTCCGTCCAGACGGGCACCGCGTCCTTGACCGGTACGGCGCAGGAGTGCATCAGGGCCAGCAGGGCCAGCCAGGGGGCGGGGTCCTCGGGGTACGCCTCGGTGGCGCGGAGGCAGAGGTGTTCGGCGCCGCGGACGGCGGCGTGGTCGTCGGCCGGTGCCCGGTCCGCCTCCACGAAGGCCCGCAGGACGAGGGCGTCGCCGTCGGTCGGGCGGTCGGCGATCCAGCGCTGTGAGACGGCGGCGGGCAGACCCCGGGCCAGTACGGCGATGCGGTGTGTCCGACGGTCCCAGTCCCGGCCGGTGGCGCCCAGCAGCGTGGCGACCGGTTCCCAGACGGGCCGGGTGCGGCCCGCACCGAGACCGTGCAGCTGCCGGGCGGGCCGGAGTTCGGTGAGGGTGGTGTGCAGGGGGTCGTCGTCCAGCGCGGGACGGATCAGCAGGGCGGGGCGGCGTCTCAGCATCGTGGGGCCGGCTCCGGTCGGGGCGGGAAGGTCAGGCAAGGGGGCAAGCGGGGCAAGCGGGCGCGTTGGCGGGTGCGGGTGAATTCGTCGGCGGGTGCGGGTGGGTGGGGGTTTCTCGCGCAGTTCCCCGCGCCCCTGAAATGCGACCGGGGCTGCGCCCCGTGCTTTTCGATGAAGGCTGGGCCGCAGGCCCCTGCCTTCAGGGGCGCGAGGGGCTGCGCGACCAGCCACCCACCCACCCGCACCCGGCACCGAACACCCGCCGGGCGATCCGTCAGCAGCAGCGCCCCTCCGGCCGCTCCTCCCGGCGGCGGGTCCGCAGGACGTCGTACTCCCTGCGGGTCGGGACCGGCGCCCCCGCGTGCCGGCGGCGGTGCCGCTCGCAGTAGCGGTCGTACTCGGCCTCCCCCGTCAGTTCCCGGAGGTACCAGCGCACGGTCCGTGCCCAGTGGCGGACGTCCGGGGCCGTCATCGGCGGGCCCCCACCAGGTCGTCGTCGGACCGCTCGGGCAGGTCGTCGATGCGGGAGACGACGTAGGGCGCCTCGGTCGTCGGGAGCGGGGACGGGGAGCGTACGGCGCGGACGCAGACCACCGCGCAGTTGACGAGGACCGTGAGGACGAGGAGGAGGAAGATCGCCATGATCACGCCGTCGACCGTGTTGTTGAGGACGATGGTGTGCATGTCGTCCATGGTTTTGGCGCCGGGCAGCAGCTCGCCCTCGTCGATGGCGGCCGCGTACTTGTCGCGCAGCGCGAAGAAGCCGATCGCCGGGTTGTCGGAGAAGATCTTCTGCCAGCCGGCGGTGAAGGTGACGGCCACGTCCCAGGCCAGCGGGATACCGGTGACCCAGGCCCAGCGGAGCTTGCCGGACTTGATCAGGACGGTCGTGGTGACGGCGAGGGCGACCGCGGCGAGCAGCTGGTTGGCGATGCCGAAGAGGGGGAACAGCTGCTTGATCCCGCCGAGGGGGTCGGTGACACCGGCGTAGAGGAAGTAGCCCCAGGCGCCGACGACGAGGGCGCTGGTGATCCAGATGCCCGGCTTCCAGGTGACCCGGCCGATCGGCTTCCAGACGTTGCCGAGCATGTCCTGGAGCATGAAGCGGCCCACGCGGGTGCCGGCGTCCACGGTGGTGAGGATGAACAGTGCCTCGAACATGATCGCGAAGTGGTACCAGAAGGCCTTCATCCCGGCGCCGCCGAAGACCCCGGCGAAGATCTCCGACATGCCGACGGCCAGGGTGGGCGCGCCGCCGGAGCGGCCGACGAGGGTCTCCTCCTCGACGGCCTTGGCCGCCGCGGTGAGCTGCTCGGGGGTGATGGTGAAGCCGAGGTTCTTGACCGCCTCGGCGGCGGTGTCGACGGTCGGGCCGAGCAGCGCGGCCGGGGAGTTCATGGCGTAGAAGAGGCCGGGCTCCAGGACGCACGCGGCGATCAGGGCCATCACGGCGACGAAGGACTCCGTGAGCATGGAGCCGTAGCCGATGAGCCGGACCTGGGACTCCTTGCGGATCAGCTTCGGGGTGGTGCCGGAGGAGACCAGGGCGTGGAAGCCGGAGAGGGCGCCGCAGGCGATGGTGATGAAGAGGAACGGGAAGAGGGAGCCGGCGAAGACCGGTCCGGCGCCGGTGTGGGCGAACTCGGTGACCGATTCGGCCCGGAGTTCGGGCGCGGCGATGACCACGCCCACGGCCATCAGGGCGATGGTGCCGACCTTCATGAAGGTGGAGAGGTAGTCGCGGGGGGCGAGCAGCATCCAGACGGGGAGCACGGAGGCGACGAAGCCGTAGCCGACCAGGCAGAAGACCAGGGTCTCGGGGCTCCAGACGAAGTACTCGGCGAGGGAGGAGTCCTGGATCCAGCCGCCGCCGAGGATGGCGAGCAGGAGGAGGGCCACGCCGATGAAGCTGGTCTCGACGACCCGGCCGGGGCGCAGGTAGCGCAGGTAGAAGCCCATGAAGAGGGCGATGGGGATGGTCATGGTGACCGAGAAGGTGCCCCACGCGGACTCGGCGAGGGCGTTGACGACGACCATCGCGAGCACGGCCAGCAGGATGATCATGATGGCGAAGACACCGATCAGGGCGGCGGCTCCGCCCACCTTGCCGATCTCGTCACGGGCCATCTGGCCGAGGCTCTTGCCGTCCCGGCGCATGGAGAGGAACAGGACGATCATGTCCTGGACGGCGCCGGCGAAGATGACGCCCGCGATGATCCAGATGGTGCCCGGCAGATAGCCCATCTGCGCGGCGAGGACGGGGCCGACCAGCGGACCGGCACCCGCTATGGCCGCGAAGTGGTGGCCGAACAGCACCCGCTTGTCGGTGGGGTGGTAGTCGACGCCGTCCTCCAGCCGTTCGGCGGGGGTGGCACGGGTGTCGTCGACCTGGAGGACCCGGCGGGCGATGAACCGGGAGTAGAAGCGGTAGGCGATCGCGTACGAGCCGAGGGCCGCCACGACCAGCCAGACGGCGGAGATCTCCTCGCCCCGGGACAGGGCGAGCACGGCCCAGCCGATGGCGCCCACGAGGGCGACGGTGATCCAGATCGCGAGGGACTTCGGCGACATCCGGGGCTTTTCCGGCACGGTACGACCGGATTCGGGCATGGCTGATGTGGGCATGGCGGCTCCTGACCTCAACGGGTGTGCGGCAAGACAGGCGGAGAGAAGAAAGCGAGAAGGAGGTTGCGGCTCAGCGAGGGCGGTCTCGGCGCCGCTCTCGCTGTCGTTCCGTCAGCGCGTACGCGGCGAGCAGGCAGAGGCCGCATCCCGGCACCCAGGCGAGCTGGTACCAGTAGAAGAACGGCGTCCCGGCCAGTCGCGGCTCGGCACCGGCGTACCAGGGGACCCACAGCAGGCCCGCTGCGGGCGCGAGGAGCAGCACGGCGATCGCGACGCGCCGTAGCCGGTGGTGACCGGTCCGTGGCATGACCTGCGCTCCTCTCCCGCTTCCTGTGGGTCTGTGCAAGAGTTGCCCACCCGCTCGGATCGGTTGACAGCGAATTTCCACGAGATTCCGCGAAATTTCCTCCGGCCCCCGGTCAACCGAAGCGGCGGTCCACGCAACTACCGCGTGAAGGCCCCCGGCGCGCCAAAGGCGGCGCGGCACCCCCGGGACGGTGCGGGGCCAGGCACACCAAGGACGGTGAACCATGGCGGACGCTGCCATGACCGCGACGTTCCTCGCCGTGATCGGCGGAGCGTCGCTGCTCGCCGTGACCGCGCGCCGGCTGCGCCCCACCGACCGGCTGCCGTCCCTGGAGGGGTGGGCGCTGGCCGACCGTTCCCTCGGCCCGGTGTGGACCTGGCTGCTGCTCGGCGGCACCATCTTCACGGCGTACACCTTCACCGCCGTGCCCGGCCTCGCGTACGGCAACGGGGCGCCCGCCTTCTTCGCGGTGCCGTACACGGTGATCGTCTGCCCGCTGGCCTTCGTGCTGCTGACCCGGCTGTGGGAGGTGGCCCGGCGCCACGGCTATGTGACGGCCGGGGACTTCGTGCGCGGCCGGTACGGTTCGGCGCCGCTCGCGCTGGTGGTGGCGCTGACCGGGATCCTCGCCACGATGCCGTATCTGGCGCTTCAGCTGCTCGGCATCCGCGCGGTGCTGACGGCCGGGGGCGTCTACCCGAAGGGCGCGGCCGGTGATCTGGTGATGGTGGCGCTGTTCGCGGGGCTCGCCGTGGCGACGTACCGGCACGGGCTGCGGGCGCCCGCCGTGATCTCGGCGCTGAAGGCGGTGGCCGTCTTCGTGTCGCTGACCGCCGTGTGCTGGCTGGTCCTGCGCCGGTTCGGCGGTCCGGGCCCGGTCTTCGACGGGGCGGCGGAGCGACTCGGCGGACCGGCCCTGCTCCTCTCCCCCGAGCAGCAGCCCGCCTACGCCACGCTCGCGCTGGGCTCGGCGCTCGCCCTGCTGATGTACCCGCACGTCCTGACCGCCGGGTTCGCCGCCGACGGCCCGCGCACCGTCCGCAAGGTCACGGTGGCCCTGCCCGCCTGGACCGGGCTGCTCGCCCTCTTCGGCTTCCTCGGCGTCGCGGCGCTCGCGACCGGGGTGCGCGCACCGGAGGGCGGCGCCGAGGCGGCCGTCCCGATGCTCGTGGACCGGCTCATGCCGGGGCCGCTGGCCGGGCTGGTGTTCGGGGCGATCACCGTGGGCGCGCTGGTCCCGGCGGCGGTGATGTCGATCGCGGCCGCCACCGGCTTCGTCCGCAATGTGTACGTGGAGTACTTCCAGCCCACCGCCACACCGAAGCGGCAGGTGCGGATCGCCAAGGCGGTGTCGCTGACCGCGAAGGTGGGGGCGGTGGCGTTCGTGTTCGGGCTGCGCGACCAGGACGCCATCAACCTCCAGCTGCTGGGCGGGGTGTGGATCCTACAGATCTTCCCGGCGGTGGCGGTCGGCCTCTTCACCGGGCGGCTGCACCCCCGGGCGCTGCTCGCCGGGTGGGCCGTCGGCATGGTGACCGGCACGTTCCTGGTGGTGCGGGAGGGGTTCTCCTCGATCGTGCTGCTGGGCGGCGGCTCACTGGAGATCTACGCCGGTCTGCTCGCCCTCCTGGTGAACCTGACCGTGGCGGTGGCCGCCACCGCGGTCCTCGAACGGCTCGGCGTCCCGCGCGGCGCCGACGCGACCGACCTACCGTCCCGCCTGACCGTCAGGCGGCGCCCCGAGACGGGAGCGAGCAACCCGTGAGACGCAGACACCACACAAGCGTGCCGGTGCCACCGCCGACGGCCCCCGCCGACGGGCCGCGGGGAGGTGGCGGACGGCCCCCGTCGGCCGTCGAACCGCTGGTGCCGCGGCCGGCGCCTCCGGGCGAGCCCCTCGCCCCCGCAGCGAGCGACCCGGTCGACGTGGAGCGCGAGGCCGGTGTCGCCCGGCTGTTCGAGCTGCACTACTCCTCGATGCTGCGGCTCGCGGTCCTGCTGGGAGCCGACGACCCCGAGAACGTGGTGGCCGAGGCGTACTACCAGATCTACCGCAAGTGGCGGCGCCTGAAGGACGCCGAGGCGGCCGAGGCGTATCTGCGCTCCACGGTCTGCAACCTCACCCGGATGCGGATACGGCACCTCCAGGTCGTCCGCAGGCACACGGAGACCCCGCCGGACGAGGCGGTCGCCTCCGCCGAGAGCACGGCCCTGCTCCACGACGACCAACGGGTGCTGATCGGCGCGCTCCAGCAGCTGCCCGCCCGGCAGCGGGAGGCGCTCGTGCTGCGCCACTGGCTGGGGCTGAAGGAGAGCGAGATCGCCGCCGCGATGGGGATCTCCTGCGGCTCGGTCAAGACCCACACCGCGCGCGGCCTCGCCGCCCTGACCCAGGCGATGGAGGCCCGGCGATGAACGACACCACCGGCAACGACACCGGCCGGGACCGCACCGAGCGGGAACTCGAGGAGGCGCTCGCCGCGCTCGCGGGCGGCGTCCACGCGGCCCCCGACGCCTACCGCACGGCCCGCGGAGACTGGCTCCGCCGCGAACGCCGCCGCCGGCTCGTCCTCGCCGTACTGATCATGGTCGTGTTCGCGCTGGCCACCCTGATCGGCCTCTGGGTCCTCAACCAGACCCCGTCGAGCCCCGGCGTGATCTTCTCGGGGGTGGGCGGCACGACGGCGGGCACCGGACCGGGCTGACCGCCGGGGGCCGACGACAGCACCGGGATCCGGCGGGACGCATTCCGCGGGACTGATCATCCCCGGCCCAGGGAACCCGGCTTCCGTGCACCCCCGAATAGAGGACTACGCGCTGATCGGTGACCACCAGACGGCCGCCCTGGTGAGCAACCGGGGCTCGATCGACTGGCTGTGCCTGCCCCGGTTCGACTCGGCGGCCTGCTTCGCCGCACTGCTGGGCACCGAGGAGAACGGCCACTGGCGGATCGCGCCGACCGGCGCCGAAACGTGTACGCGGCGCGCGTACCGCAAGGACACGCTGGTCCTGGACACCGAGTGGGAGACGGACGACGGCGCGGTCCGCGTGACCGACCTGATGCCGCAGCGCGACCGCGCCCCCGACGTCGTCCGCGTCGTCGAGGGCCTGGCGGGCCGGGTGACCGTCCGCTCCACGATCCGCCTCCGCTTCGACTACGGCTCGGCCGTCCCCTGGATGCGCCGGTCCGACGGCCACCGGGTGGCGGTCGCGGGCCCGGACGCGGTCTGGCTGCGCAGCGAGCCCGAGGTGCGCAGCTGGAGCGAGGACCGCGCCACCTACGCCGAGTTCACCGTGGAACCGGGCGAGAAAATCGCGTTCGTCCTCACCTGGCATCCCTCGCACGAGCCACGCCCCCGCCTGGTCGACCCGTACGAGTCGCTGCGCACGAGCGTGCACGACTGGCGGGCCTGGGCGGCGCACTGCCGCTACGACGGGCCGTACCGGGACGAGGTGGTCCGCTCCCTGATCACCCTCAAGGCCCTCACCTACGAACCCACCGGCGGGATCGTCGCGGCCGCCACCACCTCGCTCCCCGAGGAGATCGGCGGGGTGCGCAACTGGGACTACCGCCACTGCTGGCTGCGCGACTCCACCCTCACCCTCGGCGCCCTGCTCGCCTGCGGCTACCAGCAGGAGGCGGAGGCCTGGCGTGACTGGCTGCTGCGCGCGGTCGCCGGCGACCCGGCGGACCTGCGGATCATGTACGGCCTGGCCGGTGAACGGCGCCTGCCCGAGTTCGAACTGCCGTGGCTGACCGGCTACGCGAACTCCCGCCCCGTCCGCATCGGCAACGACGCCATCCAGCAGCGGCAGCTCGACGTGTACGGCGAGGTCATGGACTCCTTGTCCCTGTCCCGGAGTTCGGGCCTGCCCGCGAAGCCCCAGATGTGGCGGATGCAGTGCACCCTGATGGAGTACCTCCGGTCGGTGTGGCGGGAGCCCGACGAGGGGCTGTGGGAGGTGCGCGGGCCGCGCCGGCACTTCACGCACTCCAAGGTGATGTCCTGGGCGGCCGCCGACCGGGCGGTGCGCACCCTGGAGGACGAACCGGAGCTGTCCGGTGACCTCGACGGGTGGCGCGCGCTGCGGGACGAGATCCACCGCGAGGTCTGCGCCCGCGGCTACGACGCCGAACGCAACACGTTCACCCAGTCGTACGGCTCCCGTGAGCTCGACGCGTCACTGCTGCTCATCCCCCGGATGGGGTTCCTGCCGCCGGACGACCCCCGGGTCGTCGGCACCGTCGACGCGATCCGTGAGGAGCTGTGCCACGACGGGTTCGTACGCCGCTACAGCGCCGACCACCTCACCTCGACCGCGTCCGTGGACGGGCTGCCGGGCAGCGAGGGCACCTTCCTGGTGTGTTCGTTCTGGCTCGCCGACGCCCTGCATCTGACCGGCCGCACGAAGGAGGCCCGCGAGCTGTTCGAGCGGCTGCTGGGGCTCACGAACGACGTGGGGCTGCTCGCCGAGGAGTACGACCCGGTCGCGGGCCGGCAGCTGGGGAACTTCCCGCAGGCGTTCAGCCATGTCGGTCTGGTGGGCACCGCCCTCGCCCTGTTCGACGGCGACGAGGCAGGATAGGGCCATGGATCTTGGGCTGAAGGACCGTGTCTACATCGTCACCGGCGCGACCCGCGGGCTGGGCAACGCGGCGGCGCGGGAACTCGTCGCCGACGGCGCGAAGGTCGTCGTGACCGGCCGCGAGGAGGAGAGCGTGGCCGAGGCGGTGGCCGCGCTCGGGCCGAACGCGGTGGGGGTGGCCGCCGACAACGCCGACCCGGAGACCGCCGGCCGTCTCATCGCCGTCGCCCGCGAGCGGTTCGGACGGTTCGACGGCGTCCTCGTCAGCGTGGGCGGCCCCGCGCCCGGTTTCGTCGCGGACAACACGGACGAGCAGTGGACCGCCGCGTTCGAGTCGGTGTTCCTGGGCGCGGTCCGGCTGGCGCGGGCCGCCGCCGAGGAGCTGGGTGAGGGCGGTGTCATCGGGTTCGTGCTGTCCGGTTCGGTGCACGAGCCGATCCCCGGCCTGACGATCTCCAACGGTCTGCGGCCGGGGCTGGCCGGCTTCGCCAAGTCGCTCTCCGACGAGCTGGGGCCGCGCGGGATCCGGGTCGTGGGGCTGCTGCCGGCCCGGATCGACACGGACCGGGTGCGGGAGCTGGACGGGATGTCGGCCGACCCGGAGGCCACGCGCGCCGCGCACGAGTCGCGGATCCCGCTGCGGCGGTACGGGCGGCCGGAGGAGTTCGGGCGGACTGCCGCGTTCCTGCTGTCCCCGGCCGCGTCCTATCTGACGGGCCTCATGCTGCCGGTCGACGGCGGGATGCGCCACGGCTTCTGACTCCCCGTCGCGAGGTGGCGAGTCCTCAGCTCACGCGTTCCGCCCGGTGTTTGACCCCGCGCAGTCTGACCTCCGCCGGCAGCACCGCCAGGCCCGCCGAGTCCTTGGCGTGCGCCACGGCCTCGGTGGTCAGGCGGTGCAGGGTGTCGGCGGGGTGCGCGTGGGGCTGGAGGCGGGCGTGGAGCCGGGCCTCGGGGGCGCCCCGGCGGCCGGTGAGATGGGCGCGGGCCCGTTCGACGCCGTCCAGCCGGGCGGCCTCCGTGGTCAGGACGCCCTCCAGGGCGCGGCCCCGCAGCAGCGCGCCCTCGCCGTCGCCGGTGTCGACGAGGACCTCGGTGAGCCGGTGGCGGCGCAGTACGGCGGTCAGCCACCACAGGGCGAGCAGCACCAGCAGGGCGAGCACGGCGATGACGGTGGGCCACCACCAGCCCTCGTCGCGCCACCGCGTGCGTTCGGCCTGGCTGAGGAGCACGTCGTGCCGCCCGTCGTGGATCCACCAGGAGGGTGGTTCCAGACCGAGCCCGACGGCGAGCACGGCACCCCCGAGCGCGAGGAGCACCAGGCCGACGAGCCCGAGCAGCACCCTGTTCACGGTCCGCAGCATGGTGTCACCCCTTCCGGCCGGGGCGCCGTACGTGCACGGACAGGGCGGGCGGCCGGGCGAGCCCCAGGCCCCGGATGCCGTCGGCGAGCGTGGCGTCGAGGTCTTCCCGGACCTCGTCGAGTTCCCGGAAGTGGGACACCGCGCGGACGTCGACCCGCTTGCGGCCGACGCGGACCCGCACGGACTGCACTCCGGACACCTCCATGGCGCGGTCGCGCAGCACCAGCGCGGCGGCGGCCCGGTACAGACCCGCACGGACGTCGGGGTCGAGGCGGCGCATCGGCAGCACGTCCCGCAGACCGGGGGTGACGGCCAGTACGAGCAGCCAGAGGCCGAGGAGGACGGCGATCCCGGCGCCGGTCAGCACCCAGACGTCGTCGAGGGGGCGTTCGGCGAGTTCCCTGGCCAGGGAGCGGCGCCAGGCCATGGCCGGCCGGTCGGCGCGGACGGCGGCGACGTCGTACAGCAGGAGGCCCGCGCCCGCGAGGAGCAGCAGGGCGAGGATGCCGGCGGGGACGCGGCGCGCGGACCAGAAGCGCCGCTCGCCCCCGTGCCCGTCGTCGACGGCGGGCGGCGGGTCGTAGGCGGCGGCCGACGCGGACTGGTCCGGCCCGTCCGGCCCCTGGCCGGGGGATGTCTCGTCGGTCTTCTCGATGACCGGCAGGCGTTGCGTGCCGCCGTCGGAGCTCTGGGGTTCGCTCATCGCGTCCTCCCCTGTGCCGCGTCGTGTGCGTGCGCCAGGTGCAGCCGTTCGACCTGGACGGCCACGTCCGATACGTGCATTCCCGCCAACGTCCCTACCCGCTCCATGACGCGGCGACGCACCGCAGCGCATTGGCCACCGATGTCGGAGGGGTAAGGGAGTTCGAGGGCGACGCGGACGCGCGCGGTCTCACGATGGACGGCGACCGTCGCGTTGGGGGGCGCGGAGTCCGGCGGCGGTGCTCCCAATGCCTCGCGCGCCGCCTGGCCGGCGATCTTCGCGACGACGCGGTCGGCGATGCGGGTCGCGCCGCGTTCCGCGGGCGCGACGGACCGCGTCCCCGTGGCGCGGCCGCTGTCGGCGAGGGTCATCGGCGTCGGTCGTCACGAGGACGGAGGCGGTCGTCACGGGCACGGAAGAGGTCGCCGAGGTCCAGGTCCCCCTCCAGGAACCGGCCGACGACGAAACCGACGGCGCCCAGCGCCGCCACCAGCAGGAAGGCACCGAATCCGCCGAAGTACCCGGCGAAGGCCAGTGCCATCCCGGCGATCATGCCGATCACGGCCAGACTCATGCTGTGCTCCTAGGGGGGTCGGGCGCTCCTGTCATTGCAGCCGGGTCTCCGACTCCTCCTCCTCGTCATCCGGCAGCTTCACGTCACTGACGGCGATGTTGACCTCGACGACCTCCAGGCCCGTCATCCGCTCGACGGCGGCGACGACGTTCTCGCGCACAGCGCGGGTGACGTCGGAGATGGACACGCCGTAGTCGACGACGATCTCCAGGTCCAGCGCGGTCTGCACCTCGCCGACCTCGGCGTTCACTCCTCGCGTGACGGCCTTCGAGCCGCCGGGCACCCGGTCGCGGACGGCGCCGAAGGTCCGGGACAGCCCGCTGCCCATGGTGTGCACACCGAGTACGTCGCGTGCCGCGAGCCCGGCGATCTTCTCGACCACACCGTCGGCGATGGTCGTACGCCCCCGGGTCGCAGGATCGCCGCCACCGCGCCGGACGGCCTTGCGGCCACCGGTCTGTCCGGGCGTCGGGTCCTTGGTGGTGTCGAGGCCCTCCGTCCGGTTCCGCTCCGTCATGTCGCTCATGGCGCACATTCCTTCCCGTTGTCCTCCTTTGCCCACATTAAGCCGGGTTGCGGCACCTTGCGTCGGGGATGGGGCAGTCTGGAGGAATGACGGCGGACGGCTGGACCAACGCGGTACGACAGCAACTGGGCCTCGGCCGGGTGCTCCCCCTGGGCGGCCCGCACGACGGCGCGTGGATCACGGAGGCGGCGGCCGAAGCGGTGCTGCGGCGCGCGACGGCCTCGATGCGCGGGGTGCGCCTGGGAACCCTGCGGATCGGGCTCGCCGAGTCGGCCGACGTGGAGGCCCCGGCTGTTCCGGCTCCTCCCAGCGCCCTCCCGCCGGGCCCCTTGCGGGTCACCGCGGACTTCCTCGCCTCGGCGGTACCGCCGACCGAGCCGTTCCCCGCGACGGCGGCCCGACTGCGGGCGGGCCTCGCCGAGGCCGCGGCGGAACGGCTGGGTCTCGCGGTGGCGGAGATCGATCTGCGGATGACGGATCTGCTGGGGGCCGACGAGCCCGGCGGCCCGCTCCTGTCAGCCGCCCCCGCGACGACTGCGCCGTCCGGGGACCGCGCTCCCGCCCGGCCGGTTCGGCCGGTTCCACAGGGGGACGGCGAGGAGTCCCGGGTGACCGCCGCGGCACTGGGCGTTCCCGGCGTGAGCCGTCTGACCGGTGCCCTCGGCGGTCCGGGGCGCGCGGTCCACATCGACACGGGGCCCGCGCTGCCCCGCCGTCATGTCCGCGTCGAACTGGCAGTGACGGAGGGCAGAAGGGCCGTGGACGTGGCACGTGAGGTCCGCGCGACGGTGGGCGGGACACTCCCCGACCACCCGTCGGTGGCGGTCCTCGTCACGGCGGTCGAGTGAGTAGCCCTTTTCGGCGGCTCGGTCGGCCGTCGCTTCGGCGCGTGGGGCGCCGTTACTCCGAGACGCCGGCGAGGTCCCGCAGGCGGCGGGCCTGGGCGGCGCGCTCCGCGGCGCGCTGCTCGTCGTAGTCCCGGCCGTCGGCGCCGCGCAGCAGCGCCTTGGTCTCGACGACCGCGTCGCGCGGCGCGGCGAGAAGCGCGGCGACCAGGTCGTGGACCGCGTCGTCCAGTTGGCCGACGGGCACGGCGAGGTTGGCCAGGCCGATGCGCTGGGCCTCCTCCGCCTGGACGAAGCGTCCGGTGAGGCAGATCTCCAGGGCGCGGCCGTAGCCGACGAGGCTCACCAGCGGATGCGTGCCGGTGAGGTCGGGCACGAGGCCCAGGCTGGTCTCGAGCATGGCGAACTGCACGTCGTCCGCGACGACGCGCAGGTCACAGGCGAGCGCGAGCTGGAAACCCGCTCCGACGGCATGTCCTTGTACGGCGGCGACGGACACGATGTCGTTCCGCCGCCACCAGGTGAACGCCTCCTGGTATTCGGCGATGGTCGCGTCGAGCGCGGCGTCGTCACGACGCGCGAGGTCGATGAACGACGGTTCGCCCTCGATGCCCTCGGGCGTGAACATCTGCCGGTCGAGCCCGGCGGAGAACGACTTGCCCTCGGCACGCAGCACGACGACCCGGACGGAGCCCGGCACCGACCGCCCGGCCTCGGCGAGCGCCCGCCACAGAGCGGGGCTCTGCGCGTTGCGCTTGGCCGGGTTGGTCAGGGTCACCGTGGCGATCGCGTCGTCGACGGTGAGCCGTACGCCGTCCTTGTCGAGCAGCGGGTCGAGCGAAGCCATGGGGCGCCTCCGATGGGTGCGGTCAGCAGAGCAGAGCTAAGTGACTGCACAGTAACCACCCGGTCGATCGGACGACCGACCGGGTGGCCACCATCGAAGCCGATGGGCCGCCCGGCGTCAGGCCGACGCGGCCTTCTTGCCGCGCGTCGCGCCGCCACGCCCTCGAAGCGTGACGCCCGACTCGCTGAGCATCCGGTGTACGAAGCCATACGAGCGGCCGGTTTCCTCGGCCAGCGCCCGAATGCTCGCACCGGAGTCGTACTTCTTCTTCAGGTCTGCCGCGAGCTTGTCGCGCGCGGCGCCGGTAACCCGGCTGCCCTTCTTCAGAGTCTCGGCCACCCGGTCCTCCTCATGGGAAGTGCGCTCTGGTCTCCTCATGATCACCCCTCTGGCGCGTGATGGCCACCCATTCGGCAAGGTCCGTGGGACAAGCTTGTGACGACAGGAGCACGTCCCCACGAGCGGAACCTGTCATTCCGTACGGGCTTGTCCGTACGGCCGAACGAGTGGATTCACGAAGCGGCAGGTCAGAGACGCGTGACGGCCGAGCCCTGCGCACAGCGGGGCTCGGCCGCGACATTCGTGTACGACACACCTCGGTACGAGGAGATCTCACACAGATGATGGATCACCGATGGGCCGAATGATCCATAGGCCGTTGATCAACGGTTCGGCCGGACCTTCGGCGCCACGCACCGGTCAGGCGAGTGCCACCAGGTCCGCGTAGTCGGCACCCCACAGGTCCTCGACACCGTCCGGCAGGAGGATGATCCGCTCCGGCTGGAGCGCCTCCACCGCGCCCTCGTCGTGGGTGACGAGGACCACCGCGCCCTTGTAGGTGCGCAGCGCCCCGAGGATCTCCTCGCGACTGGCGGGGTCGAGGTTGTTGGTGGGCTCGTCGAGCAGCAGGACGTTCGCCGACGACACCACCAGGGTGGCGAGGGCGAGGCGGGTCTTCTCGCCGCCGGAGAGGACACCGGCGGGCTTGTCGACGTCGTCGCCGGAGAACAGGAACGAGCCGAGCACCTTGCGGACCTCGACGAGGTCCATGTCGGGGGCGGCGGAGCGCATGTTCTCCAGGACCGTGCGGTCCGGGTCGAGGGTCTCGTGCTCCTGGGCGTAGTACCCGAGCTTGAGGCCGTGGCCCTCGATGACCTCACCGGTGTCGGGCTTCTCCACGCCGCCGAGCAGACGCAGCAGTGTGGTCTTGCCGGCGCCGTTGAGGCCGAGGATGACGACGCGGGAGCCCTTGTCGATGGCGAGGTCGACGTCGGTGAAGATCTCCAGCGAGCCGTACGACTTCGACAGGCCCTCGGCGGTGAGCGGGGTCTTGCCACAGGGCGCGGGCTCGGGGAAGCGGAGCTTGGCGACCTTGTCCTGCATCCGTACGGCTTCGAGGCCGGCGAGGAGCTTGTCGGCCCGCTTGGCCATGTTCTGCGCGGCGACGGTCTTGGTCGCCTTCGCGCGCATCTTGTCGGCCTGCGAGTGCAGGGCGGCGGCCTTCTTCTCGGCGTTGGCGCGTTCGCGCTTGCGGCGCTTCTCGTCGGCCTCGCGCTGCTGCTGGTAGAGCTTCCAGCCCATGTTGTAGACGTCGATCTGGGCGCGGTTGGCGTCCAGGTAGAACACCTTGTTCACGACGGTCTCGACCAGGTCGACGTCGTGGCTGATGACGATGAAACCGCCGCGGTAGCTCTTGAGGTAGTCCCGCAGCCAGACGATCGAATCGGCGTCGAGGTGGTTGGTCGGCTCGTCGAGCAGCAGGGTGTCCGCGTCGGAGAACAGGATGCGGGCCAGCTCGATACGGCGGCGCTGACCGCCGGAGAGGGTGTGCAGGGGCTGGCCCAGCACCCGGTCGGGCAGGTTGAGCGCGGCGGCGATGGTGGCGGCCTCGGCCTCGGCGGCGTACCCGCCCTTGGTGAGGAACTCCGTCTCCTGGCGTTCGTACTGCTTGAGGGCCTTCTCGCGGGTGGAGCCCTTGCCGCTGGCGATGCGCTGCTCGTTGTCCCGCATCTTGCGGATCAGGACGTCGAGGCCGCGGGCGGACAGGATGCGGTCGCGGGCCAGGATGTCGAGGTCGCCGGTGCGGGGGTCCTGCGGGAGGTAGCCGACCTCGCCGGAGCGGGTGACGGTGCCGGCGGCGGGGATGCCGTCACCGGCGAGGACCTTGGTGAGGGTGGTCTTGCCGGCGCCGTTGCGGCCGACCAGGCCGATGCGGTCACCCTTGGCGACGCGGAAGGTGGCGGACTCGATGAGGACGCGGGCACCGGCGCGCAGCTCGATACCGGAGGCGGAGATCACGGACAGACTCCAGGGCGGACTTGGGGTGGCGGGTGGGCGGCTGAGGACGTTCCCGCCGTCTAATGCGCGAGGAGAATGGCCATGGGCCGATTCTAACGGGGGCCGGCAAGCGGTTTTCCGCCCGCGTCCCGAGGGATCACGTGGTCTCGGTCACCGCCCGCGCCCGGTCGCCGCCGCCCGGCGGCCGCCCGACAGCCCTCGTCCGGCGGGGCGTTGTCGGTGCCGGGTGCGAAACTGGGCAGCGGTGTGCGTTCCGGGCGACAGAGAGGTCGTGATCGGTATGGCGGGCAAGAGCGAGGGACGTCCCAGCATCTGTCCGACACTGCTGTACACGGACGCGAAGGCGGCCGTCGCGCAGCTCACGGCGGGGCTGGGCTTCACGGAACTGTCGGTGTACGAGGGCGAGGACGGCACGGTCCACCACGCCGAGCTGGCACAGGGCGACGGTGTGGTGATGCTCGGCTCCCGGGGCACCGGCAGCGCCTTCGACGCGGCGATGAAGGGCGCGGGCCCCGCCGGGGTCTACGTGGTGGTGGACGACGTGGACGCCCACCACCGCCGGGCCGTGGAGCACGGGGTGGAGATCCTCATGCCCCCGACGGACCAGGACTACGGCTCACGGGACTACATGGCCCGGGACATCGAGGGCAACGTGTGGAGCTTCGGCACGTACGCCCCCGAACTGGGCGGCTGACACCCGGCCGGGCCGGGTGGGGTGTCGCGCTCCGCGCCGGCTCGGCCGCCTCCGAACCCGGCTCGGATGTCCGCATCGGCCCCGGCCCGGACGGCCGCGGCTGAGCCGACGCGGGCCTGGCCTCCGCTCGGCGCACCTCGGCCCCGGCGTCGGCGCAGCCGTCGTTCGGGCCTTGCCGAGCGACCTCCGCCCCGTTCTCCGCTCGGCGACTTCGGCTTCGCCCCCGCGCCGTCGTTCGGACCCGGCCCCGGCTCAGCTGCCTCCGGTGTGTACCTGGAAGGCGGCGCGGCGGACGGCCTTGGCGAGGGCCGGGTCGGGGTGGGCCGCGGCGAGCGCGACCAGCACCTGGACGGTGCGCGGGTGGCCGACCGCGCGGACCTCGTCCAGCAGGGCGGGGACCGTGGCCTGCA
Organism: Streptomyces sp. MA5143a; assembly: GCF_900290235.1. Taxonomy (GTDB): domain Bacteria; phylum Actinomycetota; class Actinomycetes; order Streptomycetales; family Streptomycetaceae; genus Streptomyces. The sequence continues at coordinate 60,714 of NZ_OLMK01000013.1, forward strand.
CGGCGGACTCCAGGTGCCGGACGAGCAGCGGGGCCTCGCCGTGGTCGGCGACGGCGGCCGCGGTGTCCACCCAGAGCCAGGTCGCCTCCGCGCGGGTGAGCACCTCGTGGGCGTCCTCGGGGTCGGCGCCGTCGTGCTCGGCGAGCCAGAGCAGGGCGTACGGCCGCAGCGGTGTCTCGTCGGCGACGGTGCGCACATCGGGCTCGGCGGGGGCGCCCACGACGCGCAGCGCCTCGAAGGCGAGGCCCCGGATGAGGGCGTCCTCGCCCCGGGCGGCGTCGATGAGTTCGGTGACGGCGGCGCCGACCGTGCGCGCGGCGAGCCAGGCGCGGTACTCGGCGCGGGCCGCGTTCGGGCGGAGCTGGGCGCAGCCGCGGAGCATGTCCTCGGCGGAGACCTCGATGTTCCCGGCGGGGCTCTGCGCGGCGACGCAGATCTGCTCCAGCTTCACCCACACCGCCCAGCTGCCGAGCGGGGTGAGCGTCGCCTGCCCGTCGCCGTAGGTGAGGGCGCCGACGGAGGCGATGGCCCGCAGCGCCCAGTCGAGGAGCGGGGCGAGCGGGGTGTCCTCGACACCGGCCTCCGCGGCGGGCTCGGCACCCGGCTCCGGCTGCGGTCCGTAGGGGATCTCGCAGCGCTCGGTGCGCAGTTCCGTGACTCTCTGCTCCAGGAGGTCGAGGAGCTGCTCCACGGGGACGGGCCCGGCGGAGAGCATGAGGAACGACAGCACCTGCGGCATCGCCGACACGACCTCGGCGACGGCGGCGGGCGCACGGACTCCGGGCTCGGGGTGGGCGAGGGACCAGGCGTCGAAGAGGGCCACCCAGCCGCGCAGTACGGCACTGTCGTCGCGGTGCCAGGCGCGCAGCCGCCAGCCGGGGCGGGCGCTGTCGCCGTGCACTTCGACGAGACCGGCCAGGCGTGCCGTGTCCCAGTCGTGGCGTACCTGATCCGGGGTCAGCCCGAGGTCGGCTGCGGCCCGTTCGGCGGTCGCGTCGGAGAGAGTGCCCTTGCCGTCGGAGCCGGCGCCCTCGCGGCCGGGGCGCAGGGCCGCGTCGGCCCAGCGGGCGACACGGGCCGCGTCCGCCAGGACGGTGCGGGCCATCCGGGCCAGTTCCGCGGGCGGCGGGGTGCCCTCCGGGGGCCGGGGGGCCGGTCGGCGGCGCTGGGTCACTGCTGCTCGGGGAGCGGCGGCCAGGGTTCGCGGGCTGACGAGTCGGAGCCTGGAGTCGCGCGGATTACGGGACGTCACGGGGGCAGTCTTCCGGTTGACGGTCCGAAAACCCAAACGGAATGTCACAGCGGGCGACAGGGGTGGCCAACGCACGGGCTCCCCAGGGGCGTGACACCGGTGGGGAGCGCCATGGTCGGACGCTAAGCGGAATGTGGCGTACCTGTCTGCGGGGGACCCCTCGGCGGGGCGTCGCCCCTCCCCTCCCCCACCCCCCTCTACATCAGCGGTGTCAGGAAGCGGCGCAGGGTCTCCTCGTAGTGGGCCGGGTCGGCGTTCCACATGGCGCCGTGGGGGGCCTGGCGTACGGCGCTCAGGGTGACGCGGCCGGAGTGGTGGGCGGCGAGCCGGCGGGAGGCGTCCCAGGGGGCGACGACGTCGTCCGGGCCGTGGAAGATCAGTGCCGGTACCGGGAAGCGCGCCGGTTCGACCGGCGCCGCGCCGCCCAGTCCCGTGCGGCCCTGGGCGGCGCGGACGGCGAGGGGCAGCAGGGCGCCCGGGGTGCGGCGGGCGGCGGCGAGGGCGCGCAGGGTGGCCGTCCAGTCCAGGACCGGCGAGTCCAGGACGAGTCCGGCGACGCGGTCGCGCAGCCCGGAGCGGACGGCGGCGCGCAGCGCCATGGTGGCGCCGGTGGACCAGCCGTGCAGGACGACCTTCTGCGCGCCGAACCGGACGGCGTGGTGGATGGCCGCGTCGACGTCGCGCCACTCGGTCTCCCCGAGGTGGCTCAGACCGTCCGGGGGGCGGGGTGCGCCGATGTCGCCGCGGTAGGCGAGGTCGAGCACCGGGAAGCCGTGACGGTGCAGGAAACCCATGACGTTCATGGGGTGTTCGCGGGTGCCGCCCAGGCCGTGCACGGCGATCACCCAGGTGCTCCGGGCCCCGGGCACGAACCAGGCGGGCAGGGTGCCCAGCTCGCCGGGCACCTCGACGTCGGTGTGGTCGAGGCCGAGGGCGGTGCGCGGGTCGCCGACGTGGGTGTTGGGCGTGAACCACACCTTGTCGCCCGGCTCCAGGGTGCCGTTGCTGACGCGTTCCAGGCGGCGCACGATCGCGTCGGGGGCGTGCGGCACACCGTTCACCACGGAGCCGACGACAGCGTGGGCGCCGGCTCCGGTGAGGCCGTAGGTGCCGGGACGCTGGGAGGCGAAGGCCCTGGTCAGGGTGATGCGGCCGGCCGCGGTGGAGTGCACGGTCAGCCGGGGCTCGGTGGGCAGGGGTCTGCCCGACGTGGCCTTCAGCGCGGCATCGCTGGCCAGTCGGCCGGCGGCGACACTGGCCGCCCCGGCCGCGAACGCGACCCCGACGGCCGCGGCTGCTGCTCTCACTGCGCGCACGCCTCCAGTGTCCTGGCCGACCCCGTCCGCGGCCAGTGGGCGAGGTCCCGGAGCATGCGGCCGGGTGGTGGCCGGCCGGAAGGTTGCCGGCCGGAAGGTGACCCGGCCGGATGGTCGACACCCCTCAGGTCGGCTGGCCGTATCCCCGCAGCCGCTCCCCCGCCTCCGCCAGTTGGTCCGGGGTGAGCAGGTGCGGGGTCAGGCCGGGCACCGAGGAGGCCGTCAGCCAGACCCTGCACATCCATTCGAGCTGGGCGGTGCGGTCGAAGGCCTCGGAGAGGCTCCGTCCGTAGGCGATCGTGCCGTGGTTCTGGAGCAGACAGGCCGTGCGGCCGGTCAGGGCACGGAGCATGTTGTCGGCCAGCTCGGGGGTGCCGTAGGTCGCGTAGGGGGCGACGCGGACCGGGCCACCGAGGGCGCCGGACATGTAGTGGATCAGGGGCAGCTCGTCGACGAGGGTCGAGACGGCGGTCGCGTGGACGGCGTGGGTGTGGACCACGGCGCGGGCGTCGGTCGTGGTGTGGATCGCCAGGTGCATGGGCAGTTCGCTGGTCGGCCGGAGGGTGCCCAGGGTCTGGCGGCCCGCGAGGTCGACGCCGGTCACGTCGCCGGGGGTGAGGCGGTCGTAGGGAACACCCGTCGGGGTGACCAGGACGGTGTCGCCGACCCGTACGGAGACATTGCCGGACGTGCCGACGACCAGACCGTCGGCCACCGTCCTGCGGGCCGTGGCGACCAGTTCGTCCCAGGCCCGCGCGATGTCGTCGGAGGCCGCCTCGGGCGGCCCGCCCTCCGTGTGCCGTGGGTCCCCACCCGCGTCCCGCGGGTCCCGCGCGTTCCAGCTCTGCTCAGCCATGCCGCGATCCTGCCAGGAGGCCGGCCCCCGAGCGGACCTCCGCGACAGCGGGCGGGCTTCGCATACAACCCGTGCGGCGAGTGGAGGGAGACCGGTGCCGCCGCGTGACCGGAATCCGTTCACCGGCTCCGCGGGCCCGGCCCCGGGCGTTCACCCGGCGTCGGCACGGGTCAGGCTCGGAGGCCAGGGCTCCGTTTCAGTTCGAGGGAATCGGGGAAGGCGCGCCCTCGGCCCGCCCGAGGACGCCTCGGTCGACACAAACGGAACCTCGACAACCCGATCGCTACACCCATCGGTACTCCCGAGTTCATCTTCCGTTCACCCAGGTTGCCTACGGTCCATGTGCCACTGACATCCAAAAGAAGCTCGGGTAAATGGAAAACTTCTCGCTGATCCTCGCGATCGTGGTCATCACCGCGCTCGCGTTCGATTTTACGAACGGTTTCCACGACACCGCCAACGCGATGGCCACCACCATCTCGACCGGCGCCATGAAGCCCAAGGTCGCGGTGGCCATGTCCGCCGTGCTCAACCTTGTCGGCGCGTTCCTTTCCATCGAGGTCGCCAACACCATTTCCAAGGGACTCGTCGACGAGTCCGGGATCCAGCCAGAGGTCATCTTCGCGGCGCTCGTGGGCGCCATCCTCTGGAACCTGCTGACCTGGCTGGTGGGACTCCCCTCCAGTTCCTCGCACGCCCTGATGGGCGGCCTGATCGGTGCCACGATCGCCTCGGTCGGCACGGGCGCCGTGCACGGGGACGTGCTCGTCACCAAGGTGCTGATCCCCGCCGTCGCGGCCCCGCTGGTCGCCGGCGTCGCGGCGATGTTCGCCACGCGGTTGACGTACAAGCTCGGGCAGCACACGAGTGAGAAGGCCGCCGGCAAGGGCTACCGCGCCGGTCAGATCGCCTCCGCCGGCCTGGTCTCGCTGGCCCACGGCACGAACGACGCCCAGAAGACGATGGGCATCATCACCCTGGCCCTGGTCGCCGGCGGCGCTCTCGCGCCGGACTCCGACCCGCCGGTCTGGGTCATCGTCTCCGCCGGTATGGCCATCGCTCTCGGCACCTACCTGGGCGGCTGGCGCATCATCCGCACCATGGGCAAGGGCCTGACCGACCTCCAGCCGCAGCAGGGCTTCGCCGCCCAGACCAGCGCGGCGACGGTCATCCTGGCCTCCTCGCACCTGGGCTTCTCCCTCTCCACCACGCACTCGGTCTCCGGTGCGGTCATGGGCGCGGGCCTGGGCCGCAAGGGCGGCGTGGTGCGCTGGTCCACCGCCACCCGGATGTTCGTGGCGTGGGGCCTGACCCTGCCGGCCGCGGCGCTCGTCGCCGCGCTCGCCGAGTGGGTGACGTCCCACGGCACGTGGGGCACGGCCGTCGTCGCGGTCTTCCTCATCGCCTCCAGCGCCGCGATCTGGGTGATCTCGCGCCGTGAGGTGGTCGACCACACCAACGTGAACGACTCCGAGGAGCCCCCGGGCGTGGTGACCACGGCCATCGCCGCGGTGACCCCGCCGCCGACCGCCGCCGTGGCCGAGGAGCTCGCGGCGACGATCCCGGCCCCCGCGGCCGCGACGGCCGGCGCCGAGACCCCGACCGGCCCTTCCACCCCCACACCGGCCGTCTGAGCCGGCGCCCTAGGAAGACACCACCATGCACATCGACTGGGCAGCACTCGGCTCCGTCTTCGGAGTCAGCCTCGTGGTCACCGTGGCCCTCGTCGGCCTGTTCACCCTGGGGATCGTCGGCCTCTCCAAGCGGGAGACGGCGACCGCCTCCGGCGGCTCGGCCGCCCTCGCCACGACAGCGGCGTACGCCTGCTTCGCGGCGTGCGCGGCGGCGGTGGGCTACGGGATCTACCTGATCATGGCCTGAGTTCACGGGTCCCCTCCTCCCGCAGGACACCACGACAACCCCCTGCGCCGGTCACCCCGGCGCGGGGGGTTCGTCGTCCTCATTCACGGCGTCCGGTGACCGGGGTTCAGGCCCCACCAGAGGCCCGCTCCCGTGGCGACGAGGGTCGTCACCGCCATCCAGACGACGGCCCGCGCCTCCGCCCCCGGCACCCACAGCGAGGCGAGGGCGCCGACGCCGACGGCGAGCACGCCCGCCACCGTGCTGAACAGCACCAGCGGGGCGGCGGCCGTCACCAGCGTCCGCCGGTCCCCCGACGCCCCCGTGCGCGCCTGCGCGGCCGTCTCGGTCCGGTCCTCCATCGCGTGCACCTCCCGTCCCCCGGACGGGTCTTCACGAGCCGTCCGCTCCCCGGTCCCCCATGCCCGCCAGAAAACCACGGCACGCCATGTGACGGAAGAAGAACAGAGCGTTCCGACACCTGTTCGAGCACACACGGGGTGGGGGCGCCGGGATGGAGCACGGAAAGCGCCGATTCGGGCGGCTGACGCCGTTTCAGCGGTGTGGGGCTCAGCACACCGCTGCGCCGCAGGTCAACAGCAAGTTGACGGGTCTTCCGGGACCGTGGTGGACTGCCGGGGCCATCCACGACGGCAGGAGAGGAAGCCGGTGCGAGTCCGGCGCGGTCCCGCCACTGTCACCGGGGAAGAACCTTCCCCGGGAGCCAGGAACTCTCGTCGTCGGTCTCGTCGAACCAGGGCGTGGACACCCTGAGTGAGGACATATCGCCATGCGCGGCTGCCATGTGAGACTCAGCATCCGGTCCTTGCCCGACCCCGCGATCGGCTGAACGCGTGCGTGCCGATCGCGTCTTCGCGTACGGCGCCACCGCCGGACTCCTCGGTGACCTGCTGCTCGGCGATCCCCGCCGGGGGCATCCCGTCGCCGTGTTCGGACGGGCCGCGGCCGCCGTGGAGCGGGTGTTGTGGCGGGACCACCGAGGGTGGGGCGCGCTGCACACCGTGGTGTGCGCCGGAGGCGCCGTGGCGCTGGGGGCGGTGGCCGCGGCTGCGGCACGGCCGTCCCGTGCGGCGTCCGTCGCGTTGACCGGCGCGGCCACCTGGGCCGTCGTCGGGGGCACCTCCCTCGCGCGGGAGGCGCGCGCCGTGGGGCGGGCGTTGGAGGCCAGCGACGTCGAGGGCGCGCGGGACCGGTTGCCGCATCTGTGCGGACGGGACCCGCAGGCGCTGGACGCGGACGGGATCGCGCGGGCCGTGGTCGAGTCCGTCGCCGAGAACACCTCGGACGCCGTGGTCGGGGCGCTGGTGTGGGGGGCGTTGGGCGGTGTGCCCGGGCTGCTCGGGTTCCGCGCCGTCAACACGCTGGACGCCATGGTCGGGCACAAGTCGCCGCGCCACCGGCGGTACGGGTGGGCGTCCGCCCGCCTCGACGACGTGGCGGGGTGGCCGGGGGCCCGGCTAACCGCCCTGCTGGCCGCCGCGGCCGGCGGGGACGCCCGAGGAGCCGTACGGGCCTGGCGGGCGGACGCGCGGAAGCATCCGAGCCCCAACGCGGGGCCCGTGGAGGCGTCGTTCGCCGGGGCGCTCGGCGTCCGGCTGGGAGGCACCTTGTCGTACGGGGGGCGGGTCGAGCACCGGCCCGTGCTGAACACGGAGGGGCGGGCCGTCACCGTGGGGGACATCGAGCGGGCCGTGCGGCTGTCACGGCGCGTGAACTGGCTGGCGCTCGGCGTCAGCGCGGGCGCGTCGCTGCTGCGAAGCCGCGTCACACGGGGCAGGGCACGGGAGTTCACGGGAGGCCGCTCCCAGCGGTCGAGGGGGGCGTCATGACGGGCGGCGGACTGCTGGTCGCCGGCACCACCTCCGACGCCGGCAAGAGCGTCGTCACCGCCGGGATCTGCCGGTGGCTGGTCCGACAGGGCGTCAGGGTCGCGCCGTTCAAGGCGCAGAACATGTCCCTCAACTCGTTCGTGACGAGGGAGGGCGCCGAGATCGGGCGGGCCCAGGCCATGCAGGCGCAGGCCTGCCGGGTGGAGCCGACGGCGCTGATGAACCCGGTGCTGCTCAAGCCCGGCGGGGAGCAGAGCAGCCAGGTCGTGCTGCTCGGCAAGCCGGTCGGGGAGTTGAGCGCGCGGGGCTACCACGGGGGACGGCAGCAGCGGCTGCTGGGCACCGTGCTCGACTGTCTTGCCGAGTTGCGGGGCACGTATGACGCGGTGATCTGTGAAGGGGCTGGGAGTCCCGCCGAGATCAATCTCCGGCGGACCGACATCGTCAACATGGGGATCGCCCGCAACGCCGGGCTCCCCGTGCTCGTCGTCGGCGACATCGACCGTGGTGGTGTGTTCGCCTCGTTCTTCGGGACGGTGGCGCTGCTGTCGCCCGAGGACCAGGCGCACATCGCCGGGTTCCTCGTCAACAAGTTCCGCGGGGACGTCTCCCTGCTGGAGCCGGGGCTCGACATGCTGCACGGGCTGACGGGGCGTCGGACGTACGGGGTGCTGCCCTTCCGGCACGGTCTCGGCATCGACGAGGAGGACGGCCTGCGCGTGTCCCTGCGCGGGACGGTCCGCGAGTCGAACGTGTCGCCGCCCGTCGGGGAGGACGTGCTGCGGGTCGCCGTCTGCGCGATCCCCCTCATGTCGAACTTCACCGACGTGGACGCGCTCGCCGCCGAACCCGGTGTCGTGGTGCGGTTCGTGGACCGGCCCGAGGAACTGGCCGACGCGGACCTCGTCGTCGTCCCCGGCACCCGGGGCACGGTACGGGCGCTGGACTGGCTGCACGAGCGGGGCCTGGCCGACGCCCTGCGGAGCAGGGCCGCCGAGCACCGGCCCGTGCTCGGCATCTGCGGCGGCTTCCAGGTCCTCGGCGAGCACATCGAGGACGACGTCGAGAGCCGGCGGGGACACGTCGAGGGGCTCGGGATCCTGCCCGTACGGGTGCGGTTCGCGCGGGAGAAGACCCTCACGCGCCCGGAGGGCGAGGCCCTCGGGGAGCACGTCACGGGGTACGAGATCCATCACGGGGTCGCCGAGGTCGACGGGGGCGAAGCGTTCATCTCTGATGACCATGGACACAGCCTGGACGGCTGCCGGGTCGGTCAGACCTGGGGCACGCACTGGCACGGGTCGCTGGAGTCGGACGGTTTCCGGCGGGCCTTCCTGCGCGAGGTGGCGGCCGCCGCGGGCCGTCGTTTCGTGCCGGCCGCCGACACGTCGTTCGCCGCGCTGCGCGAGGAGCAGCTGGACCGGCTCGGCGATCTGATCGAGGAACACGCGGACACGGACGCGCTGTGGCGGCTCATCGAGTCGGGCGCGCCGCAAGGACTGCCTTTCATTCCACCGGGAGCGCCCGCATGAGCACTGGCACTGTGTTGTTGTTGTCGACCGCCGACACGGATCTGCTGGCGGCCCGGGCCGCCACCGGCGTCTCGTACCGGATCGGCAACCCGACCCGCGTCGACGTGGGGGACGAGCTGCCCGCTCTCCTCGACGGCGCGGACATCGCCGTCGTACGGCTGCTGGGCGGCAAGCGGGCCTGGGAGGACGGGCTCGCCGCGCTGAGGGCCGCCGGGATCCCGACCGTGCTGCTCGGCGGTGAGGCCGTACCGGACGCCGAGCTGATGGCCGAGTCGTCGGTGCCGGCCGGTGTGGTCGCGGAGGCCCTCAAGTACCTCGTGGAAGGCGGGCCCGACAACCTCACCGAGCTGGCCCGGTTCCTGTCCGACACCGTGCTGCTGACCGGCGAGGGGTTCGTCGAGCCGCGGAAGATGCCCGAGTACGGCCCGCACGGGGAGCGCCCGCTCGTCGAGGGACGGCCCACGGTCGGGGTGCTCTTCTACCGGGCGCACGAGCTGAGCGGCAACACCGCGTTCGTCGACACCCTGTGCGACGCGATCGAGGCGAAGGGCGCCAACGCGCTTCCCGTGTACTGCGGGTCGCTGCGCGGCGCCGACGCCGGGCTGTACGAGCTGCTCGCGGGGGCGGACGCGCTGGTCGCCACCGTCCTCGCCGCCGGCGGTACGCACGCCTCCGAGGCGTCGGCCGGCGGCGACGAGGAGGCCTGGGACATCGGCGCGCTCGCCGAGCTGAACATCCCCGTCCTCCAGGGCCTGTGCCTGACCTCGTCGCACGCCGCGTGGGACGCCTCGGACGCCGCCCTCTCCCCCATGGACGCGGCGATGCAGGTCGCGATCCCCGAGTTCGACGGACGGCTCATCACGGTGCCGTTCTCGTTCAAGGAGCAGGGTCCGGACGACGTGCCGGTGTACGTCGCCGACCCCGAGCGGGCCGCGCGCGTCGCCGGGATCGCCGTGCGGCACGCGGCGTTGAGGCACAAGCCGAACGCGGAGAAGAAGCTCGCGCTGGTCTTCACCGCCTACCCGACCAAGCACTCGCGCGTCGGCAACGCGGTGGGCCTCGACACGCCCGCCTCGGCGGTGCGGGTCCTCGACGCCCTCAAGGCGGCCGGGTACGGGGTCACCGCGTACCCCGACAACGGCGACGAGCTGATCCACCGGCTCATCGAGGCCGGCGGCCACGACGTGGAGTGGCTGACGGAGGAGCAGCTGGCGTCCGCGCCCGCGCGGGTGCCGCTCGCCGACTACCGGGCCTGGTTCGACAAGCTGGACCCGGAGCTGCGGGACGGCATGCTCGATGCGTGGGGCGAGCCGCCGGGCTCGCTGTACGTGGACGGGGACGACATCGTCCTCGCCTCCCATCAGTTCGGGAACGTCGTCGTGATGATCCAGCCGCCGCGCGGCTTCGGGGAGAACCCGATCGCGATCTACCACGACCCCGACATGCCGCCGTCGCACCACTACATGGCCGCCTACCGGTGGCTGGAGAACAGTTTCGGCGCCGACGCGATCGTGCACATGGGCAAGCACGGCACGATGGAGTGGCTGCCCGGCAAGGGCCTCGGGCTGAGCGGGGGCTGTGCCCCGGACGCCGTGCTCGGCGATCTCCCGCTCGTCTACCCGTTCATCGTCAACGACCCCGGTGAGGGCACCCAGGCCAAGCGGCGCGGGCACGCCACCGTCGTCGACCACCTCGTACCGCCCATGGCGCGCGCCGACACCTACGGCGACCTGGCGAAGCTGGAGCAGCTGCTCGACGAGTACGCGCTGGTGTCCGACCTGGACCCGGCGAAGGCGCCGGCGGTGCGGGCGCAGATCTGGACGCTGGTGAAGGCGGCCGAGCTCCACCACGACCTGCGTGTGGACGAGCAGCCGGGCGACGACGACTTCGACGAGTTCGTCATGCACATCGACGGCTACCTCTGCGAGATCAAGGACGTGCAGATCCGCGACGGTCTGCACATCCTCGGCGGCGGCCCGGTCGGTGAGCCGCGCGTCAACCTGGTGCTGGCGGTGCTGCGCGCCTCCCAGGTGTGGGGCGGGCAGGCCAACGCGCTGCCGGGGCTGCGGGCGTCGCTGGCCGCTCACTTCGGCCTGGTCGAGAAGGAGTTGCTGGCAGAGCCGGGCGCTCCGGTGAAGGTCCCGGTCGAGCTGAGCGACCTGGTGGAGGGCCCCGCCCGTACCGCCGCCGACGCCGTCGACCTCCTGGAGCAGCTGTGCCGGCGGGTCGCGGAGGGCATGGAGGCTCGCGACTGGGACGTCGCGGTCGTCCCCGCTCTGGTGCGCGGTGTGCTCGGCACCGAACTGCCGGACGCGGTCGCGGTGCTGGAGTTCGCGTGCCGGGAGGTCGTGCCGCGGCTCGCCCGCACCACCGACGAGATCGGGCACATCCTCAAGGCCCTCGACGGCGGTTACGTCCCGGCGGGCCCGTCCGGTTCGCCGACGCGCGGCCTGGTCAACGTCCTGCCGACCGGCCGCAACTTCTACTCCGTCGACCCCAAGGCCATCCCGTCCCGGCTCAGCTGGGAGGTCGGGCAGTCGCTCGCCGACTCACTGGTGCAGCGGTACCTGGCCGACACCGGGGAGTACCCGAAGTCCGTCGGCCTGACGGTGTGGGGCACGTCCGCGATGCGCACCCAGGGCGACGACATCGCCGAGATCCTGGCGCTGCTGGGCTGCCGTCCGGTGTGGGACGACGCGTCGCGCCGGGTGACCGGGTTCGACATCGTGCCGCTCGCGGAGCTGGGCCGGCCGCGCATCGACGTCACGGTGCGCATCTCCGGGTTCTTCCGGGACGCGTTCCCGCACGTCGTCGGACTGATCGACGACGCGGTGCGGGCCGTGGCCGACCTGGACGAGCCCGCCGACCAGAACTTCGTGAAGGCGCACGCCGACGAGGACACCGCCGAGCACGGTGACCGGCGGCGGGCCACGGCCCGGGTCTTCGGCTCCAAGCCGGGCGCGTACGGCGCCGGGCTGCTGCCGCTGATCGACGCCCGCAACTGGCGCTCCGACGCCGACCTCGCCGAGGTGTACGCCGTCTGGGGCGGCTACGCGTACGGGCGCGGCCTCGACGGGCGGGCGGCGCGCGGCGACATGGAGACGGCGTTCAAGCGGATCGCGGTGGCGGCGAAGAACGTCGACACCCGCGAGCACGACCTCGTCGACGCCGACGACTACTTCCAGTACCACGGCGGCATGGTCGCCATGGTGCGCCATCTGACGGGCGCCTCCCCCGAGGCGTACGTGGGCGACTCGGCGACGCCGGACCAGGTGAAGACGCGCACGCTCGGCGAGGAGACGCACCGGGTGTTCCGCGCCCGCGTGGTCAACCCGCGCTGGATGGCGGCCATGCGGCGGCACGGCTACAAGGGCGCCTTCGAGATGGCGGCGACCGTCGACTACCTCTTCGGGTACGACGCGACGGCGGGCGTCGTCGACGACTGGATGTACGAGAAGCTCAGCGCGGAGTACGTCTTCGACGCGGAGAACCGGGACTTCATGAAGAAGTCCAACCCGTGGGCGCTGCGCGGGATCACCGAGCGGCTGCTGGAGGCCGCCGACCGAGGTCTGTGGGCCGAGCCGGACGCCGACACGCTGGAACGGCTGCGGGCTACCTACCTGGAGCTGGAAGGCGACCTGGAGGGCGACGACAAGTGAGTGTTCCGTTTCCGTTCACGGCCGTCGTCGGACAGGACGACCTGCGGCTCGCGCTGCTGCTGAACGCCGTGTCCCCGGCGGTCGGCGGGGTGCTGGTGCGCGGCGAGAAGGGCACCGCGAAGAGCACCGCCGTGCGGGCGTTGTCGGCGCTGCTGCCGGAGGTGGACGTCGTCGCCGGGTGCCGTTTCTCCTGTGACCCCGCGAAGCCGGACCCGGCGTGCCCGGACGGGCCGCACGAGCCGGGGCCGGGCACCAGCCGTCCCTCCCGGATGGTCGAGCTGCCCGTCGGTGCCTCCGAGGACCGGCTGGTGGGCGCCCTCGACATCGAGCGGGCGCTCGCGGAGGGCGTGAAGGCGTTCGAGCCGGGCCTCCTCGCCGACGCCCACCGGGGGATCCTCTACGTCGACGAGGTCAACCTCCTCCACGACCACCTCGTCGACCTGCTGCTGGACGCGGCGGCGATGGGTGCCTCGTACGTGGAGCGCGAGGGTGTCTCCGTACGGCACGCGGCGCGATTCCTGCTCGTCGGGACCATGAACCCGGAGGAGGGCGAGCTGCGGCCGCAGCTCCTCGACCGGTTCGGGCTGACCGTCGAGGTGGCCGCCTCGCGGGAGCCCGACCAGCGGGTGGAGGTCGTCCGGCGCCGGCTCGCCTACGACGACGACCCGGCCGGGTTCGCCGCCCGCTGGGCGGACGAGGAGGCGGCGGTACGGCGACGGATCGTCGCCGCGCGGGAGTTGCTGCCGTCGGTGCGGCTGGGCGACGGGGCGCTCAGGCAGATCGCGGCGACCTGCGCGGCCTTCGAGGTGGACGGCATGCGGGCCGACATCGTCATGGCCCGGACGGCGACCGCGCTGGCCGCGTGGGCCGGACGGACCGACGTGCTCGCGGAGGACGTACGGCAGGCGGCGCTGCTGGCGCTGCCGCACCGGCGGCGCCGCAACCCGTTCGACGCGCCGGGCCTGGACGAGGACAAGCTCGACGAGACGCTGGAGGAGTTCGGCGGGTCGTCCGAGGACGAGGACCCGGACCCCGATCCCGGCCCGGACGGGCCCGGCGGTGGCGGGCAGCCGCCGTCGTCGGACCCGGAGGGGCCCGAGGGCGGGGACACCGGCGCGCGGCCCGAGGCCGGGGAGGGCGGGGAGCCGCAGCCCTCCGGCGCGGGTGCGGGCGAGCAGTCCGCCGTACGGGCCGCCGAGCCGTTCCGGACGAAGGTGCTGAGCGTGCCGGGCCTGGGTGAGGGCGCCGCCGGGCGGCGTTCACGGGCCCGGACCGAGCACGGGCGCACCACCGGGGCGCGCCGGCCGCGCGGCACGCTGACCAAGCTGCACCTGGCCGCCACGGTCCAGGCCGCAGCGCCGCACCAGCGGGCGCGCGGGCGCTCCGGTCCGGGGCTCGTCGTACGGCGGGACGATCTGCGGCAGGCGACCCGTGAGGGGCGCGAGGGGAACCTCGTGCTGTTCGTCGTCGACGCCTCCGGGTCGATGGCGGCACGGCAGCGGATGAGCGCCGTGAAGGGCGCCGTGCTGTCGCTGCTGCTGGACGCGTACCAGCGGCGGGACAAGGTGGGTCTGGTGACGTTCCGGGGATCGGCGGCGGAGGTGGCGCTGCCTCCGACGTCGTCCGTGGACGCCGCCGCGGCCCGGCTGGAGTCGCTGCCCACGGGCGGGCGGACGCCGCTGGCAGCAGGATTGCTGCGGGCCCACGAGGTGCTGCGCGTGGAGCGGCTGCGGGACCCGGCGCGGCGGGCGCTGGTCGTGCTGGTGACCGACGGGCGCGCCACGGGCGGGCCCGAGCCGGTGGCGCTGGCGGGGCGGGCGGCCCGGCTGTTCGCGGCCGAGGGTGTCGCCTCCGTGGTGGTGGACTGTGAGTCGGGGCCGGTGCGGCTGGGGCTCGCCGGGCAGCTCGCGGGTGAGCTGGGCGGTACGGCCGTGACGCTGGACGAGCTGCGGGCGGACTCCATCGCCGGGCTGGTCAGGGATGTGCAGGGGACTTCGAGGAGGGCCGCGTAATGCCGCAGGGACAGCCGAGTGTGGTGCCGGACGACGGGCTGACGACACGGCAGCGGCGCAACCGGCCGCTCGTCGTCGTGCACACGGGCATCGGGAAGGGCAAGTCCACCGCCGCGTTCGGGCTGGCGCTGCGGGCCTGGAACCAGGGCTGGCCGATCGGGGTGTTCCAGTTCGTCAAGTCGGCGAAGTGGAAGGTCGGCGAGGAGAACGCGCTACGGGTGCTGGGCGCCAGCGGTGAGGGCGGCTCCGTCGACTGGCACAAGATGGGCGAGGGCTGGTCCTGGGTCCAGCGCGACGCGCAGATGGACAACGAGGAGAAGGCCCGCGAGGGCTGGGAGCAGGTCAAGCGGGACCTGGCGGCCGAGACGTACAAGCTGTACGTGCTCGACGAGTTCGCGTACCCCATGCACTGGGGGTGGGTCGACACCGACGAGGTCATCGACGTGCTGCGCGACCGGCCGGGGACCCAGCACGTGGTCATCACCGGGCGGAACGCGCCGGAGAAGCTGATCGACTTCGCGGACCTCGTGACCGACATGTCGAAGGTGAAGCACCCCATGGACGCGGGCCAGAAGGGCCAGCGGGGCATCGAGTGGTGATGTCGTCGTGAACTCCTCGTCGTCCGTCCCCCGGCTGGTCGTCGCCGCGCCCTCCTCGGGCAGCGGCAAGACCACCGTCGCCACGGGGTTGATGGCCGCGCTCACCGCGCGGGGGCTCGCCGTGTCCCCGCACAAGGTGGGGCCGGACTACATCGACCCCGGCTATCACGCGCTCGCGAGCGGGCGGGTGGGCCGCAACCTCGACGCGTACCTGTGCGGGCCGGAGCTGCTCGCGCCGCTGTTCGCGCACGGGGCGCGGGGGTGCGACCTCGCCGTCGTCGAGGGCGTGATGGGGATGTACGACGGGGCCGCGGGCGAGGGCGAGCTGGCGTCCACCGCGCAGGTGGCCAAGCTGCTGCGGGCGCCGGTGGTGCTGGTCGTCGACGCGTCGTCGCAGTCACGGTCGGTGGCGGCGCTGGTGCACGGCTTCGCGTCCTGGGACCCCGAGGTGCGGATCGGTGGCGTGATCCTCAACAAGGTCGCCTCCGACCGGCACGAGGAGTTGCTGCGGGAGGCGCTGGATTCGGCCGGGGTGCCGGTGCTGGGTGTGCTGCGGCGGGTTGCTCAGGTGGACACGCCGTCCCGCCATCTGGGGCTGGTGCCGGTCGCCGAGCGGCGGTCGGCCGCGGTGGAGGCTGTGGCGGCGATGGGGGCGCAGGTGGCCGCCGGGTGTGATCTGGAGGCGTTGGTGGCGCTCGCGCGGAGCGCCGGGGCGCTGCCGGGCAGGGCGTGGGACGCGGCGCAGGCCCTGGCTTCCTCACCCTCGCCCGACCCGTCCTCGCCCTCGCCCGACCCGTCCTCGCCCTCGCCCGGCCCGTCCTCGGCGCCGGTCGTCGCCGTAGCCGGTGGGCCCGCGTTCACCTTCTCCTACGCCGAGCACGCCGAGCTGCTCACCGCCGCCGGGGCCGAGGTCGTGACCTTCGATCCGCTGCGGGACGAGCGGCTGCCCGAGGGCACCCGGGGGCTGGTCGTCGGGGGTGGGTTTCCCGAGGTGTACGGCGTCGAGCTGTCCGCCAACGAGGCGCTGCGCAAGGAGGTCGCCGAGCTGGCGCTGGGCGGGGCGCCCGTGGCGGCCGAGTGCGCGGGGCTGCTGTATCTGTGCCGGGAGCTGGACGGGCGGCCCATGTGCGGGGTGCTCGACGCCACGGCCCGGATGGACGCGCGGCTGACGCTCGGGTACCGGGACGCCGTGGCCCTCGGCGACAGCGTGCTGGCGCCCGCGGGGACGCGGATACGGGGGCACGAGTTCCACCGGACGGTCGTCGAACCGGGCGCCGGGGCCGCTCCCGCGTGGGGCATCCGCGGCGCTCGGCGGCGGGTCGAAGGTTTTGTACAGCGCGGTGTGCACGCGAGCTATCTGCACACGCACTGGGCGTCCGAGCCCGGTGTCGCCCGTCGGTTCGTGGAGAGGTGCCGGACGTCATGAGCAGCAGGCTGATCGGAGTGGGGGTCGGCCCCGGTGACCCGGAGCTGGTGACCGTCAAGGGCGTGGGCGCGCTGCGGGACGCCGACGTCGTCGTCGTACCCGTCATGGACACCGGGGAGCGGGGGCGCGCCGAGGCGACCGTGCTGCACTACGTGGGCGCGGAGAAGATCGTCCGGGTCGTGTTCGCGCTCAACGAGCGGAACGACCGGGGGCGGCGGGAGGCCGCCTGGGACGCCGCCGGTGAGCGGGTCGCCGAGCTGCTGAAGGCGCACTCCGCCGTCGCGTTCGCCACCGTCGGCGACCCCAACGTGTACTCGACGTTCACCTATCTCGCCCACACCATCGGCGAGCTGGTGCCGGGGACCGTCATCGAGACGGTGCCCGGGATCACCGCGATGCAGGACCTCGCCGCGCGCTCCGGTGCCGTGCTGACGGAGGGGACGGAGCCGCTCACGCTGGTGCCCGTGACGGCGGGGTCGGCCGTGCTGAAGGACGCCCTCGGTGGTCCGGGGACCGTGGTCGCCTACAAGTTCGGGCGGCAGGCGCAGGCCGTCGTCGAGGCGCTGCGGGAGACGGGGCGGCTCCACGACGCCGTGTGGGGGTCCGCGCTGGGCCTTCCCGAGGAGTCGATCCAGGCCGCCGACGCGCTCGACGGCGCCCCCCTGCCATACCTGTCCACGCTGATCGCGCCCGCCCCGCGCGACGGCGGCCGCGGCGGCAAGCTGTGAGCGGAGCCCTCGGGTACGGCCGCTCACTCGGCCACGCCCACCACCAGCCAGATGAACGCCGCCCCGGCGATCGTGCACAGCAGTGTGGAGCGCGCCGGGTGCGCGTGATGGGCCTCGGGGAGGATCTCGGCGGCCGCCAGGTACAGCAGGGCGCCGCCGAAGAAGCCGAGGTAGCAGCCGAGCGGGCCCTCGGGGATCGTGAACAGCAGCGTGGAGGCGGCGCCCAGGACCGGCGCCACCGCGTCCGCGACGAGCATGGTGACCGCCCGGCGGCGGGCGTTGCCGTACACGCTCGTCAGTGTGTACGTGTTGAAGCCGTCCGCGAAGTCGTGGGCGATCACCGCGAGCGCCACGGCGAGGCCCATGCCCTCGCCGACCTGGAAGGCGGCGCCGATGGCGACGCCGTCCATGGCGCTGTGGCCGACCATCGCGGCGGCCGCCGTGAGACCGACCTGCGGGGTGCGCCCGTCGTGCTCCTCCGCGCCGTGCGCCGCCTGACGGGCCGCCAGCAGGCGTTCCACCAGGTGGGCCGCGAGGAACCCGGCGACGAACAGCAGCAGCGCCGCCGGTACGCCGAACACCTCGTCCCCGGCGGCCCCCAGCGCCTCCGGCAGCAGGTCGAGGCCGACCACGCCCAGCATCAGTCCGCCGGCCAGGCCCAGCACCAGGTGACGGCGGTCGGTGACACGCCCGGCCGTCCAGCCGCCGATGAGCGTCATGAGGAACGCGCCGAGCGCCACGAACACCGCCATGGGTCCTTGCTACCGGAAGAGCCGGGCCGCCACCTCGCGGCACCCCGTGACGGCGGCCGACTTCCGGGCTCCGACCCCGGCCCCGCGAGGCGCGACCCGAAGGGGCACCGCCCCGTACAGCCTTTGAGAGAGGAACGATGACTTCCATGGCCGATGCCCCCACCGGCAAGGTGACCTTCGTCGGTGCCGGGCCCGGCGCCGCCGATCTGCTGACGTTCCGGGCCGCCCGGGCGATCGCGGAGGCGGACGTCGTGATCTGGGCGGCCAGCCTGGTGCAGGCCGAGGTGCTGGACCACGCCCGCGCGGACGCGGAGATCCTCGACTCGGCCGCCATGTCCCTGGAGGACGTCGTCGCCGTGTACGAGCGGGCCCTCGCGCAGGGGTTGAAGGTCGCCCGGATCCACTCCGGTGACCCGGCGTTGTGGGGCGGCACCCAGGAGCAGCTCGACCGGTGCCGGGCACTGGGCATCGAGACCGAGGTCGTGCCGGGCGTGTCGTCGTTCTCCGCCGTCGCCGCGCTCGCCCAGCGGGAGCTGACGATCCCGGAGGTCGCGCAGTCGGTGATCCTGACCCGGCTCGGCGGGGGCAAGACGCCCATGCCGCCGGGTGAGGAGGTGCGGGAGTTCGCGCGGCACGGCACGACGATGGCGATCTTCCTGTCGGCGGCGCGCAGCGGCCAGCTGGTGCGGGAGCTGCTGGAGGGCGGCTATCCGACCAATACCCCGGTGGTCATCGCCTACCAGGCGACCTGGCCGGAGGAGCTGGTCGCGCGGTGCACCATCGAGACGCTGGAGGAGACCGTCAAGGAGCACAAGCTCTGGAAGCACACCCTGTTCCTGGTGGGCCCGGCCCTCGACGCGCAGGGCACCCGCTCGCACCTGTACCACCCCGGCCACTTCCACGGGTACCGCAAGGCCGACCCCGAGGCGCGCAAGGCGCTGCGGGAGGCGCGCGGCCGGGGCGGCACGCCGTGATCACCGTCATCGGTACGGGCACGGGGGCGCCCCTCTCCCCGGACGCCGAGGCCGTCCTGGCCGAGGCGGCGCTCGTCGTGGGCGGACGCCGGCATCTGGCGGCGGCCCCTCTTCCGGCGACGGCCGAGCAGGTCGTCCTCGGGGCGCTGGCGCCCGCCCTCCGGGTGATCGAGAAGTACCGGGACCGGCGGGTCGTCGTCCTGGCCTCCGGTGACCCGGGGTTCTTCGGGATCGTGCGGGCGCTCGCCGAACGCTTCGGCGCCGGGGAGCTGGACGTCCGGCCGGGGGTGTCCTCGGTGGCCACCGCGTTCGCCCGGCTGGGGCTGCCCTGGGACGACGCGGTCGTGGTGAGCGCCCACGGGCGTGCGCTGCGCACCGCGCTGAACGTGTGCCGGGCCCGCCCGAAGACGGCGGTGCTGACCGGGCCCGGCAGCGGGCCCGCCGAACTGGGGGCGGGGCTGCTGGACAGCCGGCGGACCCTCGTGGTGGCGTCCGCGCTGGGCGATGCGGAGCGTGAGCGGGTGGAGCGGGTGACACCGGCCGAGGCCGCCGCGCGCGACTGGGGCGCCGAGGTCAGCGTCGTGCTGTGCCTGGACGAGGCGCACACCGTGTCCGCCGTGCGGACCGTCGCCGGGGCCCCGGCCGCTCCGGACGGCTGGGCGCTGGACGAGGACGCGTTCGCGCACCGCGACTCGATGATCACCAAGTTCGAGGTGCGGGCCCTCGCGCTGGCCCGGCTCGGCCCCCGGCTCGGCGACCTGGTGTGGGACGTCGGCGCGGGCTCCGGCTCGGTGGCCGTGGAGTGCGCGCGGCTCGGCGCCGCCGTCACCGCCGTCGAGCGGACGGCGGACGGCGTCGAGCGGGTCCGCGCCAACGCCGCCGCGCACGGCGTCGACGTGCACGTGGTGCACGGGACCGCGCCGGACGCGCTGACCGGGCTCCCGGACGACCCCGACGCCGTGTTCATCGGCGGCGGGGGGCGCGAACTGCCCGCGATCGTGACCGCGTGCGCGGAGCGCGCCCGGCGGACCGTGGTGGTCGCCATGGCCGCGCTCGACCGGGTCCCCGCGGCCCGCGAGGCGCTCGTCGCGGCCGGGCTGACCTGCGACGGGGTCCTGTTGCAGGCGTCCCGACTCGCGCCGCTGCCCGGGGACGTGACCCGGCTCGCGGCGACCAATCCCGTTTTCCTGCTGTGGGGCGTGAGGCCCCCGGCGCACTGTGAAGGAGTTGACCGGTGATCGGCCTGATCTCCGCGACCGCCGCGGGGGCCGTTGCCGCCCAGCGGCTCGCCTCGGCGTGGCCCGAGCGGACCCGTGTGTACGAGGGGCCCGTACGGGACGCCGTGGGGCGCGCGTTCGGCGAGTGCGAGCAGGTGGTGTGCTTCCTCGCCACGGGTGCCGTGGTGCGGCTGATCGCGCCGCTGCTCGCGGACAAGGGCACCGACCCGGGTGTCGTGTGCGTCGACGAGGGCGGGCGGTTCGCGGTGTCGCTGGTCGGCGGGCACGCGGGGGGCGCCAACGCGCTCGCCGTCGAGGTGGGCGAGGTGCTCGGCGCCGAGCCCGTCGTGACCACGGCCACCGACGCGGTCGGGGTGCCCGGCCTGGACACGCTCGGGATGCCGGTCGAGGGGGATGTCGCCCGGGTCTCCCGGGCCCTGCTCGACGGGGAGGACATGGAGCTGGACCTGGAGATCGCCTGGCCCCTGCCCGCGCTCCCACCGAACGTACGGCGCCCGGGACCGGACGCGCCCGCCGAGCGCGGCGGACCGGCGATCGTGGTGACCGACCGGGTGCTCGACGCCGGCGGTCGCCCCACCGGTGACGGGCGTGTGCTGCTCCGTCCGCCGTCCCTCGTGGTGGGGGTCGGGGCGTCCAGGGGTGCCCCCGCCGACGAGGTGCTCGGGCTGATCGAGAACGCCCTGCGGGACGCCGGCCTCTCCCCCCGGTCCCTCGCCGAACTCGCCACCGTCGACGCCAAGGCCGACGAACCCGGTCTCGTCGAGGCCGCCGCGCGTCTCGGTGTCCCGCTGGTCACGCACTCCGCCGAGGAGCTGGCCGCCGTCGAGGTGCCGAACCCGTCGGACGCGCCGCTCGCCGCCGTGGGCACCCCCTCCGTCGCGGAGGCCGCCGCACTCGTCGCGGGGGGTGAACTCCTCGTCCCCAAGCGGAAGTCGGAGCGGGCGGACGGCAGGCCCGCGATGGCGACCTGTGCCGTCGTACGGCGGCCGGCGCGGGGGCGGCTCGCGGTGGTGGGGCTCGGACCGGGCGCCCGGGACCTGCTGACGCCACGCGCGAAGGCCGAACTGCGGCGGGCCTCCGTGCTCGTCGGGTTGGACCAGTACGTCGACCAGATCCGGGATCTGCTCCGGCCCGGCACCCGGATCCTGGAGTCCGGGCTGGGCGCGGAGGAGGAGCGGGCGCGGACCGCGGTGGCCGAGGCCCGCCGCGGGCAGGCCGTGGCACTGATCGGGAGCGGCGACGCCGGGGTGTACGCCATGGCCTCGCCCGCGCTCGCCGAGGCGTCCGACGACATCGACGTGATCGGTGTGCCCGGGGTGACCGCCGCGCTCGCGGCCGCCGCGATCCTCGGGGCGCCGCTCGGGCACGACCATGTGTCGATCAGCCTGTCCGACCTGCACACGCCGTGGGAGGTCATCGAGCGGCGGGTGCGGGCGGCGGCCGAGGCCGACATCGTGGTGACGTTCTACAACCCGCGCAGCAGGGGCCGGGACTGGCAGCTGCCGAAGGCCCTCGCCATCCTCGCCGGGCACCGTGAGCCGACGACACCCGTCGGGGTCGTGCGGAACGCCTCGCGGCCGGACGGGTCGCACCGGTTGACGACCCTGGCGGCGCTCGACCCGGCGACGGTCGACATGATGACCGTGGTGACCGTGGGCAACACGGCGACCCGTGAGATCGCGGGCCGCATGGTGACGCCGCGCGGCTACCGCTGGCAGGAGAACCCGGAGGGCGCCGAGTGAACCATGTGGTCCACCCGACCGAGCCGTTTCGGCGACCGGCCGCCCACCGGCCCGCCCCGCCCACCGAGGCGACCGTGACGGGCCGGCCGGCACCGGCCGCCGCGCCCGTCGCCCCGCAGTACCACCCCGTTCGACACTCCGAGGAGACATCGTGACCACCCCGCCGCCCGCCCTGCTCATCGCCGGTCATGGCACCCGGGACGATGCCGGAGCCGAGGCGTTCCGCGACTTCGTCCGGGAGCTGGGGCGCCGCCACCCCGAACTGCCCGTCGCGGGCGGCTTCATCGAGCTGTCCCCGCCGCCGCTGGGCGAGGCCGTGGCCGACCTGGTGGAGCGGGGTGTGCGGCGGTTCGCCGCCGTCCCGCTGATGCTGGTGTCCGCCGGGCACGCCAAGGGCGACATCCCGGCGGCGCTGGCCCGCGAGAAGGAGCGGCACCCGGGGATCTCGTACACCTACGGCCGTCCGCTGGGCCCGCACCCGGCGCTGTTGAGCGTGCTGGAGCGACGGCTGGACGAGGCGCTCGGCGGTGCGGGCCGCAGCCCCGAGGACCGTGCCGATGTGACCGTGCTGCTGGTGGGGCGCGGCTCGACCGACCCGGACGCCAACGCCGAGGTGTTCAAGGCGGCCCGGCTGCTGTGGGAGGGGCGCGGATACGCGGGCGTGGAGACGGCGTTCGTGTCGCTGGCGGCGCCGGACGTGCCGAGCGGTCTCGACCGGTGCGTACGGCTCGGCGCCAAGCGGATCGTGGTGCTGCCGTACTTCCTGTTCACCGGCATCCTGCCGGACCGGGTGCGGCAGCAGACCGAGGGCTGGGCTGCCGCGCACCCGGAGATCGAGGTACGGTCGGCCGATGTCATCGGTCCGGAACCGGAGTTGCTCGATCTGGTCATGGAGCGCTACCGGGAGGCCCTGGAGGGTGATCTGCGGATGAACTGCGACTCCTGCGTCTACCGGATCGCGCTGCCCGGGTTCGAGGACAAGGTGGGGATGCCGCAGCAGCCGCACTTCCACCCGGACGACGACGGGCACCACCACGGCCACCACCACCACGGGGGACACACGCACTCCCATGCACACTGAACACCGGAGCGGTTCCCGGCATGCGGGCCACGACCTGCGGCATCACGGTGACGCCGAGGTGCGGGACGACGGGGCCGGGCTCACCGACCTCGCCGTGAACGTACGGGCCGGCACACCGCCCGCCTGGCTGCGGGAGCGGATCGCCGGGTCGCTGACCGGGCTGGCCGCCTACCCCGACGGGCGGTCCGCCCGGGCTGCGGTGGCCGCCCGGCACGGGCTGCCCGCCGAGCGGGTGCTGCTCACGGCGGGCGCCGCCGAGGCGTTCGTGCTGCTGGCGCGGGCCCTGAGGGTCCGTCGGCCGGTAGTGGTGCACCCGCAGTTCACGGAGCCCGAGGCGGCGCTGCGGGACGCCGGGCACAGCGTCGGCCGGGTGCTGCTGCGGGCGTCGGACGGCTTCCGGCTGGACCCGGAGGCCGTACCCGAGGACGCGGATCTGGTCGTCGTCGGCAACCCCACCAACCCGACGTCGGTGCTGCACCCGGCGGGGGCGATCACACGGCTGGCCCGGCCGGGGCGGACGCTGGTGGTGGACGAGGCGTTCATGGACGCGGTGCCGGGCGAGCGGGAGGCGCTGGCCGGGCGGACGGACGTGCCCGGTCTGGTGGTGCTGCGCAGCCTCACCAAGACGTGGGGCCTGGCCGGGCTACGGATCGGCTATGTCCTCGCCGCACCGGAGACGATCGAGGAGCTGGAGCGGGCGCAGCCGCTGTGGCCGGTGTCGACGCCGGCGCTGGCGGCGGCCGAGGCGTGCGTGTCCGAGCGGGCGCTGGCGGAGGCGGCCGACGCGGCGTACCGCGTCGCCGCCGACCGGGACCATCTGGTGGCGGGTCTCAAGGAGTTCGCGCCGGACGGCCTGACCGTCGCCGAGCCCGCCGAAGGGCCGTTCGTCCTCGTCAGCCTGGATCGCGCTCCGGCCGTGCGCCGCTATCTGCGGACCCTGGGGTTCGCGGTGCGCCGGGGCGACACCTTCCCCGGCCTGGACGAGAACTGGCTGCGGCTGGCGGTCCGTGACCGAACGACGGTCAACAACTTCCTTCAGGCGCTGGACCAGGCGATGACGCTGGCGGACCGTTGAGCGGAGGGGGCTCGACGGTCCGCCGGCGGATCCTGCGGCGCGGGTGCTACCGGGTCAGCACTGCGAGCTGTGCTTGCAGTGCAGCTTCACGCCCATCTTGTGGCTGAAGTCCTGCCACTTGCCGCGCGCGAAGGACTTGTTGACCCCGTCGGGCACGCTCGGCTTGGCGACGTAGGCCCAGACGTGGAGCATCAGGTACCCGGTGCTCTTCTCGTTGTAGAACTGGAAGTACACCTTGGAGCCGGCGCCGTCGAAGTGGCCCTTCTGCGCGACGAAGTACCAGCCGTTCGCCACGCCCTTCGAGTAGAACTTGACGGGCGCGTTCTTGCAGCCGAAGGGACCTGCCGCGCAGGCCTTCAGCTTGATCAGCTGGCCTTCCTTCGGGTACGCCTTCGGCGCGTTCTTGACCGGGAACGTGCAGTTGAAGCACTTCTTGAGTTCCTGGATGGCCTCGGCGGGCTTCCAGGGCCGCCCGATGTACTTGGCGTTGTTGGGCTTGACGTGGAGGCGCCAGTCGTAGAGCTTGCGGAGCTTGACGGCGGCCGCGGCCGTCGTGTCCTGCTGGGCGGCCGTCGTCTCGGCCTTCTTGGCGACGGGAGCGCCGCTGCTGGCGGACGCGGCGCCGGCGGGGGCGAGGACGGCGAGCATGGCGGCCCCCGCGACCGCCAGGTTCGACAGTCTGCGGAGAAGAGGGGAACGGTTGGGCACGGAAGCCTCCCTGGTGCTGGACGGAACATTCGGGACGGGCGTGCGGTGCGCAACCAACCTAGAGAGCGGGCGAGTTCCCGGAAATTGTCCCTTCGGCCACTGCCCTTGAGGCCCTGTCCCGCAGGGGAGGCGTCGAGAGGTGTCAGGCGGTGACCGTGCCGTTCAGCACGACCCGCAGGGGCGCCGCCAGGGCGCGGACGTCGTCGCGGGGGTCCTCGGCGTAGACGACGAGGTCCGCCGGGGCGCCCTCCTCCAGGCCGGGGCGGCCGAGCCAGGTCCGGGCGTCCCAGGTGGTCGCGGCGAGGGCCCGGAGCGGGGGGATGCCGGCCTTGACCAGTTCGGCCACCTCGTCGGCGACCAGGCCGTGCGGGAGGCTGCCGCCGGCGTCGGTGCCGACGAAGACGGGGATCCCGGCGTCGTAGGCGTTGCGGACGGTGTCGTAGCGGCGCTCGTACAGGTTCCTCATGTGGGCGGACCAGACGGGGAACCGGGCCTCGCCGCCCTCGGCGAGCTTCGGGAACGTGGCGATGTTGACCAGGGTGGGGACGATCGCGACGCCGCGGGAGGCGAACAGCGGGATCAGGTCGTCGGTGAGGCCCGTGGCGTGTTCGACGCAGTCGATGCCCGCCTCGACGAGGTCGCGCAGCGAGGACTCGGCGAAACAGTGGGCCGTGACGCGGGCGCCCAGGCGGTGGGCCTCGGCGATCGCCGCCTCGACCGCGCCGCGCGGCCAGCACGCCGCGAGGTCGCCCACCTCGCGGTCGATCCAGTCGCCGACCAGCTTCACCCACCCGTCACCGCGCCGGGCCTCCCGGCCGACGTACGCGACGAGGTCGTCCGGCTCGATCTCGTGGGCGTAGCCGCGGATGTAGCGCCGGGTACGGGCGATGTGCCGGCCGGCGCGGATGATCTTCGGGAGGTCGTCGCGGTCGTCGACCCAGCGGGTGTCGGACGGGGAGCCCGCGTCCCGGATCAGGAGGGTGCCGGCGTCGCGGTCGGTCAGGGCCTGCTTCTCCGCGGTGCCGGCGTCGACCGGCCCGTGCGCGCCGAGACCGACATGGCAGTGGGCGTCGACGAGACCGGGCAGCGCCCACCCCTCCACGGTCCGCACGTCCCGCGCGGTGGCGGGACGGTCGTAGGAGACCCGGCCGTCCACGACCCACAGCTCGTCCCGAACCTCGTCGGGCCCGACGAGGACCCGCCCCTTCACACGCAGCACAGCACGCTCGTTCATACCCGCACCCTAGCCAGACGCTTCCGCTGTGGCTCAGCGTTGTCGGGTGCGGGTGAGTGGGGGCTTGTCGCGCAGTTCCCCGCGCCCCTGAAGGGACGGGCCTGCGGCCCGCCCTTCAGGAAAAGCACGGGCGCAGCCCGGTCGCTTTTCAGGGGCGCGGGGAACTGCGCGAACGGCCCCCACCTCCCCGCACCCGACGAACGAACCCTTTCAGTCGCTCTTGCCCACCTGGTCCGACGTCTCCTCCTCCACCTCCGCCATCGCGGGGTCGAGGAGACGGGACAGGAAGTGGCGGGTGCGCTCGTGCCGGGGGGCGCCGATGACCTGCGCGGGCGCGCCGTCCTCGACGATCACGCCGCCGTCCATGAAGACGACCCGGTCGGCGACCTCGCGGGCGAAGGTCATCTCATGGGTGACGACCATCATCGTCATACCCTCCTCCGCGAGCCTGCGCATCACCGCCAGGACGTCGCCCACCAGTTCCGGGTCCAGCGCCGACGTCGGCTCGTCGAAGAGCATGACCTCGGGGCCCATGGACAGGGAGCGGGCGATCGCCACGCGCTGCTGCTGGCCGCCGGAGAGGGAGGAGGGGTAGGCGTCCGCCTTCTCGGCGAGACCGACCCGTTCCAGGTTCTCGGCGGCCACCCGCGCCGCCTGAGCCTTGCCCCGTCTGAGGACCCGGCGCTGCGGGAGCGTGAGGTTTTCGGTGACCGTGAGGTGCGGGAAGAGGTTGAACTGCTGGAAGACCATGCCGATACGGCGGCGTACGGCGTCGATGTCGACGTCCGGGTCCGTCAGTTCGGTGCCGCCGACGAAGACCTGGCCCTTGGTGGGTTCCTCCAGGAGGTTCACACAGCGCAGCAGGGTCGATTTGCCGGAGCCGGACGGGCCGATGACGCAGACGACCTCGCCTCGGCCGATCTCCAGGTCGATGCCCTTGAGGACCTCGTTGTCGCCGAACGACTTGTGCAGGGCGCGGACCTGGATCTCGGGGTGTCCGCCCGGCGTCTTCGGGGTCATTTCACGGCCTCCTGGGCCTTCGCCTCCATACGGCGCACGACGAAGCCGAGCGGGATGGTCACCAGCAGGTAGCACAGGCCGGCGACCAGGATCGGCGTGGAGTTGGCGGTGGTGCTGGCCAGGTCCCGCCCGTACTTGGACAGTTCGCGCTCCTCCAGGGTGACCCCGAGGAACAACACCAGCGAGGAGTCCTTGAAGAGGAGGACGAGTTCGTTGGTGAGCGGCGGGAGGATGATCCGGAACGCCTGCGGGATGACGATCGAGACCATCGCGCGGGCCGGCGAGAACCCCAGCGAACGGGCCGCCTCCATCTGCCCCTTGGGGACGGCCTGGATGCCCGCGCGGATCGTCTCCGCCATGTACGCCGCCGCGACCAGGCCCAGCGCCAGGGCGACCTTGCCATAGGTGCCGCCGACGATCTCCGTGCCCGGGAAGGCCAGCGGGACGGCGACGCCGATGAAGATGAAGATCAGCAGGGCGGGCAGACCACGGAAGATCTCGATGTACACGCCGGCGAACCAGCGGTACGGGCCGACCGACGACAGCCGCATCAGGGCGATCACCATGCCGAGCACCAGGCCGACGGCGAAGCCGGACAGGGTGTAGAGCACGGTGTTCTTCAGTGCCAGCGTGATGACGTCCGGGAACATCTGCTCGGCGATGTCCGCCTGCGCGAACTGGTTCTTCAGCCGGCCCCAGTCCGCCGAGACCGCGAAGGCGATCACGGCGGCGACGAAGACGACGTACTGCGCGCCGCGCGACAGACCGCGCTTCTGCCGTCGGGTCAGCCCCTTCTTCCTGGGCTGGACCACCGCGTCCGTGTCGGCCATGGGTCAGGAGGCGGACGGGGAGGCGGACGCGGCGCTCTCGTCGTACGGGCCGATCCACTTCTCGTACAGCTCGCGGTAGGTCCCGTCGGACCTGGCCTCGGAGAGCGCCTTGTTGATGGCGGCGAGGAGCTTGGTGTTGCCCTTCTTGACCGTGAAGCCGTACTGCTCACCGGTGTTGATGTTGTCCGCGACCTCGAAGGCGTCGGCGTTGGCCTTGTCCTTCAGCCAGCCCTGGACGACGGGGTAGTCGATGACGACGGCGTCGACCTGGCCGGAGCGCAGTCCGTTGAGGACGGCGTCGGAGGACTCGAAGGAGACCGGGTCGAGGCCCTGGCTCTTGGCGTAGTCCTCGCCGGTGGTCTGCGCCTGGGCGCCGACCTTCTTGCCCTTGAGGTCCGCGAAGGAGTTGATCCCGGCGCCCTTGTCGGCGAGGACGGCCTGGGTGGCGTCGAAGTACGGGTCGGAGAAGTCGACGTTCTTCTTGCGCTCGTCGGTGATCGTCATACCGGCGGCGGCGAGGTCGCACTCACCGGAGTTCAGGAAGGCGCCCGTCTTGAAGTTCTCGAACGGGGTGTCGAGGATGTCCTGCTTCACGCCCAGGTCCTTGGCGACGAGGTCGATCAGCGCGACGTCGAAGCCCTGCACCTTGCCGTCGATCTCCGACTGGAACGGCGGGTACGGGAGGTGCGTGCACGTGGTCAACTGGCCCGCCTTGACCAGTTCGACCCCGCCGGCGGCCGTCTTGGTGCCGCTGCCGCCGTCGTCGGTCGAGGTGCAACCGGCCACGAGCAGCAGTCCGGCCGCGGCGGTGGTGGCGGCCAGGATGCGGGTCCGGCGTGCGGGGACCGAGTTCACGGGGAGACCTCCTGTGGGGAACGTAGGCATCCGATTATAAGGAGATGTTTGACTTACTCAAACCAATCCGATGGCCACTGGGCCGTTCAGCCTCAGAAGTCATCGGTGCGGGGCGGCAGATGCTCTCGGATTCAGGGGGCGGGGATCGTCGGACGGTGCTGCCGGACGCGCCGATTACGCTCGACCTGTGTCGACCCGGGTCGGCCCACCCTGGACACCATCTACCGTTCCTTGATACTGAGCGGGAGTGGGTCCTGTTGCCAGGACTGG
>NZ_OLMK01000110.1 GCF_900290235.1 Streptomyces sp. MA5143a
CTGGCCTCGTTGCGCTTCTGGCTGGACCTGGGCATCGACGGTTTCCGCCTGGACGCCGTGCCGTACCTGTACCAGGAGGAAGGCACCAACTGCGAGAACCTGCCCGCCACCCACGCCTTCCTGAAGCGTGTCCGCAGCGAGATCGACGCGCAGTACCCGGACACGGTCATCCTCGCGGAGGCGAACCAGTGGCCGGAGGACGTGGTCGACTACTTCGGCGACTACACCAGCGGCGGCGACGAATGCCACATGGCGTTCCACTTCCCCGTCATGCCGCGGATCTTCATGGCGGTGCGCAGGGAGTCGCGCTACCCCGTCTCGGAGATCCTCGCGAAAACCCCCGCGATCCCCTCGAACTGCCAGTGGGGCATCTTCCTGCGCAACCACGACGAGCTCACCCTCGAAATGGTCACCGACGAGGAACGCGACTACATGTACGCGGAGTACGCCAAGGACCCGCGCATGCGCGCCAACATCGGCATCCGCCGCCGCCTCGCCCCCCTGCTGGACAACGACCGCAACCAGATCGAACTCTTCACCGCCCTGCTGCTGTCCCTGCCCGGCTCGCCGATCCTCTACTACGGCGACGAGATCGGCATGGGCGACAACATCTGGCTCGGCGACCGCGACGGTGTCCGTACCCCCATGCAGTGGACCCCCGATCGCAACGCCGGCTTCTCCGCCTGCGACCCGGGGAAGCTGTACCTGCCGACGATCATGGACCCGGTCTACGGCTACCAGGTCACCAACGTCGAGGCGTCGATGTCCTCGCCCTCGTCGCTGCTGCACTGGACCCGCCGCATGATCGAGATCCGCAAGCAGAACCCCGCCTTCGGGCT
>NZ_OLMK01000014.1 GCF_900290235.1 Streptomyces sp. MA5143a
CGCCGTCCGTCGCCGGACCGGGTGCCCGAGGGCGCGCCTTCCGATCGCCACGGCGGCCGCGTCGTGGCGGGTGATCTTGCGGTTTGTGCTGGTGAGGGGTTGTTGCCAGTGCTGGGCGCCCCAGCGGCTGGTGTAGGCGGGGTCGACAGCGACGACGGGGATGCCGTGGGCGTCCAGGCGCCACGCGGCCAGGTGGTCGGCGTTGGTTTCCACCCCCACCAGACCCCCCGCGCGGACCGCGGCCAGCGGCACGCTCTGCACTGTGGGGTTGGTCCAGGAGGCGGTGAGGTACCAGCGGCCGCGGGCGGTGTCCTCGTGGATGCGGTAGGCCACGGCCCGGTTCGCGTGGATGCGGTCGGCCCACTGCTCACCCCGGTGCGCGAACCTCACCCGGGCGGTGAGCACGTACCGGCCGTGCGGGGCGTTCGCCAGATAGGCAAGCGGCGCGGGGAGTTTCAGGGAGACCTCGCCGTCGGGGGTGACGCGGATGGTCTCGTTGCCGAACCGTCTGCCGGACTCGCCGTCGGCCTTCAGGAAACGCCGCTCCGCCTGCCACCGGGTGCGCCACCGCTCCTCGGTGAGCCGGGCGGCCTCCAAGTGGTGGCGGGTGTTCAGCAGCCGCTTCCCGCCCCGCACCACCCCCACCCGTCCGGCCTCCCAGTCCGCACGGAGGGCTTGGAGCCGGTCGGTGAGCACGTGCAGACGACGGGACTTCGCATGCCACTCCCGCCTGCTCGCATAACCCCCAGGAGCCCGCCCGCTGCCCTTCTCGCCCACCGGCGGCGACAACCGGTGGGCGATCATCCGCACCCCCGCTTCCAGGCTCTGGATGTGCGCGAGTTGCCCGCGCCGGGCCAGCGCCCACTGATCATGCGTGGCCTTCGTGATCGACCCGGCCCAGCGGGAGGACGACACCCCCGTCACAGCACGCTTACGCACGGCCCACCCTTCGGCGTCATGGTCCAGCCCCACCGCACACCGGGCTCTGAGGTCCCGCGAGGCGAGAGTGCCCAGATGATCGCCGACCATGCGCAGTACGGTCTCGTCCTCCGCCGTCAGGTGCTTGAGCCGGTCACGGACCGCCACACCGGACGGGCCCACGGCGACGAACGGCGCCGCCAACTCCCGCAGCCCACCCATCGCCGATCACCCACCGTCCCCGCACCGGCCGCACCCTCACCGCCGTCAACGACCATGGCGGGCAAAGGTCACACATACGACAACGGAACGTTCGTTCACACCCGTGAGGTCACAACCCCGTCGCCGCGAGCGGCGAGGTCGTCCGTGAGCACGGTGCGCTCTTCTACACGGTGACGGCCCGCCATGCCTCGGCCGCCGAGGCCACCCGGGCGGGGGCGCTCGCGCTGGGCGGCGGCCTGGAGCCGTATGTGCGCGAGGCGCGCGACGCAGCCCCGGTCGCGACGACCCTGCGGGTGCCGGACGATGGCGACGCGTCCGAACTCGTCGCCAAGGCCCTCACCGCGAACCCCGGGCGCCCGTGACACGCGGAGGGCGGCGCCCCCGGCGCGGGGCCCCAGCGCGGGGCCCCCGGCCGCGGTCAGTGCCGCCCATTACTGCTCCGGCACGTCGCCCCCGGAACCGGCGAATCGACGGAAAAGAGGGTCGCTTTTCCAGCAGAAAGGGTCCTACAATTCCATGGGTAGGATCCCGTATTCTTATGCCCGCTTCCACCTTCCCTAAACGCAAAGGTTTCGCGAACAACAAGGGGTGAGATCCGGGTGGATTCCGTGAGGGGCAGGCGCATGTGACGGACTCCACAGCGCGCCCTTTTTGCGAGGGTATTTCCGGGCAAAACCACACAGGTCAACCACCTGCTTGCGCGCCCGCTCGCGCCCGCGTGATAACACAGGGGACGCTCATTCGTAACCCCGAGCGGCGATGCAATTCGAAATTTCGCTGGGTAAATTCAAGCCGTATGACTGCCGCACAAGCAGACCTGCACATCGCACACCTGGAATCACCGTCGGAAATCGCCGAGGGAATTCGGATCGACCGCCCGGACGTGGCGGACGGCAGCGCGCTGTGGCGTATCGCCGGGGCCTCCGGAACCCTCGACCTGAACTCCTCGTACAGCTATCTGCTGTGGTGCCGGGACTTCGCGGACACCTCGGCGGTGGCCCGTGACGAGACGGGGGAACCGGTCGGCTTCGTGACCGGGTACGTGCGGCCCGAGCGGCCGGACACCCTCCTCGTGTGGCAGGTGGCCGTCGACGAGGCGCACCGCGGGCGCGGGCTCGCCGGGGCGCTGCTGGACGGACTCGCCGCGCGGGTCGCGAGAGAGCGCGCGCTGACCGCCGTCGAGACCACCATCACCCCGGGCAACACCGCCTCGGAACGGCTGTTCGCCGCGTTCGCCGAACGCCACGGCGCGACCGTCGAGCGCACGGTCCTGTTCGAGGCGGGGGACTTCCCCGACGGCCCGCACGAGCCCGAGGTGCTGCACCGCATCGGCCCGCTGTCCCCCTGAGCACCACCGGCCCAGGCACCACCGGCCCACGCACCACCGGCCCCCGCCGGGCCGCCCCCTCTCCCCCACTCCCGCACACCCGCACCCCCCACGCATCGAGGAGCGATTCGCCGTGACCATCACCCAGCCCGACCTGAGCGTCTTCGAGACCCTGGAGTCCGAGGTGCGCAGCTACTGCCGCGGCTGGCCCACCGTGTTCGACACCGCGCAGGGCAGCCGGATGCGCGACGAGGACGGCCACAGCTACCTGGACTTCTTCGCCGGAGCCGGTTCGCTCAACTACGGCCACAACAACCCGGTGCTCAAACGGGCCCTGATCGACTACCTGGAGCGGGACGGCGTCACCCACGGCCTCGACATGTCGACGAGCGCCAAGCGGGCGTTCCTGGAGTCCTTCCAGAACCTGGTGCTGCGGCCCCGTGACCTGCCCTACAAGGTCATGTTCCCGGGCCCTACCGGCACCAACGCCGTGGAGTCCGCGCTGAAACTGGCGCGGAAGGTGAAGGGCCGCGAGGCCATCGTGTCGTTCACCAACGCCTTCCACGGCATGTCCCTGGGCTCCCTCGCCGTCACCGGCAACGCCTTCAAGCGGGCCGGCGCGGGCATCCCGCTGGTGCACGGGACGCCGATGCCGTTCGACAACTACTTCGAGGGCCAGGTCCCCGACTTCCTGTGGTTCGAGCGGATCCTGGAGGACCAGGGGTCCGGGCTGAACAAGCCCGCCGCCGTGATCGTGGAGACGGTCCAGGGCGAGGGCGGCATCAACGTCGCCCGCCCGGAGTGGCTGCGCGCCCTCGCCGAGCTGTGCGAGCGGCAGGACATGCTGCTGATCGTCGACGACATCCAGATGGGCTGCGGCCGTACGGGGGCCTTCTTCTCGTTCGAGGAGGCGGGCATCACCCCGGACATCGTCACCGTCTCCAAGTCCATCAGCGGCTACGGACTGCCGATGTCGCTGTGCCTGTTCAAGCCGGAGCTGGACATCTGGGAGCCAGGCGAGCACAACGGCACCTTCCGCGGCAACAACCCCGCCTTCGTCACCGCGACCGCCGCCCTGGAGGCGTACTGGTCGGACGGCTCCGCCATGGAGAAGCAGACCCGTGCGCGCGGTGAGCAGGTCGAGCAGGCGCTGATCTCCATCACCGAGGAGAACCTCGCCGACGTGAAGGAGTACCGGGGCCGCGGGCTGGTGTGGGGCCTGGAGTTCCACGAGAAGGCCCGCGCGGGCCGGATCGCCAAGCGGGCCTTCGAACTCGGGCTGCTGATCGAGACGTCCGGCCCGGAGAGCGAGGTCGTGAAGCTGCTGCCCGCCCTCACCATCACCCCGGACGAGCTGGACGAGGGCCTGCGCGTCCTCGCCCGCGCCGTGCGGGAAACCGTCTGACAACCATCCGAGGAAAGCCCACAAGGAGGCCTGGAACCACCGTGATCGTCCGTTCTTTCAAGGATCTGGAAGGCACCGACCGGCACGTCAAAGCGGCGTCCGGCACGTGGGAGAGCAAACGCATCGTCCTCGCCAAGGAGAAGGTCGGCTTCTCCCTGCACGAGACGATCCTCTACGCGGGCACGGAGACGTCGATGTGGTACGCGAACCACATCGAGGCCGTGGTGTGCGTCGAGGGCGAGGCCGAACTGACCGACGACGAGACCGGGCGGACGTACACGATCACGCCCGGGACCATGTACCTCCTCGACGGTCACGAGCGGCACACGATGCGGATCAAGGAGGACTTCCGCTGCATCTGTGTGTTCAACCCGCCCGTGACCGGACGGGAGGACCACGACGAGAACGGCGTCTATCCCCTGCTGACGGAGGAGGGCTGACCATCATGACCACGAGCACCACGATGAACACCGCCACCCGCGTGCCCGATCTCTACCCCAGCCGCGGCGCCACCGAGGTGTCGGTCCCGCGCCAGGACCCGGTCGTCTGGGGTGCCCCCGGCACCCCCGGCCCGATCTCCCTGACCGACCTCCAGCGGTACGAGCGGGACGGCTTCCTCGCCGTCGAGGAGCTCATCACGCCGGACGAGGTCGCCGTGTACCACCGGGAGCTGGAGCGGCTCGTCACCGATCCCGCGGTCCGCGCCGACGAACGCTCGATCATCGAGCCGAAGTCGAAGGAGATCCGGTCCGTCTTCGAGGTGCACCGCATCAGCGAGGTGTTCGCGCGGCTCGTCCGGGACGAGCGGGTCGTCGGCCGGGCCCGGCAGATCCTCGGCTCCGACGTGTACGTGCACCAGTCGCGGATCAATGTGAAGCCGGGCTTCGGCGCGTCCGGGTTCTACTGGCACTCCGACTTCGAGACCTGGCACGCCGAGGACGGGCTGCCGAACATGCGGACGGTGTCCGTCTCGATCGCGCTGACCGAGAACCACGACACCAACGGCGGCCTGATGATCATGCCGGGGTCGCACCGGACGTTCCTCGGCTGCGCGGGCGCCACCCCGAAGGACAATTACAAGAAGTCGCTGCAGATGCAGGACGCGGGCACCCCGTCGGACGAGGCGCTGACGGCGATGGCCTCCGAGTACGGCATC
The DNA here is from genome assembly GCF_900290235.1 of Streptomyces sp. MA5143a. GTDB lineage: Bacteria > Actinomycetota > Actinomycetes > Streptomycetales > Streptomycetaceae > Streptomyces. The sequence goes on from NZ_OLMK01000014.1 coordinate 5,029, forward strand.
AAGCTGTTCACGGGCAAGGCCGGCTCGGCGACCTGGTTCGACTGCAACGCCATGCACGGCTCCGGCGACAACATCACGCCGTTCCCGCGCAGCAACGTCTTCATCGTCTTCAACAGCGTGGAGAACGCGGCGGTCGAGCCGTTCGCGGCTCCCGTACGGCGGCCGGAGTTCATCGGCGCGCGGGACTTCACCCCCGTGCGGTGATCCCGACCCCGACCTCGCCGTCACGATGACCGGACCGGGCGGTCCCTGCCCCCTGAGGGACCGCCCGGTCCGCCGTGTGTGCGGCTCCTGGAGGGCGGACGCTACAGCCAGGCCAGCGACGCCGCCGTGACCAGGACGTTCCGTGCGGCGCGCTCGTCGCCCGTGAGCCCCCTCGGCACCTCGTCGGGGGCATAGCGACCGCCGACCAGCAGGCAGAAGTCGACCGGGTCCAGGGTCAGTTCGGCGGCCACGGGCTCGGCGTCCGAGCCGAGGACCCAGCCGGTGCCGGGGGCGGTCCCGGTGACCTCGACGAGGACGGGCGGCGCGTCGTGCAGGGCCAGGCCGAGGATGCGGACGGCGAGCCGGACCAGCTGCTCCAGATGCTCGGCGGGCGGCGGCGGTACGGCGATGCCGAGCGCCCGGCCGATGTCGTCGGCGTGGATCCACGCCTCGAAGGCGCGGATGACGAAGTGGTCGGCGACGGGCAGTCTGAGACCCATCACCGTCGCCGCGCGGGCGGCGAGAGAGGGGTCGCGGGCCTCCGGGGTCGCCAGGAGGTCGGCGGTCTGCGCGGCCCAGGTGGCGACAGTCTCCTCGGGCGTACGGGTGTGCTCGTGGGCGATGGCGTCGGCGGTGCGCAGCTCCCACGCGTGCGCGGCGGGCGTCCCGGCCGGGATGCGGGAGACCGGCAGCCGGGCCGGGACCCCGAGCGCCACGGCGAGGTGTTCGTCGGCGGCGACGAGATGGGCGACGGTGGCGTGCGCGTCCCAGTCGTGCACCACCGGCGTGCCCCAGCGGCCCGGCAGCTCCCGGACCAGCGCCCGGAGTCCGGCGACGGCGGCGGCGTACGGCGCCGCGTGCGGGGCGACACCCGGCGTACGGGGCCGGCGCGAGCGCAGCGCCGACGCGAGCACCCCGTCCGCACCACCCCCCTCACCGGCGCGCGCGGCCTCGTCGCGCGGGTCACCGGGGGCGCCGCTCGCCCCTGAGTCCGGGCCGGGGGTGCCGTCCAGCAGCCGTACGGTCGCCCGGAGTCGTTCGGCCTCGGCCGCGCAGGTCTCGCAGTCGGCGAGGTGGAGCGGTACGGCCCTGGCGTCGGCGGGTGGCAGCGCGCCGACGGCCCAGGCGGCCAGCAGCTCCCGTACGCCGTCGTGGTCGATGGTCATCGCGCGCCGCCCTTTCGCCGTGCCGCTGCCACGATACGCAGGGCCCGCGCGGCCCCGGCGGAGCGGTGAGGGGCCGCCATCACGCGCCCCTCGCCGCTGCCGGGTCCGGTGGATCCGCGAGGGACTCCGCCAGTTTGCGCAGGGCCGAGCGGAGCCGGGTCTTCGCGGTGCCCTCGGGGATGCCCAGCTCCACGGCGGCCTGCCGGTAGGTGCGGCCCGCGAAGTAGGCGAGGTGGACCACCTCCCGCTGGGTGCGGGGGAGTTCGGCGAGGGCGGTGTGCAGCAGCAGGGAGCGCTCGCGGTCCACGACCGTCTCGTGCGGGCCGGGTCCGGCGTCGGGGATGGCGTGCAGCGCCGAGTCGTCCGCCTGGGCGTCCTTGCGGTGCCGGGCCTCGCTGCGCACCCAGTCCACGGCCCGCCGGTGGGCGAGCATCGACAGCCAGGTGCGCAGGGAGCCGCGCCGCGCGTCGAAGCCGTACGGGCTGGTCCACAGCTGGGCGAAGACCTCCTGGGCCACGTCCTCGGCCGCCGCCTGACTGTGGGTGACCCGGACGGCCACCCGGCGCACGAGTGCCCCGTACGCCGCGTAGGCCTCACGCAGCGCGGACTCGTCCCCGTACACCAGCCGCCGATGCAACTCCACATCGATGGACGGCTGTTCGAGCGTCGGCTCCACCGGCACCACCATCCCTGATGCCCTTCCTAGCGTCCCGGCCAGGCTCGCGCCAGCGGTTCAGGAAGACAGGGCGTCCAGGACCCGGTCGACGTCCGCCGCCGTGTTGTAGAGGTGGAAGGCGACGCGCAGGTTGCCGGCACGGTCGGAGACCTGGATGCCGGCCGCGCTCAACTCGGGCTGCCGCGCGCCCAGTCCGGGCACGGAGACGATCGCCGAGCCGGGCGCCGGCACGGGCTCGTGGCCGAGAGCGGCGAGCCCCGCGCGGAACCGGTCCGCGAGGGCGAGGTCATGGGCGTGGACGGCGGCCACGCCGAGTTCCTCGACGAGCGCGAGGGAGTGGCGCAGTCCGGCGTAGGTGAACAGGGCCGGGGTCAGGTCGAAGCGGCGGGCGGAACGGGCGAGTTCGGTGACGGGGCCGTAGCAGCTGCCCCAGGGGTTCTCCCCCGCGACCCAGCCGGCCAGCACCGGGGTCAGCCCGCCGAAGTCCTCGGGCACCACGAGGAAGGCCGCGCCGTGCGGGCCGAGCAGCCACTTGAAGGTCGTGCAGACGGTGTAGTCGTACGCGTCGGCGTCCATCGGCAGCCATCCGGCGGCCTGGGAGAAGTCGACGTAGGTCCGCGCCCCGTGGTCCCGCGCCGCCTCGCGCAGCGCGGGCAGGTCGGCGATCCGGCCGTCGGCGGACTGGGCGGCGCCGACCGCGACGAGCGCGGTGCCGGGGCGGACGGACTCGGCGAGCCGCTCCAGTGGCACGGCCCGCACCTTGAGGTCGCCCCGGACGTGGAACGGGTTGAGGACGGAGGTGAAGTCGTCCTCGGCGGTCAGCACCTCGGCGCCGGGCGGCAGCGACGCGGCGACCACGCCGGTGTGCGCGGCGACCGACGTCCCGGCCGCCACCCGCCCGGCCGGCACCCCGGCCAGCCGGGCGAACGCGGCCCGCGCGGCCTCCACGTCGTCGAAGAGCGGGTCCAGCGGCCGGCCCTCGGCCCGCAGCAGCGCGGCCCGACCCAGCGCGGCCACCGTCCGGGCGGGCAGCAGACCGCTGCTGGCGGTGTTCAGATAGGTGTTCTTCGGTGCGAACTCGGCTCGGACGAGGCTCTCGAAGGTCTCCATGCCTCCACTGTGGGGCCCGAAGACCTCCCCGTCCATTGAGAGGTTTTGCACGATTTCTCAAAGCACTGCTTATACATGGCGGCCTACCAGCACCTTGCCGCCGCCGTCACCGGGACGGCACCGCACATCCGTCGGGCCCGCACGCCTCCGCGCCGCCCTCCTGGATCACCTGGAGCGGCGACCGCGCGCCCCACGCCTGCGCGAGCGCCCGCTCGAACACCTCGGCGGGCTGCGCACCGGACACCCCGTACTTCCGGTCCAGCACGAAGAACGGCACCCCGTTCGCGCCCAGCTCGGCCGCCTCCCGCTCGTCCTCGCGGACGGCGTCCGCGTACGCGGTGGGGTCGGCCAGCACCTGGCGGGCGGCGCCCTCGTCGAGCCCGGCCTCGACGGCCAGCTCGATCAGGAACTCGTCCGCGTCGGCGTACACGGAGCGCTCCTCGGCGAAGTTCGCCCGGTACAGCAGCTGGAGGAGCTCGGTCTGCCGGCCGTGCTCCTTGGCGAGGTGCAGCAGGCGGTGCATGTCGAAGGTGCTGCCGTGGTCGCGGCCCTCCGCCCGGTAGGCGAGGCCCTCGGCGCCGGCCTGCGCGCGGAGGTTGTGCTCGCCGGCCTGGGCCTGCGCCTCGCTCATCCCGTACTTCTTGCTCAGCATGGTGAGGACCGGCTGGATGTCGTCCTTGGCGCGACCGGGGTCGAGCTCGAAGGAGCGGTGCACCACCTCGACGTCGTCGCGGTGCGGAAAGGCCGCGAGCGCCTTCTCGAAGCGGGCCTTGCCCACGTAGCACCAGGGGCAGGCGATGTCGCTCCAGATCTCGACGCGCATGTGTCAGCTCTCTTCGGTCGTACGGGTACGGGTGGACGGAGGCGGCGCGCTCCGCTTCTACGATGGATGAACGTTCAAGCAGCCCGCCTCATTCCCGCGCCCCTCCCCCGCTCCGGCTCGCCCCGGCCCGTCCCCGAGTGCCGTCCCGGCTCCGGCTCACCCCCCGGTGACCGCATAGGTGAGGAGCAGATGGTGGTCGTCCGGGGCCGGCGGGTTCTCGGGGTCCGGTGTCCAGCCGAGGCGGGCGTAGAAGGCCCGCGCCCGGTGGTTGTCGACGTGGACGGTGAGCGTGGCCGTGCGCCTGCCGTCGGCCCGCCACTCCTCCACGCAGGCCGCGTGCAGGGCCCGGCCGGTGCCGCGGCGCCACTGGTCGGGGTCCACATGGAGCTGGGCGAGGTACACCGAGTCGGCGGGGCCGTCCTCCGCCGTGCGGAAGGAGGCGATGCCGGTGATCCGACCGTGCTCCACCGCGCAGAGCACACGGCCGTCCGGTCGCTCGACGGCCCGCCGCCAGCCGGCGAGCCAGTCCGTGCCGTCGTCGGGGACGCCGTCCGGGTAGTACGTCGCGCGGGCGCGGGCGTGCAGCGCGACGACGTCATGGAGCTCGGCGGGGAGCACGGTCCTGATCACTCGCGCTCCGGTCACTCGTTCCACACGGTCCTTGATCATGCGGAGGAGGACGAGCGCGCCGTCGCGACGGTTCCGGCCGGGGGTGACACACCGGGCACCCCGGCCGGGGGTGACACCGGGCACCGTGGCCGCCCGCGCTCCCGCCCCTCAGCTGCCGTTTCTCAGGTCCTCGGGCCAGTTCGGACGGAACTCGATGCCGTCGTACGTCACCACGCAGCCCTCTCCCATCGGGGACTGGGTCATGAATCCGACCAGGGCGGCCCCGCTCTCCCGCTCCCCGGCGAGCGTGAACAGCCGGACGAACGTCCAGTGCTTGCCGTCGCGGGAGGCGTGGAAGGCGAACGCCCGGCCCGTGCGGCTGACCCGCAGCCACACCGAACTCCCCTCGACGGTGAAGGAGTTGGCGTCGTCGGAGTGTCCACGGGTGACCACCGTGCAGACGGTGGGGACGTCCGGCGAGTACTCCAGGCACAGCTTCGCCCAGGCCCGCTCCCCGACGTGCACATACAGCACGCCCGCGTCGAACCCGGCGGCGAAGCCGACGGTGACGCGGGCGATCAACTGGAAGTCCCCCTCCGGCGCCCCCAGCAGCCTGGGCGCGTCCGTGACGGGGTCCAGCCCCTCGTCCGTGGGCGGCACGAACCGGTCCTGCCGGGCGCCGGCCCACCCGGTGAGCACCCCGTCCTCATAGGACCAGTGCCCATCGGGCCCATACGTGCGAAGAGGGAAAGGGAGTTCGGGAAGTTCGAGATCCATTGGGGGATTCTTACAGCCCCCGGCCGGCACCCGCGCCCCTTTTGAGGGCGCGGGAAAGGCGGCCTACCGCTCCAGCGCGCCGTTGAAGCGCCGCGGCAGTCCCAGCGGATTGTCGTCCCGCAGCTCCGGCGGCAGCAGCGCCTCCGGTGCCCCCTGGTACGCCACCGGCCGCAGCCACCGCTCGATGGCCGTGCCGCCCACCGAGGTGGACGTCGACGTCGTCGCGGGGTAGGGCCCGCCGTGGTGCTGGGCCGCGGCGACGGCCACACCCGTCGGCCAGCCGTTGACCAGCACTCGGCCCGCCAGCGGCGTCAGCTCCGCGAGCAGCTCCGGGCCGCGCCCCTCACCGGCGGCCTCCTCACCGGACAGGTGCACCGTGGCGGTGAGGTTGCCCGGCAGCCGGGACAGCACCGACTTGGCCTCGTCCTCGTCCTCGTAGCGCGCGACGACGGTGAGCGGCCCGAAGCACTCCTCCAGGAGCAGGTCGTGCTCGCCCTCGGACGCCAGCTTGCCGGCGGGGACGGTGAGGAAGCCGGGGCTGACGGTGTGATCGCCGCCCGCGCCCGCCGTCACCGGCGACTCCACGTCCGGCAGCTCCGCGCGCTCGGCGACACCGGCGAGGAAGTTGTCGCGCATCCGGTGGTCGAGCAGGACACCCGCGTCGACATCGCTGACCGCGTCGGTGAGCGACTTGACCAGCCGGTCACCGGCGTCGCCCGCCGGCGCCAGCACCAGGCCCGGCTTCACGCAGAACTGGCCGACACCGAGGGTCATGGAGCCCGCGAGACCCGTACCGATCGCCTCGGCGCGCTCGGCCGCCGCGGCCTCGGTGATGAGGACGGGGTTCAGGGAGCCCAGCTCGCCGTGGAACGGGATCGGCACCGGCCGCGCGGCCGCCGCGTCGAACAGGGCCCGGCCGCCGCGGACGGAGCCGGTGAAGCCGGCGGCGGTCACCAGCGGGTGCTTGACCAGCTCGACGCCCGCCTCGAAGCCGTGGACGAGACCGAGGACGCCCTCGGGGATGCCGTGCTCGGCGGCGGCGCGGCGCAGCACGATCGCGACCAGCTCGGACAGCGCCGGGTGGTCGGGGTGGGCCTTGACGACCACCGGGCACCCGGCGGCCAGCGCGCTCGCCGTGTCGCCGCCGGGGACGGAGAAGGCGAAGGGGAAGTTGGAGGCCGAGTAGACGGCGACGACGCCCAGCGGGACCTTGTAGCGGCGCAGGTCGGGGATGGGCGGGGTCGCGGTGTCGTCGGGGTGGTTGATCACCACGTCGAGGAAGGCGCCCTCGTCGACGATGTCGGCGAAGGCCCGCAGCTGGAAGCAGGTGCGGGCGAGTTCACCGGTGAGCCGGACCGGGCCGAGCGCGGTCTCCGCGTCGGCCACCTCGACGAGCTGTTCCTTGGCCGCCTGGAGCTGGTCGGCCGCCGTGCGCAGGAACGCCGAGCGGACGGTGCGGTCGGCGAGGGCGCCGCGGGCCGCGTGGGCCGCGCGGACGGCGGCGTCCACCTCCTGGGCTGTGGCCTCCACCGCGACCTGCTCACGCTGCTTCCCGGTTCGGGGGTCGACACTCCAGACTGGTGCTGCTGCCACCGCGGGTCCCTCCACGTATTTCTGGGTCATTCCCAGGGGTATTGTCTGGGTCATTCACCAAGGTCGTTCGATATGCTGAACGCCGTCTTCAATGATGAATATGGTGTTGGAGACTATTTCCCGTCGAACGAAGGGGTCAAGGGCGATGTCGGCAGTCGAGACGGGCGGCGGAGCGCAGGTCAAGTCGGCGGTACGGACCGTCGAACTGCTCGAATACTTCGCCGGACGCCCCGGAATGCACTCCCTCGCGGCGGTGCAGGAGGCCGTCGGCTATCCCAAGTCCAGCCTTTATATGTTGCTCCGCACCCTGGTGGAGCTCGGCTGGGTCGAGACGGACGCGACGGGCACGCGGTACGGCATCGGCGTACGGGCCCTGCTCGTCGGGACCTCGTACATCGACGGGGACGAGGTGGTGGCGCTGGCCCGCCCCACGCTCGACCGCCTCTCCGACGACACCACGGAGACCATCCACCTGGCCCGCCTCGACGGCACCAACGTCGTCTATCTGGCCACCCGGCAGTCGCAGCACTATCTGCGGCCCTTCACCCGGGTCGGCCGGCGGCTGCCCGCCCACTCCACCTCCCTCGGCAAGGCGCTGCTCGCCACCCACACCGACGAGCAGGTCCGCAAGATGCTCCCGGAGACCCTCCCGGCGCTCACCGAGAACACGATCACCGACCGGGAGCAGCTCATCGAGGAGCTCCACCAGGTCCGCGAGCAGGGCTTCGCCGCGGACCGCGAGGAGAACACCCTCGGTCTGCGCTGCTTCGGCGTGGCGATCCCGTACCGCACCCCGGCCCGTGACGCGATCAGCTGCTCCGTGCCGGTGGCCCGGCTCACCCCGGCGCACGAGCAGCTGGTCAAGGACGCCCTGTTCGACGCCCGCGACCGGCTCACGCTGGCGACCCGCAGACTCTGACCCGAAGACCTCTGAAGACCTCATGAAGACCTCATGAGAACCGGGGCGGTAGGGAACGACCGACCGTGTTCCGCTCGTCTGTCCGGGTGCGATGAACAAGACGATCAGGCGCAGCGCCGTCTTCACCCTGCTCCTCGTGCTCGCCCTGCTGGTGCGGGCGACATGGGTGCAGTTCTACGAGGGCACGGCGCTCGCGGAGGACAAGGACAACCGGCGGAACGCGATCGAGACGTACGCGGCGCCGCTCGGGAACATCATCGTGGGCGGCGACGCGGTCACCGGCTCCGCGCGGACGAAGGGCGGCGACCTCGCCTACAAGCGCACCTACAAGGACGGTGAGCTGTACGCGGCGGTGACGGGGTACGCCTCGCAGAGTTACGCGCCCACGCAGCTGGAGGGCATCTACCAGGACCTGCTCAACGGCACGGACCCCCGGCTGAAGACGGTGCTGGACACCCTGACCCGCGAGCGGGCCGACCCGGGCGACGTGATCACGACGATCGACCCGTCCGTGCAGAAGGCGGCGTACGGGGCGCTCGGCGACAAGAAGGGCGCGGCCGTCGCGATCGACCCGAAGACCGGGAGGATCCTCGCGGTGGTGTCGACGCCGTCGTACGACCCGTCGTCGCTCACGGACGCCAACACGGCGGGCGCGGCCTGGCAGAAGCTCACCGCGGACCCGGACAAGCCGCTGACCAACCGGGCGCTGCGGCAGCCGCTGCCGCCGGGGTCGACGTTCAAGCTGGTCGTGGCGGCGGCCGCGCTGGAGGACGGGCTGTACCCGTCGGTGGATGTGCGGACGGACAGCCCCGACCCGTACACCCTGCCGGGCACCACGACCGAGTTGAGCAACGAGAACCCGAACGCGCCCTGCGAGAACGCCTCCATCCGTACGGCGCTGCAGTACTCGTGCAACAACGTGTTCGCGCGGATGGCCGTCAAGCTGGGCCAGGACAAGGTAAGGGCGATGGCCGAGAAGTTCGGCTTCGACGACACGGAGCAGGACGTGCCGGTGCGGGCGTACACCAGCGTGTACCCGTCCGACATGGACGAGTCGTCCACGGCGCTGACCGGGATCGGGCAGTACGACGTCACCGCGACGCCGTTGCAGATGGCCATGGTGTCGGCGGCCATCGCCAACGACGGCAAGCTGGTGACGCCGCACATGGTGTCGCAGATCACCGACGGCGGCGGCGACGTGCTGGAGGACTACGACTCCGAGGCCGGCACCGAGCAGGTGGTGAGCGCGTCCACCGCGAAGCAGCTGCGGTCGGCGATGGAGACGGTCGTCGAGGACGGCACGGGCACGAACGCGCGGATCGGCGGGGCGACCGTGGGCGGCAAGACGGGTACCGCCCAGCACGGCGAGAAGAACAGCAAGACGCCGTACGCCTGGTTCACGTCGTACGCGAAGGCCGACGGCAAGGAGGTCGCCGTCGCGGTGGTCGTGGAGCAGTCGAACGCGGCCCGCTCCGAGGTCAGCGGCAACGGGCTGGCGGCGCCGGTCGCGAAGGCCGCGATGCGGGCGGCGCTGAAGGACTGAGACCGGCGGTCGAGGACCGTCCGCGGACGAAGGGCCGCCCCTTTCCCCCGGGGGGCGGCCCTTCCTTCATGGCGTCTGCCGCATGACGGCTACCGCATGACGGCTACCGCACGCCGAACAGCTGCTGGACCGGGTTGATCGCGAAGTACACCAGGAACAGCGCCGAGGTGCCCCACAGCAGCCAGTGGATCTCCTTGGCCCTGCCGAGGACCGTCCTGATGAGGACGTAGGCGAGGAAGCCGGCGCCGATGCCGTTGGTGATGGAGTAGGTGAACGGCATCACGGCGATGGTGAGGAACGCGGGGATGGCGATGTCGTACCGGTCCCAGTCGATGTTCTTGACCTGGGTCATCATCAGGAAGCCCACGGCGACCAGCGCGGGGGCGGCGGCCTGCATCGGGACGATGGTCAGCAGCGGGGTGAGGAAGAGGGCGACGGCGAAGAGGCCGCCGGTGATCAGGTTGGAGAAGCCGGTACGGGCGCCCTCGCCGACGCCCGCGGCGGACTCGATGTAGGAGGTCGCGGAGGACGAGGAGGCCGCGCCGCCGGCGACCGCCGCGGCGCCGTCGATGAGCAGGACCCGGCCGAGGTTCGGGACCTTGCCCTCCTCGTCGAGCAGCCCCGCCTCGGCGCTGACACCGACGACGGTGCCCATGGTGTCGAAGAAGTCCGAGAGCAGCAGGGTGAAGACCAGCAGGACGACCGTGATGACGGTGGTCTCGCCGAAGGAGCCGAAGAGGCTGAAGTCGCCGATCAGTCCGAACTCGGGGGCGGCCACGAGGTCGTCGGGGACCTTCGGGGTGGTCAGGCCCCAGCTCTTGATGTCGGCCACCGAGTTGATCACGATCGCAACGACCGTCATTGTCAGGATGCTGATGAGGATCGCGCCCTTCACCTTGCGGGCGAGCAGGCCGATGGTCAGCAGGACGCCGAGGCAGAAGACCAGGATGGGCCAGCCGGACAGCGAACCGGCCGCGCCGAGTTGCACCGGAACCGTGGTGTTCGCGATGTCCGGGATGCGGGTGACGAACCCGGCGTCGACGAAGCCGATGAACGCGATGAACAGGCCGATGCCGACGCTGATCGCCTGCTTGAGCGGCTGCGGTATCGCGTGCATGACCGCCTCGCGCAGGCCCGTGACCACCAGGGCGCAGATCAGCAGACCTTCGAGGACGACCAGGCCCATCGCGTCGGGCCAGCTCATCAGCGGGGCTATCTGGAAGGCGACGACCGCGTTGAGTCCGAGGCCCGCGGCGAGCGCGAGCGGCAGGTTGCCGCCGACGCCCATGATGATCGTCATCACGGCCGCCACGAGGGCGGTGGCGGTGACGAGTTCGGCGCCGTCGAGGGTGTGGCCGTACTTGTCCTTGGCGCTGCCCAGGATGATGGGATTCAGGACAAGGATGTATGCCATCGTGAAGAACGTGGCGAGGCCGCCGCGTATCTCACGGGCGAACGTGGACCCCCGGGCGGTGATGGCGAAGAAGCGATCGACGCTGTTCGCCCCCGCTGGCGGGGTGCTCGGCCGGTCGGCCACCTTCTGTGCCTCGGACATGGGCGGTGCTCCTAGTGACGTGGGTGTACTACGCGCGGGTGCTGGCTGGATTGTTCCGTCGTTGAACCCGGTTCAGGTTTTCTCCGTGTTACGGAATCGACGTTCGTCCCGTAAGACGGTGTTCGAAGGCTCGTACGAAGTTCGTTCACGATCACTGCTACTCTTCCGGATCTCGTCGGGGGAAGCCCCGGTCGATCACGTGTCGTTCACACGGCACGCACAGGCACCCGGTCCCGGTGCCTCCAGCCGAAGCGAGGAGAGAGGTCGCCCGTGGGCACGGTCGTCGACGACGCAGCCTCCGTGGAGTTCCACGACTTCTTCGAACGGCACTACGCCGAACTGTCCCGTCTGGCCCATCTGTTGACCGGTGAGGCGGACGCGGCGGACGATCTCGCCGCGGACGCGCTGCTCGCGATGTGGCATCGCTGGGACCGGGTCCGCGCGGCGGAGCACCCGGTGGCGTACGCCCGCGGGGTGGTCGCCAACCTGGCCCGGACCCGGATCCGCAGCGCGGTGCGGGAGCGCCGCCGGATCACGCTGTTCTGGTCGCAGCGCGAGGAGAAGACCGAGAATCCCGATGTGGCCGGGGCGGTCGACGTGCAGTCGGCGCTGCGCCGGCTGCCGTTCCGCAAGCGGGCGTGCGTGGTGCTGCGGCATGCTTTCGACCTCTCGGAGAAGGACACGGCGCTCGCCCTCGGCGTCTCGGTCGGTACGGTGAAGAGCCAGACGTCCAAGGGGATGGCCGAGCTGCAGAAGCTGCTCGGCACCGGGGACGCCCCGAAGCGGATGCCCGCCGGCGTCACGGGCGCGGGCGTCAGGGGCGCGAGGGTGACCGGCGCGGGTGCGCCGGGCAGCGGAAGAAGGGACCGATGAGGGACGTGCACGAGGAGCTGCGTGCCCGGCTGCGCGAGTCGGCCGAGGCGCACGAGCCCGACCGCGCCCGCATCCTGGCCCGGATCGAGCGCGGAATGGCGGCGGCCCCCGAGGAGCGGCGCCGCAGCCGGAAGGCCACCCGGCCGCCGCTGTGGGGCTGGGTGCGTGTGGTCAGCGCGACCGCGGGTGTCGCGGGCGTGCTCGCGGTGGGCGGTTACGCCGTCGCGTCGGCGGTGAAGGGCGAGGAACGGCCGAACGACCAGACCGTCGCGGTGTCGCCGACGCCGCTGGAGTCCCCGGCCGCGACGAGCCGGGCCCCCGTCCCGCCGGACCCGCAGCCGACCCGCGGCGGGTCGAAGCAGGAGCGCGAGCCCAGCTCCAAGCCGTCGAGCACACCGTCGGCCAAGAACTCCCCCGTTCCGAAGCTGCCCTCCTCGGGGGACGAGCAGGACGGTCCGCTCTGGTCGGACGGTTCGGTCGACCCGCACAGCAACGACTTCTGGGCACAGAGCAATCTGACCCTGAGGACGAGCGAGCAGCTCACCGGGCTCACCGTCCAGTTGCGGGTCGCCGGGAGTGGCGGGGTCTCCTCGTCCGGCGCCTGGCGCTCGCTGCCGGAGCAGGACTTCGACCTGACGGTCGCGCAGGACGACGGTTTCCTGGTCTACACCTGGGTGCTCAAGGACGGCCGTACGGTCCCGAAGGGCGAGTTCGTCTTCGCCGGGCAGTACAACCACGAGCGCGGCGGCCGGGACGCGAGCGGCGACCGCTACGCGATGACCGCGACGGCGGACGGCGAGGAGTTCGCGGTGGCGGGCGGCTTCGAGGGCCCCGACGAGGGCGACGCGTCGGACGACGGCGACTCGTAGCGAAACCCGCGGAAAAATCTCGCGGGGGGCGGCAACCCTTCGGCCGCCGGTGGCGACCGGAAGACGTGAGAGCGGGAGGGAACCGACGGCCGGTTCCCGTCATCTGCTCTCACGTACGAGCGATACGGAATCCACCATTCCCGGAGCACGCCCCTTGAGCACGCACAAGAGACGACGCCTGTCCCGCAGACGGCTGCTCGGCGCCACCGCGATCGGCGTGGCCGCCACCGTCGCGGGTGGCACCGGCCTCCTCTCCACGGCGTCCGCCGCCGGTTTCGGACACTCCGACGACGGCCGGAACCTCGTCGTCGACACGGGCGCCGGCCTGGTCTTCAAGGTCTCCAAGACCACCGGCGACCTGACCTCCCTGCGCTACCGGGGCAAGGAGTACGAGGGCTACGGCGGCAGGCACTCGCACGTCGAGTCGGGGCTCGGCAGCGCCACCGTCACGCTCCGGCAGTCGGGGCGGACGATCCTGGTGAAGGCCGTGCACGGCGCGATCACCCAGTGGTACGCGGCCCGCAGCGGCCGGAGCGACATCTACCTGTGGACGCACAAGGCGGACGCCTCGTTCACCGCGACCCGCTTCCTGGTCCGCCTCAAGCCGGGCGTGTTCCCGAACGACGGCCCGGACTCCTGGATCGAGAGCTCCGACAAGGTCATCGAGGCCGGCGACGTGTGGCGGCGCGCGGACGGCACCACCCACTCCAAGCACTACTCGGGCAAGCGGGTCATCGACTACGACCACATCGGGTTCACCACCGGCGAGGTGGGCCTGTGGCTCGTCCGCTCCAACCACGAGAAGGCGTCCGGCGGCCCCTTCTACCGCTCACTGCTGCGCCACTCCAACGACAAGGGCGCCGGGCTCTACGAGATCCTGCACTACAACCAGGCCCAGACCGAGCCGGAACGTTTCGGCCTCCAGGGGCCGTACGTCCTCGCCTTCACCGACGGCGGCGCCCCCTCCCCGGCCCTGGCCCACGACCGGCTCGACACCTCCTGGGTGGACGGCCTCGGCATCACCGGCTGGGTCGGCAGGGCGGGGCGCGGCAAGGTGGCCGGGGTCGGGCTCAAGGGCATGGACCCGAAGCACGCGTACACGGTCGGCTTCGCCAACGCCGACGCCCAGTACTGGGCCGCGGCCGCGGCCGGCACCGGCGCCTTCTCCTGCAAGGGCATGCTGCCGGGCACGTACACCCTGACCGTCTACAAGGGCGAGCTGGCCGTGCACACCCGGCAGGTGACGGTGACGGCGGGCGGCTCCACCGCGCTCAACACCCTGACCATCACCGGTGATCCGTCCGTGGCGAGGACCCTGTGGCGGCTCGGCGACTGGGACGGCACGCCGCGCGGGTTCAAGAACGCCGAGCTGATGACGTACGCGCACCCCTCCGACGGCCGGGCCGCGAAGTGGACGGGCGACGTCACCCTCGGCGGCGGCGACCAGACGGCGACGTTCCCGGCGTATGTGTGGCAGGACGTGAACAACGGGGTCCGCGTGTACTTCAAGCTGACCGCCGCGCAGGCCGCCGCCGCTCACACGCTGAGGATCGGGGTCACGGACGCGTTCTCGAACGGCCGGCCGCGGGTGACGGTCAACGAGTGGGTGTCGCCGGTCCCGGCGCCGCCCAGGCAGCCCTCGACGCGTTCCCTGACCACGGGTTCCTACCGGGGGAACAACCACATGTTCACGTTCCAGGTCCCCGCCGGCGCATGGAAGTCGAACACCAGTGGGTACAACGTACTGAAGATCGATGTCGTCAGTGGATCGAGCGGCACGGCCTTCCTGAGTCCGGGCACCTCGTTCGACTGTGTGGACCTGCTGGCCTGAGCCCCCCTCGGCCGGCAGTGGTGCCGACCTGAGCCCCCCTCGGTCGGCACGACAAGCGCCCCCCGCCGGTGACGACCGGCGGGGGGCGCCCTTCTCGGGGATCAGCGCATCGTCGAGCCGATGGCCGTGGAGCCGGTCGTCAGGAACGCCGTGACCGGCAGCGCGCCACCCCTGCCACGCGGCCCGTACACCGCGCGCGCGTCCGTGGACCTGAACGGCGGTGTGGCCACCCCGCTGTCCCAGTTGTCGTCCGCCGACACCGTGCGCGGACCCAGCCGGGCCTTCCCCGTGCCGTTGTCCACCGCCAGGTTCCGCGTCAGCCGGGCCTTTCCCGCGACGAAGGAGAACCCGTCCCCTCTGTTGGCGTAGGCGGTGTTGCGGTGCAGCCGGATCGCCCCGGTGTTGGAGTTCTCGGTGAAGCCGTGCAGCGTGTTGTCCCAGGCCGCGCTGTCGCGGACGGAGTGGGCGACGGAGGCACCACCCCCGCCCAGCTTGAACCCGTTGCCGTTGCCCTGGAACGCGCGGTCGTTCCAGCGGTTCCTGCCGTTGCCGAAGGCCCAGGAGTGCTCGACGGTGACGGGCGAGGAGAACTGCCAGAGGTCGAGCCCGTCGTCCGCGTTGTCGTAGAGGCGGGCGCCGGTGATCCGGTTGCCGGTGCCTGAGCCGAACTTCACGGCGATGCCGTCGGCGTTCCGGCCGTGGTTCGCGGCGTCGTAGTTGCCGTGGCTGTCCAGGTTCCGCACGAGGTTGCCGGTGGTGCCGTCGCCGCGCAGGGTGAAGCCGGAGTCGCCGTTGTCCGCGGTGACGAGGTTGTCGAAGATCCCGCCGACGGACGACGTGGCGACGAAGCCCTGCGCCGGGGAGTTCTGGAAGGTGATCCCGGAGACGGTCCAGTGGTCACCGTGGATCGCGGCGAGCCAGGACCCGGCGGGCAGCGCGGAGCCGTCGATCCTGACCTTCCCGTCCCCGTACGCGGTGAGCGTGATCCGGGCCGAGGGGGTGCCGTCGGCCGAGGACGTCAGGGTCCGGGTGGGCCGGTAGGTGCCGCCGCGGACCTTGATGGTCGTACCGGCGGCGGCCCGGGCGAAGGCGGACTCCAGCGACGCGGTGTCGGAGACGGTGACCGTGGTCGCGGCGGCACGGGCGTCGTCGTGGGAGAGGCCGAGAAGGACGCCGCCCGCCCCCGAGGCGACGGCCACGGCGGCCGCGATCGACAGGGTGCCGGTTCGGCGATGGCGCCCGATGCTCTGACGCACGGGGGTTCCTTTCTCGGGGGACGAGGAGCGAAGCGGGCCGGGGGGCCCGCCCCGGCCCGCTTCTGTCACTGGTCGTCGCCCCGCGGCGAAAGGTTGCCGCGCATCGCCGAAAGTTCTCGGAAGTCCGGCTCAGTCCATCGTCGCCCCGATCGTCGTGCTGCCCGTGGTCAGGAACGTGGTCGCGGGCAGCGCGCCGTTCGACCGGCGGGCGTTGTACGTCGTCGAGGCGTTGGTGGAGCGGAACGCGGGCGTGGAGACACCGGAGTCCCAGGTGTTGCCGGACGAGACGACCGACGAGCCCTTGGTGACCGCACCGGAGCCGTTGCCGACGGCCAGGTTCCTGCCGAGGCGGGCCGCGCCGGTCGCGAAGTAGTAGCCCCACTTGGCGTTGGCGTAGGCGGTGGTGCGGTTGATGACGATGGCGCCCCTGTTGCTGTTCTCGGTGAAGCCGTTGCCGGCGTTGTCCCAGGCCGCCGAGTTGTTGATGACATGGGCCACGGTCTCGCCGTCGCCACCCAGCTTGTAGCCGTTGCCGTCGCCCGCGAACGCGGAGTCGCCCCAGCGGTTCCTGCCGTTGCCCATCGCCCAGGTGTGCTCGACGGTGACGGGCGAGGAGAACGACCAGAAGTCCAGCCCGTCGTCCGCGTTGTTGTAGAGACGGGCCCCGGTGATGAGGTTGCCGCCGCCGGAGCCGAACTTCACGGCGATGCCGTCGGCGTTCTCCCCGTGGTTGGCCCGGTCGTAGTGGCCGTAGGAGTCGATGTTGCGGACGGTGTTGTCGGTGGTGCCGTCGCCGGTGAGTGTGAAGCCGGAGTCGCCGCCGTTGATGGTCCTGATGGTGTCCCAGACCGTGGAGGCACAGGACTGGCAGACGACCGCGCTGTCCGGGGAGTTCTGGAAGGTGATCCCGGAGACGGTCCAGTAGTCCGCGGTCAGCTTGAAGATCCAGTCGCCGTCGGGGAGGTTCGAGCCGTCGATCTTCACGGTCTCCGAGCCGTACGGCTGGAGGTGTATGCGGTTGGAGGAGCTGCCGTTCGCCGTGGACTGGAGGGTGGCCGTCGGGTAGTACGTGCCGCCGCGCACCTGGATGACCGTGCCCGGGGTGGCGTTCTTCAGGGCGTTGGACAGGGCGGTCGTGGTGTTGACGACGACGGTCGCGGCGTACGCCTGGGTGGGGAGCACGGCCAGGCCGGCGCCGAGGGCGAGGGCGGTGCCCAGGGCGAGAGTGGTACGACGAGACATGGAGAGCGGTTCCTTTCTCGTGCGGGTGGGGTGGTTCACAGGACGGAGTCGAGCCATGGCGGCCGACGGACACCTCCGCCGGGTCGCCGTCGGCGCCCGGATCACGGGCGCCCGTCGGGCCTCCAGTCCCCGAGATACGTCCGCCGGGTGTGCGGGGCGGCCTCCGCCTCGGTGAGCCGCGGCCGGTTCTCGGGCACCGTGACGACCGCGCCCGGACCGGAGTTGCCGTACTCGCGAAAGCGCATGGTCTGCCACGGGTACGCCTCGCGCATGTTGGTGTACGGGGCGACGGCGTCGATACCGGGGCCGATCCAGGTGTCCCGGACGACCAGGGAGGGCCAGGCGGTCGTCTCGTACGACGGGACCCAGGGGCGGGCGATCTTGTACGCCCCGTGCTCGGCGCCGGAGGTGATCCGGCCCCGCAGGGCGAGGAACCCGTAGAGGTTGGCACGGGCCGTGGAGGGCGCGAAGACCATGCCCTTGGGGGTGAAGGAGACGTCCCGCCGGAGCGTGTGGAAGCGGCAGGACTCGAAGACCGCCCGTGCCCGGCCGAAGACGAAGTCGACGTCGCCCTCGATGTGGCAGCGGCGGTAGTACTGCCGGCCGAAGACGTCGAGCGAGGTGGTGTCCGCGAAGAGCGTGTCCTGATGGGCGAGGAGGCGGACGTTCTCGAAGTGGCTGCGGTCCCCGGTGACGTACGCGGCCACGGCCTGGGTCCCGGTGATGTCGGGGTGGTCGGCGCGCAGCCAGTCGTTGGCGAGGGTCAGGTCGCGCACGGTCAGTCCGGGCGCCGCCGAGGTGAAGGTGGCCGAGCCCGCCGTGCCGTACGTGCCGCCCTCGGGCCGGGGCGTGCCGCCCGCCCGGTCGAAGACGACGACCGTGGCGCGCGGGTCACGGGACGCTCCCCGGAGCGTCAACTCCCCCTTGTCGGCTTGGATGTTGACGACTTCGCGGTAGGTGCCCGGATGCACCACGATCGTCCAGCCGGGGCCGTCCACCGCGTCCACGGCGGCCTGGACGGAGCCGCCGCGCCGGACGTGCAGGACCCGGCGGCGGGCGTCTGCGGACGCGGGGGTGGCGCCGGCGGCCGCGAGACCGCCGGCGATCCCGGTGAGGAGGGTGCGCCGGCGCACGTCAGCACTCCTTCCAGGGTGCCCAGTCGCCGAGGTACGCCTCGCGGGTGTGCGCGGCGGCCTCCTCCGCGGTGAGCTGGGGCCGGTTCTCCGGGACGGTGATCCGGGCGCCGGGGCCGGTGTTCCGGTACTCGGCGAACCGCTGGTCCTGCCAGGGGAAGCCGGAGGACATGGTGGTGTACGGAGCCACCGCGTCGATGCCGGCCCCGAGCCGGGTCTCGCGGACGGTCAGCATGGGCCTGGCGGTGGTGTCGGAGCTGGGCACCCAGGGCCGGGCCAGTTTGTAGTGGGCGTCCGGGGCCCCGCTGGTGATCCGGCTCCGGGTCACCAGACAGCCGCGCGGGTTGGCGCCCGCGGTGGAGGGCGCGAACACGAACCCGTACGGGGCGGAGGCGAGGTCGGTCCGGGTCAGGGTGTGGAAGCGGCAGCGTTCGAACACCGCCGTGGCGCGGCCGAAGACGAAGTCCACGTCCCCTTCGGCGTAGCAGTCCCGGAAGTACTGGCGGGCGAACGTGCCGAGCGCCGTCGAGTCGGTGTACAGCGTGTCCTGGTGCCCGAGGAACCGGCATCGCACGAACGCCGAGCGGTCGCCCTGCACCTTGAGGGCGACGGCCTGGGTACCGCTGATCTCGGGGTGGTCGGCGCGCAGCCAGTCGTTGGCGAAGGTGATGTCCCGCGCGGTGAACCCGTCGCCCTGGACGAGGGTGGTCGCCGATCCGGTGGTGCCGTAGGTGCCGCCTCCGGGCTTGGGGGTGCCGGCCGCGTTGTCGTACACGACGGTGACGTCGCGGGCGTCGCCGGAGGCACCGATCCAGGTCATGTCCTTGCGGGCGGTGCTCACGGCGACGGTCTCCCGGTAGACGCCGGGTGCGACGACCAGCGTGTGGCCGGTGCCGGTCGCCGCGGTGACGGCGGCCCGCACGGTGGTGAAGTCCCCGGCGCCCCCGGCGTGCACGTACAGCGTCCGCTCGTCGAGGCGGGCGGCCGGTGAGCCGTACCGTCCGAAGGGCGACCGGCCGCGGGAGGCGTGGGCCGGTGCCGCCGTCCCGAGCGCGAGCGCGGCCCCGGCACTCGCGAGGACGAACGACCGTCTGCTCCGTGCTGCCCCTCGGTCGGTCATCAGCAGACCTTCCCCGCGCCCGCCCGGGCCTTGAGGATCGCGGGCACGGCGCGGGGCGAGTCGACCTTCCCCCGCAGGGTCGGCGTCCAGCCGGCCCCGGACCGGAGGGTCTCGGCCGGGATCTCCGCGTTGTGGACGGCGATGAGGTCGGTGAGCCTGCCGTTGACATAGTTGTTCTCGGCGGTCAGCGGGGACTCGTTCCACTTCTTCAGGACCTTGCCGACCTTGGCCCCGGCGGGCAGCGTGATGGCGTTGTCGGTGGCGTGGAGCTGCGAGGAGATGCCGACGCCGAAGACGTAGTAGTCGTCCTTCTGTTCCTCGTTCACGACGTAGTGGTTGTTGTAGACGTCGACCTGTCCGAACCGCACGCGCGGGGAACGCTGGAGGATGCCCTCGAAGCGGTTGTGGTGCAGGGTGACCTTCAGCTTGCCGGCGTCCTGGGAGGCGGAGCCGTCGCTGTTGCCGATCAGCATGTTCTTGTCGTGGTTCTCGAAGCGGTTCCAGGACACGGTCACGTGGTTGGCGCCGCGCACGATGTCGGTGAGGCCGTCGTGCTGCTGGAAGACCTTGCCGAAATGGACGGGGCGTTCGCTGTCCGGGTGGCGCCCGTCGGTGAACGTGTTGTGGTCGAGCCACACATGGTGGGTGCCGTAGACCACCACGGCGTCGTACTCGGAGTTCCAGTTGCCGGTGCGGTTGTCGTCGGTGGGGTCCCACTTGGGGAAGCAGTCCAGCGGTGCCTCGATGGTGAGGTTGCGCATGATGACGTTCTGGACGCCCTTGATCTGGAGGCTGCCGCCGAGGATGCCGGAGTTCCCGCCGACGCCGACGATGGTGGTGTTGCTGGGGATGCTGGCCTTGATCTCCGCGTCCTGCCGGGCGGCGGAGGCGACCCGGGCGTCCTCCTGCGGGCCCATGGCGACCTTGTCGTTGCCGTACACGGCCGGGTCGTAGTCCTTCAGATACTGCTGGAGGTCGTATCCGCCGGTGACGAAGGCGTCGCAGCCCTGGGAGACGGCGTCGATCATCCCCTTGATCTTGATGATCTTCGGCGCGTCGCCGCCGTCCGTGAGCGCGGCCTTGAACTCCGCCCAGGTGGTGACGGTGTAGACGTGCTCGGCGTCGGCCGCCGAGCCCCCGGTGGTCCCGCCTTCCGCGGAGCCCCAGCCGTCGCCGGCGGGGAGGACCTGCCGGCCGAGGTCACGGGACCCCGCCTGGGCGACGCCGGTCCCGGTGACCCCGAGGACGAGAGCGGTGCAGCCGACAACGGCGGTAATGGCATGGGCATGCCAGACATGAGCACGCATGGGTGCGAGTTCCTTTCCAGGACAAGGGGGAAGAAGAGGGCGCCCGTGCAGGGCGGGGGTGTTACGCCTGGGGCCAGGTGATCCAGGACTCGGGGACCGTCTCGCTCAGCCGGCGCACGTCGCGGGGCGCGAGCACCCGGCGCCGCAGCAGCTCGGAGGCGACCAGCCGCGCCACGGCGATGGCGCCCGGCGGATTGAAGTGCGTGTTGTCCTGCTCGGTCCCGGTCCAGTTGAAGTACTTCTTGGTCTCCTCGACCCCGAGCTTCTGCCAGAGCGCGAGGGACAGCGCCTGGATGTCGAGGAGGGCGACACCCTCCTCCTGGGCGAGGGCGCGCATGGCCGCCGGGTACGCGCCGTGGGTCGGCTGCGCCACCCCGCCCCCGTCGAACTTCCGGCGCTCCACGGAGGTGGCGAGGACCGGCCGGGCGCCCCGCGCCCGCGCGCCGTCGACGTACTGGCGCAGATGGTCCTGGTAGGTGGTCCACGGCTCGGTGTACCGGGCGGGATCGGCGACCTTGGAGTCGTTGTGACCGAACTGGACGATCAGGAAGTCGCCGGGGCGGATGGCTCCCAGGATGACGTCCAGTCGCCCCTCGTCGATGAAACTCTTCGAACTCCGCCCGTTCACGGCGTGGTTGGCGACCTTCAGCCCGCTACGGAGGAAGAACGCCAGCGCCATGCCCCACCCGGTCTCGGGCCGGGCGTCGGCGTACTTCTGGGCGGCGGTGGAGTCGCCAGCGAGGTAGACCGTGGGCTCACGGCGGACCCGGCCCAAGGAGCCGGTGGCGGAGGCGGGCCCGGTGGCGGCGACGGCGAGCGGAACGGCGGCGAGCGCCGCGGTGGTGACCTGTCTACGGGTGAGGGACACGTGCGGGTGCCTTTCTCAACAGGCGTGTGGGATACGAGAGTGGTGCGGCGCCTTTCATGTGGGGGAGGACGCCCGCGCCCCCTTCGATTCAGGGGCGCGGGGTACTGCGCGACCAGCAGGAACGGACCGACAGCGGAAACGGACCGGCAGCAGAGACGGACCGGCAGTCGAAGCGGCCCCGCCTCCGAAGCGGAGCGTCAGCCCTTCTGCTCGTTCCATTCGGCCTGCGCCTTGTTCAGCTGGTCGGCCAGCGAGTCGAGGAACTCCTTCGCACTCGTCTGCCCGTCCATCACCTTCTGGAAGGCCGGCTCGTTGTCGGCCTTCGAGATCGTGTTCCAGTCGGGCAGGTAGTACGGAAGCTGCACGATCGACGTCGACCCGTCGGTCAGCGCGGCGGCGGCCAGCTTCGTCGGCTCGGCCCGCTGGATCCACTCGTCCTTCGCCGCGTCGTTGTTCGCCGGCACCTGGCCCGCCGACTCGTTGAACTTGGAGTTCTCCTCGTGCGACATGGCGAACTCGATGAACTTCCAGGCGGCCTCCTTGTTCTTCGAGCCCTTGAACATGCCGAGCCCGTCGACCGGGTTGGAGACCTGGACCCGCTTGCCGCCGGGGCCGGTCGGCTGCGGGATGCCCCGGAACTTGTCGCCGAACGCCTTCACATGGTCCTGGTAGGAGCCCAGGTTGTGGTTGAGCATGCCGATCGTGCCGGAGTCGAACTGCGCGACCATCTTGGTGAAGTCGTTGTTGAGGTCGGCCGCGGGCGTGACCTTCTTGTAGAGGCCGACGTACTTCTCCAGCGCCGCCACGTTCTTCGGGTCGTTCACGGTGGTCTTCTCACCGCTGGAGTCCCAGAACGAGGTGATGCCCGACTGCCCGTACATCGCGTCCAGCGCCTGGGCGATGGAACCCGCGCCACCGCGGATGGTGTAGCCGAACTTGTTCTCGTCCTTGTCCGTGAGCTTCTCGGCGGCCTTGTAGAACGTGTCCCAGGTGGTCGGCTCGTCGAGTCCGGCCGCCTTGAACAGGTCGGTGCGGTAGTAGAGGACGCCGTTGTTCGCGGAGGTCGGGATCGAGTACAGGGCCTCGCCGCCGCCCGCCGACTTCAGCGACTCGACCATCGCCTCGTTGAGCTTGCCGTTCAGGGAGGACGAGGAGAGCCTGCCGTCCAGCGGTTCCAGCGCGCCCTGCGCGGCGAACCCGGCGGCCATGGCCGCGCCGACACCGCCGACGTCCGGCAGACCGCCGCCCTGGATGGCGGTGTCGACCTTCGACTGGTACTCGGTGGCCGCGATGCCGACGTACTCGACCTTGATGTCCGGGTTGGCCTTGTGGAAGTCGGCGATGATCTCCTTCCAGATGTCGGTGCGGACACCGCCGTTGTTGTCCCAGAAGACGATCTCGCCCTTGCCGCTGCCCTCGGAGCCCTTGTCGCCGCCGGCCCCGCTGCCGTCGTCACCGCAGGCGGTGGCGGTCAGCGCGAGGACGGATCCCAGGGCGACGGCCAGGGCGGCGCGCCTGCTTCTGTGATTGCTGATCTTCATGAACGGCTCTCTCTTCCGGATCCAACGGGGGTGATGAAGTGCGTACGGGTTACGAGGAGGGGGTGATCCTGAAGGTGGTGAAGGTGGCCGCCCCGGCGTGTCCCCCGCCGGTGGGCGCGACCGCGAAGAGGCCGAGCAGGGCGCCGACCCAGCGCCAGGGCGTGGCGGCGAAGACCCTGCCGGAGGAGTGCCACCCCTCCCCCACGTCGTAGGAGAAGTGGCAGCGTGCCCCGGCGCGCGTCTCGATGCGGAGCCTGGCCCGCCCCTCGGGCGCCGGGCGCGGAGGTGCCGCGTCCCGCTCCCTCCCCCACTGCCCCGAGGGCGTGGGAGGTGCCCCCGCGGCCACGGTCTCGGCGAACCGGTGGACGAGGCGCGCGCTCCCGTCGGCGTCCCGCTGGAGCCCGATCCAGCAGAAGGCGTCCCCGAGCACGGCGAGCCCCGCGCGCGCCCCCGGCTCCTCGCTGTCGAGGCGTAGCTCCACCTCGGTCACGGTGGGGATCCCCGGCAGCCGCTGTGTGAGCACATTCGCCAGTTTCCGCAGGTCGTGCGCGTGCACGGAGCGCACGCACGTGAGCCGCAGCCCGTCGCCGGAGTGCTGGGTGGCCCAGCCGTCCTGGGGGTTCGCGGTCCACTGCCACTGGCGTCCGAAGCGGCCGCCGGGGAAGTCGTCGTCGGTGGCCGGCGCGGCGGGCGGCTGCGCGGGCAGTGCCGGCTTGGGGTGCACGGCCACGGGGGCGCCCTCGTCGCCGAGGACGGGCCAGCCGTCGGCGCCGAAGCGCATCGGCTGGAGGTGGACGACCCTGCCGTACGCGCCCCGCTGCTGGAAGTGCAGGAACCAGTCCTCGCCGGCCGCGGTGCGCACCCAGCCGCCCTGGTGGGGGCCGTTCACATCGGTGTCGTGCTGCTCCAGCACGACGCGCTCCTCGTAGGGGCCGAAGAAGTCGCGGGAGCGGAAGGCGCCCTGCCAGCCGGTCTCCACTCCCCCGGCCGGGGCGAGGATCCAGAACCAGCCGTCGTGCCGGTAGAGCTTGGGGCCCTCCAGGGTGAACCAGCCGGGCAGCCGGTCCGCGTCGACGATCACCTTGCCCCCGTCGAGCAGTCCGGTGCCGTCGGGCCGCATCCGGTGTCCGGTGAGCCGGTTCTTGATCCCGGAGCGGGACTTGGCCCAGGCGTGCACGAGGTACGCCTCGCCTGTCTCCTCGTCCCACAGCGGGCACGGGTCGATGAGCCCCTTGCCCTCCTTGACCAGGTGGGGCCGGGTCCACGGGCCGCGGATCTCGGGGGCGTTGACCTGGAAGACGCCCTGGTCGGGGTCGCCCCAGAAGATCCAGAACCGGTCGTCGAAGTGCCGTAGCGACGGCGCCCACACCCCGCAGTCGTGACGGGGCGCCCGGAACTCGCTCGCGGGTTCGAGGAGGTGCAGCGCGTGGCCGACGAGCGTCCAGTTGACCAGGTCCCGGGAGTGGAGCAGGGGAAGTCCCGGGACCCGGCCGAAACTGGAGGCCGTCAGATAGAAGTCGTCCGCCACGCGCAGGACATCGGGGTCGGACCAGTCGGCGTCGAGGACGGGATTGCGGTAGGTGCCGTCGCCCCGGTCGGCGGAGAAGGCGGGCGCGCTCACGGAGGTCGTCACCGGCTCACCGCCTTGCGGACCAGGGCCGCCGCCTCGGCGCGGTCGAGGGTGCCGTCGGCGACGACGGTGACGACCCGGCGTACGGCGGTGCCGCCGGGCTCGACGGTCAGGCGTTCGGTGGGGGCGAGCGACGAGCCGACGCCCGGGTACTCGTCGGCGCGGACGAACCAGGGGTCGCGGCGGGTGGTGGCGGTGGCCCCCGCGAAGACGAGCGTCCAGGCGTCGCCCGCGAGGGCGAGCCAGTCGGCGCGGGTGCCGTGGACGCCGGCCTCGCCCTCGGTGTCGGCGGTGAACACGTGTGGGGGCCGGGCCTCCTTGCGGGCCCGCCAGAAGAACCCGCCGTACGCGGCGCCGGGGCGTCCGTTGGTGGCGGGGCTGCCGATCGAGACGGGCTCGCCGGTGGTGTTGGTGAGCGAGAAGGTGAAGTCCAACGCCCAGGCGCTGTCGGTCAGTTCGGTGGCCGCGACGGTACGGCGCTCGCGCAGCAGCTCGGTGCCGGACGCCACCCAGCGCAGTTCCTCGACGAAGCCGTCGGGGTCGCGCAGTTGGAAGGCGACGTGGCGCTGGGAGCCGTGGTTGTCGAGCTCGGTCGGGCCCCGGTCGCGGACATAGGTCCGCCCGCCCCAGAAGTTGTGCCCCTCGACGTCGGGAACGGCGACACCGACGCCGAGGTGGTGGAGGTGGTCGGCGGGGCTCAGCTCGGTGACCGCCGTACCGGACAGGGTGGTGACGGGGTGGAGGTAGGGGCGGGGCGAGAGGCGGGCCGGCACCTCGGGCCGGGCGTGGTACCGGCCCACCGGGCGTCCCGCCGCCCGCAGGACGAGGGACTCGTCGGTCGTCATCAGGTACTCACCTCGTTCGCCGGTGGCTCGGGGAGCGCCCAGGGGGCGCCCAGTTCGGAGTAGAGGGCGAGGTCGTCGGCGGCGGCCGTGACCAGGGCGTCGATGCCGTAGACGACCCGGCGGTCCTCCTCGGGCAGCCGGTGCCAGGCGTCGGCCGGGAGCGCGCGGGGGTCGGGGGCGGTGCGGATCGCCTCGACGACCTTCATGAAGGCGCCGGTGGTGTCCGGCGGGACGAGCAGGTCGGCGCCGTCGACGAGATGGTCGACCAAGTTCTCCAACAGGTCGGTGCGCCCGTACTCGATCTCCTCGGGGCCGTGTCCGGCCCGCTGGACGAGCACGCGGTCCTGCTTGTACCAGAAGGTGATCCGCCCGCTGGTGCCGTGGACCACGTTGTACGGCTCGTCAGGGTTCTCCGCGCACAGCGTGGCCGCGACGGTGATCCGGCCGCCGCGGGCGGTGGTGATCCGCACACAGGAGGTGTCGTCGGACTCGATGTCGTTGGCCCGCAGCAACTCGGTCTCGATGGCGGCGACGTCCTCGGCGCGGCCCGCGTCGCCGAGCGCGAGGCCGGTGGCGACGGCGTGCGCGAGGGGGTTGGTGAGCGCCCCGTCGATCACGTCGACTCCGTTCAGGCGGCGCTTGCCCGCCCAGGGCGCCCGCCGGTAGTACGCCTCGGCGCGGGCCCAGGCGCCGGCGCCGCCGATGCCGGTGACCTCGCCGATCAGCCCGTCCGCGATCATCTTCCGGATCGCGGGCACCGCGTGCGAGCCCAGCGACTGGAAGCCGATCTGGCAGACGACTCCGGCGGCGGCCACCCCGTCCGCCATCCGGCGGAACTCGGCGTACGACGGGGCCGGGGGCTTCTCCAGCAGGAGGTGCACGCCCCGCTCGGCCGCCGCCAGCGCCAGGTCGGTGTGGGTCGGGATCGGGGTGCAGATCACGGCGATCGCGGCGCCGGTGGAGTCGAGGAGCGCGCCGAAGTCGGCGGACTGCTCGGGGGTGCCGAGGCCGTCCGGGATCTCGTCCGCGGCGAGCGGGGTCAGCTCGCAGACGCCGGCGAGGCGCACGATGCCCTTGTCCGCCAGACGGCGGATGTTCTCCAGGTGCCAGCGGCCGTGGCCGCGGGCGCCCGCGAGGACGAGCGGGACCGGGGTGTCGTATGCGGTGGTGTGGTTCATCGGAGCCTCCCTGCGCCCGCGCCGCGCGCCACCTCTCGGTCGGCCCTCACGGCGCTGTCGATCTTCTGGTGCAGGGTAGGCGTCCGGCCGACGTCGGCCGTCAGCCCGCGCTCGCTGGGGGCGTCACCCGTGGCGGTGTCGCCGTTGCCGGTGAGGAGGCCGGTCCTCCCGCCTGTCCTCATCCCTTCACCGCCCCCGCGCTGAAGCCGGTGATCAGCCACTTCTGGATGAAGGCGAAGACGATGACGACCGGGACGGCGGCGATGATGCCGCCCGCGGCGAGCGCGCCCAGGTCGACGCTGTCGGCGCTGAGCAGGGTGTTCAGGCCGACCGGGACGGTCTGCTTCTCCTGGTTGCTGAGGAACATCAGCGCGAACAGGAAGTGGTTCCAGGAGTGCACGAAGGCGAAGGAGCCGACGGCGATCAGACCGGGCCGCAGCAGCGGCAGCACGACCACCCGGAACGCGGTGAACCGGTTGCAGCCGTCGACCCAGGCCGCCTCCTCCAGCGAATACGGCACGTTCTTGATGAAGTTGCTGATCAGGATGATCGACAGCGGCAGCTGGAAGACCGTCTCGGCGAGGATGACACTGCCGAGCGAGTTGATCATCCGCAGCTCCGCGAAGATCTGGAACAGCGGGACGAGGAGCAGCGCGCCCGGGACGAACTGGGAGCACAGCAGCGCCAGCATGAAGCCGCGCTTGATCCTGAAGTCGAAGCGGGCGAGGGCGTAGCCGCCGGCGAGGGCGACGAGCGTGGTCATCAGCAGGGTGACGACCCCGACGAGCACGCTGTTCTGGAAGTAGGTGCCGAAGCTGCGCTCGTTCCACACCTTCTCGAAGTGCTCGAAGGTGACGGGCCACGGCACGAGCGAGGTCGAGCCGGGCTCGCGGAGCGCGAACAGCAGGATCCAGTAGAAGGGGACGAGGGTGAAGACGAGGTAGACCGACAGGGGCAGATAGATCTGCCAGCGGGGCACCTCGTCCCAGGCGCGGTGCTGCTTGCGGGGCCGCTGCGGGGGCTCCTCGGCCGCCGGCGCGGGCGTCACCGGAGCGACCTTCTCGGCGTCCTTGGTGATCACTTGGACTCGCCTCCGAACTTGCTCAGCCGCAGATAGACCATCGAGCAGAAGAGCAGGATCACGAACGCGACCGTGGTCAGGGCGGACGCGTAGCCGAAGTTGTGGGCGTCGACCGAGGTGTTGGCGATGTACAGCGGGAGGGTCGTGGTCTCTCCCGCGGGTCCGCCGCCGGTCAGGGTGTAGAGCAGGTCGACGTTGTTGAACTCCCACACCGCGCGCAGCAGCGTGGAGAGGATGATCGCGTCCTTCAGGTGCGGCAGCGTGATGTGGAAGAACTGCCGGACGCGGCTCGCGCCGTCGACCTCGGCGGCCTCGTAGAGGTCCTTCGAGACGGACTGGAGGTCGGCGAGGATGAGGATCGCGAAGAAGGGGACACCGCGCCACAGGTCGGCGACGACCACCGCCGAGAAGACGGTGGAGGTGTCGGAGAGCCAGCTGGTGCCGTATTCGCCGATGCCGATGTCCGCGAGGTAACGGGTGATGCCCGTCTGGGAGTTGTAGAGGAGCACCCAGATCGCGGAGGTGAGGACGCCGGAGACGGCCCACGGCGAGAAGACGAGCGCGCGGCCGAGGGCTCGGCCGACGAACGTCTGGTTGACGATCAGCGCGAGCGCGAGACCGAACAGCAGCTGGAGCCCGACCTCGACGACGACCCACTTGGCGCTGAAGACGAGGGTGTCCCAGAACAGCGGGTCCTCGGTGAAGGCGTGGACGAAGTTGTCGAAGCCGGCGAAGCCGTTCCGCCAGGGCTTGGTGGGGTTGTAGTGCTGCAGGCTGTAGTAGAAGACGCTGACGACCGGGTAGGCGATGAAGCCCAGCATGAGCAGGGCGGCCGGGGCGATCAGCAGATAGGGCAGCCTGCGCGGGGTCGCGGAGGCACGGCGCGCACGGCTCCGCCGGGGTGGCGCGGGCGGTTTCGCCACGGCTGCGGCTTGGGCCATGACTGGGGCTCCGTTTCTGGGTACGTCGTGGTGCGTTGTCGTACAGGAAGCGCTTTCTCGGTGGGCGTGGGTGCGCGGTACGGGGTGCCTCTCGGGGTGCGTTGGCGGGTGCGGGTGCGGGTGCGCTGGCGCTTGTCGCGCAGTTCCCCGCGCCCCTGAAAGACCTGGGGCCCGGGTCGGTCGGGTTGTTCAACCGGCGTACGGGTCCGGGACCTTGCCGGGGCGGGCCAGGAACTCGAAGTCGCAGCCGGTGTCGGCCTGGGTGATCTGGTCGTTGTAGAGGGCCCCGTAGCCGCGTTCGTAGCGGGTGGGCGGCTCGGTCCACTCCGCTCGGCGGCGCTCCAGCTCCTCGTCGTCCACGTGGAGATGGAGGGTGCGCGCCTCGACGTCGAGGGTGATCGGGTCGCCGGTGCGGACCAGGGCGAGCGGGCCCCCGATGTACGACTCCGGTGCGACGTGCAGCACGCAGGCGCCGTAACTGGTGCCGCTCATCCGGGCGTCGGAGATCCGCACCATGTCCCGTACGCCCTGCTTCAGCAGGTGGTCGGGGATGGGCAGCATCCCGTACTCGGGCATGCCGGGGCCGCCCTTGGGGCCGGAGTTGCGCAGGACGAGGACACTGTCGGCGGTGATGCCGAGGGACGGGTCGTTGATGGTGCGCTGCATGGTCCTGTAGTCGTCGAAGACGACCGCGGGGCCGGTGTGCTTGAGCAGGTGCCGCTCGGCGGCGATGTGCTTGATGACCGCCCCGTCGGGGCAGAGGTTGCCGCGCAGGACGGCGACCCCGCCCTCGGCGGCGACCGGGTTCTCGCGGGTGCGGATCACGGCGTCGTTGTGGACGAGCGTGCCGTCGAGCTGCTCGCGCAGCGTGTCGTGGGAGACGGTCGGCCGGTCCAGGTGCAGCAGGTCGGTGATCCGGGAGAGGAACCCGGGCAGACCTCCCGCGAAGTGGAAGTCCTCCATCAGATACGTCCGACCGCCGGGCCGGACGTCGGCCAGCACCGGGACCGTGCGCGCGACGCGGTCGAAGTCGTCCAGGGTGAGCTTGACGCCGGCGCGGCCGGCCATGGCGATGAGGTGGATGACCGCGTTGGTGGAGCCGCCGAGCCCGAGGACGGTGGTGACGGCGTCCTCGAAGGCGTCGGCGGTGAGGATGTCGCTCAGCTTGCGGTCCTTGTGGACCAGCTCGACGATCCGCAGCCCGGACTTGGCCGCCATCCGGTCGTGCCCGGAGTCGACGGCCGGGATGCTCGACGCGCCGGGGACCGTGACCCCGAGGGCCTCGGCGGCGGCGGTGAGCGTGGAGGCCGTGCCCATGGTCATGCAGTGACCGGGCGAACGGGCGAGACCGGACTCCAGTTCGGTCATCTCGCAGTCGCCGATGAGTCCGGCGCGCCGGTCGTCCCAGTACTTCCACATGTCGGTGCCGGAGCCGAGGACCTCGCCTCGCCAGTGCCCCGGCAGCATGGGCCCGGCGGGCACGAACACCGTCGGCAGGTCGACGCTGGCGGCACCCATCAGGAGGGCGGGCGTGGACTTGTCGCAGCCGCCCATCAGCACGGCCCCGTCGACCGGGTAGGAGCGGAGCAACTCCTCGGTCTCCATCGCGAGCATGTTGCGGTAGAGCATCGGGGTCGGCTTCTGGAAGGTCTCCGAGAGGGTGGAGACCGGGAACTCCAGCGGGAAACCGCCCGCCTGCCACACGCCCCGCTTGACCGCCTGCGCGCGGTCCCGCAGGTGCGCATGGCAGGGGTTGATGTCCGACCAGGTGTTCAGGATCGCGATGACCGGCTTGCCCAGGTGCTCCTCGGGCAGATAGCCGAGCTGGCGGGTGCGGGCGCGGTGGCTGAAGGCGCGCAGCCCCGAGGAGACGCCGCTGCCGTACCACTGGTGGCTGCGGAGTTCCTCCGGCTTCCTCCGGTCGACCGGCTTCGTCATATCGACCACCCCGCGGCGATGGAGGCGACCTCGGCCCGCTCGTCCTCGGGCAGGCGCCTGCTGGGTGCCCGGACGTCCCTGCGGCACAGACCGAGCGAGGCGAGGGCCTCCTTGACCACGGTCACGTTGTCGGCGGAGCCGTTCGCGGCGCGCAGCTCCTCGAAGCGGCGGATCTGCTCCCAGACCTTCATGGCGGCCGGGTAGTCGCCCGATCGAAGCGCTTCGATCATGTTCAGCGAGACGGCCGGGGCGACATTGACGAGCCCCGAGGTGAAGCCGGTGGCGCCCGCCGAGAAGTACGAGGGGGCGTACGGTTCGGCGAGTCCGGCCACCCAGACGAAGCGGTCCAGGCCGGCGTCGCGGGCGAAGGCGGCGAAGCGCGCCGCGTCCGGGACGGCGTACTTCACGCCGATCACGTTCGGGCAGTCGTCGGCGAGTTCGGCGAGCCGGGCGCCGGACAGCTGCGCGTTGCGGATGTACGGCACGACGCCCAGCTCCGGCACGGCCTCGGCGATGGCCCGGTGGTAGTCGACCCAGCCGCCCTGCGAGACGTAGGGGTGGACCGGCTGGTGGACCATCACCATCCGGGCGCCGACCGCGCGGGCGTGCTCGGCGGAGGCGACCGCGGTCGGGATGTCGTGTCCGACGCCGACCAGGACCACGGCGCGCTCGCCGACCTCGTCCATGGTCAGCTCGGTGACCAGGCGCCGCTCCTCGGGGGTGAGGGCGTAGAACTCGCCGGTGTTGCCGTTGGGTGTGAGGGTGGTGATCCCCCCGTCGAGCAGCCGACGCAGCAGGGCCCGGTGGGCGCCCTGGTCGACGGTGCCGTCCTCGGCGAACGGAGTCACCGGGATCGCCACCACGTCGGCCAGAGCCGTCCGTTGGGTCTCGAACGTCACGCTGCTCATGGATGACCTTCCTCTGCGAGGACTGCGGAGGCCGCCGCCTGCGCGGCCGCGGACTCGTGGACTCGGGGGCTTACGGGGCGGTGCCGGGCCGGGTGCCGTGGTCGCCCAGGGTCCGGCCGACGGGCGGGCCCTCGTCGCCGTCGTGGGCGCCCGGGAAGGCCCGCTCGACGAACGAGGCGATGTGCGCGTGCAGGGCGGCGGCCGCGCCGTCGGCGTCGCCGTCGAGGGCGAGCCGCAGGATCTCCCGGTGCTCGGCGGCCTCCCGCTCCCACGAGGGGTCGGCGGCCCAGGCGACGGCGGACACCAGGGCGGCCTGGTCGCGCACCTCGTCGAGCATCCGGCCGAGCAGCGGGTTGCCGCAGGGCACATAGAGCGCGCGGTGGAACTCCCGGTTCGCCAGGGACCGTTCGGCGGTGTCGGTGGCCTCGTCGGCCCGGGTCAGCGCGTCGCTCGCCGCGTCCCACGAGGTGCCGCGCCGCACCGAGCGGCGCAGGGCCTCCGGCTCCAGGAGCAGCCGTACGTCGTAGACCTCGCGCGCCATGTCCGCGTCCACCATGCGCACCGTGACGCCCTTGTACTGGTTCATCACGACGAGCCCGGTGCCGGCCAGCGTCTTCAGCGCCTCACGCACGGGCGTCTTGGACACCCCGAACTGCGCGGCCAGCTCGGTCTCGACCAGGGCCTGACCCGGCGTCAACTGTCCGGTGAGGATGCGGTGTTTGATCCCCTCCAGCACGAACTGCGTGCGGGACGGGATCGGCGTGGGCACAGAGGTCATGCGCGGCCTCTCGATGTCACGGAGACCCTCCGCGAGCCGCCGGGCAAGGAACCGGCATCTCACGTATCCGATCTCGCGTATCGCGTCTCATATATGACGTACGAAGTACGACGCGTTGAAGGTAGGAGGGGGCTCGGGTTTCGTCAATGCTTCCGGCAAAAGAATCCGTGGTCGCCGTCACACGACGCGGGTGTCGCCCTCACGCGCGCTCTCGGTGGGCCCGCCGAACGCCACGGCCGCGCGTCCGGCGGCTTCCTCCCTGGTCAGCGTGGGTCCCACATGGGTGACGAGCAGCCGGCTCGCTCCCTTGGCGTACGCCCCGGCGTCCTCCGGCGTGAGATGCACCCGGGGTTCGCCTTCGCGATGCGCGGTGACGTCCGCCTCGCACAGGAAGAGGTCGGCGCTGCCGGCGAGGTGGGTGAGCGCGTCGCACGGCCCGCTGTCCCCGGAGTACGCGAACACCCGCCCCTGGCACTCGGCGCGCAGCCCGTACGCCTCCGCGTCGTGGACGACGGCACGCGCGGTGAGGGTGAGGTTCCAGTGTCGGGCGGTGTGCCCGTCGTACAGCGGGCGGAACTCGAACACGCTGCTCAGGAAGGCGGTGTCCGGCCGGCCGAAGAAGCCCGCGACCCGCTGCGCGCAGCCGTCGGGCGCGTAGACGGGGATCGGGGCGGGCAGGGTGAGGCCGCCGTACGCGAAGCCGTACGCGGCGGCGAGCAGATCGGCGCTGTGGTCGGCGTGCAGATGGGAGAGCCAGATCGCCGTGAGCCTCGTGGGGTCCGTGTGCCGCTGCAACTCGGCGAAGGTACCGAACCCGGCGTCCACCCATATCTCCGCGCTCCCGCCCCGCAGCAGGTACCCGGAGGCGGGCCGGCCGGGTCGGGGATGCGGAGAGGCGGTGCCGAGGACGGTGAGGCTCAGGGGCATGTGGGGGAGCGTACGGACGCGGGCGGGGGCCCGCGCCGGATTTCGCGCGTTCTGTCTGGGGAGTGTCTACGCCTTCCAGTTCGGGTCGCGTCCGCTCAGGCCGATGGCGTGGTCCAGAAGGGGCGCGTCGTCCGGGACGGCCACGACGGGGCCGAAAATGCTGTCCCGGCTCGGGTCGCCCACCGACGCGGCGAGGAAGTCGTGGGAGGCGGCCAGGGCGTCCGGGTCCGGCTCGTACGCCTGTCCGGTGGCGCGGGCGAGGTCCCAGCCGTGCACGACGAGTTCGTTCACGGCGACGGCACCGGCCACGGCTCCCGGCAGCGGCACGCCGCCCGCCCGGGTGTCGCCGGTCCAGGCGGCCGGGTCGCGCCACGCCTCCGCGAGTTCGCCGAGCGTGCGGGGCAGGGCCTCGCGCCAGTCGGGGCCGATGTCGGGGAGAGAGGAGCCGGGGTCGGTGTCCGTCGTGGGCCCCAGGTCCTTGCGGGCGGCGTCCCGGAAGGCGACGGAGAGCCCGAGCAGATGCCCGAGGAGGTGCCGCACGGCGTACGCGGGGCAGGGGGTCGCGCCGGAGAGCCGCTCGTCCCCGACGGCCAGGACGAGGCGGGCCACGACGCGGGTCTGTGCGGTGAGATCGAGGGGGGTGGGGAGGGCGGCGGTCATCCGGAGCTCCTTGGTGTCGGTCGAGGGCGCGTGCCTTTCTCGGTAGACCGACCCGGTGGGGGAAACTCATCGCCGATTCGAGGGGGAGGTGGGGGTGCGTCGGCGAGTGCGGGTGGGTGGGGGCTTGTCGCGCAGTTCCCCGCGCCCCTGAAAAGCGCTCGGGGCTGCGCCCCGTGCTTTTCATGAAGGGGCGGGCCGCAGGCCCGTTCCCTTCAGGGGCGCGGGGAACTGCGCGAGAAACCACGAACCACCCGCACCCGCCAGAACCACACGCGCCCCCGAGCCATTAGGCACCGGGCACCGCCGTCAGCCCCTCCCTCACCGCCGTCAGGTCCTGGTCCGACGCCAGGCCCGCGTGGTAGAGCCGGATCTCCGTCGCCCCCAGCTCCGCCGCCCGCCGGGCATCCGCGCCCAGGGTCCCGGGGCTGCCGCCCATCCCCGACACGACGCCGAAGTTGGCGGCCAGCACCGCCCCCTCCGCGCCCACCTTCCCGCGTGCCTCCGCGAACGCGGGAAGCAGCCCCGGTCCGCCCGCGCACGGAACGACGACCCCGTCTGCCAGGTCCAGGACGTGCGCGGGGTCGACGCCGGCGTTGGCCCCGCAGTGGTAGGTCACGGGGTCCGCGTGGAGCAGCACCTGGAACCCCCCGGGCGCGGCGGCCCGTACCGCCGTGACGGCGGCCTCCTGGAGGGAGCGGGCGACGGCGTCGCGCCACACCCGGGTCCCCGCAGCCCACTCCGCGCCGAGGAGCTTCTCGACCGCCGGCCAGCCCTCGTCGACCGGCTCGCCCCGCCACAGCGGTTCCAGCGCGTCCCGCACGGCCGCGGCCAGCGCCTCCGGGTCCAGCCCGGCGTCGGCGTACCCGTCCCGGCAGGTGGGGCAGAAGCAGAGCGCCATCAGGTACTGCCCGGCGTCCCCGAGCGCGACCCCGCCCGTCTTGTCGTGGGCGTGCAGGTGCTGGAAGCCGTACCAGCCGAGGGACTCCAGTTCGGTGCCGCGCGCGCCCGGCCGTACGGCGGCCTCCGCGGCCAGGTCGACGAGGTACTCGCGGGTCTCCGGCTGGGCGATGCACGGCGCCCACGGGTAGCGGTCGCCGTACGCGTTGACGACGGAGGTCGACGGGTGTTCCGTACCGAGCCGGGAGTTGTGGGCGAGGACCACCCAGGTGTGCACCTCCAGACCGGCGGCCTCCAGCGCCCCGGCGGCCTCCCCGAACGCGTCGCCGGGCGCCCACTCCCCCGCCGGGTACGGCCGCAGGGTCCGTTCCCGCCAGCGCTCGCCCGGCGGGTACAGCACGGCCGCGTGCTCGGCGGTGACGACGCGGTGCCGGGGGTGGCGCGGGGTGAGGGCGCGGGTGGAGTGGTAGGCGGAGGCGAGCGTCACCTGCCGCACACCGAGTTCCGCGATGCGCTCCGCGGCGGCCGGATCCCCGTTGACGTCCCACGGGTAGACGAACGTAGACGCCTTCACTTGCCCTCCTGGCACTCCTCCAGCAGCGCGTACCCGCGCTCGATCAACTGGCCCAGCTGTTTGACGTGTTCCGCGGCCGGCTCGTGCAGCGGCGGCCGTACCTCTCCCACGTCCAGCCCCCGTAGCCGTACCCCGGCCTTCACCAGTGACACGGCATAGCCGCGTCCTTTGGCCCGCAGGTCGACGAAGGGGCGGTAGAAACCGTCCAGGAGCCGTCGCACGGTCGGGTCGTCGCCCGTGTCGAGCGCCCTGTGGAACGCCTGGGCGATCTCCGGGGCGAAGCAGAAGACGGCCGACGAGTACAGGGTGACGCCGACGCCGCGGTAGGCGGGCTGGGTCAGTTCGGCGGTCGGCAGTCCGTTGAAGTAGAGGAAGTCGCCCGGTGCCTCGTCGCGCACCGTGCTCACGACGCGCTGCATCAGGTCGAGGTCGCCGACACCGTCCTTGAGGCCGACGACGCCGTCGGTGCGGGCGAGTTCGACGACCGTCTCGGGGGTGAGGACGGCGTTGTCGCGCTGGTAGACGATCACGGGGAGCGGGGTCGCGGCGGCCAGCCGGCGGTAGTGCCGCAGGAGGCCTTCCTGGGCGGCGACGACGAGGTAGGGCGGCAGGGCGAGCAGTCCGTCGGCACCGGCGTCGGCGGCGAGCCGTGCGTAGCGCTCGGCGAGCGCGGTGCCGTAGCCGGTGCCGGCGACGACGGGCACCCGCCCGGCGGTCTCGGTCACCGCCGCCCGGACGCACTCCTGGAACTCCTCGGGGGTGAGCGCGTGGAACTCGCCGGTCCCGCAGCAGGCGAAGACGGCGGCGGCCCCGGCCTCGACACCCCGGCGCACATGCGCGCGACAGGCGTCGAGGTCGATCCGGCCGTCCGCGGCGTAGGCGGTGACGGGGAAGAACAGCGGCCCGGTGGGGACACGGAGTCGAGCGGCGAGCGAGGCTGACGTCACGGGCTCTCCCAAGTCCATGTCGCTGATCAGTGTCTACATTTCTGAACGATGTCACGCTAGGGCGCCCCGGTCGGGCCGGTCAAGGTCGCCAACACGCGCCGCACCAGCCGATTCACCCGTCCGGCACAGGCCGACGGCACACTTGACGCACCGGACCGCCACTCCCTAGCGTGTCCACGAATGTGAATGCTGGACGCCCATATGCACGAATGGCGAGGCAAGGAGATCCGAGGATGCCCGCTCCCCGCACCGTTCTGCTCACCGGCGCCGCCGGTGGTCTCGGCACCCTGATGCGGGAGCTCCTCCCGGCGTACGGCTACGAGCTGCGTCTGCTCGATCTGCTCCCCGTCGAGGGCGAGCCGGACGCGATCACCGCCGACCTCGCCGACAAGGAGGCCCTGCGGGAGGCCGTACGGGGCGTCGACGCGATCATCCACCTCGCGGGCATCTCCCTGGAAGCCCCCTTCGAGAAGATCCTCCGGGCCAACATCGAGGGCACCTACCACCTGTACGAGGCCGCCCGCCAGGAGGGCGTCCCGCGCATCGTCTTCGCCTCCTCCAACCACGCCGTCGGCTTCACCCCCCGCCCGCTGGGCGACCCGCCCCTCGACCCGGGCGCGCTGATCCCCGTCGGCACCCCGCGCCGCCCCGACACCTTCTACGGCCTGTCCAAGTCCTTCGGCGAGGACCTCGCCCAGTTCTACTGGGACAAGTACGGCCTGGAGACGGTGTCCGTGCGGATCGGCTCCTGCTTCCCCGAGCCGACCAGCGTGCGCATGCTCTCGGTGTGGATGAGCCCGGCCGACGGCGCCCGCCTCTTCCACGCGGCCCTGACCGCCGAGGACGTCGGCCACACCGTGGTCTACGGCTCCTCCGCCAACACCCGCCTGTGGTGGGATCTGACCACCGCCCGCGCGCTCGGCTACGCACCGCGGGACGACTCCGAGCCGTACGCCGAGAAGCTCATCGCCGAACAGGGCGAACTCGACCCCGACAACGAGGCGCACGCCTGCCTGGGCGGCCACTTCGTGAACAAGCCGCCGATCTGGCCGCACTGACCGGGCGACGGCCGGCCTCCCGGCCGTCGGCGCGGGGCACCTCACCGGCGGATATTCACTGGGGTGCCCCTCCCCTCCGCCCCTACGATCCGGGACATGCCACGTCCTCAAGGATTCACCTACACCGAGCACACCGACCGCACCGTGACGATCGAGCATCACGGCCGGGCGGCCACCACGCTGCGCGGCCCGCGCGCCGACCGCTTCCTCGCCGAGGTCGCGGCGGGCGACCCGCAGCTGGTCATGGCCCGCTGGACCGGGAACTACCGGCGGGGCAACGAGCGCACCGCCCGGGAGCACCCCCGCAACCGCCGCTGACCCGAACGGCCGCCCGGCCCGCTGGGTAAGGGAACGGTAAAGCGGCTTGAATCGTTCACCACGCATGACAGCTATGACCCCCGGCTCGAACATCCCGCTGCCCGTTCCCCGTGTCGCGGTGGACGTCTCCGCCCCCGTGCGGCTCGACGTATCGGGCCTGCTGCTCACCGCCGACGGCAAGGTGCGCTCGGACGACGACTTCATCTTCTACAACCAGCCGAGCGGCCCGGGTGTGACGTACCGCTCGGGCGGCGGTGCGACCCCCGACTCGATCACGGTCGACACCACGGCCCTCCCGCCGGGCATCGAGAAGATCGTCGTCACGGCCAGCCCGGACGCGGCCGACCAGACCTTCCAGGGCATCGAACCCACCGCCACCGTCCGCGACGCCGCGAGCGGCTCGGTGATCGCCACGTTCACCCCGCCGCGGCTCGGCACGGAGACGGCCCTGGTGATCGTGGAGATCTACCTGCGGGGCGGCGCCTGGAAGGCCCGCGCCGTCGGCCAGGGGTACGCCAACGGCCTGGCCGGTATCGCGACGGACTTCGGCGTCACGGTGGAGGAGCCCGCCCCGGCCCAGCCCGCGGCCCCCGCCCAGCCCGTCACTCCCCCCGCCCCCACCCCCACGCCGCACACCCCCGTGACCCCGCCGCCGGCACCGCCCGCCATGGCACCGGCCGCGCCCCCGGCGCCGCCCGCCCCGCCGGCTCCCCCCGCGCCCGGCGCCGGGAAGATCAACCTGGACAAGGGCCGGGTCAGCCTCCAGAAGAACCAGACCGTCTCCCTGGTCAAGGGCGGCCGCCCCCTGCTCTCCCAGG
Source organism: Streptomyces sp. MA5143a (assembly GCF_900290235.1). Lineage (GTDB taxonomy): Bacteria > Actinomycetota > Actinomycetes > Streptomycetales > Streptomycetaceae > Streptomyces. Next base: position 43,542 of record NZ_OLMK01000014.1, read on the forward strand.
TCAAGATGGGCCTCGGCTGGGAGCCCGCGTACCGGGGCAAGGACATCGACCTGGACGCGTCGGTGATCGCGTACGGCCCGCAGCGCAACCACATCGACAGCTGCTACTTCGGCAAGCTCTCGATCGTGAACGGAGCGATCAAGCACTCCGGCGACAACCTCACGGGTGAGGGCGGCGGCGACGACGAGGTGATCGTGGTCGACCTCGGCCGGCTCCCGCAGGAGGTCACCGGACTGGTCTTCACGGTGAACTCCTTCTCCGGCCAGAAGTTCACCGAGGTCGCCAAGGCGTACTGCCGTCTCCTGGACGCCGCCACCGGCGAGGAGCTCGTCCGCTTCGACCTCACCAACGCCGAGGCCCAGACGGGCGTGATGATGGCCAAGCTCATCCGCCAGTTCACCGGCGAGTGGGAGATGACGGCCATGGGCGACTTCGTGAAGTCCCGCACGGTCCGGGGCATGGTGAAGCCTGCGGCCCAGGCGCTCTGACCCACCGGCGACGAGGGCGCGCACGGGGACGGGAAGAGGAAGGGGCGGATCCGGGCCTGCCTACCGGATCCGCCCCTCATCTCGTCATCTCGTCATCTCGTCACTGGATGACGCCGCTGTACGCGTTCAGCGCGGGCTGGCCGCCGAGGTGGGCGTAGAGGACGGTCGAGTCCTCCGCGATCTCGCCGCGTTCGACGAGGTCGATCATCCCGGCCATCGACTTCCCCTCGTAGACGGGGTCGGTGATCATGCCCTCGGTGCGGGCCGCGAGCTGCATGGCGACGAGGGTGGCGTCGTCGGGGACGCCGTAGATACCGCCGTGGTAGCGCTCGTCCAGCTCCACGTCCGCCTCGGTCAACTCGCGCTTGACACCGATGAGTTGCCCGGTGTTGTGGGCGATGCGCGCGATCTGGGCGCGGGTGGTGTCGGGCTTGGCGGAGGCGTCGATGCCGAGGACCCGGCGGGGCCGTGCGCCGGCCTCCTCCAGCGCGGCGAACCCGGCGACCATGCCGGCCTGGGTGGATCCGGTGACCGAGCAGACGATGACGGTGTCGAAGAAGACGCCCAGCTCCCGCTCCTGCTCGGCGACCTCATACGCCCAGGAGGCGAAGCCGAGGCCGCCGAGGGGGTGGTCCGAGGCGCCGGCCGGGATGGCGTACGGCTTGCCGCCCGACTCCTCGACCTCCCTGAGGGCCAGCTCCCAGCTCTCCTTGAAGCCGATGCCGAACCCGGCCTGGACCAGCCGTACCTCCGCGCCGGCGAGCCGGCTGATCAGTATGTTGCCGACCTTGTCGTACACGGCGTCGGGCCACTCCACCCAGCTCTCCTGCACGAGGACGCACTTGAGCCCGGCGCGGGCGGCGACGGCGGCGACCTGGCGGGTGTGGTTGGACTGCACCCCGCCGATGGAGACGAGGGTGTCGCAGCCCTGGGCGAGCGCGTCCGCGACGAGGTACTCCAGCTTGCGGGTCTTGTTGCCACCGTAGGCGATACCGGAGTTGCAGTCCTCCCGCTTGGCCCAGAGGGAGGCGCCGTCGAGATGGGCGGTCAGGCGTTCCAGCCGGTGCACCGGCGAGGGCCCGAAGAGGAGCGGGTAGCGCTCGAAGGAAGCAAGGGACACGGGTCCTCCCGGGGTCAGTGGTCCACGCCGGTGGCGGGCTCTACGTCGTCGACGGCGGCATCGGCGGGGAGCCCGCCTGCGGATTCGGTGGTGGCGGGCGAAGCGTCGGGGCCGGTCGCGGGCGGGACCTCCGGGCCGGTGGCGGATGTGATCGCGGGCCCGGTGGCCGGTGGGGCCTCAGGGCTGTCCGGTTCGTCGGCGAGGGCCGCCAGGCCGCGCCAGATCTCCGCGGTGACGGTGACCGCCTCGTCCGTGTCACCGGCGGCGCAGGCGTCGATCAGCCGGTCGTGCAGTCCGGCCGAGCGGCAGTTGCCGCCCTCGCCGAAGCGGCGCCGCTCCAGTCGGCGGATGAGCGGGGTGTAGCGGGCGACCGTGGCGGCGGCCGCGCGGTTGCCGCTCACCCGGACGAGGACGTCGTGGAGTTCGTCGTCGGCGTCCAGGGCGGCGTCGACGTCGCCCGCGTGGACGGCCGCCGCGAACCGTTCGTTGGCGGAGCGCATCGTCTCCACGTCCGCCGCGAACAGCCGGGGCACGGCGACCCGCGTGGCCAGCTCGTGCATCGCGCCGACCACGGCGGCGGCGTCACGCACATCGGCGGCCACGACCGGCGTCACCCGTGTGTAGCTCTGCGGTTTGCTCTCCAGCAGGCCCTCGTCCACCAGCCGCGAGAACGCCTCCCGCACCGGCGCGCGGGACAGCCCCAGCAGCTCCGCGAACTCGGCGTCCCGCACCACCGCACCGGGTTCGATCTCCCCGGCCACGATGGCGTCCCGGATGGCGAGGTAGGCGCGGTCCCTCAGCAGGGTGCGGCTCACCGGTCGTATGGCCTCCATGAACTGAAATGTTAGATGTCAGTTCGGGGCGCGAACAAGAGTGTGGCCCGTGTCCCTGCTGGGACACGGGCCACACTCAGGGCGTCCTCACGCCCTCTCCCCCGTCGTCATCGGCTCCACGGCCAGTCGGCGTCCCGTGCCGCCTCCAGCAGCGGGACCATCCGGAACGCCGCGTCCGAGAGGCCGCCGAAGGTGTGGCGGTTCGCCGTGCCGGAGGGGCCGTGGCCCGCCCGGTGACCGGCGAGGTTCCAGGTGTAGACCGGCACATGGGCCGGGACCTGGGCGGTCGGGTCCCCGTAGTGGCTGTACGTGGCCTGCTCGTCGGTGACGATCAGCACCCGGTCGTGCTTCCGGTAGTGCCCCCGCACCGCCGCCGTGGTGTCGGTGCCCCCCAGGTCGCCGAAGCGCTCCAGGATCTTCAGCACCGACTCGCCCTTGCGGTACGGCACCCGCCGGCTCTTGGTGCCGAACTCGACGAGGTGCGCGTCCTCCGCCCGCAGCGCGAGCGCCGCACCGAAGATCGCCGCCGCGTCCGCGTAGGTGAGGGACGAGCGGTCGGTCAGCCGCGAGTGAAACATCGAGCCCGAGCGGTCGACCAGGACCAGGGTCCGGCCGGGCAGCGCGGGCACGTTGGCCAGCGAGTGGCCGAGCGCCTGCTCCAGCGGGTACGCCCAGCGCAGCGACGGCGCGTGCCGGTACGCGGCGAGGTAGCGGAACGGGAACTGCCGGGACCGCGCGACCTCGGCCGGATCGCTGATGCGCGCGGCGACCCGGGCCGCGACCTCGTCGCAGACCCCGGCCTCGTCGAAGTTGCGCAGGTTCCGCACGAGCGCCATGGCGCCCATGGACGGGATGACGGCCTCCCAGGCCGCCTTGTCCATCGGTCCCTGGAGCCAGCCCGCCAACGCCTCCCAGGTGATGCCCGCGTCCGCGAGCCGCTGGGCGCCGCCCGCGCCGGTCACGACCTTGCGGCGCTTGGCGGGCCGCAGGGCCATCAGGTCCCGGTGGGCCCCGAGCACGGGCAGCGACTTGGGCACGACCGCCGTGTCCGGGTGGTGCCGCCGGTCGAGGGCGTACTGGAACAGGTCGCCCTGCCACGGCTTGTCCGGGTCGGGCGCCGCGTGCACCAGGTTGAGGATGTCGCCGAAGCGGTATCCCTTGGACGCGGTGTCGTACTTCAGCAGCGACTTGGGGTGGTAGAGCCGTCGTACGGCGTCGGCGACGCCCCGCTTCACAGGCTTGGGGAGGGCGCGGCCGTAACGGGAGGTCCAGTACGCGAGCAACTCGCCGGGCTCGTCCGGGCGCCGGAGCACCGAGTCGATGACCTGGCGGTTGGTCGGGCCGTGGGTGACGCCCGCGTCGAGCCGTGCCTTCACGTACTCGGCGGCGCCCACGAGGGAGGCCGTACGGAGGTTGCCCTCGCCACGCAGCCAGCCGAGCAGGCCGGCCGTCCACTCCGGGTCGGTGACGGCGAGACGGCGGACGAGCGCGGCGAACCGGTCGTCCCGGTCCTCGGCGGACTCGTAGAACGTCTTCTGCGCGACGAAGTTGGCGATCGAGAGCAGGAACAGCTCCGAGCGCTCGTCCCGCTCCTGGCCGCGACCGCCCTGGTGGGTGCGGAGCACGCGTCCCGTCGAGGTGACGCGCGACGTGGGCCGCGCCCGGGTGCTCTTGCTGTTGAACCGCGCCATGGTGAATTCCCCCGAATTCCTCCGCACGTTGTGCGTGACTTTTTTCGGAGGGAGGCGCGGCAGAAGGAAGGTGCCCGAGATCCAGGTCGGCGACGGTCCTATAAACAGGCGCGTCTGCCATTCCGCCACATCGGCCGTGACCGATGACGGGATTCGAACCCGTACGAGGAAATTCCTCACCAGTTCCCGAAGTATCCGCTGCCTGCGCACCGGGCACCCACCTTGTGCCGCGCCTCCCGAGATCAAGGTGGCGGCGGCGTGGATTCTTTTTACAGAAGAAGGAGCCGCAGCCTGCGCACCGGGAGGTGCATGAAGTTTTGGGTGTCCAGAGATCGAATTCGGCGGAACCGACGTAGGTGCTCTGCCATCTGAGCTACACCGGCGTGTTGGTGCCGGCGACGGGACTCGAACCCGCGACCGCCCCATTAACAGTGGAAGTAGGTCCTGCCTTCGCACCTGGACGTGCATCACTCTAGGAGGACGGTCGCGGGAGGGGCGAGCGAATTAATTACCGCTTCTGCCGCTTCCAGGGGCCGGTGATGGCGAGCAGGATGCCCGGCGTCTGGATGTTGGCGTACAGGGTCTTTCCGTCGGGCGAGAAGGTGACGCCGGCGAACTCGCTGTACTCCGGCTCCTCCTCGGTGCCGATGTTCAGGTCGTTGCGGGCGATCGGATACGTACGGCCGCTGTCGGTGGCGCCGAACAGGTGCTGGACGCCTTCGCCGTCCTCGGCGAGGACGATGCCGCCGTAGGGGGAGACGGTGATGTTGTCGGGGCCGTCGAGGGCGCCGTCGGCGGACGGGTCCGGGTTGACGCCGAGCAGGACCTTCAGGGTGAGGGTGCGGCGCTTGGGGTCGTAGAACCAGACCTGGCCGTCGTGCGCGGCGCCGGGGCTCTCCGCGCGGGCGTAGGAGGAGACGATGTAGGCGTCGCCGTCACCCCACCACATGCCTTCGAGCTTGCGGGCACGGGTGATCTCGTCGAACTGCTTGCGCACGGCGACGGTCCGCGCGTCCCGGTCGGGGACGTCGATCCAGTCGACGCCGTAGACGGTGCCGATCCTGGTGGCACGGGAGAGGTCGTCGACGAAACGGCCGCCGGAGTCGTAGCACTTGGGCGCCTGGAGGACACCCGCGTCGTCGGCGAGGGCGCGGAACCTGCGGGGGCCGTGGGTGAAGCCCTTCGGCGGGGTCCAGCGGTAGAAGAGGCCGTTGGGGCCTGCGGCGTCCTCGGTGAGGTAGGCGTGGCCGCGCCGGGGGTCGATGACGACGGCCTCGTGGTCGTACCGGCCGAAGAACTTCAGGGGCTTCGGGTCACGGTTGGCGCGCCGGTCGCAGGGGTCGACCTCGAAGACGTAGCCGTGGTCCTTGGTCATGCCGTTGACGCCGGCCCGGTCGGAGTTCTCCTCGCAGGTGAGCCAGGTGCCCCACGGGGTGCTGCCGCCCGCGCAGTTGGTGGAGGTGCCCGCGATACCGACCCACTCGGCGACCCGGCCGTCGGGGCGGACCTCCACGACCGTGCAGCCGCCGGACGCGGCCGGGTCGTACACGAGTCCCTCGGTGAGCGGCACCGGGTGCGGCCAGTTGGCGCGGGGGCCCTTCAGTTCGTGGTTGTTGACGAGGAGGGTGGTGCCCCGGGGGCCGGGGAACGCGGCGGTGCCGTCGTGCTTGCCCGGGGTGAACTCACCGGACTCCAGTCTGGTCCGCCCGCTGTAGGTGAGGATCGTGTAGGTGAACCCGGCCGGCAGCGCCAGGATCCCCTCCGGGTCGGGCACGAGGGGCCCGTAACCGACCCCGCCGTGCCGGTGCGCCCCCTTGCCGTCCGAGCCGTCGAGGCCGGCGCCGTCCACGTCCGCGTCCGAGGCGGCGAGGGCGTTCGGCGCGGTGGCGAGGGCGCCCACGGTGCCGGCCAGCGCGACACCGGCGCCGGTGACCGCGGATCGACTGGCGAAGTCCCTGCGGGTGAGCGACATGCTGTCTCCTGCGTGCGGTGGGAGGCGTGCGGTGGGAGGACCGTGGAGGGTGGCGGGCCCAGGCTTCGCGCCGCACTGTCCCGCCCCTGCCTGAACGCGGGTTGAACACCGCGGGAGGAGTCGGGGGACCGGGGTGGTCGGGCGGGTGCGGGTGGTTGCGAGCTGTTCGCGCCCACGATGGCGCCGTCGAAAAGCACGGGGCGCAGCCCCGGCCGCTTTTCAGGGGCGCGGGGAACCGCGCGGGAAACCACAACGCACCCGCACCCGCACCCGCCAACAACAGGCGCACCCCGAGCTATGAGGCGCCCGGCAGCCGTCACTCCCCCTTCTGCGACCGCGCCTTGAACGCCGCCTTCCGCGCCTCCTTCGCCACCCGCTTGTCCGGATGGATCCGCCCCATCGCCTCCAGCACGTCCGCCGTGGCCGGATGCCCCACCCGCCACGCCGCGTCGAAGAACCCCCGGTGCTGCTGCGCGAGCCCCTCCACCAGCCCCCGCAGCTCCGCCGAGTTCCCCTCGGCCGCCAGCTGCGCGGCCACCGTGTCGATGGTCAGCCAGAACACCATCTCCTCGGACGGCGCCGGCACCTCCGCCGCGCCCCGCTCGGTGAGCCACACCCGGGCGAGCCCGCCCAGTTCCGCGTCGTCGAGCACCTCCCGCAGCGCGGGCTCCGCGGCGGCGCCCACCAGGGACAGCGCCTGCTGGCAGCGCAACCGCCGCAACGGCGCCCCCTCGTCGGCCCCCCGGGCGGCGGCGAGCAACTCGCGTGCGGCGGCCAGCGGTTCATGCCGGGCCAGCCACTGCTCGGTCTCGGCGAGGGCCGCCCCCGGCGGATACCCGGCGGTGCCGTCGAGCAGCACGTCCGCGCCCTTGTCGGAGAGGTCCCCGACCGCCGGCGCCACGAGTCCCGCCTCCTGGAGGCGCGCCCGCATCCCGTACAACCCGAGCGGGGTGAGCCGCACCATGCCGTACCGGGTGACATCGGTGTCGTCGACGACCGGACCGCTCCCGGCGCCCTCGGCGGTCGGGGCGTCCCCCGCGGCCGCGGTCTCCTCCGCGTCCGTCATGAGCGCCTCGTCCACGGGCTGGTACTCCACCAGCCCGACCGGCTCCAGTACCCGGAACTGGTCGTCGAGCCGCATCATCGCGTCCGACACCTGCTCCAGGACGTCGTTGGTGGGCTCCCCCATGTCGTCCGGCACGATCATCGACGCGGCGAGGGCGGGCAGCGGCACCGGCCCGTCGCCGGGTCCGTCCTCGTTGACGGTGAGGAGGTAGAGGTTGCCGAGCACCCCGTCGAGGAACTCCGCCTCGGCGTCGGGGTCCCAGTCCAGCGCGGAGAAGTCGATCTCGCCGCCGGACTCCATGGCGTCGACGAGGCCGTCGAGTTCGGGCACGCTCGCGTCGGCCAGCGCGGCCTCCAGCGCGGCGAGCCACACGCCGAGGACGTCGCGGGGCGAGCCGGAGGTGAGGAGTGCCAGCGCGTCGCCGGTGGTGACCGCGCTCCCCTCCTCCTCGTCCGGGTCCACGATCTCGACGAGCCCGGTGTCCACTGCCACCCGCCACGCCTCGCTCGCCAGGGCCGCCGCGTCCTCAAGGGTGGTGCCCCCGGCGGCGGTCCCGGCGGCGCCCCCGGCGGCGGCTCCCTCGCCGGTGAGCCCGAGCGCCTCGGCCGCGGCGGGCAGTTGTTCCTCGACGAGTTCGCCCCCGGCGCCCACCCGCGTCTCCGGCCCGGCCCAGCGGGCGAGTCGCGCGGCGCGCGAGAGCAGCGGGGTGGCGAGCGCGTCCCGCGCCAGTTCCGCCTCGGAGCGGAGCCGCACCGGCGGCAGTGGCGAGCTGTCTGACATCGGCGGAGTTCTCCTCGGGGACGAACGACGGCGAGCGGTGTGCGGAACAAGCATCATCGATGGCGAGGCGGGGCCGGTCCGCGCACCACCTCGGCAACCGCTCAGCCTAGACGGATATCCACCCATGCCGCCCGGTTCATGTACCTGCCAGGAGTCGGACGTGGCCGAAACCTTGACAACGGGCCTGACCAGGCAGGAGATTGACGCGCGTAGAAACTCACGGGTAGCTACGGGGGCGAGACCCCGGCCTCCCCGGACGCCCCTCTCGGGCGTTCCGGCGTTCTACGCGCGTCACGCCGCCCCACCGGTATCTGGCCACCCCCCGTCCACCCTCGTCCCGGCGCCCATGTACGTCCCCGGAGGGATTTCCTTGCCGAGCAAGAGAACCGCGCGCATCGGCGCGCTGACCGTCGCCGCCATCTGCTCCACCGTCTCCGCCGTGGCTCTGACCTCGCCCGCCGCGGCGGACACCATACGCATCCACGACATCCAGGGCACCACGCGCACCTCGCCGCTCGCCGGCCAGCAGGTCACCGGTGTCGAGGGCATCGTCACCGGTGTACGGACCTACGGTTCGTCGCGCGGCTTCTGGATGCAGGACACCCGGGCGGACGACAGCCCGGCCACGAGCGAGGGCATCTTCGTCTTCACGAGCTCCACGCCGAAGGTTTCCGTGGGCGACGCGGTCACGGTGTCGGGCACGGTCGGCGAGTTCGTGCCGGGCGGCACTTCGTCCGGAAACCAGTCGGTCACCCAGCTCTCCCGCCCCACCGTCACCGTGGTCTCCAGTGGCAACGCCGTCCCGGCCGCGACCGTCATCGACGCCGCGTCCGTACCGAAGGCGTACGCCCCGGCCGGCGACTCCGCCGCGAACGGCTCGGTCAACGGGCTCACCCTCGACCCCGCCGCCTACGCCCTGGACTACTACGAGTCCCTGGAGGGCATGAACGTCCAGGTCGCCGACGCCCGTGTGGTCACGGCGACCGACGCGTTCACCGAGCTGTGGGTCACCGTGAAGCCGCGGGAGAACGCCAGCCGCCGCGGCGGCACGGTCTACGGCTCGTACACCTCGCAGAACACCGGCCGGCTCCAGATCCAGTCGCTCGGCGCGGCCGCGGACTTCCCGAAGGCGAACGTCGGCGACGTCCTGACGGGCACCACCGAGGGCCCCCTGGACTACAGCCAGTTCGGCGGCTACACGCTCGTCGCGAGCAAGCTCGGCACCCTGGAGCAGGGCGGCCTGGAGCGCGAGACGACCCGTAAGCAGGCGCGCGGCGAACTCGCGGTGGCGACGTACAACGTCGAGAACCTGGACCCCTCCGACACCACGTTCGCCGCCCACGCGGCCGCGATCGTGAACAACCTGAAGTCGCCCGACGTCGTGGCCTTGGAGGAGATCCAGGACAACAACGGTGCCACGAAGGACGGTACGGTCGCCGCCGACCAGACGGTGAAGAAGCTGATCGACGCCATCGTGGCGGCCGGCGGCCCGACGTACGACTGGCGCTCCATCGACCCGGTCGACCTCGCGGACGGCGGCGAGCCCGGCGGCAACATCCGCCAGGTGTTCCTGTTCAACCCGGAGCGGGTGTCCTTCACCGACCGCGCGGGCGGCGACGCCACCACCGCGGTCGGTGTGACGAAGGCGTACGGCAAGGCCCGGCTGACCCTCTCGCCCGGTCGTATCGACCCGGCGAACGCCGCCTGGACCAACAGCCGCAAGCCGCTCGTCGGCGAGTTCTCCTTCCGTGGCCAGTCGGTGTTCGTCATCGCGAACCACTTCTCGTCCAAGGGCGGGGACCAGGCGCTGCACTCGCAGTTCCAGCCGCCGGCGCGCAGCTCGGAGACGCAGCGCCATCTCCAGGCGACCGCCGTGAACACGTTCGTCAAGGAGATCCTGGCGAAGCAGAAGAACGCGAACGTCATCGCCCTCGGCGACATCAACGACTTCGAGTTCTCCGACACCGCCAAGCTGCTGGAGGACGGCGGCGCGCTGTGGTCCTCGGTCAAGTCGCTGCCGAAGAACGAGCGTTACTCGTACGTCTACCAGGGCAACGCACAGGTCCTCGACCAGATCCTGGTCAGCCCGTCGATCCGCCGTTCGTGCGAGTTCACGTACGACAGCGTGCACATCAACGCGGAGTTCCACGACCAGATCAGCGACCACGACCCGTCGGTGCTGCGGTTCCGCCCGTGACCCGCTGAGGGTTCCGGATCTTTCAGGGCTGGCTGAACACGCCGTTCAGCCAGCCCTTCCATGCCGCCTCGTCGGCCTCGGCGTCGGCACCCGGCGCGAAGTCGTGGACGCTGACACCGACGGGGTGGCCCCAGTGGCCGCGGCCGAAGAAGCGGATGAGGGCGTCGTCGGTGCGCAGCCCGAGGAAGTAGGGGTTGCGGTAGTCGACCACCGCGTCCAGGGGCTTCCCCTCGGGCCCCTCCGCCCGGACGCGCGCGCCCTCGGCGGTGTCGTCGGCGAGGCCGAGCGCCCGCGCGACGGCGGTGAACGCGCCGGCGGCCGAGGACGCCTCGGGCCCCTCGAACGTGGCGAAGGCGGTGAGCGGGCGGCCCGCGAAGCGCGTCAGGTACTGGCGCAGGGTGTGGAGGTAGAAGTCGGTGTGGCGGCCGGCGGCGTCGTACTGGTTGTCCCAGTCGTCGACGAAGACGCCGCTGTGCACGTACCGCACCCAGGCGCGGCGGCCCTCGTCGCGCGGCTCGATCGTGTAGTCGAGCTGATTGATGGTCTGCTCGGAGATGCCGTCGACGTCCTCCACCCGGTTGGTGTACCGGTGCGGCGGCTCCCAGGCGATGACCTCGGAACCGAAGGGCCCCTTGCCGCCGACCCGCGGCTCGGGCGCCTCCATCGGCCACAGCCAGCCGCCGGTACCGCTGGTGACGGCGTCCCACACCTGCTCGGGCGTGGCATCGACCTCGAACTCTCGGGCGATCTCGAATTCCTTGGACATGGTGGCTCCTGAGTACTACGGATGCGAGGGAGTTTCGAGGGCGGGGTCCCCGGCCGGGGATCCGGTCAGGGGGTGGGCCGGGCGGTCGGCCGGACGGTCGGCCATGCGGGCAGCCGTGGCCTCGGCGCCGGGCTCGGCGGTGGCCGCGCCCTCGTCCCCCGTCCCTGCCGGACGGGTGATCGCGGGGTGGACGGCGACGACGACGCGGTGCGCCCGGCCGCCCTCGGCGCCCGGAGCGTCGTACTTGCGGATGAGGGCGCCCACCCCGGCCGTCAGCTCCCGTACGAACGCGGCGCGGTCGGCCGCCGAGGCGAAGGTGACCTCGCCGTCGAGCGCGTAGGTCGCGAGCCGTTGCCGCGCCTTCGCCGCGCCGGTGATCAGCGACCCGACGTCACGGACGAGCCGGGCGCCGAGCGCGAGCAGCCAGCGCGCCGAGAGCTGGTCCCGGAAGCGGTCCGGGTCCGGCTGCACGGCGGCGAGCGCGAGCGGCGAGATCACGTACGACGCGGCGGTCGCCCGCATCAGCCGCTCGGTGACGTTGCCCTTGCGGCGCTCCTCCGCCAGTTCGACCAGGCCGTGCTGCTCCAGCGCCTTGAGGTGGTAGTTCACCTTCTGGCGGGGCAACCCGACCTTTCCGGCCAGCATCGCGGCGCTCGCCGGGCCGGCCGCCAGCTCCGCCAGCAGCCGGGCCCGTACGGGGTCCAGCGACACGGCCGCGGCCTCCGGGTCCTCGATCACGGTGACGTCCCACATGACTCCACCCTCTCACCGAAAACTTTTCTTGTCCAGACGATTCGAGTGTTCGGCTAGGGGACGTCCGACCGCCGACCTGTCGCTTCTCGCCCCTCCCCCTTCTGTCTCAGTCCGGGACGAGGCCGAGGGCGTACGCGTACCGGCTGACCGTGCTGCCCTTCAGCCCCGGCCAGGTCTGGACGCGGTGCCACGGTTCGGTGGCAGAACCGACGCCGTCGCCGTCCCCGGCGAGCGCGTCGATGTGGGCCTGGGCGCTCTCCCACTCGGCGTAGTTCAGGACCCGGGTGCCGTCGGTGCCGAGATGGAAGTGGGCGGCGATACCGCCGGGATGCTGGTTCGGGTCGGCGGCCAGCGCCTCCTCCACGGCGTCCACCCAGGCCCGCTGCCGGTCCGGATCCGGGGCGTCGAACTCGACGTCGACGATGACCACGCATCCCGGCACCCGCGTGTCGTGATCACCGCCGGTGAGACTGCGGTAGTGGCGGTAGCGCCCGAGCCGGACGCGCTCGATGTCCGGCACGGCGGTGTCGATCGCGTCGTTGCGTTCCTGCCGGCGGGTCCGCACGAAGGCCTCGTAGGCCTGCTCGTCGGCCCACTGCGAGTAGTGCAGCAGGGTGGAGCCGTCCTCGCCGGTGTAGAGGAAGTAGCCCAGCAGCCCTTCGGCGGGCCAGGGCCGCCCCAGCCAGGTGTCGGCCACGGCTTCGACGACCTGGCGTTGCCGCTGCGGCGTGCCGACCCGCCAGGTGCTGAAGAAGGGCGCCCCGACGCCGGGGCGGTCGAGGACGGGATGGACATCGGTACGACGGGTCATGACGCTCTCCGAGGTTCGGTGCTCGACGGACGGACACCCCCACCCTTCAACCTCAACCAGGATTCAGGTCAACTCCGCGATTCGAGGCCAGAATTCGGGAGACCCGCCTGGTCATGGACGAGAAGCGGTCCGACGCCGCGCAGGCGAACACGGGGGCGGTAACGGGGATGGGGTCGGGGGCAGGCGAGGGAACCGGGACCGGGGAGGGGCCCGAGGTGGCGGGCAGCCCGATCCGGCTGCCGAAGAGTTCCTGGTGGGCGGTGGTGCGGCGCACGGCCAAGGAGGTCCTGGACGACGATCTCGCGGACCGGGCGGCGGCGTTGACGTACTACGGCGTGCTGTCCCTGTTCCCCGCACTGCTGCTCACCGTGTCGCTGCTCGGTGTCGCCGGGCAGCGCACCATCGACGGACTCCTGGACAACATCGGCGACTTGGCGCCGGGCCCCGCGCGGGACGTGCTCCGGGACGCCGTCGTACAGCTGAGCGACAGCGGCGGAGGCACCGGTGGGGTGCTGGCCGTCGTCGGCCTGCTGACGGCGGTGTGGTCGTCGTCCGGTTACGTGGCCGCGTTCATCCGTGCCTCCAACGCGGTGTACGACCTGCCTGAGGGGCGGCCGGTGTGGAAGCTGACGCCGCTGCGGATCGCGCTGACCCTCGTGCTGATGCTGATGATCGCCGTGAGCGCGGTGATCGTGGTGTTCACGGGGCCGCTGGCCGAGCGGGCGGGCACGATGGTGGGGCTCGGCGACGCCGCCATCGCGGTGTGGGGCGTCGCCAAGTGGCCGGTGTTGCTGGTGCTGGTGACCCTGATGATCGCGCTGCTGTACTGGGCGGCGCCCAACGTCCGCGGCCGGGGCCTGCGCTGGGTCAGTCCCGGCGGGGTGGTCGCCACCCTGATCTGGCTCGTCGTGTCGGCCGGGTTCGCCGTCTACGCGGCCAACTTCGGCTCGTACAACAAGACGTACGGCACCCTGGCCGGCGCCGTCGTCTTCCTGGTCTGGCTCTGGCTGACCAACATGGCGATCCTCCTCGGCCTGGAGTTCGACGCCGAGCTGTCCCGCGAACGCGGCATCGTCCAGGGCCGTCCGCCCTCGGAGGAGCCGTACGTCGAGCCCCGCGACACACGCGCCTGGCCGCCGCGGCTACGTGCCCTGCGGGAGGCGAGGGCCCGAACGACGACCTCGCGGGACGTCGAGCCGATCAACTGAGGGCGGTGCGGTGGGGTTCCCCCGGCTCAGGAAGCGGTGAAGTCCTGCGGCTCGAAGCGACCGACCTCGGCGCGAAGCCGGTCGGTGGACCAAGGCCAGCTGAAGCTGTTGCGGCCATTGGCGTCGAGGTAGTAGCTCCTGCACCCACCGGCGTTGTAGACGGTGCCGGCCAGCGCGGTCTGCAGCCGGGCGTTGTACGCGGCCTGCACGTCGTCGCGTACCTCCAGCACCGACCAACTCCGCTCCCGTGCGGCCTTGATGGCGCCCAGGACGAGGCCGAGCTGTGCCTCCAGAATGGCGAACGCCGACGAGTGCCCGGTGCCCAGGCCGGGGCCGAGGAGCAGGAAGGCGTTGGGGAAGCCCGCGACGACGGTGCCGAGGTACGCCTCGGGGGAGCCCTGCCAGCGGTCGGCGAGCGACTGGCCGGCGCCGTCTCGGACGAGGCCCGCGAGCGGCATGTCGAGGATGTGGAAGCCGGTGCCGAGGATGATCGCGTCCACCTCGGCGGCGCTGCCGTCGGCGCCGTGCACGGTGTTGCCCTTGACGGCGTGCACCTCGGCGGCGTGCACGTCGACATTCGGTCGCCGCAGCGCGGGGTAGTAGTGGTTGGAGAACAGGATGCGCTTGCAGCCGATGGTGTAGTCGGGGGTCAGCTTGCGGCGCAGTTCGGCGTCGCGGACCGTGGCCCGCAGGTGGGCCCGTGCGACGGCCTGGACGCCACGCATCAGCCCGGGGCGCCGGAATCCACGTCCGAGCGTCTCCATGGCCCGGTACTCCAGCCCCGCCACCGCGGCTCGCGCGCCCGGCAGGTGGCGCATCGCCCACCGTTCGGCCTTCGGTATGTGATGGTCCAGCTTGGGCAGCACCCACTGGGCGGTGCGCTGGAACAGATGCAGGCGGGCGACGTCGGGGGCGATCGCCGGGACGAACTGCACGGCCGAGGCGCCGGTGCCGATCACCGCGACGCGCTTGCCGCGCAGGTCGTAGTCGTGGTTCCAGCGCGCGGAGTGGAACACCTCGCCGGGGAAACCGTCGAGGCCGGGGACGTCCGGGACGTAAGGCTCGTTCCAGGGGCCGGCCCCGGCGATCAGGAACCGGGCGGTGAACTCACCGGCGTCGGTACGGACGAGCCAGCGGGCCTGGCCGGGCTGCCATCGCGCTTCGGTCATACGCACCCCGAACCGGGTGTGCTCGCGCAGCCGGTACGTGTCGGCGACCCGCCGCACGTACGTGAGGATCTCCGACTGGTGCGCGTACACCCGCGTCCAGTCCGGGTTCGGAGCGAAGGAGTAGCTGTAGAGGCGGGACGGTACGTCGCACTGGCAGCCGGGATAGGTGTTCGCCCGCCAGGTGCCGCCGAAGTCGTCGGCCGCCTCGATGATCAGGAAGTCCCGGACACCGGCGCCGCGGAGCCTGGCGCCGGCGCCGACCCCGGAGATACCGGCGCCGACGACGAGGACCTCTACGTGTGTGCTCATGCCGCGATGCTCCTGTCGATGGCTCGCTTGAGGCGGTCGGGCGCGGTGCGCAGGGAGACGTCGAGCGTGGCCGCGCGCCGTCGTGGGTCCATGAAGTTGGCCCCCATCACGGCCAGTTCCTCCACCCCGGGCTCGATCCGGACGACGCGGCATCCCGCCGCACGCAAGAGGCGTTCCTCGGCGTCGACGGTCCGGGTCATCCAGCGGCGCAGGAGCCGTTCGAGACGGCTCAGGCCGGTGGCGGGTGCGCCCCCGGAGGTCGACATGGGAGCGACGATCACCACCTCGTCCAGCCCCAGGGGTACGAGGAGGTCCGCCGAGGTCGGGGACACGGCGCCGCCGTCGAGGTAGGTCCGCCCGTCGATCCGCACCGGCGGGAACCAGCCCGGGATCGCCCAGGACGCGGCGATCGCGCTGCCCAGGTCCGTGGCCGGAGCTCCCGGCGCGCCGAACGCGACCCGCCGGCCCGAGCGCGCGTCGGCCGCGACCAGCCAGGTGCGCGTGGAATCCGGCCACGGGCGGCCCTCCGCCAGCGCGGCACCGAATCGGTGCAGCCAACGCGCATCACCACGGCCGCGCGGCAGCAGCCCCACCAGCCCCGACCCCGGCGAGACCCGGCCGCGTACGGCAGCGGTCGCCAGCCCCGACCCCGGCAGCCCGGGCCACGGGACGGGAGGCAGCGCACCCGGGTGGGCGTGGACGTGTGCGAGTAGCACCGGGTCCGCGCCGGTCTCTCCCCGTACCGCCGCGAGCAGGTCGGACACGGACCGCCCGGAGCCGAGAGCGGACACGACTTCCGCCCCGGCGGACGTCCCCACCGACACCTCGGCGGTCCGCACGTCCCAGTCCAGCTCCGCTTCCACGGCGGTGAGCGCGGCGACCGTCCAGGCGAAGCCGAGCGTGCCGCCGCACCCGACCACCAGTGCACGCCGTGGAGCCACAGATCCCCCTGGAATTCAGATATCAACGGTATCTGGAAGCTAGCGGTATTCTGCAGGCGTGGCAAGACTGACCCGGACCGAGAGCCAGGCCCGCACCCGCGAACACGTCCTCGACACCGCGCACGACCTCTTCCTGCGCGACGGCTTCACGAAGACGTCCATCGAGCGGGTCGCGGAGGCCGCCGGCTACTCGAAGGGCGCGGTGTACTCCAACTTCGCGACCAAGAACGAGCTTTGCCTGGCCGTCCTGGACCGCATCGCCCTGCAACAAGTGGCGTACATCGCCGCCGAGATGGGAGACGCGCCCCGCCTGGAGGACAGGCTCGCGGGATTCGCCCGGTGGGCCGAGCGGCACATAGGCGACAGCTCGTGGACCGCGCTGGAAGTCGAGTTCGCCACCGCCAACCGCCGCGACGCACACGTCTGCGAACAGCTCGCCCACCGACGGCGCGCCGTCACCGGGGCCCTCGCGGACCTCATCCGGGCTCAGATGCAGGAACTGGGCGTCACGCCCCACATGCCCGCGGACACCGCCGCCTTCGTCCTTCTCAGTCTCGGGATCGGCATCGGCGTCCAGCGCGCGTTCGACCCCACCGTCCCCGTACAGCCGCTCGTGGACCTGCTCCGTCAGGTCATGACCGGCTGACCCCGCCCCGGATCACGACGCCGAGCCCCACGGCGGCCGGCACCGGTTCCGTCGCCTCTCCGACCGGACCCGGGCGCCGCTCGTGATCAATGGTAGTAATGCCGCCACACGAAGACGCCGGTGGCGACGACGGCCACCCCCGCCCCGCCCACGATGACCGCTTCCCGGGGCACCCGCTCCCTCACGGAGTCCATGCGCGCGCGGGCGCGCGCCTTCACATCGGCCTTGGCGGCGAGTTCCTCGACCGTGTCGCCGAGCCGGGACCGGGTCAGCTCGATCTGCCGGCGGAGTTCGTCGGGGCCCTTCGCCCCGATGCTCTCCTTGGCTTCCGACCACCCCTTCGCACCACCGGACGCACCCATGGCCATCATCATCGCCGTGCCCTTCCCTTGATCTCGTCGACGTCCGCCTTGACGCTGTCGAGCGCCTGTTCGGGCTTGGGCGGGGTCGCCCGCCTGAGCTGGGCGCGTCCGACGGCGGCCAGGACGGCCGCGATCACGAACAGCACGCCCATCACGATGAGCGCGGCGGCCCACACGTCCACGATCAGGGAGAACGCCGCGACGGCGGCGCCGGCCATCGTCATGAACCCGACGTAGGCGACGGCTCCGGCCGCACCCAGCAGCCCGCCGCCGCGCCCCGCGCGCCGCCCCTTCTCGGCCAGCTCCTCCTTGGCGAGGGCCATCTCCTGGCGCACGAGCAGGGAGAGCTGTTCGGTGGCCTGTCCCACCAGCTCCCCCACGGAGTGGTGATCCTGCGCGCGTGCCCCGGAACGCGCGGCTCGGTCCGGCCTGGTTTCGAGGGTCCCGGTCACAGTTCCGCCTCCTCACCTCTCGGGAGACCCCGAGTACCCGGACGGACCCACGCTAGGCAGCCGACCTCCACGGCAATTCCTCGTAGCAGAGCTTCCGCATACCACGTAGAAGAATTAAGTGGAGCTTCACAATGCGCACGTCGAGACTACCCCCCATGACCACCACCTCGCACCGCCACCGCCCCGCCCCCTTCGGCCGCGCCCTCTGCGCGATGATCACCCCGTTCACCCCGAGCGGGGCGCTCGACCTCGACGGGGCCGAGCGGCTCGCCGACCGGCTGGTGGCGGAGGGCTGCGAGGGACTGGTCCTGTCCGGTACGACGGGTGAGGCGCCGACGACGACGGACGCGGAGAAGGCGGAGCTGATCCGCGCGGTCCGGGCGGCGGTCGGGGACCGGGCCACGATCGTGGCGGGCGTCGGCACCTATGACACCCGGCACACCGTGGAGCTGGCCCTGGCGGCCGAGAAGGCGGGCGCGGACGGCCTGTTGGCGGTCACTCCGTACTACAGCAGGCCCCCGCAGGACGCAGTCGAGGCCCACTTCCGTGAACTCGCCGACCGCTGCGGCCTCCCGCTCGCCCTGTATGACATCCCCGGCCGCACCGGCACCCGGATCGAACCGCCGACCATGATCCGTCTCGCGGCCCACCCCCGGATCGTGGCCGTGAAGGACTGCGCGTACGACCTCCTCGGGACCCAGAAGGTGCTGGCGGAGACGGACCTGGCGTACTACACGGGCTGCGACGAGTACGTCCTGGCGCTGTACGCGCTCGGCGGCGCGGGCTACATCGGCACCGTCGCCAACGCCGCGCCCCGTCACTTCCGGTCGATCGTGGACGCGTTCGACCGGGGCGACACCGCGGAGGCCGCACGGTTGCAGCGGGCGGCGGTCCCGCTCACGGAGGCGATGATGGCCTCCGGCCTGCCCGGCACCGTCACGGCGAAGGCCCTGCTCGGGCGGCTCGGCCTGCCCGCGGGCCCGGTCCGGGCACCGCTGCGGCCCGCCGGCCGAGAGGTGACCGACGGGCTGCTTCGGGCGTACGAAGCCCTGGTCGCCGCCTGAGGAGGCACGCCCCCGCGGTCGGCGGGGGCGGCGCACGTCCCGGCAGTCGGCGGAGGCGGCGCGGCCCCGCTGGTCAGCGGGTGGCGAAGACCGGGCTCCAGCGGCCGGCGGCGCCGTCGTTGCCCTTGCGGGCGCCGCTGAGCGGGAGCGTCGTGTCGCTGCCGATGGTGACGAGCACCAGGGCGTTGTGGAACTCGTTGTCCCCGGGAGTGATGTCCCAGGCGATGAGCCGCTTGTTGTCGACCCAGGAGAGCAGTCGCTGCCCGGGCACCTTGTGGAGGGGCTTGCCGGTGCGGGGGTCGAGGATCCAGGAGGCGGTCGTTTTGGCGCCGCCCGCGAAGCCGCCGGCCGCGAGCCTGCCGTCCGGGGAGAGCCGTGCGTCGACCATCCAGTGCAGATACATCTCGTCCGGCGGCGCGGGGACCCTGTTGCCCTTGAGGTCGTAGTACTGCTGATGCGGCTCCTCGGTCAGCCCGGTGTACACCGAAGTGGCCTCGCCGCTGAAGGAGAAGTCCTGGCGAGCGTTGAGGAGCCCCTCCCGGTCCTCGGTGACCTTGCTCCAGTCGGCCTTCCCGGAGTCGACGTCCACGACGTAGAACCCGGTCCGGTGGGACGCGTGGTCCGGTTCGTAGTCGTTGTTCTTGCCGTCGCCGTCGGAGTCGTAGTCCACCCTGGTGAGGAGGTCGGGGTTCTGGCTGTACGTGGTGGCGACGAGCTTGCCGCCGTCGGACGAGAACTCGACGCCCGCGACGCCCCGGTCGACCGGGATCCAGCGGTCCACCTCGCCGGTGAGGAGGTCGAGCAGGCCGATCCGCTTGACCGGCAGGTCCCGCTCCAGGACGGCGGCGGTCCGCATTCCGGGGGCGACCGAGACCACGGACCAGCGGTCGTCCTTCATGTACTTGTCGGTCCGCTGGTCGAGGATCCGATACGTACGCTGTCTGACCGCGGTGTCCTCGGACGCCTTGACCGTGGAGTACGTGTAGTACGCGGCCAGCGCCACGTCCCCGGCGGCGATCAGGTCGCGCGGAGGCGACTGGTCGGGGTGGGCGATGATGTCACTCTTGTTCATCTCGCTGGCGAGCCGCACCTCGTCCTTGCCGGACTCCAGCAGCGGCACGGCGACCGCGACGGCGACCACGGCGGCGGTCGCCGCGGCGACGGTGGCGATCCTGCGGGTACGGCGTCGGCGCCGCACGTTCAGCACGCGGTCGGCGAAGCCGGGCTCCAGCGGCGGTTGTTCGGCGGCCTGCTCCCGCAGGGAGTCGCGCACCAGTTCGTCGACGTTCATGGACGCACCTCCACGGGCGAGAAGTCACGGGAAGGCCGCTGCTCGACCGCGGCCCGGCCGAGACCGGCCAGTTCGGGCGCGAGTTCCCGCAGCCGGGCGAGGGAGCGGTGGGTGGTGGACCGGACGGTCCCGACGGAGCAGCCGAGGATGCGGGCCACGTCCGCCTCGGGCAGGTCCTCGAAGTAGCGCAGCACGAGCATGGTCCTCTGCCGTGCGGTCAGCCGGGCGAGCGCGCCGCGCATCACCAGGCGCAGTTCCACCCCGGCCACGCCGTCGGCGGCGCCGCTCTCGGGCAGCTCGGCGACGGTGACCTCCCTGCGACGCCATTTCAGCCGCCAGCGGCTGATCTGCTGCCGGTACAGGATCTGCCGTACGTACGCCTCGGGCTCGTCGATCCGCTGCCAGCGGCCGGCGGCCTTGATGAGCGCGTTCTGCAGCAGGTCCTCGGCGGCGTGCCGGTCGCCGCCGCTGAGCAGTACGGCGGTCTTCAGCAGCGCCGACGACCGCCCGGCCACGAACTCACGGAAACTCTCCTGACCTGCGGCATCCATCGTCACCTTCTCTTCCCCCGCGGGACTTGTGTCCCGCCCCTGTGCTCTGTGTGACGCGCGGATCCGCCCCCCGCTATGCCGGTACGCCGAAAAAAGTTCCCGGACAGGGGCCGGGGCCCGCACGACGCGCGAACGCGGTGCGGGCCCCGGCCCCTGCGCGGCTGGACTGGCTCAGCCCCAGCGGTACCCGTCACCGAACAGCAGGGTGTGCTCCAGCACGTCCTCCATCGGGTCGTCGACCTGGCCGACATTGACGAGCCCGATCCGGGGGCCGTTGTGCGAGCCCCGGTTGGTCTCGTCGGCATGCGCGACACCGGCGGGCAACCCACACACCACGGCCGCGCCCACCACCCCGCTCACCACTCGTGCCACGGTCCTCACCCGATCGCTCCTCATCCTGTCCGGCCCCTCATCTCGTCGGCTCGCCCTCTGATAGGACTGTGCGTCCCACGGGTTCATCTGCCGCCCCCACCGGAAGGTCACGCGGATCAACCCGTACGGGATCGCCGGGGGCTTCGACGAAGGACGATCAGCGCGGTGCACACCCGCCGCCCACACGCGCAGCGCCCTCCCCCGGCCCTGCTCGGGCCGTGGAAGGGCGCTCCGTGATACCGGCTCGCCGGTCGTCAGTTGTGGCTGTGCAGGATCTCGTTCAGGCCGCCCCAGACCGCGTTGTTCGGGCGGGCCTCGACCGTGCCGGTGACGGAATTGCGGCGGAAGAGGATGTTCGAGGCGCCGGAGAGCTCGCGGGCCTTGACGACCTGGCCGTCGGGCATCGTGACGCGGGTGCCCGCGGTGACGTACAGGCCCGCCTCCACCACGCACTCGTCGCCGAGGGCGATGCCGACGCCCGCCTCGGCGCCGACCAGGCAGCGCTCGCCGATGGAGATGATGACGTTGCCGCCACCGGACAGCGTGCCCATCGTGGAGGCGCCGCCGCCGATGTCGGAGCCGTCGCCGACGACGACACCGGCGGAGATACGACCCTCCACCATCGACGTGCCGAGGGTGCCCGCGTTGAAGTTGACGAAGCCCTCGTGCATGACCGTGGTGCCCTCGGCGAGGTGCGCGCCCAGCCGGACCCGGTCCGCGTCGGCGATACGGACGCCCTTGGGGGCCACGTAGTCCGTCATCCGCGGGAACTTGTCGACGGACGTCACCTGGAGGTGCAGCCCCTCGGCGCGCGCGTTGAGCCGGACCTTCTCCAGGTCGTCGACGGCGACCGGGCCGAGCGAGGTCCAGGCGACGTTGGCCAGGAGGCCGAAGATGCCGTCCAGGCTCTGGCCGTGCGGCTTCACCAGGCGGTGGGAGAGCAGGTGGAGGCGCAGGTAGGCGTCGTGCGTGTCGACCGGCTTCTCGTCGAGCGAGGAGATGACCGTGCGGACCGCGACGACCTCGACGCCCCGGCGGGTGTCCTGACCGATCGCCGCCGTCGCGCCGCCGCCCAGCAGCTGGGCCGCCCGCTCGGCGTCGAGCCGCTCGGTGCCGGACGGGCCCGGCTCGGCGGCGAGCTCGGGCGCGGGGTACCAGGTGTCGAGAACAGTGCCGTCGGCGGCGATCGTGGCGAGGCCGGCGGCCACGGCGCCGGTGGTGCGAGGAGCAGTCGTGTCGGTCATGAGGGAAACCTAACCGCCCGGAGGCGGCCCAGGCCAACCCACACCACGGCCGTCTCAGGAGCCGGGCATCCGGGGCGGCGCCCCTCCCGTCGCCGCCCCGCCGGGACCGGGCGAGCGCCCTCTCAGCCGATCACCCGCGCCAGCACCTCCCGCGCGTACCCCTCGTCGTACGGCGCCCCCGTCAGCAGCACCTGGAGGCAGATCCCGTCGATCAGGGCGACCAGGGCCCGCGCGGTCACCGGATCCGTGCGCAGGGCGAGGCAGTCGGCGAAGCCCTCCGCCCACTCCGCGGCGACCGGGCGGAGAGCCGGGCGGCGCAGGGCGGCCAGGTAGAGCTCGTACTCGACCTCCAGACCCGTTCGGTCACCGGCGAACCATTCGCTGCCGAGCGCGGCGAGTTCGGCGGCCAGGTCGGACTCCGGGTCCTGGAGGGCGCCGCGGGCCAGGACCGTGCGCGCGTACCCCTCGTTGGCCTGCCGCAGCGCCGCCACCATGAGGTCGTCGAGGGTCTTGAAGTGGTACGTCGTCGAGCCGAGCGGTACGTCCGCCTCGGCGGCCACGCTCCGGTGACTCAGCCCGGCGATACCCTTCTCCCCGACGACACGGATCGCCGCGTCGATGATCCGCTGCCGCCGCTCGGGGTCGTAACGCCGGGCCATCAGTGGGCGCCTCCCAGGTTGAGGACGACGACTCCCGCCACGATCAGCCCGATTCCGGCGGCCTTGGCGGGGCTCAGCCCCTCACCGAACAGTACGAGGCCGAGCGCGGCGACGCTGGCGGTGCCGACGCCGGACCAGATGGCGTAGGCCGTGCCGATCGACATCGACTTGAGCGCCTGGGCGAGCAGCCCGAAGGAGATCAGGTAGCCGATCCCGGTGATCAGCGACGGTCCCACCTTGCTGAAGCCCTCGCTGTACTTCATCGCGGTGGTGGCGACGACCTCGGCGGCTATGGCGAAGCCGAGCAGCAGATATCCCATGTGTACTAGCGTACACATGGATACGTACGGTCGTACACATCGAGGGCGGGAGTCGTATACGTCGAGGGCGGGACAAGAGGCGACGGCTCTCGCGGGTGCCCCCGTCCGTCCCCGATCGGGCGCACCCGCACGGAAATGTCTCCCCAAGAGGCCGCCGTTTCGGGGCCGTTCCGTTATGGAAGCGCTCTCGAAAGGGCTCCCCGCACACCCCTTGGTCCACTACTGTTTCAACGGTCAATCTCCCGATTGTGTGACGACCGCAAGGGTTCGCACACACCGGTGACACGTACCACCTCCCCTGACCCGCATGACGAATTCGCGTCCGCCTGTGCGACGCCGAGGGAACCGCGCATGCCGCCAACGAAGCCCGGACCTGATCCGGACCAGAACACCCCCAACCTCCCGGTGCTGCAATCCGCGAAGGTGTGGGAGACCGGTGTCGCCCCCGACGACACCCGAATACCGGGCACCCGCCGCCTCTGGCTGGCCGGAGCGCTCGCCCTGGCCGTCGTGTCGTCGTGCGTGACCGCGATCGTCCTTCAGGACTCCGGTGCTGACGGCACGTCACAGACCCGCACGGACCGCACCACGCTGGCCGACGACCCGATCGCCCCGCTCTCCCTTCCCCCGGCGTCGCCGACCACGGCCCCCGACGGGAAGAGCGGGCTGTCCGAGCCGCAGGACGCCAAGGGCGGCTCCAAGGGCGGGGGCAAGGAGAAGGACAAGGACAAGGGTTCCTCCGGCTCCGAGGACTCCGGCTCGGACGACAAGCAGCAGGGCGGCGCGAAGCCGGCCCCCAAGCCGTCCAAGTCGTCGTCGCCCGGGAAGAAGCCGTCGGCGTCCGTGAACCGGAAGTCCGTACAGGCCGTCAACTACCCCGACCGGTACTGGCACGAGAGCGGCGGTGTCGTCCGCCTCGACCCGGTGGGCACCTACAGCGGAAGCGAGACCCGCGAGGACTCCACCTTCAAGGTGGTCTCCGGCCTCGCCAGGTCCGACTGCTACTCCTTCCGCACGGCGGACGGACGGTACGTCAGGCACCAGAACTTCCGGCTCCGCGTCAGCGGCAACGACGGCTCGAACCTCTTCAAGCAGGACGCGACGTTCTGCGCGGTGCGGTCGCCGTACTCGGACGCGATGATGCTCCAGTCGGTGAACTACCCCGACCGCGTGGTGCGTCACCGGAACTTCGAGCTGGTCCTGGACCCGTACGGCTACAACACCAGCAACCGGCAGGACTTCTTCTTCCGCCTGGTGAAGGGCCTCGACTGACGGCACGGCACCCGGACATGACCCGGACATGACCCGGACATGAGTGTGGCCCCCGGCGACTTCCGCCGGGGGCCACACTCGTGTGGTCGGTCTCAGACGTTGAACCCGAGCGCCCGAAGCTGCTCGCGACCGTCGTCCGTGATCTTGTCCGGGCCCCACGGGGGCATCCAGACCCAGTTGATGCGCAGCTCGTTGACGAGGCCGTCCGTGGCGGACTTGGCCTGGTCCTCGATGACATCGGTCAGCGGACAGGCCGCCGAGGTCAGGGTCATGTCGATCGTCGCGATGTTCGCGTCGTCGATGTGGATGCCGTAGATCAGCCCCAGGTTGACGACGTCGATGCCCAGCTCGGGGTCGACGACGTCGTACAGGGCCTCGCGGATCTCCTCCTCGGAGGCCGGCTTCATCTCCACGGTGTCGCTCATGCCGTCTTCCTTTCGGCGTCGGCGCCCAGCGCCTGGGCCGTCGCGTCCTTCCACGCCATCCAGCTGAGGAGGGCGCACTTGACCCGGGCCGGGTACTTGGAGACCCCGGCGAACGCGACCGCGTCCTCCAGGACCTCCTCCATCGCGTCGTCCGGCTCGATCTTCCCCTTGGACTGCATCAGCTCCAGGAAGGTCTCCTGGATCCGCCGCGCGTCCGTCAGCTCCTTGCCGACGAGCAGTTCGTTCAGCACGGAGGCGCTGGCCTGGCTGATCGAGCAGCCCTGGCCCTCGTACGAGACGTCCTCGATGGTCGTACCGTCGTACTTCACGCGCAGGGTGATCTCGTCGCCGCACGTGGGGTTCACGTGGTGCACCTCGGCGTCGCCATCCCGCAAGCCCCGCCCGTGCGGGTTCTTGTAGTGGTCCAGGATGACTTCCTGGTACATCGAGTCCAGCTTCATGCGATCGCTCGTCCCATCAGCCGAAGAAGTTCCGTACGTGCTCCAGGCCGTCGACCAGCGCGTCGATCTCGGCCGGCGTGGAGTACAGGTAGAACGACGCTCGGGTGGTCGCGGGAATTCCGTACCGCAGGCAGACGGGGCGGGCGCAGTGGTGGCCGACCCGGACCGCGATGCCCTGCTCGTCGAGGACCTGGCCCACGTCGTGCGGGTGGATGTCGCCGAGCGTGAAGGAGATCGCCGCGCCCCGGTCCTCGGCCGTGGTCGGGCCGATGATGCGCAGGTCGGGGACCTCCGTGAGCCGCTTCACCGCGTACTCGGTGAGGGCGTGCTCATGGGCGAGGATCTTGTCCATGCCGATCGAGTCGAGGTAGTCGATCGCCGCGCCCAGACCGACCGCCTGCGCGATCGGCGGGGTGCCCGCCTCGAACTTGTGCGGGGCGGGGGCGTACGTCGACGAGTGCATCGACACCGTCTCGATCATCTCGCCGCCACCGAGGAACGGGGGCAGGTCCTCCAGGAGCTCCTGGCGGCCCCAGAGCACGCCGATACCGGTCGGGCCGCACATCTTGTGACCGGTGAAGGCCACGAAGTCGGCCTGGAGGGCCTGGACGTCCAGCGGCATGTGCGGAGCGGCCTGCGAGGCGTCGACGCAGACCAGGGCGCCGACCTCCTGCGCCCGGCGCACTATCGCCTCGACCGGGTTGACCGTGCCCAGGATGTTGGACACCAGCACGAAGGAGACGATCTTCGTCTTCTCCGTGATGATCTGGTCGATGTTCGACAGGTCGAGCCGGCCGTCGTCGGTGAGGCCGAACCACTTCAGCTTCGCGCCCGTGCGCTGCGCGAGCAGCTGCCACGGCACGATGTTGGAGTGGTGCTCCATCTCCGTGATGACGATCTCGGTCTCGGAGTCCACCCGGTAGGGCTCGTCGGCCCAGCCGAGCATGTTCGCCACGAGGTTCAGCGACTCGGAGGCGTTCTTGGTGAAGATCACCTCGTCGCGGCTGGGCGCGTTGATGAACGCGGCGACCTTGTCACGCGCACCCTCGTACAGCGCCGTGGCCTCCTCGGCGAGCACATGCACACCGCGGTGGACGTTGGCGTTGTAGCGCTCGTAGTACTCGCTCAGGGCGTCCAGGACCTGGCGCGGCTTCTGGGAGGTCGCCGCGTTGTCCAGGTACACGAGCTTCCGCTCGTCGTGGACCTGACGGTCCAGGATGGGGAAGTCCTTGCGGATCGCCTCTGTGTCGAGGAGGCCCGGCAGCTGTGTCACGCGGATGCGCCACCCTTCGTGTATGCCTCGTAGCCCTCGTTCTCCAGCTTGTCGGCGAGCTCGGGGCCACCGGACTCGACGATCCGGCCGCCCGCGAAGACGTGGACGTGGTCGGGCTTGATGTAGCGCAGGATGCGCGTGTAGTGCGTGATCAGCAGGGTGCCGACCTCGCCGGTCTCACGGACGCGGTTGACGCCCTCGGAGACGACCCGGAGCGCGTCGACGTCCAGACCGGAGTCCGTCTCGTCGAGGATCGCGACCTTCGGCCTGAGCAGTTCGAGCTGGAGGATCTCGTGGCGCTTCTTCTCACCGCCGGAGAAGCCCTCGTTGACGTTGCGCTCGGCGAAGGAGGGGTCCATGTTGAGGCGCTGCATGGCCTCCTTGACCTCCTTGACCCAGGTGCGCAGCTTGGGGGCCTCGCCGCGGATGGCGGTGGCGGAGGTCCGCAGGAAGTTGGAGACCGAGACGCCGGGGACCTCGACGGGGTACTGCATCGCCAGGAACAGGCCCGCGCGGGCGCGCTCGTCGACGGACATCTCCAGGACGTCCTCGCCGTCGAGCAGCACGGTGCCGCCGGTGATCGTGTACTTCGGGTGACCCGCGAGCGAGTAGGCGAGGGTCGACTTGCCGGAGCCGTTGGGGCCCATGATGGCGTGCGTCTCGCCCTGCTTCACGGTGAGGTCGACGCCCTTGAGGATCTCCTTCGTGGCGTTGTCGGCCTCGACGGTGACGTGCAGGTCTCGGATTTCAAGCGTTGCCATGGGTGCCTCAGGACTCCTGGGTGAGGGAGACGAGCACGTCGTCCCCTTCGATCTTTACGGGGTATACGGGGACGGGGCGCGTCGCGGGCAGGCCGGACGGCTTACCGGTGCGGAGGTCGAACGCGGAGCCGTGCAGCCAGCACTCGATCTGGCAGTCCTCCACCTCGCCCTCGGAGAGCGAGACGTTCGCGTGGGAGCAGATGTCGTGGATGGCGAACACCTCTCCCTCGGTCCGCACGACCGAGACCGGCGTGCCGTCGAGTTCCACCCGCTTCGGGGTGTCCTCCTCCAGCTCGCTCAGCCCGCAGGCGCGTACGAAGGTGGTCATCGGCCCGATCCAGTCACGGTCTCCAGCTCCTCGTCGAGCTTCTCCAGCAGGCGCTGCTCGATGTCGTCGACGCCGATCTGCTGGACCAGCTCGGCGAAGAAGCCGCGCACGACGAGGCGGCGGGCCTCCTCGGCGGGGATACCGCGGGCCATCAGGTAGAAGAGCTGCTCGTCGTCGAAGCGGCCGGTCGCCGAGGCGTGGCCGGCGCCGACGATCTCGCCGGTCTCGATCTCCAGGTTCGGCACGGAGTCGACGCGGGCGCCGTCCGTGAGGACGAGGTTCCGGTTCATCTCGTAGGTGTCGGTGCCCTCGGCCGCGGCCTCGATGAGGACGTCGCCGATCCACACCGCGTGGGCTCCGTCGCCCTGGAGGGCGCCCTTGTAGACCACGTTGGACTTGCAGTGCGGCACGTTGTGCGTGACCAGCAGGCGGTGCTCCTGGTGCTGGCCGGCGTCGGTGAAGTACAGACCGAACAGCTCGGCCTCGCCGCCGGGGCCGGCGTAGGTGACGCGCGGGTGAAGGCGGACGACGTCGCCGCCGAAGGTGACGACGACCGACTTGAAGGAGGCGTCCCGGCCGACGAGGGCGTTGTGCTGGGCGATGTGCACGGCCTTGTCGTCCCAGTCCTGCACGGAGACGACGGTCAGCTTGGCGCCGTCACCGAGGAGGTAGTCGACGTTGGCGGCGAGCACGGCGTCACCGGTGTGGTCGATGACGACGACGGCCTCGGCGAAGGCACCCAGTTCGATGACCTGGTGGGCGAAAGCGGTGCCGCCCTCGCCGTGCACGGCGATGCGGATCGGCTCGGTGAGGACCGTCTCCTTGGGGACGGTGATCACACCGGCCTTCTCGAACGCCGAGTAGGCCTGGGCGGCGACGCGGTCCACCGGGGTGCCGGCCCTGCCGAGGCGGGCGTCGTCACGGCCGACGGCCTCGACGATGACGCCCTCGGGGGCCTGCACGTC
The DNA here is from genome assembly GCF_900290235.1 of Streptomyces sp. MA5143a. Classification (GTDB taxonomy): domain Bacteria; phylum Actinomycetota; class Actinomycetes; order Streptomycetales; family Streptomycetaceae; genus Streptomyces. The sequence continues at coordinate 72,092 of NZ_OLMK01000014.1, forward strand.
GACCTTCAGGCCGTCGCCGGTGCCGACGGCGGTGCCGTCGTGCAGCCCGCGCAGCCGCTCCAGCGGGGTGAACCGCCACTCCTCCTCGCGGCCGTGCGGCACGGGGAAGTCCGCCACGTCGAAGGACGGGGGCGCGCTCATGCGCGAGACGACGGTCGACTCGGCGGCCACCGCGATCGAGCCGGCGGTGGTGGAGCCCACCGGGATGTTCTGAGCCTCAGCCATGGCTGTCGGTCTGCTCTCTTCCTACGTTTACGATCTTCGGCCCGCCCCGGAGAGGCGGGCCGCCTGCTGCTGGACCGGAAGGTCTGGGGTCAGCCGACCGCGCCTTCCATCTGCAGCTCGATCAGCCGGTTGAGCTCCAGCGCGTACTCCATGGGCAGCTCCTTGGCGATCGGCTCGACGAAGCCGCGCACGATCATCGCCATGGCCTCGTCCTCCGACAGACCGCGGCTCATCAGGTAGAAGAGCTGGTCCTCGGAGACCTTGGAGACGGTCGCCTCGTGGCCCATGGACACGTCGTCCTCACGGACGTCGACGTACGGGTAGGTGTCCGAGCGGGAGATGGTGTCGACGAGCAGGGCGTCGCACAGCACGTTCGACTTGGAGCCGGGGGCGCCCTCGCCGATCTCGATCAGACCGCGGTAGGAGGTGCGGCCACCGCCGCGCGCCACGGACTTCGAGACGATGTTCGAGGACGTGTTCGGGGCCATGTGGACCATCTTGGCGCCGGCGTCCTGGTGCTGGCCCTCGCCCGCGAAGGCGATGGAGAGGGTCTCGCCCTTGGCGTGCTCGCCCATCAGGTAGACGGCCGGGTACTTCATCGTCACCTTGGAGCCGATGTTGCCGTCGATCCACTCCATGGTGGCGCCCTCGTAGGCGACGGCGCGCTTGGTGACCAGGTTGTAGACGTTGTTCGACCAGTTCTGGATGGTCGTGTAGCGGCAGCGGGCGTTCTTCTTGACGATGATCTCGACGACCGCGGAGTGCAGCGAGTCCGACTTGTAGATCGGGGCCGTACAACCCTCGACGTAGTGCACGTAGGCGCCCTCGTCGACGATGATCAGGGTCCGCTCGAACTGGCCCATGTTCTCCGTGTTGATGCGGAAGTAGGCCTGGAGCGGGATCTCGACGTGCACGCCCTTCGGCACGTAGATGAAGGAGCCGCCGGACCACACGGCGGTGTTCAGCGCGGCGAACTTGTTGTCGCCGGCCGGGATGACGGTGCCGAAGTACTCCTTGAAGAGCTCCGGGTGCTCCTTCAGCGCGGTGTCGGTGTCGAGGAAGATGACGCCCTGCTCCTCCAGGTCCTCGCGGATCTGGTGGTAGACGACCTCCGACTCGTACTGGGCGGCGACACCGGCGACGAGGCGCTGCTTCTCCGCCTCGGGGATGCCCAGCTTGTCGTAGGTGTTCTTGATGTCCTCGGGCAGGTCCTCCCAGGACTCCGCCTGCTTCTCCGTGGAGCGCACGAAGTACTTGATGTTGTCGAAGTCGATGCCCGAGAGGTCGGAGCCCCAGTTCGGCATGGGCTTCTTCTCGAACAGCTTCAGGCCCTTGAGACGCAGCTTCGTCATCCACTCCGGCTCGGACTTCTTGCCGGAGATGTCGAGGACGACGTCCTCGTTCAGACCGCGCTTCGCTGCGGCACCGGCCTCGTCGGAGTCCGCCCAGCCGTATTCGTACTTACCCAGGCCCTCGAGCTCAGGGTGGGCGGTCTCCTCGATGGGGAGAGTCATGCGGGGTTCCTCCCGGCCGTGCTTGCGGATGCGTTGGTGGCTGACTTGGAAACTCTGGGGATGAACGTCGTGCAGACGCCGTCGCCGTGGGCGATGGTGGCCAGCCGCTGGACGTGCGTACCGAGCAGTTCGGCGAAGAGCTCGGTCTCGGCCTCGCAGAGCTGCGGGAACTGCTCGGCCACATGGGCCACCGGGCAGTGGTGCTGACAGAGCTGCTCACCCTGGTGGGGGTGGGGGGCACTGCGTGCCGTAGCAGCGTACCCGTCCGCGCTCAAGGCCTTGGCCAGGGCTTCGGCCCTGTCCTCGGGGGCGGCCGCCTCGACCGCCTCGCGGTACTCGCCGGCCTGCGCGGCGACCCGGGCGCGGGCGAAGGCGGCGACTGCCTGCTCCCCGCCCTCCTGGTCCGCGATCCAGCGGAGCGCGTCCACGGCCAGCTTGTCGTACGACTGGTCGAAGGCGTCGCGGCCGCAGTCCGTCAGGGCGAACACCTTGGCCGGGCGCCCGCGCGTGCGCGCGCCGTAGACACGCTGCTCACGGGGCTGCACGACATCGTCGGCGACCAGGGCGTCCAGGTGTCGGCGGACGGCGGCCTGGGTCAGGCCGAGACGGCCTGCCAGGTCGGCCACGGTGGACGGCCCGTGATCCAGGATGGACCGCGCGACCCGGTTGCGAGTGGATCGCTCACCGGTCGCGAGTTCCTCCTGCGGAGCCGCGCCAACGTTTTTCACAACGCCATTGTTGCGTAATTCCGCGGAGGGGGGCAAGCCGCGCCCGGACGGCCCGGCGGTGCCGTGCGTCACTTAGGTAAGCCTCATCTGACCTGCGGGAATGATCTTTGATCGATCGAGGGAGCGGGGCGGCAGGGGGCGCGACGGGGTGCCTTCCCGGGGCGTGGGGCCCCGCGCGGGCGAGCCGCGGTCGCCCTCGGACGCCACCCCCCGAGCTCTCCGGCGCCCACCCGCCCTCCCTAGACTCGGGGCCATGCGAAGCGACCCCGTGGTGCAGGTCCGGGACCTGGTGAAGAGGTACGGCGAGAAGACCGCGGTGGACGGCCTCGACCTGGAGGCGTCGCCCGGCGTCACCGCGGTGCTCGGCCCGAACGGCGCCGGCAAGACCACCACCGTGGAGAGCTGCGAGGGCTACCGGAAGCCGGACTCCGGCACCGTGCGCGTCCTCGGTCTCGACCCGGTCCGCGAGGCCGCCGCGCTGCGCCCCCGCATCGGGGTGATGCTCCAGTCCGGCGGCGTCTACTCGGGCGCCCGTGCCGACGAGATGCTGCGCCATGTGGCGAAGCTGCACGCGCACCCGCTCGACGTGGACGCCCTCATCGAGCGTCTCGGCCTCGGCGGCTGCGGCCGTACGACGTACCGCCGTCTGTCCGGGGGACAGCAGCAGCGGCTCGCCCTGGCGATGGCCGTGGTCGGCCGCCCCGAGCTGGTCTTCCTCGACGAGCCGACCGCGGGCCTCGACCCGCAGGCCCGCCGCGCCACCTGGGACCTCGTCCGGGACCTGCGCGCCGACGGGGTCTCGGTCATCCTGACCACGCACTACATGGACGAGGCCGAGCAGCTCGCCGACGACGTCGCGATCATCGACGCCGGCCGGGTCATAGCCCAGGGCACCCCCGAGGAGCTGTGCCGCGGCGGCGCCGAGAACACCCTCCGCTTCACCGGGCGCCCCGCCCTCGACGTCGGCTCCCTGCTGAAGGCGCTGCCCGCCGACTCCACGGCCGTCGAGCTGACCCCGGGCGTCTACCGGGTCACCGGGAAGGTCGACCCGCAGCTCCTCGCGACCGTCACGTCCTGGTGCGCCCAGCACGGCGTGATGCCGGACGGGATCTCGGTGGAGCGCCACACCCTCGAAGACGTCTTTTTGGAACTGACCGGCAAGGAGCTGCGTTCGTGACGACCAGCGGTACCTACGCGCCCCGGCCCGGCGCCGCCCCGCTGCCCCGCATGATCGCGGCGCAGGCGGCCCTGGAGACGAAGATGCTGCTGCGCAACGGCGAGCAGCTGCTGCTGACGGTCGTGATCCCCACCCTGATGCTGGTGCTGTTCGGGTCGGTGGACATCGTCGACACCGGTGAGGGCAAGGCCGTCGACTTCCTGGCACCCGGTGTCCTCGCGCTCGCCGTGATGTCGACGGCGTTCACCGGGCAGGCCATCGCCACCGGCTTCGAACGCCGCTACGGCGTCCTCAAGCGGCTGGCGGTCTCCCCGCTCCCCCGCTGGGGCCTGATGACCGCGAAGACGCTGTCGGTGCTGGTCACCGAGGTCCTCCAGGTCGTCCTGCTCACAGTGATCGCCTTCGCGATGGGCTGGTCCCCGCACGGCAACCCGTTCGCCGTCCTGCTGCTCCTGGTCCTCGGCACGGCGGCCTTCTCGGGCCTCGGTCTGCTGATGGCGGGCACGCTGAAGGCGGAGGCGACGCTCGCCGCCGCGAACCTCGTCTTCCTGCTGCTGCTCGTGGGCGGCGGCGTCGTGGTGCCGCTCGACAAGTTCCCGGACGCGGCGCAGAGCGTGCTCGGGCTGCTGCCGATCGCGGCGCTCTCCGACGGGCTGCGCGACGTCCTCCAGCACGGCGCCGGGATGCCGTGGGCGGACCTCGGCATCCTCGCGGTGTGGGCGGTGCTCGGGCTCGGCGCGGCCGCCCGGTTCTTCCGCTGGGAGTAAGGGCAGGTCACAGCGGTGGTCCGGGAGCGGTGCGCCCCCTCGTGAACGCGTGCACAAGCGGCGGCCTACCATGGTGCGCGTGCCGAACGTGACCCGCGACGACCTCGTCTCCGCAGCGCGCAACCCGCTCGCCTTCATCGCCGAACGCTGGACCCCCGATCCCCGGACGGTCCGGCGCGCGGCCCTGGCCGCCCTCGTCATGGCGGTGGTCATCGTGGTGACCGGCGGCGCCGTGCGACTGACCGGGTCGGGCCTCGGCTGCCCGACCTGGCCCAAGTGCACCGACGACTCACTCACCGCGACGCGCGAGATGGGCGTCCACGGTGTCATCGAGTTCGGCAATCGCATGCTGACGTACGTGCTGTGCGCGGCGGTCGGCTGGGCGATCATCGCCGCCCGCTCCCAAAGGCCGTACCGGCGCGATCTGACCCGGCTGGGCTGGACGCAGTTCTGGGTGGTCATGGGCAACGCGGTCCTCGGCGGCATCGTCGTGCTGGTCGGCCTCAACCCGTACACGGTGGCCGCGCACTTCCTGCTGTCGACCGCGCTCATCGCCGTCGCCGCCGTGATGTGGCACCGCACCCGGGAGGGTGAGGGGGCCCCGCGTCCGCTGGTCGGCACGGCGGTGCGGCAGCTGGTGTGGATCCTGGTGGGAGTCACCGTGCTGCTGATCGCGGTCGGCACGGTCGTCACCGGCGCGGGGCCGCACGCCGGTGACTCCAGCGAGGTCGAGCGCATCCCGCTGAACTGGGAGACGGTCACCAAGCTGCACGCCGTGCTCGCCTGGATCGTGGTGACGCTGACCTTCGCCCTGTGGTTCGTCCTCAAGGCGGTCGACGCGCCCCGCGACCCGCTGCGCCGGACCCGGGACCTGTTCCTGGTCCTGCTCGCGCAGGGCGTCATCGGCTACGTCCAGTACTTCACCGACCTCCCCGAGGTCCTGGTGGGCGCCCATATGCTCGGCTCCTGCCTCGTGTGGATCGCCACCCTGAGGGTCCTGCTGTCCCTGCGGGAGCGCCCGGCGGACGAGACGGACGTGCCGCTGCTGGCCCAGGCGGAGCGCCCGGTCGCGGCCCACGGCTGAGTCAGCCGTACGTCCGGACCAGGTCGTCGATCGCCGGGCCGAGGAACGCCCTGGTCAGCTCGCCGCGACGCGGCACCACGGGGGCGGGCTCCCGGTAGCGGCGCCGCCTGACGTCCTCGACCACCTCGCCGGGCGCGCCCAGCTCCGGCAGCAGCTCCAGCGCCTCCCGCTTGGAGATCAGCCGGCCGTCCCGCAGGGTGGCGGTGGCCCGGGCGTGGGTGAGCAGACCCAGGTCGACCCAGACGTCCCGCCGCCACAGGTGGGCCTTGTCGACCGCCGGCCGCCAGAAGTCCCGCTGGTCTCGTACGACGAAGGCGGCCAGGTCGACGTCCTGGACCGGGGGGAGCAGGGCCTCGGGCGGCTCTCCGTGCAGGACCACACCGAAGGTGCGCAGTTCACGACGGGTGACCGGGGTGACCGTCCGCCGGAACAGCTGCCCGTGCGCCCAGGTGAGGTGTCTGCGGCCGGGGTCGGACACGGTGTCGGGGGTCAGATAGGTGCAGTGGAGCAGATCGGCGAGCGGCTCGTGGCGCAGCCGCGCGTGCGACCGGGCCAGCCGCCATACCGTCCCGGCGGTGATCGGCCCGTCCAGGACGGCGATCAGGTCCAGATCGCTGCGGCCCTCTTGGTAGTCGCCCCCGCCGAGCGAACCGTGGGCCCACACGGCGAGCGGGTCCGGGCCGCCGCGCAGCCCGTCGACGAAGCGGCGGAGGAGGGCGGCGGTCGCGCCGGCGGAGTCCGGCAGCGCGCGTAAGGCGGCGGTGGGGGTCGGGTCGCTGCGTGTCATACGGGCCAGTCTGTCCGGTCCGGGTCCGGCTCACTCCAGTCCGTACACCCGCCGCGCGTTGTCCGCCGCGATCAGTGCGGCCACGCGTTGGGCGTCCGTCAGGGACCAGGCGCCCTCCGCGACCCAGGTGCCCAGGACCCGGGCTAGGGCCTCGCGGAAGAGGCGGGCGCCGACGACGTGCAGCTCGGGCAGGCCGTGGGCGCCGCTGGAGAACAGGAGCTTGCCGAAGGGGGCGAGTTCGAGGACCTCGGCGAGCACGGCGGGGGCCCGCGCCCCGGTGCGGACGAGCTCGGCGCCGAGGTCGGCGTAGACGTGCGGGAAGACACCGGCGAGGTGGGCGGCGTGGCGGTGGTACGGGTAGCCGTGCAGCAGGACCAGGTCGGTGCCGAGGCCGGCCGTGGCGCGGACGAAGTCGGTGAGCAGGACGGGATCCGTGCGGTCGATGCGCAGGCCGGGCTCGCCGAGGCCGGCGTGGAGCTGGACGGGACGCCCGGAGGCGATGGCGATCCACAGCAGATGGCGCAGGAGCACCTGGTCGGTGAGGGTCCCGCCGACGGACCGGTGCCCGAGCCAGCGTCCGGCGGCTCCCCGCACCTCCCCGGGGCCGGGCGGCTCGGGTGCGAGCGCCAGACCGTGCCGTACGCCCGCCACCGACGCGAAGGCCACGGCGTGCGCGGCGGCCCCGTGCACCGACTCGGCGAGATTGGCGAGGAACGACTCCACGGTGCCGGAGGTGTCGGCCACCTGTTCGGCGAGGAGTTCGAGCCGGACGATCTCGTGTGCGTCCGCGTCGCCCGTGGTGGCCATCTCGCCGGGCCCGGTGAGGTCGCCGGGCAGCCCCGTGTCGACGAGGTAGGTGGTGATGCCGCTGCCCCGCAGCAGTCGGCGGCCCGCCTCCAGGACGCCCAGTTCACGGCGGCGGGCGAGATAGCGGGCCGGTGGGCAGTGCGGTTCGAGGCCCAGCAGGGGCGGGCACCAGCGGCGCACGGCGAAGCCGGTCTGGGTGTCGAAGTAGGTGGTGCCGGGCGCCGGTGGTCCCTCACCGCGGGAGAGGTGGGCCTCGAACGTGCCGAGGCCCAGCTCCGTTCTCAGTACGCCGTGGCAGTACTGGTCCACGAGGGACGGCGTTTCGATCATCCGGACTCCCCGTCGCTGGACCGGTGTGCTCCCACAGGTCCTAACGGGTGAGTCGGGCTCAGGTGTTGCTGTTGGCCGGTCCCCCGACCTGGATTCCGGCCATCCGTGACCACTCGTACGGGCCGGTGCGCACCTTGGCGGCGAACTCGCCGTCGAAGTCCTCGTGCACGGTGACGCCGGCCTTGCGCACGGCCTCCTCGGCGATGGCGTGGGTGGGGGCGACGAGGTCGCCCCAGCCGCCGTCCTCGCCCACGAGGACGATGCGGGAGCCGCGCTCGCCGATGTAGGCGACCTGGGCCTCGGCGCCGCGGTGCGCTGCCGCGAAGGAGCGGATCTGCTTGGCGAGCCGGGTCGCCTGGCGCTCGGCCTTGGCGGCCCGCTTGGCTTCCTTGGCCTCGTCTGCCTGCTTGGTGTCTGCCATGGACAGGATGTTACCGAGGGGTAGACCGGGCTGCGATGGTGGGGCCAGTGGGGTTGGCCACCCTCAGCGGAGGAAGGGGTCCACCGCCACGGCCACGAAGAGGAGGGAGACGTAGGTGATCGACCAGTGGAAGAGGCGCATCTCCTTGAGCTTGGCGCCGGTGACGCCGCTCTTCGCGCGGTTCTGGAGGGCGTGGGCCTCCCAGAGCCACCAGCCGCCGGTCACCAGGGCGACCGTCGTGTAGAACCAGCCGGTGTAGCCGAGGGGGGTCAGCAGGAGGGAGACGGCGACCATCACCCAGCTGTAGAGGACGATCTGGCGGGCGACGACCCTGTTGGAGGCGATCACCGGCAGCATGGGCACGCCGACGCGGGCGTAGTCGTCCTTCACCTTCATGGACAGCGGCCAGTAGTGCGGCGGGGTCCAGAAGAAGATGACCAGGAAGAGGATCATCGCGGCCCAGGACATCGAGTCGGTCACCGCGGACCAGCCGATGAGGACCGGCATGCAGCCGGCGATGCCGCCCCACACGATGTTCTGCGCCGTACGCCGTTTGAGGATCATCGTGTAGACGACGACGTAGAAGAGGAGCGCTCCGAGCGACAGCCAGGCGGACAGCCAGTTGACGAGGACGCCGAACCAGGCGGTGGAGACGACGGCGAGGGTGATGCCGAAGACCAGGCCCTCACGCGGGGTGACCATGCCGGTGACGAGGGGGCGCTGCGAGGTGCGCTCCATGAGGGCGTCGATGTCACGGTCGATGTACATGTTGAGCGCGTTGGCGCCGCCCGCGGAGAGGTAGCCGCCGATACAGGTGGCGAGCACCAGCCAGAGGTCGGGCACGCCCTGCTCCGCGAGGAACATCACCGGAACGGTGGTGATCAGCAGCAGTTCGATGATCCTCGGCTTGGTGAGGGCCACGAACGCCTTGACGCGGGCCCCGAACGGCCGCTGACCCCGGATGCTGCTCGTGCTGTTCGCGCCCAGCTCCCCCATGGCCTTAAGGGCATGGGCGGTGCCCCCACCCGGTGGACGGGATTCGACGGCCGTCACGCACACCCCTGACAGAGACTCCCAGCGAGCACCACGGATGTGAACTCCCCGTAACGGCTCGCGCGTACCACGCCACTGTAGACGTTGCCCAGAGCCAGCCTTTCAACGGGGTCGGGTCGTGTTGGACGGCGTGCCCGGACGAGCCGAACACACTTCGGTTGAGCAGTCGGATGAGCGGCTGCGTATTCAGATGTCGAGCGATCGAACCGGCTGGTCTCACCATGCGGAACGACCGGTCGGGAGGCGGATCCGGGACGGTCCCGGCAGTCTGGAATGACTCGAAAAAATGCGCGTTGTCACAGGGGTAGGCTCGACTGCGGCCGGCGCCCCGAGAACGCCGGCACCGGACATGTGAGAGGAGCCCTGACCCAGGGTGAGCACCAAGCCGACCACTACAGACCTCGCGTGGACCGAGTTGGACCAGCGGGCCGTCGACACCGCACGCGTCCTGGCCGCCGACGCCGTACAGAAGGTCGGCAACGGCCATCCCGGTACGGCCATGAGCCTCGCGCCCGCCGCGTACACCCTCTTCCAGAAGGTGATGCGCCACGACCCCGCCGACCCGGACTGGGTGGGCCGTGACCGGTTCGTCCTGTCCGCCGGCCACTCCTCCCTGACGCTGTACATCCAGCTGTACCTGGGCGGCTTCGGTCTGGAGCTGGAGGACCTGGAGTCCTTCCGCACCTGGGGCTCGAAGACGCCGGGCCACCCCGAGTACGGGCACACCAAGGGTGTGGAGACGACGACCGGGCCGCTCGGCCAGGGTGTCGCCAACGCCGTCGGCATGGCCATGGCCGCCCGCTACGAGCGCGGTCTGTTCGACCCGGAGGCCGCCACCGGCGAGTCGCCGTTCGACCACCACATCTTCGTGATCGCCGGTGACGGGTGCCTCCAGGAGGGCATCTCCGCCGAGGCGTCGTCGCTGGCCGGGCACCAGAAGCTCGGCAACCTGATCATGCTGTGGGACGACAACCACATCTCGATCGAGGGCGACACCGAGACTGCCGTCTCCGAGGACACCGCCAAGCGGTACGAGGCGTACGGCTGGCATGTGCAGCGGGTGGAGCCCAAGGAGGACGGCGACCTCGACCCGGCCGCGCTGTTCGAGGCGATCGAGACCGCGAAGGCCGTCACCGACAGGCCGTCGTTCATCGCGATGCGCTCCATCATCGCCTGGCCCGCCCCGAACGCGCAGAACACCGAGGCCGCGCACGGCTCGGCACTCGGCGAGGACGAGGTCGCGGCCACCAAGCGGGTCCTGGGCTTCGACCCGGAGAAGCACTTCGAGGTCACCGACGAGGTCATCGCGCACACGCGTGGCCTGGGCGACCGCGGCCAGGCGGCCCGCGCCGTGTGGGAGAAGTCGTACCAGCAGTGGCGGGACAACAACCCCGAGCGCGCCGCCGAGTACGAGCGCGTCGCGGCCGGTGAGCTGCCCGAGGGCTGGGAGTCGCACCTGCCGGTGTTCGAGGAGGGCAAGGGTGTCGCCACCCGTGCCGCGTCCGGCAAGGTGCTCCAGGCGCTCGGCGCGGTCATCCCCGAGCTGTGGGGCGGCTCCGCCGACCTCGCCGGCTCGAACAACACCACGATCGACAAGACGTCGTCGTTCCTCCCGGCGGACAACCCGCTGCCCGAGGCCAACCCCTACGGCCGCACCATCCACTTCGGCATCCGCGAGCACGCCATGGCCGCCGAGATGAACGGCATCGCGCTGCACGGCAACACCCGTATCTTCGGCGGCACCTTCCTGGTGTTCTCCGACTACATGCGCAACGCCGTCCGGCTCTCCGCGCTGATGCACCTGCCGGTGACGTACGTGTGGACGCACGACTCCATCGGTCTCGGCGAGGACGGCCCCACCCACCAGCCGGTCGAACACCTGGCCTCGCTGCGCGCCATCCCCGGTCTGAACGTCGTCCGTCCGGCCGACGCCAACGAGACGGCGATCGCCTGGCGCGAGATCCTCAAGCGCTGGACGAAGGAGTGGGGCAAGGGCGCTCCGCACGGCCTCGCGCTGACCCGTCAGGGCGTACCGACGTACGAGCCCAACGAGGGCGCGGCCAAGGGCGGTTACGTGCTCTTCGAGGCCGACGGCGGCGACGCCCAGGTCATTCTGATCGCGACCGGCTCCGAGGTGCACGTGGCCGTGGAGGCCCGCGAGCAGCTCCAGGCGCAGGGCGTGCCGACCCGTGTGGTGTCGATGCCCTCCGTCGAGTGGTTCGAGGAGCAGGACCAGGGGTACCGGGACAGCGTCCTGCCGCCGTCCGTCAAGGCACGTGTCGCCGTCGAGGCCGGGATCGGACTGACCTGGCACCGGTACGTCGGTGACGCCGGCCGCATCGTCTCGCTGGAGCACTTCGGCGCTTCGGCCGACGGCAAGGTGCTCTTCAAGGAGTTCGGCTTCACCGCGGAGAACGTGGCCGCCGCCGCGCGGGAATCGCTCGCGGCCGCCCAGCGCTGACGCTCACATACGACACGTAGGAGATGTAATTCCATGACAGACGCACTCAAGCGCCTCTCCGAGGAAGGCGTGGCGATCTGGCTGGACGACCTGTCGCGCAAGCGCATCACGTCCGGCAACCTCGCCGAGCTGATCGACCAGCAGCACGTCGTGGGCGTCACCACCAACCCTTCGATCTTCCAGAAGGCGATCTCCCAGGGTGACGGCTACGACCAGCAGCTGTCGGACCTCGCGGCCCGCAAGGTGACCGTCGAGGAGGCCATCCGCATGATCACGACGGCGGACGTCCGTGACGCCGCCGACATCCTGCGCCCCGTCTTCGACGCGACCGACGGCCAGGACGGCCGGGTCTCCATCGAGGTCGACCCCCGGCTGGCCCACAACACCAAGGCGACGGTCGCCGAGGCCAAGCAGCTCGCCTGGCTGGTGGACCGCCCCAACACCCTGATCAAGATCCCGGCGACGATGGGCGGCCTGCCGGCCATCACCGAGGTCATCGGCCTCGGCATCAGCGTCAACGTCACGCTGATCTTCTCGCTGGAGCGCTACCGCCAGGTGATGGACGCCTACCTGGCCGGACTGGAGAAGGCCAAGGAGCGCGGCCTCGACCTGTCGAAGATCCACTCGGTGGCGTCGTTCTTCGTGTCCCGCGTGGACACCGAGATCGACAAGCGCCTCGACGCGCAGGGCACGCCCGAGGCCAAGGCCGCGCGCGGCAAGGCCGGCGTCGCCAACGCGCGCCTCGCCTACCAGGCGTACGAGGAGGTCTTCAGCGGCGAGCGCTGGGCGGCCCTGGAGAGCGCGGGCGCGAACAAGCAGCGTCCGCTGTGGGCCTCGACCGGCGTCAAGGACCCGGCGTACAAGCCCACCCTGTACGTCGACGAGCTGGTGGCTCCGAACACGGTGAACACCATGCCGGAGGCCACCCTGGAGGCCACCGCGGACAGCGGTGAGATCCGCGGCGACGCGGTCGCCGGGACGTACGAGCAGGCCCGTGCCGAGCTGGACGCGGTCGAGAAGCTCGGCATCTCGTACGACGAGGTCGTCCAGCTGCTGGAGGACGAGGGCGTCGAGAAGTTCGAGGCGTCCTGGAACGACCTGCTCAAGTCGACCGAGGCGGAGCTGAAGCGCCTCGCACCCTCGGAGGGCTGAACACCTTGTCGAGCAGCAATCCGCTGCGTGACGCCGCGGACCGACGGCTCCCGCGTATCGCGGGGCCGTCGGGCCTGGTCATCTTCGGCGTCACAGGCGACTTGTCACGCAAGAAGCTGATGCCTGCCGTGTACGACCTCGCCAACCGCGGACTGCTGCCGCCGGGCTTCTCGCTCGTCGGTTTCGCGCGCCGTGAATGGGCGCACGAGGACTTCGCGCAGGAGGTCCACGACGCGGTCAAGGAGCATGCCCGCACCCCCTTCCGCGAGGAGGTCTGGCAGCAGCTCATCCAGGGCATGCGGTTCGTCCAGGGCACCTTCGACGACGACGTGTCGTTCGAGCGGCTGCGCGACACGATCCAGGAGCTGGACAAGGCGCAGGGCACCGGTGGCAACTTCGCCTTCTACCTCTCCGTACCGCCGTCCGCGTTCCCGGTCGTGATCCAGCAGCTGAAGAAGCACGGGCTGGCCGACCAGTCGAGCGGTTCCTGGCGGCGCGCGGTCATCGAGAAGCCCTTCGGCCACGACCTGAAGTCGGCCGAGGAGCTCAACGCGATCGTCCACGAGGTCTTCGCCCCGGACCAGGTCTTCCGCATCGACCACTACCTGGGCAAGGAGACGGTCCAGAACATCCTGGCGCTCCGGTTCGCCAACACGATGTTCGAGCCGATCTGGAACCGGTCCTTCGTGGACCATGTGCAGATCACCATGGCCGAGGACATCGGCATCGGTGGCCGCGCCGGCTACTACGACGGCATCGGCGCCGCCCGTGACGTCATCCAGAACCACCTGCTCCAGCTGATGGCGCTGACCGCGATGGAGGAGCCGGCCTCCTTCGACGCGGACGCGCTCGCGGCGGAGAAGACCAAGGTCCTCGGCGCGGTACGGCTGCCGCGGGACCTCGGCCGGGACACCGTGTTCGCGCAGTACGCGGCCGGCTGGCAGGGCGGCGAGAAGGTCATCGGCTACCTCGAAGAGGACGGCATCGACCGCAAGTCGAAGACCGACACGTACGCCGCGATCAAGGTGGAGGTCGACAACCGCCGCTGGGCGGGTGTGCCGTTCTATCTGCGGACCGGCAAGCGCCTCGGCCGCCGGGTGACCGAGATCGCCGTGGTCTTCCAGCGGGCGCCCCACTCCCCCTTCGACTCCACCGCCACCGAGGAACTCGGCCAGAACGCGATCGTCATCCGCGTCCAGCCCGACGAGGGCGTCACCGTCCGCTTCGGCTCCAAGGTGCCCGGCACCTCGATGGAGATCCGGGACGTGTCGATGGACTTCGCGTACGGCGAGTCGTTCACGGAGTCCAGCCCCGAGGCGTACGAGCGGCTGATCCTCGACGTCCTGCTCGGTGACTCGAACCTCTTCCCGCGCACAGAGGAGGTCGAGCTGTCCTGGAAGATCCTCGACCCGATCGAGGAGTACTGGGACAAGCACGGCAGGCCCGCCCAGTACCAGGCCGGTACCTGGGGCCCCGTCGAGGCGGACGAGATGCTCGAACGAGACGGACGGAGCTGGCGCCGGCCATGAAGACAGACCTCACGGACACCACCGCCAGCAAGATCAACAAGGCGCTCGTCAAGGCGCGCCGCGCGATCGGCACGCCGGCCGTGGGCATGGTGCTCACGCTGGTCATCGTCACGGACGAGGAGAACGCGTACGACGCGCTGAAGGCCGCGAACGACGCGTCCCGCGAGCATCCCTCGCGCACGCTCGTGGTCATCAAGCGGGTCTCGCGCGGTCCCCGGGACCGGACGAAGTCCCGCCTCGACGCCGAGGTGCGGGTGGGCGCCGACGCGGGCGCCGGCGAGACGGTCGTCCTCCGGCTGTACGGCGAGGTCGCGGACCACGCCCAGTCGGTGGTGCTGCCGCTGCTGCTGCCGGACGCGCCGGTCGTGGTGTGGTGGCCGGTCACCGCGCCGCTCGACCCGGCCCGTGATCCGCTGGGCGCGCTCGCCCAGCGGCGGGTCACCGACAGCTACTCCGCCGAGAAGCCGATCGACGAGCTGCGGGCCCGCGCCGACAACTACGAGCCCGGCGACACGGATCTCGCCTGGACGCGGATCACCCCGTGGCGTTCCATGCTGGCGGCCGCGCTCGACCAGGTGGACTGCGAGGTCATCTCCGCGGAGGTGCACGGCGAGCAGTACAACCCGAGCGTGGAGCTGCTGGCGATGTGGCTCGCGGACCGGCTGCACGTCCATGTGCGGCGCGGGGTGTCGGCGGGCCCCGGCCTGAACGAGGTGCGGATGCTGACCAGCACCGGCCCCATCCGGCTGTACCGGCCCTCCGGCGGTCTCGCCCTCCTCACGCTGGAGGACCAGCCGGACCGGGCGGTGGCGCTCAAGCGCCGCGAGACGTCCGAGCTGCTGGCGGAGGAACTGCGCCGACTGGACCCGGACGACACGTACGCCTCGGCGCTGCGGTTCGGGGTGGACCGGCTGGGCGGCTCCACGGGGAGCGCGCTGCCGGGCGGGACGACGTCCGAGACGACGCCTGCTTCGGCGTCGGCGTCGGCTTCGGCGTCGGCGTCGGCGTCGGCCGGGGGCGTGGCTTCTTCGGGAGGCGCAGGGTCGGCCCTGTCCTTGGGAGGCGGGTCGTCCTCGGTGGCGGACACCTCGCGTGCGGACACGGCTTCGACGGCCGCTTCCGGTTCGGCTTCTGCGTCCGCTTCGGCTTCTACGTCCGCTTCGGCTTCTGCGTCCGCTTCGCTGGCTCTGCCGGCGTTGGCGGCCGGTGGTGACGGCGACGGCGACGGCGAGCGGCCCACGCCGGCGCAGATGCCGCCCGTGAAGAAGGCGGCCTCGAGTTGAGTACTCCTCAGCTGGTCGTGCACCGCGACAAGGAGCTGATGGCGCAGGCGGCGGCCGCCCGGTTGATCACCAAGGTCGTGGACGCGCAGGCCTCGCGCGGCTACGCCTCGGTGGTCCTCACCGGTGGCCGCAACGGCAACGGTCTGCTCGCCGCGCTGGCGGCGGCGCCCGCGCGGGACGCCGTCGACTGGGGCCGGCTGGACCTGTGGTGGGGTGACGAGCGGTTCCTGCCCGAGGGCGACCCCGAGCGGAACGTCACCCAGGCGAGGGAGGCGCTGCTGGACTCGGTGCCGCTGGACCCGAAGCGGGTGCACGCGATGCCCGCGTCGGACGGGCCATGGGGCACCGATGTGGACTCGGCGGCCGCCGCGTACGCGGAGGAGCTCGCGCGGGCGGCCGGGCCGGAGAACCACGGCTCGGTGCCGACGTTCGACGTGCTGATGCTGGGCGTCGGCCCCGACACGCATGTGGCGTCGCTGTTCCCGGAACTGCCGGCCGTACGGGAGACCGAGCGGACGGTGGTCGGGGTGCGGGGAGCGCCGAAGCCCCCGCCCACCCGGGTCACCCTGACGTTGCCGGCGATCCGCTCGGCGCGCGAGGTGTGGCTGCTGGCGGCCGGCGAGGACAAGGCGAGGGCGGCTGCCATCGGTCTGTCCGGCGCCGGTGAGATCCAGGCGCCGGTCGCGGGCGCGTACGGAAGGTCCCGCACGCTGTGGCTCCTGGACGCGGCGGCGGCGTCCCAGCTTCCCCGCTCGCTGTACCCGCCGGCGTCTCCCTGAGGGACACGGTTCCCCGCGCCCCTGAAGGCGCACAGCACGGGGCGCGGCCCCTGCTGTGCGAGGGGCGCGGGGAACCGCGCGATCGACCACGAACCACCGTCAGACGGCGAAGTCCCCCTCCCGCGTCTCCGGCAGGGCCGCCACGCACGCCGAACTGACCAGGCACAACCCACCCGAGTAGAAGCCCAGCACCAGTGGCGACGACCACTGGCTGTTCAGCCACGTCGCGACGAGCGGCGCGAACCCGCCCCCGAGTGTGTTGGCGAGGATGAACGCCGCGGACGCCCCGGTGTACCGCAGCCGTGCCGGGAACAGCTCCGCGAGGAACGCCGCCATCGGCGAGAACATCAGCGCGAGCAGCATCAGCCCCACCCCGTACGCCCCGGTGATGAGCAGCGCGTTCCGTGAGCTGAGCGACGCGTACATCGGTACCGCCCACAGCACGGACCCGGTCGCGCCCGTGAGCATGAGGGGCCGCCGTCCGATCCGGTCGGCGAGGCGGGCGACGGGCAGGGTGATCGCGATTCCGGCCGCCGCCCCGACGCTCGCGGCCGTCAGCATCGTGTTCTGCGGGATGCCGAGCGTCCTGGGTCCGTAGGACAGGCTGTAGACGATCGTGAGGTAGTAGACGGCCGAGCCGCCGATCGCCGCGCCGGTGCCGAGCAGCAGCCGGCCGGGGTGCCGGGCGAGGAGCGTGCCGAGCGGGAAACGGGACGCCGGGGACGGGGCCGGCTGGGCGGGCCGGTCCGTGTACGCCCACGCCGGTGTGCGTGTGCCCCCGCCGGTCTCCTCCTTGAACACGGGTGACTCGGCGACCGTCGTACGCACCCACAGGCCCACCATGACGAGAACGGCGCTGAGCAGGAACGGGATCCGCCAGGCCCAGTCGGTGAAACCGTCCCGGCCGACGAGGTCGAGGGTGGGGACGATGACGGCGCTGGAGAGCAGGAAGCCGAGCGACGGCCCGATGTTGGGGACGGCCGCGTACAGCGCGCGGCGGCCGGGCGGGGCTTGCTCGGCGGCCAGCAGGACCGCTCCGCCCCATTCGCCGCCCATGCTGACGCCCTGCGACAGACGGAGCGTCACCAGGAGGACCGGGGCGAGGAGTCCGGCGGTCCCGTAGGTGGGCAGCAGGCCCACGCCGACCGTCGCGACGCCCATCAGCAGCAGGGAGGCGACCAGGGCGCGGCGCCTGCCGAGCCGGTCCCCGATCGTGCCGAAGAGGACGACGCCGAGGGGGCGGGAGACGAAGGCCGCGGCGAAGGTGAGGAACGCGGCGAGGGTGGAGACCGTGGCGTTGCCCGAGGGGAAGAAGGCCGGGCCGAGGACGAGCGCGGAGGCGGTGCCGTACACGGCGAAGTCGTAGTACTCGATCGTCGTGCCGATGAGGCTCGCGACGGCGACCTTCGGCGCCGTGGACCGCTGCGAGTCGGACGGTAAGGCGACTTGTTCACCACCCCCGGCCTCGGTGACGGGCTTTGCGGGGGATTCGGGCATGGGGGGCTCACTTCCGGTACGCCCGGACATGAATGGTCCGAGTCCATGGGGGACGGCCACGCATGTAACACGAATCGGAGTGCGACTGTCACCCTAGGTCGGGAAAATCGATTTCCACAAATGAGCGTCCTACTACTCAGCCAAAACCACCCAGAGCGTACGTCACCGACCAGCTCACCACTTGCCGCATAACAACGCACGAACACCACTCGATGGAGGCGTCAACCCAGGGGCTACTGTCGATTCCCTGTCAATACTCATACAAACATCCACATAAAAATTTGCCGACCGTCACGCCTTGCCAATGGCCGATCACGCGCGAAATGCTGACGCGGGCAGAACTTTAAAGTTCTACGACCATCGTTTTTCGGACATGGAGAAAGGCTCTACACCCATGCTGAAAACTGGCAAGCCATTACGTCTCAGAAGACTTTCCCTCGTCGGCGACGATCGACACTTGCTCATACCGCTCGACCACAGTGTTTCGGACGGCCCGGTCGCCCCTCCGGGGCAATGGGAAGATCTCTTGCGCGCACTTGTGGCCGGCGGGGCCGATGGAATCATCGTCCACAAAGGGCGGGTTCGAAATCTTTCATCGGACATCCTCAAGAGCTGCGCGCTGGTGGTGCATCTGAGCGCCAGTACGGCGTGTTCCGCCGATGTCGACGCGAAGGTGCTGGTCGGCGATGTCGAGGAGGCGGTGGCCCTCGGCGCGGACGCGGTCAGCGTCCATGTGAACGTCGGCTCCGACACCGAAGGACGGCAGCTGGCCGACCTGGGAGCGGTGGCGCGTTCCTGCGACACCTGGGGCATGCCGCTGATCGCCATGGTCTATCCGCGCGGGCCCCGGATCGACAACCCGCACGACCCGGCCCTCCTCGCGCACATCGTCAATGTGGCCGCCGACCTGGGCGCCGACCTGGTGAAGACGTCCGTCGCCCTGCCGCTCGACCGGATGGCCGAGGTGGTGGCCCACAGCCCCATCCCCGTCCTCGCGGCCGGCGGCCCCCCGGACGGCTCCGATCTGATCGCGTACGGCACCGCCCTGATGGCCGCCGGCTGCCGTGGGCTCGCCGTCGGCCGACGCGTCTTCTCCTCCCCCTCCCCCACCGCCCTGGTGTCCCGGCTGGCCGCCGTCGTGCACGCGCAGACCAGCCCACCGGGTGGCATGAGCATGACTGATTCCCATCCCACCCACTACTCGACGATCGTGGCAGGTGTCGCATGAGATTCGCGTGGATCGATCTCCGTGAAGTCCCCCGTCCTCAGCTCCAGGCGGTGGTGGACGCGGCCGTCCACGCCCGGATGGCCGGAGTGGTCTCCTCGGACGCCGAACTGCTCGCCACGCTGCCCCCCACCGTCACCCGGGTCCTGGCCGCCGCGGACGACGCCCCGGCCGCCGTGCGGAAGCCGGGCGACAGGACCTCCGACAAGGCCGCCGAGAAGGGCGGCAAGGACGCGAAGGACGCCGGGAGCAAGTCGTCCGGGGCCACCGCGACCGGGCCCACCGCTACCGGGGCCACCGCGTCCGCGACCGACGCGGACACCGGGATCGACGTCCTGCTGCGGAAGTTCACCACCCAGGAGGAGCTGGACGCCCTCGCCGCGGCCCACCGTGCCGCCGCCGGCGCGTCCGGCGCTCCCGTCGCCGGATTCGTCGACGTCCGCGACGACCGCACCCTGCGGCTGTCCTGCGCGGGCGCGATGGCCCTGCCGTACACCGTGATCCACTTCGCCGACCCCACGAAGATCCCGCTGGAGATCGTGCTCGCGGCGGCCGAGTCCGCCGAGGGCAAACTGGTGACCGTGGTCGGCGACCTGGAGGAGGCCGCCATCGTCTTCGACGTCCTCGAACGCGGCTCCGACGGCATCCTCTACGCACCGCGCTCCGCCGACGAGGTCTTCGCGCTGGCCCGGCTGCTCCAGGCGTCCACCCCGCAGCTGGAGCTGTCGACGCTGACCGTGGAGAGCATCCGGCACGTCGGCCTCGGCGACCGGGTCTGCGTGGACACCTGCTCGCACTTCGAGGAGGACGAGGGCATCCTCGTCGGCTCCTACTCCTCCGGGTTCGTGCTCTGCTGCAGCGAGACCCACCCGCTGCCCTACATGCCGACCAGGCCGTTCCGGGTCAACGCCGGCGCCCTGCACTCGTACACGCTGGGCCCCGACAACCGCACCAGCTACCTCAGCGAGGTCGGCTCCGGCAGCACCCTGCTGGCGGTCGGCGCCGACGGCCGCACCCGGCGGGTCGTGGTGGGCCGCGCCAAGCTGGAGTCCCGGCCCCTGCTGGAGATCCGCACCCACGCCGAGGACGGACGGCTGGTCAGCCTGACCGTGCAGGACGACTGGCACGTGCGGGTGCTCGGCCCCGGCGGCAAGGTCCTCAACGTCACCGAACTCCGGGCGGGCGACGAACTGCTCGGCTACCTCGCGCAGGACAAGCGCCATGTGGGCCTGCCCATCGGCGAGTTCTGCAAGGAGGTCTGAGCCCCCATGGGCGAGCTCGTCGACGACGAGGGGATGGGCGCCCTGGTCCAGCGGCTGTTCGACGCGCGGGACGACACCCTCCCCTATCTGACGCACCAGCGGGAGACCCTCCTCCGGGGCGAATTACGGGAACGGGTGGCCAAGCAGGCCGCCGTGTTCGCCGGGCACGGCATCGGACCGGGCAGCACCGTGGGCCTCCAGACCCCGCCCAGCTTCACCCAGGTCGAGGTGCTGCTCGCGCTGTGGCGGCTGGGCGCGCAGGTGCTGCTGTTCGACTTCCGGCTGAAGCCCGCCGAGGTGAGCGCGCTCGGCGAGGTCTGCCGCCCGCAGTTCATGGTCGGCGCCGGGTCGAACGTCCGGGCGACCTTCGGGTTCCGGCCCGAGTACGAGGTCACCACCGAGATCCGCAGGGGCGGGCGCCCCGCCGCCACCGCGCACCGGCTGGTCCAGTTCAGCTCGGGCTCCACCGGGCAGCCCAAGGTGATCGGCCGGACCGTGCGGTCGCTGGCCGCCGAGGTCGCGGCGTTCGGTGAGGTCCCCGGCATGCCCGGCCAGGGCGACCGGCTGCTGCTGCTCAGTTCGACCGCGCACAGCTTCGGCCTGATCGGCGGGCTGCTGCACGCCCTGGCCACCGGCGTCTCCGTGGTGTTCACCCCGCGTGTCTCGGCCCGTGACATCCTCCGGACCGCCGCGGAGCACCGCGTCACCACCCTGTTCGGGGTGCCGATGCACTACGAGCTGCTGGCCGCCGCCCTCGACGCCCCCGCCCTGCCCGACCTGCGGACCGCCGTGTCCGGCGGGGAGCTGATGCCGCCCGAGGTCGCCGCGGGGTTCGCCGAGCGGTACGGCGTGGAGGTCGGCGAGGCGTACGGCACGACCGAGACCGGGATCGTCGCCATCGACGTCGCCGGCCGGCTGCGGCCCTCCGTCGGGCGACCCGCGCCGGGCGTGGCGGTCCGCGTGCACAAGGGCGAACTGGACGTGGCGCTCGACGAGTCCCCGTACCTGTACGACACGGGCGGCACCCAGTACGCGGACGGCTGGCTGCACACCCGGGACCGGGCCACCGTCGCCGCCGACGGGACGGTCACCGTGGGCGGCCGCGCCGACTCCCTGGTCGTGATCGGCGGCCTCAAGGTCGACCTCACCGAGGTCGAGCACGTCCTGCGCCGCCACCCGGCGGTCGAACAGGCCGTCATCGTCCACGAGGACGTCACCGAGGCGTACGTGGCCCTCGCCGACGGGGCGGACAGCCCGTCGCCGGA
Source organism: Streptomyces sp. MA5143a (assembly GCF_900290235.1). Classification (GTDB taxonomy): domain Bacteria; phylum Actinomycetota; class Actinomycetes; order Streptomycetales; family Streptomycetaceae; genus Streptomyces. The sequence goes on from NZ_OLMK01000014.1 coordinate 93,438, forward strand.
GGAGCTGCTGCGCTGGTGCCGGGAACGGCTGGCCGACTACAAGCTGCCCCGCGTGATCCGGCTGCTCGACGACCTGCCCCGCACCTCCAACGGAAAGCTCGTCCGCCGGGCGGCCACGCTCCGCTCCGCGGGGTGAGCGGGCCACCGCGGTCGTCCGTTGTCCCTGCCATCGGTCACTGAAATCAGTCACTGGAGACCCTGATCATGACTACGTCCACTTTGGAAGACGAGATCCGCGAGTTCGTCCTGACCTCGGTCATCGACGAGATGAACATCCTGACGAGCCGCGACGGCATCACGGACGACAGCCCGGTGACGGTCGGCGGGCTGGAGGTGGACTCGCTGAGCCTGATCGAGTTGACGCTGCGGCTGGAGTCGCGGTTCGGCGTGGAGATCCCGGACACCGACATCGAACCGCTGGCCTCGCTGACCCTCGGCGGGCTCGTCGCCGAGGTCGTCCGACGCGGTGCCACGGCATGAGCGCGGAGACCTCCGCGCCGGCCGCCCTCACCACCGACACCGTCCGGGCCCTGCTCGCGGACCGGAAGATCTTCCCCGGTGTGCCCGAGGACCTCGACGAGGACGCCGAACTCGTCCTCGACTCCCTGGGGCTGGTGTGGCTGCTGCATGTGGTGGAGGAGCGGTACGGCCTGGTCGTGGAACCCGGCGACGACGACATCTCCCAGCTGACCTCGCTCCGCCGGCTCACCGAGTTCCTGCGGACGGCGGAACGCGCGGCGGAGCGGACGGCGGCGGACGGGGGTGAGCACCGTGACCGGTGAGGTGACGGTGACCGGGTTCGGTGTCCGTACGGCGTTCGGCACGGGCGCGGACGCGCTGCGGCGCGGGGTGTTCGCGGGCGTCCCCTCCTTCGCGCCGACCACCCGGTTCGACACCGGCCCGTACCGCACGCCGATGGCCGGCGCCGCCCCGGACGGACCCGACGCCGTCGAGGGCTGGGCCCTGCGCCACGCCCTCGCCCGCTGCGGGACCAAGGCCCTCGACATGGCGGGCCTGCCCCGGGGCACCGAGGCGGCGGTCCTGCTGGGCATCGCGGGTGACTGCACGAGCATCACCCGGCACTGGCGGGACGCGGCACGCCCGGGGGCCGGCTCCGACGGGCCCGACGGCTCCGAGGGCCTGGTGGACCCCCTCCGCGCACGGCTCGCCGACGCCGTCCCGGCGCTCCTCGCCGAGTCACTGGCCGGCGAGCTGGGCCTGACCGGGCCCCGGTTGACCTTCACCAACGCCTGTGTGGCGTCGGCGGCCGCGATCATCCACGGCTGCCGGCTGATCTCGTCCGGCCGGATCGACGCGGCGGTCTGCGCCGGCGGCTATCTGGTGGAGGAGGAGACGTTCGGGAAGTTCGACTCGGGCCGGGCGCTGTCCCGTGACGGCATGGTGCGCCCGTTCAGCGCGGACCGCACGGGCCTGCTGCTCGGCGACGGGGTCGCGGCCGTCGTACTGGAGTCGGCCGAGCACGCCCGGCGGCGCGGCGCCCGGCCGCTGGCGGGCGTGGTCGGCTGGGGCGCGGCCACCGACGCCCACCACATCGCGCAGCCGCACCCGGAGGGCGTGGGTCTCGCCCTCGCCGCCCGGCAGGCGCTGCGGCTGGCCGGCGACCCGGACGGCGCGGACCTCGGCTACGTCAACGCGCACGGCACCGGCACCAAGTACAACGACGGCGCCGAGACCCGGGGCCTGCGGGCCGCCCTGCCGAAGCGGGCCGAGTCGGTGCCGGTCAGCTCCACCAAGAGCACCACCGGGCATCTGCTGGAGGCCGCTGGGGTCGTGGAGTTCGTCATCACGATGCTGGCCCTGACGGACGGGATCATCCCGCCGACCGCGGGGTTCACCGCGCCGGACCCGGAGTGCGACCTCGACTACGTGCCGAACGAGCCCCGACCCGCCGACCTCCGCCGCGCCCTCACCATCAACGCCGCGTTCGGCGGCGCCAACACCGCGCTCGTCCTGGAGCGGCCGTGACGACCACAGAGAAGACGACGCTCCGCTCACCCCTCGCCGTGCTCACCACCGCCACCGCGACCCACGGCACCGGCCGTGACGGCGACATCGCGCTGCCGCGACTGCCCGGCTTCGTGGAGTCGGCGTTCAGTCCGCTGGCGTACGAGGTGGCGGCGCGCTGCCTGACCACGTGCCCGGGCGACGGTTCCCGTACGGCGGTGGCGCTGGCGAGTCTGATGGGGGACACCACCACCGCGGACCTAGCCAGTACCCGGATGGTGTCCGGGCGGGTGCACAACCCGCTGCTGTTCATGCAGGCCACGCCCAACTCCGTGCTGGGGCACCTGAGCCGGGAGTTCGGGATCACCGGGCAGATGTTCAGCCTCTCCACCCTGGACGACCCGGTCACCGAGCTGCTGGCCATGGCGGACCTGCTGCTGGAGGACCCGGAGCTGGACCGGGTCCTGGTACTGGGCGTGGAGCTGGGCGGCGGTGAACGGGTGGCCGCCGTGCACCGCGAGCTGACCGGCGACGACGGCCGCCCGGCCTGGGACCTGCCCGGGTCGGCCGGTCTGGCGGCGGCGCTGCTGCTGACCCGGCCCGGCCCCGAGGCCCCGGTGACGGTCCGCGCGACGGAGACGGACGACGCCGGGCCTGCCCTGGCGGTCCCGCATCACGGCAGCGTCCAGGGCCTGTTCGACCTGGCCGACGCCCACCGGCGGCTGCTGCGCGACGGCGGCAGCCAGGTCCTGGCGGCGGCGGGTCCGGCGGCAGCGGCGTTCCTCCTCAGTTCCGAACGGCTCCCGGAGAGAAACGAGACGGACACCCATGCTCATCAGTAGGCAGGAGCGGGCGCGGATCTGCTCCGACAGCGAACTCGGCGCCGGCAACGTCCTGTACCGGCTGAAGGAGTACGACCGCGCCCTCGACGAGCCCGTCCTACGGTTCGACGGCACCTGGCGGGCCCCCGACGGCAGCCACCCGGAGGTCCTGACGCTCGGGCAGTTGTACGAGGTGGTCGAGGCGTACGCGGGCTGGTACGCGGCCCGGGGGGTGCGGCCCCGTGACCCGGTGGCGATCCACTCGTACACGGCGGCCGAGTTCGCGGTGAACTTCCTGGCGCTCACGGCGCTCGGCGCGATCCCCTCGTTCGTCAACGGCAATCTGTCGCCGGAGATCGCCCGCGAGTACGTCCGCCGGCAGGGTGTGGTGGGCGCCTTCACCGACGAGGCGCACCACGAGGTGCTGGCGGGGGCGCCCGGCCTCGGCTTCTGTGCGACCGCCGCCGGGATCCGGCCGGAGGACCGGGAGTCGCTCCCGGCGTCGTACCCCTACCGGCACGACCCCGGCGACCCGGTGCTGATCTCCCACTCGTCGGGCACCACGGGCCTGCCCAAGGGGGTGCCGCACACGCACCGGACCCTGATGTACGCGCAGCTGCACCGGCTGCGCTACTCCACCGGCACCGACATGGAGCGCACGCTGGTCGGGCTGCCGGGCGCGCACAACGCGATGGTGGCGACGCTGATGTACTGCCTGCTGCTGCGCACCGACATCAAGCTGCTGTCCAGTCAGCGCGGCACGGACGTGCTGGACGCCATCGAGGAGTTCCGTCCGACGACGGTACTGGCGTTCGCCGGGACGTTCGGCGAGATGGCCGCCCAGGATCTGTCGGCGCGTGATCTGTCGAGCGTGCAGGTGTGGTTCAACACCGGGGACGCGGCGCACGAGGCGCACATCCGGGCGCTCGTGCGGCACGGCAGCCATGTCGAGATCCGCCGGGATCTCAGCCGTACGCGCGTCGACGGATCGGTGTTCGTGGACGGGCTCGGTTCGTCGGAGGCCGGCTACTCGGTCTTCCACAACCGGCACACCAAGGACACCTCGGCATACGCGCGCTGTGTGGGCAAGCCGATCAGCTTCGCGGAGGCCGCCGTGCTCGCCGAGGACGGCACCCCGCTGCCGCCCGGACAGATCGGCCGGCTGGGTCTCAAGTCGCCGACGCTGACGCCGGGTTACTGGAACGACTCGCTGACCTGGAACCGGATGCGGCTCGGCGGCTACTGGCTCACCGGCGACCTCGCCCACCAGGACGAGGAGGGCAACTTCTACCACCTGGACCGGTCCCCGGACGCCATCCGCACCGCCGCCGGCATCGTCTTCAGCACCCGCACCGAGGAGGTGCTGCTGGCGGAGGTCCCCGGGCTCGCCGACTGCACGGTGGTCGGGGTCGCCCCCGACGGCGTACGGGCGGACTGGGACGGCGACGGGGAGGCCGAGGCGTACGCGCTGCTCCAGCTCGCCGACGAGGGCGCGACCGGGGACGGCGGCGCGGGCGGCACGGGTGACGAGGAGTGGACCGCGCGCGTCAATTCGGTGCTGACGGCGGCGGGTCTTCCGCCGGTGACGCGGGCCCTGCGGATGAGGCCGGACGACGTGGCCAAGGGCGCCACCGGCAAGGTTCTGAAACGAGTGATGCGCGACAGGTTCGCCGCCGGTCCGGCCGACGCGGCCGGCGCCCCGGCCGACACCGTCGCCGAGGAGCACGCATGAGCACGCGTACGGATGACGGCACCGTCAACCACCGGGCCGCGACCGTGGAGGCGTACCGCCTGTGGTGGCAGCACGACGCCCACTGGTACCAGGGGGTGGCCGCCAGATTCGGTCAGGAGGCGGCGAACGAGATCAACGCCGAGGCGCTGCGCAAGGTCGCCCTGCACGTCGGACAGCGCGTCGCCCGCCTCGCCGGGCCGCTCCCCGACTCCGGTGACGTCCGCAAGGACCTGGAGGAGCTGCGCCGCCGCTACGACGACTGCGGCGACCGGATGTTCCCGCCCGAGCTGCGCAACGCCTCCACCGAGGTCGAGGACGACGATCTGATCGTCCTCACGCTGAGGCGGAACTTCGCGATCACCATGGTCCGCATGGCGGGTTCCCTGGAGGGATACCGCTGCCCCTGCACCGCCGTCCACGCGGGCTGGTCCGAGGGGCTCGGCGTGACCCTGGCCGAGAACCGCGCCGAGAGCTGTCTGCGCGAGGGCGACAAGGCGTGCCGACTGCTGATGCGGGTCTCCGCGCCCGCCCCGGCCGGAACGGAGGGCTGAGGCATGCGGATCCTTGTCGCAGGGGCCACCGGAGTGGTCGGGCATCCCCTGGTGGGCGCGCTGCGGGAGCGCGGCCACGAGGTGAGCGCACTCGTCCGGAAGGGGGCCCGCGACCGGGCTCCCGACGCGGACGAAATGGTGGTCGCCGACGCCCTCGACGGTGCGGCGCTGCTGTCGGCGGTGTCGGCCGCCCGGCCCGAGGTGATCGTCCATCAGATGTCGGCCCTGCGGCTGCTGCCCGACGACCCTCCGGCGGCGTTCGCGCAGACGGCGCGGCTGCGCATCGAGGGCACCGCGAACCTGATCGCGGCGGCCCGCGCCGCCGGTGCGCGCCGGCTGGTCGCCCAGTCCATCGCCTTCGCCGCCGCGCCCGCCGGGGAGCCGGTCCTCGACGAGGACGCCCCGCTGTACGTGGACGCCCCCGATCCCGGCTGGGCGGCGACCGTAGGTGCGGTCGCCGAGCTGGAACGGCAGGTGCTGGGCGCCGGCCTGGAGGGGGTGGTGCTGCGGTACGGCACCCTGTACGGCCCCCGCACCGCGTACGCCCGTACCGGCGGCGCCGCGCAGGCCGTGCTGGCCGGGCAGCTGCCGTTGCCCGGCGGTGGCTCCGGGATCATGTCGTTCCTGCATGTGGAGGACGCGGTGGGCGCGGCCGTGGCGGCCGTCGAGGCGGACGCGACCGGCGTGTTCCATGTGACGGACGACGACCCGGCCCCGGCCGCGCAGTGGCTCCCCCACTTCGCGCGGGCGCTCGCCGCGCCCTCCCCCCGTACGGTTCCCGCGGCCCTCGCGCCCCGGCTGCTCGGCTGGTTCATGGCGCACCAGCTGACCTCCGCCCACGGCGCGGCCAACGCCCGGGCGCGGGCCCGGCTGGGCTGGAAGCCGGCGCGGCCGAGCTGGCGCGACGCGCTGGGCCGGGAATGACCGGTCCCGACCGTGCCGTCACCGTCCGCGTGATCGGCGCCGCACCCGACGACAGCGTGGTCCGTACGACGACCGTGTGGCGCTGTCCGACGACGATCGGAACCAGCGAGCAGAGAGGGAGTGCACGATGACAGGGACGGCGGCCCGTTCGGTCCTCGTCACCGGGGGGAACCGGGGCATCGGTCTGGCCATAGCCCGGCGTTTCGTCACGGCCGGCGACCGGGTCACGGTCACCTACCGGGGCGAGGAGCCCCCCGCCGGTGAGAACGTCCTCGCCGTCCGGTGCGACGTCACGGACGGCGAGCAGGTCGATCAGGCGTTCAAGGAGGCGGAGGCGGCCCACGGTGAGGTGTCGGTGCTGGTCGCCAACGCGGGCTTCACCCTGGACCGGCTGCTGCTGCGGATGACCGAGGACGACTTCACCTCGGTCGTCGACACCAACCTCACGGGGGCCTTCCGGGTCGCCCGGCGGGCGGTGCGCGGGATGCTCCGCGCGGGCCACGGCCGTATCGTCCTGATCTCCTCCACAGCCGCCCTGCACGGCGCCCCCGGCCAGACCAACTACGCGGCGGCCAAGGCGGGCCTCGTCGGCTTCGCCCGCGCCCTCACCCAGGAGCTGGGCGCCCGCGACATCACCTGCAACGTCGTCGCCCCCGGCCTCACCGAGACCGACATGAGCCGCGCCCTCACCCCGGAGCAGCGCCGTGAGCTGCTGCGCACCACCCCGGCGGGCCGGCTGGGCCGGCCCGAGGAGGTCGCCGACGCGGTGGCGTTCCTGGCCGGCGCCGGCTATGTGCGCGGCGCCGTGATCCCGGTCGACGGAGGCGCCGGCCTCGGGCACTGAGACAGGGTGGGGAGGGGCTTGGAGTGCCTCCCCCCTCCCCACCCGATCCACTACCGGCGGCCGCGCAGCTCCCGGTACTTGGCGACCAGGGCCCGCGTGGACGCGTCCAGACCCGGCACCTCGGCGCCCTCGGTCAGGGCGGGTTCGACCCGCTTGGCGAGGACCTTGCCCAGCTCGACGCCCCACTGGTCGAAGGAGTCGATGTTCCAGACGGCGCCCTGGACGAACACCTTGTGCTCGTACAGCGCGATCAGCTGGCCGAGGACCGACGGGGTCAGTTCCTTCGCCAGGATCGTGGTCGTGGGGTGGTTGCCCTTGAACGTCTTGTGCGGCACCAGGTCCTCGGCCACGCCCTCGGCCCGCACCTCGTCCGGTGTCTTGCCGAAGGCCAGCGCCTGCGTCTGGGCGAAGAAGTTCGCCATCAGCAGGTCGTGCTGGGCCCTGAACCGCTCACCGAGATCGGCGACCGGCTCGGCGAAGCCGATGAAGTCCGCCGGGATCAGCTTCGTGCCCTGGTGGATCAGCTGGTAGTAGGCGTGCTGCCCGTTCGTGCCCGGCGTGCCCCAGACCACCGGCCCGGTCTGCCACTCGACCTCCTGGCCGTCACGTCCCACGTACTTGCCGTTGGACTCCATGTCGAGCTGCTGGAGGTACGCCGTGAACTTGGACAGGTAGTGGCTGTACGGCAGGACGGCGTGGGACTGGGCGTCGTGGAAGTTGCCGTACCAGATGCCGAGCAGGCCCAGCAGCAGCGGCACATTGGACTCGGCGGGCGCGGTGCGGAAGTGTTCGTCGACGATCCGAAAGCCGTCGAGCATCTCCCGGAAGCGGTCCGGGCCGATCGCGATCATCAGCGACAGACCGATCGCCGAGTCGTACGAGTAGCGGCCGCCGACCCAGTCCCAGAACTCGAACATGTTGGCGGTGTCGATACCGAAGTCCGACACCTTCCCGGCGTTCGTCGAGAGCGCCACGAAGTGCTTGGCGACGGCCTCGGGGCCCGCCTTCAGCTCGGTCAGCAGCCAGTCGCGGGCGGAGGTCGCGTTGGTGATCGTCTCGATCGTGGTGAACGTCTTCGAGGCGATGACGAACAGCGTCTCCGCCGCGTCCAGGTCCCGGACGGCCTCGTGCAGGTCGGCTCCGTCGACGTTCGACACGAAGCGGACGACCAGGTCGCGGTCGGTGTAGGAGCGCAGCACCTCGTACGCCATGGCCGGGCCCAGGTCCGAGCCGCCGATGCCGACGTTGACGATGTTCTTGATGCGCCTGCCGGTGTGTCCGGTCCACTCGCCGGAGCGGATCCGCTCGGCGAAGCCGGCCATCCTGTCGAGGACGGCGTGCACGGCCGGCACCACGTTCTCGCCGTCGACCTCGATCACCGCGTCACGCGGGGCGCGCAGCGCCGTGTGCAGGACGGCGCGGTCCTCGGTGGTGTTGATCTTCTCGCCGCGGAACATGGCGTCCCGCAGTCCGAACACATCGGTCGCGGCGGCCAGCTCCCGCAGCAGCCGCAGTGTCTCGTCGGTGACCAGGTGCTTGGAGTAGTCGACGTGCAGATCGCCGACCTCCAGCGTGTACCCGGTGCCGCGCCCGGGGTCGGCCGCGAACAACTCCCGCAGCTCCACGTCGCCCAGCTGCTCCCGGTGCTCGGCCAGCGCCGTCCACTCGGGCGTCTGGTTGAGCCTGGTACGGCTTTCTGCGTTCATCTCGGACTTCAGCCTTCTTTCCTACTGGTCCTGCGTACCTTGCCCCGCTGCCGGTCCCAACCTAATTGATCACGGGACGACACGAGCGGTCGTCCCTCCGTGGTCCGGCTCGACAACAGATACGTCGGCCGTGCGCACCGGTGTCAGCGTGTCGAGGGACAGGAGACGAACAGGAGGGAAAGCGGCGCCCGGCGAACGACTACGGCCGGACACCCCGAGGTGCCCGGCCGGCCGCACTTCCTAGATCTCGCCCCGCAGTTTGGCGAGCGCCTCGGCGAGGATCGCCTCGCCGTCCGCGTCGCTGCGTCGCTCCCGCACATAGGCGAGGTGCGTCTTGTAGGGCTCGGTGCGCGGTGGGTCCGGCGGGTTGTCCCGGTCCTGTCCGGCCGGGAAGCCGCAGCGCGGGCAGTCCCAGGTGTCGGGGACCTGCGCGTCGCTTGCGAAGCTCGGCTGGGTCTCGTGTCCGTTGGAGCACCAGAAGGAGATGCGAAGCCGGGGTGCGGACTCGCCGCGCTCGGCTTCGCCCATCGGCCCCGCCCCGACCCGGCTTCCTCGGATCGCGTTGCCACTTGCCACGGTCGTAACTCCCTGCGTGATGGTGCGGCGAAGCGAGTCGGCGTTTCGCTTCGCTGCGAGCGCCTCAGTCTACGTAAGGCCCAACGCGCGTCCAGTGGTTGGAGTTACCTCCCATCCCAGACGCGAGCCCCATGATAGGCCGCGCTCGAAGTCGCGTACCCAGCATGGGGCTTTACGTGCGGATTGGTGCGTCCGTGACGCGTTGTCCTACGCGGACCCGAGGGTCAGTTGTTGACCTTCATGAGGATGCCGAGTACGACAATGCACGCGAACCACAGCAGACCGACCACCACGGTGATCCGGTCGAGGTTGCGCTCGGCGACCGAGGAGCCGCCGACGGACGACTGCATGCCGCCACCGAACATGTCGGAGAGGCCGCCGCCCTTGCCCTTGTGCATCAGCACCAGCAGCATCAGCAACCCGCTGAAGACGATCAGGGCGATCGAGAACCCCATAACCACGGCTGGACCAACTTCCTCGGATCTGGATGGACGACAGGGGCATGGCGGCTGAGCCATGCCCCCGCAAGACTACGACGTTACGCCGCTACCGCCTACTCACCTTTTCCTGATCGCCGTCGGGACGCTCTGATCCGGTGTCGGGAGGCCGACGGCTCACTGGTCACGGAAGCGCACGATCTTGACGAACTCGTCCGCGTCCAGGGAGGCGCCGCCGACGAGGGCGCCGTCGATGTCGGCCTGGGCCATGATCTCGGCGACGTTGCCGGCCTTGACGGAGCCGCCGTACTGGATGCGGACCTGGTCGGCCAGCTCCTGGCTGTACAGCTCGGTCAGCTTGGCACGGATGGCCGCGCAGACCTCCTGGGCGTCGTCGGCGCCGCAGACCTTGCCGGTGCCGATGGCCCACACGGGCTCGTAGGCGATGACGACGGTCTCGGCGTGCTCGGCGGGGACGTCCTTCAGGCCGCCCTCGACCTGGGCGAGGGTGTGGGAGACGTGGTTGCCCGCCTCGCGGACCTCCAGCTCCTCACCGACGCAGAGGATCGGGGTGAGGCCGTGCTTGAAGGCGGCCTTGACCTTGGCGTTGACGATCTCGTCGGTCTCGTCGTGGTACTGGCGGCGCTCGGAGTGGCCGACCGCCACGAAGGTGCACTTGAGCTTGGCCAGCATCGGGCCGGAGATCTCGCCGGTGTAGGCGCCGGAGTCGTGGGCCGACAGGTCCTGGGCACCGTACTTGATCTTGAGCTTGTCGCCGTCGACGAGGGTCTGCACGGACCGCAGGTCGGTGAAGGGGGGCAGGACCGCGACCTCGCAGGCCTCGTAGTCCTTGTCGGCCAGGGCGAAGGCGAGCTTCTGGACGTGGGCGATGGCCTCGAGGTGGTTGAGGTTCATCTTCCAGTTGCCCGCCATCAGGGGCAGGCGGCCGTTTTCAACAGCAGTCATCGAGGGTCAGTCCTCCAGTGCGGCGAGTCCGGGGAGCGTCTTGCCCTCGAGGTATTCGAGGGAGGCGCCGCCACCGGTCGAGATGTGGCCGAATGCGTTCTCGTCGAAGCCCAGGATGCGCACGGCCGCGGCGGAGTCTCCGCCGCCGACGACCGTGAACGCCTCGGAGTCGAGGAGAGCCTGGGCGACCGCCTTGGTGCCCTCGGCGAAATCGGGGTGCTCGAAGACGCCCATCGGCCCGTTCCAGAAGACGGTGGCCGCGTCGGCGATCTTCGAGGCGTACAGCTTGCGGGATTCCGGACCGATGTCCAGACCCATCTGGTCGGCCGGGATGGCGTCCGCGGCGACGGCGGTGGGGTCGGCCGGGGCCTTGGCCTTCAGGTCCGGGAACGCGGACGCAACCAGGGCGTCGACGGGCAGGACCAGTTCGACACCGGTCTTCTCGGCGCGCTCCAGGTACTCCTCGACGGCCGGGAGCTGGTCCTCCTGGAGGAGGGAGCTGCCGATCTCGTACCCCTTGGCCTTGAGGAAGGTGTACGCCATGCCGCCGCCGATGAGGATGCGGTCGGCCTTGCCGAGCAGTTGGTCGATGACCGCGAGCTTGTCGGAGACCTTGGCGCCGCCGAGCGCGACCACATAGGGACGCTTGACGTCCTCGGTGAGCTTCTTGAGGACGCCGACCTCGGTGGCGATGAGGTGGCCGGCGTAGTGCGGCAGCCGGGCCGGAAGGTCGAAGACGGACGCGTGCCGCCGGTGAACCGCCCCGAAGCCGTCGCCCACGTAGACGTCGGCGAGGCCGGCGAGCCGGTCCGCGAAGGCGGCGCGCTCGGCGTCGTCCTTGGACGTCTCGCCGGCGTTGAAGCGCAGGTTCTCCAGCACGGCGACCTGGCCGTCGGCGAGGCCCGTGACGGTGGCCTCGGCGGACTCGCCGACCGTGTCCGTCGCGAACGCCACGTCGGCGCCGAGGAGTTCACCGAGGCGGGCGGCGGCCGGGGCGAGCGAGAAGGCGGGGTCCGGGGCGCCCTTGGGGCGGCCCAGGTGTGAGGCGACGACCACGCGGGCGCCCGCGTCGGCGAGGGCCTTCACGGTGGGCAGGACGGCGCGGATACGGCCGTCGTCGGTGATCGTGGTGCCGGAGAGCGGCACGTTCAGGTCGGCGCGGACGAAGACCCGCTTTCCGGCGACTCCGTCGGCGAGGAGTTCGTCGATCGTCTTCATTGAGGGGACTCCCGGAGAGGACTTGTGGTGCTCGTGATCGTAAGAGGGCCGTTTCGCACGTGAGTCAGGGCCCGGGCGGCGCGTCACTGCGCCGCCCGAGCCCTGCCGTCACCTCACGTGCCTGTTTCCGTCGATCAGAGCTGGTTGCCGACGAAGACCGTCAGGTCGACGAGGCGGTTGGAGTAGCCCCACTCGTTGTCGTACCAGCCGAGGATCTTCACCGACGTGCCTTCCTGGACCATGGTCAGGGAGGCGTCGAAGGTGCAGGAGGCCGGGTCGCTGACGATGTCCGAGGACACGATCTGGTCCTCGGTGTAGAACAGGATGCCCTTGAGGTCGCCGTCCTCGGAGGCCTTCTTGAAGGCGGCGTTGACCTCGTCCTTGGTGACCTCGCGCTGCAGCTGCACGACCAGGTCGGTGGCCGAGCCGGTCGGGACCGGGACGCGCATCGCGATGCCGTCGAGCTTGCCCTTGAGCTGCGGCAGGACCAGCGCGGTCGCCTTCGCGGCACCGGTGGTGGTCGGGATGATGTTCTCGGCGGCGGCGCGGGCGCGACGCAGGTCCGAGTGCGGGAAGTCCAGGATGCGCTGGTCGTTGGTGTACGCGTGGACCGTCGTCATCAGACCCTTGACGATGCCGAAGTTCTCGTCGAGGACCTTCGCCATCGGCGCCACACAGTTGGTGGTGCAGGAGGCGTTGGAGATGACGTGGTGGTTCGCCGGGTCGTACTTGTCCTGGTTGACGCCCATCACCACGGTGATGTCCTCGTCCTTGGCCGGAGCCGAGATGAGGACCTTCTTGGCGCCGCCGGCGAGGTGCTTCTCGGCGTCGGCCTTCTTCGTGAAGATGCCGGTGGACTCGATGACGATGTCGACGCCCAGCTCGCCCCACGGGATGTCGGCGGGGTTGCGCTCGGAGAGGACCTTGATGGTGTGGCCGTCCACGGTGATCGTGTCGGCGGTGTGCGACACCTCGGCCTTGAGACGGCCCAGGATGGTGTCGTACTTCAGCAGGTGAGCGGTGGTCGCGGTGTCACCCAGGTCGTTGACAGCCACGATCTCGATGTCCGCACCCTGCTCCAGCAGCGCGCGGAAGTAGTTACGACCGATGCGGCCAAAGCCGTTGATGCCTACGCGGATCGTCACGAACCGATCTCCTCGTTGGTACGCCGGCTCAGTGCCGGCGAGCTGTATGGGATGTCCCCGACCGCCTACGACCCTACCTCCCCGACACCCGTCGAGTGACATCGAGATGCCCTATACATGCCGGTGCGGTCCGTACTCGCCAGTAGGGGTACGGACCGCCCGGGTTTTGCAAGCTGATTACCTTTTGAGCGGCCCCCCGATCATCTGATTTCAGACGTTCGGGGTGGCCTCTCCAGGGCCTGCCATCAGCCCTTCGGCGCAGTCGGCGCTCACTTCCTGAGCGCCGCCAGCGCCTTGCCGAGCAGGGCCGTGCGGTCGGCCGCCGCGGGCACCTGCTCCAGGCCGAAGCCCAGCAGCACGGTGTCGTTCGTGGTGACCGCGCCGAACGTCTTGAACAGTTCGCCGGACAGGCCCCAGTCCCGGACGACCGCCGGGCTGCCCGCGGGCGGGCCGGGGGTCTTCCACGCGCCGAGCGACGTCTCGAAGCCCTCGGTCGCGCCGGCGGTGCCGCCGGTGACCACCGTGGTGTTGTCGAGCAGCACGCCACGGCCGCCGGAACCGGGGTCGGTGATGTAGCTGAAGGACACCTCGACCGACTTGCCGGCGTAGGCGGACAGATCGAACTCGACCTGCTTCCAGCCGTCGGAGGCCCCGGTGAAGCTGTTCCAGGCACCGCTGGTGCCGGTCGGCGTGCAGCCACCGGAGCCCAGGGTCAGGTACCGCTTCAGCGCCGGGTGGGCCTGGATGAAGTACCCGGCCTCGCACTCGGCGGGCACGGCGGTGGAGGTGGCGCCGCCCGCCTCGGGCAGCGTCGTCCAGTCGTCCGCCCCGGCGGTGTGCGCCTCCAGGACCGCGTGGTCGTAGCCCTCCTCGGTGTTCCACAGGATCCGGGTGCGCAGCGTGGGCTTGTCGGCCGCGGTCACCGAGGTGAGGTCGATGGTGCGGGTGAGCCGGTTCCAGGCGTAGTCGGAGTGCGTGACCGCCGCCATCGACGCGCCCTCGTACGGGCCGTAGGGGTTGACGGTGCCGGGGTACTGGCCGGCCCCGGAGCTCGCGAACTGCGGGAAGGCGCTCGCGGGCAGGGCGTCGGAGGTGAGGCCGAACGACCCGGCCGTGTTGAGCGGGTTGCCGGGCGCGTCACCGAGCGTTCCCGTGAAGCCCGCCAGCCTGCCGCCGCCCGCGAAGGACTTGGCGTCGGGCAGGGAGGTCCGGCTGTAGGCGCCCAGGTAGTACTGGCTGAAGTCGTTGGACAGGGTGCCGCCGCCGAGGTCGACGGAGCCGCCGGCGCTCTCGCCCGCCTCGATCAGCTTGCCGCCCTCGTTGAGGTAGGCGCGCAGGGCGAGCTGGGTGGCGACACCGGGGCGCACGGCGCCCGTGTAGTGGACGACCTGCTTGAAGTGCTTCAGTACGCCCAGCGCGTCGGGAGCACCCTGGGTGGCGACGTCCCAGACGAGCGCCTTCTTGCCGTTGGCCTTCAGCGCGTCGACATAGGTCTGGGTCTGGGTCGCGGTCGCGCCCTCCTCGGCGACGACGAGGGTGTCGGCCTTGGGCCGCTCGGCGATCGTGTAGGTGAAGCGCTCGCTGCGGGTGGGCTTGCCGCTCTTGGTCTCGCCGGTGAACCAGACCTCGACCTTGTCGCCGGGTTCGCCGTCCTGGACCTTCGCCCGGTACTCGTCGAACCAGAGGTTGTCCTCACCACCGAACGTCTCGCCGCCCTTCCAGGGCCTGAGCGTCTGGTCGTAGGTCCGGCCCCGGCCGTTGATCCGGTACTTCAGCTCCTTGTCGCGCACGGACTTGCGGGCGACGACGGAGATCTCCTGGTCGGCGCCGCGCGAGTACGACGTGGTGAAGGACGCCGGGGTGAAGTCGGGGGCGTCGAGGCCGACCGAGGACTTCGGCTGGTCGGGCTTGGCCGCGGACTCGGCGACGGAGAGCGCGAACGGGATGTTCTTCTCGAACTCCTGCTTGATCAGCTTCTCGTCGTCCGGGAACGTGAAGACGGAGGCGCAGTCCTCCGGCTTCCAGGCGTCGGCCGGGTCGATGTTCGACGCGGTCTGGCACGTCGACATCTCGGGGGTGAACATCGCCGTGCCGTTGACGTTGGCCGCGTGGCCGTCCGCCTCGCCGTTGGTGGTGTACAGCTCCGAGGAGAGCTGGGGGTGGTAGCCGGGGACCGCCGGGTTCTCCGGGGTGCCGGCCAGCGCCTTGTAGAGCACGTCGTCCGGGGTGGGGGTGGCCACCTGCCAGCCGACGCCGTAGAGGATCAGTTCGGCGGCGGAGTGGTAGTTGATGCCGTACTCGAAGCCGATGCGCTTCTCGAAGGCGTCCAGGGCCTTGGTCTCGGGCTCGGAGCCCGGGCTCGCGCCGCGATAGGTCTCGCTGGTGGGGAACGGGGACGAACCCTCGTTGTCGTAGCCCCACTTGTAGGCGAAGTTGCGGTTGAGGTCGACGCCGTCGCCGACGGTGATGGCCTTGTCGCCGTTGATGTCACGCAGATTCTTGCGCCACTGACGGTTGCCGTCGGCCTTGTGGGTGAAGTCGTAGCCGTCCGGGTTGGCGGAGATCAGGAACCACAGCTCGGTGGTGTCGACGATCTTCTTGATCCGCTTGTCCGTCTTGTAGTTGTCCAGGTAGTGGTGCATCAGCCGCCGGGTCATCTCCGGGGTGATCCACTCACGGGCGTGCTGGTTGGACATGTACAGGACGGAGGGCTTGGCGCCGTCCTTGGTCTTCTTCGCGTTCTTGGTCAGCTTGAGCGCGAGGATGTCCTGTCCCTGGAGGGACTTGCCTATGGAGACCACCTTGGTCAGGGACGGGTTCTCCTGACCGGTCCGGAGGATCTCCTCCTTGATGTTGCCGGCGCCGCTGTAGGGGCGGTAGACCCCGTCGCCCGCGGCGTCCACCCGGGCCTCCGCCTTGCGGGTGAGTCTGTGCTCCTTGAGGTCGACACCCTGTTCCTCCAGGGCCTTCGCCTGCTTGTCGGTGAGGTAGACCTCGACCGACGCGGTGCCCTTCTCCGGTGCCTGCTCGCTGAGTTCGTGACCGTCCTGCCCGGCCGCCAGAAGCAGGGGTATCTGCTTCTTCGTGACCTCGGCGCGGAAGACCTTGACCTCTTCCGTATCGCCGGAACCGTCGTTCTCGGCCGCCTGGGCGAACGGCGCGAGCCCCGCCCCGCCGCCCAGCAGGAGCACGCCGGCAGCGAGGATCGATCTCGCTCTTCGTCTCATGAGCCCCCCTTGCGTGGGTTCGCCACAGTGGCGAACAGACGACAGGCTCATGTCAGATCAGGGTCACGTCAAGGGTGCCGCACAAGCCACACAAGGCTTTCACCCCGTCGCCGAAAAGCCGGCGCCGACAGCCCAACAGGGCGCCGGCACCGGCGAGTTCATCGACACGGCGTTCGGGTGACGGATGGTCACCCGACGAGGTTTTCGGCCATCTCCTCGGTGAGGCTCGACTCGGTCCCCGGGATGCCCAGGTCCTGAGCGCGCTTGTCCGCCATGGCCAGCAGCCGACGGATACGGCCCGCGACGGCGTCCTTGGTGAGCGGCGGGTCGGCGAGCGCGCCCAGCTCCTCCAGCGAGGCCTGCTTGTGCTCCATGCGCAGCCGTCCGGCGGCAGCGAGGTGCTCGGGCACGTCGTCGCCGAGGATCTCCAGGGCACGGCCCACCCGGGCACCGGCGGCGACGGCGGCCCGGGCCGAGCGGCGCAGGTTGGCGTCGTCGAAGTTGGCGAGCCGGTTGGCCGTGGCCCGGACCTCGCGGCGCATCCGCCGCTCCTCCCAGGCCAGCACGGACTCATGGGCGCCGAGCCGGGTCAGCAGCGCGCCGATCGCGTCGCCGTCCCGTACGACGACCCGGTCGACGCTGCGCACCTCGCGGGCCTTCGCCGCGATCGACAGCCGGCGGGCCGCGCCGACCAGCGCGAGGGCGGCCTCCGGACCCGGGCAGGTCACCTCCAGGGAGGACGAACGGCCGGGCTCGGTGAGCGAGCCGTGCGCCAGGAACGCCCCGCGCCAGGCGGCCTCGGCATCGCAGGTGGCCCCCGAGACCACCTGCGGGGGCAGCCCCCGGATGGGCCGGCCGCGACCGTCGACCAGCCCCGTCTGACGGGCCAGCTGGTCGCCGCCCGCGACGACCCGCACCACATAGCGCGAGCCGCGGCGCAGTCCGCCGGGCGCCATCACGATCAGTTCGGAGCTGTGGCCGAAGATCTCCAGGATGTCCCGCTTGAGGCGGCGCGCCGCCATCGCGGTGTCCAGCTCCGCCTCGATCACGATGCGGCCGCTCACCAGGTGCAGCCCGCCCGCGAACCGCAGGATCGCCGAGACCTCCGCCTTTCTGCAGCAGGTCCGGGTGACGGGTAGCCGGGAGATCTCGTCCTTCACCGCTGCCGTCATCGCCATGGGCCGATCCTTCCATGCATCCGAAAAATACGGTCGTACGCGGCGGCCAGCAGCTCCGGATCATGCCGCGGAGATCCATCGGGCCGGGCCACCGGCGCCAGCTCGACCGCGGCGCCGAACCGCTTCGCGGCCTCGGTGAGCAAATCACGGTCGGGCACGGCGGCCTCGTCGGCCAGCACCACGTCCAGGGCGAGTTTAGGGGCGTGTCGTGCCAAAACCTCCAAATGACGCTGCGGGGAGAAGCCATCGGTTTCTCCCGGCTGCGGGGCGAGGTTCAGCGACAGCACGAGCCGGGCCTTGGTCTCGGTGAGGGCGTCGAGCAGCTCGGGCACGAGCAGGTGCGGGATGACCGACGAGAACCAGGAGCCGGGGCCGAGCACCACCCAGTCGGCGTCGAGGACGGCCTCCACCGCCTCGGGCACGGCGGGCGGGTCGTGCGGCACGACGTGCACCGACTGCACCTCACCGGGGGTGAGCGCGACGGTCGCCTGACCGCGGACGGTGTCGACGTCGTCGGGGCGCGCCGGGTCGTGCCCCTTGACCAGGGCCTGGAGCTCCAGGGGCACCGCGGACATGGGCAGCACGCGGCCCTGCGCGCCGAGCAGCCTGCCGACCAGGTCCAGCGCCTGGACGTGGTCGCCGAGCTGCTCCCACAGGGCGACGATCAGCAGGTTGCCGACGGCGTGGTCGTGCAGGTCGCCCTGGGAGGTGAAGCGGTGCTGGATGACACGGGCCCAGGTCTGGCCCCAGTCGTCGTCACCGCACAGCGCGGCCAGCGCCTTGCGCAGGTCGCCGGGCGGGAGCACGCCCAGCTCGTCGCGCAGGCGTCCGCTGGAGCCGCCGTCGTCGGCCACGGTGACGACGGCGGTGAGGTCGCCGGTGATCCGGCGCAGTGCGGCGAGCGAGGCGGACAGGCCCATGCCGCCGCCGAGCGCGACGACCTTGGGCTGGGCGCCACGACGGCGCGGCCGGCCGCCGCGGGCCTCGGCGGGGCCTGCGTTGCGTCCTTCCGGGGTGGTCCGGCGCAGTCTGCTCAGCCGCAGAGCAGCACGTCCGGTCATTCGCGGCCCATGTCGCGGTGCACGACGACGGTCTCGACGCCCTGGGAGGCGAGGCGGGCGGCGAGCTTCTCGGAGGTGGCGACCGAGCGGTGCTTGCCGCCGGTGCAGCCGACCGCGATGGTCACGTACCGCTTGCCCTCGCGGCGGTACCCGGCGGCGATCAGCTGGAGCAGCTCGGCGTAGCGGTCGAGGAACTCCTTGGCGCCGGGCTGGTTGAAGACGTACGCGGAGACCTCCTCGTTGAGGCCGGTGTACGGGCGCAGCTCCGGGACCCAGTGCGGGTTGGGCAGGAAGCGCATGTCCACGACGAGGTCGGCGTCGACGGGGAGGCCGTACTTGAAGCCGAAGGACATGACGGTGGCCCGCAGCTCGGGCTCCTCCTCGCCGGCGAACTGGGCGTCCATCTTGGCGCGCAGCTCGTGCACGTTCAGGCTGGAGGTGTCGATCACCAGGTCGGCGTCGCCGCGCAGCTCGCGCAGCAGCTCCCGCTCGGCGGCGATGCCGTCGACGATGCGGCCGTCGCCCTGGAGGGGGTGCGGGCGGCGCACCGACTCGAAGCGGCGCACCAGGGCGTCGTCGGAGGACTCCAGGAAGACGATCCTGCGGGTGACGTTCTTCGTCTCCAGGTCGGCGAGGGAGTCGCGGAGGTTGTCGAAGAAGCGGCGGCCGCGGACGTCGACGACGACCGCGATCCGCGCCACGTTGCCCTGGGAGCGGGCGCCGAGCTCCACCATGGTGGGGATCAGCGCGGGCGGCAGGTTGTCCACGACGAACCAGCCGAGGTCCTCCAGGCACTTGGCGGCCGTGGACCGGCCGGCGCCGGACATGCCGGAGATGATGACCAGTTCGGGGATGGCCGCCTCGGGGACCCCGGCTGTTTCGATGCCCGTACTCACGTGTGCTCCGTCTTCCTGTGGCGCTGGGTGCTGGGAGGCGTGGTCGCCCACCGCGCTGGGGGCCTGCCCGCGCTCCGCTGTGTGCTCTGGGTGCTGTTCTTCTGGACGCTCGGGGCGCTCGTGGGGTTCTGGGCGCTGCTGGTGCTCGGTCATGTCTCCTGCCCTCGTCGCCGGTCCGGTGGACCCGCGGTGAAAGCCGCCACGGGCTCCACGGAGGTGTCCGCCGTCGTGCCGGGCTCCTCGTCCTCCATGATCTCTCCCGTGGCGGTGTTCACGGCGGGTGCCGCCGGAGCGGCCTCCGCGAGGGCCACGGCGATGGTCTCGGCCGTCTTGCGGCCTATGCCGGGGACCTCGCAGATCTGGTCGATCGTCGCGGCGCGCAGTTTCTTCAGCGAGCCGAAGTGCTTGAGCAGGGCCTGCTTGCGGGTGTCGCCGAGGCCGGGCACGTCGTCCAGGGGGCTCGCCCGGAACCGCTTGGCCCGCTTGGTGCGCTGGTAGGTGATGGCGAAGCGGTGGGCCTCGTCGCGGACCCGCTGGAGGAGGTACAGGCCCTCGCTGGTGCGGGGCAGGACCACCGGGTCGTCCTCGCCGGGCAGCCAGACCTCCTCCAGGCGCTTGGCGAGGCCGCACACGGCGATGTCGTCGATGCCCAGCTCGTCCAGGGCGCGGCGGGCGGCGGCGACCTGCGGCTGTCCGCCGTCGACGACGACGAGCTGCGGCGGGTAGGCGAAGCGCTTGGGGCGGCCGTCCTCCTCGGTGAAGGCGTCCTCGCCCTCGGCCCACTCCCCGGTCTTCTCCTTCTCCGCGAGGTAGCGCCGGAAGCGGCGGGCGATGACCTCGTGCATGGACCGGACGTCGTCCTGGCCCTCGCCGTGCCAGACCTGGGTGTCCCCGACACGGCCCTTGATCTGGAAGCGGCGGTACTCGCTCTTGCGGGCCAGCCCGTCCTCGAAGACGACCATGGAGGCCACGACGTCGTCGCCCTGGAGGTGGGAGATGTCGTAGCACTCGATCCTGAGCGGGGCGCTGTCGAGGTCGAGGGCCTCGGCGATCTCCTCCAGGGCCCGGGAGCGGGTGGTGAGGTCGGAGGCCCGCTTGGTCTTGTGCAGCACCAGCGACTGCTGGGCGTTGCGCTGCACGGTCTCCATGAGGGCCTTCTTGTCGCCCCGCTGCGGGATGCGCAGGGAGACGTTCGAGCCGCGGCGCCCGGTGAGCCACTCCTGGACGGGCTCGACGGGGTCGGGCAGCGCCGGGACGAGGACCTCCTTGGGCACCGAGTCGCCGGTCTCCTCGCCGTAGAGCTGCTGGAGGGCGTGCTCGACGAGGTCACCGGTGGTGACGGCCTCGACCTTGTCGGTGACCCAGCCGCGCTGGCCGCGTACCCGTCCGCCGCGGACGTGGAAGATCTGGACGGCGGCCTCCAGCTCGTCCTCGGCGACCGCGATCAGGTCGGCGTCGGTCGCGTCGGCGAGCACGACCGCGTTCTTCTCCATGGCCTTCTTCAGGGCCTCGATGTCGTCGCGCAGCCGGGCGGCCCGCTCGTACTCCATCTCCTCGGCCGCGTCCATCATCTGCCGCTCCAGGCGGCGGAGGTAGGTGCCGGTGCGGCCGGCCATGAAGTCGCTGAACTCCTCGGCCAGTTCCCGGTGCTCCTCGGCGGTGACGCGTTCGACGCAGGGGGCGGAGCACTTGCCGATGTAGCCGAGCAGACAGGGGCGGCCGGTGCGGGCCGCGTTCTTGAAGACGCCGGCCGAGCAGGTGCGGACGGGGAAGACGCGCAGCAGCAGGTCCACGGTGTCGCGGATCGCCCACGCGTGCGCGTACGGGCCGAAGTACTTGACGCCCTTCTTCTTGTGACCGCGCATCACCTGCACGCGGGGGTACTGCTCGTTCATCGTGACCGCGAGGTACGGGTAGCTCTTGTCGTCGCGGTACTTGACGTTGAACCGGGGGTCGAACTCCTTGATCCAGGAGTACTCCAGCTGGAGCGCCTCCACCTCCGTGGACACCACCGTCCACTCCACGGAGGCGGCCGTGGTGACCATGGAGCGGGTGCGCGGGTGGAGGCCGGCCAGGTCCTGGAAGTAGTTGGCCAGGCGCTGGCGCAGGCTCTTCGCCTTCCCGACGTAGATCACCCGGAGGTGCTCGTCACGGAACTTGTACACCCCGGGTGAGTCCGGGATCTGTCCCGGACTGGGGCGGTAGCTGGAGGGATCGGCCATGCTCCACACCCTACTGGCGGGGAGTGACAGCGAGGGGCGCCCGGGCAGCCGTGGGAGGGCGGCCGCCCGGCCTGTCGTCAAGGACCCTAACGGGTCTCCAGGAACGTCAGGACGGCCAGGACCCGGCGGTGGTCGTCCGGTTCCTCCGGCAGCCTCAGCTTGCCCAGGATGCTCCGTACATGCTTCTCGACGGTGCCCTCGGTGACCCACAGTCGCTTGCCGATGCCCGCGTTGGAGCGCCCCTCGGCCATGAGGCCGAGCACCTCGCGCTCACGGTTGCTGAGCATGGCCAGCGGATCGTCGCGGCGCTGTGCGGCGACCAGCTCCTGCACGAGTGAGGGATCCACCACACAGCCGCCCCGGTGGATGCGGTCGAGCGTCTCCAGGAACTCGTCGACGGCGGTGATCCGGCTCTTGAGCAGGTAGCCGATGCTGCGCCCGCCGGCCAGCAGCTCCAGCGCGTCCTCGACCTCCACGAACGCCGACAGGACGAGGATCCCGACCGAGGGGTACCGCTCACGGATGGCCCGGGCCGCCTTCAGGCCCTCGGTGGACTGGGTCGGCGGCATCCTGATGTCGATGATCGCGATGTCCGGCACCTGCGACTCGACGAGGTCCATGAGCCCGCTGCCGTCGCCGGCCTGGCCCACCACCTCGTATCCGACGCGCTCGCACAGACTGGCCACTCCCTCGCGCAGGAGCACGTCGTCGTCCGCGAGCACCACCCGTCCCAGCGCCGGATGCTGATCGGCGTGCATTGGTCTCGGCCTCCCCCTGCCCGACCTGTTCTCTTCTCCACGGCAGCCTGCCTGATCGCGGTCTTACGGCTAGCTGGAAGCCTAGTTGGGGGAGAGCCGGGGCGACACCGTGAGGGCGGCACGTCATGCTCGAAAGAGTGCAGTCGCGGGTGGCCGGTTGTCTCGGCGGAGACGGATCGGCCGTTCTCCCGCGTGCTGGGCCGGACGGCCGTCTTCACCGTCCGGCACGGCCGCCCGAACGTACGCCCGACCGAGTCCCGCACTCCCCCCTTGAGGGTCTCGCCGCGTACGCTTCGGGCGGTCATGAACGTGGCACGACGGCGTCCCCCGTCTCCGGGGGCGGTGTCAGCGGCAGGCGGACGCCCAGCGTCGTCCCGCTGCCCGGCGGGCTGGTCACGGTCAGCCGGCCGCCGATCGCCTCCACCCGGTCGATGAGCCCGATCAGCCCCGAGCCCCTGCCCGGCTCCGCTCCCCCGGCGCCGTCGTCGTGGATGACCACCTCCAGGAGGCCGCCGGTGTCCTCGGCCGTGACGGTCACCACGCTCGCGCGCGCGTGCTTGACGGCGTTGGTCAGGCACTCCGACGTCACGTAGTACGCGGCCACCTCGACCGGCTCGGGGAAGCGGGGCGTGGAGAGCCGCAGGTCGAGTTCGACGGGGATCGCGGAGCGGCGGGCGAGGGAGCGCAGGGCGGGGCCGAGGCCGCCCTTGGAGAGGATGGCCGGGTGGATGCCGCGGGCCACCTGGATCAGGTCCTGGAACGTGTCGTCGAGGCCCCTGCCGAGGTGGTCGAGTTGCCTGCCGAGTTCCGAGCCGCGCCGCTCGACGAGGGTCTGCGCCATCCGCAGCTCCAGCTGGAGGGAGATCAGGCGCTGCTGCACGCCGTCGTGCAGGTCGCGTTCGATACGGCGCCGGGAGGCGTCGCCCGCGGCGACGACACGCGCGCGTGAGGCGGTCAGCTGGGCGCGGCTGTCGGCGTTGGCGATCGCGGTGGCGATCAGTTCGGTGAAGTCGGCGAGCCGGGACTCGGTGCCCTCGGGCAGCGGGTCGATCAGCGAGGCCGCGACGACGACACCCCACAGCCGGCCCTCGACGACGATGGGGGCGCCCGCCGCGGTGCCCGACCGGGCGGCGCCGCGAGTGCGGGCCACCTCCCGCATCACCGTGCGCGCGGCCTGTCGCCGGGTCAGGCGCGGCGTTCCGACGTCGTCGTCGGCGTGTTCGCGCGCGATGCCGAGGACCGTGGCGTCGCCGTCGCTCTCGTAGCGCAGGACGGCCGCGGCCGTGCTCAGCAGGGCGCCCACCTCCTCCGCCACCTTCGCGAACACGTCGGACGGCGGCACCCCGCGGGCCACCTCGGTGGCGACGCGGCGCAGCGCGGCCTGTTCCCGGGCGGCGCGGCGGCTCTCGGTGACGTCGCGGGCGGCGGCGTAGATCATGCCCTCCTCGGGGACGGGCCGGGCGCTCCACTGGAGCCAGCACTCGGTGCCGTCCGCGCGGACGTAGCGGTTCTCGAACTCGGCGACGTCGGCGCCGCTCGCCAGCAGCGCGATCGCCTCGCGGGTGCTGTCGCGGTCCTCCTCGTGGACGAACTCGACGAGCGGCCTGGCGGTCAGGGTCTCGACGGGATAGCCGAGGGTGCGTTCGAAGGCCGGGTTGACGCGTTTGAAGTAGCCGTCGACTCCGCTGATGCAGAGCAGGTCGAGGGAGAGGTTGAAGATGCCTTCCAGTTCCTGTTCGGCGCGCCTGCGGCGGCCGTGCGCGGCGGCGAAGGACGCCATGGTGTCGTTCATGCCGCCCAGCAGCTGGGCCCAGGTGCCGTCGAAGCCGTCGACGTCGGCCCGGTGTTCGAGGCGGCCGGCGTCGATCGCCTTGTTCATGGCCCGGATCTGTCCGGCCAGCCGCTCCGTGGTCACCCGCAGCTCCCGGAACGTGTCCGCGACGTCGCCGAGTTCGTCGCGGCCCGCGTAGCGGATGTCGTACGACAGGTCGCCCTCCGACAGGGCCCGCGCGCCCGCGGCGACCTGGCCGAGGGGGCGGGTGATGGAGCGGCGCAGGGCCAGCGCGAGGACGGTGACGGCGCACAGGACGGCCAGGAAGAGGGCCAGTTCGCTGTAGGCGCGGGCGCGGGTGGCCCGCAGTTCGTCGTCGGCGGTGTCGGCGAGGTCCCGCCTGGCCCGGTCCTGGATGTCCCGGAGGCCGTCGACGTACTCCCCGGAGTCGGCGAGCCAGGCGTCGTACGAGGGCCAGTCGGCGGGCCGGGTGTCGGAGTCGTCGAGCATGTCGCGGACCTTGCGGACGGCTCGGCCGGGGGCCTGGAACATGGTGCTGTGCAGCTGGGCCCAGAGCTCCGCGGAGGTGTTCTGCTCGAAGGTGCGGAGCTGGGCCTTCTCCAGTTCGGTCCAGCGACCGGCGGCGGTGGGGCGTTGGCCGACGGGGACGCCGAACAGGATGGCGAGCTCGGCCCGTTCCCGTCCGGCGGCGGCGATGGCCTTCCGCAGCGCCACGTGGGCGTCGGCGGCGCGGCCCGCGGCCCGCGTGGGGCGGCCGGACTCCAGGGTGGCGACGGTGTCGAGCAGCACGTCCTCGATGGCGTCGTACCGCTGGGCGACGGTCTGCGCGTCCAGGGAGGTCGTGCCCGTCTCCACGCGCAGCGCGTGCAGTTGCCGGTGCACGGCGTCGAGGACACCGGCGACGTCGGGCACCGGCCGGCCGGTGGCCTGCCGGACGGCACGGCGCAGCGCGGCGTCGGTGGCCCGCTGGGCGGCGGCGCGCTCGCGGGCGGTGCCCGGCTCGACGTGCAGCCGGGCCTGCACGGCGGCCATCCGCTCCCGTGCGACGGCGTCGGAGACGTCGCCGGTCGCGAACGACACCGTGATCGCCGTGTCGAAGTCGCGCAGCGTCCGCGCCTTCTCCCAGTGCGACATGGCGGCGAACACGGTGAACACCAGCAGCACGGTCACCGGCAGCAGCACGAGCAGCATCAGCTTGGCGCCGACCCGCAGCCGGGCGAGGAAAGGCACCCCCGGCACGCCCCGGCCCCACCGCCGGCCCTCCCGGACGTGCCGGGACACCGACGTCCCGTCCCGGCCACCGGCGCCCTCCGGCGCCGGGTGGGGCGCGGGATCGGCCGGGCGCGCGGGCCGACGTGGACTGGGCACGCGCCCCTCGGGACGCCCGACCGAGGCACGCCCTGCTGGGGCAGGCCCCACCGAGGCAGACCCCACGGAGGCAGGCCCCGCCGAGGCAGACCCCACGGTGGCAGGCCCCACGGAGGCACGGGCCGTCGAGGGAAGGTCCGCCGGGGATCGGTCCGCCGGGGAGGTGGAGCGCGCGGCCGGTACGTGCGCCGCGAGGGACGCGCTGGGTGCGTCCGGTGCGCGGTCCGTGGACGGCGAGGTCGGCGAGGTCGGCCCGGGGGTGTCGGGGGACCGGTTCGGGGAGGGGGTGCGGCGCATGGTGGGGCTCACGGGTGCTGGGGGGTGGGGACGCTGTCCGGGTGGGCCGGCGCGGAGTCGTCGGTCGCGTGCATGTGGTCCGCCTTTGCCGGCTCGGCGGCGTCGTCCGTGCTTCGGGCCGCCCGCGACCAGGCGCGCCCCCGTCGGCCGCTCGACGGAGAAACGTTCGATCAGGTCGCCGCCCGCCACCGCGCGGCCCCCGGGAGGGGGCACGCGGTGTCCTCAGCATCCCGCTGATCCGGGCGACGGTCCAGGCACCCTCGGCGCCCCGGCGGTCACGGCTCGCTCTGCGGGTAACCGTCGTGCGCGGCCAGGTCCTTGTTGATGTCCTCGACCGCCGCGTCCAGCGTCTTCTCGACCGGGGCCCCCGCGAAGACGCTGTCGGCGACCGCGCCGGAGAACGCCCTGGTGATCGCCGGGTACGCGGGCGTCTGCGGCCTGGGCCGGGCCACACCGCCGCGCAGCTGCTCGATGAACAGCCGCTCCGGACCGTTCTCGTCGAACTTCTTGGAGAGGCCGACCGCCCGTTCCGTCCCCGGGATCGCCCCGTTGGCCTCGCTCATCCGCAACACCTGCTCCGGCCGCAGCAGATACTCCAGGAACCGCCACACCGCGTCGCCGTCCGCGCCGCCGGAGGGGATGCCCCACTGCCAGGAGCCCATCCCGGTGGCGGCGCCGGCGCCGAAGTCGGGCAGCGGCACGATCGCCACGTCCCCGGGGTGCGCCGCGCTGAACTCGCCGTACTTCCAGTGCCCCATCCAGGAGAGGGGGGTGCGTCCCTCCACGAACGCGTTCTTGTTCCTGTCCCGGTCGACGTATCCCTCCTTCACCCACTTCTGCAGGGTGGTGAGCGCCTTCACCGACTCGGGGCCGTTGAGGAAGCCGTCCGCCGTGCGGAACCCCGTGGGGTCGATGAGATCGCCGCCGGCCGACCACACGGCCGGCGCGAAGGCGTAGGTGTTCCACTCGTCGGGGCTCGACGAGTCGACGAAGTTGAGGTCGAGGGGCGCCTCGTACCCCTCGGCCCGCAGCGTGCGCAGGATTCCCGTCAGCTCGTCGGCGGTCCAGGCGTCCCCGGTGCCCTTCGGGATCCGGATCCCGGCCTTGCGGAGCACCGAGGGCCGTACGTACAGACCGAGCCCGGAGTCGAAGGTTCCGACCCCCCACAACCGGCCGTCGTAGGTGCCCTGCTGCCGGACCGAGGGCAGCAGGTCCTCGCGGACCCCGGCGGGCACACAGGAGTCGATCGGCTTCAGCTTGCCGGACCAGGCGTAGCTGTAGAGGTTCGGGCCGTCGAAGTCGAGGAGGTCCGGGAGGTCCCCGCTGGCCGCCGCGGAGAGGACGAGTTCGGTGTACGGGCGCTGTTCGGGCAGGGTCACCAGTTCGACCCGTACCTGCCGTTGGGCCTTGTTGAACTCCTTGACCTGGCTGCGCAGGGTGCTCTGCTCACCGCTCTGCCCGGCATGGAACCACAGGGTGATGTGAGCGGTGCCGTCGATCCTGCCGTCACAGGTCGTGTCACCCGCCGCCTTGCCGTCCGCGCCCTGCCGGTCCTCCTCGTCACCGGCGCTGCATCCGGCCAGCAGCAGTGCCACCGCCGACATTCCCGCCACCAGGGCACGACGGATCTGACGTCTCCCGACGCCGTAGTGCGACGCGTTCATCGCGTATTACTCCCATTCGACCGGGCCACTCGGCCCCAGGGCAGCGACATGCTACTCCCCGTGGCTTGTTCGAATCCCTCGGTGAGTGGGAACGGATCGAATCGGCAAGGGACATCAGCACATTCCACGTCACGGGGCACGTGCCGGGAGGACACTTTCCGGCTGACCGGGATGTGGTTCCGTCACCGGCCCGGGGAGGCTGTCAGCATGCCCACGCGCTGTCTCATCGTCGACGACAGTGCCCGATTCCTGGAGGCCGCCCGGACCCTCCTCGAACACGACGGCATCCTGGTCGTCGGGGTGGCGTCCACCGGCGCGCAGGCTCTGGCACGGACCGCGGAACTGGCGCCGGACGTCGTCCTGCTGGACCTCGACCTCGCCGGCGAGAGCGGACTGGACCTCGCGCCGGCGCTCGCGCGCACCTCCCCGTCGGCCGTGATCGTCCTGACGTCCGCGCATCCCCTGGAGGACGTCCGGGAACTGGTCGCGGCCGCTCCGGCGCGCGGATTCCTTCACAAGTCGAGGCTCTCGGGACAGGCGCTGCGCGACCTGCTGGGGCGCGGCCCGGGGTCACCGGAGCACTGAGGATCTTGCCGTCGGTGTCCGGCCATGTCCCGTCCCGGGTGTTGTCGGAGCTTTGTCAACACGCTTCAATGCGGGGGAACTCAGGGCGGGAACGCCGTCGTACGGATGTGAAGACGGACGGTCGCCGAGAGCCCCGCGCGTCCGCGGGGCGCCCCGACCGGCCCACGCGTGGTCCGACCAGCCGACGCGCACCTCACGGAAAGGCTCCTCCATGCGGCACGCCACAGAGCACGCCGACGTCGCGGCGATCGCGAACGCCGCCACCGCGGAGTTGGAGTCGGCCCTGCGGGGTGGTCCCTTCCATGTGGCGCTGCGCGCCGCGATCGCCGCGCGCGGACTGCCGTTGCAGCGGGTGCAGCACCATCTGTCGCGCCACGGTGTCAAGGTCGGGGTGACCAGCCTGAGTTACTGGCAGCAGGGCGCCCGGCGCCCGCAGCGCCCCGAGTCGCTGCGGGCGGTGCGGGCCCTGGAGGAGATCTTGCAGCTGCCGGACGAGTCGCTGATCCGTCTGCTGGCCCCGTCCGAGGAGCCCTCCGGGCCGGGCCGCGGCGCCGGCCGTTCCTATCGCTCCCTCGTCGAGGCGTCGGGTGTCCTGGAGCGGCTCCTCGGCGAGCTGGGATCGCCGCTCGACAGCGGGGTGCACACCGTCGGCCACCACGAGCGGGTGCGCGTCGGCGCGCACCGGGAGCTGCTGGGACGCGAGTCGCAGCACATCGTGCGGGCGCACCGGGACGGCGTGGACCGCTATGTGGCCGTCCACCACGGCGACCCGGGCTGCGCCCCGGAGCGGATGGCGGTCCGCGCCCTGGAGAACTGCCGCCGGGGCCGGGTGCGCTGGGACGACGACACGGGGGTGCTGGTCGCCGAGTTCCTCTTCGACACCCGGCTGCGCAGCGGCGACACGTTCCTGTTCCGCTACGGAGTCGACGACGGCACGGCCGGGGTGTGCACCGAGTACGTCCGCGGTTTCCGGTCGGGGGGCGGGCAGTACGCCCTCCAGGTGCGCTTCGACGAGCGGGCGCTGCCGGTGCGCTGCCACCGGTTCAGCCAGCACTCGGCGTCCTCCCCGCGCGGAGGACGACAGGCCCTCCCCCTGAGTGGACGGCACCGCTCGGTGCACCTGGTGGAGCCGCGGGTACGCACGGGCGTCCTCGGGATCGGCTGGGACTGGGAGTGAGGGGGGCGGGGCCGGGGCCTTCCGCCCCGGGGTGCCGTCCTCCGGGCCCCGGTCGGGGTCGCCCGTCGCGGGGCGAAAACCTCTGAGGTACCTTCCGGCGGAGACTTCCCAGAAAGGACCCCTTCGTGATCGTCGTCGCCGGTGAAGCCCTGATCGACCTGGTCCCCAGGGGTTCGGGTCCGCTCGCGGATCTGCGGCCGGCGCGCGGCGGTGGGCCGTACAACACGGCGGTCGCCCTCGGCCGTCTCGGCTCCCCCACGGCGTTCTGCTCCCGTGTGTCGTACGACGTCTACGGCGAGGCCCTGCTGACCGGGTTGCGCGAGGCCGGTGTGGACGTGACGTCGGTGCAGCGCGGCCCGGAGCCGACGACGCTGGCGCTCGCCTCGATCGGCGAGGACGGCTCCGCCCGCTACTCCTTCTACGTGGAGGGCAGCGCCGACCGAATGTTCGAGGCTCCCGAGCAGCTCCCCGCGGGCACCCGTGCCGTCTCCTTCGGTACCTGCTCACTGGTCCTGGAGCCGGGGGCGAGCGCGTACGAGGAGCTGCTGCACGGCGTGGCCGCGCGCGGGGTCTTCACCGCCCTCGACCCCAACATCCGGCCGGGTCTCGTCGCCGACCCGGCCGCCCATCGCGCCCGCTTCAAGAGCTGGCTGCCCTCGGTGGCGCTGCTGAAGCTGTCCGAGGAGGACGCCGAGTGGCTGGGTGGCACCCCGGAGCAGTGGCTGGCCTCCGGCCCGTCGGCCGTCGTGGTGACCCGGGGCGGGGAGGGAATGACCGCCTACACCCGCGACGGGGCCGTGCACCGTGTGCCGGGTGAGAAGGTCGATGTCGTCGACACCATCGGCGCCGGTGACACGGTGAACGCGGCCCTCCTGCACGGCCTGTCCGCGCGGGAGGCCCTGTCCGCGGCCTCGCTCGCGGCCCTGACCGCCGAGGACTGGGGCGGCCTGCTCCGCTTCGCCGCCCGCGCGGCCGCGGTCACCTGCTCCCGAGCGGGCGCGGAACCGCCGTACGCGTCCGAGGTGGACGGGGACTGATCCGCCCCGGTAGCGGTGGAACGAGCGGTGCCCCGCGGGGAGGTTCCCGCGGGGCACGCCGTTCTTCCGGGTCGAACAGGGTCAGGCCTTGCGGGCCCGCGTGGTCTTCTTCGCGGGAGCCGCCTTCTTCGTCGTGGCCGAGGCCGTCTTCTTCGTGGCCGAGGCCGTCTTCTTGGCCGCCGTGGCGCCGGTGGTCGTCGTGCGGGCGGTGGCGGTCTTCTTGGCCGTCGACCCGGCGGCGACCGCCTTCTTGGCCGAGGAACCGCGCGGCGCCTTCACCGGGGAGGCGTCGCTGATGCGGTCGGCGCCGAGGATCTCGCGCAGGAACTTGCCGGTGTGGCTGGCCGGGACCCCGGCGATCTGCTCGGGCGTGCCCTCGGCGACGACGAGACCACCGCCGGCGCCGCCCTCGGGACCCATGTCGACGACCCAGTCGGCGGTCTTGATCACGTCGAGGTTGTGCTCGATGACGATGACCGTGTTGCCCTTGTCGACCAGACCGGACAGCACCTTGAGGAGCTTGCTGATGTCCTCGAAGTGGAGACCGGTGGTCGGCTCGTCCAGGACGTAGACCGTGCGGCCGGTGGAGCGCTTCTGGAGCTCGCTGGCGAGCTTCACGCGCTGCGCCTCACCACCGGACAGGGTGGTCGCCGCCTGGCCGAGGCGGACGTAGCCGAGGCCGACGTCCTTCAGGGTGTTGAGGTGGCGGGCGATCGCGGGGACGGCCTCGAAGAAGTCCGTCGCCTCCTCGATCGGCATGTTCAGCACCTCGGCGATGGACTTGCCCTTGTAGTGGACCTCCAGGGTCTCCCGGTTGTACCGGGCGCCGTGGCAGACCTCGCACGGGACGTAGACGTCCGGGAGGAAGTTCATCTCGATCTTGATGGTGCCGTCGCCCGCGCAGTTCTCGCAGCGGCCGCCCTTGACGTTGAAGGAGAAGCGGCCGGGCAGATAGCCGCGGACCTTCGCCTCGGTGGTCTCGGCGAACAGCTTGCGGACGTGGTCGAAGACGCCGGTGTAGGTCGCCGGGTTGGAGCGGGGGGTGCGGCCGATGGGCGACTGGTCGACGTGGACGACCTTGTCGACGAGGTCGTCGCCGTCCACGCGCGTGTGCCGTCCCGGTACGTTCCTCGCGCCGTTCAGCTCGCGGGCGAGGTGGGTGTACAGGATGTCGTTGACCAGCGTGGACTTGCCGGAGCCCGAGACGCCCGTGACGGCCGTGAAGACCCCGAGCGGGAAGGACACGTCGATGTCCTGGAGGTTGTTCTCCCGGGCGCCGTGCACGGTGAGCCGGCGGGTCGGGTCGAGCGGGCGGCGGATGTCGGGCAGCGGGATGGCCTTCCGGCCCGAGAGGTACTGCCCGGTCTGCGACTCGGTGTTGGCCAGCAGCTCCTTCAGGGAGCCGCTGTGCACGACCTTGCCGCCGTGCTCACCGGCGCCGGGGCCGATGTCGACGACCCAGTCGGCCATCTTGATGGTGTCCTCGTCGTGCTCGACGACGATGAGCGTGTTGCCCATGTCGCGGAGCCGGACCAGGGTCTCGATGAGCCGGTGGTTGTCCCGCTGGTGCAGACCGATGGAGGGCTCGTCGAGGACGTAGAGCACGCCGACGAGTCCCGAGCCGATCTGGGTCGCGAGGCGGATGCGCTGGGCCTCACCGCCGGAGAGCGTGCCGGCCGCGCGGTTCAGCGAGAGGTAGTCCAGGCCGACGTCGACCAGGAACCGCAGCCGTTCGTTGACCTCCTTCAGCACGCGCTCGGCGATCTTCTTGTCGCGGGCGGTGAGCTTCAGCTCGCCCAGGAAGTCCGCGCAGTCGCTGATGGACATCGCGGAGACCTCCGCGATCGACTTCTCCATGATCGTGACCGCCAGGACGATCGGCTTCAGACGGGTGCCCTCACAGGTGGGGCAGGGCACCTCGCGCATATAGCCCTCGAAGCGCTCCCGGCTGGCGTCGCTCTCGGCCTCGCTGTGCCGCCGCTTCACGAAGGGGACGGCGCCCTCGAAGGCCGTGGTGTACACCCGCTCGCGGCCGTAGCGGTTGCGGTAGCGGACCTCGATCTGCGTCTTGTGGCCGTACAGCAGGGCCTTCTTCGCGCGCTGCGGGAGGCCGGCGAAGGGGATGTCGGTCCGGAAGCCCAGCGCGTCGGCGAGGGCGCCGATGAGGCGGCCGAAGTAGTCCTTGGTGTGGCCGTGCGACCAGGGGTGGATGGCTCCCTCGTCGAGCGACTTGTCCTCGTCCGGGACGATCAGCTCGGGGTCGACCTCCATGCGCGTACCGATGCCAGAGCAGTCGGGGCAGGCGCCGAACGGCGAGTTGAAGGAGAAGGAGCGGGGCTCCAGCTCCTCGAAGGACAGGTCGTCGTACGGGCAGTACAGGTGCTCCGAGAACATGCGCTCGCGCTCGGGGTCGTCCTCGGGGAGGTCGACGAAGTCGAGCACGACCATGCCGCCGGACAGGCCCAGGGCGGTCTCCACGGAGTCGGTGAGCCGGCGCTTGGCGGAGTCCTTCACCGTGAGGCGGTCCACGACCACCTCGATGGTGTGCTTCTCCTGCTTCTTCAGGGTGGGCGGGCTGGAGAGCTGGACGGTCTCGCCGTCCACCCGCGCGCGGCTGTAGCCCTTGGTCTGGAGGTCCGCGAAGAGGTCGACGAACTCGCCCTTGCGCTCCCGCACCAGCGGGGACAGCACCTGGAAGCGGCTGCCCTCGGGCAGCTCCAGCACCCGGTCGACGATGGCCTGCGGCGACTGGCGGGAGATCGGGCGGCGGCACTGGGGGCAGTGCGGCTTGCCGATGCGCGCGAAGAGCAGCCGGAGGTAGTCGTAGACCTCGGTGATCGTGCCGACCGTCGAGCGCGGGTTGCGCGAGGTCGACTTCTGGTCGATGGAGACCGCCGGGGACAGACCCTCGATGAAGTCGACGTCCGGCTTGTCCATCTGCCCGAGGAACTGCCGGGCGTAGGAGGACAGCGACTCGACATACCGGCGCTGGCCCTCCGCGAAGATCGTGTCGAAGGCCAGCGAGGACTTGCCCGACCCCGACAGGCCCGTGAAGACGATGAGCGAGTCGCGTGGGAGGTCGAGCGAGACGTTCTTCAGGTTGTGCTCGCGCGCGCCACGGACGATGAGACGGTCGGCCACGCCGGTCCGCACCTTTCTTGAGTGAAGTGACAGGAGCGGAGCCCCCGTCCTTCTCAGACTAGGGGGAGCCACTGACAGCGCCGGTCCTGTTTCCCCGTTCCACAACAATCCCGGGCCTTCCAGCATGCCCGACGCAGGACTCGACCATATAGCACGTGCATTCGATTTTGGCCCGGGGTCCACCGCCTTCACCCGAAGGAGTGGCGGGGCTAGGGTCGGCGTCATGACGTTTCACGCGCGTGACCTGGACTCTGTACGGGAAGCGACCGAGCGGCTCCTCACCGCAGTCGCCAAGATGGACAACGCGGCTGTGACCCAGCCGTCACGGCTGCCCGGCTGGACCCGCGGCCATGTCCTCGCCCACCTCGCCCGCAACGCCGACGCGATCGTGAACGTCCTGGAGGGACGTCCCATGTACGGGTCCGGCGAGGCCCGGGACGCCGACATCGAGCGGGACGCTCCCCGGCCCCTGGAAGACCAGCTCACGGACCTGCGGGAGAGCGCGAACCGCTTCGAGGAGGCCGCCTCCGTCCCCGCGGACTGGTCGCGCACGGTCGAGCTGCGCAACGGCGTCACGGACTCGGCGTCGCGGGTGCCGTTCCGGCGCTGGATCGAGGTGGAGCTGCACCACGTGGACCTCGGCATCGGGTACGAGCTGGAGGACCTGCCGGAGCAATTCACGCAACGCGAGATCGACTTCCTGACCGAGCGGTTCCGCGACCATCCCGCCGTCCCCGCGGTGACGATCAAGCAGGACGACGGGCGGCTGCTGTTCACCGGAGCCGTGCAGGGCCTCACCCCGGAGCAGCTGGAGAGCGGCAGCCACTCGATCATGGTCACCGGCCGCCGGGCCGACCTCCTCGGCTGGCTCGCCGGACGGCGCGACGGCACCGCCCTGCGCGCCGAGGGGGGCGCCCTGCCGTCCCTGCCGACGCTGTAGTGGGCGCGCCCGCGCCCCAGGGCGCGCCCTAGACTGACGGCCATGACGTACAGCGGAGCGGTGAAGGTCGGCGGCCCTGCGGATGTGCACGAGCTGCCGGACCTGATGATCTCCAAGGTCGCGGTGGGCCCGATGGACAACAACGCGTACCTGTTGCGCTGCCGGGCCACCGACGAGCAGTTGCTGATCGACGCCGCGAACGACGCCGGCACCCTGCTCACGCTGATCGGTGACGACGGCATCGCGTCCGTCGTCACCACGCATCAGCACGGCGACCACTGGCAGGCGCTCGCCGAGGTGGTGGCGGCCACGGGCGCCCGTACGTACGCGGGGCGGAACGACGCCGAGGGCATCCCGGTGCCGACCGATGTACTCGTCGACGACGGCGACACCATCCGGGTGGGGCGCGTGGAGCTGACCGCGCGCCACCTGGTGGGCCACACGCCGGGTTCGATCGCCCTGGTCTACGACGACCCGCACGGGCATCCCCATGTGTTCACCGGGGACTGCCTCTTCCCGGGCGGCCCCGGTCGGACAACTCGTCCCGAGGACTTCGAGTCGTTGATGTCGGGCCTGGAGGCGAAGGTCTTCGTCCTCCCGGACGAGACCTGGATCTACCCGGGCCACGGCAACGACACCACGCTCGGCGCCGAGCGTCCTCACCTCGGCGCGTGGCACGAGCGGGGCTGGTAGGTCTTCGCGACGGGGCCGGCAGGCCGGCGCGCCGACGCGACGACGTTGCCCACGCGACCTGTCGGCGCCGAGCGGGGGTCGGACTCAGGTGTGGGGGACGACAGCCACCGGGCAGCGTCCGTGGTGGAGGGCGGCGTGGGCGACATGGCTCAGCAGCGGTCCCGTGTGCGCGTGCCGGTGCACACGCCGGCCGACGACCAGCAGCCCGGCGTCCGAGGTGGCCTGCACGACGGCCTTGGCGGGGCTCGTGAGACGGACACTGTCGGACACGTCCACCCCCGGGTACTTCTCCTGCCAGGGTCGGAGCGCCGTGTCCAGTTCCTTCCGGCCCTTCCTCGTCATCTCCTCGGTGGCGTCGTGGTCCACTCCCCAGGGGGTGCGCGCGTGAAGCGGCACGCTGCGGCCGAGGACGGCCAGCAGGGGAGCCCCCCGCGCGGCGGCGGTGTGGAAGGCGAAGTCGAGCACCTCGTCACTGGACCCGCGCGGTTCCACGGCCACGACCACGCGTGTCGCGCTCGCCGGAGAGGGGTGCTCCTGCTCCGGGACCGTGCGGACCACGACGACGGGCCGGTCGGCGCGCGCCACCACCGGGAGGCTGACGTCGCCCAGGAGGTAGCTCGAGAAGGTCTCCAGCCTCCGGGAGCCGAGCACGAGCATCTCGGAATCCGATGCCGCCCGCAGCAGGGCCTCCCGGGCGTCCTCGGCGACCAGGCTGCCCACGACCGTCAGGCCAGGATGGCGGGTCTGAAGCTCCGACTGCGCGGTGTGGACCAGACGCTTCGCCCAGTAGTTCTGGTCGACTTCGGAGGGCCCGCGGGTCGGCTCCGGCACCAGCATCGGCCACGCGTGCAGCAGCCTCAGGGTGAGCTTGCGCTTCTCGGCCTCGTCGGCGGCCCAGCGGGCGGCGGTGAGGCTCTCCGGTGAGCCGTCGAGGCCCACGGTGACGACTGGTTGCATGGCGGCGGCCTCCGTCTCGTACGAAGCTGGACATGACGGTGAACGAGTCCGGGGGCGAGCCGTCCGGACGTCGCCGGCGGGCCGTTTCTCTCCCTTCGAGGAGTACACCAATCCCCTGCGGCGCGCATGTGGACCTAGTGCTGTGACCGGAAAGGTTCACGGGGGCGTGAGGCGCGCTCTCACGCGCCCCGTGTGAATCGAACACACACGCCGGTGTCACGCGCGCGCTCCCGGCGCACGCCTTGGCGTAGTCCACTGGAGGACAGGTCCGCACGGGATGACGGCTCCCGCGCGGATGGGCCGCCGGCCTCCCAATCCCCGCCCTCGGCCGGCGGCCCCGCCCGTATCCCGCGACGCACCGTCCGCACGCGCCCCGCGCAAGCGCTCTCCACCGTCCGGGCGCACACGCCGCCCCGGTCCCCTCGCGAGGGTTCACAGAATCGCAACACCCGTTCCCACTATGCGGACATTTGTCGGCGTGACCTCGACAAACGGGACGTGGCGCTGTCAGTCTCCCGCCATGCGTCCTGCCCTTCGAGCCCCGCGCCCGTCCCGTCGTGCCGTCTCCGCCGCCACCGTCGCCCTGTTCGCCGCGGTCGCCGTCGGGTGTGCCCCGCAGCCGGAGGAGGACCCGTCCGGCAGAGCCTCCGCCTCGGCGACGGGGGCGGCCTGCGCCAAGGGCGAGTTGCGCACCGAGGCGTCCGGGAAGCTGACCGTCGCCACCGACTCCCCCGCGTACGAGCCCTGGTTCAGGGACGACGACCCGAAGAACGGCGAGGGCTTCGAGTCGGCGGTCGCGTACGCCGTGGCGAAGCAGCTCGGCTACGACAAGGCGGACGTCGTCTGGCAGTCCGTTCCCTTCAACAAGGCGTTCGCGCCGGGTGAGAAGACCTTCGACTTCGACATCAACCAGGTGTCCGTCAGCGACGAGCGCAAGAAGGCCGTGGACTTCTCGTCCGGGTACTACGACGTGCGCCAGGCCGTCATCGCCCTCAAGGGCTCCAAGGCCGCGAAGGCGAAGAGCATCGCCGACCTCAAGGGCCTCCACCTGGGCGCCCAGGTCGGCACGACCAGCCTCGACTACATCGACGACGTGGTGAAGCCCGGCCGGGCCCCCGCCGCCTACGCCAAGAACGACCAGGCCAAGTCCGCGCTGAAGAACGGCCAGATCGACGCGATCGTCGTCGACCTGCCCACCGCCTTCTACATCACCGCGGCCGAGGTGACGGACGCGACGATCGTCGGCCAGTTCGAGAACAAGGGCGGCACCCCCGAGCAGTTCGGCCTGGTCCTCGACAAGGGCAGCGCCCTGACGCCGTGCGTCACGGCGGCCGTGGACGCCCTGCGCGAGGACGGCACCCTGGCGGGCATCGAGCAGAAGTGGCTCTCCGACGCCGTCGACGCCCCGGTGCTCAAGTGACCGTCGTGAAGGAGGAGTCGGGCCGGGACGGCGCGGACGACGACGGCGGCATGCCCGGCGGGGACGACGGCTACGTCCCCTCCGCGCGACGGCTCGACCGGGAGCGGTACAAGCGTGCCCGGTCCCGGCGCGCCACGGGCATCGCCGCCCTGTCGACCCTCGTCACGGCCGTCGTCCTCTATGTGGTCGTCGTCAACGCGCCCGGCTGGCCGCGCACCAAGGAGACGTTCTTCAGCGCCGAGTACGCGCGCGAGGCGCTGCCCAAGGTGCTCGAAGGACTCTGGCTCAACGTGCGGCTGCTGCTGGTGTGCGGTGCCGCCGTGCTCGTCCTCGGCATGCTCATCGCCGTCGCGCGGACCCTGCGCGGCCCGGTGTTCTTCCCGGTGCGGGCGCTGGCCGCCGCGTACACCGACTTCTTCCGCGGTCTCCCGCTGATCATCAACCTGATGATCGTCGTCCTGGGGGTCCCGGCGCTCCGCCTCCAGGGCGTGACCGTCGACCCGGTCCTGCTCGGCGGCACCGCGCTGACGCTGACGTACTCGGCGTACGTCGCCGAGGTGTTCCGCGCCGGCATCGAGTCCGTGCACCCCTCGCAGCGCGCGGCCGCACGCTCGCTGGGCCTCACCAACCGGCAGGCGCTGCGGCACGTCGTCCTGCCCCAGGCGGTGCGCCGTCAGGTTCCGCCGCTCCTCAACGACCTGGTGTCGCTCCAGAAGGACACCGGTCTGGTCTCGATCGGCGGCGCGATCGACGCGGTGCGCGCCGCCGACATCATCGTGGGCCGCAGCCTCAACTACACGCCGTACATCGTCGCGGGACTGGTCTTCGTCGCCCTGACCATCCCGATGACCCGCCTCACCGACTGGGTCACGGCCCGGATGGACCGGCGGCGGGCCCAGGGAGGGACGATATGAGCGACGCTCCGAAGGCGGCCGAGGTGTCGGAGGTGTCCGAGGCGTCGGACGCCCCCGTGCTGCGGATGGAGTCCGTCCGCAAGACCTTCGGCGGTTCGCCCGTCCTGCGCGACGTCGACCTGGAGGTCGCCCCGCACACCGTGACGGCGCTGATCGGCGCCTCCGGATCCGGCAAGTCGACGCTGCTGCGCTGCGCCAACCTGCTGGAGGAGATCGACGACGGGGCGATCTGGCTGGACGGCGAGGAGATCACCGACCCTCGGGTGGACCAGGACGCGGTACGGCGCCGTATCGGTGTGGTCTTCCAGTCGTACAACCTGTTCCCGCACCTGACCGTCCTGGAGAACATCACCCTCGCGCCGCGCCGGGTGCACGGCGTGGGCCGGGCGGAGGCGGAGGAGCGGGCCCGTGAACTGCTCGACCGGCTGGGGCTCGGCGCCAGGGCGGGCGAGTACCCCGACCGGCTGAGCGGCGGGCAGCAGCAACGGGTGGCGATCGTCCGCGCGTTGGCCGTACGGCCCCGGCTGCTGCTCCTCGACGAGATCACCGCGGCCCTCGACCCGGAACTCGTGGGCGAGGTGCTCACCGTCGTCCGGGATCTGAAGGACGAGGGCATGACCATGGTCCTCGCCACGCACGAGATGGGCTTCGCCCGCGATGTCGCCGACCAGGTCTGCTTCCTGGACGGCGGGGTGGTGCTGGAGCGCGGGACCGCCGAGGAGATCTTCGGCGACCCGCGGCAGGAGCGCACCCGGCGCTTCCTGCGACGGATCGTGGAGTCCGGCCGTCTGTGAGGCGGCGGATGCTGGTGTCGGGCCGCCGGTGAGGCGACCGACCGTGAAGTCGGGCCGCCGGTGGGCGACGGACCGTGGAGTCGGGCCGCCGGTGAGCGGCGGTCACTGTCCTCGACGGTCGCGCGGTCGTCAGGCGTCGGCCGTGCCCGCGCCCACCAGCGCGGCCACCCGCTCCACGCCGAACACATAGCCCTGCACCCCGCAGCCGGCGATGACACCGTCGGCGCGCAGCGAGACGTACGAGTGGTGCCGGAACGTCTCCCGCTGGTGGATGTTGGAGATGTGCACCTCCAGCACGGGCAGGCCGTCACAGGTGTTGAGGGCGTCCAGGATCGCCACGGAGGTGTGCGAGTAGGCGCCGGGGTTGATGACGATCCCGCAGTGGTTCAGCCGTGCCTCGTGGATCCAGTCGACCAGCTCGCCCTCGTGGTTGGACTGCCTGAGGTCGACCGTGCCGCCGTGCGCGGCCGCGGCCTTGGCGCACAGGGCCTCCACGTCGGCGAGCGTGTCGGAACCGTAGATCTCGGGCTGCCGCTGGCCCAGCAGGTTCAGGTTGGGCCCGTTGAGGATCATGATCGGGGCGTTGGCGAGGCTGCGGGGCACGGTTCCTCCGGTCCGTTCGGGTGGGCGGCCCACCGGGGCCGCTGCTCGGACCCGGTTTATCACGATGCGAGGCCCTGGTGAGAGGCCCTAACCTCCCGTCATGACCATGCCCATGTATCCCCCCAAGCCGTCGCCCGGCGACCGCGTGGCCGTCGTCTCACCCGGCGCCGGTCTGCCCGGACTGTTCCCCCGTCCCTTCGAACTCGGCCTGGAGCGGCTGCGCAAGGAGTACGGGCTCGAGCCGGTCGAGTACCCGGCGACGCGAACCATGGGTTCGACACCCCGGGAACGGGCCGACGACATCCACGCGGCCTTCGCCGACCCGGAGGTGAAGGCGGTGTTCACCTCCATCGGCGGCGACGACCAGATCACCGTCCTGCCGCTGCTGGACCGGGAGTTGATCCGGGCCAACCCCAAGCCGTTCTTCGGGGTCAGCGACAACACCAATCTGCTGGCCTTCCTGTACAACGCCGGGATCGTCGGTTACCACGGCGGGACCGTGATGACCTCGCTGGGCAGGCCCGGCGCCCTGAACCCGGTGACCGCCGAGTCGCTGCGCGCCGCGCTGTTCACCTCGGGGCCGTACGAACTGCGGCCCGCCGAGCGCTTCAACGACATCGAGCGCGACTGGGCGGACCCGGCGACCTTCGACGCGGAGCCGGAGAGCCGGCCCGGCGCCGGGTGGACCTGGGTGAACGCGGACCGCGTGGTGGACGGCCGCGCCTGGGGCGGCTGTCTGGAGATCCTGGGCTGGCTGCTGATGGCCGACCGCGAGGTGCCGCGCGACCTGTCCGCCTTCGACGGGGGCGTGCTCTTCCTGGAGACCTCGGAGGAACTGCCGAGCGGCGAGGAGGTCTTCCGGACGCTGCGGAACATGGGTGAGCGCGGGCTGCTCGGACGCTTCTCCGCGCTCCTGATGGGCCGCCCCAAGACCTGGTCCTTCGAGATGCCCAACAGCCCCGAGGACGCGGAGCGTTACGCCGCCGGTCAGCGGGAGGCGGTGCTGCGCGCGATGCGGGCGTACGCGCCGGACGCCACGATCGTCTTCGACGTGGACCTCGGGCACACCGATCCGCAGGTCGTCATGCCCTACGGCGGTGCGGTCAGGATCGACGGTCCCGCCCGGCGTATCACCGTGACCTACTGACCACGGTTGACGCCGCCCGGGACACAGCACGTGGAGCGGGCCTCCGCGCGCCCCCGTAACCAGCTGTCCCGGTGGGTGGTTGACGCTGTATGCATCGTGCACGCAACGGAGAACCACCCTCCATGCCTCGGCTCGCGGCCGCCTCGCTCGCCGGGACGGCCATCGAGTTCTACGACTTCTTCGTCTACGGGACGGCGGCGGCCCTCGTCCTGGGGCCGCTGTTCTTCCCGACGTTCTCGCCGCTGGCGGGCACCCTCGCGGCCTTCGCGACCTTCGGGGTCGGGTTCGTGGCCCGGCCGCTGGGCTCGGTGCTCTTCGGGCACGTCGGGGACCGGCACGGGCGGCGCCCGGTCCTCGTCGCGTCCCTACTGCTGACCGGCGGCGCGACCGTCGCCGTCGGCTGCGTCCCCACCTTCGACTCGATCGGTGTCACCGCCCCCTTCCTCCTGCTCGTCCTGCGCTTCCTGCAAGGGCTCGGGCTGGGCGGGGAGTGGGGCGGGGCCGTACTGCTGACGGCGGAGCACGCGCCGGCCGAGCGGCGCGGGCTGTGGTCGAGCTTCCCGCAGGTCGGCCCCGCAGTGGGCTTCCTGCTGGCCAACGGGGTGATGCTGGCACTGGCGGCGACACTGACAGACGCCCAGTTCGCCTCCTGGGGGTGGCGGGTGCCGTTCTGGGCGGCGGGCGTCCTGGCCGTGGCCGGGCTGTGGCTGCGGGCGTCGCTCGTGGAGAGCCCGCGGTTCCTGGAGATCGACGACCACGCGCGCGTGCCGCTCGCCGAGGTGGTGCGCGACCACTGGCGGCTCGTCCTGCTGACGGCCGGGGCGCTCTCCGTCGGGTACGCGGTGTTCTACACGGTGACGACGTGGTCCCTCGCCTACGGGACCGAGCGGCTCGGGGTGAGCCGTACCGTCATGCTGACGTGCGTCATGGGCGCCGTGGTCGTGAAGGGCGCCCTCACCCCGCTGGTCGCCGTGCTCGGCGACCGGTACGGTCGGCGCCCCCTGTGCCTGGCCGGGTGCACCGCCACCGCGCTGTGGATGTTCCCCCTGGTCGCGCTGCTGTCGACCGGCGAGCCCCTGCTCATGTTCCTCGGCTTCCTGGTGGCGATGCTCGCGTTCGTCACGATGTTCGCCGTCATCGCCGCGTATCTGCCGGAGCTGTACGAGCCCCGGGTGCGCTGCACGGGAGCCGCCGTGGGCTACAACCTCGGCGGGGTCGTCGGCGGTGCCCTCACCCCGATCGTGGCCACCGCCGTGTCCCAGGGCGGCCGGGTGCCCTGGGGGGTCGGCGCCTATCTGACGGGGATCGCCCTGCTGAGCCTCGGCTGCTTCGCGCTGCTGCCGGAGACCCGACCGGTCCCGAGGAGCACGACAGAGGCGGCGGAGGCCGCCACGGGGTGAGCGGGCGGGGGAGCTCCGCCACGGGCCGGGTGCGCCGCCGCTACGGGGTCACCGCGAGCTCCAGGTAGGCCGCGAATATCACGAGGTGCACCCCGCCCTGGAGCGGCGTCGCCCGCCCCGGCACCACCGTCAGCGAGGCCACCACGACAGTCAGGGCGAGCAGCACCATATGGGTCGCGCCGAGGCCGAGGACGAGGGGACCGGAGAGCCAGAGCGAGGCCAGGGCCACCGCCGGGATGGTGAGGCCGATGCTCGCCATCGCGGACCCGAGGGCGAGGTTCAGGCTGGTCTGGACGCGGTCGCGGCGGGCGGCGCGCAGAGCGGCGATGGTCTCGGGGAGCAGCACGAGCAGGGCGATGACCACACCGACGACGGCGTGCGGCAGTCCCGCGGCCTGCACACCGGACTCGATGGTCGGCGAGACACCCTTGGCGAGGCCCACCACACCGACGAGCGCCAGGGCGAGGAGTCCGAGGCTGACGGCGGCGGTGCGGGAGGTCGGCGCCTCGGCGTGGTCGTCGGCGGTGATCACCTCGCCCTGCCGGGTGATCGGCAGGAAGTAGTCCCGGTGGCGCATGGTCTGCGTCGTCACGAAGAGGCCGTAGAGCAGCAGTGACGCCAGTGCCGCGAAGGTGAGCTGGGCCGTGGAGAACTCCGGGCCCGGCTTGCTCGTGGTGAAGGTGGGCAGCACCAGGCTGAGCGTGGCCAGGGTCGCGACCGTGGCGAGGGCCGCGCCGGTGCCCTCCGGGTTGAAGACGGCGAGTCCATGACGCAGTGAGCCGACGAGCAGACACAGGCCCAGGATGCCGTTACAGGTGATCATCACCGCCGCGAAGACG
Source organism: Streptomyces sp. MA5143a (assembly GCF_900290235.1). Lineage (GTDB taxonomy): Bacteria > Actinomycetota > Actinomycetes > Streptomycetales > Streptomycetaceae > Streptomyces. The sequence continues at coordinate 136,433 of NZ_OLMK01000014.1, forward strand.
GTGTCCCGGGCGAGGGTGGAACTCTTGGCGCCGCCGTCGGCCATGAGCGTGACGATCAGCGCGACCTCGATGATCGTCACCGCGACCGCGAGGACGAGCGATCCGAACGGTTCGCCGACCCGGTGGGCGACGACCTCGGCGTGGTGGACGGCCGAGAGGACCGCCCCCGCGAGCACCAGCGTGACCAGGGCGACGAGCAGCCCGGGCAGATCACGCCCCCAGGTGAGAACGAGCAGGACGACCGCGGCCACCGGGACGGCGGCGGTCCATCGCGCCGTGAGCGACCGGAGTCGAGCGAGCATGCGGTGATCCTTTCAGACGTGAAGGGGCCCCGCACTCCGGTCGACGCCGTGGATGCGCGTCTTCGGCGGGCGGGGCCCCTTCGATCGTTGCTGTGCTGTGCGGCGGCCGCGTCAGGCCTCGACGCTGTCCTTCTCGGCGCCTTCGGTCCTCTGCTGCTCCGCCTCGGCCGCCGCCTGCTTCTTGGAGGCACGGAGGCTGGTGATCGTGGTGACGATCAGGACCGAGCAGATCACCCCGAGGGAGACCGGGATGGAGATCTCGGGCACATGGACGCCGGACTCGTGCAGCGCGTGCAGGACCAGCTTCACGCCGATGAAGCCGAGGATGACCGACAGACCGTAGGACAGGTGGACCAGCTTCTTCAGCAGCCCGCCGATGAGGAAGTACAGCTGCCTCAGGCCCATCAGCGCGAACGCGTTGGCCGTGAAGACGATGTACGGGTCCTGGGTCAGGCCGAAGATGGCCGGGATCGAGTCCAGGGCGAACAGGACGTCGGTGGTGCCGATCGCGAGCATCACGACGAGCATCGGCGTCATGACGCGCTTGCCGTTCTGCTCGATCCACAGCTTGGTGCCGTGGTAGCGGTCGGCGACGCCGAAGCGCTTCTCGGCCGCCTTGAGGAGCTTGTTCTCCTCCCAGTCCTCGTCCTCCTCGTCGGCCCTGGCCTCCTGGATCAGCTTCCAGGCGGTGTAGATCAGGAACGCGCCGAAGATGTAGAAGACCCAGGCGAAGCTGGCGAGGATCGCCGCACCCGCGGCGATGAATATCGCGCGGAGCACCAGGGCGATCAGTACACCGATCAGGAGCACCCGCTGCTGGTACTGCGAGGGCACCGCGAACTTCGCCATGATCAGGACGAAGACGAAGAGGTTGTCGACGCTCAGCGACTTCTCGGTGATGAAGCCGGCGAAGAACTCTCCGGCCGGCTGGCCGCCGGCGAAGACGAACAGTCCGAGTCCGAAGAGGGCGGCCAGGACGATCCAGACGACCGTCCAGATTCCGGCTTCCTTGATGGACACGTCATGGGGCTTGCGGCCGATGAAGAAGTCGACCGCGATGAGGGCGGCAAGGCCCACCACTGTCAGGACCCACAGGGTCGTGGAAACATCCACTGCGCCTCCGGCAGTACGTAACGGCAAATTGCAGCGTCATCGCTACCGGAGGTCTCTTCCACCCGGTCCTCCAGGGCGTTCCACAACGCCTGGTGCCGCCGGGCCGACGCCCCGGGATCTGTCTGATCCGTATTGACGGGTACGCCGCAGCAAGTAGGGAGTACTCCCCTCCGCTCATAAGAGCATACCCAATCACCAAGAATAGGTAAAGGGGCAGGCAAAGGAAGTATCAAGAGCGCAGGTCAGAGCGGCTTTACTAGGTCTTGATGCAGGTGGGTGGCGGGTCGGTGCTCACCGGTTCCAGGAGCGGCGGGCGTCCGCGACCCGGGTGAGCACCTGGTGGAGGATCCCGCTGCCCGGCGGGACGAGCGACGGCTCGTACGTCCACGCGTGCCCGACCCAGGGGTCGGCCAGATGGTCGTCCGGAGTGGGTGTGAGTCGCAGCAGCGAACGCCACAGCGGGTCGAGCAACGGCCCGTAGGCGGCGGCGTCCTGACGGTCGGCGACCATCATCAGATGGACGCCGACGGCGGGGCCCTCGTCCGCGAGGTAGCGCAGCTGGGTCACGGCACGGTCGTCGAAGCCGTGCGGGAAGTCGTTGACGATCAGGAGCTGCTCGGCCGTGTCGAAGCCGGGCGGCAGCGCGTCGGGGGCTCCGCCGCGCACGGCCATCTGCACGAGGTCCACCCGCTGGGTGAGCCGCCCCAGAACGTCCGAGACGCCGGCGGCGCCGACGGCGGGCGGTCCGGCGAGGACGCCCGGCTGGGTCAGCGGTGCCAGCGTGTGCGCTCCGGCGCCGGCCGGGTCGACGACATGGACGCCGAACTCCCCCGGCGGGTACACCGCGAGGAGCCGCGCGGCGAGCGCCACGGCGGTGTCCAGGGCGAGACGGCGCAGTTCGTCGAAGTCCGCGAAGGAGTCACCGGAGCCGGAACGGCCGCTGTCGATCCACAGGCCCCGCTCCAGCGGCAGCCGGACCAGCATGGGGATGCGCAGTCCGTCGCTCTCCGGCAGACGCAGGTCGCCCAGGCGCACGGCCATGGGGACCTCCATCGGCACCCGGTAGCCGTGCCACACCGGGTTGTCCCAGCGGGCGTACGCCATGGGCAGCGCGGGCTCCACGACGTCGGCCTCGGCCCGCAGCTGGGCGAGGTCGCGGTCGAGGGCGGCGCGGGCCTGGTCGACGAGCTGGGCGTGCTTGGCGCGGGCGGCCTCGCGCGCGGCGTCGCCCTGCCCGCTGATGCGGCTGCGCGGGTCGGACAGGACCCGGTCCAGCTCCTGCTCCATGCGCGACTCGGCGAAGTCGACGGCGCTGCGGTACGCGGCGGTCGTGCGGGCCAGGTCCTCGAACATGCCCCACACCTGGTTGTAGAGCCGCTCGTCCATGGACCAGCCGGTCGCGTCCCCGGCGACGGGCTGCGCGGGCTGACCGGGCTGTGCCGGGGGCGCGGTCGGCGCCGGCGGTGGCGGTGCGGTGGTCTGCCGGCCGGGGTGGGTGTAGTTGACGGGCCCGCCGGCCATGGGGGCGGTGGGCTGGGTGTCGGCGGACGGGTCGTGGGGCGCGGTGCCGCCGTGCGAGCCGCCGACGGTCGGGGTCGGGGTTCCCTGGGGTGCCGTGCCGGGGCCGCCCTGGGTCTGGTCCGGGCCCAGCGCCGGGGCGGGGGTCTGCCGGGGGCGGTCGGCGTCCGGCACCCGGGGCGGGGGTGCCGCCACCGAGCGGGCGAGGCCACGGGCGACCGCCTCGTGGATACCGGCCGCGAGCTGCCGGGCCTCGGCCAGGTCCTGGTCGGCGAGCAGTTCCGCGAGGCCGCCCGCGTAGCCCTGTCCGACCGCGCGGACCTTCCAGGCGCCCTGCCTGCGGTAGAGCTCCAGGGCGACGACGGCGGTCTCCGTCTCCAGGCCGATGACGGTGTACGTGGCCACCTCGGTGCCGTCGAGGCCGGTGACCGCGAGGAACGGGGCGGCGACCGCGCCGAAGCGGGCCGGGCCGCCGGTTCCCGTCGGCAGGGCGAGCAGCACGGTCACCCGGTGCACGGACGGCGACAAGGCGTCGAGGTCCACCGCGAGGCGGTGGTCGGCCGCCGCCTGCTTGGAGACCTCCAGGCCGGGCAGGGTGGGCGCGCCCGGGTGGGCCACCCACTCCACGCCGTGCACCTTGCCGTGCTCGTCGCCGAGGGTGGCCCCGGCGACGATCGGCGTGCCGGCCGAGACGCGGATCTCCAGTCGGGCCTCGGGCAGTGGGTGGTTCTGCCCCCGGACCAGCTCGGCCGTCATCGACTTCGTCCCCCTGTGTCGCTTGCTGCGTGATGCGTCGGGCTGCCTACAGGACCGGCAGGATCGCCGGCATCAGGTCCTGGAAGGTGCGGCCGTTGGCGGGCGAGCCGATGGCCGTCATCTGCCAGCCGGCACCCGAACGGTGCACCTTGGCCATGATCTGGGCCGTGTACTGGCCGCCGCCCGCGAGCGTGTAGCGGGCCAGCTCCTGGCCGTTGGTCTCGTCCACCAGCCGGCAGAACGCGTTCTGCACTTCCTGGAAGGTCTGGCCGGTGAACGAGTTGACGGTGAAGACGATCTGGTCGATGTGGACCGGGACCCTGGCCAGGTCGACGAGGATCGCCTCGTCGTCGCCGCCCGCGCCGACACCGCCGACGAGGTTGTCACCGGTGTGACGGACGGAGCCGTCGTCGCTCACCAGGTGGCGGAAGAAGACGACGTCGACGGGCTGCTTGTCCGCGAACAGCACGGCGGAGGCGTCGAGGTCGATCTCACGGGTACGGGACCCGAACAGGCCGCGCCGGGGGGCAGCCTGCCAGCCGAGACCCATGCGGACCGCGGTCAGGCTGCCTCCGTCGTTCTTCTGCAGACTGATGGCCTGACCCTTGGTCATGTTGACGGTCACGCGCCGATTCCCCTCTCGAACTGTCCCCTGTTGCCGCGGGCTCCGCGGATGTGCAGCACCTTACGCAGCGGCGCTGACATTGCCGCAGCCCGTGTCGCACTTTGTGTCGGTCTTGCAACACAGTGCGCCGCGCCGGGGTCACCGCCTCTCCCCCGGCGCCCCTCGGGCCCGTCAGGCCAGCCCCGCCTCCTTCATCTGCCGGAGTTCCTTCTTCATCTCGGACACCTCGTCACGCAGCCGGGCGGCGATCTCGAACTGCAGGTCGGCGGCTGCCGCGCGCATCCGCTCCGTCATGTCCTCGATCTGCTGGGCGAGGTCGGCCGCCGGGCGGTCGGTCGGGACGGTCTCCTTGGCCTTGCCCTTGCTCTTGCTCGTGGTGGACTTGGCCGCCTTGCCGCCGAGGGACGGCACCGGGGCCTTGGCACCCTTGCCGTCCTTCCCGCCCTTGCGGTAGCCCGTGCCGAGCAGTTGTTCGGTGTCGACGTCCTCGCGGGCGATCTGCGCGACGATGTCGTTGATCTTCTTGCGGAGCGGCTGCGGGTCGATGCCGTTGGCCTTGTTGTACGCGACCTGCTTCTCCCGGCGGCGGTTGGTCTCGTCGATGGCCTTCTCCATCGCCGGGGTGATCTTGTCGGCGTACATATGGACCTGGCCGGACACGTTGCGCGCCGCGCGGCCGATGGTCTGGATGAGGGAGGTCCCCGACCGGAGGAAGCCCTCCTTGTCGGCGTCGAGGATCGCGACCAGGGAGACCTCGGGCAGGTCGAGGCCCTCCCGGAGGAGGTTGATGCCGACCAGGACGTCGTACTCGCCGGCGCGCAGTTCGCGCAGCAGCTCGACCCGGCGCAGGGTGTCGACGTCGCTGTGCAGGTAGCGGACCTGGATACCGAGTTCCAGGAAGTAGTCGGTGAGGTCCTCGGCCATCTTCTTGGTGAGCGTGGTGACGAGGACCCGCTCGTCCTTCTCGGTGCGCACCCGGATCTCGTGCACCAGGTCGTCGATCTGGCCCTCGGTGGGCTTGACGACCACCTCGGGGTCGACGAGGCCGGTGGGGCGGATGATCTGCTCGACCTGGCCGTCGGAGCGGGACAGCTCGTACTGGCCGGGGGTGGCCGAGAGGTAGACGGTCTGGCCGATGCGCTCCTGGAACTCCTCCCACTTCAGCGGGCGGTTGTCCAGGGCGGACGGCAGCCGGAAGCCGTGGTCGACGAGGGTGCGCTTGCGGGAGGCGTCGCCCTCGTACATCGCGCCGATCTGCGGGACGGTCACATGGGACTCGTCGATGACGAGGAGGAAGTCGTCCGGGAAGTAGTCGAGCAGGGTGTTCGGCGGGGAGCCGGGCTCGCGGCCGTCGAAGTGCATCGAGTAGTTCTCCACGCCGGAGCAGGAGCCGATCTGGCGGAGCATCTCGATGTCGTACGTGGTGCGCATGCGCAGGCGCTGGGCTTCCAGGAGCTTGCCCTGCTTCTCCAGCTCCGCGAGGCGCTCCCCCAGCTCCTTCTCGATGTCGTTGACGGCCCGCTCCATGCGTTCGGGTCCGGCGACGTAGTGGGAGGCGGGGAAGACGTACAGCTGCTCGTCGTCGCTGATGATCTCCCCGGTCAGGGGGTGCAGGGTGGAGAGGGCCTCGATCTCGTCGCCGAACATCTCGATGCGGACCGCGAGCTCCTCGTAGACCGGGAAGATCTCGATGGTGTCGCCCCGGACGCGGAAGGTGCCACGGGTGAACGCCAGGTCGTTGCGGGTGTACTGGATGTCGACGAAGCGGCGCAGCAGCTCGTCCCGGTCGATCTCCTCGCCGACCTTGAGGGGGACCATGCGGTCCACGTACTCCTGGGGGGTGCCGAGGCCGTAGATGCAGGAGACGGAGGCGACCACGACGACATCGCGGCGGGTGAGCAGCGAGTTGGTCGCGGAGTGACGAAGCCGCTCCACCTCCTCGTTGATCGAGGAGTCCTTCTCGATGTAGGTGTCCGACTGGGGGACGTACGCCTCGGGCTGGTAGTAGTCGTAGTACGAGACGAAGTACTCGACCGCGTTGTTCGGCAGGAGCTCACGGAACTCGTTGGCCAGCTGGGCGGCCAGCGTCTTGTTCGGCGCCATCACCAGGGTGGGGCGCTGGAGCTTCTCGATCATCCACGCGGTGGTGGCGGACTTGCCGGTGCCGGTCGCGCCGAGCAGGACGACGTCCTTCTCACCCGCTCCGACGCGCCGGGCCAGGTCGGCGATGGCCGTGGGCTGGTCGCCGCTCGGCTGGTAGGGGCTGACGACCTCGAAGGGCGCCACCGTGCGTTCGATCTTGGAAACGGGCCGCATGGAATCCACCGTACGACCCCGCACTGACAACGGGGTCGGGTCAGCGGTTCTGCGGGGTGCGGGAGCGGGGCACGCGGTGTTCGTGCTCGGCGCGGCGCAGGGGGCGGCCGGCGCCGGCGAGCGGTCGCCGGTCGGTGTGCGCGCAGGCGTGGGTGGGGACTCCGGGCCGCCGTTCGGCGGGGGTGCCGTGGAACTTGCCCATGATCATGAAGGGGTCGAACATCACCACGACGCCCGCCAGGAGCAGGAAGACCAGCGGGCCGATCATCAGCGGGGCGAGGAGGGCCGCGGACGACGAGCCGTCGGCCGGGGCGGCCCCGGCCGCGCCGTGCAGATGGACGCTGAGGGCGGCCATGCCCGTGTAGTGCATGCCGCTGACCGCGATGCCCATGACGAGGCTCGCGCCGACGCTCCACAGGAAGCCGCGGATCTGTCCGGCGGCCCACAGGGCGGCGATCGCGGCCACCACGGCGATGACGACGGAGGCGGCGACGGTCACGGTGTTGTACTCGAGTGTGCCGTTGAGGCGCATTCCGGCCATGCCGAGGTAGTGCATGGAGGCGATGCCGAGGCCGGTGATCGTGCCGCCGGTGAAGAGCGCGGCCCCGGTCGCTCCTTTGGAGCCCACCATGAAGATGCCGATGCCGACCATGACGATCGCGACGGCGAGGCTCGCGAACGTCATCAGCGGGTCGTAGTGGACCGGGGTGTGCAGGACCTTGAACCCCATCATGGCGACGAAGTGCATGGTCCATATGCCGGAGCCGATGGCGGCCGAGCCCAGCGCCAGCCAGCCGATCCGCAGGCGGCCGTCGACCAGCATCGATCTGGTGGTGCAGCGCAGGCCGAGCGCGCCACCCAGGCAGGCCATGAGGTAGGCCGCCACCGGTGTGACGAGTCCGTAGCTGAAGCCGTCGACGGTGCCCTGCATCCGCGGCTGCCTTTCCCGCCCTGTCGCGTCCCTGGATTCCCTGTACTGCCCCCGCCCCCGGGTCCGCCACGACGGTCAGGGTTGTCGCAGAGAGTATGACCCCCACCGGAATGGTCGAACGACTTTCCGGCAAAGAAACACGGCCTTGCCCCACTTGTGCGGCGCCCGTGTGCGGACTTGGGCAACTCCATTCAATTCATGGCCATCCTGTACCCCCTCTCCCGTTGACTCGCTGCTGTCACGCTTGAGCTCACCGTGACCGATCGACGCGAGGAGTACGCATGCATGTGCGCGCAGTTGCCGCCGCGGCCGCCGCGTTCATGGGGGCCGCCGGCCTCCTGCTCCCCACTTCGGCCGCCGAGGCGGCCTCGTACGCCGACAATCTGATGGTCGTGGCGCATCGCGGGGCTTCCGCCTATGCGCCCGAGAACACCTTGGCCGCCGTCGACAGGGCCGACGAGATGGGCTTCAGCTGGGTCGAGAACGACGTCCAGCGCACCAAGGACGGCGCGCTCGTCGTCGTCCACGACGCGACGCTGGCCCGTACGACCGATGTGGAGCAGGTCTTCCCGGACCGCGCGCCGTGGAACGTGCGCGACTTCACCGTCGCCGAGATCGCCCGTCTGGACGCGGGCAGCTGGTTCGACACGCGCTACGCGGGCGCGCGCGTGCCGACCTTGGAGCAGTACGTGAGGCGGCTGTCCCGCAATCATCAGAAGCTCGTCCTGGAGATCAAGAATCCCCAGCTCTACCCGGGCATCGAACAGCAGACCCTGAACGTGCTGGCCGACGAGGGCTGGCTGACGCCTCCGCACCTGCGGGACCGGCTGGTGGTGCAGAGCTTCAGCCCCGACACGGTGCGGCGGGTGCACGAGCTGAGCCCCGGCGTGAAGACCGGCTTCCTCGGCACCCCGGACATCGCCGACCTGCCCGAGTACGCGGCCTTCGCCGACCAGATCAACTCCTCGTACACGACGATCTCCCCCTCCTACGTCGCCACGATCCACGCCTTCGAGGGTCCGCACGGCAAGCCTTTGGAGATGCTCACCTGGACCGTCAATGACGCGGAGAACGCGCGCAAGGTCGTCCAGTACGGCGTGGACGGCATCATCACGAACAAGCCGGACGTGGTCGAGGAGGCCACACGGGACTGATCGCCGCGACCGCTCGCGACCGGGCGGGGTGACCTTCACATGGGCGTGCGTCCGGTGGCCCGGCGCCGGTCGGGCCGCGGTCGGCGTGGCGCACGCCGCGAGCGTTGTCAGTGGCGGGTCGTACGGTGGTCGCATGAACAGCAACGGGCAGTACGAGCGTCAGGTCGTGTGGGCCGTCGTGGGCACGGACATCGGCCCGCTGCTGCTGGCCGCGACGGACGACGGCCTGGTGAACGTCGTGTTCCACGCGACGGACTCGGTCCGCGACAAGGCGCTCGACCGCCTCGCGTCCCGGCTCGGCATCCAGCCCGTCGAGGCGCCCGGTGCTCCGCGGCTGGCCGAGGCGATACGCCAGGTCGACGCGTACTTCACGGGTGACCGACAGGTGTTCGAGCTGCCCCTGGACTGGTCGCTGATCTCCGGTTTCAACCGCCAGGTGCTGCGGGAGCTGGCGGTCGGTGTCCCCTTCGGCTCGGTCGTGGGGTACGGCGACCTGGCCCGCCGGGTCGGGCAGCCGGGCGCGGCCCAGGCGGTGGGCATGGCGATGGGGGCGAATCCGCTGCCGGTGGTCGTGCCGTGCCATCGGGTGGTGGAGAGCGACGGCGGCATCGGCGGGTTCGGCGGCGGGCTGGAGACCAAGCGGAAGCTGCTGGCCCTGGAAGGAGTGCTGCCCGAGCCGCTGTTCTGAGCCGCCGCTCCCCTCCCTGATCCGGGCGCCGACCCTGCGAGCGGCCGCCCGCGCTACTCGTAGTGCCGGGCCTCGACGATGTTGCCGTCCGGGTCCCGGAAGTAGAAGCTGCGCCGGGCCGCGCCTCGGGCACCGAAGGAGTCGTACGACAGGTCGGAGACCGGGACCGCTTGTTCCCGCAGCCGGGATCGCAGTCCCTCGAAGCGGTCACCGGGCAGGGCCAGGCACACATGGTTGACGGGGTGGCCGGCGCTGTCCTCGGCGCCGGGCAGCATCCTCATGCGCTCCGCCGAGCTGAGCGGCATGAGGTCGAGGATGGTCTCGTCATTGACGCGTACGGAGGGAAAGGGCACCGTTCCCTCGGAGTACTCGGCAAGGCGTACGGGTGCCAGGCCCACGGCCGTCTCGTAGAAGTCGGCCGCGGCGACAGGCTCCCGCACCCAGAGGACGACGTGGTCGAGACGTGTGGTGTTCTCCGTCATGCTCCCCAGGCTGGTGTCCCTCACCACAGGTCGCAAGGGTTTGACCGGGCGCGTCGGCCGCCAGTGATGAGGGAGGAACGACTGACAGGAGGCAAGCGCGTGCTGGTGGTGTCGGAAGAGGTGCGGGACGCGGTTGACGCGCGTCGACCCGTGGTGGCGCTCGAGTCCACGATCATCGCGCACGGCCTGCCCCGGCCGCGCAATCTCCAGGTGGCCCGGGAGCTGGAGGACGTCGTACGGCAGGAGGGCGCCGTACCGGCGACCATCGCCGTGCTCGACGGGCGGCCGCACATCGGCCTCGACAAGGACCAGTTGGAGCGGGTCGCGAACGAGGACGGCATCCGCAAGCTCGGCCATCGGGACCTGCCGCTCGCGGTGGCCTCCGGGGCGAGCGGCGCGACGACCGTGTCGGCGACCGCCCAGCTGGCGTCCCTGGCGGGCGTAAGGGTGTTCGCGACGGGCGGTCTCGGCGGGGTGCACCGGGAGTGGACGACGACGCAGGACGAGTCGGCCGATCTGGGGCTGCTGGCGCGCACCCGGATCACGGTGGTGTGCGCGGGCGTGAAGTCGATCCTGGATGTGCCGGCGACGTTGCAGCGCCTGGAGACGCTGGGGGTCGCGGTCGCCGGGTACGGCACGGACCGCTTCCCCGGCTTCTATCTCTCCGACTCCGGGCACCCCGTGGAGTGGACGCTCCGGTCGGCCGGCGAGGTCGCCGAGGTCATGCGGGCCCAGGACGCGCTCGACGGGCCGGAGTCGGCTTTGATCGTCGCGAACCCGGTGCCCGAGGAGGAGCAGCTCGATCCCGGTCTCCACGCGCGTGTGCTCGCCGAGGCGCTGCGGGCGGCCGAGGAGGAGGGGATCACGGGGCAGGCGGTCACACCGTTCCTGCTGAGCCATCTCGTACGGCACACGGACGGCGCCTCCCTGAGTGCCAATCTGGCGGCGGTCCGGGGCAACGTACGGCTCGCCGCGCGGATCGCGGCGGCCTGGACCGGGGCGTGAGATGACCGGTCGGGGCGGGCAGGGGCCCGGCGGTGCGACGACCCCGCCGGGCACCGACCGAACGGGCGCCGACCAGAAGACGGGTGGTGGGGCGCTGCTCGTCGTGGGTGACGTCGTCACGGATGTCGTCGCCCGGCATCGCGGGCCGCTCGCGTCGGGCACCGACACGGCGTCCGCGATCCGTACGCTGCCCGGCGGCGCGGGCGCCAATGTGGCCTGCTGGGCGGCCCATCAGGGCTGTGCGGACGTGCGGCTGCTCGGGCGCGTGGGCACGGACGCGGCGGGGTGGCACGAGCGGGAGCTGCGCGCCTCGGGGGTACGGCCCCACCTCGTCGTCGACCCGGAGGCCGCGACGGGCACGGTGATCTGCCTGGTGGACACGGGCGCCGCCGCCGAACGCACGTTCCTCACGGACAGCGGTGCCTCCCTGCGGCTGGACCCGGACGACTGGTCACCGGGTCTGCTCGACGGGGTGGCCCGGCTGCATCTGTCGGGCTACCTGTTCTTCTCGGAGCCGAGCCGGGCGCTGGTGTCGGTGGCCCTCGCGTCGGCACGCGCGCGTGGGGTGCCGGTGAGTGTGGATCCGGCCTCGGCGGGGTTCCTGACGGGGCTGGGCGTGGACCGTTTCCTCGCACTCGTCGAGGGGGTGGATGTGCTGCTGCCCAGCAGGGACGAGGCGTGTCTGCTCACCGGGCTGCCCGATCCGGCCGACGCGGCGGCCAAGTTGAGCCGTCTCTTCCCGCTGGTGGTGGCCAAGCAGGGGGCCGAGGGCGCCCTGGTCGCCCAGGGGGGCGGCGTGCGGTCCCGGGTTCCGGCGGCCCCCGCCGTGCCCCGGGACACGACCGGCGCGGGCGACGCGTTCACCGGGGCGTTCCTCGCCGCCCTGCTCGCGGGCGCGGAGCCACAGGACGCGGCGGCACAGGGGTGCCGGGCGGGCGCGCTGGCCGTGGGGAAGGTGGGCGGGCGGCCCCCGGTGGGCTGAGAGGGCGCGGGGCGCGTCGCGGCCCCGTACCCGTTCCGCGTGACGTCGGCCTCGTGGTGGCTGTCGCGCGCCACGCTACGGCCTCCTCCCCCACGCCGAGACGAGCGGTGTGGCGGCGATGTCCATCGCACCGGAGGACAGGTTGGCCAGGTGGCGGTCGATCTCCTCGTCCGTGGCGAGATGGGCGGTGACGAGGGCCGTGCGGAGCCGTTGGATCGTGGAGGACTCCAGAGCGGCGCAGGCGGGCAAGGCGATGGGGAAGTACACATCGGCCTCCACGCCGCGCAGTCCGGCCCCGCGCAGCAGACGCGGGAGCCTGCGGCCGTGTGCCGGGTCCACCCCGCGCTCGTCGAGGAGAGCGCGGATGGCCTGCCGCAGCCGGTTGGCCAGCTGCTGGTCGGGACCGGTCTCCTCGAGGCAGGCCAGGGGCTGGAGCGCGGGGTCGGCGTCCTCGATCAACAGGCGCCCGCCGGGCCGCAGGGCCTTGATCATCGACACCACGGCCCGCTCGCGGTCCGGGGCGTGGACCAGGGCCAGACGGGCGTGGACGAGGTCGAATCCGTCGCCCGGCGGCTGGTCGACGCCCACGTGGTGGACGAGGACCTCGACCGGTGGGCGGGTGACCGAGGGGACCGCCCAGGAGAGGTCGATTCCGGTGGCGATGACCTTCCCCGTGGGCCCGACCCTCTTGGCCAGCCAGGAGACGACCGAGGCCCCGCTCGCGCCGACCTCCCAGCAGCGCCAGCCGGATCCGAGGCCGAAGCCCTCCATGTGCCGGAACGTCGTGCGGTCGAAGAGGGTGGCGAAGGCGTCGGAGGGCTGCCCCGTCTCGCCCTGCCGGTGGTCGAGGAGATGTCCGTCGGTTCGCATCATGCCGAGATCATTCCATTTGCCTGACTTATCACTCTTCACGACGCTCCAACAGTCCCCCAGGACCGCTCCGGCGGCGGCCGAGGCGGCGCCGAGCGTCACCCCCGGACCACCCGGCACTGTCCGCACCGAGGTGTCTGGAGAGATCACAAACGAAGTGGAACGTTCCGTTCCCACAGCCTTACCCGCAGCTCAAAGTCGCCTGGCACACTGGCGCGACAAGGCACGAAGTGCGGTGCGAGAGGATCCACGCAAGGAGATCCAGATGTCCATGGCAGGGAATCTGCGGAAGGTCACCGGCCTCGACAGGGTCGGCGGCCTGCGCAAGGTGGCACGGCTGGCACGGCGTCGCGCCCGCGTCGACCTCAGCCACCCGGCCCGCTCCCCCCTGGGCACCTCCGTGGTGAACTGCGTGACGTACCACAAGGGAGTGCGTGCCCCCGGCGGCCGCGATGTCGTCGAGGCCCTCAGGCAGGTGCGCAGGGCCGACCACGGCTTCGTCTGGCTCGGGCTGCACGAGCCGACGGAGCGGGAGTTCGCCGGCATCGCCGAGCTCTTCGACCTGCACCCCCTGGCGGTCGAGGACGCGGTCGAGGCCCATCAGCGCCCGAAGCTGGAGCGGTACGGCGACACACTGTTCGCGGTGTTCAAGACCGTCTGCTACGTCGAGCACACGGAACTGACCGCGACGAGCGAGGTGGTGAACACCGGCGAGATCATGGTCTTCGTCGGCCCCGACTTCGTGATCTCCGTCAGGCACGGACGCCACGGCTCTCTCGGGCCGCTGCGCGAGGAACTGGAGGCGAGCCCGGAGCAGCTCGCCAAGGGCCCGGCCGCCGTCCTGCACGCGATCGCCGACCATGTCGTCGACGACTATCTGACGGTCACGGACTCGGTGCAGGCGGACATCGACCAGGTGGAGACGGATGTGTTCGCGGCGAACGGCGCGCGCGTGGACCCCGGTCGGATCTACCAGCTCAAGCGGGAACTGCTCGAACTGAAGCGAGCGGTGGCCCCGCTCGCCCGGCCGCTGCTGGAGCTCACCACACGGCCCATCCGGGTGGTGGAGCCGGAGATACAGGCCTACTTCCGTGATGTCTCCGACCACCTGCTGAGGGCGACCGAGCAGATCGCCGCGTTCGACGAACTGCTCAACTCGATCCTTCAGGCGCACCTGGCGCAGGTCAGCGTCGCGCAGAACGAGGACATGCGGAAGATCACCGCCTGGGCGGCGCTGATCGCCGTGCCGACCATGGTCTGCGGGGTGTACGGCATGAACTTCACATACATGCCGGAGCTGACCTGGAGATTCGGCTACCCCATGGTCCTGGGCGTCATAGCCGTGGCCTGCGTCGTCCTCTACCGGGGCTTCAAGCGCAACGGCTGGCTCTGAATCCGACGCCGGTCACCGGCACCGGCGGGGAAAGGGGCGGGAAGGAGGAGAGGGCTCGGCGGGGTCAGCGTGCCGTGGTCCGGGCGTAGACGCTCTCGGCCCAGTCGGCGATCTGGTCCTCCGGGAGATGCCGGGCGATGTCGGCCTCGCTGATCATGCCGACGAGGCGCTTGTTGTGGATCACCGGAAGCCGGCGGATCTGGTGTTCCTTCATCTCTTCGAGCACCTCGCTGATGTCGGCGTCGGCGTCGATCCAGCGCGGTGTGCCCTTCGCCAGGTCGCCGGCCGTGACGCGGGACGGGTCGTGTCCCATGGCGACACAGCCCACGACGATGTCGCGGTCGGTGAGGATGCCGCAGAGGCGTTCGTTCTCGTCGCTGATGGGGAGCGCCCCCACGTTCAGCTGGCGCATCAGCTGGGCGGCACGGTCCAGGGTCTCGTGCGCGGGGATCCACTGGGCGCCCCGGTGCATGATGTCTCCGGCGGTGGTCATGCGGTACCTCCTGAAGCCGGGCGGCCGGCGCGACGCGGGAGGCGCCGCTGGTACCGACGCGGCGCGGACGGCACCGCTGGTCCCGGCGCTGCTCATTCTCACCGCGCCCGGCGGCGGTCGCACCCGGAGGAAGACTCCGCAGGGGGGCAGTCGGCCCCCGGTTGACCGCTCTCCCAGTACCGCCTCGACGGAGAGGTGGGGCGGTCGGTCGAGCAGGCGGTCGGTCGAGCAGGCGGTCCGCCGTCAGCCGCCCCAGGCCGGATGCCGTGGGTCGTCGGCTCGGACCAGGATGTCGGCCGTCGTGGCCGGATCCACCTCGGTCTCGTAGCGCTGGTAGGCGGGCAGCGTCCAGTGCTCGCTCTGCGGGGTGCGGCGGCGCAGGGCGCCCGGGGAGAGGAGTACGTGGACGCTGAGGTCGAAGGGGAACCAGTCCTTCAGGAGGAGGGGACCGTGCAGCAACAGCGGGGCGTCGGACGGGAGTTGTACGTAGGGGCTGCGGGTCGCGCGGTCCGTGTCGGGGTCCCAGAGGTCGGGCAGGACACGACCCGTGCCGCCGGGTTCGAGCGGACCGAAGACTTCACGCCACAAGGCAGCCGTGTCGAACCAGCCGTTGTAGTACGCCTCCACGTCCTGGTGCCCGTACTCGAAGCGGAGCGACGCCGGCCGGAGGAAGCCCTCGGTTCCCACGACGAGCGAGGACCGGCCGCGTACGCGCAGCGCGTCCGACACCCGTGCCGCGAGATCGCCCGGGCGGGCGGCGGGGGCGCCGTCGAAGGCGATGCGCGGCCAGGGGGAACCGTCGTCCGGCTTCAGGTCGAGGAGACGGTCGGCGAGGAGATCGCCGAGCCGCTCCCAGGTGATCGCTTCGAGTCGCACACGCTCCATGATGCCGCGCCCCGCGCACCAGGCCCGAGCCGGCCGCGGGACCGGCGCACCCGTCACGTGACCATGCGGTCGGCAGGGGGAATGAACCGCGTATGGCAGCGCTCGCTACTCCCCCGCCCCGTACCGGACTTGTCGTCGTGCAGGCACTCAGGAAGAAGCGCTGCGCCGAGTGCCGGGGCGGGCCGGTGGCGCTGCTGGCGCCGGAGAACGGGGCGCCGCGCTGCCTCGACTGCGCTGACCTGGGGCATCTGGTGTTCCTGCCGCGTGGCGACACCGCGCTCACCCGACGGGCCAGGGAGGAGAGTTCGCTGTCGGCGGTGGTCGTGCGGTTCAACCGGCGCAGGAGCCGGTACGAGCGACAGGGCGTCCTCGTCGAGGAGGCGGCGCTCGCCCGCGCCGAGGAGCGGTGCCTGGCCGACGCCGAGGCACGAAGGCGCCGCCGGGCACGGGACGCACGGCGGCGGGCCGCGGAGGACGTACGGTTCACGGACGCGTTCGCGGCGGAGATACGGCGGCTGTTCCCCGCGTGTCCGGCCGAGCGGGCACGGGAGATCGCCGCCCACGCCTCCGTGCGCGGCAGCGGGCGCGTCGGTCGCAGCGCGGCGGGGCGGGCCCTGTCGGAGATGGCGGTGACCTCGGCGGTCATCGCGTCCGTACGACACGTGGACACGCCGTACGACCGCTTCCTGATGAGCGGGGTCGCACGCCACGAGGCCCGGCGCCGCATCGCGGGAGCCGTCGAGACGAGACTGCGGGAGTGGCGGGGTACGGGGTGAATGTCCCGTGCGGCCCCACCTTGGCGTTCGCTGATGGGAGTGCGCTTCTCGGCCATGGTGACGCTGTCCGTGCGGGCGTTCACTTGTGGTGACGGCGAGGGTCGGGGCAGGCTCTTCGCATTCGGGGGAACGAGGTGGGAGCGCAGATGATCGACGGGCCGTACTTCGTGTTGGTGGTGCTGGGGCTGCTCGGTACCGCGGTCGTGGCGGGCGTGTTCTGCGGCTTCTCCACCTTTGTGATGAAGGCACTGGCCTCGTTGCCGCCGGCGCAGGGGGCCGCCGCGATGCAGGCGATCAACATCAGTGCCGTGACACCGGCGTTCATGCTCGTCTTCGTCGGGACGGCGGTGCTGTGCGCCGTGCTGGCGGTGGTGACGTTCGTGCTGTGGCCGGACGAGGGCACGGTCGCGTTGCTGCTGGGCAGCGCGCTGTATCTGGTCGGCTGCTTCGGAGTGACGATGGTGGCGAACGTGCCGCGCAACGACACCCTGGCCACGCTGGACCCGGGCACGCGGGAGGCGGCCGCCTACTGGCAGCGGTATGTGAGCGAGTGGACGATGTGGAACCACGTGAGGACGGCCGCCTCGGTCGGCGCGGCGCTCTGCTATCTGCTCGCGCTCGCCTGAGGCGTACGCGCCGGGCGCGTCGTATCGTGGCGGGTGACGAGTGCCGCCCGAGGATGGACGACCTCACAACGCCCCGAGTCCGCCGCGCGTACGGCCGCGCCCGTACGCGCATGCGATACGTGAGGGAGACGGCGATGGCCGATCCCAAGGGTTTTCTGACCACCCCGCGCGAGGAGTGGCCCCGTCGGCCCGTGCCGGAACGGGTGCGGGACTGGAACGAGGTCTACGTTCCGGGTGCGCTGCTGCCGATCATCAGCAAGCAGGCCGACCGCTGTATGGACTGCGGGATCCCGTTCTGCCACGACGCCTGTCCGCTGGGGAATCTCATCCCGGAGTGGAACGACCTCGTCTCGCGGGAGGACTGGCGGGCGGCCGGCGACCGACTGCACGCGACGAACAACTTCCCCGAGTTCACGGGGCGGTTGTGCCCCGCCCCCTGTGAGGCGGGCTGCGTGCTGGCGATCAACCAGCCCGCGGTGACCATCAAGAACGTCGAGGTGGCGATCGCCGACCGCGCCTGGGAGGACGGTTTCACCCCGCCGCGGCCGCCGGACCGGCTGACCGGGAAGACGGTGGCCGTCATCGGGTCCGGGCCCACGGGTCTGGCGGCCGCTCAGCAACTGACCCGGGCGGGGCACACGGTCGCCGTGTACGAACGGGCGGACCGCGTCGGGGGTCTGCTGCGGTACGGGATCCCGGCGTTCAAGATGGAGAAACGGCATCTGGACCGGCGGCTGGACCAGATGCGGGCGGAGGGCACGAAGTTCCGGACGTCGACGAGCGTCGGCGAGGACATCGGGGCCGCCGAGCTGCGGGCCAGGTACGACGCCGTGGTGATCGCGACGGGTGCCACGGCCTGGCGTGAACTGGACGTACCGGGGCGCGAGTTGGCCGGCATCCATCAGGCGATGGAGTATCTGCCGTTGGCCGACCGGGTCTGCGAGGGGGATCTGGAGGTCTCGCCGCTGTCGGCGGCGGGCAAGCATGTGGTGATCGTCGGGGGCGGCGACA
Source organism: Streptomyces sp. MA5143a (assembly GCF_900290235.1). Taxonomy (GTDB): domain Bacteria; phylum Actinomycetota; class Actinomycetes; order Streptomycetales; family Streptomycetaceae; genus Streptomyces. The sequence continues at coordinate 154,359 of NZ_OLMK01000014.1, forward strand.
CAGGGGCGGACTGTCTGGGGACGGCGGTGCGGGAGGGGGCCGCGTCGGTGACCCAGCTGGACATCTATCCGCTGCCGGAGGCGGAGCGGGACGAGGACGTCGAGCCATGGCCGACGTATCCGAAGATCTACCGGCTCTCGGCGGCGCACGAGGAGGCGCGCGATCTGCGCACCGCGCCGGCGGCGGACGCGGACGCGCGCCTGTTCGCGGCGTCCACGCTCCGCTTCACGGGGGACGAGGCAGGTCATGTGCGCGGGCTGCACCTGGTCGAGGTGGACGAGCGGCGCCGGCCACGGCCGGGCACCGGGCGGACCCTCCCCGCCGACCTCGTCCTGCTCGCCCTGGGCTTCTCCGGGCCCGACCGCCACGACGGGTTGATCGACCAGTTGGGGCTGGCGGTCGAACCGCGGGGCACGATCGCCCGCGGGCCGGACTTCGAGACCAACGTGCCCGGCGTGTACGCCGCCGGGGACGCCGCCCGGGGGCAGTCCCTCATCGTCTGGGCGATCGCCGAGGGCCGGGCCGTGGCCGCCGCGGTGGACCGCCGGCTCACCGGCACGGAGCGACTGCCGACGCCGATAGGCCCGTACGACCGCCCGATGACGGCGTGACGCGGGCGGCTCCGCACGGTCGCCGCCGGCTCCAGGCGTTGGTCGGTGCCCGCCGGCTCCAGGCGTTGGTCGGTGCCCGCCGGCTCCAGGCGTTGGTCGGTGCCCGCCGACTCTGGTGCTGGTCGGTGTCCGCCGGCTCTAGCGTTCGTCCGTGCCCGCCACCTTTCCCGTCGCCAGGGCGATCCGGTTCCACGTGTTGATGGTGAGGATCAGGGCCAGGACGCGGGCCAGTTCGGTCTCGTCGAAATGGGCGGCGGCCTCGGCGTAGACGTCGTCGGGGACGCCTCGGTCGGCGACGAGGGTGACCGCCTCGGTGAGGGCGAGGGCCGCTTGCTCGCGCGGGGTGAAGAAGTGCCGGGCCTCTCGCCACACCGGGACCATGTGGAGGCGGTCCTCGCTCTCGCCGGCCTTGCGGGCGTCGTTGGTGTGCATGTGCAGGCAGTAGGCGCAGTGGTTCAGGTGGGAGGCGCGGATCTGGATCAGTTCGACGAGGGCGGGGTCGAGGCCCTCGCGGGCCGCCGCGTCGAGGCCGATGAGCGCGCGGAATGCGGGCCGGGCCGCCTTGGCGAAGTCGACGCGGCGGGGCCGGGGCGCGGTGGTCGCCGTCGCGCCCGTGATGGCGTTCGGGTTCGTGTTCGTCGTCATGACCATGAATCTATGGGGCGGAAAGACCTGCCGTAGGGTGCATTTCCATGGAGGAATCATGGGTCAATTCCGCGGAGCGGATCGGTGCCGATCTGCATCTGGAGCTGTCCCCCGCCGGGGGCCGGCGCGCCGCGCTCATCCGGGCCCTGCGGGACGCGATGCGCGGCGGACGGCTGGCGCCCGGCACCCGGCTGCCGCCGTACCGCTCGCTCGCGGCGGATCTCGGGGTCGCGCGGAACACGGTCGCCGACGCGTACGCGGAGCTCGTCGCCGAGGGGTGGCTGACGGCGCGGCAGGGCTCGGGCACCCGGGTCGCGGAGCGGGCGGCACCGCTGGACGCGTCCGCGCGCGTCCCGAAGAAGGTGCCCGCACGCGCGCGTGGGCCACGGCACGATCTGCGGCAGGGCACTCCGGACGCGTCGTCGTTCCCGCGGGCGGCCTGGGCGGCGTCGTACCGCAGGGCGCTGGGGCGGGCACCCAACGACGCGTTCGGGCCCGGTGACCCGGCGGGCCGGATCGAGCTGCGCGAGGCGCTCGCCGAGTATCTGGCACGCGCGCGTGGCGTGCGCACCGAGCCCGCACGGATCGTGGTCTGTTCGGGCTTCGCCCACGCCCTGCGGCTGCTCTTCCACAGTGACCTCGGCGGCCCGGGTCACGGGCGGGTGCTGCGGGGCCCGCTGGCCGTCGAGTCGTACGGCCTCGGTTTCCACCGGGAACTGCTGACCGCGGCGTCCGTACGCACCGTTCCGCTGCCGCTGGACGAGGACGGGGCGCGGGTCGACGGACTGGACCGGGAGCGGGCGGTGCTGCTCACGCCCGCGCACCAGTTCCCGACCGGCGGGCCGCTGCATCCGTCCCGCAGGGCCGCCGTCGTCGACTGGGCACGCGCGCGTGGCGGGGTGGTGCTGGAGGACGACTACGACGGGGAGTTCCGCTACGACCGCAAGCCCGTCGGCGCCGTGCAGGGGCTGGATCCCGAGCGGGTCGTGCACATCGGTTCGGTCAGCAAGAGCCTGTCGCCGGCGTTGCGGCTGGGCTGGATGGTGCTGCCGGAGCGGTACGTCGTCGCCGTGCTGGAGGCGAAGGGCGAGCGGGAGGCGTGGGCGAGCGCCCCGGACCAGCTGGCACTGGCGGACTTCATCGTCTCGGGGTCGTACGACCGTCATGTGCGGCGGATGCGGCAGCGGTACCGGGCGCGGCGGGACCGGCTGGTGGCCGCCCTCGCCGCGCAGGCGCCGCACATCGAGGTCACCGGGATCGCGGCCGGGCTGCACGCGGTGCTGAGGCTGCCGCCGGGCACCGAGCGGTCCGTGGTGCGGGCGGCGACCTGGCAGGGCATCGCGCTCGACGGGCTGGCCGAGTTCCGGCATCCGCGGGCGACCGGCGGGGACGCGCCGGACGGCCTGGTCGTGGGGTACGCGACGCCCCCGGAGCATGCGTACGCGGCGGCGGTGGAGGCGCTGTGCGGGGTACTGCCACCGGAGTGAACGCTCCGGCCGCGCGCCCCGTAGCCCCCGCACCCGGCCCCTCTCAGACCTTGCGTGCCACCGCCCCGTACCCGGGAATGACCCCGTCGTCCTGGCCGGGTACCGGGTCGCCCAGTTCGGGGTGCCACTGGTGGGGGACCTCGACGCCTGGGTCGACCAGGTCGAAGCCGTCGAAGAAGCGGGTGAACTCCTCTCGGGAGCGCAGGGCGAGGGTGACGCCCGCGGCCCTGAGCTTCTCCGTGGCCGCCTTCGACTCCTCCGGGGTGAAGTCGGCGGTCGCGTGCGTGAGAACCAGGTAGCTGCCGGAGGACAGCTCGGCCGTCAGCCGCCGGACCAGATCGTGCGCGCCGTCCTCGTCGGGGACGAAGTGCAGCAGCGCGATCAGGGAGAGCGCGACGGGCCGGCCGAGGTCCAGCACCTTCCTGGCGCCCTCCATGACGGCGTCCGGGTCCCGCACATCGGCCTGGAGGTACTCGGTCCGCCCCTCGGGTGTGCCGCGCAGCAGGGCCGCCGCGTGGGCCAGCACGATGGGATCGTTGTCGCAGTAGACGACCCTCGCGTCGGGGGCGACCTCCTGGGCGATCTGGTGGAGGTTCGGCTCGGTGGGGATCCCGGTGCCGATGTCGAGGAACTGCCGTACTCCGTTCCGGGCCAGCCATCGCGTGGAACGGTGCATGAAGGCGCGGTTGACGCGTGCCATCACCGGCACACGCGGGTCGAGGGCCAGCATCTGCCGGCCCATCGCCTCGTCCACCGGGTAGTTGTCCTTGCCGCCGAGGTACCAGTCGTACATCCGCGCGGGGTGGGGTCTGCTCGTGTCGATCTCGACGGGGGGCCGCCCGCTCATGACGAACTCCATAAGGTTCCGCAGCAGTCAATGATCAATTCAGGGCCAACATAGGGGGATCGGCTGAACAACAGGGAGTGCGCAACAAGTCAGGAGAGCAGGAAGTCGGCCACCCCCGCCTTGGCCCCCTGGATGAAGGCGTTCATCTCGTCGGGCGTGTAGATGAGGGCCGGTCCGTCGGGGTCGGTGGACTGCCGTACGGCGATACGGCCGTCGGCGAGCTTCATCGCCTCCAGGCAGTTGCCGCCGTTGCCGCCGCTCCAGGGCTTGTGCCAGCCTTCGCTGCCCAGCTCCCGGGCGGGCATTCCGTTGTAGACGCGGATGTGCGACTGCGAGTGCGTGCGCGACTGCGGCTTGATGCGATCCATTCGGTGTCTTCAGAGCTCCTTGCGGAGATCCCGGAGGATCTCCTTCGTGCGTTGTGCCGTGGCGGCCTGCGCCGCCATGCGGTCCATGACCTCGAGGTGGGTCGCCACCTCGGAGCGGTCGTCCAGGTAGACGGCGCCGGTCAGGTACTCGCTGTAGACCATGTCCGGGAGTTCGGGCATGGCGAAACGGAACAGGACGAACGGCCCGTACGTACCGGGATGGGGTCCTGTGTCGAAGGTGGTGACCTGCACCGTCACATGGGACAGCTCCGCGACCTCCAGCAGTCGGTCGAGTTGGGCGCGCATGACGTCCGGTCCGCCGACGGGACGGCGCAGGGCGGTCTCGTCCATGACGAACCAGAGCCGGGGGGCGTCCTTGCGGGTGAGCAGTTCCTGCCGCTGCATGCGCAGGGCCACATGCCGTTCGATGTCGTCGGGTCTGGTCTGGCCGATGGCGCCCGAGACCATCACCGCGCGCGCGTAGCCCTCGGTCTGCAGCAGGCCGGGGACGAAGTGCGGGTCGTAGCCGCGAATGAGGGCGGCCGCGCCCTCCAGGCTGACGTACATGGAGAACCAGTTCGGCAGGATGTCGTGGAACCGCTGCCACCAGCCGGGTTTGTTGGCCTCCTCCGCGAGCCGGACGAAGGTCTCCGCCTCCTCGTCGCCGACGCCGTACGCCTTCAGCAGGAGCTGGAGGTAGGGGATCTTGAGGGCGACCTCGGCGGTCTCCATACGGCGGACCGTGGCCGGCGCGACATGCAGGATGCGCGCGGCGTCCTCCCGCCGGATGCCCGCGCGCTCGCGCAGATCCAGCAGACGCCGACCGAGCACCACCTGGCCGACCGTCGGCGCGGACCGCGGCTCGCTCATCTCGCAACTCCATCCGACCGTGAAAAGCCCGACACGAACCCGTACACCTGGTCCCCACAGCCCGGCGGCGCCATACGGAAGTCCGCGGGCTCACATGCGTTTCCGCATACATACGGACACTGTGCGTACATGTGAACGTTGTGCGAGGGATTTCCAACTGGCGCCGCTACACGTGCTGTTGCGTGCAGTGTGCCATGACCGTTCAGAGAGTCATACGGCACTCTGCAATTTTCAGAGTGACACTTGCCAAGTGTTCATGGCGCGGCGATAGTGGCAAGCGTGATTCCGCCCCCTGCGCCGTTAGGAACAGACGCCGCCGGTGACCGCCTCGGTCCCGGTCCGGCCGCCGGGGCGCGCCCCGATACCACCGCCGACCGCCGGTTCCGCTTCGAGCTGGCCGCGCACCCGGGTGCCGTGGCACAGGCCCGGCGCGTGACACGTACCCAGCTCACCGGCTGGGCCCTGTGCGAGGACACCTGCGACACGGCGGCCCTGGTCGTGTCCGAGCTGGTGACCAACGCGATCGTGCACACCGCGAGCGCCCAGATCGTCTGCGAGCTTCAGGACGGCGACGACCTGGTGCGGATAGCGGTACGCGACGAGGGCTGCGCTCCCGGCGAGCCGCACCCCTCGCCGCAACGGCCCGAGGAGGAACACGGCCGGGGACTGCTGCTCATAGAGTCCCTCTGCCGCTCCTGGGGCGCCCAGCCCGTCGGCATGGGCCTGCTGGTCTGGGCCGACGTCCCCCGTGGCGTGCTGGACGTGGCCACCGTGGCCCGCTCCGACCTGGGCTGGGGCGCGAAGAAGGCGCCGAACGACGACCGCGGCGGCGAGGCGGACGCCTGCCACCGTGCGGCGCCGCGGATCGAAGACCGTTCGATGATCGAAGACCGTTCGATGCCCGACCGGGGCGGTTCGATGCCCGAACGGGGCAGGACGGGGGCCGAATGGGTGTGAGCGCGTCGATCGGCCCCACCGGTGCCGCCGGTGGGGGCAGAGTGGCCCGCGTGGTGAGCCTCGACACCCTGACCCGCCTGCGCCGCGCCCAGCGGCCCGTCGCGACGCCCCGCCCCATCCCGTTGCCCGAGGGCATGACCACCCCCATGGGCTGCGACGCCGTCGCCGTCCCGGCGGACATCGGTCCTCTGGTGCTGCCCCGGCTGCCTCGTGTCGGCTGCGTCTACGCCGACCGGGACCACTGGTGGTGGCTCGTTCCGGCCGACTCCGACTACGCGCTGGAGTGGCCGGAGCCGGCGCGGTACACCACCGGAGCGTTGGTCTCCGACGGTTCGGCCGCGCTGATCCACCGGCCGGAGGGGACGATTCCCTATACGCCGCCGATACCGCTGTACCTGGCGGTGTGCCGGGTGACGGGGACGACACCGGCGTGGTCGCGGACCATGACGGCTTGAGGGCACCGCTTGCCAGGTGCGCCTTCCGGGTGGGGGTGTGCCGGCTCGTGGGCGGGTGCGGGTGCGGTGGGGCTGGACGCGCAGTTCCCCGCGCCCCCGGAGGGCCTCCGGCCCTCCTCGCGGCCTACCCCCTACCGTTCAAGCCGCCGTGGCGGCGCACTCTCCTCTGACTCCGAGCGCCCTGCGTGCTCCGGGGGGCGAGGGGGCGCTCCCGTGCGCCCTGGTTCGGGGCGGGGGCTGGAGGTCATAGTGGCCGTCGGCGACGACTCCGGGGAGGGCGCGGGTGCGGAAGGCGCGGGACAGGGTGAAACCGGAGACCTCGGAGTCGGAGCAGCTGCTGTTCGGGGGGCCGCTGCGCTACGACATGGGCTGGTCCCAGCACGCGGACGCGTTCCTGGAGCTGAACTTCCGCGGGATGGTGCGCCGGCTGCCGTCGCTGCTGGCGTCGAGTTTCCGGCTGGCCTGGCGCGCGGACCGACGCGCGGCCCGTATCGTGCTGGCCGCCGAGACGGGCCGCGGCCTCGCCCAGGCGGTGAGCCTCCTCGCCGTGAACACGATCCTCGCCCGGCTGATGGCGGACGGCACCGTCGAGGAGCGGTTACGGGGAGCCGCTCCCGCACTGGTCACCATCGCCGCCGTGACCCTCCTGGCCACGCTGCTGCGGGCCGCCTCGACGTATGCCACGGGCCGTCTGGAACCCAAGGTGGAGCGGGTCGCGACGGAGCTGTACCTGGAGCGGGCGGCGGCCGTGGAGCTGTCGGCGATCGAGGACGACGGCTTCCACAAACTGCTCGACACCGCCAAGTACGGCGCCCAGTCGGCCCGCCGCATGATCAGCTACTCCGCGCGCGTGGTGAACGCGCTGATCTCCCTGATCGCCGCGGCCGGTGTGCTGACCGTGCTGCATCCGGCCCTGCTGCCGCTGCTCGTGACGATGACGCTGCCGAGCGCGTGGAGCGCCCTGACGATCGCCCGCCGCCGCTACGCGTCGTTCCACGCCTGGGTGCAGCACGCGCGCGCGGGCTATCTGATCGGCTCCCTGCTGATCGAGCCGGAGGCCGCCCCGGAGATCCGGGTGCACGGAGTGGGCCCGTTCCTGCTGCGCCACTTCCGTTCCATGTCGGAGACCGCGGAGGCCGAGCAGGCGCGCCTGGCCCGGCTCGCGGCCCGGACGGGGCTGTTCGCGGCCGTGTGGACCGGGCTGGCCACCGTGGCGACGTACGCGACGCTGGGCGGTCTGCTGCTCGGCGGGGCGATGGCGCTGTCCGTGGCCGGTACGGCGGTCATCGCGATCCGCACCGGTTCCGCCAGCCTCGACACGCTCGTCCTTGAGGTGAACTCCCTGCACGAGGAGGCCCTCTTCGTCGGCGACATGGAACGCCTGTACGTCGAGGCCGCCAAGCGCGCGATCCCGGTGGGGGGCGACCCGCTGCCCGAGGACCCGCACGAGATCCGCGTGGAGAACGTGACGTTCACCTATCCGGGGAAGTCCACCCGGCCCGCGCTCGACGACGTGACGCTGACCGTGCCGCTCGGCAAGATCGTGGCGCTCGTCGGCGAGAACGGTTCGGGCAAGACGACGCTGGTCAAGCTGCTGGCCGGGCTGTACACCCCCGACCGGGGCAAGATCCTGTGGGACGGAGTGGACGCGGCGGCCGCCGACCGGCACCAGCTCGCCGAGCGCATCGCGATGGTCGCGCAGGACTTCAAACGGTGGCCGTTCACCGCCCGCGTCAACATGGCGATCGGCCGCCCCTCCGCACCACTCACCGAGGAACGGCTCGCCGCGTCGGTCGCCGAGGCGGGGGCACAGGACGTGGTGGAGGACCTCCCCCGCGGCCTCGACACCCTGCTGGCGCGCGGGTTCAGCGGCGGGCACGAGCTGTCGGGCGGCCAGTGGCAGCGCCTCGGGATCGCGCGGGCCGCGTACCGGCGGGGGCGCATCCTCATCGTGGACGAACCGACCGCCGCTCTGGACGCGCGGGCCGAGCTGGAGGTCTTCGAGAAGATCCGCGCCCTGGCCGGGACCGGGCAGACCGTCGTCCTCATCACGCACCGGCTGGCGTCCGTCCGCCACGCCGACCTGGTGCACGTCCTCGACCAGGGCCGACTCGTGGAGTCCGGCACGCCGCAGGAGCTGCTCGCCAGGGGCGGGGTGTACGCGGAGCTGTACGCCCTCCAGGCGGAGCAGTTCGCGGTCGAGGTCCCGGCGCCGCCGGCGGCGGCGAAGGTGCCCGCTCCGAAGGCGGGGTGACGCGGGCGGTACGACTCGGCCAGTACGTCTCAGGCGGTACGACTCAGGCGGGGGCGGCCGCGGCGGTGTCGGCGCCGCGCACGATGACCAGGAACATGTCCGTCGCTATGTCCATCACGACTTCCGCCTGCTGCCCCTCCTGACGGGCAGCGTGCGCCAACTCCTCCGCCGGCCACGAGCCGCGCGGCCCACCGGCGGGAAAGCGTCCCAGCACCGTTCGCACGTCCACCTTGCACCTCCGTGTAGCGCTGTCCTCGTAGAGTTAAACGCCAACCATGGCCTGAACGACTCTTCCAGTGACGCTACTGAGACGTAGTTGACACGCGGTCAACGCCGGAGCGAGAGATACCTCGCAGAAACCACACCTTCCGGTGACTTTCCGTGCCATCTCCCGTACTCCTGGTCAGCGCGTACGTCGGGTACCGGAACCGGCCCACCTCATGCGGCCTTTTCCGGGGGATTCGTGCGGGCGCTCACGCGGGAGGCGTGTCGTAGTCCTGGATGCGTCCGCCGTGGCTGCGGTCGGTGAGGGCGACCAGCCGGTCCTCCAGTTCGCGCACGGTCGCCGCCACGTCCACGGTGAGCAGCTCACGGTCCCGCATCAGGACGCGGCCGTCGACGACGGTGGTGCGGACGTCGGCGGAGCGGGCGCTGTGCACGAGGGTGGCGGCGAGGTCGTGCACGGGCTGGGTGTGCGGGCCGGTGAGGTCGACGAGGACGATGTCGGCGCGTCGGCCGGGCGCCAGGCTGCCGATCCGCTCCCCCAGTCCGACGGCCCGCGCGCTCTGCAGTGTGGCGTGGTGCAGCGCCTGCCGGGCGGTCAGCCAGCGAGGATCGCCCTCCGTCGACTTCTGCACGAGCGCGGTGAGCGCCATGGACTCCCACACGTCGAGGGAGTTGTTGGAGGCGGCGCCGTCCGTGGCGAGCCCGACGGGGACACCGATGCGCCGCAGCTCCCGCACCGGGGTGGTGGGCCAGGCGAACTTGAGGTATCCGCGGGGCGCGGTCGCGACGGCCACCGGCCCGGTCGCCCGCTCCAGTACCGGCAGGTCCCGCGCGACGATGCCGGTGCCGTGCGCGATCAGCACGCCCGCGTCGAGGCCGAGGAGCCCGGTGCGCTCCAGGACCTCGATGGGGGTGACGCCGTGCCGGGCGAGGCTGTTGTCGGTCTGGTCACGGCTCTCGGCGGCGTGCAGATGGACCGGGAGGCCGTGCGCGCGGGCCAGCTCGGCGGTGGCGGCGAGGTCGGCGTCGTCGACGGTGTAGGGGGCGTGCGGGGCGAGTGCGGTGGTGATACGGCCACCGGCCGCGCCCCGGTGCCGTAGCGCGAACTCCAGCGACCGCTCCCGCCCTTCGACGCCGAGCGAGGAGAAGAACGCCTCACCCAGATGGGCGCGCAGACCGGTCTCGGCGACGACACCGGCGACCGTGTCCATCGAGAAGTAGTGGTCGGCGAAGCAGGTCACGCCGCCCCGGATCATCTCCGCGCAGGCCAGCCGCGCCCCCAGTTCCACGTCCCGGGCCGTCAGATTGGACTCGACGGGCCAGATGACGTCGTTGAACCACTCCTCGGCCGGCATGTCCTCGGCGATGCCGCGCAACGCGACCATCGGTGTGTGCGTATGACAGTTGATCAGTCCGGACATCGCGACCTGACCCCGGGCGTCGATGCGTTCGGCCGTGGCGACGACGGCCGTCTCGGACTGCGGCCCGACGCTCTCGATCACCCCGTCCCGCACGACGATCGCGGCGTCCTCGACGAAGGCGACGCCCTCGTGCTCGTCGTGGACGAGGGCGGTGCAGCCGGTGATGACGAGATCGGCGGGCGAGGAGGACGGCGAGGGAGCAGGTGAGGGAGAGGGAGAGGGTGAGGGAGGTGACGGGGGCGGAGGCGGCGTCATGCGGTCACGGTACGACGGGGGCGGGTCCGGAAGGGCGGTATCCGGGCGGGCGAGGGCGGGCCCCGAAGGGGTGGTGTCCGGGCGGGCGGCAGCACCGGCTCAAGCCGTGAGCCGAGGCCCTGCTCCCGTTACTCCCCCTACGCCCCTGCACCCTTCCGCTCCCCCGTCCCCAGCCCCACCTGCGCCGGCTGCCGCCCCACCGACACACTTGCCCCACCCGGCGTCTCCAGCTCGTCCGGCGCGTCCAGCGTGTCCGGTGCATCCGGGAGGCTGATGCCGGTGTGCCGCTGATGGCGGGCGAGCTGGTCCAGGAGGGTGGTGAGCTGCTCGGTGTGGTGGCGGCCGAGTCGTCCGGTGTCGTCGAGGTGGACCGCGCAGGCGGTGGTGGTGTCGACGAGCTGTTCGAGGACGGCGGCGATCTCGTCTGTGCCCTCGCTGTGCCGGGCGAGGGCGGGGTGTTCGGCTCCGGCGAGGGCGATCGCGGTACGGGCCCCGGCGAGGGTGCGGTAGGCCTCGCGGCGCAGGGTCCAGCGGGCGGCGCGGTCGTCGGACTCCAGCACATGGGCGAGGTAGAGGTGGGCGGCCGCGGCGGCTTCGTCGAGGCGGGCGCGGACGCCTCCGCCGCGCTGGCCCTTCGGTATCGGCAGATGGCCGACGATCAGGACGATGGCGCAGGCCAGCAACGTCTCGCCGATCCGGCTCCAGGAGGCCTGGGGTTCGCCGCCGACCATGACGAGGGCGAGGACGAGCACGGTGACGACGGCGGTCTGGGCGGCGAAGTGCCGGGTGGCGACGGGGATGAGCGCGCCACTGACCGCGACGAGGGCGACGAGGCCCTCCGGGCTGGGCAGTACGGCGGCGCAGCCGGCGAAGAGCACGGCGCCCAGCACGGTGCCCGCGGCCCGGCACAGCACACGGGACACGAGCGGCCCGAGGTCGGGCTTGACCAGGAACACGGCGGTCGCGGGCAGCCAGTACCAGTGCTCGTGGTGCAGTGCCTGCGCCACGGCCGCGCTGGCGCCGAAGGAGAGGGCGACGCGGAGCCCGTACTCGCGGCCGCCGGTCCCGAGCGCGAGGCGGAGGAGTGATCCGACGGTGCGGCGCCGGGTGGGGAGGGTGCGCGCGTCGCCCCGGTCGAAGGCCTCGGCGGCGTGCAGGAGGGCGTCGTCGAGGGCGCGCAGCGCGGGCGCGGAGCGGGCGGGCGCGGGCAGCGGCCCGGTGGCGGTGTTGCCGCGGACGGCCTCGGCGAGGCGCCGGGGTCCCGCGGAGGCCCGGCCGTCGATGTCGTCGCCGGTCCAGGCGAGCGCGGTCGCGGCCTCGGCGAGCGGCAGGGCGGCCGTGTACTGGGCGTGCAGCCGCCGTTCGGTCGAGGAGCTGGCGTACCGCCGCAGCCGGGGTCCGGTGAGCGCGTCCTGGGCGTGGTCGAGGGCGGCGGTGAGCGCCGCGCGGCGGGCGGTCGCGTCCGGGGTGCCGACGGCGTCGAGCAGCGCGGCGATCGCGTCGTACACGGCGGCGACGGCGTCCCGTTCCCCGTCGAACCGGTAGTCGCCGCCGGTCAGCGCGCTCGGCGTGGGCAGGACGAGGCGCAGGGCGAGCAGCCATCCGGCCCCGGCGAGATAGCCGAGCGCCCGTTCCCACCCCGGCTCCGGCAACGGCATGCCGGCCCCGATGGCGGCGGCGACGAGCAGTTGGGTGCCGGCACCGGAGGCGACGGGTCCGACCGCGCTCATGCCCCCGGCGAGCAGTCCGAGCGAGGTGAGCAGCAGGGTGAGTGCCACGGCACCGGCGTACTGTCCGGGGCCGCCGGGGGCGTGGCGGTCCGCGTAGGCGGAGGCGTACTGCCCGGCGTACGTCCCGATGAGCAGCCCCAGGGCACCGGCGAGGGCGGGCACGCCGAGGCGCCGCACCGAGACACGGCGGCTGCCGGGCCGGTCGTTGATCCCGGCGAGCATGGCGCCGAGTGCGGCGACCACGCCGAGGGAGGGGTGTCCGGCGAGCAGGGCGAGGGTGAGCAGCGGTCCTCCGGCGAGCGCTCCGCGCACCACCGCGTTCCAGGGCACCGGCCCTCTTTGCGCACGCAGGGCATGAGCGAGCCAGGGCGGCAGGACGGTGCGGAGTGCGGGGCGGGACACGGGGCTCCTGTCGTCGGGGGAGGCGGAGGTGTGCCTTCGGGCGACGGTGGCCGGGGCGCGGGTGGGGCGTGGTACCGGTGGGCCGATCGACGGGGTGGTGCCGTTCGGCCGTGGTGTCCACGGTAGGTCCCGGATCAGGAGGTTGTGGAACGCTCGTATTACCGCGATGTGACGATACTTGGAAAGGCCATGTTCTTTATGAACGCAATTGCCGGCGGAACTCGTGTGGCCCGTGCATGGATCCGCGCCGAATGCGAGCGGGAACCTGTGGGAAAGGAAGCGGGCCCGGGGGCGTAGCCGGCCCCCGGGCCCTGTGATGCCGCCCGTTCGGCACGCCGCGACGGTTGAGAACCCAGGTCAGTCGTCATGTCGTCGCGTCCTGCCTTTGGACCACCGCACATCGAGCTGTGCGGGCCGGACTTGAACCGGCATTTCGACGTCCCGGGGCCTGGGTCCGGTCGTTGCGGCGATCGGCGGCGAATACTGAGTCTGGAGCAATAGTCTGAGATTGAGCGCGGCCCGTCCCTGAAATCTTCGGCGGGTACGGTCCGCTCCGTCACGACAAGCCTCAGCTTCAGCTTTGCGCTCCTCGCGCACCCCGCCCGAAACATCGGGCGGGGAGTCTGTGAGGCTACCCGAACAGGTAGCCGAACACCGCGTCACCGACGCGCTGGTCGACGACGTCCACGCCGTTCGCCTCCTCGCGCGCGAACTTCACGGCCTGCTGCAACTTCTCGACGCGGTCGAGGATCTCCCGGACCCGGCGGGCGGGCAGCGCACCGGAGAACTTCACGGTGGTCCAGTACCCGACGGGTATGTCCTCGTAGTACACCTCGACCTGTGCGGGGTGTTTGTCGGTCGCCTCGGCCTTCACATGGTTGCGGGGCACCTTCTTGGTCCGCACCGTCCGCACGTGCTCGGTCTTCCAGGCGTCGGTGGAGGGGTCCTGCACCCATGCCTCGGAGGCGTCGAGCACGGGCAGCTTCCGCACGAGCGCGTTGATCTCGCCGAGCTGCTTCTCCAGGAAGAGCAGATAGGCCACCGGCACCTCGGCGACGAGCACCCGCCCGTCGACCGTCACGTCCGCCCGCGCCGTGCAGTTGGCCCAGTCCTTCGTGGCGGTCACGTCGAACAGCCGCGTGAGGATCCCCGCCGTCTCCCGCAGCACGTCCTCCGCCCGCACCTGCACCCGGGTCGACTCGGGCGGCAACTGCTCGCCCTCCTCGTCCTTCGGCTGATACGTACGCGCGATTCCGGCCAGCAGGGCAGGCTTCTGCAGCCCATGATGAGCGGCCGTCAGGTCCTGCTGCGACTTGGCCTTGACGCCCTTCTCGACTGCGATGATCTGATTGAGTTTCGCCACGCCTGGAAGGTAGCAGCCGGGTACGGGCTTCTTCGAAGGGATATTTCCCCCGGGCTATCGCCTCTCCTGCCTCACGCTTCCCAGAGGTTGCGGTGGCGGTGGCGGGTCGGGGGATGGTCGAGGGTTTCGGCCGCGGTGACGAGGTCGCCGGGCGGGGCTGCGCGCAGGTGTGTGCGGGCGGTGGTGCGGAAGGTGCGCAGGGCGGCCCGCGCCCGGGATTCGTAGGGGTTCCAGAACCTCTGGTTCACGGCCCGGGGGTACCGGTACGACGTGAACGTACGGACGATTCGGGTCGGCCGGGGGCGACGGCCCTCCCGGCGGGCGCGACTCAGTTCGGCCCCGCTGTAGCGGAGTTCGATGAGGGTGTGCGCGGTCCAGGGGCCCGGCAGCCCGGCCGCCCAGTACGCCGGGATTCTCCGGTGCCGACTGCGGGTGTGGTGCACGGTGCGTGACATGGCTGACCTCCGGGGGCTCGCCGGAATCTCCGGCTCGGCCGCTGGAAGTCAGCCGCCGTGAAGCGGCCCAAGGTCTTCGCGCGCAGGCGTACGGACATGGACGGAGCATGGGGTGCCGGGCGCCGAGATGTCGAGCGATTATCGACAGGGGCTCGGTACTCGGCGGCAGACCGGGGGAGGCGGCGCGGCGACGGCCGGGAATTCGGATGCGTTCGCGTCCCGTACTTCGCATCATCGACAGGTTGCCCCAGCACTCCCGCCAACGCACCGGAGCCCTTCATGATCGAACGCGTCACCGTCCCCGGCCTCTTCCAGCCGCCGGTCTACTCGCACGCCTCGGTCGTCGAAGCCGGTGCGCGGCTCGCGTTCCTCGCCGGCTCCGTTCCGCTGGACGCCGACGGGAAGCTGGTGGGTGAGGGGGATCCGGTACGGCAGGCGCGGCAGGTGCTGGCGAATCTCGGGGAGCAACTGCGTGCGGTGGGCAGTGACTTCGCCCATGTGGTGGCGACCGATGTCTATGTGGTGAGCAGTGAGCCCCGGGTCCTCTCCTCGGTCTGGGACGTCGTCGAGGCCTCCGGTCTCAGCACCGGCCCCCACTCGTCGACCCTCCTCGGCGTGGCCTGCCTGGGCTACACCGGCCAGTTGGTGGAGATCACGGCGACCGCGGTGGTGCCGGAGTCGTAGCGGATCCGGGGCGGCGACGGCAGGGAGCCGGGACGACGGCCCGGTCCGCGGCAGGGCCAAAAGGACGGCCCGGTCCGCGGCAGGGCCAGGAGAACAGCCCGGCGTACGGCGGGGCAGCCGCGGAAACGGCGTCCGCCGGGCAGCCGCGGGGAAACCGCGTCCGCCGGGTCGGCCCCGGGGACCGGCGGCGCGCCCCTCACAGCGCTCCCCCGCCGCCCTTCCCCCACACCCGCCGCTTGGCCAGTGGCTTCGCGTACGTTCCCGCCCGGCTGGTCTCCAACCCCAGCCCCACCAACGCCTCCGCCAGCTTCACGGCCGCCCCCACCCCGTCCACCACGGGGACGCCCACCTTCTCCGCCACCACCTGCTGCAACCCGGTCATCCCGGCGCACCCGAGGACCAGCACCTCCGCACCGGCGTCCCGGACCCGCCGGGCCGCGTCGACGAAGGCCCGCACCGTGCGGTCGGTGTCGTGCAGGTCGAGGACGCCCAGCCCGGTGCCGACCACGCCCGCGCAGTTGCGCCCCACCCCGGCCGTCTCCAGGCTGTCCTCGATCTGCCCGCACGACCGTTCCAGCGTGGTGACCACCCCGTACCGCCGCCCGAGCAGACACGCGAGGTGCGCGGCGGCCTCGGTGATGTCGACGACGGGCACGTCCAGCAGTTCCCGTGCCCCCTCCCGTCCGTGTTCACCGAACCCGGCCATGACCACGGCGTCGTAGGGCTCGTCGTAGGCGCGCAGGGTGTCGAGCACCGCCGCGGCCGACAGATAGCTGTCGAGCCAGCCCTCCGCGGACTCGGGCCCCCACGCCGGGGTCAGCCCGGTCACGGTGGTGCCCGGGCCGGCCGCGGCCCGGGCACCTCGCACGATCTCCTCGGTCATCTCCTGCGTGGTGTTGCAGTTGGTGACGACGATCCGCACGTTTCTCAGACCTCCACGGTGACGGTCGGCTCGGCCTCGGCGGCCCCCTTCGCGGCCCGCTCGTCGCGGCACAGCACCGCGTACAGCCCGGCGGCCAGCGCCGTTCCGATGAACCACGAGTACGGCGCGACCGCGCCGAAGTCCTTCACCAGGGCGAGGACGGCGGAGACGGCGGCCGCGGGGAGGAACGCCCAGAGGGCCTTGGGGTTGACGCCCCTGCGGTAGTAGTACCGGGAGCCGGGCTGTGCGTTGAACAGTTCGTCGACGCAGATGCGTCCCCGCTTGACCCAGAAGTAGTCGAGCATGATCACACCGAACAGCGGGCCGAGGAACGCGCCGAGACCGCCGAGGAAGTAGTTGACGACGGTCGGGTTGGAGAAGAGGTTCCACGGGGTCACGACGAGCGCCGCGACCGTGCTGATCATGCCGCCGACCTTGAAGCTGATCTTCTGCGGCCAGACGTTGGCGAGGTCGTACGCGGGAGAGACGAAGTTGGCGACGATGTTGACGCCCATGGTGGCGATGGCGAACGTCAGGGCGCCCAGTACGAGGATCCAGGTGTTGCCGATCTCCGCGACGAGGTACGCCGGGTCGGTGATCGCCTTGCCGAACACCTCGATGGAACCGGCGGTGACGATGACCGACACCACCACGAACGCGGTGGAGTTGATCGGCAGTCCCCAGAAGTTGCCGCGCTTGACGGTCCGGTAGTCGGGGGCGAAGCGGGAGAAGTCGCAGAAGTTGAGCATCAGCGTGCCGTAGGTGGCGAGGACCAGGCCGATCGCGCCGAACCACTGCCGCCACTGCTCACCGACGGAGACCGGGTGCGGGGTGGAGGTGAGGGAGATGGTCCAGCCGGCCTTGGCGAGGATCCACACGGCGAGCGCGATCATGACCAGCCAGATCGCCGGCCCGCAGAAGTCCTGGAACTTCCGCACCGACTCCATGCCCTGGCTGATGATCACCGCCTGGATGAGCCAGAGGGCGACGAAGGTGACCCAGCCGAGCTGGTGCAGACCGAGGAACGAGCCATGGGTCCAGGACTCCAGGCCCGGCCAGGCGGCCAGCAGCATGATGTTGACGGCGACGGACGCGAGATAGGTCTGGATGCCGTACCACATGATGGCGATCACGGCCCGGATGATGGCGGGGATGTTGGCGCCCCAGACACCGAAGCTGATGCGGCTGACGACGGGGAACGGCACACCGTGGCGCTGACCGATCCTCCCCATCCAGTTCATGCCGATGTAGATGATCACGAAGCCGACGAGCAGCGACGTGAAGACCTGCCAGACGTTCATGCCGAGGACGAGCAGTCCGGCGGCGAAGGTGTAGTTGCCGAGGTTGTGGACGTCGGACATCCACAGGGCGAAGAGGTCGAAGACCTTCCAGGTGCGCTTGTCGGCGGGGGCCAGGTCTTCGTTGGTGAGGCGGGGGTCGGGCACGAACGCGGTGGTGCCGGTTGCTTCGGCGGGATCGACGAGGGACACGGGGCCTCCGGGAGCGAGAGGAGGAGACGGGGAGGGAGCGGACCGCGCGTGGGGGCTTTGGTATACCAAACTCCCGTCATAGTCCTCCCGTCAACCGTTCTGACCGATGTCGCTGTCGTTAACGACACGTAAAACACCTCCCGTGTCGGCGAGGATGGCCTCATGAGCTCCCTGGCTCCTGACGGAGCGAAGATCGAAACCCTCGGTCCCCTCGGCGCGGTGCGCGAGCGTGTGCTGGGGACCCTGCGGCAGGACATCATCGCGGGGCGGCTCCGTCCGGGCGACCGGCTGGTCGAGCGCGAACTGGCCGATCGCTTCGGGGTCTCACGGGTCCCGGTCCGCGAGGCGATCCGCGCGCTGGTCGCCGAGGGCTTCGTCCTCTTCGAGACCCCGCGCCGCACGGTGGTCCGCCGTCTCACCAGGGCGGATGTCGCGGAACTCTTCGAACTCCGCGAGGCGTTGGAGGTGTACGCCGCCGGGCTCGCCGCCACCCGCGCCACGCCGGAGAGCCTCACCGAGCTGTCGGCCCTGCTCGACCAGGCGGCGGCCGCCACCCGCGCCGGGGACGCCGAGGCGATCACCGACATCAACACCCGCTTCCACGACCGTGTCCTCGCCATGGCCGGCAACAGCCTGCTCATCTCCGTCATGGAGCCGGTCGACGGCCGTCTGCGCTGGCTGACCCGCCAGAACACGGAGTGGCCGCAGCTCCTCACCGAGCACCGCGAGCTGTACGAGGCGATCGCCTCCGGCGACCCCGACCGCGCCCGAACCCACGCCCTCGCCCACGTACGGACCAACTACCGCTCCACCGTGCGGCACCTCTTCGAGGAGGACGAGACGGGGGGCGAGGGCGGGGGCTGATGCGGGCCCCACGTGGTGGCAGAAGGCGGAATCACCCCTTGGCGTACTTGTCCGTGGCGTCCACCAGGGCCTGTGCCATGTCCGGCGCGCCCGCGTTGTGGCCCACGTCGTCGATGAGGACCAACTCGCTGCCGGGCCAGGCGTGGTGAAGGCGCCAGACGATGCCGAGGAGGTTGCCGGGGTCGAGGCTGCCCTGTACCAGGGTGCCGGGGACGCCCTTGAGCAGTCGCACGTCCCGCAGCACGACTCCGTCGTCGCCCGCACCGCCTTCGCCCACCGCGCCACCCCCGCTGCCCCCGCTGCCCCCGCTGCCCTCGTCGAGGAAGTGGCCGTTTCCCCAGAAGTGGGTGACGGTACGGGCGAAGCCGTAGCGGAACGCGGCGTCCTCGTAGCGCGGCACGGAGCGGGGCGGCTGTGCCGCGATGGCCGTCTCCCAGTCGGTCCAGGCCCTCGCCGCCCGCGCCCGTACCTCCGCGTCGGGCGATTCGAGCAGCCGGTTGTAGGCGGCGGCGAGGTTGCCGTCCCGCTCGCCCTCGGGAAGCTCCGCGAGGAACCGCTCGAACGCCTCCGGGAAGTACTGGCCGAGCCCCCGGGTCAGCAGGGCGACCTCGGCGTCGGAGCCCGACGCGACCCCCGTGAGCACCAGCTCGGACACGGCGCCCGGATGCTTCTGCGCGTACCGCAGCCCGAGCACCGAGCCCCACGACACACCCCACACCAGCCAGCGATCGATCCCGAGGTGCCGTCGCAGCAGCTCCAGATCGGCGAGGAGACGCGGCGTCGTGTTGACGCTCATGTCCGTCTCGTACGCGCTCGCCGGCGGCGTCGAACGCCCGCAGCCACGCTGGTCCAGCAGCACGATCCGATACGCGTCGGGGTCGAACAGGCGCCGGAACCAGGGGCCTGCCTGGGATCCGGGCCCGCCGTGCAGGACCAGCGCGGGCTTGCCCCGCGGGTTCCCGCAGACCTCCCAGTACACGTGGTTGCCGTCACCGACGTCGAGCATGCCGTGGTCGTACGGTTCGATCTCGGGATAGAGAGACATTGCGCGACCCTAGACGGCGGACGACACCCTCGGCAGCCGCTTTTCCGCCGCCCCGGAGAGTGGGCCGGTCGAGCCCGGTGGACCTTTCGCGCCCTTACGGGCGGACGCTCAGCCCGGCTGCTCCGGCAGCCGTGCGCAGGACGTCCCGGAGCATGTCCGGGGTCAGCCGGCCGGTGAACGTGTTGCGCTGGCTGACATGGAAGCAGCCGAAGAGATCGAGCCCGTCGAGCGGTACGCGGGCGCCGTGGCCGAAGACCGGTCGGGGCCGGGGCACCCGCCAGCCCGCCTCGGCGAGCGCGGGCAACGCGGCCTGCCAGCCGAACGCACCGAGGACGAGCACGGCACGCAGTGACGGCCGCAGCAGCTCCAGCTCACTGACCAGCCACGGTCGGCAGGTGTCGCGTTCCTCGGGGGTCGGCTTGTTGGCGGGCGGCGCGCAGTGCACGGGTGAGGTGATCCGTACGCCGTGGAGTTCGAGGCCGTCATCGACGCCGACCGCGGTGCGGCGCGAGGCGAGGCCCACGTCGTGCAGCGCCGCGTAGAGCACGTCGCCCGAGCGGTCGCCGGTGAACATCCGCCCCGTACGGTTCGCGCCGTGCGCGGCGGGAGCGAGCCCGACGATCAGCAGCGCCGCGTCGGACGATCCGAAACCGGGCACCGGACGGCCCCAGTACTCCTGATCGGCGAACGCGGCCCGCCTGGTCCGCGCCACCTCTTCCCGCCAGGCGACCAGCCGGGGGCAGGCCCGGCATCCGGTGATCCGGGCGTCGAGCGCGTCCAGCCCGCTCCCAGCGTCGAACCCGGAGCGCCCTCCGCCCACACCGCCGCCATCCCGGCCAACGCCGCCGCCGTCATCCCGGCCGCCGTCACCACCGCCGTCACCGCTGCGCATGTCTCCACGGTACGGCCGGTGATCTCCTCCCTCGTCGGCACCGGGGAGCTAAGGTCGATTCATGGCTTCTGAAGGTACGGGCGAGCGGACGGACGGCCCTGGCACCACGCACCGGGATCCCGGTGCCGCGGCGGCCGCCGCCGAGGCCGCGCGGCCCCCGAGCGGCGAGACCGTGCGCATCGACAGCTGGATCTGGTCCGTCCGCCTGGTCAAGACCCGCTCCATGGGGGCGACGGCCTGCCGGGGTGGGCACGTCCGCGTCAACGGCGAGCGGGTCAAGCCGGCGTACGCGGTGCGCGTCGGCGACGAGGTACGCCTCCGGCAGGCCGGTGGGCATGAGCGGATCGTCGTGGTCAAGCGTCTGATCCGTAAACGGGTCGGCGCGCCTGTCGCCGCCGAGTGCTACGTCGACAACTCCCCGCCGCCCCCGCCTCGCGAGGCCATCGCCCCCGCCGGTATCCGCGACCGGGGAGCGGGTCGCCCCACCAAGCGCGACCGCCGTGACCTCGAACGCCTCCGCGGCCTCACCGACTCCGCGAACGCCGCCCGCGCCCGCCGCGACGACTGACGGCGGCCGAGCGGCACCCGGCCCGACCGCAGCGCGCCGCGCCCCGTGCCTCCTGCCCCTGCCCCGTGCGCCGTTCCCGGTGCCCCGTGCCCCGTGCCCCGTCGATCAAGCCGTCCGTCCCAGCAGCCGCTTCAGTCCGGCCACGTCCTCCCGTCGTGCCCAGGCGATGACGAGCAGCGGCACCATCAGGATCAGCGGGGTCGCCGCGTACTCCCCGTCGAAGACGGCGACCTGGGTGATGAAGGCACCCACCATCAGCGCACTCAACGACACCCCCGCGACCGAGGCCAGCGCGGGGATCACCAGCCCGATCCCGCCCGCCAGTTCGAGCGCGCCGATGGTGTACATGCCCGCGCTGCCCCAGCCGAGCGTCTCGAAGGACTCGGCGGCCGACGGGTGCGCGATCAGCTTGGGCAGCGCGCTCGCGACCGCGAAGATCAGCGCGAGCACGATCTGCAGCGCGCCCAGCGAGATCCGGGCCCGCCGACCGCGCACCCCGCCCTTCGGGCCGGCGCCGGAAGCCGGGGCCGTGACCGCGGCAGTGGGGGTGGAGGTGGTGGCTCGGGAGGCGGGAGCGGTGGTCTCGGACATGAGGTCTCCTGTGGGAAGCGGTGCGTCGTGCCTGTCACGGAGACAGACCGGCGCCCTCCCCCGAACTCATCGGCCCCGAGCGGACTTTCGAGCGAAACCACGCGGACCCCACATGCCCTCTCTTCCGACGCGCCCTCTCACCCCACCGGCACCGCCCGCACCCACGTCCGGTCCTCCGTCAGATACCGGTCCACCCTCAGCCCCGACTCTCCCAGCGCCTCCTCGAACTCCTCCTTCGTCATCGGCCGCACCCGGAACGTCTGGGTCCACTCGCCGTCCGGGAAGTGGTACTCCGCGTGCACGGAGCGGACCCCGTCCCCCACCGGCTCGCTCGACGCGATACGGACCGTGAAGCCACGGGGGTCGACCCGCTCCCGGGGCACATCCGTGTGGTAGTTCTCCCCCTCGCGCTGGATCAGCACGATGCCGTCGTCCGCGACATGCCGCAGGCATGTGGCGAGCAGTCCGCGCCGCAGCTCGGGATCCCCGGTGTGGACGAGGAACGACGCGAGCAGCACCACGTCGAACCTCTCGCCCAGGTCCAGCTCCTCGATGGGGCTGCATATCGTCCGCGCCCCACGCACCCGATCCAGCATCTCCGCCGACTCGTCCACGGCCGTGACCGTGAAGCCCCGTTCGATCAGTGGGTGGGTCATACGCCCCACGCCGCTGCCCAGTTCGAGAATGCTCGCGCCCGCGGGCGCGGCGGCGGCGATCACCTGCGGCTCGTCCCCCACCGGCAGTCGTGTGTACACCTCGACCGCGCAGCCGTCCGGGGTGATCGCCCCCGGCCCCGTCCCCTGAAATCCCTCACGCGTCTGGATGCTCATATCCGTTCAACGGCCGCGCGGACGCGGGCCGTTCCGCTCACCCCTCACCCGATGGGGTGAACCTGAACCAGCCGTGCCCGCTGTACCAGTGCCCTCCGGCCCGCAGATGGTCTGCGACGGCTCGTTCGAGACGTGTCCGGCGCGGGAGTGTCTCCACCGGCAGGTCCGGGTCGCCGAACACGAAGCGGAGGGGCAGATCGTCCCCCGGTTCGCTGTTCCCGCAGGTGATGTGGAACCGCTCCTGGAAGCGGACGATGTTGGAGTCCGCCGGCAGATACCGCTTCAGCTGCGGGTCGAGCAGCCACGAGTGGCAGCAGGCGGCGGTGTGGCGCTCCGCCGGGAAGTGCCGCGGGAAGAACTCACGGGCGAGCGCGAGCGACCGGTCGCACGCCTCCGGGGTCAGAGGGCCGGCGTAGTCGGGTATGTGCAGGTCGAGGCAGTGCTCCCCGGGCCGCAGCGCCAGGCCGGCCGCCGCGAGCGCGACGCCCTCCCGGCCGCCCAGCCGGGTCCGCTGGAACTGCAGGCGCCCGAGCTGGAACAGCTCCCCGTGGAAGTGGAGCGAGAACCAGCCGGGCGCCACGAGCCCGCCCACCCCGAACCTCCGGCGGTGCAGCACGAGGCCCCGGCCCACGTCCGCGAGGGTGCGCCGGGAGACGTCCTCGGGGATGCCCCGCTCCCGGTGGTACGCGCGCACATACGGCAGGGCCGCGACCAGGACGTACACCGGGAAATAGCGGCCCAGCGGACCGGACTCCAGGGGCAACGGCCGCAGTCTCAGCCCTTTGCCGATCTTCCCCATGTCCCGGACGAGACCCCGTACGCACCGTCCGAGGAGCGCGGTCGCCTCCTCGTCTTCCGTCAGCGTCCGGCGCAGCGCGACCAGGTCGTTGACGTCCTCGTACGGGACGGCCAGCTCCTGCAGGACGTCCGGGAGCTCCTCGGCGTCCGGCAGCCGCGCCCGGGGCGCGTCCGGCGCCTCCTCGTCGCCCTCCTCCAGCTCCTTGAGCCACTCGGCGAGCCTCTCGTCCGCCCGCACCGCATCCCAGAGCACCTTCGGCCTCCCCCGTCACCGCACACCGTCTTCTGGAGAACGCACGAGCCGAAGAGTACGTTTCCGAGTAGGACCAACAACACGAGAAGCCCAAAAGGGACACATGGGAGCGGGAGGGCCGGAACGGCGCAAGGGTGGCCGGGCGAGTGGGAGGCGGTGGTTCTGATGCGTACGGGCAGTGAACCGAGGACGGCGCGCAGTCCGCTGCGGATGCGGCTCTGGCTGAGCGTGTGGGGCGTGATCTGGGCGGTCCTGGGGACCGTGGCCTTCGCACTCGTCGGCCGTCCCGGCTGGGCGGCCGTCTGCGGTGCGATCTTCCTGATCGCCGCCGTCGACGCCATGGTGATCGTGCGCCATATGCGCGAGGGCGCGCACTACCAGCCGGGCCGCGATGTCCCGCCGTACCAGCCGCCGGACCCGCGCCACCCGTAGGGGCGCGGCGTGTTCCGGGGCCGCGGCTGGGGCAGTCAGGTCTCCGCGCTGGAGGAGCCGCGTCGCTGGAGGGCGGCGGTCGTCAGGAGTCGAACCGCGCGGCTTCCAGGTACTGCGGGTTCGGATCGAGCGCCGCGGCCAGCCGGAAGTGGCGTTTGGCCTGGTCGGGGCGGGCCTGCCGCTGGTAGGTGCGGGCGAGCGCGTAGTGCGCGTACGCGTTGTCCGGCTCGCGCTCCAGGACGATCGTGAACTCCAGTTCGGCCGGCCGCAGTTGGGCGGCGGCGAAGAAGGCACGGGCGCGCAGCAGACGGGCCGCCGTGTTCTCGGGGTGTTCGGCGATGACCCGGTCGAGCAGCTTGACGGCGCCCTGCGGGTCGTTCGCCGTGAGGAGCCGCTCGGCCGCGCGGAAGTCGATGACGTGCGTCTCCGGGGTACGTCCGGTGGAACCGCTGGTCTCGGGCACGGCTGAGTCCTTCCCTTGCTGGGACGGTTCAACGCCCCCTGGGGGTGCGCTATTCCTGTGCGTGTTCGGACCGCTCCCGTGACTCGTGCGCCCTGCGCTCCAGGTCGGCCCAGACGTCCCGGACGCGGCGCCGCAGGTCCTCCAGGGGTACGTCGTTGTCGATGACGATGTCGGCGATCTCCCGGCGCTGGTCGCGCGTGGCCTGGGCGGCCATCCGCGCGCGGGCGTCCTCCTCCGTCATGCCGCGCAGCCGGACGAGTCGGTCGAGCTGGGTCTGCGTGGGCGCGTCCACGACGATGACCAGGTCGTACAGCGGGGCGAGGCCGTTCTCGGTGAGGAGCGGGACGTCGTGGACGACGACCGCGTCCGGCGCGGCGGCGTGCTCCAGCTCCTGCGAGCGGGCGCCGACCAGGGGGTGCACGATCGCGTTGAGCGTGGCGAGCTTGTCCGGGTCGGCGAACACCAGGGAGCCCAGCCTGGGGCGGTCCAGGCTGCCGTCCGGCGCGAGCACGTCCTCCCCGAAGGCGTGCACGACGGCCGCGAGCCCGGGTGTGCCGGGGGCGACGACCTCGCGTGCGATCCGGTCCGCGTCGATCAGCACGGCCCCGTGCTCCACGAGCAGCCGGGACACCTCGCTCTTGCCGGCGCCGATACCGCCGGTCAGACCCACTTTCAGCATGCCCGGCAGCTTAGGGGGTGGGCGAAAGCCCCGCACAGAGCCGTGGGAGGCCCGATCCGCGCGGGCCTCCCGGGCTGGGTGTCAGCCCTCGCCCTCCCGTTCCGCCAGGAACTTCTCGAACTCGAGGCCGATCTCGTCGGCGGAGGGGATCTCGACGGGCTCGGCGAGCATGTTGCCCCGCGTCTCGGCCCCCGCGGCGGCGTCGTACTGGTGCTCGAGGCCCTGGACGAGGGCGACCAGTTCGTCGTCGCCCTCGCGGATCTGCCGGTCGATCTCGGTCTGCGTGCGGTGGGCCTCGGTGCGCAGGGCGTGCGCGACGCTCGGCAGGACCAGGCCGGTGGCGGCGGTGACGGCCTCCAGGACGGTCAGGGCGGCGTCCGGGTACGGGGAGCGGGCGATGTAGTGCGGGACGTGCGCGGCGACGCCCAGCACGTCGTGGCCGGCCTCCATGAGGCGGTACTCCACGAGTGCCTCGGCGCTGCCGGGGACCTGGGCCTCCTCGAAGGGGCTGCGGTGCCCGGGGACCAGCTCGGCCCGGTTGCCGTGCGGGGTGAGGCCGACGGGGCGGGTGTGGGGCACGCCCATGGGAATGCCGTGGAAGTTCACCGAGAGGCGGACGCCGAGCCGCTCCACGATCTGCTGAACGGCCTTCGCGAAACGTTCCCACTCCACGTCGGGCTCGGGGCCGGACAGCAGCAGGAAGGGCGCCCCCGTGGCGTCCTGGACGAGGCGCACGTCCAGACTCGGCTCGTCGTAGTCGGTCCAGCGGTCGCGCTTGAACGTCATCAGCGGGCGCCGTGCCCGGTAATCCACGAGCCGGTCGTGGTCGAAGCGGGCGACGACCTGGTGGGGCAGCGAGCCGAGCAGCCGGTCGACGATCTGGTCGCCGGTCTCGCCCGCGTCGATGTATCCGTCGAAGTGGTAGAGCATGACAAGTCCCGCCGACTCCTGGGCCAGCGCCATGTCGACGACTGCCAGGCCCTTCGGCTCCCATGCGTACAAACCCTGCGGATCAAGCACTGTGACCGCTCCTCCTCGTGTTCGTACGTCCCAACGCCGTACGGGGGCCCGGCATTCCCGGAGCCGCTTCGAGAAGTGCGGTCCACGCACACCACCGACGTGTTGTTCGCCTGCGCGCCCACGTGTTGTTCGCGTGCGCTGGCGTGCGATTCGTGTGTGCGGAGCGTGGTTCGCACACACGTCGGGCCCGCACCCCCCGGAGGGGATGCGGGCCCGGCGTGTTATCGGCTGTGCCTCAGCGGCGAGCGGTCAGCTCTGGCCGCCGGCCAGCTTCTCGCGCAGTGCGGCGAGCGCCTCGTCCGAGGCCAGCGCACCGGAGGTGTCCGCACCCTCGGAGGAGTACGAACCGCCACCCGCGACCGGAGCGGCACCCGCGGCGTCGCCACCCTCGGCGGCGGCAGCGGCGTCGGCCTCGCGGCTCTTGATGACCTGCTGCTGGTGCTGCTCGAAGCGGGTCTGCGCCTCGGCGTACTGGCGCTCCCACTCCTCGCGCTGCTTCTCGTAGCCCTCGAGCCAGTCGTTGGTCTCGGGGTCGAAGCCCTCGGGGTAGATGTAGTTGCCCTGGTCGTCGTAGGACGCGGCCATGCCGTACAGGGTCGGGTCGAACTCGACCGAGGCCGGGTCGGCACCGAAGGACTCGTTGGCCTGCTTCAGCGAGAGGCTGATGCGACGACGCTCGAGGTCGATGTCGATGACCTTGACGAAGATCTCGTCGTTGACCTGGACGACCTGCTCCGGGATCTCCACGTGGCGCTCGGCCAGCTCGGAGATGTGGACCAGACCCTCGATGCCCTCGTCCACGCGGACGAACGCACCGAACGGAACCAGCTTCGTGACCTTGCCGGGCACGACCTGGCCGATCTGGTGGGTGCGGGCGAACTGCTGCCACGGGTCTTCCTGGGTCGCCTTCAGCGACAGGGAGACGCGCTCGCGGTCCATGTCGACGTCGAGGACCTCGACCGTGACCTCCTGGCCGACCTCGACGACCTCGGAGGGGTGGTCGATGTGCTTCCAGGACAGCTCGGAGACGTGGACCAGACCGTCGACGCCACCCAGGTCCACGAAGGCACCGAAGTTGACGATCGAGGAGACCACACCGGAACGGACCTGACCCTTCTGGAGGGTCGTGAGGAACGTCTGGCGGACCTCGGACTGGGTCTGCTCCAGCCAGGCACGGCGGGACAGGACCACGTTGTTGCGGTTCTTGTCCAGCTCGATGATCTTGGCCTCGAGCTCCTTGCCCACGTAGGGCTGGAGGTCGCGGACACGGCGCATCTCGACGAGAGAGGCCGGGAGGAAGCCGCGGAGGCCGATGTCGAGGATGAGACCACCCTTGACGACCTCGATGACGGTACCGGTGACGATCCCGTCCTCTTCCTTGATCTTCTCGATGGTGCCCCAGGCACGCTCGTACTGGGCGCGCTTCTTCGAGAGGATCAGGCGGCCTTCCTTGTCCTCCTTCTGGAGGACCAGGGCCTCGATCTCGTCACCGACGGCGACGACCTCGTTGGGGTCGACGTCGTGCTTGATCGAAAGCTCGCGGCTCGGGATAACGCCTTCGGTCTTGTAACCGATGTCGAGCAGGACCTCGTCCCGGTCGACCTTCACGATGACGCCGTCGACGATGTCGCCGTCGTTGAAGTACTTGATCGTCTCGTCGATCGCGGCGAGGAAGGCTTCCTCGTTACCGATGTCGTTGACCGCTACCTGCGGGGTGGTGGCGGTGGTCTCGGTGCTGCTCGTCATGTGGGAAAGGGCTCCGGTACGGACATTGAAGTCGTAGGTACTGCTACGCCGGGAGCCCGTATCGCTCTGAAGAAGCCGGACAGCCAAGGAAGCGCCACACAAAACCGCTGGTGGCGCCTCGACAACCGAGGGGACATACAACAGATGCGAGCGCAGCCTGCTACGTCTGAGGTGCGCAGGCCCGCAGCGCAACTTGTAGCATACGGGGGCAGCCGGGCAGGGTCAATGCGCGAAGGCGCACCACCCGGGGCGGAACGCCGCATACCCGGCACAAATCCCGTCCCGTGAGGCCACGCAGGCCTGGGACACACCTTCCGTGACGCGATTCTGAGGCCGTCGCGCCACTCGGGTTACGGAAGAGTACGACGAGGGAGCCGATCATCCAAGAGCGCGATGTCCACGAAATCTCCACCGCCCCCGCGACCGCCGGCTCCCCCGATGCCGACGAGCCCGAGGCCACCCGGCGCGAGGCCGGGGTGGCGGAGAGTTCCCGGGCCAACCGGGGCTGGTGGGACCGGAACGCGGACGACTACCAGGTCGAGCACGGCACGTTCCTCGGCGACGACCGGTTCGTCTGGGGTCCGGAGGGGCTCGACGAGATCGAGGCGGAGCTGCTCGGGCCGCCGGAGGAGCTGAAGGGCAAGGACGTCCTGGAGATCGGCGCGGGGGCCGCGCAGTGCTCCCGCTGGCTCGCCGCGCAGGGGGCCCGGCCCGTCGCCCTGGACCTCTCGCACCGTCAGCTCCAGCACGCGCTGCGGATCGGCGGATCGTTCCCCCTGGTCTGCGCCGACGCGGGCGACCTGCCCTTCGCGGACGCCTCCTTCGACCTGGCGTGCTCGGCCTACGGGGCGCTGCCCTTCGTCGCGGACCCCGTGCGGGTGCTGCGGGAGGTCCGTCGCGTCCTGCGGCCCGGGGGCCGTTTCGTGTTCTCGGTGACCCATCCGATCCGCTGGGCGTTCCCGGACGAGCCCGGCCCCGAGGGTCTGTCGGTCTCCGCGTCCTACTTCGACCGCACGCCCTACGTCGAGCAGGACGAGGAGGGGCGGGCCGTGTACGTGGAGCACCACAGGACGGTCGGCGACCGCGTCCGGGACATCGTCGCGGCGGACCTGCGTCTCGTCGACCTGGTCGAGCCGGAGTGGCCCGCCTGGAACAGCTCGGAGTGGGGTGGCTGGTCGCCGCTGCGCGGGAACCTGATCCCGGGCACCGCGATCTTCGTGTGCGCACGGGACTGAGGCGGCGTGATCCGTTACGACGTTCTGGACGCGCTGCCCGTGCGCGGTGCCCTGCCCGGTCTGAACGACGCCCTGGAGGGGCACGGCACCGCCGTTCTCGTCGCGCCGCCCGGCACCGGCAAGACGACGCTGGTGCCGCTGGCGCTGGCCGGACTGCTGGGCGGCGGACCGGCGCGGCGGGTGGTCGTGGCCGAGCCGCGGCGGATCGCCGCGCGGGCGGCGGCGCGGCGGATGGCGTGGCTGCTGGGCGAGAGGCCCGGCGAGAGCGTCGGCCACACGGTGCGCGGCGAGCGGGTCGTGGGGCGGCACACGCACGTGGAGGTCGTCACGACCGGTGTGCTGCTACAGCGGTTGCAGCGGGACCAGGAACTCGCCGGGGTCGACGTGGTGGTGCTCGACGAGTGCCACGAGCGGCATCTGGACGCGGACACGGTGGCGGCGTTCCTGCTGGACGTGCGGGAGGCGCTGCGGCCGGAGCTGCGGCTGGTGGCGGCGTCGGCGACGACGGACGCGGAGGGCTGGGCGCGGCTGCTGGGTGGTGCGCCGGTCGTGGCGGCGCGGGGGGTGTCGTATCCCGTCGAGGTCGTGTGGGCGCCGCCGTCGCGTCCGGTGCGGCCGCCGCACGGGACGCGGGTCGATCCGGCGCTGCTGGCGCATGTGGCCTCGGTGGTGCGGCGGGCGCTGGTCGAGCGGTCGGGGGACGTGCTGTGCTTCCTGCCGGGCGTGGGCGAGATCGCGCGGGTGGCGGGGCAGCTGGGCGACCTCGGCGGCGTCGACGTCCTCCAGGTGCACGGGCGGGCGTCGGCTGCCGTGCAGGACGCGGTGCTGGCCGGCGGGGAGCGGCGGCGGGTGGTGCTGGCGACGGCGGTGGCGGAGTCGTCGCTGACAGTTCCGGGGGTCCGGGTGGTCGTCGACTCCGGACTGGCCCGGGAGCCGCGGGTCGACCATGCGCGCGGGCTCAGCGCCCTGACGACGGTACGGGCGTCGCAGGCGGCCGGGCGGCAGCGGGCGGGGCGGGCCGGCCGGGAGGCTCCTGGGGCGGTGTACCGGTGCTGGGCGGAGGCCGAGGACGGCCGGCTGCCCCGGTTCCCGGCGCCGGAGATCAGGGTCGCCGACCTCACGGCGTTCGCCCTCCAGGCGGCCTGCTGGGGCGATCCGGAGGCTTCGGGTCTCGCGCTGCTGGACCCGCCGCCCGGCGGGGCGATGGCGGCGGCGCGGGGGGTGCTGACCGCGATCGGCGCGGTGGACGCCGCAGGGCGGGCCACCTCGCGCGGTGCGCGCATGGCACGGCTGGGTCTGCATCCCCGGCTGGGGCGGGCCCTGCTGGACGCGGCGCCCCTGGTGGGGGCGGACCGGGCCGCGGAGGTCGTGGCGCTGCTGAGCGAGGAGCCGCCGCGGGAGTACGGCGACGACCTCCTGCCGGCGCTGCGGGCGGCCCGGCGCGGGGGTGACGCCTACGCCGGCCGCTGGCGTGCGGAGGTACGACGTCTGCGCACGGCCGTGGCACCGCCCTCGAAGCGGGACGCGTCCGGCCCGTCCCGTCCGCCTTCCGACGCCCGCCTCGCGCTGTCCGCCCCCGACCGTGACGGGCCTGCCTCGGACGGCCGCCGCCCGCACCCGGCCGACTCCGACGAGGGGCTCGTGGGGACCGTGGCGGCCCTGGCCTTCCCCGAGCGGGTCGCCAAGGCGGTGCAGGGGGCCCATCTGATGGTCAACGGGACTCGGGCGCAGGTCGGGGAGGGCTCCGGGTTGCGGAACGCCCCGTGGCTCGCCGTGGCCGTGGCGGACCGGCCGGTGGGTGCCGGGCACGCGCGCGTGCGGCTCGGGGCCGTCGTCGACGAGGAGGTGGCGCGATCGGCGGCCGCCGCCCTGTACGACGAGGGCGAGGAGGTCCGCTGGAGCGACGGGGATGTCGTGGCGCGTCGGGTGGAGCGGCTGGGGGCCGTGGAGTTGGCGGTACGGCCGCTCCGGGACCCCGACCTCGGGCTCGTACGGGCGGCGTTGCTGGAGGGGTTGCGGACCGAGGGGCTGGGGCTGCTGCGGTGGTCGGAGGGCGCCGTGTCGTTGCGGCGGCGGCTCGCCTTCGTGCACGCGCGTCTCGGTGAGCCCTGGCCCGATGTCTCCGACGGTGCCCTGCACACGCGCGTGGACGACTGGCTGGAGCCGGAGTTGAGCCGTGCCCGACGGCGGGCCGATCTCGGGCGGATCGACGCAGGCCAGGCGCTGGGGCGGCTGCTGCCGTGGGCCACCGGGGACGCCGTACGGCTGGACGAGCTCGCGCCCGAGCGGATCGAGGTGCCGAGCGGGTCGCGGATACGCGTCGACTACACGCGGCCCGAGCAGCCGGTGCTGGCGGTGAAGTTGCAGGAGATGTTCGGGCTCCAGGAGTCGCCCGTGCTCGCCGGGGTGCCGGTGCTCGTGCATCTGCTGTCGCCCGCCGGGCGGCCCGCCGCCGTCACCGCCGACCTCGCCTCGTTCTGGAAGGACGGGTACCGGGCCGTGCGGGCGGAGCTGCGCGGCCGGTATCCCAAGCATCCCTGGCCGGAGGACCCGGCGGCGGCCGAGCCGACCCGGTTCACCAACGCGCGGCTCAGGCGGTGACCGGCTCGGAGGTGACGGGTTCCTCGGCCCCCGGCCCTCCCGCCCTGCGTCCGCGGGCCTCGACGTAGAGGGCGAGGGCCAGGAGCAGGAGGCCGAGGCCCAGGAAGCCCCAGGGCAGGTAGGAGGTCATGAGGAGGACGACGACGCGTTGGGACGTGACGAGGTCGACGGTGTGTTCGATGTAGTCCTCGCGCATCTTCACGTGGCCGGCGAACGCGGTCACCTTCTCCCGGTCGCCGAGGAGGGTGCCGCCGCGGAGTTCCTCCTTGTGGATCTCCTCGCCGTACACGGGGGCCCCGGTGACCGGCTCCACCCAGAACTTGCGGACCGTGGTGTACCAGCGGGTCGTGCCGGTCTTCGCGACCGTCTCACGGGTGATGCCCTCGACGGGCATGATCCGGGGGAAGGGGACCTCGGTCCAGGGGATGGTCTGCTCGAAGTAGTAGACCTCCACGCCGCGGAAGTCCCGGGTGCCCTTGTAGTGGATGGGGGCGGTGATACGGGCCTGGGCGTCGAAGTACTCGTAGTCGCGGGGTTCGGTGAGGAACGGCCACTTGAACTCCAGGCCCTCCCGGCGTACGGGGTCGCCGTCGACCATCTCACCCCTGGCGTGGACGGGTTCCTGGGTGTGGGCGTCGAAGATGTAGCGCTCGGGGATCTTGGAGACCATCTCGCCGTCGGGGCCCTGGACGTAGGACAGGCCGTCCCAGACGACCACGTCGCGGCCCGCTGTCCTCTCGATCCGCTCCGAGGCCTCCACATTGCCCTTGAGGGTCTGCACGATGGTGACCTGGGGGACCTTGCGTTCGGTCATGGTGCCGTAGTCGAGGAGGGTGGCGTCCTTCGCGACGAGGACCATGTCCTGGTACTGGTCGGCGGGGATCTTGGCCAGGCGTGGGAAGGCGTACCAGCGGGTCAGCGGGGACAGCGCGGCGAAGAACACGGCGAACGCGAGCAGGATCAAGCCGGCCCTGCGGTGCATCTCGGCCTCCCTCCCGGGCGGTTGTGGATGTGACGGCCTCCGACGGCCGTCCGACCGCGGTCGGAGCGGTCGGCGCGGTCGGCGTCGGCCGGTCGGCTACGGGTGCGGGGGCACCGTCGTCAGCAGGGGTTTGGGGGATGTCTCCCCCGTCGGTGTGCCCAGCTCGGTGAGTGCGAGGACCAGCGCGAACGCCAGGGCGAGACCGATCGCGGCGGCGATCAGGGCACGCATACGGAACCTCCCGACCCGTGGCCCCGCCGACAGCGGGAGCTGATACATCGTCAGGTCCGGCACCGTAGCAACGGCCGGGCGAGATGAGAACACGTTGCACACACAACGACGGCGCCCCTCCGGAAGAGGGACGCCGTCGGGGCGTGTGCGGTGGTTACTGCGGGGCGCCGGCGCTCGGCGAGGCGGACTCCGTGGGGGTCGCCTCCGCGGGGGCGGACTCCGTGGGGGTCGCCTCGGCGGGGGCGGCCTCCACCTTCAGTTCGACGGTGAGGGTCGCTCCGCCCTCGGTCTCGATGCGGAGGAGGTAGGTGCCGGGGGCGTCGTCCGCGTACAGCTTCGGCAGGGTGAGCAGGCCGTCCTTGTCGGTCTGCAGGCCCGTCAGGGTGCGGAGCGGCTTGCCGTCGGCGGGGTTCTTGAAGTACGGGCCCTTGTCGTTCTCGGTGGGGTCCAGGGGCGACTTGATGAGGGTCGCCGTGGCGGCGACCTTGCCTGCGACCGCACCCTTGTACGTGGCCTTCACCGCGACCTGTTCGGCGAACTCGCCGTTCGCCACGCAGGTCAGCTCGGTGGTCGTGGTGCGGGCGAGGGCGTCGGCCCGGCGGGCGGTGACGGTCGCCGTGTAGTCGAGGGCGGCCACGGTGCGGCCCACGACGGTGGCGCGCACGGTGACGGCGCCGGTCTTCTCGCCGGCCACGAGCCCGGGGGCGGTCGCCTTGCCGGTGCTGTCCGTGACGACCGTGGCGACCTTCTCGCCGCCGGTGAAGGTGGTGTCCGTGTCGCCGACGACGGTGAAGCGGACCCGGACCTTCGCGACGGCCTTGCCCGCCTTGGTCTCCGTGCGGGCGGCGATCCGGTCGGTGAATGTCGCGCCGGCGGTGGCGGTGAGCTTCGCCGGGCCCGCGGCCTCCAGGTGGTGCACCGTGTCGGTGTTGGTGGGCGGCTTGGTCGGCGGGGTGGGCGGGGTCGGCGGCTTGGGTGTGGAGCCACCGCCGGGCTTGCCGCCACCGGGCTTGTCCTTGTTCGGCGGGGTCGGGCCGGGGCTGGGCTTCGTGCTGCCCGAGCCGCCCTTGTTCCCGGTGTTGCCGTTCCCTGTGGTTCCGCCGCCGTTGTCGCTCGGGGTGTGGGGCAGCGAGCCGGTGCCGTCGGGGATCTCGTGGGTGCCCTTGCGGTAGTACTCAAGCCACGACATGACGGTGTTGTAGTAGGCCGTCGAGTTGTTGTAGCTGAGGATCGCGCTGCGCAGGTTCCCGGAGTCGGCGAGGTCCCAGTTGAACCGGCACAGGTAGTGGCCCGCGGCCAGGGCGGCGTCGTAGACGTTGTTGGGGTCCTTGGCGCCGTCGCTGTTGCCGTCGCGGCCCGCCCACTCCCAGGTGGAGGGGATGAACTGCATGGGGCCGACCGCCCGGTCGTGTGTGGCGTCCCCGTCGTACGCGCCGTTGTCCGTGTCGCTGATGTTCGCGAAGCCGTTGCCGTTGAGCTGCGGGCCGAGGATCTTGCCGATCGTCGTGCCGCTCGCGTCGACACGGCCGCCGCGGGCCTGCCCGGACTCGACCTTGCCGATCGCGGCGAGCAATTGCCAGGGCAGGTTGCAGCCGGGCTTGGAGTCGCGCAGCGACGCCTCGGCCTTCTTGTAGGCGTCGAGGACGGTCGCGGGGATGCCGCGCTCGCCGCCGCCGACCGTGGTCGAGCCGCCGCCCGTGCCGGGTGAGGGGGTGGGGCTGTCGAGGGGAGGGAGGTCCGTGTAGTAGCGCCCGTCTCCCGACGCGGTGTCCTCGGAGTAGGTGGTCGCTTCCGGTGAGGGCGACTCGGCGGCCTGTCTCCCGGCGCTGTCGGTGGTCACTCCCGGAGCCTGGGACGCGGCCAGTGCCGCTACCGTGGCCGCGGCCAGGGCGGTGGTGGCCGCCCCCTTGCGGAGCCTCAATCCGAACTGCGCCGCCATTGAGTGAACCCTCCCCGGTGGTCGATCGCCTTGGCGTTCTTCCCTTTTGACACTGTCTCGGGCGACTTCTCCGAAATTCTCTCCGGATCAGCTTTCCCGTTCTGCTACACCGACTCCGGAGTTCCGGATTTGGTTGCCCTGTTCCGGTGTTTCCTTCTCCGGATTTCCGGTGGCCCCCGCACGCATCGACGCGGCGGCCCAGGCGACCCTACGACAACTTCCGTCGCCCGGACACCCGTTCGTGCCCGATTTCCCCTGGTTGCCCCTGTCCATTCACTGTCGCGCGGGCGCACGCCGGAGCGGCGAGCGGTCGCGCATACTGACGCCGGTGATCGCCGGACCGGCCGGCAGAGACGAGAGGTCCGCCGCGCGGACACTTCACGCACAATGTCACAAAATCCGCCCCAGGGGGACGAATTGCCTTTCACGCTGAGCCATGCGGCCGCAGTGCTGCCCGCGTTGCGCGGGGACGGGAGCGCGCGAGGGCGACTCGTACCGTCGGCGCTCGTCGCAGGTTCGTTCGCGCCCGATCTGACCTATTACGCGGCGAGTGTGCTGCCCGGGGCGATGGAGTTCGGCGACGTCACGCACTCCTTCGCCGGGGTCTTCACCGTCGACGTGCTGTTCACCTGGGCGTTGGTGGGTGTGTGGCTGGTGCTCCGGGAACCGCTCGTCGCGCTGCTGCCGAGGGCGCGGCGGGCACGGGTGGCCTCGCTGCTGCGGTGCGGGGCGGGCATGCGGCGGGTGCGTCCGTCGCTGGTGCTGTGGTGGTACGTGTCCGCGGTGCTCGGTGCGCTCACCCATGTCGTGTGGGACGCGTTCACGCATCTCGACCGGTGGGGGATGCGGCTGCTGCCGGTGCTGGGCGAGGAGATCGCGGGCTCGCCGCTGTACTGGTACCTCCAGTACGGCGGCTCGGCGGTCGCGGCGGTCGTGATCGCCGTGTTCCTGGTGCTGGCGCTGCGCCGACAGCCGGTCGTCGAACCCGTGGGTGTGCCGGTGCTCTCGTCGGCCGACCGGTGGGTGGCGGGCGCGGTGATCGGGGGGTGCGCGCTGATCGCGACGGTGCAGCGGGTGGCCCGCTGGTGGGCCTACTGGGGTTCGGTCGCCAAGCCGTACGAGGTGATCCCGACGGTGTGCTTCGGGGCCGGGGCCGGGCTGATGCTGGGTGTGGTGCTGTACGGGGTGGGCGTCAGGATCTGGCGCCCGGCTTCCGCTGCGGTGATCGCAGCCGACGCGGAGGCGGACAGCTCGGTCCGCCGCTGAGCACCGGGCGGCGGCGCACGGGGGCTCCACGGGGGATACACGGTCTGGCCGCGCCGGGGGCGTACGGCGGGACGTGGCCCAGCAGGGCCGGGACGGGGTGGGTGAGCCGCCAGGGGACCAGTGTGTGCGCCCAGCGGCGGTGGGGCGCCCACGGGAAGTGGGGCTGCACCCTGGAGAGGCGGGTGAGCGCCTGTGGCAGGCGGCCGGCAGCTGTCGCGGTACGGCGGCGGAGCGTGCGTATGCCCATGCGGGCATCCTCACGCCCCGCCTCCCCGCCGGGCCCCTCGGCAGGGGCCAGCCGGGTGACACCGGGGAGGGGTTGCGGGGCGGATCAGGGCGGGCCGACGGCGCGTACGAGGGCCGGGGAGCACCGTCGAGGGGGCGGCAGGTGGCGCTGCGGCGGTGCAGAAGAGGGCGGCACCGGGAGGCCGGCCGCCGGCCGAGCACCGGAGGGACCGAGGGGACGACCGGTCCGCTCGACACCGCCGGACAGCACCGTCGTGGCGGAGCACCGTAGCGGCGGAGTACAGAGGGCTGCGGGAAAAGCAGCCCCTCGGAACAGGCACCGAAGCGCCGGCCAACCTGTCGGCACGGCACCGCCCGACAGCACCGTCGCGGCGGAGTACACAGAAGGCTGCGGGAAAAGCAGCCCCTCGAAGGGGCACGAGAGCGCAGCCAGCCTGTCGGCCTGGCACCGCGGGGCAGCGCCGTCGCGGCGGAGCGAGGGGACGGCAGGGAGAAGCAGCCGCACGACAGGGCACCGGAACGCCGGGCGGCCGGTCCGCTCGGCAGCGCCGGGCGGCGTTGCCGAGCGGAGTAAAGGGACAGTGCGTCGGCCTGGCGGGGCGTCGGCGCGGGGGAATAAGGGGACACGGCGGGGAAGCCGTCCCTCCCGGAGGGGCCCGGTGTCTGGTCGGGCCCCTTCTCGGGGGGGGGCGGGGGGCGGCCGCCCCCTCCTTGGGGTCAGTGGGCCGCTGATTCCCAGTCCGGGCCGTGGCCCACCGAGACGTCCAGGGGAGCTCGGAGGTGGACCGCGTTCGACATTTCGTGGCGGACCAGGTCCTCGACGCGGGCACCCTCGCCGGGGGCGATCTCCAGGACGATTTCGTCGTGGACCTGGAGCAGCATGCGGGACGTGAGGCCGGCGTCCTCCAGGGCACGGCCCACATTCAGCATGGCGATCTTGACGATGTCCGCGGCCGTGCCCTGGATGGGTGCGTTGAGCGCCATCCGCTCGGCGGCCTCGCGGCGCTGCCGGTTGTCGCTGTTGAGGTCGGGCAGATAGCGGCGCCGGCCGAAGAGCGTCGCCGTGTACCCCGTCGCCCGCGCCTCGTCGACCGCCCGGCGCAGATAGTCCCGGACCCCGCCGAAGCGCTCGAAGTACGCGTCCATCAGGGCGCGGGCCTCCCCCGCGTCGATGTTCAGCTGCTGGGACAGACCGAACGCCGACAGGCCGTACGCCAGGCCGTACGACATCGCCTTGATCTTGCGGCGCATCTCCGCGTCGACCGCGCCGGGCTCCACCCCGAACACCTGGGCGGCGGCCGTGGTGTGGAGGTCCTCACCGGAGGTGAAGGCCTCGATGAGGCCCGCGTCCTCGGAGAGGTGCGCCATCACCCGCAGCTCGATCTGGCTGTAGTCGGCCGTCATCAACGACTCGAAGCCCTCGCCGACGACGAAACCGCGACGGATCGCCCGGCCCTCGTCGGTGCGGACCGGGATGTTCTGCAGGTTCGGGTCGACCGAGGAGAGACGGCCCGTCGCGGCGACCGTCTGGTTGAAGGTGGTGTGGATGCGGCCGTCCGTCGCGATGGTCTTGATCAGGCCCTCGACGGTGACGCGGAGCTTCGCCTGCTCACGGTGGCGGAGCATGATGACCGGCAGTTCGTTGTCGGTCTGGGTGGCCAGCCAGGCCAGGGCGTCCGCGTCGGTGGTGTACCCCGTCTTGGTGCGCTTGGTCTTGGGCAGGGCCAGCTCGCCGAAGAGGACCTCCTGGAGCTGCTTGGGCGAGCCGAGGTTGAACTCGTGACCGGCCGCCGCGTGCGCCTCCTTCACCGCCTGCTGCACGGCACCGGCGAACATCTGCTCCATGGCTTCGAGGTGGGCGCGGTCCGCGGCGATGCCGTGGCGCTCCATGCGGGCCAGCAGCGCGGACGTCGGCAGTTCCACGTCCCGCAACAGCTCGACGGCGCCGACCTCCTCCAGGCGCTGCCCGAACGCCTCGCCCAGGTCGAGGACGGCGCGGGCCTGCACCATCAGGGCCTCGGCCTCGGCGCCGTCGTCCGCGCCGAAGGCCAGCTGGCCGTCGGCGGTGGCGGCGGGGGCCAGTTCCCGGCCGAGGTACTCCAGGGACAGCGCGTCCAGGTCGAAGGAGCGGCGGCCGGGCTTGACCAGGTACGCGGCGAGGGCGGTGTCCATGGTGACGCCCTCGATGGTCCAGCCGTGCTCGGCGAAGACCCGCATCGCGCCCTTGGCGTTGTGGAACACCTTGGGCTTGCCGGGGTCGGCGAGCCAGGCCGCCCACGTGGTCTCGTCCGTCCCGTCGAGCTGGGTCGGGTCGAACCAGGCGGCCGCTCCCCCGGCGGCGGCGAGCGCGATCTCGGTGACCGAGCCGGTGCCGAGCGCCCAGGTGTCGACGGTGGCGACGCCGAGGATCTCCGTGCCGTGCTCGCCGAGCCAGCCGGTCAGCTCTCCGGAGCCGAGGACCGTGCCGTCCACGGCGACGCCCTCGGCGGGCTGCTGGCCGGCGTCGGCCTCCTCCGCCCCCGGGTCGACGGCCAGCAGCCGCTCGCGCAGCGACGGGTTGCGGATCTCCAGGGTGTCGAGGACCATCGCGACGGCCTTGCGGTCGTACGGGGCGCGCTCCAGGTCGGTGACCGTCCTCGGCAGGTCGACCGTGCGCACCATCTCGGTGAGGCGGCGGTTGAGCTTGACGGCCTCCAAGTGGTCGCGGAGGTTCTGCCCGGCCTTGCCCTTGACCTCCTCGACGCGCTCGACCAGATCCGCGAACGAACCGAACTGGTTGATCCACTTCGCGGCGGTCTTCTCGCCGACGCCGGGGATGCCGGGCAGGTTGTCGGACGGGTCGCCGCGCAGGGCCGCGAAGTCCGGGTACTGCGCGGGCGTCAGGCCGTACTTCTCGAACACCTTCTCCGGGGTGAACCGGGTCAGCTCCGAGACGCCCTTGGTGGGGTAGAGCACGGTGGTGTGCTCGGAGACCAGCTGGAAGGAGTCGCGGTCGCCGGTGACGATGAGGACCTCGAAGCCCTCCGCCTCGGCCTGGGTGGCGAGGGTGGCGATGATGTCGTCGGCCTCGAAGCCGTCGACGGCGAAGCGCACGGCGTGCATGGCGTCGAGCAGCTCGCCGATCAGCTCGACCTGCCCCTTGAACTCGTCGGGGGTCTTCGAGCGGTTCGCCTTGTACTCGGTGAACTCCTCGGAGCGCCAGGTCTTGCGGGAGACGTCGAACGCCACCGCGAAGTGGGTGGGCGCCTCGTCGCGCAGCGTGTTCGCCAGCATCGACGCGAAGCCGTAGATCGCGTTCGTCGGCTGGCCCGTCGCGGTCGTGAAGTTCTCCGCGGGGAGCGCGAAGAACGCGCGGTAGGCCAGCGAATGCCCGTCCATGAGCATGAGCCGGGGACGGCTGCCGCCGGTGGTCGTGTCGGTCTTCTTCGATGCTGTCTCTGCCACGCACCCGATCCTGCCACGTGCCACTGACACTCGGACCACGCCCACCGCACCGGGCCCCCGTACCTGCCCCCCGCCCCGCCCCCGTCCGTGCGCGTCGGCACGCACGGGTCCCGCACCCGTCGCGGACCCCGGTCGCGGCGGATCGTCCCCGTGCACCGATCTCGATCGGGGCCGGTGACACGTGCGAGGATCGGACGCGTACCTCAGGCTCGACCGCACACGTACGCGAATGGGGAGCAGCGATGGCCGGCAAGGCGCCCAAGAGTGATCCGGTTCAGGACGCGCCGCAGGTCGCGCAGCCGAAGCATGCGGCGGCGGGGCTCCCCGCGATCGGGCACACCCTGCGGATCGCGCAGCAGCAGATGGGCGTGAAGCGGACCGCGCTGACGCTGCTGCGGGTCAATCAGAAGGACGGCTTCGACTGTCCCGGCTGCGCCTGGCCGGAGCCCGAGCACCGGCACACGGCGGAGTTCTGCGAGAACGGCGCGAAGGCGGTCGCCGAGGAGGCCACACTGCGCCGGGTCACCCCGGAGTTCTTCGCCGCGCACACCGTGGCGGACCTGGCCACCCGCAGCGGCTACTGGCTGGGCCAGCAGGGCCGGCTCACCCACCCCGTGTACCTGCCCGAGGGGGGCGACCGTTACGAGCCGGTGTCCTGGGAGCGGGCCTTCGACATCGTCGCCGAGGAGCTGAACGCCCTCGGCTCCCCCGACGAGGCCCTCTTCTACACCTCCGGGCGCACCAGCAACGAGGCCGCGTTCCTGTACCAGCTGTTCGCCCGCGAGTTCGGCACGAACAACCTGCCGGACTGCTCCAACATGTGCCACGAGTCGTCGGGCTCCGCGCTGTCCGAGACGATCGGCATCGGCAAGGGCAGCGTCCTGCTGGAGGACCTGTACAAGGCGGATCTGATCGTCGTCGCCGGGCAGAACCCGGGCACGAACCACCCGCGCATGCTCTCCGCCCTGGAGAAGGCCAAGGCCGGCGGGGCGAAGATCATCACGGTCAATCCGCTGCCCGAGGCGGGCCTGGAGCGGTTCAAGAACCCGCAGACCCCGCAGGGCATGCTCAAGGGCGCCGCCCTCACCGATCTGTTCCTGCAGATCCGCATCGGCGGCGACCAGGCCCTGTTCCGTCTCCTCAACAAGCTGGTCCTTCAGACCGAGGGCGCGGTCGACGAGGAGTTCGTGCGCGAGCACACGCACGGCTTCGAGGAGTTCGCGTCGGCGGCCCGCGCCGCCGACTGGGAGGAGACGCTCACCGCGACCGGTCTGACGCGCGAGCAGATCGACGAGGCGCTGCGCATGGTCCTCGCCTCGAAGCGGACGATCGTCTGCTGGGCCATGGGCCTGACCCAGCACAAGCACGCGGTGCCCACCATCCGCGAGGTCGTGAACTTCCTGCTGCTGCGCGGCAACATCGGCCGCCCCGGCGCGGGCGTGTGCCCGGTGCGCGGCCACTCCAACGTGCAGGGCGACCGCACGATGGGCATCTTCGAGCGGCCCGCACCGGCGTTCCTGGACGCCCTGGAGAAGGAGTTCGGCTTCGCGCCGCCCAGGGAGCACGGGTACGACGTCGTGCGGGCCATCAAGGCCATGCGCGACGACAAGGCGAAGGTGTTCTTCGCGATGGGCGGCAACTTCGTGTCGGCGTCCCCCGACACGGAGGTCACGGAGGCGGCGATGCGCCGCGCCCGGCTGACGGTGCACGTGTCGACGAAGCTGAACCGCTCGCACGCGGTGACGGGCGCGCGGGCGCTGATCCTGCCCACCCTGGGCCGCACCGAGCGTGATCTGCAGGGCGGCGGCGAGCAGTTCGTGACCGTGGAGGACTCCATGGGCATGGTCCATGCCTCCCGCGGCCGTCTGGAGCCCGCGAGCCGGCACCTGCTGTCCGAGCCGGCCATCGTGTGCCGTCTCGCCCGCCGGGTCCTCGGCGAGGAGAGCCGCACGCCGTGGGAGGAGTTCGAGAAGGACTACGCGACGATCCGTGACCGCATCGCGCGCGTGGTGCCCGGTTTCGAGGACTTCAACGCGCGCGTGGCCGACCCGAACGGCTTCGCGCTGCCGCACGCCCCGCGCGACGAGCGCCGCTTCCCCACGGCCACCGGCAAGGCCAACTTCACCGCCGCGCCGGTGGAGTTCCCTCAGCTGCCCGAGGGCCGCCTGCTGCTGCAGACCCTGCGCTCGCACGACCAGTACAACACCACGATCTACGGCCTGGACGACCGCTACCGGGGCATTACCAACGGCCGCCGCGTCGTCCTCGTCCACCCCGAGGACGCCGCGGAGCTGAAGGTCGCCGACGGCTCCTACGTGGACCTGGTGAGCGAGTGGAAGGACGGTGTCGAGCGCCGGGCCCCCGGTTTCCGGGTCGTGCACTACCCGACGGCCCGCGGCTGCGCGGCCGCCTACTACCCCGAGACCAATGTGCTGGTGCCGCTGGACGCCACCGCGGACACCAGCAACACCCCTGCCAGCAAGTCCGTCGTGGTCCGTCTGGAACAATCGGCCACCGACTGAGCGTTTGCTCAGGCAGTCAGGCCGGTATACGACCGCTGACGGCACGCGGCGGTCGACGACGAACGGAGCCCCATGGGCGAGCAGCACCACGCCACGTTCCCGCAAGAGGTCATCGACGAGTACGCGGCACTCGGCGTCGACCTGGTCGCGATGTTCTCCGCGGGGCACCTGGGCACCCGCATGGGCGTGCAGATCGTGGAGGCGTCCGCGGACCGCGTCGTCGGCACCATGCCGGTCGAGGGCAACACCCAGCCGTACGGGCTGCTGCACGGCGGCGCGTCCGCCGTGCTGGCGGAGACCCTCGGCTCGGTCGGCTCCATGCTGCACGCGGGCAGCTCCAAGATCGCGGTGGGCGTCGACCTGAACTGCACCCACCACCGCGGCGTACGGTCCGGGCTGGTCACCGGGGTGGCCACACCGGTGCACCGGGGACGCTCCACCGCCACGTACGAGATCGTCATCAGCGACGAGGCGGGCAAGCGGGTGTGCACGGCCCGGTTGACCTGTCTGCTGCGGGACGTCCTGCCGGCCGACGCCCAGCGGGCCACGGGCGGCTGACCGTCGACGAGCCCGCGGCCACCGGGCGCTGGCGGGCGGCGGCGGGCGGGTCTAGCTTTCGGGGCATGGGAACGGGAGGAGCCTTGAGGTGGGGAGCCGCCCTCGGGCCGGCGCTGCTGATCGTCGCCCTGGTCACCGGGTGCGGGACGTCGGGAGCGGACAGCGGACCGGCCGGACCGTCGGCCGGCGGCTCGGCGTCGCCGTCACCGGTGGCCACACCGCCCGAGCAACTGTGCGCACGGATCGTCTCCCACTGGTCGCGGGAGGCCCTGGACGGTGACGGCTACGGCGACTACCAGTCCATGGGGATGTCGAACGGCCAGTACGACATCCTGCGCGAGGTCGTCGACGCCGCCCGCGCCGAACAGGAGCGCGCCGGCCGGAAGGCGGCCGAGCGGCTCGTCGACGAGGAGGCGCGCACCCGCTGCGCGAAGCTGTACCGGAACGGCAACCCGACCGGGGGGCCGTGGAGTTGAGCGGCATCGGGCCCGTCGAACCGGGCGAGGGGACCCACGCCGGGGACGCCCCGTCGCCGCACGGACGCCTCGCCCCGCTGTACACCCGGCACCGCCGCGCCGTACTCGCGGCCGGCGCGGCCGCCGTCGTCCTCGCGGGCGGTCTGCTCCACGTGACCCGCCCCCGGCCGGAGCCCCCGGCCCCTCCCGCGTACCCGTCCCAGGCGGTGGAGTTCACCTACCTCGGGCCCGAGCCCCCGCAGGACGGGCTCCCGGCGGGGAGCTTCAGTTTCGGCGTCGGGGTCACCACGCGCGACGGGCCCCCGATCACCGTGACCCGGATCTCGCAGCCGTCCGCCGGACTCACCGTCTCCGCCAGGCCGCGGCCGCCCTTCGGCAGCCCGGTCGACGACGTCCGCACGGTCGTGATCACCCTGCGGGTGACAGATTGCGGGAAAGTCCCGAGGAACGCCGGGCTGCCTTTCCTGGACGTAACTCTGCGTAATAGGCGTGCAATAGAAGACCACAGTTTCATCCTCGGCGGACGCTATGCGCACGACCTCTCCGAAGCGATTGAGGTCGCCTGCAGCAACGACCGGGCGTCACTACCAAAACCCGAGAACACTCCTGAAAACGCCAGCGCACTTCCTGCGGCTTCTCACAATGCGGACAGGGCGAATCGGCCTTAATTCCTCGCATCCACCCACGGAGTACCGCTCTGCATTACGTCGTGTCATAACAAGAGCGTCACAGCCTCGGTCAGACCCTCCTCCACGTTCCCATCACACGCTTAGAGTCACGCCCAGTCACCGCGCCCTCGGATTCGAAGTCATTTTCGTCCCAGCGCTCGACTCGGCCCGCTCAACCAGGAGGGGCCGTGCCACGGAAAGGACCGATCGTGCGTCAACGCTCGCTCATCGCCATCACCGCCGCGCTGGCGGCGGGAGCTCTCACCCTCACCGCCTGCGGCTCGCGCGACGACAGCGCCGGCTCGGACTCCGAAGGAAGCGGCGGCGGCACCACCGTCGTCATCGGTGTCGACGCACCGCTGACCGGCGACCTGTCCGCGCTGGGTCTCGGCATCAAGAACTCCGTAGACCTCGCCGCCAAGACGGCCAACAAGGAGAAGACCGTCGAAGGCGTGACCTTCAAGGTCGAGGCCCTCGACGACCAGGCGCAGCCCTCCTCGGGCCAGCAGAACGCCACCAAGCTCGTCGCCGACAAGGACGTCCTCGGCGTGGTCGGCCCGCTGAACTCCTCGGTCGCCGAGTCCATGCAGAAGGTCTTCGACGACGCCAAGCTCGTC
Organism: Streptomyces sp. MA5143a; assembly: GCF_900290235.1. Lineage (GTDB taxonomy): Bacteria > Actinomycetota > Actinomycetes > Streptomycetales > Streptomycetaceae > Streptomyces. Next base: position 198,766 of record NZ_OLMK01000014.1, read on the forward strand.
GAGGTCTCCCCGGCCAACACCAACCCGGCCCTGACCCAGGGCACGGACTGGCAGAAGACCAAGACCCGCCCGTACAAGTCGTACTTCCGCACCGCGACCACGGACGCCATCCAGGGCCCGTTCGCCGCCCAGTACGTCTACAACGACGCCAAGAAGAAGAAGGTCTTCGTCATCGACGACAAGAAGACCTACGGCGCCGGTCTGGCCGCCACCTTCACCGAGGAGTTCAAGAAGCTCGGCGGCAAGATCGCCGGCACCGAGCACATCAACCCCGACACCAAGGACTTCTCCGCGGTCGCCACCAAGGTGAAGAACTCCGGTGCGGACGTCGTCTACTACGGCGGCGAATACCCGCAGGCCGGCCCGCTGAGCAAGCAGATCAAGGCCGCCGGCGCCAAGATCCCCGTGGTCGGCGGTGACGGCATCTACAGCGCCGACTTCATCAAGCTGGCCGGCGCCAGCGGCAAGGGCGACCTGGCCACCTCGGTCGGCGCCCCGGTCGAGGAGCTCCCCTCCGCCAAGGAGTTCGTGGCGAACTACAAGGCCGCGGGCTACAAGGAGGCCTTCGAGGCCTACGGCGGCTACTCCTACGACTCGGCCTGGGCGATCATCGAGGCCGTGAAGAAGGTCGTCGAGGACAACAACGGCAAGCTCCCGAGCGACGCTCGCGCCAAGGTCACGGCCGCGATGCAGAACGTCTCGTTCGACGGGGTGACCGGCAAGGTCTCCTTCGACGAGTACGGTGACGCCACCAACAAGCAGCTCACCGTCTACGCCGTCGAGAACGGTGCCTGGAAGGCGGTCAAGTCCGGTACCTACACCGGCTGATCCACCACCGCACCACTCCTGAGCCGCGCGGGGCGCTGTTCCACTGGCGCCCCGCGCGGACTCGCATCCGGCCCCCCGTCGAAACATCCGAAACCCTCTCGGAGGACATGCGGTGAACGAACTGCCGCAGCAGCTGGTCAACGGCCTGCTACTGGGATCCATGTACGGGCTGGTCGCCATCGGCTACACAATGGTCTATGGCATCGTCCAGCTCATCAACTTCGCCCACGGCGAGATCTTCATGACCGGAGCGTTCGGCGCTCTGACGATCTACCTGTACGTGCTGCCCGACGGCACGTCCATGGCAATCGCCCTGCCGCTGATGCTCGTCGGCGCCGTTCTGGTCGCCGTCACCGTCGCTGTGGGAGCGGAACGATTCGCCTACCGCCCCCTCCGCAACGCCCCACGCCTCGCCCCGCTCATCACCGCGATCGGCCTCTCCCTCGCTCTGCAGCAGGCTGTGTGGGCCTGGTACCCGGGAGCCACGTCCGCCCTCGTCTTCCCGCAGATCGAAGGCGGCCCCTTCGAGATCGGCGGCGTCACCATCCAGACCGGTGACGTCTTCCTGCTCGTCGCCGCCCCCGTCAGCATGGCCTTCCTCGCCTACTTCGTCATGAAGACCCGCACCGGACGCGGCATGCAGGCCACCGCCCAGGACCCCGACACCGCGAAGCTCATGGGCGTCAACACCGACCGCATCATCGTGATCGCGTTCGCCCTCGGCGCCACCTTCGCCGCCGTCGGCGGTGTCGCCTACGGCCTGAAGTACGGCCAGATCGACTTCCGCATGGGCTTCCTCCTCGGTCTGAAGGCGTTCACCGCAGCCGTCCTCGGCGGCATCGGCAACATCTACGGAGCCATGATCGGCGGCGTGGTCCTCGGCGTGGCCGAGACCCTGGCCACCGCCTACATCGCCGACATCCCGGGCATGGACCAGTTCGGCAGCAACGCCTGGGCCGACGTCTGGGCCTTCGTACTCCTCATCCTCGTACTGCTGTTCAGGCCGCAGGGCCTGCTCGGCGAGCGCGTCGCGGACAGGGCGTGACACCGATGACCACACAGACCACCGCACCCGAAACCCCCACCCCTGCCTCCGGCAAGCCCGCCGGCCTCATCGGCCTCCCCGAGAAGACCGGCCTCGCGCTCGCCCTCGGCGGCAGCGTCCTCACCATCATCTCCACGTTCCTCGCCTGGACCTGGACCAACGCCTTCCCCGGCAAACTCACCATCTACGGTTACCCGGGCGGCCTACAGGTCCTCGTCCTCATCGGCGGCGCCCTGGCCACCCTCTTCTGCCTGGCCCGCTACGGCGTGAAGGGCCTCGGCTGGCTGGTGCCGGCCGGCGCCGACGCGGCGATCAAGTTCGCCACCCTCGCCACCTTCGCCACCAGCTGGTACACGGTCCTCGCCATCAGCGTCGACCTCGGCGGCCTCGTCAACCTCGAACCCGGCGGCTACCTCGTCGCCGTCGCCAGCCTCGCCGCCCTCCTCGGCGCCCTGGCACTGCCCTTCGAGCGCCCCGAGCCCGACCCGTTCGACCCCGACGACACCGGCTGGGAGCTGTTCAAGCACCAAGCCCGCTACAAGTGGGAAACGGTCAAGGCGGTCTTCGCCTCCGGAAGCCCGCGCCGCGTCGGCAAGCTCTCCTCCTTCGTCGAGATCCTGATCATCGTCGCCGTCATGGCGCTCGGCCTGACCGTCTTCACCTACGGCATCGGCACCGAGTACGACGAGCTGTTCATCGGATTCATGATCACGGCCGCCTTCGGCTTCGCCGCCCTCAACAAGTCCGGCCTCGTCGCCCAGGCCTCCCAGATCACCGCCCGGCACCAGAACATCACCATCTGCGGCGCCTTCGTCGCGGCCGCGATGTTCCCCTTCACCCAGACCGACGACCAGTACGCGACGATCGGCGTCTACATCCTGATCTTCGCCACCGTCGCCCTCGGCCTGAACATCGTCGTCGGCCTCGCCGGCCTCCTCGACCTCGGTTACGTCGCCTTCCTCGGTGTCGGCGCCTACGCCGCCGCCCTGGTCTCCGGCTCCCCCAGCTCGCCCTTCGACGTGCACTTCCCCTTCTGGGCCGCCGTCATCGTCGGCGCCCTCGCCTCGCTCGTCTTCGGCGTCCTCATCGGCGCCCCGACGCTGCGACTGCGCGGCGACTACCTGGCCATCGTGACCCTCGGCTTCGGTGAGATCTTCCGGATCACCGTCAACAACCTCGACGGCACCTCCGGACCCGACCTCACCAACGGCTCCAACGGCATCTCCTCGATCCCGAACCTCAACATCCTCGGATTCGACTTCGGCATCGAGCACACCATCGCCGGCTTCACCATCGGCCGCTTCGCCAACTACTTCTTCCTGATGCTGCTCATCACCGCCGTCGTCGTGCTGGTCTTCCGGCGCAGCGGTGACTCCCGCATCGGCCGCGCCTGGGTCGCCATCCGCGAGGACGAGACCGCCGCGCTCGCCATGGGCATCAACGGCTTCCGCGTCAAGCTCATCGCCTTCGCCGTCGGCGCCTCCCTGGCCGGCCTCGCCGGAACCGTCCAGGCCCACGTCACCTACACCGTGACGCCCGAGCAGTACCTCTTCGCCGGTGTGATCCCGCCCAACTCCGCCTTCCTGCTCGCCGCGGTCGTCCTCGGCGGCATGGGCACCATCAGCGGCCCCCTGGTCGGAGCGGCCCTGCTCTTCCTGATCCCCAACAAGCTCCAGTTCCTCGGCGACTACCAGCTCCTCGCCTTCGGTCTCGCACTCATCCTGCTGATGCGCTTCCGCCCGGAGGGAATGATCCCCAACCGGCGCCGCCAGCTCGAGTTCCACGAAGACGCGGAACCGCCCACAGTGCTCACCAAGACGGGGGCCTGACACCACCATGACGACTGACACCACCACCCCCGGCACCACGGGCGAGACCGTCCTCGACGCCCGCGGCGTCACCATGCGCTTCGGCGGCCTCACCGCCGTCCGCAACGTCGACTTCACCGTGAACGCGGGCGAAATCGTCGGCCTCATCGGCCCCAACGGCGCCGGCAAGACGACCTTCTTCAACTGCCTCACCGGCCTCTACATCCCCACCGAGGGCGAAGTCCGCTACAAGGGCAACGTCCTGCCGCCCAAGTCCTTCAAGGTCACCGCGGCCGGCATCGCCCGCACCTTCCAGAACATCCGCCTGTTCGCGAACATGACGGTCCTGGAGAACGTGCTCGTCGGCCGCCACACCCGGACCAAGGAAGGCTTCTGGTCGGCCGTCCTGCGGCTGCCCAGCTTCCACAAGGCCGAGGCCAAGTCCCGCGAACGCGCCATGGAACTCCTGGCGTTCGTGGGTCTGGAGAACAAGGCCGACCACCTCGCCCGCAACCTCCCCTACGGCGAACAGCGCAAGCTGGAGATCGCCCGGGCACTCGCCAGCGAACCCGGCCTCCTCCTCCTGGACGAGCCCACCGCCGGCATGAACCCGCAGGAGACACGAGCCACCGAGGAACTCGTCTTCGCCATCCGCGACAAGGGCATAGCCGTACTCGTCATCGAGCACGACATGCGGTTCATCTTCAACCTCTGCGACCGCGTCGCCGTCCTCGTCCAGGGCGAGAAGCTCGTCGAGGGCGACAGCGCCACCGTCCAGGGAGACGAACGCGTCGTCGCCGCCTACCTCGGCGAACCCTTCGAAGACGCTCCCGGCAAGGACGAGGTCGCGGAAGTCGAGGCCGCCGAAGCACACGCCGAGGCCGCCGCCGACGCCGCACCCGGCAAGGAGAACGACCGATGACCGCACTGCTCGAAGTCGAGGACCTCCGGGTCGCCTACGGCAAGATCGAAGCCGTCAAGGGCGTCTCCTTCAAGGTCAACGCGGGCGAAGTCGTCACCCTCGTCGGCACCAACGGCGCCGGCAAGACCACGACGCTCCGCACCCTCTCCGGGCTCCTCAAGCCCGTCGGCGGCCAGATCAAGTTCAACGGCAAGTCGCTGAAGAAGGTCCCCGCACACGACATCGTCTCGCTGGGACTCGCCCACTCCCCCGAGGGGCGGCACATCTTCCCCCGCATGAGCATCGAGGACAACCTCCGCCTCGGCGCCTTCCTGCGCAGCGACAAGCCCGGCATCGAGAAGGACATCCAGCGCGCCTACGACCTCTTCCCCATCCTGGGCGAACGTCGCAAGCAGGCCGCCGGCACCCTCTCCGGTGGCGAGCAGCAGATGCTGGCCATGGGCCGCGCGCTCATGTCCCAGCCGAAGCTGCTCATGCTCGACGAGCCCTCCATGGGCCTCTCCCCGATCATGATGCAGAAGATCATGGCGACGATCGCCGAGCTGAAGTCCCAGGGCACCACCATCCTGCTCGTCGAGCAGAACGCCCAGGCGGCGCTCTCCCTCGCCGACCAGGGACACGTCATGGAGATCGGCAAGATAGTGCTCTCCGGCACGGGCTCCGACCTGCTGCACGACGAATCGGTCCGCAAGGCGTACCTCGGCGAGGACTAGCCACCCGGCCCACACACGAGGAGGCCCGCACCCCCTTCCCAGGGGGTGCGGGCCTCCTCGCATGTACGACGCGGCCGAAGGGGCCGCCGTCAGCCCTTCGCGGACTTCTTCTCGTCGGCGTCCTGGATGACCGCCTCCGCGACCTGCTGCATCGACATCCTGCGGTCCATCGACGTCTTCTGGATCCAACGGAACGCCGCCGGCTCCGTCAGCCCGTACTCCGTCTGCAGGATCGACTTCGCCCGGTCCACCAGCTTGCGGGTCTCCAGCCGGAGCGTGAGGTCCGCGACCTCCTTCTCCAACTCCTTCAGCTCCGTGAACCGCGACACCGCCATCTCGATCGCCGGCACGACATCGCTCTTGCTGAACGGCTTCACCAGGTACGCCATCGCGCCCGCGTCCCGCGCCCGCTCCACCAGGTCGCGCTGCGAGAACGCGGTCAGCATCAGCACCGGGGCGATCCGCTCCTCGGCGATCTTCTCGGCGGCGGAGATACCGTCCATCTTCGGCATCTTCACGTCCAGGATCACCAGGTCGGGCTGGTGCTCCCGGGCCAGCTCGATGGCCTGCTCACCGTCGCCGGCCTCGCCCACGACGGAGTAGCCCTCCTCTTCGAGCATCTCCTTGAGGTCGAGGCGGATCAACGCCTCGTCCTCGGCGATGACGACACGGGTCGTGAGCGGAGGCACGTGCGACTTGTCGTCGTCGGGCGCGTCGAGGGGCTGGGGCGACTCGGGGGCGGTCACGTGGGCTCCTTGTTCAGGGCAGGGGTACTGCTGACAAGAGGGTACCTAGCTGCGGCGCAGCTCGGAGAACCGGTACACTCTCCGGAGCACCGGCCGGGTTGGTGGAACGGTATACACGGAGGTCTCAAACACCTCTGCCCGTGAGGGCTTGCGGGTTCGAATCCCGCACCCGGTACTTGACTGAAGCGGATGTCCACGTTCTCGTGAACATCCGCTTTTTGCTGCACGCGTTCACGATCAGTGACGCAGAGTAGCCACATGAACTTCCACGGCACAGAAGTACGACAGCGGGCACTCACGCTCCTCAGGGGCGGCTCGAAGAACGCGGACGTGGCCCGAACACTCAATGTCCCCCTGGGCACGATCGGTTACTGGAAGCACATGGACCGGGCCAAGCGGGGCGAGTGTCCCGGCGCTCATGATCCAGCCTGCCCACGCTGCGACGGACGCTCACTGGATCCGGCCGCGTACTCCTACCTGCTCGGCGAGTATCTGGGAGACGGCCATATCAGCCACTACTCGGGGCACCGAGTACCGAGTCTCGCGATCGCCTGTGCCGACGCATGGCCGGGGATCGCCGACGAGACCGAAGCCGCAATGCGAGCCGTCTTCCCGAACAACGGCGTGCATCGGCTCCAACGGACGGGCTGCCAGAACATCAAGGTCTACTCGAAGCACCTGCCCTGCCTCTTCCCCCAACACGGCCCCGGAAAGAAGCACGAGCGCCGCATCGCTCTCGAACCCTGGCAGCAGGCCATCGTCGACGCCCGCCCATGGGAGTTCGTCCGTGGACTGATCCACTCCGACGGCTGCCGTATCACGAACTGGACAGCCCGTGTCGTCGGCGGTGAGCGCAAGCGCTATGAGTACCCCCGGTACTTCTTCGCCAACAGGTCGGACGACATCCGGAAGCTCTTCACGGACACCCTCGACCAGGTGGGTGTCGACTGGACGACTCTGGCCCGCGGCAACGACCCCTTCAGCATCTCCATCGCCCGCAAGGCCTCAGTCGCCCTCATGGACGCCCACGTCGGCCCCAAGCACTGACCCCTACCCCTTCGGCGCGTCGTCCTCGGCGATGTGGTGGATGTGGACCAGGTTCGTGGTGCCCGCGACGCCCGGTGGGGAGCCGGCGGTGATGACGACCGTGTCGTCCTTGCGGCAGCGGGCGTACCGCAGGAGCAGTTCGTCGACCTGGCCGATCATCGCGTCCGTGGAGTCGACGCGTGGTCCGAGGAAGGTCTCCACGCCCCAGGTGAGGCTCAGCCGGGAGCGCGTGGCCGGGTCGGGGGTGAAGGCGAGGAGGGGGATCGGGGAGCGGTAGCGGGACAGGCGGCGGGCGGTGTCGCCGGACTGGCTGAACGCCACGAGGAACCGGGCGCCGACGAAGTCGCCGATCTCGGCGGCGGCGCGGGCGACGGCGCCGCCCTGGGTGCGGGGTTTGTTGTGCTCGGTGAGCGGCGGCAGCCCGTCGGCGAGCATGTGCTCCTCGGCGGCGGCGACGATGCGGCTCATCGTGCGGACCGTCTCGACGGGGTGTTTGCCGACGCTGGTCTCGCCGGACAGCATCACCGCGTCGGTGCCGTCGAGGACCGCGTTGGCGACGTCGCTGGCCTCGGCGCGGGTGGGCCGTGGGTGGTGGATCATCGAGTCGAGCATCTGGGTGGCGACGATGACCGGTTTGGCGTTGCGCCGGGCGAGGGCGATGGCTCGCTTCTGGACCAGGGGGACCTGTTCGAGGGGCATCTCCACGCCGAGGTCGCCGCGCGCGACCATGACGCCGTCGAAGGCGGCGACGATGTCGTCGAGGGCGTCGACCGCCTGGGGTTTCTCCACCTTGGCGATGACGGGGAGTCGGCGGCCCTCCTCGTCCATGATGCGGTGGACGGCGTCGATGTCCCGTCCCGATCGCACGAAGGACAGGGCGATGATGTCGAAGCCGGTGCGCAGGGCCCAGCGGAGGTCGTCCTCGTCCTTGGCGGAGAGGGTGGGGACGGAGACGGCGACGCCGGGGAGGTTGAGGCCCTTGTGGTCGGAGACGATGCCGCCTTCGACGACCTCGGTGTGGACACGGGGCCCGTCGACTGCGGTGACCTGGAGAGTCACTTTGCCGTCGTCGACGAGGATGCGTTCCCCGGTGGTGACGTCGGCGGCGAGGCCGTCGTAGGTCGTGCCGCAGATCTCGTGGGTGCCTTCGATGTCGGGTTCGACGGTGAGGGTGAAGGTGTCGCCGCGTTCGAGGAGTACGGGGCCTTCGGTGAAGCGGCCGAGGCGGATCTTCGGGCCTTGAAGGTCGGCGAGGAGGCCGACGCTGCGGCCGGTCTCGTCGGAGGCCTTGCGGACGTGGTGGTAGCGCTCCTCGTGTTCGGCGTGGTCGCCGTGGCTGAGGTTGAGGCGGGCGACGTCCATTCCGGCTTCGACCAGTGCCTTGATCTGGTCGTACGAGTCGGTGGCGGGCCCGAGGGTGCAGACGATCTTTGCTCGGCGCATGGTTCGAGCCTAGGGCTTACCCGCTGGTAGGGACTTGGAGGCACGTGACTACTCAACGGCCTTTGGGTGAAGGGTATTTGACAATCAGTCATCCGGAGTCGGCAAGGTGTCGTCAAGCCGTGAAGGCGTGCGCCCGTACGTGGCGGGGAGGGCGTTCACAGGGTGGGTGGGTGCAGGGTGAAGCGGGCGTTGACCTGGGCGTGGATGTACTGGCGTTCGGGTTCGAGGTCGAGGGGGGCCGGTGCGGCGTCCTGCATGGCGTAGTCCATGGTGCGGGCGTAGGCGGCGGGGTGCGGGTGTGCGGGGGTCTCGGCGCCGAGGTCGGCGAGTTCGACGAGGGCGGCGAGGGTGGTGCCGAGTGCCTCGGCGTATTCGCGGGCGCGTTGGACGGCTTCGCGGACGGCTTTCTGGCGGGCTTCTCGGTGGGCGGGTGAGTCGGGGCGGAGGGCCCATGAGGGGCCGTCGACGTGGGTGAGTTCGAGGTCGGCGAGGCGGGTGGTGAGTTCGCCGAGGGCGGTGAAGTCGGTGAGTTCGGCGGTGATGTGGACGCGGCCGTGGTAGGCGTGGACGCGTTCGCCGCGGCCTTTCTCCTTGAGTTGGGGGGTGAGGGAGAAGGTGCCGGTTTCGAGCCGTTCGACGGCGTCGCCGTAGCTTTTGACGAGGTCGAGGGCGGTGTGGTTGCGGCGGGTGAGGTCGTCGAGGGCGGTGCGGCGGTCCTTGCCGCGGGCGGTGACGGTGATGCCGATGCGGGCGATCTCGGGGTCGACCTCCAGGTGGGCTTCGCCGCGGACGGCGATGCGGGGGGCGTCGGGGGTGCCGTAGGGGAGGGCGGTGGGGTGGGGCTGAGCGGGGGTGTCGGTCATACGTCCCACTCTGTCACCACGGGTCCGGTTGGCGTGGGGGGTCGCGGGGTGCCGGTCATCAGATCGCAACCTGGAGGGTCTGTTGCTGTGTGGAATGTACGGGTCAGAATCTACGCGCGTTATCGCGTGTGGCCTCTTTTTTCTTCTTCGCTGGTCTACGCGCGTTGAGATCCCGTTCCTCCCGAGGAGTACCGATATGGCCTTGAACCGCCGGAAGTTTCTGAAGAAGTCAGCCGTGACCGGTGCCGGGGTGGCCATCGCCGGTTCGGCTGTGGCGCCGAACGCGCAGGCGGCCGAGGTGACCGGCGGCAAGGAGAAGGCCCCGAAGCGGTACCGGTTCACCGTGATGGGGACGACGGACCTGCACGGCAACGTCTTCAACTGGGACTACTTCACGGACAAGGAGTTCGACGACAAGGCGCACAACGACGTCGGCCTCGCGAAGATCTCGACGCTGGTGAACCAGGTCCGCAAGGAGAAGGGGCGCGGCAACACGCTCCTCATCGACGCCGGTGACACCATCCAGGGCACGCAGCTGTCGTACTACTACGCGAAGGTCGACCCGATCACGGCCAAGGGCGGTCCCGTCCACCCGATGGCGCAGGCGATGAACGCGATCGACTACGACGCGGCGGCGCTCGGGAACCACGAGTTCAATTACGGCATTCCGGTGCTGCGGAAGTTCCAGGAGCAGTGCCGCTTCCCGCTGCTGGGTGCGAACGCGCTGGACGCGAAGACGCTGCGCCCGGCGTTCCCGCCGTTCAGCATGCACCGGCTGCGGACGCCGTTCGGCCGTGATGTGAAGGTGGCGGTGCTGGGTCTGACGAACCCGGGCATCGCGATCTGGGACAAGGCGAACGTGCAGGGGAAGATGACGTTCCCGGGGCTGGAGGAGCAGGCGGCGAAGTGGGTGCCGAGGCTCAGGTCGATGGGCGCGGACGTCGTCATCGTGTCGGCGCACAGCGGTTCGTCGGGGACGTCGTCGTACGGTGACCAGCTGCCGTACATCGAGAACGCGGCCGGGCTGGTGGCGGAGCTGGTGCCGGGGATCGACGCGATCCTGGTGGGGCACGCGCACACGGAGATCCCGGAGTACTTCGTCACCAACAAGAAGACCGGCAAGCAGGTCGTGCTGTCGGAGCCGCTCAAGTGGGGTCAGCGGCTGACGCTGTTCGACTTCGAGATGGTGTGGGGCCGGGGCTGCTGGAACGTCGAGAAGGTCGGTTCGAAGGTCCTCAACTCCAACGCGGTGGAGGAGGACCCGAAGATCGTGAAGCTGCTGTCGGACGAGCACGCGAAGGTCGTGACGTACGTCAACCAGGTGATCGGTACGAACGCCGCGGAGATGAGGTCGGAGGAGGCGCCGTACAAGGACGTCCCGATCATCGACCTGATCAACCACATCCAGGCGGACACGGTGAAGCAGGCGCTCGCGTCCTCCGAGCACGCGTCGCTGCCGGTGCTGTCGCAGGCCGCCGCGTTCTCCCGTAGCGCGGTGATCCCGGCGGGGAACGTCACCATCCGTGATGTCGCCGGTCTGTACGTCTTCGAGAACACGCTGGAGGCGCGTCTGATGACGGGTGCGCAGATGAAGGCGTACCTGGAGTTCTCGGCGAACTACTTCACGCAGACGGCGCCGGACGCGGTGGTGGACCCGGCGAAGCTGACGAACGCGAACGGTACGCCGGACTACAACTACGACGCGGTGAGCGGGCTGTCGTACGAGATCGACATCGCGCAGCCGGCGGGTTCGCGGATCAAGAACGTGCGGTTCGAGGGTGCGCCGTTGGCGGACGACCAGAAGTTCGTGTTCGCGGTGAACAACTACCGGGCCAACGGTGGCGGCAACTTCCCGCATGTGGCGGCCGCGCCGATGTTGTGGTCGAACTCGGACGAGATCCGCAACACGATGATCGCGTGGGTGAAGGCGAAGGGGTCGATCGACCCGGCGGCGTTCGCGTCGGTGGACTGGAAGCTGACCCGGAACGGTACGCCGGTCTTCTAGGGTTCGGTTCGCGGTTCGCGGTTCGCGGTTCGCGGGAGTGGCAGGTCGACGGCGTCGGCGCCCGGTGGGTGCGCCGACGCCGTCGGTGTGTGCTGGGGGCGCGCCGGGGGCGGTCAGCGCACGTCGGCCAGGGGGGTCAGGGTGCCCGTGGTCCGCTCGTCCCTGGCGCGGGGGATGTGGGGCCGGGGTTCGAGGCCGAAGGTGGTGAAGGCGGTGCGGCTCGGCAGGGGGTAGGTCTCCTTGCCGGTGAGGGTGTTGAGGATGGTGGCGCTGCGCCAGGCGGCGAGACCCAGGTCGGGGGTGCCGACGCCGTGGGTGTGGAGTTCGGCGTTCTGGATGTGGAGGTGGCAGCCGGAGGCGGTGACCGACGGGTCGAGGACCATGCGGAAGTGTTCGTCGACCTTGGGGCGGTCGTGGCTGTCGCGGCGGATGTAGGGGTCGAGGCCGGCGAGGAGGCGGTCGAGGGGGCGTTCGCGGTAGCCGGTGGCGAGGACGACGGCGTCGGTGGTGAGGCGGGAGCGGGTGCCCTGCTCGGTGTGTTCGAGGTGGAGTTCGACCTTGGTGGTGGCGAGGCGGCCGGCGGTGCGGACGTGGACGCCGGGGGTGAGGACGGTGTCGGGCCAGCCTCCGTCGAGGGTGCGGCGGTAGAGCTCGTCGTGGATGGCGGCGATGGTGTCGGTGCCGATGCCCTTGTGGAGGCGCCATTGGGCGGTGACGAGCCGGTCGCGGGTGGTTTCGGCGAGGGCGTGGAAGTAGCGGGTGTAGTCGGGGGTGAAGTGTTCCAGGCCGAGTTTGGAGTACTCCATGGGGGCGAACGCCTCGGTGCGGCCCAGCCAGTGGAGTCCCTCGCGGCCGGCGGGCCGGTGGCGCAGCAGGTCGAGGAAGATCTCGGCGCCGGACTGGCCGGCGCCGATGACGGTGACGTGTCCGGCGGTGAGGAGGCGGTCGCGGGCGTCCAGGTAGTCGGCGGCGTGGAGGACGGGGACGCCGGGGGCTTCGACGAGGGGCTTGAGGGGTTCGGGCACGAAGGGTTCGGTGCCGACGCCGAGGACGACGTTGCGGGTGTAGGTGCGGCCGAGTGCCGCGTCGCCCTCGGTGTCGAGGCGGGTGAAGTCGACCTCGAACAGGTCGCGTTCGTGGTTCCACCGTACGGAGTCGACGTGGTGGCCGAAGTTCAGGCCGGGGAGGTTCTCGCTGACCCAGCGGCAGTAGGCGTCGTACTCGGCGCGCTGGATGTGGAAGCGCTCGGCGAAGTAGAAGGGGAAGAGCCGGTCGCGGGTCTTGAGGTAGTTGAGGAACGACCAGGGGCTGACGGGGTCGGCGAGGGTCACCAGGTCGGCGAGGAAGGGGACCTGGAGGGTGGTGCCCTCGATGAGCTGGCCGGGGTGCCAGTCGAAGCGGGGGCGTTGTTCGTAGAAGACGGCGTCGAGTTCGGTGAGGGGGTGGGCGAGGGCGGCGAGGGAGAGGTTGGCGGGGCCGATGCCCACGCCGACGACGTCGCGGGGGGCTTCGGGGGCGGGGTGCGGGGTGCTCGGGGTGGGTGGGGGCGTGCTCATGTCGGGGTGTGTCCTTCGGGGAGGTCCGCGGCAGCGGCGGGGTCGGCGCGTTCCACGAGTGCGAGGAGGGCGGTGAGGTCGCCGGGCCGGGTGTGGGGGTTGAGCAGGGTGGCCTTGAGCCAGAGCCGGCCGTCGAGGGCGGCGCGGCCGAGGACGGCGCGTCCGTCGTGCAGGAGTTTTCGCCGGATGGCGGCCACCGCGTCGTCGTCGGCGCGGGCGGGCCGGAACAGGACCGTGCTGATGGTGGGCCGGTCGTACAGCTCGAAGCCGGGGTGGGCGTCGATGAGTGCGGCGAACTCGTGGGCGAGGTCGCAGACCTGGTCGACGAGGGCGCCTAGTCCCGTGCGGCCGAGGGTCTTGAGGGTGGCCGCGATCTTGAGGATGTCGGGGCGGCGGGTGGTGCGCAGGGAGCGGCCGAGGAGGTCGGGGAGGCCGGCTTCGGTGTCGTCGTCGGCGTTGAGGTAGTCGGCGCGGTGGCCGAGTACGGCGAGGTCGGCTTCGTCGCGGACGGTGAGGAGTCCGGCGGCGACGGGCTGCCAGCCGAGTTTGTGCAGGTCGAGGGTGACGGTGTGGGCGCGGTCCAGGGCGGTGAGCCGGGGGCGGTGGCGGGCGCTGAGGAGGAGCCCTCCGCCGTAGGCGGCGTCGATGTGGAGGCGGGCGCCGTGGGCCGCGCACAGGTCGGCGATGTCGGGCAGCGGGTCGATGAGTCCGGCGTCGGTGGTGCCGGCGGTGGCGGCGACGAGGAGGGGCCCCTGGAGCCGGGTGAGTGTCTCGTCGAGGGCGGTGGGGTCGAGGGTGCCGGCCGGGGTGGGGACGATGACGGGTTCGGGCAGGCCGAGGAGCCAGGCGGCGCGGGGCAGGGAGTGGTGGGCGTTGGCTCCGCAGACGAGTCGTACGCCGCCGGTGTGGGTCTCGCGGGCGAGGAGGACGGCGAGTTGGTTGGACTCGGTGCCGCCGGTGGTGACGAGGGCGTCGGCGGCGCCGGTCTCGGCGGCGAGGGCCCGGGTGACGAGGGCTTCGAGGGCGGAGGCGGCGGGGGCCTGGTCCCAGGAGTCCAGCGACGGGTTCAGTACCGAGGCGGCGAGGTCGGCCGCGGTGGCGACGGCCAGGGGCGGGGTGTGCAGGTGGGCCGCGCACAGGGGGTCGGCGGGGTCGGCGGTGCCGGCGGCGAGGGCGAGGACCAGCCGCCGCAACGCCTGTGGGTCCCCCTCGGCGGGCAGCGGGTCACCGAGCGCGTCCCGCACGGCCGCGGCGACCGTCTCCGGCCCACCGGCGGGCAGCGGTCCGCCCCTCGCGTGTGCCCCGTCCCGCAGCGCGTCGAGCACGACCTCGACCAACGACCGCAGCGCGTCGGGACCTTGGGGGCCTGAGGCGAGGGGCGGGCTGGTGGTCATGGGTTCCTCCGGGGCGCGGGAGTCCCATCTTGTACGCCGATTGGGTGCTCGACCCCGAAACGGCCCCCGATTACCACCGAAAGAGCGTACGGCGCCGCCCTGGGCCGCAGCCGGGGCACGGAAAACCGGGCGCCGCGGCCCCGCACGGCCGGGGAGGGGACCACGACCGGCCGTGCGGCGTGCCGACGGGGACCCGGCGCCCGGTACCGCACGGGCCGCGCACCACGGCCGGCCCCACGCGACGTGAGGATCACGACCGGCCACGCGTGGGAACGCCGCCGGCCCGGTCGGACCGTCGGCGTTCTCCGGGAGCGGTTACGCGTTCCTGACCTTCAGGGCGCGGTTCAGGTCGTCGAGTTGGTCGACGAGCTTTCGGCGGAGGGCCGGGATGGGGGCGGCCTCGGTCAGGCAGCGTTCGCCGAGGCCGAGGGTGTCCGCGTCCACCGTGTGGACGGGGAACGCCCAGCGTCCGGCGGCCTCCGCGATGGCCGGGCCCCGTCGGGCGGCCAGTGCGACCGCGTCGTCCCAGTAGCGGTCGACGTACTCCTGGAGGAGTTCCGTCTGTTCCGGCTGCCAGAAGCCCTGGGCGGTGGCGGTGAAGAGGTAGTTGGAGAGGTCGTCGGTGGTGAACATCGCCTCCCAGGCGGCCTGCTTGGCCTCCGGGTCGGGGAGGGCGGCCCGGCAGCGGGCGGCGCCTTCCTGGCCGGTGGCGCTGGGGTCGCGGGCCAGTTCCTCGGCGATCGCGTCGGCGTCGACCGCGCCGAGGACGGCGAGCCGGCCGAGGACGCGCCAGCGCAGCTCGGGGTCGAGTTCGGGGCCGCCGGGGACCGTGCCGTCGGCGAGCCAGGCGGCGATGGTGTCGGGGTGGGCGGCGACGTCGATGAAGTGGCGTACAGCAGTCAGGCGCAGCCCGGGGTTGTCGCCGTCCTCGGTGCGGCGGATGAGGTCGCGGCACAGGGCGGTGAGGGTGGTCAGGCCGGCGGGGCGCTGCTCGGGGGTGAGGAAGCGGTCGGCGATCTGGGTGGTGGCGAAGGTGAGGACGCCCTGGACGATGGCGAGGTCGGTCTCGCGGGGCAGGTGGGTGCGGGCGGCGTCCAGGTAGGCGCTGGGCGGGAGTTCGGCGTCGCGTACGGCGTCGCGCAGGGCGTTCCAGACGACGGCGCGGGTGAGCGGGTCGGGGAGTCCGCTGAGGTGGCCGGTGACGGTGGTGAAGGAGTCGGGGTCGAAGCGGACCTTGGCGTAGGTGAGGTCGCCGTCGTTGAGGAGGAGCAGGGCGGGGCGTTTGCCGATGGGCTGGTCGCCGGTCTGCGGGATGTCGAGGGCGAGGCTCTCGCGGAGGGTGAGGTGGCCCTGGTCGTCGCCGGGGTCCTGGTCGTAGACGCCGACGGTGATGTGGTGGGGGCGGGTGCCGGCGTGGTCGACGGTGAGGGTGTAGGTGCTGTCGGTGCCGCGGGTGACCTTGGGGGTGAGGGTGTCGACGCCGGTGGTGCGCAGCCAGGCGTCGGCCCAGGCGTGGACGTCGCGTTCGGTGGCGCCGGCGAGGTTGTCGATGAAGTCGGCGAGGGTGGCGTTGCCGAAGCGGTGCCGGGTGAAGTGGGCGTTGATGCCGGCGAGGAAGTCCTTCTCGCCGAGCCAGGCGACGAGCTGGCGCAGGGCGGAGGCGCCCTTGGCGTAGGAGATGCCGTCGAAGTTGAGGAGGGCGGCGGCGGTGTCGTCGACGTTCTCGGGGGCGACGGGGTGGGTGGAGGGGCGCTGGTCGGCGTCGTAGCCCCAGGCCTTGCGGGCGACGCCGAAGTCGACCCAGGTGTCGGTGAAGCGGGTGGCCTCGGTGAGGGTCTGGTAGCCCATGTACTCGGCGAAGGACTCGTTGAGCCAGATGTCGTCCCACCAGCGCAGGGTGACGAGGTCGCCGAACCACATGTGGGCCATCTCGTGGGCGATGACCATGGCGCGGGTCTGGCGTTCGGTGTCGGTGACGGCGGAGCGGTAGACGAACTCGTCGCGGAAGGTGACGAGTCCGGGGTTCTCCATGGCGCCCGCGTTGAACTCGGGGACGAAGGCCTGGTCGTAGGAGTCGAAGGGGTACGGCTCCTCGAACTTCTCGTGGTAGCGGTCGAAGCAGGCGCGGGTGACGTCGAGGATCTCGTCGGCGTCGGTGTCGAGGTAGGGGGCCAGGGAGCGGCGGCAGTGGATGCCGAAGGGCAGGCCGCGGTGTTGGGTGCGCACGGAGTGCCAGGGGCCGGCCGCGACGGCGACGAGGTAGGTGGAGATGAGGGGGGTGGTGGCGGCGCGCCAGGTGCCGTCGTCCTGCTGGGCGGTGATGCCGTTGGCGAGGACGGTCCAGCCCTCGGGCGCGGTGACGGTCAGGTCGAAGACGGCCTTGAGGTCGGGTTGGTCGAACGCGGCGAAGACGCGTTGGACGTCGTCCATGAACAGCTGGGTGTAGACGTAGGTCTCGCCGTCGGTGGGGTCGGTGAAGCGGTGCATGCCCTCGCCGGTGCGGGAGTAGCGCATGGCGGCGTCGACGCGCAGTTCGTGTTCGCCCGGGGTGAGGCCGGTGAGCGGCAGGCGGTTGCCGTCGAGGGTCTCGGGGTCGAGGGGCTTGCCGTCGAGGGTGACGGAGCGCAGGTCGGCGGGCTTGAGCTCGACGAAGGTGTCCGCGGCCTTTTTCTTCCCCCGTACGGTGAAGCGGATGACGGTACGGGAGTCGAACGTCTCGTCGCCGCGCGTGAGGTCGAGGGTGATCTCGTAGCGGTGGACGTCGAGGAGTCGGGCACGGGCATGCGCTTCGTCGCGCGTCAGTACGGACATGAGGGACATGCTGCCTGATGCCCAGGGCACGGGACAGGGGCGGGCCGGGTACGCCACCTATGTCCGGTCGTATGCGCCGCGCGCCCGGTCGTATGCGGCCTATGCCCGGTCGTTCGCGCCGTCCCGCGTGTCGTCGTCCGTGCGCTCCCGTTGGGCGGGGACGCGGCCGCCGGTGTCGTCGTGTTTGCGGTCCGCGCGGTCGTCGCGGTCCTGGTGGTCCTTGAGGCGGGCGCGCAGTTCGCGGACCTCGCGTTCCAGGGCGTGGGAGCGTTCGTGGGCGTCGAAGAGGTAGCGGACCTTGGTGCGCAGCGCCCAGGGGTCGATGGGTTTCATGACGAGGTCGGCGACGCCGAGGCGGAACGCGGCGGCGGTCAGCTCGGCGTCGGGGCCGAAGCCGGTGAGGAGGATGACGGGGATGTGCTGGGTCTGTTCGACGCCGCGCATGTAGCGGACGACGTCGAGGCCGCTGACGCCGGGCATGCGCACGTCGAGGAGGAGCAGGCCGACCTGGCCGCGCAGGACCTCTTTGAGCGCCGCGTCGCCGCTGGTGGCGCGGGTCAGGTGGTAGCCCAGCGGGGCCAGGGCGCTCTCCAGGGCGTAGAGCGTGTCCTCGTGGTCGTCCACGATGAGGATCTTGGCTTCCGACGGCATGGCCCGTGTCCCCTCACTCGGCTCGGCGGCTCGCGGTCGGCGGCGCCTTGATCCGAGTTTCTCACCGCATGTAGTCGCGGTCTGACGAAGAGTGCTCACGCAGGATGCCCGCTGGGGGGCGGGATGTCACTCCGCCGTGGTCACCGCTGTCCCGCGGCGGCGCCGTTGGCGGTGGTGCCGTTGTCGCCGGTCGTGCCGTTCAGTGCGTCGTCCGCGATGCGTTCGTGGTGCCGGATGACCTCGGCGATGATGAAGTTGAGGAGCTTCTCCGCGAACGCCGGGTCCAGCTTGGCACTTTCGGCGAGCCCGCGCAGCCGGTTGATCTGCTGGGCCTCGCGGGCCGGGTCGGCGGCGGGCAGTTGGTGCGCGGCCTTGAGGTGGCCGACCCGCTGGGTGCACTTGAAGCGTTCGGCGAGCATGTGGACGACGGCGGCGTCGATGTTGTCGATGCTGTCCCGGAGCCGGGTCAGCTCGGCCCGCACCTCGGCGTCGACCTCGCCGGCCGCCGTGCCGCTGTTCGCCTCGTTGGTGTCGCTGGTGGTCATGGTCGTCACCCTACGTCGGCCGGTCCGCCGTCCCACGTCGCGGGCGGCGGCCCCGAGGGCGCCGGGCCGCCCCTGCGGACACCGGTCGGCGTCGGCGGGCACCGGCTTAGGGGTCCTTTCACTATGAGCGTCCGATCAGGTCGCGTGGTCTGGTGCCGTGCATCGCAAGGCGCCGGAGAGTCCTGGTAGCGGAGCCACCTGGACTTTTCGGCAACGCGGCGAGGTGCGGTGCCAGGCCGCGCGACCCGGGCGGGCATAGTGAAAGGACCCCTTAGAGTGGAACGTGTCGAGGCGTCTTTGGGGGTGCGGACGTGGCGAACGGCGGACCGGTCGAGCACGGGTACCCGCACCTGGAGGTCGTGCGGACGTCGATCACCGCGCTGTACAAGCGGCTGTCGTACGACACGATCCAGGCGTTCGACACGAGTGTCTCCCCCGTCGAGGTGGCGTTCTGCGACACCGACGATCTCCATCTGGGTGCCCAGCGGGTCGCCCGTGAGCTGGTGCGGCACTATCGGCTGCCGGACGCCCGGCTGATCGTCGGCTTCCGGGAGATGACGCATGCGGCGAACGTCGAACTGGCCGCCGGTCCCGAGTACTTCGTCGAGCTGAACGACCGCTTCCGCACCCACCGGCGGGACATCGGGGCGGCCCTCGCGCACGAGGTGGCGCATGTCTATCTGCATCGGCTGGGGCTGTCGTTCCCCGGTGTCCGCGAGAACGAGATCCTCACGGACACGGCGGCGACGTATCTGGGGGCGGGCTGGCTGCTGCTCGACGCGTACCGGGAGGACGGGGCGTCGTCGCAGAAGCTGGGGTATCTGACGCCGGAGGAGTTCGGGTACGTGCTGGCCAAGCGGGCGCGGGTGTTCGGGGAGGACCCGTCGGTGTGGTTCACCAGCGCGCAGGCGTACACGGCGTACGTGGAGGGGCGGGGGCGGGCACGGCAGGACGCGGAGCAGCCGCCGTTGACCGCGGCGGGGTGGGCGGGGCGACGACGGTACGCGCGGGACCGGCGCCGGGCGCGGGAGCCGCGGGCGGGGGCGGGTGGGGTGGAGCGGGGGGTGCCGTACGTCTTCTCGGCGGAGGGGGCGCCGGGGGCGGGTGCGGGGGCGCGTGCCGCGGGTGCCGGTGGTCGGGGCGTGGGTGGGGGTGGGGGCTTGCGGGTGTCGTTTCCCTGTCCGACGTGCCATCAGCGGATCCGGGTGCCGGTTCGGGGGCGGGTGCGGGCGCGGTGCGGGTTGTGCCGGACGGTGCTGGACTGCGACACGTAGGTTCTGTGGCCGGGCGCGGTAGGGGGTGGGGGCCGCCGGGTGCTTGGGCCGGTGCGGGTGCGTGGGGGTTGCGCGCGCGGTTCCCCGCGCCCCTGGGGGGTGGAGTGCGGGGAGGGTTAGAAGGGTGCCGGTTGTCGGGGCTGGGCGCGTTCTCTGCCGGTGCGTGGGGGTTGGGCGCGCAGTTCCCCGCGCCCCTAGGGGGTGGGGTGCCGGGAGGGTTGGAAGGGTGCGGTTCCCAGCGCCCCCGTGAACCCCCGGGGGGCTACGTGCCGTAGGTGCGGCCGGGCTGTTGGGCTTCTGCCAGGAGTTTCAGGGTGGTCTCTCCTGCCTCACCGGGGGTCCAGCGGGACGGGCGGGTGGCTGTGGGGCCGGGGTGCCAGCCCTCCATGACCGTGATGCGGCCGCCCTCCGTCTCGAAGACGCGGCCGGTGACCGCGGTGCACGCGGCGGAGCCCAGCCAGACCACCAGTGGGGAGACGTTCTCCGGGGCCATCGCGTCGAAGCCGGTGCCGGGCGCGGCCATCGTCTCGGCGAAGACCCGCTCGGTCATCCTCGTGCGGGCCGCGGGGGCGATCGCGTTGACGAGGACGCCGTAGCGGCCCAGTTCCGCCGCCGCGACCAGCGTGAGGCCGATGACGCCCGCCTTGGCCGCGCTGTAGTTGCCCTGACCGACGGAGCCCAGGAGGCCGGCGCCACTGCTCGTGTTGATGACGCGCGCCTCGGGGCGGCGGCCCTTCTTCGCCTCGGCGCGCCAGTGCAGGGCGGCGTGCTTCAGCGGGAGGAAGTGGCCCTTGAGGTGGACGCGGAGGACGGCGTCCCAGTCGTCCTCGTCGAGGTTGACGAGCATGCGGTCGCGCAGGAACCCGGCGTTGTTGACCAGGGCGTCGAGGCGTCCGTACGTGTCGAGCGCGGCGCGGACGAGGGACGCGGCCCCGTCGGTCGTGGCGACGTCCCCGCCGTGGGCGACCGCGTCCCCTCCGGCGGCGCGGATCTCGTCGACGACCCGGGCGGCGGGGCTGTCGGGGTCCGGGGTGCCGTCCAGCCCCACGCCGAGGTCGTTGACGACGACACAGGCGCCCTCAGCGGCGTACGCGAGGGCGTGTGCGCGCCCCAGTCCGCGCCCCGCGCCGGTCACGATCACCACGCGCCCCTCGCAGAGTCGTTGTCCGCTCATCATCCGCCTCCTCGGGTTCCGTCACTGTCGTCGGGCCTCGCCGCCCTGCGTGAGTCGCGCACCGCGTCCCGACCGGTGTCGTCAGGCGCGCCTCGGTGGGGGACGCCCGTCGTGTACCGGACGGAATCAGCGTCGGCCCCGCCCCCGACGCCCTGACCGACCCCGCCCCCGACGCCCTGACCGGTCCCGCCTCCGACGCCCTGACCGGTCCCGCCTCCGGCGCCCCGACGGGTCCCGCCCCCGGCGTCCCGGTCAGCGTCGCCGCCGGCCGCCCCGCCGATACCACCCCGAGCACGCCGGTCCGCTTCGCCTCCGGCCGCCCGACGGGTGTCGCCCCCAGCGCCCCGGTCAGCGTCCCCACCGGTGGGCCGGCCGGTGTCGCCGCCGGTGGCCCGGCCGCCGACGCCCCGGTCAGCATCGCCGCCGGTGGCCCGGCCGGCGCCGCCCCCGGCGCACCGAACAGCGTCGCCCCCACCGTCCCGCCCCGGCGTGGCCGCCGCCAGGAACGCCGGGCGTTCCCCGCCTCCGTGGACGAGCAGGGACGCCCCGGTGATGTACGCCGCAGCGTCGGACGCGAGGAAGACGGCTGCCCCTCCGACGTCGGAGGGGGCGGCGAGGCGGCCGAGGGGGACCGTGCGGGCGACGGCCGCGACGCCGTGATCGTCGCCGTAGTGGAGGTGGGACAGCTCCGTGCGGACCATGCCGAGGACGAGGGTGTTGACGCGGATGTCGGGGGCCCACTCCACGGCCATGGAGCGGGCGAGGTGTTCCAGGCCGGCCTTGGCGGCGCCGTACGCGGCGGAGCCGGGCGAGGGGCGGCTGCCGCTGACGCTGCCGATCATCACGATCGAGCCCCGCGACCGCCTCAGATGCGCGTGGGCGGCGAGGGACACCGTCAGGGGCGCGGTGAGGTTGAGGTCGATGACGCGGGCGTGGCGGCGGGCGTCGGTGGCGGGGTCGGAGCCGGTGCCGCCACCGGCGCCAGTGCCGGTGCCGGTGCCGGTGAGTGGCCGGTAGGGCGTGCCGCCCGCGTTGTTGACGAGGACGTCGACGCGGGGCAGGCCGTCGAAGAGGGCCTGGACGGCGTCCGGGTCACGGACGTCCAGCGGCAGGAACTCGGCGCCCTTGAGCGGTGCGTCGGGTGGGCGGCGGGCGCAGATCACGACGTCGGCGCCCGCCTCGGCGAAGGCGTGGGCGATGCCGGCGCCGACGCCGCGTGTGCCGCCGGTGACGACGGCGAGCTTCCCGTTGAGCTCCATCCGCTGCTACCTTCCACCAAACAAACGTTAGGTGGAAGGTAGCTGATGCTCCCATGGGTGTCTCCACCTCGTCCCCGGAAAAGGGGACGGTTCTCGTCACGGTCGATTTCCCTCCGGTGAACGCCCTGCCGGTACGGGGGTGGTTCGAGCTGGCCGACGCGGTGCGTGCGGCGGGGCGTGATCCCGCGGTCGGGTGTGTGGTGCTCGCGGCGGAGGGACGCGGGTTCAACGCGGGCGTCGACATCAAGGAGATCCAGGCGGCGGGGCAGCGCGCGCTGATCGGCGCCAACGAGGGCTGCGCGGAGGCCTTCGCGGCGGTGTACGAGTGCGAGGTGCCCGTGGTGGCGGCGGTGCAGGGGTTCTGCCTGGGCGGCGGGATCGGTCTGGTCGGGAACGCGGACGCGATCGTGGCGAGCGAGGACGCGACGTTCGGCCTGCCCGAGCTGGACCGGGGGGCGCTCGGGGCGGCGACGCATCTGGCGCGGCTGGTGCCGCAGCACCTGATGCGGGCGCTGTACTACACCTCGCGTACCGCGACCGCGGGCGAACTGCGGGCGCACGGCTCGGTGTGGCGGGTGGTGCCGCGGGACGGACTGCGGTCGGCCGCGCTGGAGTTGGCGGCGGAGATCGCCGCGAAGGACCGGCGGCTGATCCGGCTGGCCAAGGCCGCCATCAACGGCATCGACCCCGTCGACGTACGGCGCAGCTACCGCTTCGAACAGGGCTTCACCTTCGAGGCGAACCTCAGCGGGGTCGCCGACGAGGTCCGCGGCACATTCGGCAGGGCGGGCAGGGACCGCGGCACATTCGGCAGGGCGGGCAGGGAGGAGGGCGCGGATGAGTGACAAGGCCATGACCGCCGAGGAGGCCGTGGCGCGGCTGGAGAGCGGGATGACCCTGGGCATCGGCGGCTGGGGGTCCCGGCGCAAGCCGATGGCCCTGGTGAGAGCACTGCTCCGTACGGAGATCACCGATCTCACGGTCGTCTCGTACGGAGGCCCGGACGTGGGGATGCTCGCCGCCGCCGGACGGATCCGGAAGCTGGTCGCCGCGTTCGCCACGCTCGACTCGATCCCCCTGGAGCCGCACTTCCGCGCGGCACGCGAACGCGGCGCGTTCGAGCTGATGGAGGTCGACGAGGCGATGTTCATGTGGGGCCTGCACGCCGCCGCGAACCGGCTGCCCTTCCTGCCGGTGCGGGCGGGCATCGGCTCGGACGTGATGCGGGTCAATCCCTCCCTGCGGACCGTCACCTCGCCCTACGCCGACGGGGAGACGTTCGTCGCGATGCCCGCCCTGCGCATGGACGCCGCGTTCGTGCACGTCAACCGGGCCGACCGGCTCGGCAACGGCCAGTACCTCGGCCCGGACCCCTACTTCGACGACCTGTTCTGCGAGGCCGCCGACGCCGCGTACGTCTCCTGCGAGCGGATCGTGGATACGGCCGAGCTGACCAAGGAGGCGCCGCCGCAGTCGCTGCTGATCAAGCGCCAAGTGGTGACAGGCGTGGTGGAGGCGCCGAACGGGGCGCACTTCACGTCCTGCGCGCCGGACTACGGGCGGGACGAGCCCTTCCAGAAGCGGTACGCGGGCACGGCGTGGCCGGAGTTCGCCGAACGGTTCCTCACCGGCGACGAGCACGCCTACCAGGAGGCCGTGCGGGCCTGGCGCGAGGAGGAGGCATGAGCGGAGGCGGAATGGGCCGGGAGGGTATGGGTGGGGACGGCCTGGGCGGAGCGACCCGCGCCGAGTACTGCGTGGTCGCGTGCGCCGAGGCGTGGCGTGGGGCCGGGGAGATCCTCGCCAGCCCGATGGGGCTCGTCCCGTCGCTGGGCGCACGTCTCGCCCGGCGGACGTTCGCCCCGGATCTGCTGCTCACCGACGGCGAGGCGCTGCTCGTCGGCCCGGACGGCACCGTCGAGGGGTGGCTGCCCTACCGGCAGCACCTGGCCCTGGTCACCGGTGGCCGACGGCACGTGATGATGGGTGCGAGCCAGATCGACCGGTACGGCAACCAGAACATCTCCTGCGTCGGCGACTGGGCCCGCCCCCGGCGCCAGCTCCTCGGGGTGCGGGGCGCGCCGGTCAACACGCTGAACAACGCGACGAGTTACTGGGTTCCCCGGCACTCCCGGCGGGTGTTCGTGGAGCAGGTCGACATGGTGTGCGGGGTGGGGTACGACCGGGCCGCGGCGCATCCCGCGACGGCTCGCTTCCACCGGCTCCCCCGCGTCGTGTCCGACCTCGGGGTGTTCGACTTCGCCACCCCGGACCGCTCGATGCGGCTGGCGTCGCTGCACCCGGGGGTCACCGTCGAGCAGGTCGAGGAGGCCACCGGGTTCGCGCTGGCCGTACCGGAGGAGGTGCCGTACACCCGGGAGCCGTCGGCCGATGAGCTGCGGTTGATCCGCGAGGTGCTCGATCCGGAGAACGCCCGCGCACGGGAGGTCCAGGGGTGATGGACACCGCCCTCACCCGGCTCGTGGGCGTCCGCCACCCGATCGTGCAGACCGGGATGGGCTGGGTCGCGGGCCCACGCCTGGTGTCCGCCACGGCCGAGGCGGGCGCCCTCGGCATCCTGGCGTCCGCGACGATGAGCCCGGAGCGGCTGCGGGACGCCGTACGGGAGGTGAGGTCCCGCACGGACGCGCCGTTCGGGGTGAATCTGCGGGCCGACGCCGGGGACGCCCGGGAACGGGTGCGGATCATCGTCGAGGAGGGCGTCCGGGTGGCGTCGTTCGCGCTCGCGCCGTCGAGGGAGCTGATCGCCGAGCTGAAGGACGCGGGGGTGGTCGTCATCCCGTCCGTGGGGGCCCGGCGGCACGCCGAGAAGGTGGCGGAGTGGGGAGCGGACGCGGTGGTCGTGCAGGGCGGGGAGGGCGGCGGGCACACCGGGGACGTGGCGACGACCGTGCTGCTGCCGCAGGTCGTGGACGCGGTGGACATCCCCGTCGTCGCCGCCGGCGGCTTCCACGACGGGCGGGGGCTGGTCGCCGCGCTCGCGTACGGGGCGGCCGGCGTCGCGATGGGCACACGGTTCCTGCTGACGTCGGACTCGACGGTGCCGGACACGGTCAAGGCCCGTTATCTCGCGGCGACCGTCAAGGACGTCACCGTCACCAGGGCCGTGGACGGGCTGCCGCACCGCATGCTCCGCACGGAGTTCGTGGACGCCCTGGAGAGGTCCGGCCGCGCCCGCGCCCTGCTGCACGCGGTGCGCCACGCGGCCGGCTTCCGCCGGATCTCGGAGCTCACCTGGCGCGGCATGATCCGCGACGGGCTCGCGATGAGGCACGGCAAGGACCTCACCTGGAGCCAGGTCCTGCTCGCCGCCAACACCCCGATGCTCCTGAGGTCCGCGATGGTCGACGGCCGCACGGACCTCGGCGTCATGGCCTCCGGCCAGGTCACCGGAGTCATCGACGACCTGCCGTCCTGCGAGGAACTGGTGGACCGGATCATGAAGGAAGCGCAGGAGACACTGACGAGGCTGACGACACCGGGGCGACTCGGCCCCGAGGACTGACGGGGCCCCGGCCCACCCGACCACCCCCGGCGCCAGGCGGCTGGCAACCGCCCCCTCACCCACCGGCACACCCACGCCTCGGCACCCCTTTGCCACCAGACCAACGGACCACCGGGCCACAGGGCCAACGGGCCGCCAGGCCGCCAGGCCGCAGAGCCGCACGGCCGCCAGGCCGCAGGGCCACCGGGCCGCAGGGCCACCGGGCCGCCAGGCCGCCAGGCCGCAGGGCCACCGGGCCACCGGGCCGCCAGGCCGCAGAGCCGCACGGCC